>JADJYH010000009.1 GCA_016719855.1 Saprospiraceae bacterium | reverse complement strand
TTTCTCCTCCTCGGGCGGTCTTTTCCGATGGTCCAACCACACGTAAAGAAAGTAAATGGCAAGTCCAAAGCCCCCAACCCAGTATAGGCCGGATATCATGGTTCCGGTTTCCCTGCCGAACCATGCGATCACAATGGTAAAAGGGATAGCCCCGTCAGGGTCACAAGCATAATTTCATGAAATTCATTTTGGAGAGACCGGTTGCGATGCTGATGGCATCATTGGAAATAAAGGGCAGAGGTGGAAAATTGCCACCGCCCCGAAGCCATACCGGTCCAGCAGCCGTTGCATTTTCTTTAGTTTTTGCTCGTTGAATGCTTTACGGACCTTCGAGCTAAATGTATTGCCTATCCCGTAGCCCACGCTAGAAGCCGCTATGTTGCCAATAAGGGAAATGATGGTGCTCCCACCGGGCCGTACGCCAGCGAGGAAACGACGACCAGCAGCACGTTTGGGAATATGATGAGGAACATCTGGATGGAGATGAGCACGACAATCAACAAAGGCCCCAGAGGCCGAACCCCTTGAAGTAGTGGCCGATTTTTCTTCGTCTTTGCTCATGAGCACTGCCCAAGTCTCTGGAGGAAATCCTGAAAGGTGGGCACAAAATAATAGCTCAAGAGCAGCAGGCCAATGAATCCACCTGCCGTAAACCATGGCCAGTATTTTTGCAAAAAAGAATTTGTTCGTCTGTTTGGCATGTTCGGTTTACTGGTTATTTATTGTCAATCAAACATTTCCTCACTGGTCCAACCTCCATTTCGGAAAACCAGTGCTCATTTAAGAGAATGATGAAAAGCTGGGAAATGTTTAACGCAGCGTAACTTCTCACTCCACCTCCACCTTCTGGGAAGGAGTGTCGGCGTGACTCAAAGTCACGCCGACACTTGTTTTCGGCAGCTAAGTTAATTCAGAATGCTTGCGAAACCGTCTTCATTTTCTTTTAGGCTTATCAATCTCTGGAAAACCAAAATTCTCAAAATATTCATCAATCTCATTCGAAAAATCATTCATCAAGTAAAATTGATTCTGCTCAATTTCAGGTATTGTAGAACCTTCGCTGAAAAAAATATCCAAGCACATCAATCTCATCCAAGAAAATGATTCCTTCCTTATCATATAATTTAAAACGAAAAGACAAGTAGTCTTGAAAATCTTCTTCTTTATCAATCAAATCTGAGAAAGCCATCAAATCAAACAGGGAAACAATCCATGTACATTTGAACTCGGGTTTTAGTATTCCGAGACTAACTAAATTTTTCAGATTGGTTGAAATAGACGAAAACGCCTCATAGGTAACAGTAATCTTGAAAATATACTTTGCGGATGGGTTTTCAATTTTAACAGATTTCTTATGCCCATTATCAACGTATTCAAAAATGCCGAACTCAAGAATGTGTGATTCCGCTCTGTGGCACTGAAATGCACCATAGTTAATTACTTCATCTATTTTTCTTTTAGCCCTTTCAATGCCCCTCTCCTATGCTTTCTGTGTAGTTCTCCAGCTTTTACTTCTATGATGTAAATAGCGTTTTTACCTACCCCAAGAATATCAAGTTCAGCATCTTTGGTATTCCCAGTCTCATCCTTCACACAATACTTAAGAGAACTAAAAAATTGAACTGTGGGAAGCATCTTCTCAAACAATAGTTTAGCTTTCTGTTCTGTAAAGTTATCTCTTGAATAAATATTAGTATTCCCTAAAAAATTGTTTTCAAAATAAGTATTGTCTGCATTTTTTAGAAAATCAGCAAATAAAAGGAATTTATTTCGTGAAGGTAAGTGTGTTGAGAAACAGTAGTATTTTTCATTTACCTTTATCAAAGGCTTAGTGCTAAGGTTTGAGTCTCCCAAAGAAAAACCTTTAAATTTTTTGTTAGCCACAAACTGTTGGTTGTCCCCAAATTTTTGAGCTAATAATTCAAAGATTTTTTTTTCTTTTTCAGTTTGAGGTATTACCCAGAATAGCTTTTCAAAGCTTTCAATGTCGTCAAATGAATATCCTGTAATTTTATCAGGCGCTTCATCAGAGAATAAATCAGGATTTTCTTCAGTGAATAATTGAATAAAATGCTTTCCAGTTTTGTGTATTTTTTCAGTCATACCTTCCAACCCAATTTTTTCAGACCAATCTTCAAACCGTTGGTAGCTAAGAGTAGCACCAAATGGATTTCCAATTTTGGAGAGAACCAATAGATTTAATCTCTCAATTATTTCCGAAATGTCTGATGAGTTAAATTGGTAAAATTGCTCCAAAAATCCATCGAAGGGGCAAACATCTCTTGAAAAACTATCTTCTCATGTTCTTGGTATCCATTCCCCGGACATTGATGCTTTCAAGAAGGATGTATAATCTGAGTCTGCGGTCGTACTCATTACCTTCATCTGGAATTTCAGCAGATATTTCAAAAACATTCAATTTCGACTTTATCGAAACTAATCGGTCATAAATATCATCAATTACCTCATGTGTAGGAATTTGATTGTTTTCATTAGGTATGCTGTTGCCAAATTCATTATGTACTCCAACATCACTTCAATCTTATCATCCTCAACACACTTTTCTTCTTCTATTCCGTCGTATGGCTCTCCATCATAGTTTTCAAGGAATTGGTTGAAAAAAATTACGAGTTGATTTGATTAGTTTTACGCCAAGACCTCCCAAGACATAAATTTTGTCATAGTTGTTAATGCGATAAATTAACTCTTCAATTTCTTGGACAATAATTTCACGAAACTTCTCCCTGTCTTGGCGAATGCGATTCATTGTTATCCTTATGGACTCTAGAAGTTGCTCGTCCATCATTACTTTTTCCATATTCCAAAGTATTTATCAATTTTAATGTTAAATATTAATTTGCGTCACTCCACCCGCTTCACCTCACCCAACCCCGACACCCCGTTCTCGTTCACCGACTCGATGGCGAAATAGTAGGTCTTCTGCCTATCCATCGCCTTGAACCAGTATTCGTTGAAGTCGTGAATCAGGATGCTGTTGTAAAGTTTGTCCGGAGCAGTGCCGTAGTAGAGGTTGTAGGCGAAGGCATTGTCCACGGGGCTCCATTTGATGTAGGCGCTTCGTTTGTCCTTTTCGGTGCGCAGCACGATGAGGTCTTTACGGGCTGGGGCTTAGGGCCGCCGCCGTTGCCGAAGATGCGCAGCCCGCTGATGGCGAACTTGCCGGTGGGCATGTGGACGTTCACGAGCTTGAGGTAACGGGTTTCGATAGGTTTCGGGAGTTCGATGTAGTCGTGCGGCACGTCGGTTTTGTTTTGACTTTTGTCCACCAGCAGCGTCCATTTTTACCGTCAGTGCTGGCGTAGAGTTCGTACTGGTGGTAAATGCCCGTTTGCTTTCCCACGAATTCGGCGTCCTGGTCGGCGTAGTTGATTTGGATGGCATGGACGGTGGAGAGTTGGCCAAGGTCGGTCTGTATCCACTCGCCCTTGTCGGCGGTGCGGGCACTCCAGTAGGTTTTGATGTTTTCGTCCACGGCGTTGTTGGCGTGGTAGCTGCCGAGCGTGCTGCTGACGGTCACAGGCTTTTTATAATTCAGAAGCCACCAATCAGGGCGGAGTTGGCCGTCGGTGCGGGCGCTGGGCAAGTACATCGGGTAGTCGCCGAAGTCGGTGTTGCACCACATCACGTCGTCTTTGTCAAACCCAGTGGGCCAGATGCCGATGCGCCGCTCCCAAGTGTTTTTCACGCAAACGACCGTCGTGGACGTGTGCCAATAGCGCCCGCTGTTGTCGGGAAAGGTGGCACCGTGGCCAGCGCCCCGGTTGAAGCCGCCCATCTTGCTGCTCAGTGGGTCGCTCTGCCGGCACGGCGGGCTGGAACTGGAAGAGCGGTGACGTACCCACCACCACGCCGTCGGAGTAGCCGCTGAACTCCGTGCCGGGTGCGCCATATTGGAAATAGTATTTGCCGTTGTGCTTCGTCATCCAGGCGCCTTCGGCAAATGGGTCGAGAAAGGTGTTGTCCATGTGCTCGCCGAAGCGCTGCCAGCCATAGCGCCAATCTTCAAGGAGGTACATGGGCGTGCGGCGCCTTTGGGCTGAAACGTCTTGCGGTCCAGTTCGATGCCGTACATGGGGTAGCGGTTGCTGCTGCCGTTGTACATATAAAGCCGCCCGTCGTCGTCGGTGAAAAAAGCCGGATCCCAGCCGCCGATTTCGAAGCTGTCCACCAGCACGAACCACTCGTTTCCCTTGGGGTCGGTGCTGCCCCAAAGCGTGAAGTCGGAGGTGTAGGTGCTGCCGAACACCACCATCGTGTCGCCGATGATGCCGACGCCGGGGCACAGAGGTCGTCCTTGGTCTCGCTGTTCCAAGGGCGAAGGAAAGGGCGTTTGTGGAAGTTCCAGTTTAGCATATCGGGGCTGTGCCAGTAGCCGCCCTGGTTGGTGCTGAACAGGTAGAAGTCGCCCTTGTAGTTGACGATGACGGGATCGGCGGTGGCCCGGTGCTTGCCCCAAGCGGCAAAGCTCTCGTAGGGCGTGTAGCCGTAGTCAATGTTCGTGGGGTTGCAGTAGGTTTTTTGCTGCGCAAAAAAGGGGAACGATGGCAAACGAGGGGAGGAGGAGGCAAGTCAATGCATTGAGTTTTTCATGTTTTCAATATTATTGCTTGCAAGAATAGGCAGAATTTTCCTTTACACCAGTTTGATAAACTATTACGGTTTTTTAAACACCAACATTTGAGACTGAACCGTGGGTTGGTCGGGGGTTTTTGTCGTTCACTGCCCCAAACCCCTAGGTGGAATTTTACCTTTGGCAAAACGAAAATCATGAAACATTTTCCCTTAGTTCTTCTTTTCCTCGCTTCGCAAATCGCCACTGCCCAGCCCGGCTGGCAGCCGCTCTTCAACGGCAAAGACCTCAGCGGCTGGACGGTCAAAACGGCCAAGCCACCTACCGGGTCGAGAACGCCGAAATCGTCGGGACGACCAAGGCTAACACCCCCAACACCTTCCTCTGCACCGAAAAAAGCTACGCCGACTTCATCCTCGAACTGGAGGTGAAAGTGGATCCCTCGCTGAACTCTGGCATCCAGTTCCGCAGCAACAGCCTGCCCGATTACCAGAAAGGCCGGGCACACGGCTATCAGGCCGAGATTGACCCAAGCCCCCGTGCCTATTCCGGCGGCATCTACGACGAGGGCCGCCGGGGCTGGCTCGCCGCCCTCGCCGAGAACGAGCCGGGTCGCTTGGCTTTAAGACCGGCGAATGGAACAGCTACCACATCGAAGCCGTCGGCCACGAGCTGCGCATCTGGGTGAACGGCGTACAGACCGCCAACGTCGTGGACGACCTGACGGCAACGGGTTTCATCGCCCTGCAAGTTCACAGCATCGGCGGACCGGAGCTGGCGGGGCGTGAAATCCGCTGGCGCAATATCCGCCTCAAAACCGAAGCACTTGAAGCCGACCGCTGGGCCGTGGAACCAACCTGCCCTGAAGAAAACTACCTTGCCAACACGCTGACGGACAATGAGTTGCGCCACGGTTGGCGCTTGCTCTGGGATGGCAAGACCTCGAAAGGCTGGCGCTCCGCCCGCTCCACTAACTTCCCTGCCACTGGCTGGGCGATGAAGGACGGAGTGCTCACCGTGCAGCCCAGCACGGGCGGTGAAAGCACTGGCGGCGGCGACATCGTGACGAAGGAGCAGTCCAGCGATTTTGAACTAAAGCTCGAATTCAAAATCACGGAAGGAGCCAACAGCGGCGTCAAATACTTCGTTCAGCCTGACCTGAACCAAGGCGCAGGCTCGGCCATCGGCTGCGAGTTCCAAATCCTCGACGACGCCAAGCACCCTGATGCCCTGCTTGGCGTGAAGGGCAACCGCACGCTTGGCTTGCTTACGACCTCATCCCGGCAGCTAACCTCTCCGTGCCGAGCCGGAACAAAGAGTTTCGGGGCATCGGTGAGTGGAACCAACTGCGCATCGTGGTGCGGGGCAACCATGTGGAGCATTGGCTGAATGGCTTCCAAACCCTTGAATATGAGCGCAATACGCCGATGTTCAACGCCCTCGTGGCCTACTCGAAATACAAGGATTGGCCGAATTTCGGCAATTGGCTACAGGGTCATATCCTGCTGCAAGACCACGGGAACGAGGTGTCGTTTCGGAGCGTGAAGCTGCGGAGTTTTAGTTTTTTTTCAACACGGAGGGTCGGAGCCACAGAGGGACACGAGGAGCTTGGGTTCGTGTCCCTCTGTGGCTCCGTGCCTCCGTGTTGAAATTTATAAGGTAGTTTTGCACCATGAATCTCTACGACGCCATCGTTCAACTCCTCCTCGAAAACAAGCCGCTGCTGCTTTTCCTCGTCATTGCCATCGGCTATTTCATTGGCCGGATAAGGTTTAGGGGGTTCAGTTTTGGCGTAGCTGCCGTGCTTTTCGTTGGGCTGGCCTTCGGGGCCATGCACCCGGACATGGCCTTGCCGGACATTATTTACATCCTTGGGCTGGTGTTGTTTGTTTACACCATCGGCCTTCGGTCGGGGCCAAGCTTTTCGCCTCTTTCAAAAATCTGGGCTGCGTGACAACCTGTTGGTCTTGGAATTTTGGTTGTTTCCGCTGCATTGACCATTTTGTTGGGCAAGTTGATGGGCATGATAAGCACGCTCACGGCGGGGCTTTTTTGCGGCTCGCTGACCAACACACCTGCATTGGCTTCCGTGGTGGACATCCTCAAGAACTCCATTACCGACACTACATCGGAGGCAGCGAGGAACTTGCTGGCCGAGCCAGTCGGGGTACTCCTCGCCTACCCGATTGGCGTGATCGGCGTCATTTTTTTGTTCCAAATGGGCATCAAGTTTTGGCGCATTGACTTTAAAAAAGAGGCAGCAACCACGGCTGAACTCACCGGCATCAGCACCGAGGAACTGGAAAACGTCAATGTTATCGTCACCAATTCCCGGCTGGCGGGAAAGAGCCTGGTGGAAATCGGCAAGTCCGGCGAGTTGCACAATATCGTCGTCTCCCGGCGACTCTCAAGGGGTGGAACGGAAATAGAAGTTCCTGGGCCAGAAACCATCATCCTAAAAGGCGACATCCTCACCCTCGTCGGTCACCCCGCCGAGCTTAAGAAATTTCAGGCCCATTTTGGCATCCCGTCCGGCAGGGACCTCTCGCTGGACGCAAGCACCGTTGACGTACGCCGCATTTTCGTTTCCAACAAAGCGGTCGTTGGCAAAAGCATCCAGCAACTTGACCTCTACCACCACTTCCAGGCCATCATCACCCGCATCCGGCGGGGCGACGTGGACTTGCCCACCCATGGCGACATGGTGTTGGAAGCGGGCGACCGGGTGCGCATCATTGCCCCGAAAACCAAGATGAAAGAAATCAGCAAGTACCTCGGCGACAGCTACCAACGGCTCTCGGAGGTGGACTATATCAGCATCTCCATCGGCATGGCGTTGGGACTGCTCCTGGGCATGTTGCCCATCCCGCTGCCGGGCGGTTCCACGTTCAAGTTGGGCTTTGCGGCTGGGCCGCTCATCGTAGCGTTGTTCCTCGGGAAACTGGGCAGGAGCGGGCGCATCGTTTGGGGCATGTCGCTGAATGCAAACCTTACGCTTCGGCAATTGGGTGCCGTGTTCTTCCTGGCGGGCATTGGCCTCAAGTCGGGCTACTCGTTTTACTCCACCTTCCAATCGGCTGGTTTTCAATTGATTGTGTTGGGTGCCATCGTCACGTTGGCGACCGCGTTGCTGGGCATGCCTGGTCTTTCGGTTGGTATTCAAAATGCCGTACAACCTGCTCATGGGCGTGATGTCGGCACTGCACACGCAGCCTGCCTGCCTCGCCTTCGCCAATGAAAAAGACGACACGGGCGCTGCCAACATCGGCTATGCCACGGTCTTTCCCACGGCGATGGTGGCGAAGATTCTGCTGGCGCAGGTGATACTGGGGTGGTGAGGTTTTTGATATAAGCTATCAGTCAGGCTAAAAATCATAAATTTGCCAAGGGAGTCAATCAAGTGTACTGTTCCTCTTTGCCTCATACCCATTCTTCCTTCCTAATTTGTCTGAATGCGTTGTTCTCGTGCCATATTTGTTTTCATTTTTTATGCTGTTTTGCCGCTGTTGATGCAAGCACAGGACTTGCAATACAATCACCAATTCCTCAGCGTGGAAGACGGTCTGGCCAGCAGGGAGGTACTCTGTGGGCTGCAGGACCAGCGTGGTTTTTTGTGGTTCGGAACCCGCAACGGGCTGAACCGTTTCGACGGAAAACGTTTCACTTTGCTGACCAAACGGGATGGCCTGCAACGCAACCGAATCGTCAATCTGGCTGAAGACCAAGCGGGCAACCTTTGGATCTCCTACGGCATAGCAGAAGGGACTTTCGATACGGACGGGAAGACCGATATTTACAACCCCGTCAGTGGGAACTGACGCCCTGGAGGAAAATTTCCAGACCTGCCATTTGACCCGAACGAGATTACAAGCATTTTACTTAACCAGCAAGGTGACATTTATCTCCTGGTCGGGAATGCCTTGGGTTACCGTTACATAACTGGAAGGGGTTTTGAACTGGTGGTGGATGCAAGTGAAATTTTGGGCAAAACATTGCGCAACCCCGACTACACGCCCCACGCCAACGGCGAGAGCATCGCCTTCAACGAAAGGGTTTCCTTTTTTGGCAACCACATTGTGACCAACCCGGAGCCATCTAAAAAGCTATCCTATTTCAATGAAAAGAGCTTATTGGAGTTTGTTTCTTTAGACAAAAAGAGCAAAGTGCCCCAATTGATAATAGAAAAGCATAGCCTCGACGGGGAGCTAAAAATAGAATACAGCCCCTGCGATTTGCCCACCTTCAACGTTTTTAACAACCTGGATTCCATTGGCGCCCGCCGGAACGACAAATTTGGCCCCGCCATCTTGCTGCCGTTGAACAACGGGCTTTTTGTTTTTAAAGACTATAAGTTTTCTCCCTTATTGACAGGCCCAGATGTAGGCAAAGACTTTTCAGTGAACCTGTCCTTTTTTAGCGACCGGCAAGGCAACTATTGGATTTGCACACCGCGGGGGATTCATAAGTTCACGCCTTCCCAAAAACAGTTTCAGGTACTTTTCAACAAGGAGGCTTTCGATATGCGGGACCCATTGGGCAACCAGGTGCGGGGCATCTTTGCCGATGCTGCTGGCAACGTTTGGACAGGCGGGCATTTCGGATTGGTTTTTTATGATAAAAAGGAAGGGAAATACTTTTCAAAGCTCAAGGTGGCCGATGATATTTGGATTCATTGCTTTGATAAACGGGACGACAAAGTCTATTTTTTCGGTAGCGGGTGCCATTCCATTGATTTACCGGACATGGCGGTTTCCCGAAATTATTTGCTGGACTTGAACTTAGACCCGAAAGCATATCGGTCAACGATTGGTTTTATATGGGCGCAATATCCTTTGCCAGGGGAGCGCTACTTATTGGGGAATGACCACGGGAAGTTGTTGGTTTGGAATATCAGGGAAAATAGCATCACGCCGGTCGAATCATGCCGACAGGCCATGCCCTTCTCGAATTTTATTTACCGGATTATTTTCAGCCCCAAAGACCAGCATTACTGGGCAGTCGGTGGTTCGGGGTGTTACCGCATCTCGAAAGACCTTTGCATCACCGATTTCTACGGGACGGAAAATGTGGTGGATGAAAAGCACCGCATGCCGGTTAGCGACCTGCGAGATTTATATGAAGACCCAGATGGCATTTTTTGGTTGGCAACCAACGGGGAAGGGTTGCTCCGATGGGATCGGGCTAATGGCAATTTCCAGTCGTTTACGATACAGGACGGCATGCCCTCCAATACCTTGTACAACATCCTCCCGGATGACTTTGGCAATATCTGGGTGAGTACCGACAATGGGCTGGTGCGATTTAATTTAAGCACTCATTATATCAATGCTTTTTCTGCAAAAGACGGCATTGCACACAATGAATTTAACCGCATATCCAGCTATAAGGGAGCAGATGGCACCATGTACTTCGGAGGTATTGACGGCTTGACGGCCTTTCATCCCCGTGACTTTGGAACAGATATGACAGACGGTCAGATCCCTTTGCAAATCACAAATTTTAACCAGTTTCTTGGCAGCAATAATCAACTCACCAACTTAACGCACGAACTGCTCACCAAACAGGAAATCACCTTGCATCCCGGCGACAAGTTTTTCAGCCTGGAGTTTGCACTGCTGGACTTTCAATCTCCCGTCAGTTACTACAAATATCAAATCGAAGGTTTTGACAAGGAGTGGCAGTACATACAAGAGCCATTGCTCCGCATTAGCGGTTTGCCTTACGGCAACTACACCCTCCGCATCGCCGGACAAAGCTATTCGGGTGCATGGTCAAAGCAGGAATTGGCCATCCCGATTCATGTCCTCCGTCGATACTATTTGAGGTGGTGGGCATTCGTATTGTACGGGTTGGCGTTGCTGACCATTTTGTATATTATCCGGGAATATCAAATCAAGCAGGTGCTGGAAAAAGCGGACAAACTGCGCCTCCAGGAAATTGATTTGCTCAAAACGAAGCTGTACACCAACATCACCCACGAGTTCCGCACCCCGCTGACGGTGATTTTGGGAATGGCGGAACAACTGGAAAGTGACCCGGTGACTTCAAGTCACCCGGTCACTAATGCCGTAAATTTGATAAAAAGGAACGGCCAAAACCTGCTCCGCCTCATCAACCAGATGCTCGACCTGTCGAAGTTGGACAGTGGGAAAATGAGCGTGGACTGGGAGCTGGGCGATGTGGTGCTTTTCCTGCAATACCTTTCCGAAAGCTTCCATTCCTACGCAGCAACCAAGCATATCCAATTGACCTTTTACCCGGAAGTGAAGTCGCTGGAAATGGACTACGACCGGGAAAAATTGCAGCAAATCATCTCCAACCTGCTATCCAATGCCGTCAAATTCACACCAGAAAAGGGCAAGGTCATCCTCCATGTCAGCGAGGTGATAAAACCAGGGAGTACTGTTAGCACTTCAATTGCTAACAGTACTAACAACCATTTCCTCCAAATCAAAATCTCCAACACGGGCATCGGCATTTCTGCGGAGCATATCGCCAACATCTTCGACCGTTTTTATCAAGCGGACGATGCCATACCCGTAAAGGCGAGGGTACGGGTATCGGCTTGACTTTGACGAAAGAATTGGTCGAATTGTTGGGGGGCAGCATTTCTGTAAAAAGCGAAATCGGTCAAGGAGCCGAGTTCACCGTGCGCCTCCCGGTCAAGAAGTCGGCGGTTCGTAGCCTTGATTTGCCACAGATAGAAACGGCTGTACCGGCTTCCGGTACAATGGCCGAAATGATGACTTCCGCAGGGGTTAATGTCGGACTGGAAACCGACGATGCGCCATTGCTGCTCCTCATCGAAGATAATGCCGATGTGGCCACTTATATCCGCACCTGCCTGGAAGGTCAGTATAAGATATTGTGGGTAGAGGACGGTCAAACGGGCATAGACAAGGCGCTGGAAACCATTTCCCGACATCATCATCAGCGATGTGATGATGCCCGGAAAAAGACGGATTTGAGGTGACGCAGTTTTTGAAAACGACGAGCGCACCTGCCATATCCCCATTATTTTGCTCACCGCCAAGGCAGATGTCGAGTCCCAGGTTGGAAGGGCTGGGCGTGGGCGCAGATGCGTATTTGTCGAAGCCTTTCCTGAAAGAAGAATTGCTTATCCGGTTGGAAAAACTGGTGGAACTGCGGCAGCGTTTGCAGCAAAAATATGCCGCAGTGGACTTCATTGCCCTGGCCACAAATGCCCCTGCCCAGGCAACCGCCTCATTGGAAGCTATGTTTTTTGAAAAAGCCTCCCGTTCTATCCTCGACCACCTCGACGACGCCAATTTCGGCAACGAGGAACTGGCTCGTGAAATGGCCATGAGCGAATCGCAATTGAACCGAAAATTGAAAGCCCTCACCGGAAAGACCTTGTCCCTTTATCCGCAGCGTCCGCTTGCAGCAAGCAAAATCCTGCTCCAAAACCACCCACCTGAACATCTCCGAAATCGCCTACGCCGTCGGGTTTGCTGACCCTGCATATTTTAAAGGACTTTCTCCCAGGAGTTTGGGCAGCGCCCAGCAAGTTTCGTGGGTGATGAGGTTTGGATGGTTGGAAATTGGTGGGGTGGTGTCCGGTAGAACGAGACGGAAGGCATGGATAATTTGGGCGTAAAGGTTAAGCTGTGGAGTGGTTCATCCCCTGCATTTGCAGCCAAAGCGCATTTTAACGCAATCAATTGCCCCCACAAATTTGCCAACCACTGCTGCATGCATTGGGTATTGGCAAATATCCCCCTCACCCCGCCATCGCCGTCCCATTCACCCCCCTAATTATCGAAACGATATTCGAGCTGTCCGAGTCATTGAAAAGCCCATCCAACCCTTCCGTGTTGATGTCGGTGTAAGGTGCCTCGTATAACTGCTTCGGGTCTAGGACGCCGTTCACCTCGAAATTGTTGATGATGATTTTGAGGACTTTGCTGGTCGGCACTCAGCTTGCCCTTTCCAGAAGGTGGAAAATGCAGCGAGCGCAGCGCTGCGGTCGAGGCCGAGGATGCTGCGGATGAACTGCCCCAATGGCTGGTTGCTGCCCGTGGCCCTCACGAAATCGGCTTTTGTGCCTCGCTCGCTGCCGTCGAAAAGCAGGGTCTCCAACTGGCTCAACTCCTGCGCCGTGATGGGCTGGTTGTTGCGCAGCTTTTGGATGACCACGTACTCCCTGTTGTTGCGGATGAATGTTTTTACCCGCTCCAGATAATTGGCAGGGGCAGACGGCATCAGCACGTCCAGCGGTTCATGGACGCTCACCAGTTCGTCCTCAAAATTGGTGAATACCGGGTCTTTGCCCTCGGACACGAGCAGCTTCATCAGTTCCCGCAGCTCGGTGCGAATATGCTCCAGCCCCGGTAACGTGATTTCCTTCCAAAAGCCGTCCGTTTGGATGCGGTTGATGAGGTCGAGCTTTTGTCGCACCACCGGCACGTTGGCCTTGGTGGCTAGGCTTTTCGCCCGGTTGATGATATTGTTTTTGCCAGACTCGAAACTGGGGTCACCCGTGCAGAGCGCCAACTGCATCTTGAACAACAGGGCATCGAACAGTTTGGCCTTCTCGTCCTCGTCGTCGAGCTGGATGAGCGGGCCGATGCGCTCCGAAGCTCCTGCACCTTGGTCATGCTGAGGGCCTCCCAGCTTTCCCGTTGGAGGAATTTCTCGATGGTGGCCAACCGCCCTTTCCCCCGGAACAAATCCCGTTTTTCATACAACGCCTGCACCGACCCGTGCGACAGGTCGAGCAGCAAATTGCGGTAGTCTTGAAAGGATTCATCTTGGTATTGCGGCTCCCGCAATGCCTCCGCCAACAGGATTCGCAGCTCGAAAATCCGGTGCGAGATGCTTTTCAACGCATTGCCCATGACCCCCATCGGGTTCATGTCGAAGAACTCGAAATTGCCGCAGCAGTCGAACACATAAAAATCCTGCTTGTGCTCGCCGGGGCCGAACAAATCCTCCCGTAGCCGGGTGCCCCGCCCCAGCATTTGCCAGAACTTCGACTTGGAATAGACAGGCTTGAACAGCACCAGGTTCACGATTTCCGGCACGTCAATGCCCGTGTCGAGCATGTCCACCGAGATGGCGATTTGCGGGTAGCGGTCGGCTATCTTGAACTTGTCAATCAGGTCTTGCGCAAACTTTTGGTCCTTGTAGGAAATGGTGCGCACGAAATGCCCCCGCTGCTCTGGGTATTGCTCGTTGAACACTTTTTCGATGAACTCCGCATGGTCTTGGCTGTTGGCGAAGATGATGGTCTTCCCGATTTTGTCACCAGACTCCACCCGGTGGCCGTGCGACATGAGCGCATCCAGCACCTTGATGACCGTGTCCTTGTTGAACAGCCAGCGGTTGATGGCCGCAGCGCCGATTTCATCCGGCACCTCCTCGCCCATGCGGGCAAAGGCGGCCTCGTACTCCTGCTGTTCGGCCTCCGACAACTCGCTGTACTTGATGCCCCGGCGCAGGAACTTGGTGCCAGTTTCCAGTTTCTTTGGTGGCACCAAAAAACCATCACTCACGGCCTGGTTCAGCTCGTAATAGTAGGTCGGATTGCCCTGCTCGCACTCAAAAGCCTGGTAGGTGTCGTGGTGCGTTTCGTCCTTGGGCGTGGCAGTGAGGCCGACGATGAGCGCATCGAAATAGTGGAAGATGTCCTCGTATTTTTCATAGATGGAGCGGTGCGCCTCGTCCACGATGATGAGGTCGAAATGCCCAACGCCGTACACCACCCCGTCGGGATTGCGGGCAGCGTCAATGCGGTTCATGATGGTGGGGTAGGTGGAAAAAACGAGCCTTGTGGTCGTGTCTTCCCGCTCCTTGGTCAGGTCAATGGCCGTGAGGTTGGTGAGCAGGTTGCCAAATGCCCGCTTGGCTTGTGTCACCAGTGCATTTCGGTCGGCAAGGAAAAGCACCCGCTTGGCCCAGTTCGCTTTCATCAAAATGTCCACGAGCGCAACGGCCATGCGGGTCTTGCCCGTGCCGGTGGCCATCACGACCAATGCCTTGCGGCGCTTGCCGGAGATGCCTTGTTTGTCGTCGGCCACGAAGGTCTCTGCGATGCGCTGGATGGCCTCCTTTTGGTAGTAGCGGCCAGCGATGGCGGGGTCGGGCGTGTACTTCCGCAAATCCTTTCGGGTGCTGCGACGGTCAATCAGCAGTTGCAGTTCGGCTTTTTCATAAAAACCATGCACTTGCCGGGGCGGGTAAAACTGGTCGTCCCAGAGCCAGGTCTCGAAGCCGTTGGTGTAGAAAATGATGGGCCGCCTGCCGTGCAGTTGCTCAACGCAGTCGGCATAGACCACTGCCTGCGCTTTGCCCTCGGCGGCGCTGCAGGTCTTTTGGCTTCCACGATGGCGAGCGGCAGGCCGTCGTCGCCCCAAAGCACGTAGTCCACGTAGCCCTTTCCGGTTGGGTTGATGTGGCGGGGCAGGTTGCCCAGTTCGTACTCCGTAGAGCGGGCATCGTCGAGTTCCCAGCCCATGGCTTTCAGGTCGGCGTCAATGTAGAGGCGGCGGGTCTCGGCCTCCGAAACGCCCGCTGCTGGCACGGGGATGTGCTTGTTCTTGTCCTTGATGACTGCCAGTTCCGATTGCATGGCAGCATGGGCGGCCTGTTCGGCAGTACTGGCCTCAAACTGTTTCAGTTGCGCTGCGATAAGCTCCTGTTGCTGTTTTTGGGCTTCCTCCAATCGGGCGATTTCCCGAAGGGCCACCTTCACGGGGTCGTCCTTGGGGATGTGGGTTTCGTCAAAATCCCTAGGCCAGGGGTCGTCTGTGTAGGTGCGGGCGACGTACTGGCAGAAGTGGAAGAGGAATTTCAGGCTCGCCAATGCCTCGTTGGAAGTGATGCGGCGGCTGTGCGTGGCGTTGTTGCCGACCTTGCGGATGTACTCCAACTCCCGCACCATGGAGGGTTTCAAGTCCTGCACAAAGCAGTCGGCCCGCAGCTTGGCGGCGATGGTGTTCTGGTAGGGCACGGTGTACTCTGCATCAAATTCATAGACCCAATTGACCAGAAGCTCCATGGCCTGGCGGCAGTACATGCCTGCGGTGACGGACTTGGCGAACACCTGCTGCTCGGCCTCCATGGCCGCTTCGTATATCTCCGGCCAACGGGCGTAGAGGAAGGTGAAATTGGAGTTTTTCATGTAGAATGGGTTGTCTTGGCAAATATGCCAAAAACATTTTACGCTTTATAATTTTGGAGATTAAAAGCCGCAGAGCGGCGTAGATGGTTGTAGAAACGTCCGGTACCCCCGTCTCGAAAGCCTCAGCGGGACGGCGATGTTTGTAGAAAAATGTCCAACCACGTTCAACCGTTCCATCGGAACGGCATCTCTTCCCGGCAGATACCGTTCCGATGGAACGGAGACCCAGGCTAATTTATCAATGCTACAAAGATGCCGTCCCGATGGGACGATTTTTCTCGATTAACGCTCGTCCCGGCGGGACGGCATCTTTGTAGAAAAATGTCCAACCACGTCCAACCGTTCCATCGGAACGGCATACCTTCCCGGCAGATACCGTTCCGATGGTACGGAGACCGAGGTTAATTTATCAATGCTACAAAGATGCCGTCCCGATGGGACGAGCGTTATGGCTAATCAATGCTAAAGGGGCTAGGGGCAAACACCCTCACCCAAACACCCGCTGCAACAACCCCCCAAACAGCGCCTCGCTCTCCGCCAAGGCCGCCCGAAGCACCGCCTTCTGCGCCTCGATGTTCTCGATGATGGCGGCGAATTGGGAATTCATCCACATGGTTGGGTATATGCGGCAATTGAGTTACTTTTGTAAAAAAAAAAGCCATGACCACAATAGCTGAAAACAGGCCCTTGGTTATCCCTCCAGATGTCCTGCAATCCATCGGGCTGTCGGAACAATCCATCAAATTGGAGCTGGCCATTATCTTCTACAAGGAATTCCAGTTATCTTCCGGCAAAGCCGCCCGCTTTGCGGGCATATCACGTGTCGCTTTCCTGCACGAACTTGGGCTGCGAAAAATCGCCATCAACTACGACGAAGCAGATGCCCAGCACGACGTTGAAGCCATCAACGAATTCAACAAAAATTCCCCGCAAAGCCCCAATGATTGTCGTCAGCGATACCACGGCCATCTCCACCTCCTGCAAATCGGCGAACTGGATATGCTCCAACGGCTCTTCGGTGTGGTAGTCATACCTGACAAGGTGCTCGACGAACTGAAAGCCCTGACCAAGTTTGGCGTTGATGTATCCGCCCTGCAAGCCTCCAGTTGGCTGCTCGTTAAATCACCCGTGAAATCTGACCTGCTGCTGCGCCTCGAAACCACCTTGGACGAAGGCGAGGCCAATGCCATTGCGCTTGCCGTGGAACTAAGCGCTGACCTTTTGCTCATGGACGAGACCGAGGGCCGAAAGGCCGCCCAAGCCCTGAACCTTCCATTTACCGGGGGTAGGTGGGGTGCTCATCCGTGCCAAGGCCGCCGGACTGATAACCTCGGTCGCCACTTTCCTTGACCTCATTGGGGACAAAACACATTTCTACCTCAGCCAAAAAGCCCGCAATATCATCCTGCAAGCTGCCGGGGAATGAACCAAGGCCCCCCAATCGTAAATCGTAAATCCCCAAATCGTAAATCGAAATCACCCAAACACCCGCTGCAACAACCCCCAAACAGCGCCTCGCTCTCCCGCAGCGACTCCCGCAGCACCGCCTTCTGCGCCTCGATGTTCTCGATGATGGCGGCGAATTGGGTTTGGAGGGGAAGAGGGGGAAGAGGGATTAAATTTTAATTTCTTCCATACCTAAATCTAGACTCCAATGCCTTTTATACCCGTATGCGCTTTCGTAAGGCAAATTTCTGAGATCAAAAGTACTTCAGAAAATGCTTATTAGCCAATGATTAGTTTGGTCTAATTGCTTGATTAAGAGGGAATAAAGTCAAAATCAACCTCCACCAACCTAGCCTTTCCCAGTTTTGCACCAATTCTTGAATAGATTATACCTCCCCTTGCGGTTATAATTTCGAGATAATCTTTGAAATCTTCTTCAGAAATAAATTTTGTGTGTTAGAAATCCAATAGCTTCCTAGAAAAAGACCTTTGCAGAAATAAAATTTATCAATTTTCATCTGTTTGACCTGTATATCGCCAATATCTGCAAAACTTGCATAAATCTTTCAAAGCTGGCCATTTTATAATCTTTCGGAAAACTCTATTACCTTAGCTCTCCCCCCTTCTCATTCCTCACCGGGTCCCCAAACATCTCCAAAAACACCCCCTGCGCCAGCTCATCCAGCGCCGCCAACTGCTCCTGCGTGCAGCGGCGGAGCGCATCGGCGGTGTCCAGCACCTCAGCGATTTGTTGCTGGATGGGGAGGGGGGGAGGGATTTTCACTTCTTCAATTCTTTTTCAATTAAGGTTAATATTGTTGTCTTGAAGTTGATAACCTTGGTTGTTCCAATTGATTGTGACTTCAACACTGGTAAGGTAAAGGAATTTTGGATCAACTTTATTCATCTTGCTTAATTTACATCTTAATTGCTGAAAAACTGAATAAGCTTTCTTTCGTCAAATCATATTACCAATAACATTTGAGTTTAACAGATGACTTATCGAACAGAATATCGCCTATTTAACTTTATTTGCAATTTTGAGTCACATCTGAAACTTCAAGCAGGAATATTTAATTTATGTTTAGTAATCGGTGGACCGAATAACCCCGATAATAGCGACTTACATCCTCTGTAATTTCATTTCCATTCACCAACGCCATTTTGAAAATTCGGTCAGATTTCCCCAATTCGACTTTCCCACTTCCTCATCCCTCAAATATTTCACTGTTCAACAATAACCCTTTCAATTGCGCCAGCAGGGCATTCCTTTTTTCATCGAGCTTTTCGATATGGGCGATGACCTCGGCGGGCGGGGCATAGTCCACGGCGTTGTACTCCACCTGTTTGTAGCGGTTGATGCTGAGGTCGTAGTCGTTGTCCCGAATCTCCTGCACCGGCACGAGGAAGCATTGGGAGGTGCGAGCCCCAGACTGCCCACTGTTTACCCCTTTGGGGCCCACTGTCGAACTGCCAACTAAAACCTGCCAACTCCGCCACTTCTCCACGATGTCGGGGATATTGTTCTCTTCGTGGCGGTCGCCGAGGGGCGAGCGCTTGTCGTCGAGGCTGAAGCCGTCGGCCTTCATGTCGTAGAACCACACTTGGTCGGTGCCGCCGGAGTTGGTTTTGGTGAAAAACAAGATGGCGGTGCTGACCCCGGCGTAGGGCTTGAACACGCCGCCGGGCATGCTCACCACGCCCTGGAGCTGGTGCCGCTCGATGATTTCCTTGCGGATTTGTTGGTGCGCATTGCTGCTGCCGAAGAGCACGCCGTCCGGCACGATGACGGCGCAGCGCCCGCCGATTTTGAGCATCCGCAGCATGAGGCCGAGGAAGAGCAGCTCCGTTTTTTTGGAGTCCACCACGGAGATGATGGAGCTGTCCACGGCTTCCTTGTCGAGGCTGCCCTTGAAGGGCGGGTTGGCGAGTATGAGCGAGTAGGCGTCCCGGATGCCGCCCGCCTGTTCGGAGAGCGAGTCTTCGAGGTGGAGGTTCGGCGATTCGAGGCCGTGGAGCATGAGGTTCATGGCCCCGATGCGGATCATGGAGGGGTCGAACTCCAGCCCGGTGAACATGCGCCCGTTGAAGTGCGCCTTGAATTCCGGTTTGAAAAACTCGTCCTTGTGGTGCTCCCGCAGGTACTCGATGCAGGCCACGAGGAAGCCCATCGTGCCCGCCGAGGGGTCGCAGATGGTATCGTCGGGGGTGGGCTGCACCATGTCCACCATCATTCGGATGATGTGCCGGGGCGTTCGGAACTGCCCGTTTTGGCCCGCCGTGGCGATTTTGGAAAGGAGGTACTCGTAGAGGTCGCCCTTGGTGTCCTGGTCGGCTTGGTCTATTTCGTCCAGCATCTGCACGGCCTTGTCGAGCAGCCGGGCCTTGTCAATCATGAACGTGGCGCCCTTCATGAACTCCCGGAAGGCGCTGTCGGCATTGCCCATCGTCTTCATTTTGTCAAAGACGGTGTAGTCCAGTTCCTTGCTCAGCGGCTTTCGGAATCGGTCGAGCATCACCTGCGGCTCCTCCTGCTTGAAGCTGGACCAGCGCAGCGGTTTTTCTTCCGGTGTGAAAATGGGTTCCTCGATGGCCGTGCCGAGTCGGTTGGCCATGTTTTCCTTGCGGATTTGGATGTCGTCCATCCGCTTGATGAAGAGCAGGTAGGTAATCTGCTCAATGACCGTGAGCGGGTTGGAGATGCCGCCGGTCCAGAAGGTTTCCCAGAGGCGGTCAATGTCGTTGCGGAGTTGTCCGGTAATCATGAAATGGGTTTTGTGATTGGGGGCGCAAGATAGGAAAGTCAGGGAGGATAGGAAGCCAGTCGGGTATTTGGCGGGGCACAGGCATTTTGATTATTTGGAAATGTTGAAAGTGTTGGCGTGACTTTGAGTCTATTGTCGTCAATTGAAGAACTTCTCGCGAGGAGGATAGGAACACGGATTGAACGGATTAGACGGATAGAAACGGATTCAATCCGTGTAAATCTGTTCAATCCGTTCAATCCGTGTTCCAATCCTCCTCACGTGTCACGCTAAGTTGACGACATTAGACTTTGAGTCACGCCGACACTACACCTACCTATCAACCTTTTTGACCCACTACCAAATTTTTTAAATTTTAGTACCCGAAAACAGGAGCAACATTTCATTTTTGGTAGGCGGAAGTATTTTGCAAAACACGGATGGCTTTTCAATTCGGGGCCGAAAGGCGGGTTTTCTAAACTTTAAACCTGGGGGCATTATCGCTTACGCCGTCGGGTTTGCCGACCCGGCGTATTTTACACGAACTTTCTCACAGGAGTTTGTCACAGCGCCCAGCAAGTTTCGCAACTAATGCGAATTAGGGGTTGAAACCACTCAATTTGAGAGATAAGCATAGCCGCAGAGCGGCGAAATCTTTGTAGGCAGGTTGTTGAGAAAGTGGTTTGAGGTGCAGCGCACCGAAATGTTCCGGTGCGCTGCACCTCAATACCGAGAAATACCAATTTTCCTACAAATATTTCGGTGCTATGCACCTATTTCAACCCCTAATTCGCATAACTAACTGATTTTCAGTTCCTCAAACCCTCAAATCCCCAAACCCTCCAACTCTTTTTTTGCCCGTGCCGATATAGTCCAAGCTTTTGCCGGAATAGTGAAAGCCGATGGCCCGCCTTTGCCTGTACCTTTCCATTTACAAAAAACACCACAATTCAGAGGGGCTGTTCTCAGCCATAATTGCTACTCCCAAAACGAGTTCCCCAGCCTGTCTCCTCTTTTTGCCCCAGTCGAAACTGCTAAAGTAACGGCTCAAGAATCGCTTGAAAATGAATCTTATGATACGATTTTACAACATCGCCGTGAGTTATGGCATCAAAATCATCGCTCCATCGGAGCGGTATCTTTGTAGAACTCTGCATTTCCTGCTTTTTCCACTCCATAGGAGTGGTATCATTTTCAGATGCCGTTCCTACGGAACGGTGTCTACAATTGCCCAATTTCTACAAAGATGTAAGTCCTACGGACTTGACTTTCAGGCATTTTTTGCCAAAATTCCCGGTGCAATTGCAGACAGCTTGAAGCATATTTACGTGCTTGCGCAGCTCCGTCAGCGTTCCTTTCTTTGCTTTCAGCAATCGGCTCAGAGCCTTCTTGCCGCCATCCTACTTTTCGTTAGCTGCGGACACCTGCAAGCGCAAACCGTGGAGCAGTTGCAAGAAAACGTGCAGGAGCGGATAGCCCATCCCTTGCAAATCAACGGTTCGTTCGGCCTGACGCTTGGGTACTACGAGTCCTTCGGCATCGCCGCCCGCCGTGACCGCTATTCCTACCTCCTGAATGGCAACCTGAACCCCCGGCTGTTCGGCATTGACTGCCCCATCAACGGGAACTTCAGCCAGTTGGAGGCCAATTTCCTGCAACCGTTCAACCAGTTTGGCGTCAGTCCGCAGTACAAATGGGCGAAGGGCCACCTCGGCTACCGCAACCTGACTTTTTCCCCGCTGACGCTGAACGGCCACACGTTTCTGGGTGCCGGGGTGGAGTTGGCGCCGCCCATCAAGTCCCGTTTTATCGAGCTGCGCATCGGTGCCATGTATGGTCGGCTGCGGCGGCCCGTGGAGCCGGTGGACGTGGTCGGCAAACAGGCCGACCCCGCTTTTCGGCGCATGGGCTACGCCTTGAAACTGGGCATTGGCGACAAAAAGCAGGCGGCCAATTACCTCGACTTCATCCTGTTCAGGGCGCACGATGTGGAAGGCAGCATCGAGGCTCCGGTTGGAAATGGTGCCGTGACGCCTGCTGAGAATTTGGTGCTGGGCATTTCCGGGCAATACCAATTGTGGCGCTCCCTCACCCTGAGGGCGGACTGGGCCAGCAGCGCATTTACCCGTGACACGAGGAACGAAACGGCAAACAAGGACAACACTGGTTTTTATGGCAAATTGGGCGGCCTGTTCACCCCCCGTATTTCCACCCAGACCAACCAGAGCGTAATGACTGCTTTGGAGTACCAGTTTTCCAAATCCAGCATTGGGCTGAAGTACAACCGCATCGCACCGGACTATGTCTCGATGGGTTCCTACTATTTCCAGAACGACTTGGAAGACGTGACCTTCAACGCCAATACCAGCTTGAAGGAGGGCAAAATCATGCTGGGCGGCAGCCTCGGATTCCAGCGCAACAACCTCGACAACACGCTCAACAACCAATCGAAACGGGTCATTGGCTCGGTCAATTACAACCAGGCCATCAACGACCGGCTCAACTTCAATGCCAGCTACTCCAACTATTCTTCCACGCTGTTGGTCACCAAGCAGGAGCTTTCGGATTCGCTGAACCTGTTCCAGGTGTCCACCAATTACACCCTTGGGACGAACTACAATTTCGGCTCCGCCGAGCGGAAGCAGACGCTGTCGCTCAACCTCAGCTACCAGAACGCCAACGCCCGGGACGAGTACGACATCATTGACCAAGCCACCGATTTTTACAATGCGGGGCTGTTTTACAATATCCAGTTTGCGAAGCGAAACACGGGCCTCACTGGCTCGGTCAACGTCACCCGGAGCATCACGGAAGGCATCGAGTCAACGGTGATTGGGCCAGGCGTCGGGGTCAACAAATCGTTCCTGGAAAAGAAGCTGCGTGCCCGCTACTTCGTCTCGTACCGCAACAGCCTGTTGAACGGCAGCGCCAGTTTCGGCGTGTTGCAAAACCGCTTTTCAGTAGATTATGCCGTGCTGAAACACCACCGGGTGAGCTTGACGATGAGCCATTTGTACAAGGTGGATTACGTCAGCAGCGATAAATCATATTCCGAGATACAGGGGCTGATGGGGTATCAGTTCAGTTTTTGAAAGGTTTATTGTTTTTCAAAAGCTCCTGAGACCCTCGCCCAGGGGGATTTTGAAATCGCCAAATCCAGGGGGCTTGAGAGCGTTCCTACGGAACGGAGATGGGTTGGCTGCTGCTACAACGATGCCGTCCTACGGACCAGGTAAACCTTCGATTAAACGACCGACATTTATGAAAATCAAGCGCATATTTTCCTTGATGGTTGTCCTGTTTTTGATGGACACGGCAGCAATGGCGCAGGTTTATCCGGTCACGGCGCATGTGCAAATAAACCCGCCGACCACTACCTACCTGCCGGAATTCACGATATTGGGTTCCGATAGGCTGTCGGTGAATTTGTTCTTCAACGATTTCAACGAACCCGTCTATGATGTCCGGTTGAAGCTGACCATCGAGGGCAATGGCATCAGCTTGGTGACGCACCCCAGTTACGTGCCGCCGAGTATCACCCTTTCGCCGGGTGCCAACCTGTTTTCAGGCAGCGATTTGGCCAATTACCTCAGCCCAAACAATATGCAGATAAACGGCATCTCGCCAACGGCGCTCCAGCAGGGCGGGTCGGGGTTGCCGGAAGGGATTTACACTTTTTGTGTGCAGGTGTTTGATTACCAACGGCCAGAGGTGGTGCTTTCCCTGAACAATTGCTTCCCCAAACTGCTGCGCAAAAACTATCCGCCGACCTTGGTTGCCCCAGCTTGCGGCTCCACCATTCCGGTGCTGGGGGGCAACCAGGATATTTTGTTCCAATGGCATACCAACGCTGACCCCAGCATACAGGCAGCGTACGAACTGAGCCTCGTGGAAGTGCCGCCCGGCATGAACCCCAACGACGCCATGAACGGTTCGTCCACCAAGATACTGGATGCGGAGCCTGTCATGGGCACGAGTTTCCTGTACGGCCCGGAACAACTGCCCCTGGAAGTGGGCAAAAGATACGCTTACCGGGTAAAGGTTTTGGACGCAGCGGGCAATACCACCTTTGAAAACAACGGGCTTTCTCCCGTCTGCTCCTTTTATTATGGAGTGTTTGGCAATGGGATGGTGCCGCTCATCAGCCCCTTGCTCGACCAGCGGGTAAGCACGGTGCAGCAACTGACCATGAAATGGGCACGGCCCGCAAACGCCACGCTTGGCCAACAGGTGTATTATAAACTCAAGATAGTCCTCATGTTGGAGGGGCAATCGCCGGAGATGGCACTGGAGTTCAACCCAGCCTGGTACGAGGAGGAAACGCCCGTCATACCGGGAAATGCTGCGCTGGTTTTGCCCAACAGCTTGTACCCATTGCCGCCAGAGAAGCATTATGCCTGGGAGGTAAAAGCCTATTCCGACAACAGCGGAACGGAGGTAGAAGTCGCTGTGAGCGAAAAGCGGTTTTTCAAGTCTGCGCCAGCGGTGGAGCGGTTCAAGGCAGGCAACCCCGACTGGAACATGGTCACGGTGATCACCCTGACCAAAAACGAAGACGTGGCCGGCAACCAAAAGAAAATATCCGGCGTCGGAACCATGAAAATCCGGGAAAATGGGGAAGAGGTAACCCTGCATTTTACGGACATCACCGTCGGGCCTTTGGATGATTTTTGGCAATTGGTGGCGGGCAGTATCACCGAGCCGCTGAACAACTTCGTAGTGCATTTGGACAACAGCGGCAACCCCTTGGGCGACACCACCAACATGGACAATTACGGCAGGGCGGACTTTGTGGCCACCCATGTCATTGTGGAAAAAGACGACTTGAAACTGCGGGGGAAGGTGAAATGGCAATTCCCCCATGCTACGGTGGGCGGGTCGCCATTGGTGCAGTCCCCAGAGAAGGACGTACTGTACAACAGGTTTGAAATAATTGATTTGGATATTGATGTATTGGCTGCCAGTTTTGATTTATTGGATCCGTATGGTTTCAGAATTGAGTATGCGGCCAGTTCGGCTTCGGCTTCAAATTTTGCCATTCTGAATAATATCCTCAGCCTCACGCTCGATGGCGTCATGTTTACCACCGCCAACGTAAAAGATATGGCTGGAACCAGGATGTCCTATAAATTCACGGGGGCGAATAATCCCTATTATTTCAGCCAAACGGGAATGGGTGCCGACCGGGATATAAAACTGGTGAACAATACCCAAATACAATTGGATGCCATTGCCGCCATATTTGACCTTTCGGAAGATGAATCGCCGTTAAAAATAAGCGATGACAATTGGAAGGGCATTTATTTTACCAATTTCAATGTCCAGTTTCCAACGACTTTCGATGGTAGCAATCAAATCAAATTGGAGCAGGCGCAAGTCTATAATTTTGAGGTTTTGCCTACCAATATTTTTTATGCCTGGATTGACCGGTTCGGGATGGACATGGATATTTTGAGAACATTTGCCGGGGCTTCCGGGCCAGCGGCAGCATTCAATACATTTCCAGATAATTTACGGGAGATAAAAATAAAATTAGTGGACAATACTGTGTCAGGTTGCTTTATAAAAGGATTTGTACAAATACCTTTATTAGACCCGGATGGGGAATTTAATTATACGGTTCCATTTGACAACAATGGTTTGCAAGCCAGCTTTTTGGATGATGACCTTGTGAATAGAGAAGTGGTTATAAGGGAAAATTCAAGAGAATTGCGCCTTGTGCTAACCGTAAAACAGGCAGTCTTTAAAGACCATGAACGGCTGGATATGGTGATTGATATGGAGTGGGAGGCATTGGAGATAAATTTAACCAATGTCACTGAATTTAAGATATGGGGAAATGGGGAGATTGGCTTCAGAACCCCTGGCGGAGCAAAGGGCCTGACCAATGTTGTAGGCAAATTTGACAACCAGTTTGAAATCACCATTTTTGGCGTTGCAGCTGGATTCTTTGGTGATGCCTATGCATTCAACTTTATCACCCACATGGTATTAGGGGATGAAAAAATGGCAATTGTGGATCCTACGTCAGCCAGTGCGCCAACTGCTCAATTTGTTACAGATGACAAGAAGATACCCAAAGGCAAGGAAGACGACCCAGCCTGGATGCCGACTGCCAAATATGTCCATAATAGATATTGGGGCAATTATAGCGAAGGTGGGAAGAAGGAAATAAAGGGCGGTAAAATAGCCTTATTTATTCCTGTGTATATGAGTTATCCGATTACACCCCAAAGCGCAGGTCTTGGACTGTTGGGCGCTGGGTTAGGGGCTGGAGCCGGAGCCGGGATAGGTGCTTTATTGGCGGCAGATACTATCAACATTGCTACTTATGGTCAAAACGAGGGGGTGTCTGTTGAAGGGACTGGAAACGAGGAGGAAGGTGCTCAAATAGGCGCCGCTGCCGGGGCCGGGGTGGGCGCTGCTGCTGCAATAAAATTAGCGGAAGCGAATGCAATATGGGTGCTGAAAGGAGGGCTTTTGTATAAAACTGGAGATCCTGAATGGGGCAATGTTTTCATGGGGATGGCAAATGCTGAGATAAAAAGGCCAATTAAATATGGCCTTGCTACTAAGATGGTAATTGGCACGAAGGACGATGTGCATTATGGCTTATTTGAATTGACCTACCAAGCCAACCGTTCTGACTATGATAAATTAGGAATGGTCAAAGAAGCGCTTGGTGGTACTTCTGTCCCGAAACAAACATCAGGGGCTCTTCCTCCTACGCTAGTTCCCAGTAAAAGGATTTTAATTGGCAATTTTAATATAGTTGAAATAGGGGGGAGGGTATATTGGAACATGAGCCACAACGTCGAAAAGGAATGTGGGAAAGATTTTAAGTCGCTTATACAACTTGGCGGGGTTACCCCGGAAAACATAGATCCAGAAAAAGTCTGGGCATTTTTGACGACCTGCCAAAAATTAAAAATGATAGCCGAAGCCAAAAATTTGTCTTCCTTCTTATGTCAATGGCGTGAATTGGACCAGAAGGCGTTTCGAAGTTCGCTGAGGGCACTCCCAGAGCCTGATTGGGAATTGATGAAAAGGGAAGTGCCTCAAATCCCCGCCGCTACCTGGGATAGGCTTAAACATGACAGCATCCAGACTTTCGCACATTTAGAACTATTATTTCCGAATGAATGGTGTCCTCACATTGTAAATGCTTTATTGAAGCAAGTAGAACACTACGAAGAGCGGTTATGTAGTTTGCCGCCTTTCCCGCCGCAATTTCCGCCGGATTTATGCAATACGTCAAAGGGGACACAACGAGATATACTGAAGCGGATTGATAAACAAAGCAAAGCGCAGAAACCTGTAAAACCTTTTGTAGTTGATGAGCGGCAAATTCTGACATTGGCCGAATGGAACACAATGGTTGCTGGTTTAATATCGCCCGATACCATTAATTGGGTTTATATCTTTAATTCTTATCCAAATAAGGATTGGTGCAAGATTATAGATGAGATACCGGGTGTATGTTGGAGTCCTGGGTGTATGTGGCCGTTGCCCAATTTATTTCCCATCGAATGGCCGGACTCATTAATTAACATACACGCAAAACCAGCGTTGCCTAATTGGATCAACAAGATTTCGCCTTCTGAAATCACAAATTACCGGGTGGACAATTCCATAGATTTTGGGATGGCGTTGAAGATGAGAGCCGAAAATACCTTAGTGCCTGCTCCGGGAGCAACGGTGCCACCTGAAATATTATCCAGGGATGGAATGGCTACCATGATTAAAGGTGTATTGGAAATGAACGGTGGCCAAGGCAGTTTTGGGCAGTTTTTGCTCCGGGTGGATGTGGGCATGGGCAATGCACCCCACCCGCCGACCATAGATGGCTCTTTCGTGAAAGGGAAAGGTTGCATTACTTATACCGAAAAGACAAAAACATTTATTGCAGACTTCCAAGCCCAGGCGATTGCAGCATTGGGGCCGCCTCCAGAACCTCGGAAAGGACTTTGTGGGCAAGGTATGGTTCATTTCGAAGTAAAACCTGGCCAGGTAGATTTGGAGATTGGAAATAAGAAATTCCCAATATTCGTGGTGACCTGTCCTGCCGGTTGGGGCGGGATTGGCTGGTTTGAGCTGCACCAAAAAGACCCCAATTCCTTAAAACTTGGAGCAGGCATGGGCTTGGTCTTGGCGGCATTTGCACAAACCGACAGGTATGGAAACGAGGTTTGCACCTTCTATGGCTATGTCAATGCCTATGCTGCCATGGTTGCCATTGCCGATGTGACGGTTGAGCCAAAGTTGGAACTCGTGCGTGCAGGTGTATTGGTCGGGATAGGTGTGGATATTGGCGTCAATTTCTCTGGATTTTTATGCCCGTTTGGCAATATCAACGCCTTGCATTTATACCTCGGCGGCGAATTAATAGCCACTTTCCCTAAGAACGAATTGGCTGGTAGTTTAGGCGGGGAGGCTGTCCTGTTTGGGGTGATTAGGGCTGCGTTTTCATTTCCTTTTAAGGAAAAAATCATTTAATATTTCTTAAAAGAGAATTGTAATGAATACTATAAATTCGATAAAATTGATTGGCTGTCTTATGCTGCTGCAACTCATGGTTACTGCACAGGATACCAGCATAGGGCAATTATTTATCAGTAATGATAAGTCAGGTAATGCCATCCTGCTCAAATGGGTAATACCAGAATTTGGAGCGGAGGAAGGGTTTCAGGTTTATCGCCAGAAAGATGGAGAAAGTGCTTGGGCGCTGCTCAACACCGACCCCATAAAGAAAATGCCTACACTCCAACTGAACCCGAATGATAGAGATGACGCCATTAATTTTCTGGAAGATTATATCAAAAACAACGACTTGTCGAAAGCTGACCCGTTCACCTTGCTGCTGTTGAGTAGGAAGCTGGTTGAGGTGAATGATTTTGCCCAATATCTAGGGCTTTTTCACCAAGATGAAACAGTGCAGAATGACCAACCTTACCGCTATAAAGTGACCAAATTGGCAAGGGAAAAGAGCAGCTGGTGGGGCTTTCTGCGGCGATTATTGCCAAGCCTTTTGAACCCATTGCCCCACCTCAAGGCATCAAAGTATTGGTGGATGAAAAAGTGGATACGATGGTGAATGTGTTTTGGACACCGGAGGAGACCCGCTACTTTGCTATCAATATCTACAGGGCTGAGAAAGGAAACCCAAGCCAAAAAATCAATGACAACCCTGCTATACCTTCACAAAGTACCAATGCAGAAGGGAAATTGGCTTATCCAAAATATTTTTACAATAAGGGTGACCATGTAATTGGCCGAAAATATACTTATGAACTAAAGGGCATTGATTTCTTCGGAAGGGAAAGCCGGGCTTCCCAGCCATTTGAAATTGAAATAATAGACCGGACGCCGCCGACGCCACCAACTGGTTTGGAGACTGTTCGCACCGGCCCACGGGACGTGCTGGTTAGTTGGGCGGCATCCGAAAGTGAAAATGTTGTAGGCTATGATGTTTTTGTAAGCGACTCTTTGGATGGCATTTTCGAGAAAGCAAATAAAAGTATCCTACCTTCCAGCCAAACCACATTCATTTATGAATTGACGGATGAAAACTGGGGCGATAGGTTCTTTTATGTGGAGGTCATCAATGCGTTGGGCACCCGCTCGGCGTCCACTAAAATGGGCCTGACCGTCAGCGACGTGATACCTCCGGCCGTGCCCACCGGTGTGGTGGCTACCCCTTTTGAGGGAGCCATTCAAATCAGTTGGGAAAAGCAATCTGAACCGGATTTATTCGGATATGTCGTTTATCGTTCCGTGGCAAATAAACCTGGCGCCCTTTTCGTATTCGCTTCTGGTGGCTCAATTATGGGCAACATCTTTTTGGATTCACTGCCAAGAGAGGCCCGCAACAAATATTTCTACAAAGTAGCATCTATAGATATTTATGGCAACCTCAGCGAACGCTCGGAAACAGTCAGCGCCATCATGCCCGACGTTATTGCCCCCATTTCCCCGACCATCATTGAAGTAGATGTCAAAAACGACACCGCTTCCATCACCTGGCTGCCCAGCATTGACGATGAGCTGAAGGGCTACCACCTCTACCGCTGCACGGAAGCCGACACTACCCAATGGACGCTTATCGGGGCTGCGTTTTTATCCCCAAACACTACCCAATACAGCGATACCGGCCTCGAACTGGACGTCGCTTATTGTTATCAAATAACCGCCGAAGACCTCTCAGGCAATACCTCCGGGCCTTCCAACCGCTACACCGTCAAAACACGCCCCAGCTATGGCGAAGACCTCGTGGCCGGAAAGATAAAGGCAACTTATGTCAAGAAAAAGAAAGCGGCCATTGTCACCTGGAAACGGGATGCTTCCCCGTTGTTGGAAGGCAGCATCCTTTACCGCAAAGAAGGCAACGGCCGGTTCTTGCCACTCACGGAGTTACTGACAAAAGAAGCGGAATATACCGACCCCAACATAGCAGCAGAAAAAATTTATACCTACCAACTTCGCACCTACTACAAAGACGGAAACATGACTCTGTCAGAACCGGTTGAAGTAGTGGCGAAGTAATTAACCATTAATCGTCCATCATTAAATTTCAATAGTATCATGAAAAACTTTTTCAATTTCTCCAGCCAGCTTTTTACCGCAGGCTTGCTACTTTTTAGCTGCGCAATGGGCACACTCCATGCCCAGAGCAACAACAACATGGGCGTTGGCACGACCACCCCGGATGCCTCGGCTATTTTGGACGTATATTCCAACACGAAGGGCCTGCTCATCCCAAGACCTTCGACCGCTCCCGCCAGCCCTGCGGCTGGATTGATGTATTATGGTGGGGGGCGTGTCAATTATTTTGACGGAACTTCCTGGAGGCCGACGGGGCTTTGGAGCCTCAATGGAAACAATGCATACTACTCAGCTGGCAATGTGGGTATTGGCATCTCTAATCCATTGTATACATTACATGTACAGAATGCGGGCGGTTATGGCCTTGTTCATTCCGCTGCAGGCGTAGATTTGGCGACATACATTGATGCGAGTGGGGGATGGTTCGGGACAAAAAGTAATCACCCTTTACATTTCTATACGAATGACAGTAGTCCTTTGATGTCCATAAGCACACAAGGCAACGTGGGTTTGGGGACAACATCGCCACTCACTAAACTTTCCATTTCTCCCAGCACAGCCGAGGCAAAATTACCCTTTGGGATGGTGGAAACTCAACGACTCATCTCGGTTTTGGGGTATCTGGTGGCCAATTGAATTATGATGTTCCCTCAGGCAATGCTCATGTTTTTTATGCAGGTGGGAAGAATGGTACTGGAACGGAATTGATGAGGATAAAGGGGGATGGACATGTGGGTATTGGAACTAGCAGTCCTGGAGGCAATAAGCTATTTGTTCAAGGAAATCCAACAATCAGCTCTCACCATTTAATTGTTGCTTTAAATACAAGCGCGACTCCAAGTGATTTGTTTGCTATTTGGGGACATAGCGTACAGCCAGGGGGATATGGGAATGGCGGCCGTTTCCAGGGTGGGAACCTCGGGGTATATGCTTTAGGTGATATTGCAATATTAGGCGATGGCAGCACTTATGCAGGTTATTTTGCTGGAAATCTACATTATACAGGAACTTTAAGTGGCCCATCTGACCGTCGTTTCAAGGAGGATATTGAAATACTTACTGGGGCATTAAGCAAAGTAAATAACCTAAAAATATATTCCTACCATTTCAAAGAAACAGAAGGTATGAATTTTCCAAAAGAAAAACAAATGGGATTCATTGCCGATGAGTTAGAAAAGTATTGCCGGATTTGGTTACCAATGAGGTAACCGCCAGACCTGATAAAGCAGGTAATAAAACATCTTTGGAATATGAGTATAAAGGCGTGAATTATATTGGCGTTATTCCGCTTTTAGCAAAAGCCATGCAAGAGCAGAATCAAACTATCGAAATCCAAGCCAAAAAAATCGAAACCCAGCAAGTCGAAATTGACGCCATCAAGACTGCGCTTGCTAAATCAGGCATTAAGCTCGATTGAATTAATATTCCAATAAAACCAAAAGCCTCAACAATCAGACACGGACACAATCAGCAATTATGAAGAAATATTCGACCATATCCTGTTTGGCAATTATATGCCTGTCATTGCTTGGGTTCAATGGGCTTTGCCAGTCCAATGGCCTCGGCATCGAAATCCAGCAACAGCCAGTTTTTACACCCGTTTGCGCAGGTGAGGGTTCCAGCCTGAAAGTGCAGGCCAGCGGGAGTGGTCTCAGCTACCAGTGGCAGGTGTTCAAAAGAACAGGGTATTTCGAAGACCTGACGAATGCACAGGGTTACAGCGGCGCTCAGACTGCCCAGTTGCACATCGCCAGCCTGTCCAAGTCCATGAACCAGTACCTGTACCGCTGCAAAATCAGCCATGGAGCAGGGGAGCTTTATTCCGAGCCTGCGGTGACTGAACTCAAGAATGCCCTCATCAATTTCCACCCTGCCAACGGGACGGGTTATGTGGGCGATTACCATAGCTTCGAGGTATATGCGTCTGGCGCTGGCCTGAAATTTCAATGGCAAGTGAACACGGGCGCTGGCTTCGCAAATATGGTGGATGACAGCACTTACACGGGCTGCAAGACCTCGATTTTGAGCATATCAAAATTGGTAAAAAAGATGGACGGCTATCAATTCCGCTGCATCGTTTCTGGAAAGGCATGTGAAGTGGTGACGCTTGTTTCCGACCCTGCCACCCTGACCGTCAGCACGGAAATAAATCCCATGAAATCAATGATGGGCGGCAACCCCAGCAATGTGATTTGGTACATCAATGGCACGGGCGGTACCCCAACCTTTTTGGCAACCCAATGGTCCATGTAGATGGGGCCATCAAAGTGGAAAACAATGGGCAAATCCGCAGTCAGGCAGGTACAGGACTGAGCGCCGATATTCACTTGACCGGGCACCTTTACAACAACACCACAAGCAGCAGGTTATTCCCAAATAACGATATCAGCCAGTTCATTTTCGAAGGCGCCGACGACCAATTAATAGACGGAGGAAACGCTACCAAAAACAACTTCAATAAATTGCAGATAACCAAATCCAGCAGTGCTGGGAAAGTTACTTTGTTTGACGATATATCCATCCGAAAAAACATAGAGCTTGCTACTGGCGACCTAAACTTACAAGCCAGCAAAGTCTATCTTACTTTGTTGAACACCAGTAATGCTCCCATACATTTGGCGGCCAGCAATTTGGATTCTTTCCCCAGCATATTGAATGAAACGGAAAACAACCGGATATACGGCGACAGTTACAACGCCGCCGTGGTGGTTGAGAACCAGGAAATTGCCAGCCCTGGAAATCCCTTTGCGAATGGACCAGTTAATTTAGGCAATATGGGCGCTGAAATTTATGACCCGGAAAATCATTTTGGCGCTCCCAAATCACCATCAAAAGGGTGCATAATACCAACTCCATCGTCATTGATACCGGTGACCCAATGAACCCATTGTATATGGGCTCAATAAACAGGACTTACACCATAGAATCCAATCCTGATACGCCTATTCCTTCGGAAATGGATTTTACCTTTCGTTATTTGGACGGTGAAGTATCGGGCAGCGAAGCCAATCTGACCATCTTCAAATCGGATGGCAGTGGTGGCACCTGGACTGCCCAATCGTCAATTTTAAATACCTCCGCCAATACCTTGGTGCAAAACGATGTGGCGGATATCACCAATTGGTGGACGGCATTTCCCTGCACGAATGCGCCTTATGTATTTTTTTACCAAAGCCCGGAGACGCATCTTTGCGACGGCATCACTTATGCCTTAACACCTGCCAACACTGGCGGCCCAGCATCTGCTTATGAGTGGATACTGGACGGTGACACCCTTGGGCTAAACGAAGACCATTACAGCATCACAGGCGTGGAAGGCACCCCAAACCAGACCTTGGAGTTTATTGCCTATGACTCTTTGGGTTGCTATGACAGGGCCATCGTCACCATCGTGCATGAGGATACATTAATCGTTGATATAGGGCCAAACTTAGCCCTTTGCCAGGGGGCTTCCCATACATTTACGGCTGCATATCCTGGGGATTGGAAGGTGGATGGCATTCCACAAGGAAACCCGCAAATACCTATGAGTTCCTTTAATTTTATCGCAAACAATTATTCGCCGGGACCCCATGCCGTCACGATTGCCGTTTATTTGAATTATTGCAATGCTTTCGACACGGTAACGGTTATAGTTAATCCAACGCCAACAGTGGAAATTACCCCGCCTTATTCAACGGTATGCGAAGTCGGCACGACCGACTTGACAGCAAACCCAACTGGTGGCACTGCACCTTATGATTATAATTGGAATTATGGTGGGGCCTCCACACAAACAGTATCGGTGCCCAATGCAACCACCGTCTATACGGTGACACTGACGGATGCTAATAGCTGTACGGCAACGGATAATATGGGGATGAATTTTGTCAATATTATCTTGACAGAAACCCATACACAACCCATCTGTTTCGGGGAAGGCCTTGGTTCCATTGACTTGACGATTTCTACGCCGAATGGTTGCCCAGGTATAATATGGTCGAACGGCGCTACCACGGAAGACCTAACTGGCTTGGAAGCCGGCACCTATACGGTCACCGTTTCAAATGCATCCAATGGCTGTACCGATACCCAGTTCTTTGATTGTTCCAAAACATTGAGCGTTACGCTGGTAGGGCCGAGCGCTGCCTTGGAGACCAGCAGCAATGTCACGAACGTCCTCTGCCACGGGGACGGCAATGGCCTTATTGATTTAGTAGTAAGCGGCGGTACCGACCCATACTCCTATCTATGGTCAAATGGGGCCACTACCCAAGATTTAAATATGCTGTCCGGCGGCACATACAGCGTCACCGTCACCGATGCCAATTTATGTACCACAACCAACAGTATCGTCGTGCTTGAACCAGACCCAGTGGGGCAGCCTCCGTTCACGCCTCCGACCATCACCTCCGTAACCTGCAACGGCGATGGCGACGGGGCTATCGCCTGGACAATTGAAGGTGGCACCGCCCCATACGGTTTCTCATGGACAGGGCCTGGCGGCTTTACCGCAACGACGGAAGACCTCGTCAGTTTGGATGGTGGCAACTATAATGTCACGGTGACGGATGCCAATAATTGCACGTATTCCACCAATATGACTGTCCCCGAACCAGCCCCATTGGCAGCGGTTGTTACACCGCACAATATAAGTTGCTTCGGGAGCTCCGATGGTTATATTGTCATTTCCGACCCAACGGGCGGCACAGCGCCTTTGAATTTGATTGGACAGGGCCAAATGGATATACTTCCACCGACCAGGTTATCTATTCACTGGAAATAGGCAGCTATGATTTGACCATTACCGATGCCAATGGTTGTACGCACGTACCAGCTACGCTTACCATTTCCGGGCCGAGTACGCCACTGAGCTTTACGGCAACCGTCACTAACGTCACTTGTTTTGGTGCCAACAATGGCTCCATTTCCATCGCAGCGACGGGCGGATGGGGCGGCTATACTTATTCGTGGTTAGACCCGGATGACAATGACCTTCCCCCAACATCAGTCATCAGTGGGTTAGCCCCCGGTTCTTATTATTCGCTCACGCTGATGGATGCCAATGGTTGTTATGCAGGCGACCAATACACCATCACAGAACCGGATGAAATTGTTTTGAATGAAACCATCACCAATATTTCTTGCAATGGAGAAAATGATGGCAGCATTTACTTAAACGTAATAGGCGGCACCGGCGGCTTTACCTATATTTGGCAATGGGCGGGCGGCAGCAGCACGGCCAGTTTTATCGAAAACCTCGACGGCCCCACGCAATCGTACAGCGTGACCGTCACCGATGCCAGCAATTGCACGAAAACAGCGACTTTTGAAGTCACGGAACCCGCCATGATTACGGCTACTTCCACCGTTCAAAATGTATCCTGTGCAGGTGGTTCAAATGGCAGCATCAACCTAATGGTCGCTGGCGGAAACCCAGCTTATACATTCTCCTGGACAGGCCCTGGTGGGTTTACTGCTACCAGTGAAGACATAACTAATTTAGCGACGGGTGCTTATGCCGTCACGATTATGGACGCAAATAATTGCACTGGCCCAATCTTAAACTTCAATATTACAGCGCCAACCCAATTAACTGGAAACCCAATAATTACAATGCCTTTGGAATGTTTCGGGGACACCGATGGGCAGATAAACGCCAACCCATCAGGCGGTACGCCACCCTATACTTATTTATGGACTTTTCCGAATAATACGCAAGCCACCACGCAGTTTATTAGCAATCTTTCACTGACGGGTGATTATTCCATATCCATCTCTGACGCCAATGGCTGCAATACGGTGCCAGCCAGTATTGACGATAGCATTGACAAGCCCGACAGCCATTGCAACATCCGGCGTGGTCACGGACGTGAGCATCCACGGCGACGACGACGGGGCCATAGACCTGACGGTGTCCGGTGGCACAAGCCCTTATACTTATTTATGGTCAAACAATGCGACCACACCAGATATTAGCGGCCTTATTAGCGGGACATATATGGTCACCGTGACCGATGACAATGGTTGTGAAAGCACAGCCTCCTTTTTTGTGGATGAACCTGCTTTATTGGAAATATTGCTGGAAGATTTGTCGAACATCTCCTGCAACGGCGCCAATGATGGCTATATCCTGGTCTATGGCGAAGGAGGGGTTTCACCATACAATTTCTTATGGTCAAATGGCGATACGGATGGTGAAATCAACAACCTTGCCCCCGGCAACTATACGCTGACATTGACGGATGCCAATGGTGCAGAAGCCATCGAAACATATACCATCACCGAACCAGACCCCATACTGCTCAATGCCGTCCAAGTAAACATAAGCTGCAACGGCGCTAACGACGGCAGCATCACGCTCAGCCCGACTGGCGGCACTTCTACCTTTAGCTATAATTGGTCAAACCAATCAAATTCGAATCCGGTGACCAACTTGGCGCCCGGCCCTTATTCCGTCACCGTTACGGACGGCAACAACTGTCAGGTCACTGCTTTGTACACCATCACGGAACCTGCCCTTCTGACCACCAGCAGCACGGCCACCAACGCCAGTTGCTACGGCTACGACGATGGCAGCATTGCACTGACAACGACTGGCGGCACGATGCCGTATTCCTACAATTGGGAAAATGGCCCAACAACAGGCAGCGGTACTGGCAACAACATCCCTGATTTGTTTGCTGGCACCTACAATATCACCGTAACGGACGACCACGGTTGCACCGCCACCACCAGCACTACCATTACCCAACCGCCGTCCCTGAACGTCAACATCACAGGCATCTTGACTTTCTGCGATGGCGAAAGCAGCGTCCTGGATGCCGGGGCGGGCTTCACGGACTACGATTGGAGCACCGGCGCTTCGACCCAAACCATCACGGTCACCGGCAGCGGTGTGTATTCGGTGACGGTGACGGGCACGGGCGGCTGTTTGGAAAGCGACCAAGTCACAGTTACCGAACATCCGGCCGTGAGCGCCCCAGTCAGCGGCGGCAACCAGTCCATCTGCACAGGCGAAACCATCCCAACCCTGACGGTTACCGTTGATGCCAACGAAACCGCCGACTGGTACGATGCCCCTACGGGCGGAAACCTGCTCCTGTCCGGCAGCACCAGCTACACGCCAACCTCCGCTGGAACTTATTACGCCGAGGCCCGCAACACCGTCAACAGTTGCATCAGCAGCAGCCGCACGGCAGTAACGCTGACCATTAACCCACTGCCGACGGCCAATGCCGGAACCGACGCAACAATATGCCAGGGCAGCAGCACCATATTGAGCGCCAGTGGAAGCAGCGGAAATGCCCCGCTCACTTATCTCTGGAGCCCAACCGCAGGACTGAGCAACCCAAACATCGTAAACCCCGTGGCCAGCCCAACGGCCACCACCACCTACACGGTGTTGGTGACGGATGGCAACGGCTGTACGGCAAACGACGCTGTCACCGTGACGGTCAACAGCTTGCCTTCGGCCAATGCCGGGGCGGACGTCACGATTTGCGCTGGCGCAAACACCCAACTGGATGCTGGCAGCAGCACCGGGAACGGCACCTTGAGCTACCTGTGGAACCCGGCGGCAAACTTGAGCAACCCCAACATCCCGAACCCCGTGGCCAACCCACTGACCACCACCACCTACACGGTCTTGGTGACGGACGGCAACGGCTGCACCGATACCGACCCCGTGGTGGTGAACGTGAATCCACAGCCGACGCTGCTGCTGGACAGCACCGTTTGCGCTCCCAACCTGTTGAGCTACACTGCGTTCGTCCATTCCAATGCCAACAGCCTTTCGGCAGACCACGGCACCGTGACCAACAACGGCAACGGCACTTTCACCATCAGCGGCGTGGACGTCAACGATGACGTGATGCTCACGGCCATCTTCACGGCCACGGGTTGCGAGAAAATACTGCTTGTCATGGCCCCGGATTGTCCTTGCCCCGTCGTGGACCCGCCCATCAGCAACGGCGACCAGTCCATTTGCGTGGGAGCCACCATCCCCGCCCTGAGTGTTGCGGTAAACACGAACGAAACCGCCGACTGGTACGACGCCCCCACGGGCGGCAACTTGCTCCTTGCAGGAAACACCAGCTACACGCCCATTGCCGCAGGCACCTACTACGCCGAGGCCCACAACAATATCAACAACTGCCTCAGCAGCAGCCGCACAGCCGTCGCTCTGATAATCAACCCATTGCCTACCGCCGACGCCGGGCCTAACGTTGCCATTTGCATCGGCAACAGCACGATGCTGGACGCCAGCGGAAGCACCGGCAGCGGCACATTGACCTATCTGTGGAGTCCCACCACAGGCGTGAGCAACCCGAACATCGTCAACCCGGCGGCCAACCCAACGGCCACCACCACCTACACGGTTTTGGTGACGGACGACAACGGTTGCACCGATACCGATGACGTGATGGTAACAGTGAACCCCTTGCCGACCATCACCGTGCTCGACACGGTCTGCGCTCCCAACTTGTTGACTTACAGCGTTTTGATTACGACAAACGGCAATACCGTGACCGCCACTTTGGGCACGGTGACCAACAACGGCGGCGGCAATTTCACGGTCAGCGGCGTGCCCACCGGGCAAGATGTGAGCGTCACGGCCACCATCACGGCCACGGGTTGTCCCGCTTCGCAATTGGTGGTTTCACCGAGTTGCCCTTGCCCGTTCGTGGCCGTGCCCCTGAGCGGTGGCGACCAGACCATTTGCTCCAACAACCCGATACCTGCATTGACCGTGACGGTCAACATGGACGAGACCGCCGATTGGTACGCAGCGCCCACGGGGGGTAGCCCGCTACTTTCGGGAAACACCAGCTATGTGCCGACAGCCGCTGGCACTTACTACGCCGAGGCCCGCAACACCATCAACCAGTGTACCAGCGCCGTCCGCATGGCCGTCACGCTGACCATCAATCTGGTGCCTTCGGCAAATGCAGGGGCGGACGTGGCCATTTGTTCCGGTTTCAGCACCATGCTGGATGCCAGTGGTAGCAGCGGGAATGCCCCACTCAGCTTCCAGTGGAACCCCTCTTCCGGGTTGAGCAACCCGAACATCGCAAACCCTGTAGCCAACCCAACGGCCACCACCACCTACACAGTTTTGGTAACAGACGGCAACGGCTGCACCCACGCCGACCCGGTTGTCGTGACGGTGAACCCACTGCCGACACTGACCGTGAACGACACGATTTGTGCGCCTAACTTATTGACTTACAGCGTCTTGTTGTTTACAAATGGAAATACCGTGACGGCCACGCTCGGCACGGTGACGAACAACGGCGGCGGCAACTACACCGTCGGCGGTGTGCCGACCGGGAGCGACGTGACCATCACCTCGACCATCACGGCGACGGGCTGTCAGCGGACGGAAATCGTCGTTTCCCCGACCTGCCCCTGCCCAGCGGTGAGCATCCCCGTCAGCGGCGGCGACCAGACCATTTGCGCCAGCAGCCCGATTCCAACGCTGACCGTCACGGTCGGCACCGACGAGACCGCCGACTGGTACGATGCGCCCACGGGTGGCAACCTGTTGCTGGCGGGAAGCACGAGCTACACGCCCGTTGCCGCAGGCACCTACTACGCCGAAGCTCACAATGTCATCAACAACTGCCTGAGCTTCACACGCACGGCAGTGGTGCTGACGATAAACCCGCTGCCGGTTCCCAATGCCGGAGCGGACGTGACCATTTGCGCCAGCAACAGCACCCAACTCAATGCGGGCGGTAGCAGCGGCAATGTTCCGCTCACCTTTCTTTGGACTCCCGCCACGGGATTGAGCAACCCGAACATTGTGAATCCAGTGGCCAGTCCGCTGGTCACGACCACCTACACGGTGCAGGTAACAGACGTCAACGGCTGCTCGGCCACCGACCAGGTGACGGTGAACGTGAACCCACTGCCGACCCTCACCGTCACGAGCGTCGCCTGTGCCCTCGACTTGCTGACCTACCGGGCCAACTTGACGACCTCAGCGGACAACGTGGCCGCCAATTTTGGCAACGTGATTAACTACGGGAACGGCTTATGGGCCGTCATCAACATCCCCGATGGGCAAAACGTGGTAATCACCGTGACGAACACGGCGACGGGCTGTTTCAGGGTGCAGAACGTGAACGCACCGGATTGCAGTTGCCCGGCCGTGGATGCGCCAGTGAGCCAAGGAGATGCCGCCATCTGCACAGGCGATGCGATTCCGACGCTGGAGGTCAGCGTCGGGCTGAACGAGACCGCCGACTGGTACGATGCGCCCACGGGCGGCAACCTGCTGCTCATGGGCGACACCATCTACACGCCCACGGTGGCCGGCACTTTTTACGTGGAGACCCGTGTGACGTTCAGCGGCTGCGTGAGTAGCATCCGCACTGCTGTTACGCTGACCATCAATCCTTTGCCTTCGGCAAATGCAGGGGCGGACGTCGCAATCTGTGTTGGGAATAGCACGATGCTGAACGCTGGAGGCAGCTCCGGCACGGGCATCTTGAGCTATTCCTGGACGCCCATCATCGCCTTGAGCAACCCGAACATCGCCAACCCAGTGGCCAGCCCCACCACCACCCGAACCTACACGGTGTTGGTGACGGACGAGAACGGCTGCACGGACACCGATGCGGTGACAGTCACTGTCAACCCCTTGCCCACGGCAAATGCGGGGGCGGACGTGTCCATCTGCTTTGGCAACAGCACCCAACTGAGCGCCAGCAGCAACGGCCCGAACAGTTATGCCTGGAGCCCCGCCACCGGATTGAGCGCCACCAACATCCCGAACCCCATCGCCAGCCCCGCAGCCACGACCACCTACACGGTGGTGGTGACAAATGGCAACGGCTGTACGGCATCCGACCAAGTCGTGGTAACGATAAACATGCTGCCCATCGCCGATGCGGGAGCGTTCGCCGAAATCTGCATTGGCAGCAGCACCCAACTGAACGCCAGCGGCAGCAGCGGGAATGGGACACTGGGCTATGCCTGGAGTCCGCCAACGGGCTTGAGCGCCACGAACATTCCAAACCCAATCGCAAATCCAATCGCCACAACCACCTACACGGTGACCGTGACGGACGGCAATGGTTGCAGCTCGACCGACCAAGTTACGGTGCTCGTCAATCCGCTCCCCGTTGCCGATGCCGGGGCCGACGTGGCCATTTGCCTTGGCGAAAGCACGACCTTGGACGCCAGCACCAGCAGCGGTAGCGGCGCCCTGTCGTTTGCCTGGAGTCCAGCCACTGGACTGAGCGCCACGAACATACCCAACCCAGTCGCCAGCCCGACCGCCACGACGACCTACACGGTGCAAGTCACGGATGGCAACGGCTGCACGCAAACCGATGCGGTCACCGTGACGGTGAACCCGCTGCCGACGTTGGCGATAGACTCTACCATCTGCGCCCTCAACCTGTTCACCTACAATGTTTTTCTGACCTCCAACGCCATCACGGTGTCAGCGAGTGCGGGCAACGTGAACAACTACGGCGGCGGCAATTTTACCGTGACCGATATACCCAATGGGCCAAACGTAACCATCACGGCAACTGACCCGCCGACGGGATGCCAGGTTTCTGAAGACGTGGCAGCGCCGTTCTGCGATTGCACGCCGCTGCCAGCGCCCGTCAGCAACGGCAACCAGGTCATTTGCGCTGGGACGCCCATCCCTGCGCTGACAGTCACGGTCGGAGTGGACGAGACGGCCTACTGGTGGAGTGCTCCGGTCGGCGGCGTCCTGCTGCTGGCGAACAGCACCAGCTACACCCCAACGGGTGCGGGCACTTTTTATGCGGAGGCGCACAGCACGGTCAGCAATTGCGTGAGCGACACCCGCACGGCCGTGACCTTGACCGTCAATCCGATGTTGTTGGCAAACGCAGGCCCGAACACAGCCACCTGTGTGGGCGGCAGCGCCCAACTGGCTGCCAGCAGCGGCAACGGGACGGTGCCGTTCACCTATTCGTGGAGCCCCGCCAGCAGCCTGAGCGACCCGACCATCGCCAACCCGGTGGCCAGCCCAACGGCCTCCACCACCTACACCGTGACCGTGACGGATGCCAGTGGTTGCAGCGGCACCGACCAGGTGCTGGTAACGGTGAACCCGCTGCCGACGCTGACTGTGAACAACACAACCTGCGACCCCGGCCTGACCACGTACCATGTTTTGATAACCACCAATGCCAACACCGTGACGGCGACGCTGGGAACAGTGACGAGCGCAGGTGCGGGCATGTTCAACATCAGCGACGTGCCCACTGGGCAGAACATCGTCGTGACCGTCACGCTGTCCGGCACGGGCTGCACGAAAACGCAAGGCATCAGCTCCCCGAACTGCAACTGTCCAACGGTGAACCCGCCCGTGAGCGGCGGCGACCAGGTCGTTTGCGCTGGCGCACCTTTCCCAACGCTAACCGTGACAGTTGGCCCCGGCGAGACCGCCAACTGGTACGATGCGCCGACGGGCGGCAACCTACTCGCCTCGGGTGTCACGAGCTACACACCAACTGGGATTGGCAGTTTTTATGTGGAAACATTGAACACCAGCAACAACTGCACAAGCACCGTGCGGACACTTGTCACGTTGACCAGCAGTCCGTCGCCTACGGCAAATGCGGGTGCGGACGCAACGACCTGTGGCGGCGTGGGCGTCCAGTTGGATGCCAGCAGCAGCACCGGCATGGGCGGTTTGGCCTTTGCCTGGGCCCCGGCGACAGGGCTGAACGATGCCAATATCGTGAACCCGATTGCCAGCCCGTTGGCCACCACGACATACATGGTGACGGTGACGAACGGGGCTGGTTGCACCTCGACCGACGGGGTGGTGGTAACGGTGGCCACAACGCCCGTCATTTCCATCGTCCTCACGGCCTGCTCCGTGGACTTGTTGACCTACCACGTTGAACTTACGACCGATGCGGACCTGCTGACCGCCAGTGCGGGAACGCTGACGGACAACGGGGGTGGCAGTTTTACCATCACCAATATCCCAGCGGGACAGAACGTGGTGCTGACGGCAACCAACACGACGACCAACTGTGTTTGGTCGCAGACCGTAGTGGCACCCGATTGCAATTGTCCATTTGTGGCAGCGCCACTGAGCAACGGTGACGAGGAAATTTGCGAAGGAGAACCCATCCATGTCCTCTCCGTCACGGTGAACCCGGGCGAGACGGCGGACTGGTACGATGCGCCCACGGGCGGCAATTTGTTGCTCGCCAACAACACCGAATACCTGCCTATAGCACCGGATACTTTTTACGTGGAAGCCCGCAACACCGCCAACGGTTGCATCAGCAGCAGCCGGACAGTTTTGATTTTGAACGTGTTGCCATTGCCAGTGGTCGTGTTCGACGACCCAAGCGATGTCTGTGCGGGCAGTGCGCCCATCATGCTCACGGCTTCGCCAACGGGCGGCGTTTTTAATGGGACGGGCGTATCAGGCAACCAGTTCGACCCAATAGCGGCGGGCGCTGGGGTGCATGTTTTGACATACAGTTTTACCGATGGGAATGGTTGCGAAGCCATTGACACGCAGGCCATCGAGGTAGTCGGGCCAACAGTCACGCTGGGGAGCAACAGCCCCGTTTGCGACGGCGATGATCTGCAATTGACGGAAAGCGGCGGCCACGGTGTGGCTTGGAGTTGGACGGGACCGAATGGGTTCGTTTCGACCGAACAGAATCCGGTCATCCCGCTGCTGACGGCGGCTGGCGAGGGCGTTTACGAAGTGACGGTGACCAGTGCGGGGGGCTGTGTCAAAACTGCTTCCATCGCGGTTGCGTTGAACCCGCCGCTCGGTTTGAGCCTTGACCCAATTTCAGCGACTTTCTGTCCGGGAAGCAATGTCGAATTGGTCGCATTGCCCACTGGCGGCACTGGCCAATTTGGCTATGCCTGGACGGCCCCATCAGGAGTCACAAGCAGCGGCCAGGCGATACTTGCCGATGAGGCCGGAACCTGGTCGTTGGTGGTGACGGATGGCAGCGGTTGCACGATTTCTGGAATAGTGGATGTGGCCGAATTCCCAGCAATGGCAGCCACTTTCACCTCGACGGATGCAAGCTGCAATGGTTCGGACGGGACTTTGACTGCGACTGTGACGGGTGGCCTACCGCCGTTCAGCTACGAATGGGATGGCCTTCCCAATACGACGAACATGCTGACCGGAGTACCTGCCGGAGGTTACCAGTTGATGGTTACGGATGCGAACGGTTGCGTTTTTTCGGCCACCAGCTTGGTCGGCAATGCGGGTGCCCCGGTCGTCACCATCAACGGCATCGTTGACGTGCTTTGCGCAGGCGCTGCCACGGGCAGCATTGCGGTCAACGTGACCGGCGGCGACATGCCGTATTCGTTCAGTTGGACGAACGGCGACATGACCCAAAACATCACGGGCTTAACAGCTGGCCAATATGGATTGGAGGTGATGGACGCTTCGGGCTGCATTGTCAACAACATCTTTCAAGTGACGGAGCCGCCAGCGATTGTTGGCGTTTTGGTCACCACCGAAACCACCACGCCTGCGTCAAGCGACGGCGCCATTGACCTGACCATATCTGGCGGTGTGCCGCCCTACCAGTTTGCCTGGAGCAATGGACTGAACTCGGAGGACATTTCCAACCTGTTCATTGGCCCGTACAGCGTCAGCATCACGGATGCGAACGGTTGCTCCGTGGTTGAAAATATCACGGTGACAGCGGTCGGCGCTTTGGCCGTCAACTTGGCGACCCAAGGCATCAGTTGCTTCGGTGCGGGCGACGGCAGTGTGGATGTGATGATTTCGGGCGGCGCAATGCCGTATTCCATCCTTTGGAGCAATGGCAGCACCCAACCGACAATCGGCAACTTGTTGCCCGGCATTTACCAAGTGACCGTGACCGACCAGGACGGAGCCACCAGCACCGGAAGCGTTGTGCTGGCACAGCCGCCGCTATTGCAGTCCTTTACCCAAAATACGGACAATGTATGCAACGGGGGAAGCGCTGGCACGGCGAATGTTTTTGCTTCCGGTGGTACGGCGCCTTATGCTTACGAGTGGAGCGACGGCCAAACGACCCAGGTTGCCAGTGGGCTGCTTGCAGGTGTTTACACCGTCATCGTTACCGATGCACATGGCTGCACCAACCAACAATCGGTCAACATCGGAGAGCCGTCGGCCATTGAGATTACCATTGACGCCGTCACCGGAAATGAATGCTTTGGGGACATGGAGGGCACGATTGACATCAGCGTGACAGGCGGGGCGTTTCCCTACTTCGCCAATTGGTCGCAAGGCGCTTCCACGCAGGACATCGGCGGATTGGCGGCTGGCAACTATGTGGTCACCATGACTGACTTCACGGGCTGCACGAATACGGCTTCGGTGGTGGTTGGTGAAGCCCCGGAAATAATCGTCGCTTTCACCATCGTTGACGTAACCTGTTTTGGCGAGGCCAATGGCAGCCTAACGGCAAATGCCTCCGGTGGAACGCCCGGCACGACGGGGTATGAATTCCTTTGGGACAACGGCCAGGCCATTGCCACCATTGACAACCTAGTTTCCGGCAACTACTTCCTGACCGTGACAGATGAGCTGGGATGCACCACGGCGACCAATGATTACGTGGCACAGCCCGACCTGCTGCTCGGCAACTTGACGGCTGAAAACATCACTTGCTTTGGGCTGTCAAACGGAACGGCTGAGGTGCAGCCAACGGGCGGCACGATGCCCTACACCTATCTTTGGACCAACAGCGAGGTTGATTCCTTGCTGGAAGACCTTGACATCGGCGATTACAGTGTGGTGATCACAGACGCAAATGGCTGCACAACATCTGAGGCCACCCAAATCACGCAACCAGATTTGCTCTCGGCGGTGGCGAACGTGACCGACCTGGACTGTTTCAATGATTTTTCAGGAGTCATTGATTTGACCATATCCGGCGGTACGCCCATATTCCCCAGCGGATATGATATAACCTGGAGCAGCGGGCAATTTACCGAAGATATAGACCAATTGGAAGCGGGGGATTATATCCTCAACGTGCTTGACGGCAATGGTTGTGTGGTGTTGGACACCATTACCATTGCGCAGCCGGATTCCATCTTGTCCGTACCGGAAATAAACAATATAAGCTGTTATGGCGGCAACGACGGCTTCATTAATTTAATGGTTAGTGGCGGCAATTTACCTTATACTTTTAATTGGCAAAATGGGGCAACCACGCCTGGAATAACTGGTCTGCCTATTGGGATATATGTCTCTACCATCACCGACAATAATGGATGTACATTAATTTCGGATATTGAATTGACCCAACCTACATTTGTTTCAGTAGCCTACCAGATTCAGCGGGCAGGATGCAAAACCGACCATGACGGCCATATCAACCTCACCGTGGAAGGTGGCGTACCAGCTTATACTTTTACCTGGAGCAATGGGGCTGTTTCGGAAGATGTTTCGCAATTGACGGCAGGTACCTACACCGTGACCGTCATGGACGACAACGGCTGTACCATGTCGCGATCTCTGGGCGTGGCCAGTACCGGAGGTACTTTCGAGACGCATTTCCTGGCTGCTTCGGGCCTATTCGACGTGGATTCCGTGGAAGTAAATTCGGATGACATCATTCAGTTCGTGGACGTTTCCCAACCGACGCCACTCAGTTGGGAATGGCAGTTCGGAGACCCGGACAGCACCACGAGCGACCTGCCAAACCCGGCGTTCAGTTATCCGAACGACAATACGGTGGCGCAATCTTCTTATATGGCGACATTAATTGCCACCAATCTTTTCTGCACGGACACCATGACGAAGCAGATATGGATAACCAATAATTTCAGGCTGAACGGGCCAGGAGAGGACTCGTTGGGCTACCTGACTTTCACCGACATATTGGCGTATCCAAACCCAACGGCAGGTATGGTGACGCTCGATATTAAATTGAGTCGGGAAAAAAGTGAGGCTATATGTGGTGGATGTTTTGGGTCAAATATTGGAGCAAAGCGAACTGGAAGGAGACGACCATTACACCACGAAACTGGATTTAACGGGCTTGGCACCGGGCATTTATTTCATCAACCTGCGTTCGATAAACCAGGTGCATACGGTGAAGATTGTGGTTTCGGATGAGTAAGAACCCCCCCGGGGGGGGCGCAAATCTGAGCCAAAATGAGGCGATAATGGATGTTCTCTTTTGAACATCCTGGCAACTGTTCGGTTCGAGCAGTTGCCACTTTTTTTTGAGTGCGAAGCGATACGATTGCTCGGAGCAATCGTATCGCTTCGCCAAAACTTACCAACGGTCGAAACCCAATGTCCACAGAATTTCTACCTTTGACAAAACGAAAAATGGGAAGCGACCAATTCCCATTTTTCCATTGTCCGCCCACTTAAAAAATTCAAGCATGAAAAGCAAACTCACGTCCAAACTGTTGATTTTCAGTGCCCTGGCACTGCTCATGTTCGCCTTCGCCTCCTGCGCCGACGTCGAACCCGTGCAGGAATGCCTCAAAGGCGAGCAGTACGGCTTCCTGTTCGGGCTGCTGCACGGCTTCATCACGCCCATCAGCTTCATCGGTAGCCTGTTTGATGACAACGTGGCCATCTATGCCGTGAACAACAGCGGCGGCTGGTACGACTTCGGCTTCCTGTTAGGCTCTGGCGGATGGGGCATCTTGGCGGGCAATAAATCGAAGAGGAAAGCTTAAAATTGCTGGATTGTTACATTGTTGAATTGTTACCCTTGTAACGACAACAATTTAACAATCCAACAATACAGCAATACAATAAAATGATTTTTGAAAACGCACAAGTGGCCGTGACCGATTTGCCACATGCCGAAGCTGTTGATTTTCAGCGGCTTTCCCCGTCCTACCGCACGGTGGAGGTCATTGCGACCAGCATACTTTTCGCCTTTTTGCTGCTGGGCTGGCTTGCATTTTACTTCGTAAATCCTTTCAAGATGCCCTGGCTCAGTTGGATGGTGCTGGCGGTTTGGGCAGTGCTTTTCATGCTGGGAATGAAGGTGGCCATGAAGCGGTTTGCCGCCGAAGGCTATGCCCTTCGGGAGCACGACATCCTGCACAAGCACGGCGTCTGGTGGCGCACCCTCACGGCCATCCCCTTCAACCGGATGCAGCACTGCGAGATCAGCCGGGGCCCGGTGGAAAGCGCCTTCGGGCTGGCCACGCTCAAGGTTTATACCGCAGGTGGCAGTGGCAGCGACCTCAGCATCGAGGGGCTGACGATGGCGGAGGCTCAGCGGATTAAGGAATTTATCACAGGGAAGATTGGGGGAGTTGGGAAGGAGGGGGAATTGATTTGACCTGCCTGACGGTAGGCAGGGATTTCAGATTGAACGGCAAGGCGCTTTTTATGGATGAGCGAAAAAACCAACCATGAAAAAAGCACTAACTTTGTAAAAAATTGATGACCATGCAAACTACAATTCAACCGCCGCTTTCAAACATCCAAGTCGAGCTGTTAAAGCTGTATTCCGTAGGAGTGCCTGACGAATACCTTCCCGACATCAAGCGGATGATTGCCAAATACCTTTTCGAAAAAGCAAGCGATAGGGCCGACAAAATCTGGGACGAAAAAGGTTATTCGGAAGAAACCTTAAAAAAATGGATAAGTGGCGATGAGTAGCTTAATCCGCGTAGTACTGGACACCAACATCGTTCTCAGTTCAGTTTCGAGGCGCTCTCCCTACCGCGCCATCTTGCAGCAGTTATTTGATGGCAAATATGACCTTTACCTTACCAACGATATCCTCTTGGAGTATGAGGAAAAAATCACCCAAATTTTTGACCGGGAAACGGCTGAAACCAATATCGGCGCCTTGATGCTTTTGCAAAACGTGTACAAAGTGGACACCTACTTTCAATTGCGCTTGATTTACCACGACCTCGACGACAACAAGTTTGCCGACTGCGCTTTTGCCGCCAATGCCCACTATTTAGTCACAAATGATAGGGATTTTAGGATATTAAAGTCCTTGCCTTTCCCTAAGTTCAACGTGGTTTCGATTGGTGAATTTTTAGAAATCGTACAGCACTTATAGTATATCCTAGAAATGACCGAATCCCACCCATTCTCCCAGCCCACCCGGCAGTCATCGGCGGCCATTATCTTCATCCTTGGCGGGGTGCTCAAGATGCTGGTGCGGCAACTTTGGGTGGTGATACTGGTGTTCGTTTTCAACAAAAAAAGCAATTTCGACACCTACACGTTCATCTTCATCGGGCTGGCCATTTTCACCGCAGCCATGTCGCTGCTCAATTATTTCAACCTCTATTTTTACATAAAAGACGGTGAACTAGTGCTCGAAAAAGGCGTGCTCCGCAAATCCAAAATCAACGTGCCGCTCGACCGCGTTCAGACCGTCAATTTCCGCCAAAACGTCGTCCACCAGCTTTTCAACGTCGTGGCCGTGGACATAGACACGGCAGGCTCGGCGGGCAAGGAATTCAGCCTCCATGCCATCAGCAAACCGGACGCCGAGTTGTTGCGGGACGTGGTTGGTAGGCGGCAGAAAGAAGTTGGCAGTTCGACAGTTGGCAGTTGGCAGTCTAACTTGGCAGGCGATGAATGGGAAAGCAATGGTGCTGAGGCACTGCCCCACTCCGAAATCCGCAATCCCCAATCCGAAATCTTCCGCCTCCGTCCCCTCGACCTCGTAAAAATTGGTGCCAGCCAAAACCACCTGCGCACGGCGGGCATCCTGATGGCGTTCGTGATCAGCTTCGCCGACGATGTGGAACAGGCACTGGGCCTCGATTTTGAGAAAAGAATGACCTGGTGGCTCGGCACCACGGACGGTTCGGACTTGCTTTCATGGTTACTGGTGGGAGTGCCATTTTTGTTGTTCATCTCGTTCTTTTGGCACGTTGGGCCGCACGGTGCTGCAGTACTTTGACCTGCGTTTTTGGCGCACCGAGCGGGGCTTCAAAATCGTGAGCGGCCTCTTCACCCGGCAGGAAGTGTCGGCGGTGTTGACCAAAATCCAGTACGTGCAGTGGAGCAGCAGCCCGCTCATGCGCCTGTTCAAAATGAACAAAGTGATGATGCCGCAAGCCGCCAGCGTACAGGTGACGGGCAAACTTTCGGTCGGACTGCCCGGCTGCTACGAGCCGCAATTGTCGGCAGTGCAGGCGGCCTATTTTCCCGAAGAAAAAGACCTAGCTTGGGAACCCCACGGCATAGCGCCCTTCAATATTTGGCTGCGCTTCCTCAAGCTCGGCCCGTTGCCCGCCTTCATTTTGGTGCAAATCACGAAGTCGTGGCTGGGCAGTTGGTCGCTCGTCTGGCTCGCTTGGCTGTTGGTGGCTTGGTGGCTCGCCCATCGGCACCAACGCACCTGGCGCTGGCAGGTGAGCGAGCAGGGACTGCGGGCGGAGTGGGGCGTTTTGCAACGCAAATCCGTGCTGCTCCAATGGCACAAAGTGCAGTCCGTGAGCGCCCGCCGGGGCTTTTTCAGCAAGGAGACCGGCCTCGCCCAATTGACGTTCCACACGGCGGCAGGGGCGGTTCGGATACCGTATATCCCCGTGCCCAAGGCGGCGGCGGTGCAGGATTTTGTGCTGTACAAAGTGGAAACGGATGAGCGGGAGTGGATGTGAAGGGATTGGTTGAATTGGGGGAATTGGTTGAATTGGGGGTGGGAATTGGTGTGTGATTGTTGGAGGGAACTGGAATATTTTTACAAAAGCATAGACTATGGAAAACACACGGAAGGGATATGAAGACCTTGAGGTCTGGAAGCTCGCAATGGAACTAGCAAAAATGGTTCATGAGATTGTGTCAAAATGGGATGCTTTTTACAGATACAAACAGAGGCCACCAACTCGCGAACGGTTATGGGCGTTATTTCTATGGTGAAAACCGTAATTTCTGCTTTTATGCGAGAGGCTCTCTTTATGAATCAAAAACATGGTTAATCAAGGCAATGGAGCGTTCGTTAGACGATTTATACTGACCTATACAACAAGCATGAGGTTTTAGCCAAAAAACTGAACAATACATCCAGGAAGATAAAAATCCCAAACGAGCAAGCCAACCTAGCCCCAATCCCAGTCAACCACCCCAACCCCCCCCCCCCCCCCAACCCAAATCCCCCCCCAAAGTGTACCTTTGCCGCATGAAAACCACCAACGTAAAAGTAGGAATCCTCGGCGGCGGGCAATTGGGCAAGATGTTCTCCCTCGCCGCACACAACTGGGACGTGGAGACCTGGGCGCTCGACGCCTCCCGCAGCTTTCCGACTGGCCCCGTCTGCTCGCATTTTGTCGAGGGAAATTTCAATAATTACGACGATGTGTACGCCTTCGGCAAACAGGTGGACGTACTCACCATTGAAATCGAGCATGTGAACACGGATGCCCTGCTCCGCCTCGAAGCCGAGGGCGTGAAAGTCCACCCCGCCCCCGCCCAACTCAACCTCATCAAGGACAAAGGACTCCAAAAAGAATTTTACCTGAAAAACAACCTGCCCACCTCCGATTTTCGACTGTTTGAAAGTGGAGAAGCCATCCAAGCGGCCTTGCAGGCCGGGCAGCTTTCGTATCCTTTTGTGCAAAAATCCCGCACGGCAGGCTACGACGGCAAGGGCGTGGCCGTGATAAAATCCGCCGCCGACCTGCCCCTCCTGCTCCCCGATGCCTCCGTCGTTGAGGATTTGGTGGACATCAAGGTGGAAATCGCCGTGGTGGTTGCCCGAAACGAACGGGGCGAGGTCAAAGCCTTCCCCGCCGTGGAGATGGAATTCAACCCAGTGGCCAACCTCGTGGAGTTCCTCATCTGCCCCGCCGACCTCGACCCAGCCACTGAGCAGGCCGCCGAAAAACTGGCGATGGACACGATTTCCGCCTTCGGCATCTGCGGGCTGCTGGCCGTTGAGTTGTTTTTGACGAAAGACAACCGACTGTTAATCAACGAAGTAGCGCCCCGACCGCACAACAGCGGCCACCACACGATTGACAGTTGCTACACCTCACAGTTCGAGCAGCACCTCCGGGGCATCCTCGACCTGCCGCTGGGCAGCACGAAGATGAAAACCGCCTCCGTCATGGTCAACCTCCTCGGCGAACCCGGCCACAGCGGCCCCGTCCAGTACGCCGGATTCGAGGAGGCCGTGGCGATGGAGGGCGTAAAAATCCACCTCTACGGCAAGGCCGAAACCAAGCCCTACCGCAAGATGGGCCACGTCACCGTACTCGCCGAAACCCTCGAAGCGGCCAAGGCCAAGGCGAGGAAGGTGCAGCAGATATTGAAAGTTATAACTGACAATAGACTTTAGACATTAGACAGCGATTCTTCTGCGCCGTCTATTGTCTAATGTCTAAAGTCTTTCATCTCAAAATCATGGTAAGCATCATCATGGGAAGCGACTCTGACCTGCCGATTATGCGGCAGGCAGCGGATGTGTTGAAGGAACTCGGCATTGAGACCGAAGTCACCATCGTCTCCGCCCACCGCACACCGGAGCGGATGTTCGAGTTTGCCAAAAACGCCCACGGGCGGGGAGTGAAAGTCATCATCGCCGGAGCAGGCGGGGCGGCGCACCTGCCGGGCATGGTTGCTTCGCTGTCGCCGCTGCCGGTCATCGGCGTGCCAGTCAAGTCGTCCAACTCCCTCGACGGTTGGGACTCCATCCTGTCCATCCTCCAGATGCCGAACGGCGTGCCTGTGGCTACCGTGGCGCTGAACGCTGCGAAAAATGCGGGGATTTTGGCTGCGCAGATCATCGGGACGAGCGATGCGGCGGTGATGGAGCGGGTGGTGCAGTACAAGAAAAAACTGGAGATGGAGGTAATGGGGAAGGTGGAGAAGATGGAACGGGATGGGGTGTGAGGTGTAAAGTGGGCAATAAAAAAACTATTCAAAGCACCCCGCTTTCCTGCAAAACCTTGTTCAGCGAATCTATATGCTCCCGCCAGAAAGAATACGGACGAGGCATTAGTGTGCCGATGTGTGGAATTTGTAACAAGTGAAATTCCTCAGCATTGCTGGTCATTTTGTATAGATTGGGTAGGTTTTGAGGTTTTAGTCCCCAAACCTCCCCCTCAACGAATAGCTGTTTTGTAGCCTTGATAACTTCTCCACCAGATGCAATGAGCAATTTAGGATTGATAAGCTTGATTTCTTGGTGCATGAAATAATTAGCTACCTTACTCCTAATGCCATATTTCCCAGTCCAAGATAATTGCTTTAGGAGTTCAACATCACCTTGCGGAGCAAAATGGCACATATCGGTGATGTAGAGTTTATCCAGAAGGTGATAGAGTTGGTCAAGGTTGTCGTGATTGAAAATCATCTCGTACTCCTTGTCTGAACAGAGCATTTTTACGGTATTGTTCCAAATGTTGCGAGCGCTTCGATTTACGATTTTTTTGGTCTGGGTATTAATGCTGAATTCCCTTTTCCCACTTGCTTCCGCCAACTAGTAAACTATCTGATAATCATGGTCTTTGATATGTGGCTCTAATTGAATAATCATCACTTCTTTGAGCCGCTCTTTTTCAAAGTCCATTCCCCCAATCCATCCCGGGAAGTCGAAAGCCCACCAGTCAAATGTTTTGAAGTCTTTTTCGGATAATAGTCTTTTCTCCACTAACTGCTGCATCTGCGCCTTGACAATATTCTTTGCCCTACCCCGAGGTTTAATGTTTTCCATTCGCAGACGAAAGTTCGGGTCAATAAGGTCATCGGTAATGGCTTCGCCATATTTTTCGTAGAAAAACTGGCGGAAGACATAACTTTTTGGTGAGATGATGGGCATTGTTGACGGAGAAGTAGGGTCAAATGGGTTTGCCATATTTTGGTATTAGGTTATATACAGGCACACAAAGATGAATAATAAAAGTACCCGGCTGGTGGGTCTTTATCGTTTCTTGCCACGCTTGAGATTTAGTCTCATAATCAGCAACCACTTGCTCATCTTTAATGACAATAAAACGTCCAAAATACTTTTGAGCAAAGCTTTTTCGTGCTTTTTATACCACAGAAATTCAGCGTAGTTTGGCAGTTGATGCCCAGCAGTAGGTGATTTAACTTTATTCTTGGAAGCAATAATCTTGCGCATCGCCAAACGATTTTTACAAAGATAATCACCAAAATGCAACTTTGGTTCTGCCTTGCCACCAATTTCCCAATTCCCAAATTTCCACTCCTCCTCACCGCACCAGCGTCACATCCCCATAAAAAACCTTCGCCGACCCATCCACGAACTCAACCTCCGCTTGCCAGACAAATACGGCAGGGTCGAGCGGCTGACCCTCGAAGTTGCCATCCCAGCCGAACTGTGGGTTGTTCGGTTTAAAGTCTTTTCAAAAAAACAAGGTTGCCCCAGCGGTCAAAGATGCGGAAAGCCCGCACCTTGGCTACCTCCGGTCCGGCGTAGAGCAGGGAAGCGGTCGTTCGTCCCGTCGCCGTTCGGGGAGAAGGCGGTGGGCACGTAGAACGGGCGTTCCGATGTCACCACCACCGTCACGTCGTCCATCGCAGCGCAGCCGTTCGTGTCAATGACATGGATGCGGTAGGTCGTCGTTTCTGTCGGTGCGACGGGTTGGTTCAGGCACTGTGGACACTCTACCGAGTCAGGCAGGTTCGTCCACCAGATGGTGTCCACCTCGCTCATCGGGATGCTGATTTGTGCTTCCAGCACAAGGTTTTCGCCCTGCTGGATAGTCACGTCGGGGCCAAGGCTCACCAGCACTTCGCCAGGGCCAAGCAGTGTCACGGTGTCCGTCCAGGAGCAGCCGTTTTCGTCTTGTACCACCACCGTGTGCTGCCCCTCTTCGAGGTAGCTGAACTGCGGGTAGGTGATGAAAACATCGCCGTCCACGGAGTAGGAGTAGGGCGGCGTTCCACCAAAAACAGCGTCAATGTAAATATACCCGTCAGGGTCGAGGCAGTCGGGGTGTTCGAGCCTAAGCAGCACATTGTCAATGGGTTGCGCACTGGCGATGACCTCCGTGGTGTCCATTGCGGAGCAGCCGTTGTCCAATCTCGTCACCGTCAAAACATAAAAACCAGCCGCATCCACCACCGAAGTCAGGGCGTCCGGCGTGGCGATGTTTCCACTGCCGCTGGTCGTCCACAGGAAGCTGGTGCCCGTGGTAGTGGAGCCTGTACCCGTCACTGTGGCCGTCAGGTTTTGGCAGTCGAGGTTGCCGATGGAAGCGGCCACGGCATCAGGCAACTGCTTGTTTTCCGTCACGACCACCGTGCTGTCGTGTTGGCAGCCGTTGGCGATGTCCGTGACCGTAACGCTGAAAACGCCGGCTTGGTCAACGGTCGGAGTGGCCGTCGTCGGGTCGAGTATGGTGCCTGGACCTGACCACTGGTAGGTGTAGTCAGCCGTGCCGGGCAGCACCGAAAGCTGTGCCGTGAGCAGGTCACAAGTCAGCATCGGCACGGGGCCGAAGCCAAGCGACGGGGGCGTCAGATTTTCCAACACAAGGATGGAGGCAGTGTCGGTGCAGCCGTTTCGCTGATGGGTGACGGTGAGCAGATAGGTGCCAGCGCTGTCAACCGTGGCGTTCGGGCCGCTTGCCCCGAAGGAGATATGGCCGTCCATTGTTTCCCAGAGAAAATCCAATTCTCCCTGCGGGCTGCTCAAGTCGCCGAGCAGGGTGACCTGCTGTGTGGTGCACGTGATGGTCAGCGTTTGCGCAGCGTCAGTGGCTGCTGTCGGTTGTAGCGTGTCCAGCGTGACGACCACCGAGTCGAGCACCACGCAGCCGTTGCCGATGTCAGAAACGGTTAGTACGTAGGTGCCGGGGGCGTCAATTTCGGGCATCAAGCTCGTTTCGCCGTTGATAATTTGGCCGTCTGTTGTCGTCCAGAGGTAGGTGATGTCCATGCCGATGGTCGAGCCTAATCCACTCAAAATCAAACTGTTGCGGGTGCAAGTCAACGTCGTATCCAGCCCGGTATGAGCAACTGGGATGGTGGCGTCCATGCTCACTGTCACGCTGCCCAAAGCCAGCATTGCGTGAGCGAATTCGTGACTGTTACGGTGTAGGTGCCTGCCGTATCCACCTGCGGCGTGGCGGTATCTTGCCCTGAAACGAAGTTGCCGTCCAGGGTGGCCCACTGGAAGCTGAGTTGCCCTGTGGGCAATGAGCCGGATGCGTCGAGTGTCACGACGAGGTTTTGGCAGGTGATGCCCGGCGGGTTGCTGAGTTGCAAATTGGGTGGAGCAGTGGCATCCAAAACCTGCATCTGTGAAATTGCGGAGCAGCCCGTCACCACGTCGGTGGCCGTGAGGGTGTAAGTGCCGGGACAGGCAACGGTCGGTTGCAACGTGTCCGTCGGGCCGATGAAGCAGCCGCCGTTCGTGGCCGTCCATTGGTATTCGAGCAGGACGCCGCCCGTGGCCGTGGCGTTCAAGGTAAAAATGGTGTCCGTGCAAGTGTAGTTCAAGTCCGGCCCGGCATCGGGGTTCGGCAGCAAAGAATCAACACTGACGCTGGTCACATCGCTGTCTGTACAGCCGTTGGCGATGATGGTGACGGTCAAAATATACGTCCCGGCACTGCAAATGACAGGGTTTGGCGTCGCCTCTCCGGCGCAGATATCACCATTTGGCGTTGTCCAAAAATAGCTGGCGTTGGCGGGCACAGCGCTGCCGTTCAGTACGACGGTGTTGTTGTTGCAGGTGAGCATGTCGGGCGGCCCAGCCTCTGCGACGGGGTGCAGCGTGTCCAGCCCGATGACCACGGAGTCCATTGCGGAGCAGCCCGTCAACGTGTTGACCACCAGTAAGTTGTACGTTCCCGGCTCGTCCACGCAAGTGGTGATGGCGTTGGTGCTGCCGCAAAAATTGCCCGTCATCGTTGACCACTGGTAGGTGATTTCCGTGCCAGTGTCAGAGCCGCTGCCATTCAGCGTCAGTGTTTGGTCCACGCAGTTGAGGTCGTCGTCAGGCCCGGCGTCAGCGATGGGCGGTTGGCTGTTGTCAAGCACTTGCACTTGGCAGGTGGTGCTGAAAACGGCACCGCTGGCGTAGGTTCGGGTCACGGTCAAGTCGTAGATTCCGGGGGAGTCGGCGCAGGTGGTGGCCGTGTTTTGCGGAGCGCAAAAACTGCCCACTGCACTCGTCCACTGGTACGAAATATCTGGCCCAGTGGAGGCCCCGGTGGAGAGGAGGCTGACTGAATTGTTGTTACAGTCGAGGGGGCCAGAGACGGAAGCGGCGCAGTCGGGGTTGCAGTTGACGGGGTTGAAAACCACCACGGCGTCGGTGTCCTGGCAGAAGTTCAGGGTGTTGGTGACGATGAGCGTGAAGGTATCGCTGGGGTTCGTGGGCATCACTTCTGGGGCGAGCGTTTGGCCACTGGCCAAAATATTTCCCCCAAAAGAAGACCACTGGTAAGTGTAAATCGTGCCGCCTACGGAGGAGCCGCTGCCGTCGAGCACGGCAGTCGTGTCGCCGCACGGAATCTGGAAGTCCAGTCCGGCGCTGGCCGTGGGCAGGAAGTCGAGGAGTTGCACGAGCACGGCAGCGTCATTCTCGCAGCCATTGAGCAGGTTGGTGACGGTGAGGGTGTACACGTCGGCTCCCTGCACTTGTGCGCTGAGTTGGGTCGGGTCGGTGCAGATGCTACCCGTCACGCCCGTTTCCCAAATGTAAGTGTACTGCGGCCCGACCGAGGTGCCAGTGGCATCGAGTGGGAAACATGCGGCCAGTTCTGGGCAGGTGAGCGAGAGGATGTTGGAGTCAATGACCACCAGCGGTGCCACGGTGTCGGCAAGCACCAGCACCGTGTCGGAGGCCATCAGCCCCAAGGCGATGTTGGTCACGGTGAACACGAATTCGCCCGCTGACACACTCGGCGCAAACGGGTCGGTTTGGTCGAAAATATTGCCCGAAATCGCCGTCCAGTTGTAGCCGAAGTTTGGGCCGACCGTGCCGCTTGCCTGGAGCGTGTCGGTGAAGGTTGCCGAAAAGCAATTGATGAGGCCGTCGGCACCGGCGTTGGCCACGGGGATGCAGGCCACGGTATCCAGCGAGACCAGCACCGTGTCGAAGCTGACGCAACCGGAGGTCGTGTTCGTCACTTGGAGGAGGTACTCGCCGACGTCGTCCACCGTGGGCGTGGGCGTTGTTTCACCAGCGGAAATATTGCCGCTGAGGGCCGTCCAAAAGTAGCTGAAATCCGACCCGGCATCCGAACCGCTACCATCAAGCGTAGCTTGGCCAGTGAGGCAGTCGAGCAGTTGGTCAAGCCCGGCGTCTGCCACGGGTGCCACCGTACCTTCGGAGACCACGACCGTGTCGTAGCTGGTACAAAAAGCCAAATTGATGGCAAAAAAAAGTGTCGGCGTAGTCAACGGTCACTTGAACGTCTTCGGAAATCGTGTCGCCCAGTGAGTTAATCCAAGCTAATTCGGCAAACGGCACGATGGTCGAGTTGCTGGCATCGAGCACGACGGAAGTATCGGTGCAGTTTAGCACGTAATCCGGCCCGGCGTTGGCCACGGGCGGTATTTCGTTTCGGGTGATGATGGTGAAATCTGAGTTGGTGCAGCCGTTGGTGGTGTCGGTGACGGTGAGCAGGTAGCTGGCTGGTTCGTTCACCGACACGCTGGGAAGGTCGGTGGGGTCGAGGAAAGCGCCACCGGGTGAGGCCGTCCACTCGTAGGTGAATTCAGGGCCGATGGAAGTGCCGCTGCCACCGATTTGCACCGAAATCACAGCACACGACAGCGAGTCGTCCGGCCCGGCATCGGCGGTCGGGAGCAGGTAATCAGTGCCGATGGTCACGCTGGTCGAATCGGTGCAGCCGTTGGAGGTATCGGTGAGCATCAGGGTGAAATTACCGGGTGAGCTGGTGTGCGCAATCGGCGTTCCCTGTTGGTTGAAAATATTACCAACCCATTGATAAACAACGAATTGCGAACCCGTGGAGCCGCTGCCGTCAAGGGTCAGCGTGTCGTTGTTGCAGTTGAGCAGGTCGCCTTGCGGCAATGCGATTTGGGCGTTGGGCGTGAGCGTGTCCACGGTTACGACGACGAGGTCGGTGTCCCGGCAGCCGTTTGCCAAATCTTCCACGACAAGTTGGTAAGTGCCGGGGGCATCGGCGGCCACGGAGCCAGTGTTGTTTGGTGGCAAAATATTGCCGTCCATCGTGCTCCAGTCGAACGAAATGTTGCCGGAGGGGGTGGAACCTGTGCCGTTCAAGGTAACAGTCGGCACGGTACAGGAGAGTTGTATGTCTGGTCCGGCGTTGGCCACGGGCGGCGTGATGTTTTGGGAAATGGTGACCGTGGCCGTGTCCTTGCAGAAATTGGTGATGTCGGTGATGATGAGGCGGTAGGTGTCCGGCTCGTTGATGGTCACGATGAGCGTGTTGGTGTTGGTGATGGGGCTGCCCCCTTGGGCATTCCAGACCCAGTTGAAATTGCTGGTCGGCGTGGAGTTGTTGCCGTTCAGCAAGATGAGGGTGTTGGTGCAGGTCAGGGTCATTGCCGAAGGCACGATAACGGCGTTGGGCATTACGGCGTCCTGAAGTACGGTCACCGTGTCGCTGCTGCTGCACCCTGCGGCGGTCACGGTGAGGATGTAGTCTCCAGGGGCCGTTGCCGTGGCGTTCGGTTGGTTGGTCGGGCTGCCAAACGCGCCGCCGATGGTCGTCCACTGGTAATCCAGTGTGCCGAACGAGGTACTGGCCGTGGAAGTCAGTGCGACCGAGGTTTGTAGGCAAGTTAGCGTGTCGGGAAGTGCAATGCTCACGCTGGTTTGCACCACCGTCAGGTTCAGGGTCACGGTGCTGTCGCAGCCGAGCCATGAGGGCAATGTGTCCACGTAAGTGCCTGTTGTTGAGTAGTTTGTGTTGCCTACGGCAAATGTTTCACCCTTGGCAAATTATTTCGTTGAGCGTGGTGGTGTTTTCTGGTAAAACAATCAACTCAAGCGTTACGGCACTGTCGCAGCCGAAGCTGGTCAGGAGGTCAACGGTGAAAGTGTCTGTGGTGAAAAACGGCATGTTTCCTACCCAAGCAGTGTCGCCAAAGCAGATGGTTTCGGCCAGTTTGGTGGTCACGTTGGGCATCACCGTTAGCACGAGGTTCACGATGCTGTCACAGCCGAAAAACGAGGCCAGCGTATCGGCGTAAGTGCCTGCCGAGCTGACGTTTTGCCCATCGAAAACGACAGTTTGCCCATCGCAAATCGTATCCCGCAGGACGGTAGTGGGTGGCGGTGCGCCGATGTTCACCACCACGCAGTTCAGCCCAATTTCGCCACAAAAAGGCGGACTTGGGCCAGTGAGCGTATCGTTGAGGAGCTGGGGCGTCCAAGCTGTGCCCACGACGGGAAGCGCTGCGGCGTCGGCGAGTAAGTAGCTCAGTCCGCAGACCGTATAGCTGCCAGCGGGGTAGGCCGTGAAGTTGTCGGTGGTGTCGAGGTCGTACAGCGTACCATTGCTGAAAACCGTGAAGGTGTAGCCATATTCCAGCGGGTCGGGCACGATGGCACCGTAGGAAGGCACGAGGTCGAGGTCGAGCGAGGGTTCGCCGATGCAGGCGGCCACGTTGGGGTCGGGGAGGTTGCCTGCGTCGGCTTCGCAGCAGAGAATGCCGGACTCATCACAGAGGATAATCTCAAAGTCGAGGACGGTGCCGCCGTTGAACATGGCGCTGTTGGCGATTTCGATGCACCACTGGCCGTTGGCGGGTCCGGTGTTGAAGCTCTCCAAGCAACCACTGAAGGGGTGGTACTCGCCGACGAAAGTGCCGCTGCCCCAAGGGCATGGGCTTGGGCAGCCATCAAAGACACAGGGGTAGGGGCAAGCGCCTATCGTATCGGGGATACAGGGTGCGCTACACGGTACGAATAGGATGTCCCAAGTGGCCAGCGGTGTGTTTGTGTTGCAGTTGCCATTTGTGCCGACGAGTTGTACCTGCTGCCCAGCGGGAGAGGTCAGCGTGAGTTCGAGGTCACCAATATGCCCGTGCCGAAACTTGATGTACACGCCACAGACGCCCTGCGTGGGGCTGGCTAGGTCGTTGTTGAAAGCATCCGTGAAATCGTAGCAGACTTGGGTATTGGTGTTGGCAGGAAATTGCAGCGGGCAGTTGCCGCTGTCTGCACAGCCACAGTTTTGTGCCCTGGTGGACAGAGCGGCAAGTAGAAAAAACGCAAAGGATATGAGCCTTGGGATTATGCGCATAAAAGTTTTGTAATCGGTGCTCGAAGCAAAAAGTCAAAAGTACAAAGGAAAAAGTAGCGGCTGCAAGCTACCTTGATTTGCCCTTCCAACGAGGGAATTTTCTTCAAAATTACACGAAATAAACGTAAGATAGCGGGGGATGGATTCGGAAATTTTGGATTTGTCGGAAATGGGCGGAAGCAAGTAATTCGAGCTACACCACAAACTCCAAAAAATTCTCCTTGTTCACCAAATGATAAGATGCATTCGGATATGTTTCGAGCCAAGTAGCCGGGGCCTTGGCTTTGTCGGACCTCCATTTGAACTCAAATCCAAACAGTTGGCCATCACGCTCCTCCAGGTAATCCAACTCTGCCCCGGAATAAGTCCGCCAGAAGTAGGTACTGCCAAACATGCGTTGGTACTCCACTTTTTTCCGCCGCTCGGCCACAAGGAAATTCTCCCAGAGTGCTCCCACATCTTGTCGCATGTCGAGCGGGTTGAAGTTCTCGATGAGCATGTTTCGAATACCCAAATCGTAGAAAAAAACCTTGGTCATCTTGTTCACCTCTTTGCGGAGGTTGCGGCTGAACCCCGACAATCGGAACACGATGAAGCCCTTTTCGAGCAGGTCAATATAACTGTTGACGGTATCGTGGCTCATTTCCAAGGATTTGCCAAGTTCATGCATTGAGACCTGCGAACCAGCCTGAAAGGCCAGCAATTTCAGCAATTTTACAATCTTGTCGGCATGTCGGATGTTCGAAAGTTGCAGGATGTCCTTATAAAGGTAAGCGCCAGACAACTCCCTGTAGGTATCGGATTTTGGCTGCTCCCGTCCCAACACCTCCGGGTACATACCGAAGCGGGGTAGTTTTCCGACTGGTCTTGATTTCAAATGGTGTCATTGTTGGGGCCAGTTCCTGTATTGCAATTGGGTAGAGCCGGTAAGTCCAAGTTCGTCCAGTGAGCGGCTCTTGCACCTGGTTGGCCAGTTCGAAAGACGATGACCCGCGAATAAGCTGGTAGGCTGTCGTACAGTATTTTCAAGTTGATGCCGATATTGGGGATGTTCTGCGCTTCGTCAATGAACAAGAGTTCGTTGCCTCCAATCAGTTCCTGCATTTTCGCCAAGTCACGGCTTGATAGAATGTCATTGTACTTATGCTGGTCGGCATTGATTTCCACCGATTTATAAGGTAATTTGGCAATTACCTCCCGCACCAGTGTTGTCTTTCCAGCCTGCCTCGGCCCATACACGAGGATGATTTTTCGGTAGTCCGTCAGGTCGTTTTTTATTTGCTCCGCAATGGCTCGTTGAATCATTAGCTTGAATTTTTCGGATTCATTGGCAAAATTAGCTTGAATTTTTCGGATTCATTGGCAAAATTCAAGCTAATTTTTCAGTTAGCGCCAGTTCGCCATTTTTCCCAACCTTTGTAAAAAAGCTGAAACATGAACCTGAAATCAACGCTGTTGCTCGTCCCCATCGTTTTTTGCTGCTTCGCAAAAGTTGTTGCTCAAGCACCGCAAACCTTCCCGCTCTACGGCACTGGCTCCATCCCCAATTCCAAGCCCGCCGAAAACCTCGAAAAAACGGAGGTGAACGATTGGAAGGTCGAGTTCACGACCGAAACTTCCGCGGCGGCTACAGCGGCACGGCCACCGACCACGAGGGCACACAAGTTGCGAAAGCGCTGACCGAGGCGGGCATCACCGCATTCGTGCTCAAATACCGCATCCCCAGCGACCGATACTGCGTGGACAAGTCGCTGGCTCCGCTCCAAGATGCCCAGCAGGCAATCCGGCTGGTGCGGCTTCGGGCAGCGGAGTGGCAACTTAACCCCAACAAAATCGGCATAATGGGCTTTTCGGCTGGCGGGCATTTGGCGGCTACGGCTGCCACCCATTTTGAACAAAACGCCGACCCCACTTGCACCGACCTGACTTCCGTTCGCCCCGATTTCGTGGCGCTGATTTACCCAGTGGTGAGCTTCCGGGACGGCATCGGGCACGATGGTTCACGGGAGAATCTACTCGGAAAGTCCCCTACCCTACAGCAAACCGCCCATTTCTCCAACGAGCTTCGGGTCACGCCGCAGTCGCCGCCCGCCTTCCTCGTTCATGCGCAGGATGATTGGGTGAAAATTGAGAACAGCCTGCTTTTTTACGAAGCTTGCTTGCGCAATGGCGTACCTGTCGAGGCGCATTTTTGGGTTAAGGGCGGGCATGGGTTTGGGATGGTGAACCCCGTGACCAAGGTGAGTTGGGTGCCTTGGTTGGTGGCGTGGATGAATGGTATCTAAATGGACGTGTTAGGCATTTTGCAAGGAATTCAAAAAATCAGGAAGGCTTAGAATTTCCACTCCATCCGCCCTTTTGATAGGGCGGCTTTCTGGCACAACCACACACTTGACATCCGGCTGAAGGTCTTCAACACACTGGAAAAAACCCTTGGATATAGCAGGCGTATTTGAGACTTTGATTTCAACGCACCAAGTCTTGCCCTTCGGTGAAAGGAGGTACAAATCGGTTTCTGCACCAACTTGCGTTCGGTAATAGTAGTATTGAAACTTGAATTGCGTGGCCAAGCGGACTTGCTCGATGACATACCCCTCCCACGCTGCACCCAGCACAGGATGTGAAAGCTGCTGCTGTGCTGTCGCAATGCCCAACAACTTGTGTAGCATACCACTATCTCGAAAATACACCTTGGGCGACTTGACCAATCGCTTGCCTATATTGACATACCAAGGCTGCAATCGCACCGTCCAAAACGCCCCTTCCAGCAAATCGAGGTATTTGTTCACCGTTGCTGCCGCAATGCCAAGCGAGTTGGAAAGCGATGAAACATTGAGGATTTCACCGTGCAAATGGCTCAACATCAACAGGAATCGGCGCATGTTCTCTGGCTCTATGTCCTGTCTCAAGATAACCTTCAAATCACGTTCAATGAAACTACGAACATAGTTGTCCAACCAACGAAAAGCCGTTTCATCGTCAGGCGCAAGGGCCGAAAGCGGGTAACCGCCCCGAAGCCAGTGCTGACGCATTGACAAGACATTATCAAGCTCCGTGAGGCTGAAAGGGGAAAGCTCGTGAAATGAAATGCGGCCAGCCAAACTTTCCGAACTATTGCGCACCAGTTCCGGCGAGGCAGACCCCAACAAGATAAACCTTGCTGGCTCCCGCTTTTTGTCAATGACCGAGCGAAGCAGTGGAAAAAGTCGAGGCATCAACTGTACCTCATCTATGATGATGCATTGGTCGGCATTGGATAAAAACCAAGGTTCAGGGTCTTGTAGTAAATAGCGATCGGCTTCCGATTCAAGGTCAAGGTAGGTAGTTGGCCTCCCTATTTTCTCCAAAAGCGATTTGGCCAAAGTAGTCTTGCCGGATTGCCTCGGCCCGATGATGCCAACAGCTGGAAAATAGTCGAGGTCTTTGATTATATCCGATGCTATGCTTCTTGTTATCATGGGGTAAATATAAGCTCAACCTTGAAAATTGCAAAGTCGGCTTTGCAATTTTCAAGGTTGTTGCACAAATAACAACACATCTTGCCATCTTACATTGTCGCTTTTCGGTCTATGCTACTAATTTTTCTCCCCCACACCACTGATTTTTATCACTTTTGCTGCCTACCGCCTCAACCTAATTTCGCCCCGATTTTCAGCCTTGCCAAATAATGCCATCAAACTAACCTAAATCATGGTACACCAACTCGACAAGATTTTCAAGCCCCAATCCATTGCCGTCATCGGCGCTTCCACCCGTGAAAACACAGTGGGCAACTCGCTTTTCAAGAACCTGATTGACAACGGATACAAGGGCGGGCTTTACCCCGTGAACCCAAAAAGCAAGGAAGTGCTGGGCGTCCCCGCTTACGAGACCATCGGCGCAGTGCCCGGCCCCGTTGACTTGGCAATCATCATTTTGCCCGCAAAATCCGTCCCCGGTGTGGTCGAGGAGTGTGGCAAGGCGGGCGTCGGAGGGCTGCTCATCATCTCCGCTGGCTTTCAAGAGGCTGGCGAGGAGGGCAAAAAAATGGTAGCAGAAATCATGGCCACCAGCCGCAAGTACGGAATGCGCATTGTCGGCCCCAACTGCCTCGGCATCATCAACCCGACGCTGGGGATGAACGCCACTTTCGCCAAGCGGATGGCCCTTCCGGGCAACATCGCCTTCATTTCACAGAGCGGTGCCCTCTGCTCCTCCATCCTCGACTGGGCCGCCGACCAAAACGTCGGGTTCAGCCACTTCGTCTCCATCGGCTCGATGGTGGACATCGGCTTTGCGGAGCTGATTGACTACTTCGGCATGAACCAAGAGACCTCGTGCATCCTGATTTACATGGAGTCGCTGACCAATGCCCGGCAGTTCATGAGCGCAGCCAGGGCCTTCGCCCGCTCGAAGCCCATCATCATTTTGAAATCGGGAAAAAGCTCGGACGGCACCAAGGCCGCCATGTCTCACACCGGCACACTTGCGGGCAACGACGCCGCTTTCGAGGCAGCGTTCAAACGGGCAGGCTGCGTTCGGGTGGAGCGCATCTCGCAGTTGTTCAACTGCGCCCAGGCGCTATCCATGCAGCCCCGTCCTGCGGGCAACCGCCTCGCCATTATCACCAATGCGGGCGGCCCCGGCGTGTTGGCCACCGACTTCCTCACCACACGGGGCGGCAAGTTGGCCGAGCTTTCCGAGGAGACCCTAGCGAAGCTGAGCGAGGCGCTGCCCGCCCATTGGAGCCACGGCAACCCCGTGGACGTGCTCGGTGACGCCTCCCCGACCGAGTACCGCAAGGCCGTGGAAGCTTGCCTCGCCGACGAGGGCGTGGACGGCGTTTTGACCATCCTCACCGCCCAGACCGTGACCGACACCAACGGCACCGCCGAAGCACTCGTTGCCGCAGGCGCACATACCCGCAAGCCGGTTATTGCCTCCTGGATGGGCGAACGGGACGTTTGGGACGCACGGAACATCCTCGAAAAAGGCAAAATCCCCAACTACCGCTACCCGGAGAGCGGTGTGGACGTGTTCCTGCAAATGTGGCAGTACACCCGAAACCTTGAGCTGCTTTACGAAACACCGCCTGAAGCGCCCCGCCGTTTTGTTCCAAAAAGGGACGCCGCCTGGCATATCATCCGCACCGCTTTGGCCGAAGGCCGCCATTATTTGTTGGAAAACGAGGCAAAGGCACTGCTTGGCTGTTACAGCATTCCCGTCGGTGGCAACTACGTGGCCACGAGCGCCAAAGAGGCGGGCCAATTTGCGGAGCAAACCGGCTTCCCTTGTGTGTTGAAAATCATTTCACCAGACGCCTTGCACAAGACCGACGTGGGCGGCGTGAAGTTGAACATCACCACCAAAGCAGCCGCCGAGAAAGCCTACGACGCCATCATCGCTTCGCTGAAAAAGCACAAGCCGGATGCGCACGTGGTTGGAGTTTTGGTGGAAAAATGCAGAAAAAGCGCTACGAACTGCTGATTGGCGCTAACCGTGACCCGATTTTCGGGCCGCTCATCGTCTTCGGCCAGGGCGGCGTGGCGGTCGAGGTCATCAACGACACCAGCTTCTGCCTGCCGCCGCTAAACATCGCATTGGCCCGCCGCACCATCCAGCGCACCCGTATTTATGAGCAATTGCAGGGCTTCCGGGGCATTCCCGGCGTGGACATTGACGACCTGGCCTTTGTGATTCAAAAGTTCGCCTACATCCTCATGGACTTCCCCGAAGTGCGGGAGATGGACATCAACCCCTACCTGGTGGACGAGACGGGCGGCATCGTGGTGGACGCCCGCATCCTGCTCGACGACTACCAGCCACGCACCAAGGAACACCCGTACAAGCACCTCGTTATCTCGCCTTACCCCGAAAAATATGTGAAGCACATGCAGCTCAAGGACGGTCGGGACGCCATCCTGCGCCCCATCCGCCCCGAGGACGAGCCGATGGAGGCCAGGATGTTCAAGCGCCTCTCCGACCAGTCGCTGTACTTCCGGTTCTTTGGTTTCAAGCCGAAGGTCACGCACGACTTTCTGACCCGCCTCACGCAAATTGACTACGACCGGGAGATGGCATTGATTGCGGAAGTCGAGGAAGAATGGGGAAAAACACATGGCCGGCGTGGTGCGCATCATCGCAGATGCTTGGGGCGAAACGGCGGAGTTCGCCATCCTGGTGGCCGACCCGTGGCAAAACCAGGGCCTCGGCAGCATGATGACCGACTACATGCTGGAGATCGCACGGGACAAGGGCATCAAACGGGTCAATGCCTCCGTACTGCGCAACAATTCGCACATGATTCGCATGTTCAAGGACCGTGGCTTTGAGTTGGCGGTGGAGGACAGCGGGGTATTTTCCGCTGTGTTGAGCTTAGAAAATGCGCTGCCGTTTGTGGCGGAGTTGCCTTTTGAGCCGAGGTAGATTGGGAATTGGGAAATTGGGAAATTGGGGGACTGCGAAACCCTTGAGGGACTATACAAATTGCAAAATCAAGCAGCGGCCTTCATGGCTAAAATTTCCAACTTTGTTCCCCTTGCAATGGCATCTGTCAAGGTGTCCATCACCTTTTTTGTGGTGGGGGAATCCAGGTAGTAATGTCCACAATTGTCGCAGATAAGGGCATTTACATCCTCAACTACCACTACGGTCTGGTCTCGTCGAAGCGTGACGGTGGTTTTACCGGGATGGGTTTCTCCTGTTTTACAGACAATACATTTCATGCTGAATATTTTTTGGTTTTGAAATCTGGGTTCCAAACGGTTGGGTCGGGGTAGTATGCTGTGATGATAATGCAAAAATCAGTCGCAATATCCCTCGAAAACACGACATGGACTGCCTTTCCTTTTGAGTAGCCCAAAATCAACCAACTTGGTGAGGGCTGGTCATCGGGATAGTGCTTGATTATTTCACCTTCCTGCAATACAGCCTCTACCTCGGCAGGAGTGATATTTCTTGCCGCCATCTGCACGATGGCATGTTCTGAGTAGAAAATACTGTCACATCTCATTGGCAGCAATTTGAATAAAACAAATCTACAACTGTTTTTGGTTCTTGATTTAAAAACCCGATTCGAAGATTACCCTTCCACCACCCTTTTTATCCCCTGCACCACCTCCAGCCATGCCTCGTCTTGGTTGGCGTATTGGGTGACGGGCTTTGCGTTGCGGGGCAAACTCTGCACCTTCGCAAAGGGCATGTCTTGCCAGTCGCAGGGCCGCACGATGATGGGGACGACCGTGGCCTCCCGCCGCTCGTGGCGCTCCATCGCTCCTGCGATTTCGTATTTCCAGATATAATCCGAGGCAATGAAATCGGGGCTGACCAGCAGCAGGATGATGTCCGCCTCGGCCAGTTCCTGCTTTGATGGCGGCGTCCCATTCCGTGCCAGGGAGTATCTGGCGGTCTTGCCAGACGGCGACCTTGCCACTGCGCCGCAAGGGGGCGAGGTGGGTGGCGAGTTTGTTCTTTAGCTCCTCGTCTTGGTGGGAGTAGGAGAGGAAGAGTTTGTGGGTAGTGGTTTGCATTTTTTAATCGTTTGTTAAAAAAGGGGCATATCCTACCCCCATTTGCAGGGGCGTAGCCCCGCCCCCGTTTGTAGCACCAGCCGTCCCCCAACTTATTGAGGGGCGTAGCCCCGGCACGTTGTTTTCTCAAATATCGTCGTAATATTCGAACAAATACCTTTCGTCGTATTCAACCTCAAACTTGTTCAGCAAATCGAGGTACTCCGCCCGAAAACTGCGCTGCTGGTGGTGTTCCTCTTGGTTTTGGATATACCTTACCACCGCATCTATATGCGACCTCGAATATGAAAATGCCCCGAACCCCTTTTGCCATGCAAAATCGAAGGGCATCCAAGGCTGTTTCTTGATGAATTTTGTGGCGGCGGTTTTGACTTCTTCCGCAAGGTCAGAAATGCTCTGCGCCGGGTGCAGCCCAACGAACAGGTGGCAATGGTCGGGCATGCAATGCACCCGCAGTAGTTTGTGTTTTCGGTTCACCAATAGGCCGTTCATGTATTGGTGTACTTGTTCCTTCTGCTGCCGGGGTATCATGTTTTCCCTACCTTTTACAGCGAAAACATATTGGATGTGGAGCTGGGTGTAAGTGTTTGCCATGCGTTGATAGTTTTCAGATAGTAGGAGAATTAATTGTAACGAGATGAATCGTGTCGGGGCTACGCCCCTCAAAAACGGGGATGGCCACGCTGCTACAAACGGGGACGGGGCTACGCCCCTTTGCTCGCCGCAGCGTTTTTGGGGCTGATGTCATTCACGTCACGTCTTTGCGTCCCAAAGGAAGGCAATCGCTGGCAGATTTTGTGGTGAAGGGGCGTAGCCCCGCCCCTGTTTGTAGAATTCCCAGACAAGATTTCCCCAGAGGGGCTATGCCCCTCAAAAATGAGGTGGCTTCTGGAGTTACAAACGGGGATGTGGCTAAGCCCCTTTGGATGCCGATGCCATTTTTTCCTGCGTTTCTACGACTTGACTTCTTTCAAAAATCGAGGGCTTCGCCCTAAAAATTTTAAAAAATGCTGACTATAACGGATTGTAGTGATGCTAAAAAGAAAGCCATCGAATCTTGCGATGTTTGAGTTGCGAAACAAAAAACGAGCAATACCCGATGGCAACTCAAAGCAACGAAAAAAGTAGAAAAGCGCCCAAATACCGTCAAATAGTTTTGCCGATAAAAGAGGCAGACTATCCGCAGTTCATTGAAAACCAATCATTTGCCAAGGAACAGATAGCGCTTCACCTAGGGCGCCACCCGGAATTGTTCCCCCCGGAAATGCTCAACGGATACGTGCTCAACGGCACTACCCGGCAATCCTCCAAGCAGGGCGTGCGGCTTCGACAGGTCGTTGCGGGCGGCCAAACCTACCGCATACGCCCCTCGTTTGTGCTGCCCTACATGCAGGCCCGCACGGACGAGGTGTGGAAGGGCATGCTCCTGCTGCGCTATGCGGTGCCCCTTTGGGTCGTCGCCCTGTTGTTTGGCGGCAACCCCATGTTCTGGTGGCGGCTGTTCATCGGGCTCTCCGGCAACAACCTGGTGGGGGTGACCGTCAAAAGCCGGGAAAGGATGCCAGCGGACCTGCTGGCGGACGAGTACCACACGGACACCCGCAAGGGCGAGGCGTACATAGCGACCACCGTGGGCGGCGGCTGCTTCCTGGGGGTAGATGCTGCGCAAAAGGCTGATTTCGAATGCCTTGCAAAAGCATACGGCGCCTTCAAGGCAGAGCTCCACCGGGTTTTTGCGGGCTTTGCGCCCCGCTCCGTCAACACCGACGGCTGGGCCGCCACCCAGAAGGCATGGCGCAGCCTGTGGAAAAGGATAGCCATCGTCGAGTGCTTCCTGCACGCCTGGCTCAAGGTGCGGGACCGGGCGGTTGCGAAGATGGAAAAGCTCTTCCACGAGGCATCGGAAAAGGTGTGGGACTGCTACCGGGCGGAAAACAAGCGGTCGATGTCGCAGCGCCTGCGGCGGCTAAAGGCTTGGGCGCTGAAAAGCGTCCCGGAGTGCCCCATGCGGGAAAACCTGGTAAAGCTGTGCCAGAAGAGCCGGAAGTGGCTCTTCCACCTCGACCAGCCACAGGCGCACCGCACGTCCAATGCCCTTGACAGGCTGATGAAGTCCATGAACCGCCACGCTTTCTATATCCAGGAGTTCCACTCCACCCTGGCAATGACCTCAAAGAACTTCAGGGCGTTCGCCCTCCTTTTCAATTTTGCCCCGTTTTGCCCCCAACTGCGAAAGGAAACCGAGCTTTTCTGCCCAGCAGCAAGGTTGAACGGTAAAATTTACCATGAAAACTGGCTCCACAACCTCCTCATTTCAGCTTCGCTTGGTGGGGAATGTGGGCATCACTACAATCCGTTATAATCAGAAAAACTAAAAAGACAAAGGGTAAAAGTATAAAAGTGCCAAAGGGTGAGGTTACAGTGCCAATCGGAACCCACCGTTGTTGAACCGCTCGTCAACATCATTACTGCTACGGTTGGCAATGCTGCAATCGTCGGCATTGCTGACCCAAGACCCGCCACGAACTACCCGGCGCGTTTGTTCTCCTCCGGATGTCCAAGCACTGCCATTTTTGGGAGCGCCCTCATAGTTATCGTGCCAGGTGTCTTGGCACCATTCCCAGACGTTGCCGCTTAGGTCGTAAAGGCCAAGCTCATTGGCTTTTAACTGTTTGACAGGCTGCGTTTTTGTGGCCAGAGTTGTACATATGCCATGCCACCTCATCCACGTTGTCGCTGCCAGCGTATTTGTAGTTTTTACTTTTCATTCCGCCACGGGCAGCGAACTCCCACTCTGTCTCGGATGGTAGGCGGTATATTTCACCCGTTTTTTCGTTCATTTTTTTGACAAAATTCTGCACATCTCCCCAACTGACTCGCTCCACTGGGCAGTCGTCGCAGCCTTTGAACCTCAATTGCTGCGGGTCGCTGCCCATGATGGCCCGCCACTGCGCTTGCGTGACGGGGTGCTTGCCGAGATGGAAGTCTTTGATGGTCACTGGGTGGGTGCCGCCCATTTTAAAGCTACCGCCTTTGATGGGAACCATGAGGTCGTGGAAGGGGTCGAGGGAGCGGCGGCGCTGGCGCTCGGCTTCTTCATCGGCATCCTGCTTGCGTTTCGCTGCTGCTTCGGCTTCCTGTTTTTGCGGAGGGCCTCGGCCTCGGCTTTCAGGCGGGCTTCTTCGAGGCGGCGCCCAGAGGCTTCCGTTCCTGTCGGAGGTCTCGTTTCGTCCTTCTATAATCCTCGCCACCTGCTCCACGGCATGCACATAGCCGCCCGATGGCTCGATGGGCTTGCCTTCGTAGAGCACTACTTGAAATTCTTTGAGCAGGGTGTATTGCCACATGCAGGGGCGCAGGATGATGGGCACCACCTTGGCCTTGCCCGATTTTTCCTTTTCGAGGGCCTTTGGCAGTTCCACATCGTTGATATAGTCGCTGTCGAGGAAGTCGTCGGTGACGAGTAGGAGGTAGATGTCGGCTTGGTGGAGTTCGTTTTTTAGCCTTTCGTCCCAGCGCTCGCCGGGCACAATTTCCCCATCGAAAAATATATCGCAATGCCCATTGCGGCGCAGGACGTTGAGCGGTTTGCGCAGCTTTTCGAGGAGGGGCGTGTCCTCTCGGGCATAGGCGATGAAAATTTTGGGAAGAATGGGCATAAATGGTTGGCAGTTCGTTGTTCCCGGCAAATATAGCCTTTTTAAACTTTTACAATCTCCACGCAACAAGCAAGCCTCCATCCAAATATTGTTCTACCCGTTCCCGCCCATCACCGCCCAACGAAGCCTCCTCGCTCCCGATTGACAAATATCATTTTATCCCGTGACGAAAAGCAGCAACCGACCGCACCACCGTATCGAACTTGCCGTATATTCGCATATCCTTCTTCATCTAAACATCGAAACAATGAACGGAACCAACGGCATTTCATCCTACACACCTGCGCAGACATGGCTTTTGGTCATCCTGCGGATGCTCATCGGCTGGCACCTGCTCTACGAGGGCGTCGTCAAACTCTGGAACCCCGGCTGGTCGGCTGGCGGCTACCTGATGGACTCCCAAGGGCTTTTCGCCAACCTGTTTTACAAGATGGCCGCCAATCCCAGCGTGCTGGGCGTGGTGGACTTTCTGAACGTCTGGGGCCTCATCCTCGTCGGATTGGGGCTGCTGCTCGGCATCTTCACCCGCCTCGCCTGCGTGGGCGGCATCGTGCTGCTGGCCCTCTACTTCCTCTCGCACCCGGCGCTCATCGGCGTGAAATACGCCATGCCCACCGAGGGCAGTTACCTGTTTGTCAACAAAAACCTCATCGAAATAGCCGCCCTGTGCGTACTGCTCGTTTTCCCAACGGGTAAAATGGCGGGGTTGGACGGCCTACTGTTTCGGAAAACGGTGGACGGACCTGAAACCTGAAACCCCTGAAACCCCAACCAATTCAACAATTTCAACCAGTTCAACAATTTCAACAATCAAAAAATGTCCGAATCAAAACATACCATCAACCGGCGGGATGCCATCAAGGGCTTGGCCGCCATTCCAGTGCTTGGCGCTTTCTTGCTCGGCGCCGATGCGAAGAGCGACCACGACGACGAAATCAAGCAGGAAATCCTCGATGAACTCAACATCGAGCCTGCCACCCCCAACCCGACCGGCTCCATGAACGGGGACGTGCTGCGGGTGGGCATCATCGGTTACGGCGGGCGAGGCGAACACCTCATCCGCTCCATCGGCTTCGCAAGCCCAAAATGGCTGGCCGATATGAAGGAGAACGCCGCCAAAGACCCCAAGGACACCCGCCTGAAGGACTACCTCGAACAGGAAAAGCTCAACGTGCAGCTCACGGCGGTCTGCGATGCCTTCGACGTGCGGGGAGAAATGGGCGTTGCCGCAGGCACCGCGGACGGCTTCAAGCCCAAGCAGTACCGTGACTACCGCAAGATGCTCGAAGACCCCAACCTCGATGCCGTGGTCATCGCCACGCCCGACCACCTTCACGCCCCGATGGTCATTGCCGCCGTGCAGGCTGGCAAGCATGTTTATGTGGAAAAATGCATGACCCACAAGGTGCGGGAAACTGTTGAACTGTACGATGCGGTGAAAAAGTCTGGCCTCGTGTTCCAATTGGGCCACCAACACCGCCAGACGGCGAGCTTCCTCACCGCCAGGGAGTTGGTGAAGAAAAAAGTGCTCGGCCACATCAACCTCATCCAGACGAACACGAACCGCAACGACGACAACGGCGCCTGGCAGTGGGAAATCCACGAGAAGGGCAATCCACAGACCATTGACTGGGACCTCTTCCTCGGCAATGCGCCCAAAATCCCGTTCAACGCCGAGCATTATTTTCGCTGGCGCAAATGGTGGGCCTACGGCACCGGCCTCTCCGGCGACCTGCTCACCCACGACTACGACCGCATCAATTGCGTGTTGGAAATGGGCATTCCCGCCAGTTGTTCCGCCTCCGGCGGCATCTATACCCACCGGGATGGGCGTGACGTGCCAGACGTTTTCCAGGTGGTGATGGAGTACCCCGATTTCACGATGGGCGCCACGCAAGAAGCTGGCAAAGAAAAAGGGATGACCTTCGTGTACAGCTCTACCCTCGGCAACCAGTACGACCGGGGCACCTTGCTCATGGGCCACGATGCCACGCTGGAGCTTGGCGAGCAATTGATTATCCATGCCGACCCGCAGTCAACCCGCTACAAAGAATTTATTGAAAATGGCATCGTCAACCTCGAAGTGCCGATGTACGCCTACGACCCAAGGGCCAAGGGCGTGGACGCCGTGACCGGGGCCACCGCCAAGTATTTCGCCAACAAGGGCCTGATGTACACCTACCGGGACGGCAAGCGGGTGGATTCGACCTTCCTGCATTTGCGGGAGTGGTTGAGCGCCATCCGGAATGGGCACAAGGTCAGTTGCGGCTTGGAGGAAGGCTTTCAGGAGGCGATTTCGGCGCACATGGCGTCCGTCTCGTTCCGCACCGGCAAGCGGGTGGAATGGGACGCCGCAAATCGCAAGCTGAAAAACGTGAGCGATGCGGAACTGGCGGGGATTGGGATGTTGTGACGACGAATTCATTCCTAAAAAAGCCTCTAGCTTGGATAATTATCCATGCTGGAGGCTTTTTTATTGCACCAGTTCGTACCTTCCAGGTTGGAGCCGATAGTAATTCTCGTTAAAATCCTTCCTTTCCAGCACCTTGTGAAACGGCGAAAAAAACACATCCTCCCGCCCTATTTTGTCCTCGAACCACTCGAAATCGGGTAGTACCAGCAGCGTTTCGGCGGAGTCGGGGCTGGCGAGGGCAGAGAGGTGCATGGCGGTAAATGGCACGCCCCATTCCATCAGCACGGTGTCCATCGGTACGAGGTTTTTTTGGAGCAAAAAACGGTTGCCGGGGCGGTCTAGGTGCTGTTCAATCCAGCTGAATTGAGTGGCGACGGTGCGGTGGTTCCAGGCTATGGTGGCGAGGCGGAGGAGAAGGACGGCTGCCACCAGTTTTGTCATGGCCGAAGGCCACCTCTGCGCCATGTGTGCCGTGCGTGACGCAGAGATGGCCTTCGGCCATGACAAAAGCGACGCAGGTGTGACGTTGAAACCCGTTGCGAAAACATCAAAAAACAACGGCACCGCCACAAAAATGCTCAACGGCAAATACGACACCTCCGAGTAAAACCGAAACTTCGCCTGTGGGTCGGCGATGTTGTACAGCAGCAGGTAGCCAAGCGAAAACGACCAGACCAGCCCAAGCAGCAGCCACTGCTTTTTCCGAAGGTAAAAAACGCTCACCACGCCAAGCAGCAGCGGTAGCAAGTAGTAGTAATGCAGGCAGCGTTCGAGGAAAACGAAGTTGGACGGGATGGCCCAAAATTTTGGAAAATAATGCTGGAGATTGACGGCGAATTCGGCCTGCTTCGCCGCCTCGTACCAGTTGGTGAAAAACACCGACTTGATGGCTGTGGCCAACATGAAAATGCCGAGCACAAGCCCGTACCGCAAGTGGCGCAACTCCTTGATTTTCAACCAGAAAAAACCCAGAGGAACACCGTGAAGATGATGCTCAATTTGTGCGAAAAGCCCACAGTGGCAGCCAGTGGCAAGAGTGCCGCCCACTGCCAGGCGGCATCCAACCGGGCATTGCGGAGCACAATGCCGAAGGCCAGCATCAGCAGTGACAGGCCGAGGTTGAACTCGCTTTGGATGTGGTAAAACCCGTCGAAGGTCATCAACGTCATCAGCGAGAGCAGTACCCAGCCAAGGGCATCGCAGCGCAAATAGCGGACGAGCAGGTGCCAGATTGCGAAGTAAAAAGAGGTACGCCGATGAAAAACCCATCGCCAGCGCCCAGAGCGGTGCGCCCATTTTCATCATCAAAAACGGCACGACCTGCGGCACAGCAGTCACGAAGCGGTAGTGGTAAACCTGGATTTTTTGCTCGTTGATGAGGTTGAAAAGCTGGAAGCCTGCATCCATGAAGAAGGCCCGCTCCTTGAAAAAAACGAAGGACATTGCGAAGAGCACTAGCCAAGTCAGGTAGCCGAGGGTGCGGAGATTGGACAATTATTGAGTTATTGAGTTATTGAGCTATTGGGTGAGATGGCGCTGCGAAATAACTCAATAACCCAATAACTCAATTTCTTAGGAAATGGCATAGGTGGTCAGCCTGCACTTCACCCGCAGCACCTGCCGGATGTCTTCGAGGTCCACTTCGTAGGGCTTGTAAACCGTGCCGTTGTCAGAGATGAGGCGGAGTTGGCTGCCTTCCCGCAGTTGTTGTACTCGCTTGGCCACGACGACGTCCGTCACGACGACATACACGTTGTTGTCACGCAGCGGGTCGCCCCGCTCAAGCGGCTCGCAGACGACGATGTCGCCGTTGGTGATGGTCGGGTACATGCTGTCGCCGTTGATTTCGAAGGCGATGAGGTTGCCTTCGAGGTTGGGGATGGAGAACTTGGGGAGGTCGGCGAGGTAGCTGTTGTCACTGTGCTCTAGGGCGTAACCGGCCATGGCCCGATTGGGCACGAGCGTGATGTTGAGGCGGCCCCCGAACTGCCGCTCGTCCAGGGAGCGGACAGGAATGGCCGTGTCTGTAGCCCGCTTGAACATCTGGTTGGCGAAGCCAAACAGGTAGTTGGCGTCAATGCCGTAAATTTCAAACAATTTGTGTAACTGCTCGACGGTGATGTTGCGGTCGCCTTTGAGGATGCTGTTTACGACATGGTTGTAGGTGCCAAGTTGCTTCGCAATATCAGACTTCCCCTTAATCAAATTGTTTTTTTCCAGTTCCTCAAACACTTGCCTAAAGCGTTGATTTACAATGTTTTCTGAGAAGATACCCATGAATTATGAAAATAATTTTAAAAATGTTTTAAAAATGTTTGGAATAAAAAACATTTTGTGTTTACATTTGCACCATCAGATTGCAGTAGCAACAGAAACATGCAAAAAGGAGGCTCGAAGATACAAATAGTTTTCAAGGTTTTTCAAAAACAACTTAGCCATGATGTACAACCAACAAAAAAGTTTCGATTCCGACTACGGTCATGCCCGTTACAGCCGCTCCGGCAGTGGCATCGCATACAGCAACCACCAACCGCTTTCGCTAGGTGCGATGGCCGTTCGGGTGCTGCGCCAACTGGCGCTTGTCATCGAGCGCTTGTTTGTGGTGGGTAAGTACCAGTTTTACAAAAAAACCGCAGTTGCTCCGAGCGCCATGAAGGTTCCTGTGGCCAAGGTGGCCATCTTGTGCGCCTTTGCATTCTTTGTTTTCCGCAAGGATGCAAGCCTTGAGATGGGCATGGGTGCTCGGCAGCGGGCCGACATGGGGGGCATGCCCGTTGCCGAAACTGTTGCCTACGAGGAGCCACCAACCCCAAAAAGTCGGCATGGGGCGGCCTGGCTGCCATTTTTGAATCGAAGGACTACTTCGCCGACGAGGCAGGCGACGACGCAGAGACAAAACGGGTAAAGTCGTACATCCGCCGATTCAAGGACTTGGCCATTGAGGAATCGGAGCGCTACAACATACCTGCCAGCGTCAAAATGGCACAGGGAATACTTGAAACCAACGCCGGGGCCAGCCAGTTGGCCAAGAAGAACAACAACCACTTCGGGGTGAAATGCTTCAGCCGCACTTGCAGTAAAGGTCACTGCTCGAATTTTGGCGACGACAGCCACAAGGATTTTTTCAGGAAGTACGGTAACTCATGGGAAAGCTGGCGGGCGCATAGCAAAATGATCGTCAGCGGCAAATACAAGACCCTGCTCAAGTACGGTGACGATTACGAGAAATGGGCAAAAGGCCTTAAAAAACTTGGCTACGCAACGGCCAAACACTACGATAACACTTTGATTGAACTCATCGAGAAGTACCATTTGGACGAGTTGGACAAATGAGGTTTTGGGTTTTTGGGTTAAGGCTTCAGAGGCCCCGTGCGTGAAACCTGAAACTATCAAAACCATGAACCAATTTCACCCGACTGTTGCGCTCTCACTATGAAAGCCCCAATTAACCAGCCCCAAATTACCACGACATAGTAGTTTTCTCATGTATGTTCTGGGTGCGACCGCCAGCTGTGAACGGCAGCTTGGCGGTCTTTTTTAAGTTTTGAGTTGGGGCAACTCGAAACTGTTATTTGTACCGCTCCGCAATGGCATCAATGGCCTTGGATAGTTTGTGGTCTTTGTCCGTCACGGAATTGCCAGCGTCGTGGGTATTGAGCTTGAAATGGACGGTGTTGTAAACGTTTGACCAGTCGGGGTGGTGGTTCAGCTTCTCAGCTTTGAAAGCCACTTCGGTCATGAAGGCAAAAGCCTGCGTGAAGTCCTTGAATTTGAAAGTTGCTTGTAGTGCGTTGTCTTTTTCGGTCCACATGATTATGGCTGTTGAATTGTTTTATAGTTGTATTGTTCTCTAGACGCTAACAATACAACAATAAAACAATCAAGCAATCATTTGTTCTCCTCCGGCTGAGAAAGGATAAAGTCTTCCAACACGGCGTCCAGAATTGGGTCTTCCCCCTCGATGTAGCCGTGCTTGAGGTCGTATCCCCAAAATTTGCTGGCCGTGTTCCAGTACCCAGCGGTCATGCCGCCACGATAGGTGCGGATAAGGTCGTAGAGTGGGGTTTCTAGCTCCCGCTCTACCATTTTTACAAGGATTTTGCCCTGTGTCTTAGTCAGGTTTTTCAGCGGTGCCTCAAACTTATCGTCGAGGTCTCGTTGCAGTTTCTTGGCGTAGCGCTTGCGTTTTCCCTTGCGCATTTCCTCCGTTTCTTCGTTCAATTGCCGAAAAGTGGCGATGGCCTCCCTGGCGTACGGGTACACGATGGCAGCGTAGCGCAAGTACTTGCGGTAGCGGTTGTACTCGTCCACGCTTTTAAATTTGCGGGGTGAGGTGAGCGAGACCGTCATCAGTTCCTCGGCCACGTAGAGTGTGTCGCCGTTTTTGTCGAGCAAAAGGGTGAAAAGCTGGCCATTGATAGAAGTCTTTCCGATGCTAGTCTGCGCAGAAACTGCAGCGGCACTGTAAAAAAAGAGCGCAACAACTATACTTTGGATTTTCATTTAATTGAAATTTTGGTGCGAAGTTATGCAGTCGTTCGATTCAACGAGCAATCAAATTTTTGAGTGCCAGCCGCCCAATACGACAGTTCTTCGTACTATTAAACGCAAAAGCTGCCCAAATGGGTGTTAAGGTATTGCAAAACTTGCCCCAGTTTTTTTGAGGGAGAGGGAGAAGAAAAGGTGGGGCGCAAAAAAAATGCCTGCCGTGGAACATGCGTCCAGACAGGCATTTTTTTTAGGTAAAAGGTCGGTCAGTTATTTGCCTTCGGTTAGTTACTTGCCTTTTTCAGGCGGTACTCATAGAGCTGTACAATTTTTGCTTGGTGGTCGGCCACTTTGTTAAGGAGTTTTAGCTCCTGTTTGATGGCCTGGTCTTCCAACTCTTCCTTGCTCTTTCGCAAGGACTTTAACTGGCGGTTCAGGTCAAGCATTTTCTGAATTGTGGATTTCAGTGCATCTTTTGCGGAAAAAAGCCGCTGAATCATTGAATGTTCATTCATTACTAATTGGTTTGGTAAGGCGAGAAAGTTTTAGCAATAATTCTTACAACTGCAAGAAGTGACAAATATAGTTTCCTGAAGCTGATTATTTCAAGTTTTTTTTGATTAATTTTTGATTAAAAAGCCAAGCAGGATTTTTTGTTTTCCGAGCTGGAAATGAGCAAGCTGGTGTCTCGTTTCTATCTCCTTGAAAACGAGCGGATTAGGCAGATTTTGGCGAAACAGGTTATCTTCCGAGAATTTTTTCCTCAATTTTTGTGGTTGAAAAACCCTCGACGAACGGCAAGCTAAGCACCTCGCCGCCATCGGCCAGCACGAGGTCAGCCCCCACGATTTGGGAGGGTGACCAGTCGCCTCCTTTCACCAAAACGTCTGGTCGGAGTTTGGCAATCAGGTCGTAGGGTGTGTCCTCTTCAAATAGCACGACTGCATCCACGCAGGCAAGTGCAGCCAGCAGGTGAAGCCGGGTTCGCTCATCTTGGATTGGGCGGTTAGGGCCTTTCAGGCGGCGCACCGAGGCATCCGAATTTACGCCAACGACCAGTCGATGGCCAAGGTCACGGGCGGCGGCGAGGTAGTGTACGTGCCCAAAATGCAGGATGTCAAAGCAACCGTTGGTGAACACGATGCGCTCACCCTGCGCTCGCCAGTGTGCCGCCGTCTCGGCCAACTGTTCCCGAGTTTGAATCTTGGATTGAATTTTTTCGAAGAACATTTTGGGATGGTTGAATTGCTGGATTGTTAAATTGTTGGTCAAGCTAGGTTCTCTCACTCGCTCGCTTTCTCACCCCGCTCACTCCGCTCGCCCGCTGGTTCGTAATTTTTATTGACAAAAGGTAGTAGCACGAAAGCAATGAGGCCCATCACAGAATTCAGCCCGATTTGAATCAAGAAGAAAATGATGTTGGCGACGGAGAAAGCATCGTTGCCATTGATGCCATAAAACAACGTGAGCACCCCAGTGACCAGCCCCTGAAAAGTGCCCATACCACCTGGCGACGGGATGACCATTCCCAGTGTTCCGAAGGCAAAAACCGTCAGTGCTGCCTGCATGTCGAGGTGGCTAGTAGGGCCGAAAGCCTTGAAGCCGAGCCAGGTCATCAGGAAGTACAGCAGCCAGATGTTGAGGCTGTGGAAGATGAAAAGCCAGGGCCGGTCGAGCTTTCCCACGGTGCGTATGCCCTCCCAAAACCCCAAGAACAGTTTCATGATTTTTTGGAAAATGACCGTTTGTGCCAGCTTTTTTCGAAGCAAAAAAACCACGCCTGCCACGGCGGCAATTATGCCCAATACCAGCCATTTCGTGGCGCTGCCACTTCCCTCCTGCCCGCTGTTTTGCTCGATATATCCCCAGAGCTTGTCGAACTCAAAAAAAAGCGCCAAGCAGAAGGCAAGCAGTAGGCATAGCACGTCCACTACCCTATCCACCACGATGGTGCCCATGACTTTTTCCACGGGGATTTTCTCGTATTTTGAAAAGATGCCTGCCCGTGCCACCTCGCCAATGCGAGGGATGAAGATATTGGCAAAATAGGCCACCAGGATGGACAAGAAACCGTTGATAAAGCGGGGCTGATAACCCAGCGGTTTCAGCAAAATCATCCATTTGGCCGTACGGCTGTAGTTGCTGACGAGGAAGGCGAGCATCACGAGCGCAATCCAGCCAAAATTGGTCTGCTGAAAGTCGGCCACGAGCTTGTCCATCAGGTTGCAGGCTTCGGCGGCATTGCCCTTCGATATGCAATCTTTCACATAGGACTTGCTTTGGTGCTGGTAAACAAAGTAAAGTATGGTGGAGCCAATGCCGAGCGAGAGCAGGAATTGAAGGGTATTTACAACGATTTTTTTCATCGTAGCGGTTGGGGTCAGGCTGGCAGCCGGTTGTTTTCGTCAGGAAAAACGGTGGCAGGCTTGAAGCCCTTGGCCTCCTCGGGCGTCATCAGCGCGTAGGCGATGATGATGATGATGTCGCCGGGCTGGCACTTACGGGCAGCAGCACCGTTCAGGCAGATGATGCCAGAATTGCGCTCGCCCCGGATGGCGTAGGTCTCGATGCGCTCGCCGTTGTTGTTGTTGACTATCTGCACCTTCTCGCCCTCCATGATGTTGGCGGCTTCGAGCAGCGCCTCGTCAATGGTGATGCTGCCAACGTAGTGGAGATTGGCCTCGGTAATCTTGGCCCTGTGAATTTTTGACTTAAATATGGTTAGAAACATAGCGGCGCAAAAATAGAAAATTGCAAGGTTGCGGTGGTGATTTTTCGCCATTGCGACGAAATGCAACGGGAAAATAACCCGTAAAGCTGCCGCAAGTTCAAACGGCCTTGGGCACAACTTTCTGATGGCCAGCCACAGTTTTAGGTTCAATTAGGCGTCGTGGGCTTTTCAAATACGGTGCTCATGCCAAGATTTTTTTTCTCAAAAAATGCAGCTACTTGTCTTAAAGTCAGTGAGTTGTGAATGATTTTAGGATAAATATTTTAAAGCTACTCCCTTGCGGCCTGATTTTTGGCAAAGTGGGTGTTATCCTCCAAACGCATACATGGATTCCCCAGCGAACAAAATTGACAGCCCCCAAAAAGCTGCTGTCAGAAATTCTAGTTTCGCAACACTAAAGCCCGTCACATCACTTCCTACGGCACTATTCCCACAGGCAACAACAAGACAGAAGACTGATTTTTTGAACCACAAGTTTTCTTGACATGGTAATACTATGCCCCCTGCATACGTCCCCCCATCACAATCAAAAGAAATATGAAAAAAGGCAAAAACTACGGGTTTAACTTGAGGGACTGAACAAAAAGCGAACACAAACGAACACACTATGAGACGTATCCCATGTACATTGGCGGCAGCCTGGCTTGCTATTTTGCAGGCGCAGGCTGCCGAAGATTTGAATTTTGCACCTGGCGATTACTTTTTGCCGGTTGGCGCAGACTACCTGCCTGATGAGTCCGATATTGAAACTCGGATTCAGTTGATGTGCAGTCCTGTTGCGGCTGTTTTCGATGCAAACGTGAAGGCTTACCTGGCCCGTTACCTAACCTATGGTATCCGGGACACAGAGGCTATTTTGGGTCGGGGCATGATTTACCTGCCCATGATAGAGCACTACCTCGACAGGAATGGCCTACCACGGCAGTTGAAGTACCTGCCGATGGTGGAGTCCGAGATGCTGCCCCAAGCTGTTTCGACAAAGGGGGCAGCTGGCCTCTGGCAACTCGTTCCCGCCACAGGCCGTGCGCTTGGGCTGGTCGTGGACGGCAAGCTCGACGAGCGCAAAGACCCGAACCGCTCCACCGAGGCAGCGGTCAAGTACCTGAAGCGCCTTCACAAACGATTCGGAAATTGGGAACTGGCACTGGTGGCCTACAATTGTGGCCCTGGCCGTTTGAACCGGGCCATGCAACAGGCTGGAAGCCAGGACTACGCTAGCGTCAAGCAATACTTGCCAAAGGAAACACAACTTTACCTCGCCCGCTACCTCGCCGCTACCTACCTCGCCACCTATTTTCAGTACCACGATATTGCGCCAGCACTGCCCGACCTATTGCTGTACAACGCCATGTCGGCCAGGGTGTACGAGGCCATTTCGGTCAAAAAAATCTCGGAAATCACTGGCGTTGACCTATCCATATTGCGCCGACTAAATCCCGGCTACATCTGTGACAACCAGCCAGCCCATCAAAAAGGGATATTCCTCACCTTGCCAAAAGAAGCTTGGACATTGTATTTGGACGCGGTACACCGACCAGCAGTGAGGCCGTGATGGCCGCTTCGGAGTTATTTTTTTAAGGCTGAAAGCAATCCAGTGCCAAGTTTGAGAACTGCAAAATTCCCATTGGGCAAAAAAATCTTTACCGATAGCTTTGATTATAAAACCTGTTGCATAGTTTTGCGACACAACCCGCCGAACATATTTTGCACTCGAAACTTAAGTGAAGGCAAAATCATCTATCCCTATTTGTATTCCTGTCCAATCTAAAAACGATTATTTCTGACATTTTTCCCATCCCTGAATTATTGCTGTCCCTTCGAGCATAGACTATTTTTTCAAACTTATTTGCGCAGCAAAAAGGAGCTACTTTGTTTGGCCTCTCGGCACTCGGCAAATGAGGCGGTTGGTTTTTGCGGCCAATTACCAAAAACTGCACGTACCATGAAAAAGGGATTATTACCAATCGTTTTCTGTCTGTTGATTTTGCCTGTCGCCAGCCGTGCCCAGTTCGATGAAGTCGGAATCATTTTCGGCTGCTCCAACTACAGCGGCGACCTCACCGAACGTGACATCGAACCGCTGGAGTGCAACATGGCGAATGGGATTTATGTCCGAAAAAAACTCAACCGCCAGTTCGGACTGAAAATGCAGATTGCAAGGCTCGTACTCTCCGGCAACGACGCCAACAACACGATGGAGGGTGGCCTCTGGAAACGAAACCTGAGCTTCCGCTCCGACCTCTACGAGTTTGGGGCACAGGTGGAGTGGGTGCCCATTAGCCTGAAAACTGGCGACAACCAGTTCATGCCCTATTTTTTCACCGGCATTGCGGCGTTTTATTTCAACCCGCAAGCTGAGATGGGCGGCAATGTGTACAACTTGCACCACTACCAAACTGAGGGCGTGGAGTATAGCCTCTTCCAGTTCGCCATCCCATTTGGCGCTGGTATAAAACTGAACCTCCGCAACCGGGGGAGCCTCGGCTTTGAGCTTGGCCTTCGGAAAACCTTTACCGACTACCTCGACGACGTGAGCAACACCTATCGCAGCGACATCAGACTGCTAGGTGAGAATAACAGCCTGGCTGCGCAACTCAGCTACCGGGGCATCGAGGGAAACTTGTCCGATGCACCACTGTACCCGAAGCCCGGCACCCAACGTGGCAATCCCGACAAAATGGACTGGTACGCACTGTTTGGGATGACCATCGGTGTCAACCTTAGCCGCTGATTAACAATTTAATGCCTTGAACTACTGGGCAGCTTCTGGCAATTCTTGCTGGGGCTGCCCTTGTTTTTGGATGCCCGCAGTTGGCCAATCAAGAAATAAAAATCATCGAAAGGCAGTACACCGCTATTTCCCGCAAGGCATTAGCTTTGCCGCTCATTTTGTAAAACAAAACTGCCATCCAATGAGCACCTTTATTCCGTTTAAAGCCTACCGCCCTACCAAGGACAACGCCAAAGCCGTAGCCAGCCGACCCTACGACGTGCTGAACCGGGAAGAAGCACTGGAAGAATGCGAGGGAAACCCCTTGTCGTTTTACCACGTCATCAAGCCCGAAATTGACTTCCCGGAGAGCCACGACCACTATGCCCCCGAAATTTACCGGAAGGGCAAGGAGAACTTCGACCGCCTGGTGAAGGACGGCATCATTGTGCAAGACCCGGCGCCGCAATTCTATGTCTATTTGCTCAACATGAACGGCCATGAGCAAACGGGCCTTGTGGGCTGCTGCGCCATCGAGGACTATTTCAACAACATCATCAAGAAGCACGAGCTCACCCGCCCCGACAAGGAGGAGGACCGGAAAAACCATATCCGTGCCAGCCGCCTGAACTATGAGCCGGTGTTGTTCTCATACCCGCACGTGGATGCCATTGACCGGGAAGTGGAAGCCGTGAAGGCCCACGCGCCGGAATACGATTTCACTTCCGACGACGGCATCAGCCACAAGTTTTGGCCCATCACTGAGGCTTCGTTGAACGCCCGCATCCAGCAGCTTTTCGCATCGGATGTGCCCAAAATCTACATCGCCGATGGCCACCACCGCACTTCTGCCGGGGCGCTTGTGGGCCGGGAACTGAGCAACGGACATCCTGGTGCCGCAAACTATTTCATGGCGGTGCTTTTCCCAGATAACCAACTGGCCATACAAGACTACAACCGGGTTGTGAAAGACCTCAACGACCTGACAGTCAATGAGTTATTGGAAAAATTGGCAAGCAGCTTTGAAGTGGAAAAACGGGCTTCGCAATACCGCCCTGAGGCGTTGCACACCTTTGGGATGTACCTTGACGGACAGTGGTACAAGCTGACCGCCAAGCCCGGCACCTACGACGACAGCCCCATCGGCGAGTTGGACGTGACCATCCTCACCAGCCAGGTGCTGGCTCCGTTGCTCGGCATCGGCGACCTCCGCACCGACAAGCGCATTGACTTCGTGGGCGGCATCCGTGGCCTCGGCGAGTTGGAGCGCCGGGTGGACAGCGGCGAAATGGCCATCGCCTTTGCGCTCTACCCCGTCAGCATGGCGCAGTTGATTAGCATCGCCGACAACGACCTCATTATGCCGCCGAAGGTGACTTGGTTTGAGCCGAAATTGCGGAGCGGGTTGTTTGTTTATGGCTTGGAGGATTAGCACAATATGACGTTAAGGCATCTAAAAAGTACAGCAAACTATGAAGAAACGAAACGCCCTCCTCCCCACGACGAGCGATCCGATAGAGTTCGTGAGCATGGGCCGGGGGAAATTGCAAAATCGTATCTTTCAGCCCAGCTTTTGGAGAGGCTTGGAACCTTGCATTCGGAGATTTGAAAGGCGGTGAAGAATTTGATGATTCAATTATCTCCGATAATGGCGACATGAGGAAGGTGCTTCAAACTTTGCAAAATGTGCGCATTTTTTTTGAAAAACACCCATATGCCCCGAATTATAGACCCTGGATGCAAACGCAAATCACTTTATAACCGGGTATTCCAGCGGAAATTCGATGAGATTGAGTTGGTGTTCGAAGTATTTGGTGTCTTAAAATATACGTCAGAAATTCTCCCTTACCATCCCACAAAAACCTATGATGCCTTTATCTTCACGGAAAAGCCATTTGAAAAATAATCTACGACGAGAACAAGGCGAAAGCGGCAAAAGACGGAACTATCTGAAAAATATCGAGACGGACTACGGACAGCAGCCCTCTCGGGATAACTGCGTTTCGTGAAAAACACCCTGATAGTGACCTGCAACAAGCAGTTTTAGCGTTGGTCGCTACGGTCAATCCGAAAATGCCCCCGTTATACCTCCTCGAATTCACCCAGCACGTCATCCGCCATTGGATGGCCTTGGAGGAGAAGCAAGCAGCAGCAATTGCCGCTTGACCTTCCATTTCACCCAATGAAAATCCCCGCCATGACCACCGACGCGGGATTTTCATTTTCCTACCTTTGCCCTTTAAAGTAAAAAGTAGAAAGGAAAAAGGCAAAAGTTAGCACCTGGGATGAATTGAAGAGTTGCGCCTGCCCCCACTTTTTCCTTTCAACTTTTTCCTTTTTACTTGAATAAAAATGTTTCCAAAATACGACGTCATAGTAGTAGGCGCAGGCCACGCAGGTTGCGAAGCGGCCATTGGCGCAGCCAACCTCGGCTCCAAGGTGCTGCTCGTGACCATGAACATGCAGACCATCGCCCAGATGTCGTGCAACCCGGCGATGGGCGGCGTGGCCAAGGGCCAAATCGTGCGGGAAATTGACGCCCTCGGCGGCTATTCCGGCATCGTGACCGACCATACCGCCGTGCAGTTCCGGATGCTCAACCTCTCCAAAGGCCCCGCCATGTGGAGTCCCCGTGCGCAGAGCGACCGCATGTTGTTCGCCGCCAAATGGCGGCAAATGCTGGAGGCCCACCCCAACGTGGACTTCTGGCAGGACATGGTCGCCAGCCTCCTCGTGAAAAACGGCGTGGTCGGCGGCGTGGTCACGGGCATGGGCTTACAGATTGAAAGTCAGGCAGTTGTGCTGACCAATGGTACATTTTTGAACGGCATTATTCACATTGGCGAGAAACAGTTCGGCGGCGGCAGGGCGGGCGAAAAGCCGCCACGGGCATCACCGAGCAGCTCCTCCAGCTCGGCTTCGAGGCTGGCCGCATGAAGACCGGCACCCCCCCCGGCTCGATGGCCGCTCGCTGGATTATTCCAAATGGAAGTCAGGAAGGCGACGACCCGCCCGGCAAGTTCAGTTACACTGACACGCCCCGGCTGGAGCGGCAGTTGCCTTGCCACATCACCTACACCAGCCAGGCGGTACACGATGTTTTGAAGGAAGGCTTTGAGAAATCGCCGATGTTCCAAGGGCGGATTCAGGGCCTTGGGCCCCGCTACTGCCCCAGCATCGAGGACAAAATCAACCGCTTCGCCGACAAGGAGCGTCACCAGCTTTTCGTGGAGCCGGAGGGATGGGACACGTGCGAGATTTACGTCAACGGCTTTTCCAGCTCGCTACCCGAAGACGTGCAGTTCAAGGCGCTCCGCAAAATCGAGGGCTTCGAGAACGTGAAGATGTTCCGCCCCGGCTATGCCATCGAATACGACTATTTTCCGCCCAACCAGTTGAAGCTGTCGCTGGAAACGCACCTCGTCAAAACCTGTTCTTCGCTGGGCAAATAAACGGCACGACGGGCTACGAGGAGGCTGGTTGTCAAGGATTGATGGCGGGCATCAACGCCCATCTCGCCGTGCGGGACGAGGAGCCGTTTATCCTGAAACGCAGCGAGGCATACATCGGCGTGCTGATTGACGACCTCGTGAACAAGGGCACCGAGGAGCCGTACCGGATGTTCACCAGCCGGGCTGAGTACCGCATTCTGCTACGGCAGGACAACGCCGATTTGCGCCTCACGCCGCTCTTGGAAAACTGGCGGTTGGCGGTTGGCAGTAACGAAAAACGGGCCGCCACGGTGGAAATCGAACAGTTTTTCAAGGAAACCAGCGTAGCGCCTGACGCCATCAACGGCTTCCTCGAAAGCATCGGCTCGTCGCCCATCCGGCAGCAAGTGAAGTTGCACGGCATCCTGCTGCGCCCCAACGTGGACTTGGCCACCCTGCGCCCTGTGCTGCCCGAACTCGACAGCTTCCTGAATCAGTACGACCCGGACTACCTCGGCGAAGCCGAAACCCGCATGAAGTACGACGGCTATATCAAAAAAGAGCAGGAAATGGCCGACAAGATGCTCCGGCTGGAGGAGTTGAAAATCTTCGAAAACTTTGATTTTCAAACACTTACGTCCATTTCGAAAGAGGCACGTGAGAAACTGAGCAAGGTGCGCCCCCGCACAATCGGACAGGCCAGCCGCATCAGCGGCGTGACGCCAGCGGATGTGTCCGTGCTGCTGGTACACATGGGGCGGTAACTGGATTTCGGATTTACGTAAGTAAACCTGCGTTTTCGGAGCATGAAAATGGCTCGACAGTTTGGGAAGCCCATACTAAAATCATCGGAAAGGAAGGGTAAAAATCATTGAAGGGTAGCAATTTCAGATGTTACTTTGGAGATAATAAAGGCAAAGGATATTCACCTGTGGAGGGCGGGGTAAAGTCATAAGCCTCTTAATTTTCTAAAAACATCTGTCATGAAACTGAACAATCTTTTCGTCCTATTCCTTTCTGGTTTGCTTTGGTCGCAATCAGTGGCAGGGCAAATTTTGGACAGGGGTAATTTTCTAGTTGGCACAAACGTGGGTTTCTCTCGGGCTCAAAATGAAAACAGCGTAAGTTCGAGCGGCCAAGACGTAAAGGGCGAAGGCCCTTCTTCTACACAGTTCAACATTGCACCGGATATAGGTTATTTCCTTGCCGACAATTTCGTGTTGGGCATTGGTTTGGATTACACCCTCAGTTCGGTGAAACAGCCCAATGAAGACCGCACCACCGACAGCGACCTGCTTTTTGGCCCTTTTGGTCGCTATTACTTTCCGCTGGATAACGACATGGCGGTGTTTTTTGTGACCACCTTTGGCTTTGGCAACTCTTCTGATGAGACGCTCATAGGTACCAATACAAAGAGCGTCAATACCAATATCTTGGCAATAGGCGCAGGGCCTGGATTTACCATATTTTCCAGTAGCGGCATTGGCATTGAAGCTATTTTGAAGTACAATTATGCCCGTAGCACTTTCGATACGGAGGATGCAGGTGTTAAAATAACGACCAAATCCATCACGAACCAATTTGACATTGGCCTTGGCATCCAATTTTACTTTAGTGGACTCAAGCGTGTTGGTAGTTAAGCCGGAAGATTGAATGAGTACTCCTGAATAAAAAAGGCTTCTCGCACCATAGCGGGAAGTCTTTTTTGCAAAAGCAATAATTCAACTCAACTTATGAGCATTTGCTTGTGATGATATAGCTATCATTGCGCCAGCATTTTGAAAAAATTGAACCCAGTATATCAGCGTATATTAATCGAATTACCTTGCACTCAACCGTTATCGCCCAACAAATGATGGTTTCATTGGAGAAGGCATCCAAGCGCTACCGCTACGAATGGATATTCAAGGACATTGATTATCAGTTGGTTACGGGTGGTCGCTATGCGGTCACTGGGCCAAACGGCAGCGGCAAGAGCACGTTGATGAAGCTGTTGAGCGGCCACCTCTCGCCGACGAAGGGGCAAGTTTCGTTCGTTGCCGAAGGCAAAAAATGCGCCCCGGACGAGGTGTACCGCCACGTAAGCTACGCTGCCCCGTACATCGAATTGATTGAGGAATTTACGCTGGTGGAAGCCCTCCATTTTCACCAAAAATTCAAGCCCCTGCTCCCCGGCCTGGCACTGCCGATGTGATTGACTTGCTGGCTTTCCCAAAGGCGAAGGACAAGCAGGTGCGCCATTTTTCTTCGGGCATGAAACAGCGCCTGAAGCTGGCGCTTGGCCTGTTGTTCTGCCTCCTCGCTCCTCCTCTGACGAGCCAACGACCAACCTCGACGCCCAGGGCGTGGACTGGTACTTGGCCCTCACCGAGCGCTTCCTCGGTAACCGGACGGTGGTGGTGGCGTCAAACGTGGCGGTGGATTACGGGTTTTGTGGCGAAGTGATTGATATTATGAAGTATAAATGAACGTGAACCAAACGTTTGGCAGGCTTTGGAACCTCCGCCGAAGTTTTGGCGTCCATTTTACCGCTTCGCAAACAGCACCACCGCCCATCCCAACGAAACTACCAGTAGCAAAAACTTCACCGCTGCACAAACCGACATGACCATTGGCCGCAGGCCGAAATTCCCTTTCAAGATTTGCAGGATTTGCAGGTTCTCCACCACGTCGCAAAGGCCAGCGACGACCAGCAGCCAAGCGATGGTGTTGGCAGTTCCGATGCGGCCTTCCCCGGCAGCTACCCTCGCCAAAAACACGCCGAAGAACACGTACCCGATGATGTAGAAGAAGTCGAATCTGGTATTTTCGAGTAGGGCGGCCACCTTCGTTTTGCCACTTGGGACAGTCTCAATTTGCCAATCCTTCATGGTTGTTTCCGCCTTTTTTTGGGTAAACATCAGCTCGAAACCGACCACCTCGCCAAAGGTCAGGCCAGTACGCATTTTGCGAGAAATAAAAAGGAAGAAGGCCAAGAATAGGCCCGCCAGCAGAAGGTTTTTTATTGTGAAACTCATGGCAAGAATTTTTTAAGGCCAATGAGCGTGAACCTGTTTTTCACTCACTTCAAATTCACTCATTGAACCCTCGCCAAGGTACGCAAGGGTTTTGATTCGCCGATGGTCAAAAAATCAACCAGATTGCTGTCCGCTGCGATTTCACGCAGTAGTCGTTCCGGCTCGCCAATCGGCTCGTCCGAGAGGTCAAAAGTGCCGTAGTGCATGGGCACTAGCTTGCGGGCGCCGAGGTCGCTGAACGCCTGCCAGGCGTCGGCGGGGCTCATGTGGTTCGACTTCATGAACCAGACCGGAGAGAAGGCCCCGATGCCGAGAAATGCGAAATCAATGCGGGGAAAAAGCGCTGCCGTGTGCGCAAAATGGCTGCCGTAGCCGGAATCGCCGCCGAAGTAAATCGTGGTGTCTGGCGTTTCGAACACGAAAGCGCCCCAGAGGCGGACGTTCATGTCGGTGAGCCAGCGGCGGCACCAGTGGCGAGTGGGGAGGTAGGTGATGCGTAGGCCAAGAGATTCGAGGTTTAGCTGTTGGTGCCAATCCATCTCCACGATTTTTTGCCCAGAAGCCCACGGTTGGATGACCTTCGCCATCCCCAATCCGGTGACGACCTGCGCCCGTGGATTATTGCGGAGCAACAACCGAAGGCTGGTCTCGTCGCAGTGGTCACGATGGTCGTGGGTGACGAGGATGAGGTCGAGCTTGCGGAACTGGTCGGGGCGCACGGGCAGTCCCGAGTGACGGGGCGTGAACGGCGTCAGCTTGCCGAAGACGGGGTCAACGAGGATGTTCAGCCCATTCAACCGAAAGAAAAATGAAGCGTGGCCGAGCCAAACCTTCACGTCGTGGCTGTGGCCGAGGAAGCTGTCGTCATTGACGACGGTGGGCCGCCAAGTGTCCCGTTTTTTTTGTTCGCTGTACGGGTTTGGCGATGTTTTCCATTTCAGTACGTCCGTCCAGTACAGCTCGAACGGGAAGTCGGGATGGTAAAACTGGCCTGCGCTGTTGATGGATGCGCCTTGCTGGCCGGGCAGATAAGTTAACGTCATGGTAGTCGGTGGTCGGTAGTTGGTGGTCGGCAAGCCGTACTACCGTAAGCCCTCCACCGTCAACCGTTCATTTTCAAATCTTCGAGAAAACCCCGAAGCCGCCGCAATGTTTTAAGTGCTTCCTGTTTTTGGCGGATTTTCTCCTTTTCCTCCTTCAGGTAGCGCTTGGCCCCGGCGAGGGTATAGCCCTGTTCTTTGACGAGGTGGTAGATGATTTCGAACTGGTGGATGTTTTCGGGGGTGAAGCGGCGGTCGCCCTTGCTCGACTTGTAGGGCCGCAGGAAATCAAACTCCTGCTCCCAGTAGCGCACGAGGCTAGTGGTGACGCCGAAAAGCCTGGCAACTTCGGTGACCGAGTAATAACGTTTGGTGAGGGACTCCAGTAAGACACTCATGATGCAGGTGTTTAGCTTGTACGCTGGGTACACTCCGCACAAACAGGTTTTTTGCAAACAGGGGTTTGGGCGGAACGCCCCAGAATCCCCTCTCCCCGACGAGCCGCCGGAGGCGGCGAGGAGGGGTATCATGCGATTTGCACAAAACCTAATGGTGCAAAGTATAAAAGGAAAAAAATATGCCTGAAAAATGGACTGTCAAATTTGACAAGGCGAGTTTAGCAAAAAAGCCAAAAAACTGTATCACCCGGCGGTATTTTGCTTTGTTTTTTTAATCCAAAGCATGGCATTTCTTTGAAATGCCAAAACTTGAACTTGCTTTGCTTCGTTTAGCTTGAACGGGCAAAAACGGCTGATACCTGACGAAAACTAAAAATTCGGCGGAGCTAACCGTTTTTATGCGTAATTTTAAGGGCATTATTTTGGCATAAACCCGCAATTGCAAAGCAATTTTTATGAAAACGACTTTACGCCTACTTCTAGCTGCGATTATTTTTTTGAGCCTCCCCAAAGGAGCATTCGCCACGCACAACCGTGCAGGGGAAATCTTCGTGGAGCAAATCAACGGCTGCAACAGCAACATGGTGCGCTGTTCCATTTTCACCTACACCAAGACCAGCAGTGTGCAAGCTGACCGTGACACGCTCACGCTTTGCTGGGGCGATGCTGCCAATACCTGTGTGCAGGTGGCAAGGGTGAACGGCCCACAACCTGACCCAAACCTGCCACCCCAAGGCCAAGCATTGGCCAATGATGTGAAGTACAACATTTACATCGCCGAGTTCAGCTACGACGGCCCGGATAGCTACATCATTTCCGTCACCGACCCCAACCGCAACGGCGGCATCCTCAACGTCAATTTCCCTGGCTCGGAGAACGTGCAGTTCCACCTCCAGACCAGGTTCACGCTGTTCAGCGGACAGTTTCAGGGCTGCAATTCATCGCCGCTCCTGCTCCAACCGCCGATTGACTACGCCTGCGTGGGGCAGGTTTTCGTACACAATCCCAACGCCTACGACGCCGATGGCGACCAATTGACCTACGAGCTGATAGTGCCGATGCAAGGTGTGAATTCGCCAGTGCCCAATTACAGTTTCCCGCAAAATGTGGGGGCCAATGGTGGCTGCTGCCTGTCATCAACACCATTGACGAAATCTGCGTCGTGGCCGGTGAGGTCGTCGAGTTCGACATAACCGCCACCGACATTGATCCCGGCGACAAAATCAAGCTCTCGGCGATCGGCGCTCCGTTCCTCGTGGACTACAGCCCCGCCGACGATGCCGATACCTGGCGCCCCGACGGCAGCCCTTCCGCCAGCTACCAGTCCCAGCCCGTGGTCAAAAAATTCCGCTGGCAAACCTCCTGTGAGCACATCTCCAACTTGCCCTACACGGTGGTTTTTAAGGCAGAGGACGACTTTTTCCTGCAAAACATGCAGGGCCTGACCACTGGCCTCGCTACGCTCAAAGCCGTGCGCATCAAGGTAGTGGGGCCACCGCCCGCCGATGTGCAGGCCGACCCCACCTCCGACAGAATCACCGTTTCTTGGGCGAAGCCCTACCAGTGCGAGGACGCCAAGGAGGACTACTTTTTTGCCTTCTCCGTCTGGCGAAAAGAGGGCAGCAACCAGTTTGAGCGGGACACCTGCATGCCCGGACTGGCGGGCAAGGGCTACACCAAAATCGCCAATACCCTCGACGAACTGAACGGACGATACGCCCATGTGGACACCGACGTGGAGCGGGGCCGTACCTACTGCTACCGCATTCTCGGCATTTTTGCGAAGCGAACCGACTCCGGCCATGCTTACAACCACGTGGAGAGCCTCACTTCCGACGAAGTCTGCATCCAACTCAGCCGAGATGTACCGCTCCTCACCAACGTGAGCGTGGAGCAGACCAGCACCGCCAACGGCATCATCGAAGTGCGCTGGATCAAGCCCGTTGCCGAAGACCTCGACACGCTGCTCAACCACGGCCCCTACCGCTACGAACTCAAGCGGGCCAGGGACATCGGTGGCACCAATTTCACCACCATCGCCAACTTCACCAGCCCTACTTTTTGGGAGCTTACGCAACTCTCCTACGTGGACCAAGCCGCTACCCTTGACACGAAGGGCAGCCCGTACAACTACAAGATTGATTTTTTCGTAAACAATGAGTCTTCGCCAATCGGGGATTCGCCGGATGCCTCTTCCGTGTGGCTCGAAATCGAGCCGACGGACAACCGCAACATCCTCTCTTGGCGCTACGAAGTGCCTTGGGTCAATATGCGATACACCATTTTCCGCCAAAACGGCGCTGTTTGGGACTCCATCGGCATCACTTCCGACAGCTTTACGTGGACGCCCACCTGCTGAATGGCCGGGAGTACTGCTACTACGTGCGGGTCGAAGGCTCTTACGGCATCGAAGGCATCCCCTCGCCGCTCATCAACCTATCGCAGGAGGCCTGCTCCACCCCGATTGACAACGTGCCACCCTGCCCTCCTGTGCTGGAGGTCACAAATATTTGCAACCAAAAAATACCCTGCCAGGAGCAGGAGAAGTTGGAGAACCTGCTGCTTTGGGACAACCCCATGAACATCTGCGAGGAAACGGACGATGTGGTCAGTTACCGGATTTATTTCAAGCCTTTTGAAGATGGTGATTTTGCACTGGTCGGCGAGATTTCGCAGTCTGGCGACACGACCTACTTCCACCAACCCGACCGTGGGCTGGCTGGCTGCTACGCGGTGACGGCGCTCGACACGTTCCTCAACGAGAGTGCACTGAGCAACGTCATCTGCACCGACAACTGCCCGACCTACATCCTGCCAAATGCATTTACGCCAAACGGCGATGATGCCAACGAACTGTTCATCCCGTACCCCTACTGCTTCATCGAAAGCATCGAGTTGAGCGTTTTCAACCGCTGGGGCGAACAGGTGTTCAAGACCAGCGACCCGAACATCAACTGGGACGGCAACAACATGAAAGGCAAGGCGCTGCCTGCTGGCACCTACTACTACACCTGCAAGGTCTTCGAGCAACGGGTGACTGGCACGGTGCCAGCGCCAGAATTGCTGCGGGGGTATATTGATTTAATACGGTAAACGATGGCAAAACGTGGCAAGTCAAACGCTTTTAAATACTTAAATAAATGACGGCAAACCGTGGTTCTTTGGGCTGAAATTGGGTGAATTGGTGAACATGAAAGTGTCAGTTCCCGGCCAGAAAATCTACCTCAAATTTCTGGCAGTTGAAGAAATGGGAAAGCAAACATCCTCATCATTGACGACGAAAACGACATCCGAAACCTCCTCAGCCGCATCATCCGGCTGGAGGGCTACGATGTGTTCCAGGCTGAGAACGGTACGAAGGGACTGAAGCTGTTGGCGCAAGAAAAATCCACGCCATCATCTGCGACGTGAAGTTGCCGGACGCCAACGGCGTGGAGATGGTCTCCAAAAATCAAGGCCATCAGCCCGCAGAGCGAGGTCATTTTGCTCACCGCTTTCGGCGCAATACCGGACAGTGTGACGGCCATCAAGGCCGGTGCCTTTGACTACATCACCAAGGGCGACGACAACAACAAAATCATCCCGCTGCTGAGCAAGGCGGTGGAGAAGGCACTGCGGCAGTTCGAGGCAAAGGAACAGCAGGATGAAGTGGGCAGCAAGCGCCACCGTTTCAGCAAAATCATCGGCCAGTCGAAGCCGATGCAGCACGCTATCGAAATGGCCCGGAAAGTGGCTGCCACCAGCACCACCGTGCTGCTCACGGGCGAGACGGGCACCGGGAAGGAAGTTTTTGCGCAAGCCATCCATGCCGCCAGCGAGCGCAGTGGCAAGCCGTTCGTGGCCATCAATTGCAGCGCACTGGGCAAGGAACTACTCGAAAGCGAGATGTTCGGACACAAGGCTGGCTCGTTCACCGGGGCGGTGAAGGACAAGGCCTCGACCTGTTCTACCGCCTCTCGGTGTTCAACATCCGGCTACCCTCGCTGCAAGAACGCCCTGAGGACATCCCGTTGCTGGCCGGATATTTCATCAAAATGTTCACTGCAAAAATGAACCATGCTCCGCTCGGCATGGAGGATACGTTCAAGAAAGCGCTGACCAATCATCCTTGGAAGGGGAACATCCGGGAACTCAAGAATGTCATTGAGCGGGCCGTCATCCTTGCCTCCGGCCCCGACCTCACACTCGACTGCCTGCCCTACGACTTCCAGTACACCGAGTCCGGCAACCAAATTGACCTGATGAAGCTCGCCGAAATCGAGAAAATGCACATTCGCAAAGTGCTCGCCCACACCAAGGGCAACAAGACCAAAACCGCCGAACTGCTCGGCATCGGGCTGGCGACGCTATACCGGAAGATTGAGGAGTACGGCTTTGGAGTCTAACTCTACCTTTAAAAAACGCCAAACTTCAGTCCCACGAACACCGCCCTCGGCCTCGCCGGGCCGTAGATATAGTTGCTGTCCCGATACTTTCCACTGTCAAAATCCGATTGGTAAGCGTTGAAAATGTTCTGCACCCCTGCCGAAAACTCAAGGTCGGTTTCCATGCTGTGCAGGTGCAGGCGGTAGTTGAGCTTGCAGTTCATTTCCCAAAAATCAGGCGAACGGAACAGCAAGTCCCGCTCCACACCGGATGCCCCGGCAAAGTGCGGCACGTCCATCCGCCCGGTGTAAACGCCTGAAAGCGAGCCATTTAACTTGTTTTCTGGCAAAAAGAGCAAGGTAAAAAAGCCGTAATGGTTGGGCGTCCGCAGGTATTTTTTCGTGCCGGGAATTTCCAATGACCAGGCCACAGGGTTGTCGAAGCGGGTGGATTGCAGCGTCATTCCGGTCTCCAACTGGACTTTTTGGTCGTAGTTGAACCTCCCCTCCAAGGTCAGCCCCTGCACGGTCGAGTGCCCACCGTTTTTGCGGAGCAGGAGCATGTTGCCGTTGGCGTCCGAGCCGTTTTCCTCCAAAACAAAGGCGTTCAGCAACCTCGTGCGGAAGGCATCGAGCGTGAAGCCGAAGATGTGGGTCGCCTTCGGGCGGTTGAAATCGAGCGAAAAAGTGTAGCTGTTGGAGGTCTCCTCCCGCAGGTCGGGCGAAATCTGGATGAGGGAAACACTGCCACCGGCAAATGCGATGTGCAGGTCCGTCTCGAATGCCTGTGGCGCTTTGAAACCTTGTGCCCACGACGCCCGCAACTGAAGGTTTTCCACGGGCTTGTACAGCGCACTGAGGCGTGGCGTGGCGATGATTTTATCCACAAAATTGTGCTTGTTGAACCGCACACCGGACAGCAGGGTGAGCTTCGGCAAGATGTCCCAGTCGCTTTGGAGGAACAGCCCCGTGAGGTCGGTTACTTGGTCAATCAGGTAGTTGTAGGCTTCGATTTCGTCAAAAGTATCGTCGTGCTGGTGCTCGATGCCGAGCGTGAACGTGTTGCGTCTCTTCCAAAAATCCAGCCTGCGGTTGACTTGCAGGCCCCCGGTCAGCGTGCTGCTTTTGGTGTTGCCCCAACCGTCGCTGTGGTCAATTCCGGTGTAGTGCCGCCGGGCAGTTTGCTGTGCGGCGAAGTAGGCGTTCAGGCCAGTCTTGCCGTCTTTTGGGGTAAACGTGTAGTCTGCCCCGCCAATCCACACCTGCTGGCTGCGCTCCTCCGACTGGTCGGCACGGTCGGCAGGCAGGTCGAAGGCATTGCCGCCCCGGCGGAACTCGTTGATGCTCCAGCCGTTCAGTTGCAGCCGGTGCTGGCCGTTGGGTTTCAGGTAGGTTTTGAAACCGAACGAATTGTTGCGCAGCATCGGCATTTCAGAAAAGCCATCAGCGTTGGCGTCGTACTCCCGTCGGTTGCGGTGCGATGAAAACAGGCTGATGCCTGCCGTTTTTTCCTTGTTGATGATGGCGGCATTGCCGTTGAAAAAATGGTCGGCGGTTTGGCCGTCAATCAGCGCCGAATTCCCGGTGATGGACCAGGTGTTTTCGGCGGGCATTTTCGTGATGACGTTCACCGTGCCAGCGATGGCGTTGGAGCCGTACAGCACCGAGCCGCCGCCCTTCACCACCTCCACCCGCTCGATTTGCGAAGCCGGTATTTGCTCCAAACCGTAGAGGCTCATCAGCGAGGTGAAAACGGGTCGGTTGTCAATCAAAATCTGGCTGTAAGCACCACCTAAGCCGTTCATTCTCAGTTGAGTATAGTTGCAAGTCTGGCAGTCCGTCTCCATGCGGAGGCCGGGCTGGAAGCACAGACCCTCGGACAGGGTGTTGGACTGCGTGACCTGAAAAGTGGCGCTGGTGAGCACGTTCACTGCCACCGGGTTGTTGAGGCGGCGGCGCTCCGTGCGGGTACCGGAAACGACAACGGCATTGAGCGAAAAAGGTGCTTCCTCCAACTCGATTTCGAGTTGGGCAGGTTTGTTTTTTGAAACGAACACCTCCAAGTTTTGGGGCAGGTAGCCAAGGCTGGTGATGCTCAGGTGGTGGTGTCCCTCCGGTAGGCCATCTAAGTAAAAATGTCCGTGTTCATCGGCTGTGGCTGCCATTTTTAGGGTTTCGATGGCGCAAAAAGCAAAGGGGACGGGGTAGCCACCACTGGTGATTTTGCCAGACAGAACGCCCTCGTTGGCGTGGGAAAGGAAAAAAGAGAACAGGAAAAACAGGGTATTTGAAATTTTCATGCTGAATTTTAAGCCACAAAATTATAAATTCCATTTGAATAAAAAATAAATTTAGACTGGTCTAAAAATAATTTCCATTTACCCTGTTTTCAAAGAATATCAAAGCCACCGAACACCACACCGCACAGGGACGGGCTTTGGGCTGAGGCCCCAAACTTTCTAAGGAAAATGCTGTTTCCGAAAAAATGAAAACCTACCAACCCATCTCCTGTGATTTCCACTCCGAACTGGAATTGTTCGCCCTGCGGCGGCGGCCTGTCGAAATCCGTTACGCCAATGCCATAGGCAAGGAAACTAGCATTGAATCCATCATCCACGACTTGTTCGCTCGCAACGGCGAAGAATTTTTACTTTTGCCGGACGGCAGCGAAATCCGCCTCGACCAGCTCGTGAGCGTTGGCGGCAAGCAGTTGGCGGCACATTGCGGTTGAGAAGGGTTGATAAAAGTTGAGAAAGGTTGATTTTGGACTCCATCAACCTCATAAACCCTTCTCAACCCTTCTCAACCAAAGGAAATGAGCTACATCAAAGCACTCATGCGCAGCATCCCACAGGTCGGCAAAGTCGAGTGGGTCAGCATTCGCCCGAAGGCACGGGGCGAAGTCAAGCCATTGGAAGAAGTGGAAGCGCTGGAAGGCAAGGGCCTCGTCGGCGACCATTACAGCGGCAAAAGCGGCAACCGACAGGTGACGCTCATCCAAGCCGAACACTTGGCGGGCGTGGCGTACATGCTGAAAACGGAGGTCATTGACCCCGAACTCACCCGCCGAAACATCGTGGTGAGCGGCATCAACCTCCTTGCGTTTGAAGACCAGCAGTTCCAAATCGGCGAGGCAGTGCTGCAAATGACCGGCCCCTGCGAACCTTGCGAGCGCATGGAAGAAAACCTCGGCGAAGGCGGCTACAACGCCATGCGGGGGCACGGCGGCATCACTTGTCGGGTGGTGAAGGGCGGGACGATTCGGGTTGGGGATGCGGTGAAGCTGATTTGAAATTGAGAAATTGGGAAATCAAAACAGTTGGGAAATTCAGCACTCCGAAAATTCTGGGTAAAATGGGCCAACTGGGAATACTGGCCAATGTGGGCGGCCAACCTGCCGCTGGTTTTCATCGTGCTTGGCTTTGCCCTGCGGGCAAGGCGGCTTTGTTTTTTCAGTGCCGTGAACCCCGTCATCGAGACGGGCGGCATGTGGGGCGAGTCGAAGTTCAACATCTTGCGGCGCATCCCGGACAGCCATGTGCCAGCTACTATTTTGGTGAAGCAAGGCACTGATTTTCAGGCTGTTGTGCAGCGGATGCAGGAAGTGGGCCTCACCGAATGGCCCGTCATCGCCAAGCCGGACGTGGGCGAACGGGGCCTTTTGGTCGCCAAAATCAAGAGCGAAGCTGCCCTCCGGGACTATCTTTCCAATAACCAGATTGACTTTTTGGTGCAAAAATTCGTGGCACTCCCGCTCGAATTGGCCGTCATGTGCCACCGGATGCCGGGTAGCCACAAGACCACTGTCACCTCCATCTGCGTGAAGGAAACACTGAAAATCACTGGCGATGGACGCTCCACCGTCCGCCAACTGATGCAAGGCTCCGACCGGGCCAGCCTCCAAATTGACCGCTTCGAGGCCGAACAGCCGGAGCTGATGCGGCAAGTGCCAGTGCAGGGACAAACGATTGAACTGGAGCCGATCGGCAACCACTGCCGGGGTACCATGTTCCTCAACGGAAACCACCATATTGACGAGGAACTGACGCGTGTTTTTGAAGTTGTTTTATCGCAAATGGCCGACATCCACTACGGCCGTTTCGACATGAAATGCAATTCCTTTGAGCATTTGCGAAGCACAGGCGAGTTCAAGGTGATGGAGTTCAACGGCATTGGTGCCGAACCTGCGCATATTTACGACCCCACATATCCGTTGCTGAATAAATACAGGGATATTTACCACCATTGGAAGGTGATTTATAAGATTTATAAAGTACAGGCTGCCAATGGCGTGCAGAGTATGACACTTAAAGAAGCCATGGACAGCTATAAGTGCTATTCAGCTTATAAAAAATCCTTTTCAAGCACTTAATTTAAATGCTTGACGAATAATTACAAGCACTGCAAGTTATTAAAAATCAGCGTGTTGTATTATTTTTTGGCTTTCAATTAATTGCCTCAATAACCCAATATCTTAATAACCCAATATCTTAATAACATTATGACCCTCCTTACCCACTTCTTCATCGCCTACGGGCTTAGCTTCATTGGCTCGCTACCCTTCGGCATGATCAACATGACCGTGGCGCACGCAGCCATCCGAAAAGGGATGCAAGCCGCAATTTTCACGGCATTTGGGGCGGCGATAGTGGAGCTGATTCAGGTGTTTGTAGCGCTGAAGTTCACTTGGTTATTTGCTGAAAACCCGGGCGTGGAACGCATATTTCAAATCATAGCAACGGTGGTTTTCTTTGCGGGTGGCATTTACTTTTTCTTCTTCGCAAAATCGAAACCGGACGTTTCGGAGACCGACGTAAAACCGAGCAAACGTGGAGACTTTTTTCGGGGGATGTTCATCAGTTCGCTCAACCTCATGGTCATCCCGTACTGGATTTTTTACGCTACTTTGTTGACTACCAACGACTTAATGGTACACGACAACCCACACGTCATCGTTTTTTCCTTCGGAACTATGTTTGGAACTTTTACGCTGCTGGTGCTTTATGCTTTCCTCGGAGCGAAAATTCTGAGCAAATCGGAGCAGATTACAAGGTGGGTAAACAAATTCATCGGACTGCTCCTGATTGGGTTTGGGGCGTGGCAGGTTATTAAATTGTTGAATGGCTGAATTGTTATATTGTTGACTGCTACAAGAACAATCCAACAATATAACAATTCAACAATCATTCATTAACAAAACCGTTCGTACGCCATCTGCAAATTGGCGGCGATAATGTCGGCGCTGCGGCCCTCGATGTGGTGGCGCTCCAGGAAGTGAACCAAACGGCCATCCTTGAACAATGCAATCGAAGGCGATGACGGTGGGTAGGGCAGCATGAACTCACGCGCCTTGTTCACCGCATCTTTGTCCACACCGGCGAACACAGTCACAAGTTTGTCCGGGCGCTTTTCGCCACTAAGTGAGTACTTCACACCAGGGCGGGCATTGGCGGCGGCACAGCCGCAAACGGAGTTCACGACCAGCAGCGTAGTGCCTTCCTGGTTTTCCAAAGCAGTTTCCACCGCATCGGACGTGGTCAGGCTCTCGAAGCCGACATTGTTGAGTTCAGCAGCCATTGGCCCTGTAAGTTCTATTGGATACATAGTTTTTAATTGAGAATTGAGAATTGAGAATTGAAGCTCATACGAACTTCAAACTGTCAGGAAACACGGCAATCGGCCATTTGGTTGAACGCCAATAACTCATATCTCCTAACTAATAACTGCTCACCCATTCAACAGCGCAAACTCCCGCATCACATCCACCAGCACCTGCACGCTGGACTGCGGCATGGCGTTATAGATGCTTGCCCGGAAGCCGCCGACGGAGCGGTGGCCCTTGATGCCGTCAATGCCAGCAGCCTTCGCCGCTTTCATGAATGGCTCCTCGTGCTCAGGGTTTGTGGGCAAGAAACAGACGTTCATCAACGAGCGGTCTTCCTTGGCCACCGTGCCAGTGAACAGCGGGTTGGCGTCAATTTCATTGTACAAAATCGCTGCTTTTGCCTCGTTTTTCTGCTGGATGCCCTTCAAGCCGCCGTTGGCCTTGAGCCAGCGAAGCGTGAGCATGGTCACGTACAGCGGGAACACGGGCGGGGTGTTGTACATCGAGCCGTTGTCGGCGTGGGTGCGGTAGTCGAGCATGCTGGGCAGCTTGCGGCCACTGCGACCGAGGAGGTCCTTGCGCACGATGACGACGGTGACACCCGCTGGGCCGATGTTCTTCTGCGCCCCGGCATAGATGAGGCCGAACTGTTCCACATCAAACGGGCGGCTGAACATATCGCTGGACATGTCGCAGACGATGGGCACGGGCGACGTGGGAAACTGCTGCAACTGCGTCCCATAGATGGTATTGTTGCTGGTCAGGTGCAGGTAGGCGGCGTCCGTTGGGATGTTGTAATCCTTGGGGATGAAGTTGTAGTTGGCGTCCTTGCTGCTGGCCAAGACTTCCACGTTGCCGAAGAGTTTGGCCTCTTTGATGGCCTTGTTGGCCCAGACACCAGTGTCCACGTAGGTAGCTTTTTCGCCATCGGCAAGGAGGTTCATCGGGACCATGGCAAACTGAGTGCTGGCACCGCCGCTGAGAAACAGCACGGCGAAGCGGTCGTCGAAGCCGCCGATTTCACGGACGAGTGCCTCGGCTTCGAGCGCTACGGCGTCAAAGTCCTTGCCACGGTGCGATACTTCGAGGATGGAGAGGCCAGTGCCATTGAAATCGAGGCAGGCATGGGAGGCTTCCTCCAGCACGCTTTGTGGGAGGATGGCGGGGCCTGCGCTGAAATTGTGCTTTTTGATTGTCGTTGCGACCATATCGAGATATTGTTGTGCGGGTTGGGTAGTTGGCGTGTTCGTGTGTTGGCTTCCCAACACGCCAACACGCCAATTTGCCAAGGCGCTTTTTTAGCGGCGCAAAGATAGGAGGCCTGATGGCAATCAGCGTAAGATAGCTTCAAAAAAACAGACGAAGGAATTGCTAAATGTTGAAATCACAAAGTTGATGACCGGTTGTGGTTTGGGCAAAAGGCGGGAACACATCGAAGTGGTCCGATAACAAGAGCGGCCGGTACAATACCAATTGGGTTATCTCTTTTTTCCACCCACATGAAATGGCACGGTGAGACTCAGCCAAGGGATTATAGGAACAATATCCTGATCCCCTCCTGTGATGATAAATGTCATGCCGCCAAAATCAATGGAAATTTTTTTGGCCATGTACCTGGCCCCACCAGATAGAATGACAAGCGCATCGTCCCCTGCACTTATGAAATAGTTTTCGGTCAGGAAAGCCCATTTCGGCTTGCTCCGCCTGATGTAACTAACAGATATCGTTGGTCGTTCGCCTAGCCCACCTTCGTTCGAGAAGCCCCAACCCAACCCAAGTGAGAGGTTCTTGTCTTTTGGCCCGAAGGTGGAAACACCATACAAAATACCACCCCCACCCCCATCAGCACCCTCTCCAAGCACGGTTAGGTACAGCGCACCTACGCCAACGTTGACTTTGTCCTTCTTAACCGGGATTGAGACTTTCGGTGTAAACCAGATGGGAATGTAGTTGTCCCCACTTCCCAAAGTAAAAAGAAAGGTGGGCACCGTGCCCACGCCAAGCGAAATGTTATCCGTAATCCCAAAACTCACTTGATTCAGCAAAATCCACGCATTTTGATAATACCCTTCCCCTGCTGGCAGGCCATACCCACTGGGGTTAAAAAAATACCGGGTTGTGGCATAAGGGTTTTCAAACCAATACTCATGGCCTCTTATCTCTGCCTTTTTCACCCGTTCAACAGAGACCACAATTGATTTTTGGATGCTGATGATGCCGATGGTTTGAGTCTTTAGCTGGATAACTTGGTCGTCCTGCGACACGATGGTGCCAATGTATTCGTTGCCATCGGTGGTTTCGATGCGGACAAGCGAGGTGTCAACCGCTTCCTGTGATTTCAGTTGTGGCAGCACGAAAAGGGAGATGGCTAGGACAAAAAATAATCTGAAGTTTTTCATGGTCGCTGATTTTGTGGTTGACAAATGGCATATCGCCCTGCCAAAGGTCAATTTAATTCCCAGATAAATGGCTGATTTTCTGCAAGAAAAACATGTGACCAGTATCATTCTGGCAATTGCATGCTTCGCTTCTACATTATATCGCCATGAAATAAGCTTGCCGTCGGCGGTTTTTCAAAGCCCCTTGGCTAGGTAGGTAAATACAAAAGGCTTCCCAAGACTGAACTTGGGAAGCCTTTTGATGAAACATCAAGCTCCTCACTCCTTGCTGCCGCCAAAGCGGTAGCCGACGCCAATATTGAAATAGCCCATCGTCCTGATAAGTTCGGGAACTTTGTAATCCTCCTCAGAGACTTTGATTTTATCATGGCTGTAAAGCGCCCGGCCAATGCCCGTTCCGATGTCAAACACAAAGCCTTTTGGTGCAACTACTTTGAAGCCAAGACCAAAACCCAACCCAACCTGCGTGCGTGAGAAATTAACGGTAGTCGGCTCATTGGCATCGCCGCCATTGTAGGTCGCTTGGATATTGCGGTTCACGAAGCGGGTGAAAGCATCTACGTAGAAACCGTCGGCACCGTGTTTTGGACTGAAATAATACTTCCCAACAAGGTTCACAGGCACGGTTTCACGGCTATCCACCAACCCCCAATAATCGCCCCGGCTATAGGCTCCGTTTGCCTCGATGCTAAAGTTTTCACTGATTTTAAAGTCTGCACCAGCGTTGATATTGCCAAAGAGCAAGCTGATGGGGTTGGTGGTCACGTCAACTTGGGCTTGGACTTTGGAGGCAGTTGCGATGAATACTGCAACGGCGGCAAGGGCAATTAATTTGGTCGTCTTCATAAAATGAATTTTTGATGTGAGAGAATTCAGCAAGTTTCCTGATGCGATTCCTGAACCTTGGCTGCCTGATTTTAACGCAATGTAGGTGCGCCAATTTCGGCAAGTCAAGCAAGCCAATCGGTTTTAACGAACTATTACAGGTTCGTTAAGTGCATATTAATGGGCTGTGTGGGCGGGTTAGGTGGTGGGCTGTTCCTGTTTTGCTGCCTTCAAAATGCCGAGACGTGTGGCTGCCCTTTTTACCCAAATGAACCAAACAACAACCAGCGCCGGGTAAATGGCAACCACGCCATAGTTGTAAAAAATGGCGTCTGAAAATTCAAAATGGTGGAAGTGCATGACGGCACGGGTCATGCCGCAGCCAAGGCATTCGATGTTGAAAAGGAACTTCGAGGGGCAAATTTCAAAACCGGTGTTGTCAAAGAAATCGCCGGGAAGGAGCCAAAGCGCAATTGGCTGAATGAGCAGGAGGCCAAGCCAGATTTTGTCCAAGTTATTTTTCATGCTGATAATATGCGTTTGGGTAAAAAATAGAAAGCGGTAAACAAAAGCTTGGGGCTTTCATTTACCGCTCTTGAAAATCGTTCACCTAGTTTGTTCTTTTCAGTCCAAACGGAAGGTGCTTTTCCCGATTACGGGTAGTACTTTTTCATTTTTACAAGACCGTGAATAACGCCAGGCAGCCAGCAAAGCAACGAAAGCACTAAGTTGACAATCCAGTCGCTGCCATTCCAGTCATCCATGATGCCCATGGCGACCCAAGCCAAACCAAGAATAGCAAGTAGGACATACAATCCTTTGGAGATGTCTGCTTCTTTCTTCATCTCCTTCTTCACGATTTTCTGGGCAATTTTGAGCTGAACCGTCTGCTTGATGGTCATGCGCTCGCCAGTCATTTCTTTGTACTTCTTCGGCGTGAGAGAAAGGAATTGATCCAGCCCCATTTGGGCCATTTCAGGTGTTAATGCTTTCACTTCTGGTTGGTCGCCCAACGTGGTTGCCCAGTTGGCGGAAACAGAAGCTGCATTGAGGTTGATGCACATGAGTGCGAGAACAACAAACGTTAAGATTCTTTTCATAATGATTAAAAAATTTTGGTGTGAATGTAGAATTTCTGGCGTCAAAATTAGTGACAAGGTTGACAGTTCAAAGACTTGGCGCAATAATTTTTTGAAATGCAAATTGCATACTTCTTTTCTCGTTGAGAGTAGGTGCTCACGGCGACTAATTTATCACGTAGCGCACACCGAGGTTGCCGTACCTGGCGTAGAAGCCACTGTCGTAGCCATTGAGGAAGATGTTCGGCACCCAGTCCAAGGTAAGGTTGAGCGGAATATCGGGAAGCTTGTAGTCTAGCCCTAGGTAACCCTGAATTGAAAGGCTTTGCTTGGCTCCGGGGTCTCCAAATGCCTTGTCATAGTGCCAAAAGAAGAGGCCAGCGCCAGCGCCAGCATACCACTGCAAGCCGTCAACACCCTCGATGGGGAAATGGAGTAGGTAGGCACCGTTGATAGAGAACCAACCGTAGTGATTGTAACCCCGAACGGCTCCGTATATCTCAATTGCGCTATTGTCTGAGATAAACGTCTTGTAGGAAGCTGCCCAAGGATACCCGGCTCTCACACCAATGGCCGACTTGTAGGTCTGTGCCCCCAAGTTGGTACTTGCAGAAAGTCCGAGGAGAACAAGGGAAAAGACAAAGAATTGTTTTTTCATGATGCAGAAATTTAGTTAAACGTAAATTTTACTGGGTCTCCAGGTGCGGTGTTCAAGGCACAAATCTAGCCGTAGAATTGTATTTTTCAAGAAAAAATCCGGTTCAAAATCTTGAGGGTAATCAGGTAGGTCGGTTTCACGCCTTCCTCGCCCAAGCTGCCCGATGCCAGTGTGTGGCCAGTGAGCAAGGGGTTGTCCGAAGCATAGTAGGCGTAGCGCAGCACCACGTTTTCGCTGATGTTCTTTCGGATTTTGGAGGCCGCTTGGATGGCTTTTTGGTAGTGCGCCCCCTCCATTTCCAGCCCGACTGCCCGCCACGAGGAGCGCAGGAAGTACCGCAAAATGTCCTTGTTCTGCAAGCTAGTTCCCAGGACGGTAATCATTGTGCCCTCACCTACCCGCAACCCGTGGCCCTCGAAATCTTCCTTCGTAAAATCGTTGACAAACGGGTAGTTGTCCGCTGTACCCTCGAAGACGTGCGCCGTGGGCACCATGATGTCGCCCTTGCCACCTTCCAGGATGCCCGCCTTGCCCATAAGGGAGATGGAGGCCACGTTCAGGGGAATGCGGATTGCGGAATGCGGATTGCGGTCAGGGTCTGCTTCATTGTTCAATGCAGCCACTTCCAAATTGCTGGCCCCCAATCCGTAATCCGCATTCCGCATTCCGCATTCGAATGGCTTCAACAGCTCGTCCATTACCTCGTAAGCCTGTTCGCCGAAGGCATAGTCCATGACCAGCAGCAGGGGTTTTTCTTTTTTCACCAATGCGGCGTTCCACTGTACTTCCGGGGCAATTCCTTCCGGCTTAACCTGTTGGGTGTCAATGATTTGCACGGTGATGTTCGTGCCACTGGTATCGTCGAGCTGGTACATGCCGTTGCGGGCGGCATAGTCCACCACCTGTTGACGAAGCTCCCGGCTGTCGTCGTGGCTGAGTTCCCGGGCAAGCGCCTCCATGTCCTTACTTCCAGGGTTGGTGTTGGTGGCCCCGAAGGCGTAGAGGCAGTTCATGACGCTGTGCGGATTGGAACTGATGATGTGGATGGGACGGTCGAGCCAGCCTTTTTTGTGCAAAAATTGCTTGATGCCATCTGCCCAGGCACTGCCGAAGATGTGGTGGCCGATTTTTTCCCGAAGCGCCGACGAGAACGTGATTTCCCGGTCGTTTTTATCCAAAGCCTCCTCGATGGAAAGCTTGCCCATCCAATATACGATGTGGAAAAGGCTGTTGACCCGGCTTGTCGTCTCGAAGCGCTTGACGGCATGGAGCGTATCCTCGAAAGTGCGGCCCAGCAGCCCGCTCAGGTAGGTGCAGGCCACCTCCCGGTTGATGGGTTCGCCCGCTTGCTCCTTTTCTATCACCTGTTCGAGGTTGATCCAGTCACGCTTCTTGCGGCCACGGGGGTCGAGGCTGTTGCGCCGAATCTTCTCCGCCTCGATGTACAGGAAAGTGAGGTGCGTCAGAACGTCGTAGATGTCCGAGCGGCCATTGGTCAGTTCGATGAACATCTGTTCTTCGTCCACCCGGTAGCAGTTGCGCCTGCGCTTGGGCGGCACGATAGCCTGGAAACCCGACGCCTCAAAGCCCTCCCTCGTGATGAGCCGCACGTATCGGCACTCCTCGATGCCCTGCGGCAACCGCTGGAAGATGTAGAGCAGCCCCTCCAACTCCACCCGCTCCGGGTCGGAGATGGCACCGTAAATCTCTGGCCGGAGCACCATCAGTGCCTCAATCATGGCCTCGCCGCTCACCCCCAACGGCTTGTAACCGCCCCGGATGAACAGGTGCCGCATGGAGATGTACAGTTGCTGAATGGCTGCCCTGGATTCATGGGCACGGGTACGTTCGGTCATTTTTGATGGTTGTGTCGGTAAACGGTGGACGGCGGACGGTAGGCTGCGAAACCATGCACGGCCACCGCTTTTCTTGTCGGTGGCGAAGTTGAGCAATTTTGGGCGATAAAAACAAATGGGGTGGGTGGAAAGTCTTGCTGGCGGCTGGCTCATTTTTTTATAGGACAGTGCCATGCAATATCGGCATTCTTACCTTTGCCCCTCAATGTTCATCAACCAGCAAAAACAATGAGCAAAAAATTCTCCCAACGGCAATTTGAAAAGCATATGGCACTGCTAAGTCCCGAAGAACTGGTGGCGGAGTTGGGCAAATTGTTCCAGCGGTTCAAGGATGTGCAGCACTACTACCAAATGGAGTACGGCGAAAAGGATGGTCGCAGCGGTGTGCTGGCCGAGTACAAGAAATCCATCAAAGGGCAGTTTTATTCATTGGTGAGCGGCAATCCCAAGAACCCCAAGGCGTCGCAGCTCAGGCGCATCCTTGCCGATTTTAAGAACGTGGCCGTGTTCCAGACCGATTTGGTAGACTTGATACTGTACCGGGTGGAGTGCGCCGTGGACTTCACGAATGAATTTGGCGATATTGACATGGTGTTTTATGAGTCGGCGGAAAATGCCTTTGCGCAGGCTACCAAAATCATCGAAGCGGAGAAGCTGCAAGCACAGTTCATGGAGCGCTGCCAACAGGTCGTGCTGAACACTGCCGGCATGGGCTGGGGGTTCCATGATTCGTTGCTGGAGATTTACGAAGATTATTTTGGCGATACGCTTCCTACCATTGGCCGCCGAAACAGGAGTCTTCGCCTGGCGGTTGATTGACCTGCCTTTTTTATACCCGCTAGCCTAGGGTCTGTCATTAAAAAAACGGCATCGCTGGTTCATCTCGAAAGCTTTCGGGATGAACCAGCGGGCAATCCCGGGTTGAACGCCCCTATTTCGTTAAGATTTCGATGACCCCATTTGCCCCCCGAGACCCGTAGAAGCTCAGTTCGTCGGCGTTCTTCAGCACCCGGACAGATTTGATTTCCTGAGTTGGCACAAGTTGAATAGCCTCGCTCAAGCCGCCGTTTAACGCCCTACCATTGACCACGAAAAGTGGCTCATTGCTGCCTTTGAGGCTACTTGAACCACGAATTCTTATACTTGCATTGCTACCACTCCCTATTATCTGCACACCTGATTCATGGCGTAGGTAGTCAATCAAGGTCTTGTTTTGGCCTGGGTTTTCGATGTCATTTTTGAGTTTTATGTTGCTGCTCGTGTCTGAGGATTGTTTGGTTGACGTGCAACTCGTCAAGGCAGCAACAAAGAGTACGAATAGAAGGATAATGCCCTTTTTCATTAGGTGATGCTTTTTTGGTGTAAATATAGCGAAATATATGGGTCAAGAATCAAATTGCCAGACCTCCGGCCCCGCCCATTTCACCGCTGGGGTAGGGTCTTCCCCCACAACGCTGGTTCAACGTCTCCATACTTGAACCGGATATTCGCCTGTCCCTGACAGGTGTAAGTTTGCCAAACTGCTTATTTTCATCGGAGTCGAAAAGATTTTCGGAACAAATCGGGAGACTCTTGTTCCAGCGCCGATTTGCCAATGCAACCCGCCCAGTTTACCATCCCGGCACAATGTTCAGCCCGAACGACCCGTGCGTGTTCTTCAACAGCGGCCAAGCGTAGTATGGCTCTAAAACCAACACACCAAACAGGTTGATGCGCAACGACACGCCCGCACTGAACAATGGGTCGAGGTTGAACTCCCTCAGTCTGTCGTCCTTCGGTTTTTCGAAAACGTCCCATGCGTAGCCGCCATCGGTGAAGAAGGCCAGCTCGGTAAACAAGGCCCTGCTTTTTATCAGTGCCAACTGTTCGGGGCCAGTGAACGGGATGCGTATTTCGGCGTTGGCGAGCAGCATCTTGCTGCCGTAGAGGTCATCCACGGAGCGGCCATTTTGTTCCAAAATTTCATAAGAACTGCTGTACTCATAGCCCCGCATGTACCACGGATACCCGAGGTAAAGGTTGTAAAAAGCATTTTCGTCGGGGCCGTAACGACCGTAGTGCATGGCCCGTACGGCAAAGGTGAAGGGCTTCACGAAGAAGTATTTCCGAACATCTGCGGTGACGTTGTACAGGTTGACGTCGCCAAAATAGCGCTCGCCACTCAGTCGAAAACGGTAGCCCTTCGAGGGCGAGGCCATGCCAAAATAGGAGTTGTCGCCGACGATGCCCAACGCCACCGTACCGAGCTTGCCCTTGAAAAGGTTCACGCCCGCCTCCTGCTCACTGATTTTTTCCCGGTCTTGGTAAACGAGGTTGCCAATGCCGTCGTAGTAGAGGTCATTGCGGTCAATGCGGTTGTTGTAAAAGGCAAACGAACCGCTTCCCTCGAGGCGCAACGTTTTGGAAAACGGGTACTCGCCGAACAGGCTCAGCTTGTTTTCGAACGTCCTGATTTGGTCAAAAACATAGTGGTCGAACAGGAGGTCGGGCGAGTCGTCAATCGGTAGCGTATCCAGGCCAACGTATCCGTACTGCCCACTTTGGTAGGGCAGGTGCGACAGCCCGACGCCCCAACCGAAGCGGTGCCTGCGGTTGAAATAGGCCGTGGAAAGGCCTGCATCAATGATTTCGCCATTCAAAAATGCGCTGGCATACACTTGGTGGTCGCCAAGGATGTCACCAAAAATGAAGTCCACGCCACCGCCGATGCCAGACACGGGGCCGCCGTAGGTGTTGCCGATGCCCACGCCAATGCCGCCGCCGCCAGCGATGTAGTCCAGCTTGAAATTGGATTTGAACGGAACGCCCCGCATGACGGAATCGGGCAGTGAAGGCAGCTTGTTCAACTGCGCCAAGTTGCTGCTGACGAACTCCGGCGCCATGCGGTTGAGCTTCGGCAATTGGGCGGGCGTCATGTCCACTGCGTCCGGTGCCACTTCCCGGTTGATGAAGTCGTCCGATTTTGCTCGGTAAATTTTGTAGCCGCCATTGATGTAATGCGTGAAAATGATGCGGTCACGGGTCTCCTTGGTCGAGGCCGAAAGCGCCGGAGCGTAGGGGGTGATGCCGCTGATGCCCGTCAGAAAATCCGTCATTTGCAGCAGCTTGCCCGAGGCGGGTTCGTAGCGGTAGAGGTTGCGAAAACCGTCCCGGTCGCTGAGGAAAAGGATGTTGCCCTCGTTGTCCCAGACGGGGTTGAGGTTGTCGGCGCCGTAGAAAAAATCGGTGACAGTGGTAATGCCCGTGGCCATGTTGCGGATGGCGAGGTTGAACGTCCATTTGGCCGCCCCTTTTTCAAAGGCCAACTGGTCGGTGGAAAAGACCAACTGGCTGCCGTCCGCCGACCAGGCGGGCTGCATCTCGGCATAGCGGTCGTTGGTCAGCCGCTCTACTTTCTTGCTGGACAATTGGATTTGGAAGAGGTCAACTTGGCCGTTCACCAGCCCGGCCACCACGATGCTCCTTCCGTCTGGCGACCATGCAGGGTTGCCGAAGGCGGGCACACCGGGAATGTCGAAAGTCTCCTTGGTTTTTCCGTTCAAGTCTTTGATAACCAGCACGTTGTTGCCCTTGCTGACTGCCACGAAGGCGATATCACGGCTGTCGGGAGACCAAGTGCCAGCGCTCTCGATGAAGCTGAGGTCGTCAAGGTGGCTTTCCCTCGTGCTGCTGTGGATTTTCCGGAGCACCTTGCCAGTAACGGCGTCGGCGATGAAAAGGTCAATGCCGAAAACATCCTTTTCCGAAAGGAAGGCGACATACTTTCCGTTGGGACTCAGCACGGGTGCGATGTTCAGCCTGCCCTGTTTTGGGCCGTCCTTGCCGATGAGCAGGCGGCCCACGAAGCGCTCTTTTTTGTCGCCCAGGTATTGGCCGAAATGTGCTTTGATGCTGTCCACCCAAAGTTTGGAAAGTTCTTTTTCCTTCATGCCCAGCACCTTCACGCAGGCCACGTCGAAGCCTTCCCGTGCCGTCGTCATGAACAGCGGCTGGATGATGTCGTCGCCCTTCAGTCCGGTCACGAATGCCCAGAAGGTTTGCCCCCATCGGTACGGGAAAAACTCAGGCTTGTTGAGGTCACGCAGGGTGGGCACTCGGTCGTTGAGCACGGCGTCCCGCATCCAGAGGGCGGTGTTGGCGTCCGTCCTCCCGATGGACAGGTATTCGGCTAGGCCCTCCACCATCCAAAGCGGCAGGTTCCCGATGTTGCGCAGCGTGGTACTGTCGCCATTGATGACCATATTGTACTGGAAGGCGTGTACGAGTTCGTGTCCCAGCACGTGCTTCGTCTGCTCGTTCGACATGGCGATGGGCAGCACGACCCGGTTTTTCAGCGCCTCCGTCACGCCACCCGTTCCCACGCTGATTTCCCCGCCGATGGTGTTCGTTTGCTGAAAGTCCGCATGGTCGTTGTAAAGAATCAGTGGGTTGCGCTGTGCGAAGGTGTCGGCCAGCACCGCTTGGTGCAAGGTGTACCAATGTTCGACTTGATTGGCCAATGCTTGCTCCAGTTCCGGGTTGTTGAGGTATTGGTAAATCTCGAAATGCGGGGTTTGCAGTACCTTGAAATCGTAGTTTTCGTACTTGGGCTTGTTCCTCCCAAAATACTGTGCGGTGGCAGGGCTTGCCCAAAAGAGTAGCACTGCAAAAGCAGCTAGGATGGCAATTATTCTACGCATGGTTGACAAGTGATTTGGTCAGGTAGTTTCTCTCCGTATAGGCTATTCAAGTTTTAAGGTTCAATTTGTCTTTATGTTCAAAATGCAACAATGAGGTTCATCAACTGGACAGTTAACATACCACATTGCCCCTCATTTGGATTTCTAAAATGGGTTAAGGTTTTGATAAAAAATGTTGTGGTTCGCCAAACTTGTTCAACCGACCGCTTTGACAAACCAGTCTTGGCAATTTGCTGAAATAAAATACCTTTACCCAAAACAATCCTGATATGCGAACACTGCTATTCATCGGTTTTTTGGCCATCCTGGCCAACCTGTTTTCCTGCCAACCAAATACGACAAAAGAAGCGGCTGAAAATGCCCCCGCTACCACGCCAAAGTTTACACTTACGGCGATCGATACTTTTCATTTCAACAACTTCGTGGACTGCAACATGGCCGAAGCGTGGATTGGCGACACGTTTCGCATTTTCCCCGGCAAGTACGGTGAAGACCCGGTTTGGGGAGGCCCTTCCCGTGAGCTGAAATTCGCCAATGGCCAAGATCCCGACGAGGCGTTCAGCAGTCCGGCGGCGGCTTTTACCGAGCCTCGGATGCCTCCCAATGCGCCCCTCGGTACGCCGGGGCTGCACGGTGCGGTTTGGTTTGAAACTGTTTATCAGGATGCCAAAGATGCGACTGGTCGCACGTTGTACGCCGTTTACCACAACGAAAACTACCCAGAGACCCTGCCTTATGACGCAGCCACGGGCGAAGGCTATATTGACAAAGATTGGCCGCTTGGCCTGACCGAAAGGATTACGCCAGCAGCGGTTTGCCGCATCGGCGTGATGAAGTCAACGGACGGCGGCTGGAGCTGGGAAAACAAGGGCCTTTTCATCGAGGACAAACAGCCCCGCATGATTTTGAAGCCGCACAACACTTCGAAGACTTTTGCGGGGGGCGTCGGCGACCCCTCGGCAGTGGCCATCGGCGAGTACCTCTACCTTTTTTACGGGGAATACGGCTACCCCGGCACCTACGATGCTTCCAATTACGACCGCACCACGGAGTGGGCTGGTCAGTGCATCAGCGTGGCCCGCATCCGCCTTACTGACCTCGACAACCCGCAAGGCAAGGCACTGCGTTGGGACGGCACTGGCTTCAATGCACCGTGGGATGGCGTCGGCAAGCCCATTGCATCGCTGCAAATCCCAGTGTCAGAAGGTGGCGGGGCTGCATCTTCTCCCACAGGCGGCTTCCACTGGGGGCCTTCCGTCAGTTGGAATACCTACCTCAACTGTTGGGTGATGCTGATGGGAAAGGTGACTGGAACATCGTGGCAGGGCAGCAGCCTGTACATTTCTTTCAATACGCAGCAGGACTTTGGCGTTGGCAACCATTCGCAGGACTGGAGCACGCCCCAACTGCTGGTGGAAAAGCCGGGCCATATCCTTTGGTATCCCTCGCTTCAACCGATGAACACGCCGGAAGACGTGGCCAACAAGCACACTTGCCTCCGGCTTGGCAAGAAGGCAAGGCTGTTTTTCAAGTATGCCGACTTGGGCAAGTACATGTCGGAATATATCGTGGAGTTTGAGAAATAGCTAAGAGCAAATCCCCGCTTGTTGACAGCTTTTACTGTCACATGGGCTTATATCGCGGCCTTGGGCCACCCTGTGTAAGCCCAACTTTACCAAAAACACCTATCTTAGCCCCCACAAAATCACCTCCATGTCTTACATCGAACAGATAAACAATCAACTGGTATCCCAGCCCAACTCATCGTTCAAAATGTTGGACTTGTTTGCTGGCTGTGGTGGTTTGTCGCTGGGTTTCGAGGCGGTGGGGTTCCACAGTGTGGGTTACGAGATGGACGAAAAAGCTGTCGAGCCTATAACAACAACCTAATAGGGCATTGTTTTACGCAAAAATTGGACATTGGTACGGTATCGAGGAAGGATTTGACGTGGTGTAGGCGGGCCGCTTCAGCCGTTCAGTGTGGGCGGGCATCAAAAGGAATGTCGGACGAGCGGAACGGTTTCCCCATTTTCATTAAGGCGGTGGAGCAATTGCAGCCTCGGCTATTCCTGTTTGAGAATGTGCGGGGTATGATGTATTCCAACAAGTGGTACTTGGACGAGGTGACGGCAAGCCTACGCAGCATGGGCTACCGCATTGAGCACCGTCTGCTGAATGCGGTGAACTTTGGTGTGCCGCAGAACCGGGAGCGCTTGTTCGTGGTGGGGCATAAGGCGAAGTTCCATTTTCCAAAGCCGCAACTGCGTAAAGTGACTGCCGGGGAGGCCATCGGCGATATGGTGGACAGCACTGTGGACGAGAGCAAGATACTCACCGCTTCGATGGATGTTTATGTCGCCAAGTACGAGAAGGCATCGAGCTGCATCAACCCCAGGGATTTGCACTTGGAAAAGCCCGCCCGGACCTTGACCTGTCGGAACATCGCCGCCCCCACGGGCGATATGCAGCGGGTGAAGGCCGCAGGCGCAGGATTTCTGTGCGGGAAGCCGCCCGTTTGCAGAGCTTCCCTGATTGGTTCGAGTTTGCGGGCACGGAGACCAACCAATACTACCAAATAGGCAATGCAGTGCCGCCGCTATTGGCCTACCAGCTTGCCCAGTCGGTCAGGGCGTACTTGGAGGAGACAGTAGATGCGGAGGATATTGCACTGGAGGTCCACCAGTCGCCAACTGGAAAACAAATGCAACTCTTCTAATGTCCTATTTTTCAAAAAGTCAGAAACCGACTCAAGTCGTTCAACTCTTGGAGGACGCAATTGATATATTGGTGTCGGTCGGAATACCGATAACGGACAAGACAGAGCGCAAGCTGGAACGGATGGCCATGTCTTTTATGGCGGTGGCAGGTGTGACAGCAGCTTGGTCGGAAGCATCAGATGCTCGTTTCCTCAAAACAAGGGACATCATCAATTTCATCAACCAGCATTTCGGGAGAACCATATCGTCTGGCTCTGACGATGATATTCGGCGCAAGGATTTGAAGCTTTTAGTGCTGTCGGGCTTGGTGCTCAACAGTTCCGACAAGCCGACCGCTGCCACCAACGACCCGACGAGAGGATATAGCTTGAACAGCGAGTTCAAGAACTTGATTCACAGATATGGCACAAAAACTTGGGCGGCAAACCTAACAAAGTTTATGGCCGATAGAGAGGCATTGGAAGACCTGCTTGCTCGGAAAAGAACGATTGATAAAGTACCCGTAAAATTGTCCAACGGCAAACTACTTGAACTATCTCTGGGGCACCACAACGATTTGCAGAAGGCCATTATCGAGGAGTTCTTGCCCCGATATGGCCAAGGCTGTGAGATACTTTATACTGGCGACACGGCCAATAAACTGTTGCATATTGACGAAGCAAAACTAAGGTCGCTGAATTTCTTTGAATTGGCGCATGATGAATTGCCGGATATCATCGCTTATAATGCTACCAAAAACTGGCTTTATTTGATCGAAGCAGTCCATAGCAGCGGCTCCATCAGCGAGGTCAGAATGTTAGAATTGAAGCGATTGACGGCTGCTTGTACGGCGGACATCATCTTTGTCACCGCATTTCTCACCAAAACTGAGTTTCGGAAATGGGCAACGGAAATAGCTTGGGAAACCGAGGTTTGGATTGCCGAAAATCCTGACCATTTGATTCATTTCAACGGGGATAAGTTTTTGGGCCTTACAAAGGTTGAAACTAAACAGCCCTCAATCCAACCTTTTCAAAATCTCCTCCGCTGCCTCTCGTCCGCTCTGTGCAGCGCCGTTCATGAAGCCCGCCGAATCGCCGCCACAATGCTCCCCGGCAAACAAGATGTTGCCCACCGGTGTTTGCTCTGCCCTGATGAGGCTCGTGAACTGCCCCCTTGGTCGGACAGATATAGCTGCAAAGCGTGAACGGGTGGCTGGGCCAGTGCATCCGGGCCACTTTGCCGTTGAACTGCTCCGTGGCGCCCTTGTAAATCTGCTCCCATTTTGGCAGGAAGATGTTCTTCTGCGCATCGGGGGTACCCTCGCCGACCTTCACGCCCGATGGCCCGCCGAATAGGATGGACAGGCCAGCCGCCTCGCTGTCCTTGGTTTGTAGCTGGGCATTGTCCCAACCGTTGGGGATGCCGTTGTCGCTGTACACCAAGCCGCCGTAGCCCTGTTTGCGCCAGAAATGCGACTTCATTCCCAGCATCAGTTTGGCGTTGGTGCCAAAACTGAGTTGGTCAATGCGAGCCCGCTTGATGGCAGGCATTTCGATGGGGAAATCCAGTTGTCGCAGCACGGTGAAGGGCAGGGCGAGTATGACGTAGTCGGCCTTCACGTCCTCGCTCATGCCGCCGAAGTGGAGCTTATAGCCCGTGCCGTCCATGCGCAGCGACTCCAGCGGGCGGTTGAGTTGGATATGCGTGGCGTATTTCTTGGCCAATGCGTCGGGGATGCTTTGGTTGCCGCCCCGCACCTTGTAGCGCTCGTCGCTCTCGCCGAAAAGGGCGATATGGCCGTCGGCGGTATCCGGCGAAATAAGCACCGTGAGGTTCAGGCTCGACTGCACTTTTGCCGACAGGCCGTACTCCGATTCGTAGGCCACTTCGATGAACTTTCTTATCCAGCCCTTTGCTCCTATTTTTTTGAGATACTTGCAGAGGCTCATCTCGTCCAGTTTCTTGACAAATGGGTCTTTGTTCCGGTAGTTGATTTCCGAGTATTCCGGCAGCTTTTCCATGTCGGCGGCCATGCGGGGGGCGAAGGTTCGGAAGGCGTTCACGACTTCCTCCAACGATCGGTGCTTGCCCTCGAAGAAGAATGCCTCGGCTTCCAATTCGGCCTCGCTTTCTTGGGCGTAGTCAATGTCTTCCAGCCCAAACTCCTTGATCAAGTCCCACATTTCCTGGTGGCTGGTGTCAATGAACTCGCCGCCAAACTCCGTCCAGGTGCCTTCGCCCATCGCCCCTTTTACCGTGAACATGCGCCCTCCGGTCCGGTTGGAAGCCTCGTAAATGGTGGCGTCGAGCTTGTGCTTTTTCAGGTGGTGCAGGGCGTTCAGGCCAGCGATGCCACCCCCGACGATGACGATGCGGGGCACTGCGCCGCCGAGGAACGGGGCGATGAACGACCTCGAAGGGTTGATGATGAAACTTGGGGCGATGGCACCCGCCAGCAGGGTTTTGCCAGAATTTTCAAAAACTTGCGGCGGCTGATTGCTGCTTCCTTGGCCTGACCGATGACCTCGGCAGTGTCGGTTTGCAGCTTTTCTGCCCGAAGGGCGAGGTTGAAGGCTTTGCGAACGGTGGCGAAGAAATGGGTACGGGTTGTTTTCATTGCTGATGAAGATTTGTAGGTGTCAAATGTATAAAATACCTGTTGGAAAATAGTGTGCCCACAATTCTTTCAATTCAATGCACCTGCCATTTCCTATTTTTGCTGTTAAACAAAATTGCCATGCAAAAACTCACTTCACTAGCTGTTTTTCTCCTTTTTTCAATTTCCCTTTTTGCCCAAACCATCCACTCCCCCAACGGCAAACTGGCCCTCACTTTTGCCCTGAACACTGCGGGCGAGCCGACTTACCGCCTGTCTTTTGGCAAAAAAGAAGTGGTGCAACCCAGCCGCATGGCCGTGATAATAAAAGATGCGCCGTCCTTCAGCCAAGGCTTTATGGTCGTGCAGGTGGACTCTTCGGTTTTTGATGAAACCTGGACACCGGTCTGGGGCGAAACCAAAAGCATCCGTAACCACTACAAGGAATTGGCGCTGACGCTAAAACAAGCCGTGGCAGACGACCGTCGGCTCGTCATCCGGTTTCGGCTGTTCGACGACGGGTTGGGATTCCGCTACGAATTTCCGGCGCAGCCGGGCCTCAACCACTTCATTGTTTTGGACGAAAAAACCGAGTTCGACCTCACGGGCGACCACAAGACGTTTTGGATTCCCGGCGACTACGACAGCAATGAGTTCCAGTACAACACCACCAAACTCAGCGAGGTAAACGGCTTGGCGGGCGGCGTGGCTAACGAGATTCACGCCCGAACAGCCATTGGCACCAATTTCGTGCAAACGCCGCTGATGATGAAATCGGCGGACGGACTCTACCTCAACATCCACGAGGCTGCGCTGGTGAACTACCCGGCCATGAACCTCGAAATTGATACAATCACGTTCAAGCTGACCTCGCAGCTCGTGCCTGATGCGGTGGGCAACAAAGCCTACCTGCAAGCGCCCGCCCGGACACCCTGGCGCACCATCGTCGTCAGCGACAAGGCAACTGACATCCTCGCTTCCAAGTTGATACTCAACCTCAACGAACCCTCCAAAATCGCCGACCCATCGTGGATAAAGCCGACCAAGTACGTCGGCGTCTGGTGGGAAATGCACGTCGGAAAATCCACTTGGGACTACGCCGGGACGCAGAGCGCCTCCACTTGGGACCCCGCCACGCTCAAGCCTTCTGGCAAGCACGGCGCCACCACGCAGCGGGTGAAAACGTACATTGATTTTGCGGCCAAACACGGCTTCGATGGTGTGCTGGTGGAGGGTTGGAACACAGGCTGGGAAGACTGGTTTGGGAAGTGGAAGGAGGATGTTTTCGACTTCGTAACGCCCTACCCTGACTTCAACGTGGCCGAACTTTCAGCGTATGCAAAGCAAAAAAAAGTGAGGCTCATCATGCACCACGAGACTTCAGGCTCGGTCACCAACTACGAGCGCTGGATGGACAAGTCGTATGATTTTATGAAAAAATACGGCTACGATGCCGTGAAGACTGGCTACGTCGGCAAGATAATCCCCCGTGGCGAGCACCACGACGGGCAGTGGATGGTGAACCACTTCAACCGGGTGGCGGCGAAGACCGCCGAGCGCCAAATCATGCTCGACGCCCACGAACCCGTGCGGCCCACTGGCCTGCACCGCACCTACCCCAACTGGCTGGCCTGCGAGGCCACCCGTGGCAACGAGTTCAACGCCTGGAGCGTGGGCAACCCGCCAGAACACGAGACGATTCTGCCCTTCACCCGCTCGATGGGTGGCCCGATTGACTATACGCCGGGCATTTTCCAAATCAAGTTGAACTACTTCGACCCGAACAAAAAGGAGCAGGTACACACGACGCTTGCGAAGCAACTCGCCCTCTACGTCACGATCTACAGCCCGCTGCAAATGGCCGCCGACCTGCCCGAAATCTACGAGCAGCACCTCGACGCCTTCCAGTTCATCAAGGACGTGGCGGTGGACTGGGACGACAGCCGCTACCTCGAAGCCGAGCCAGGTGACTACCTCTCCGTTGCCCGCAAGGCGAAGGGCAAAAACGAGTGGTTCATCGGTGCCATCACCGACGAGAACGCCCGCACTGCCACGCTGCCGCTCAGTTTTTTGGATGAAAAAACGCCGTACATCGCCACAGTCTATGCCGATGCCGCTGATGCGAATTGGGAGAAAAACCCGATGGCCTACCAAATCAACTCGTGGCTGGTGAAAAGGGAAACGGTGCTGAAAATTGCGCTGGCAAATGGTGGTGGTGCGGCTATCACTTTGCGGCCAGCTACGGAGTCGGAAAAGAAGGCGCTGAAGGCGTACAAGTAATGGAAATAATTTTTCAAATAAATCGCTTCACATGAGCAGTCAAAAGTTCGCTTTCATTTTTTTGGCATTGTCCATCGCTGTTGGCAATGGTTGCAACAAAGCGGCCTCGGTTGCTTCATCCGCTTCGCAAAAGGAGCAATGGATTCAACTGTTCAACGGCAAAAAACCTTGACGGCTGGGACCTGAAGATTGCAGGCTACGACCTCAACGACAACTACCAGAACACTTTCACCGTGGAGGACGGTATGATTAAGGTCGGCTACGATGGCTACAAGGAGTTTGGCGGTCGGTACGGCCACCTGTTTTATAAAAAACCGTTTTCGCACTATCGGCTGCGAGTGGAGTACCGCTTTGTGGGCGAGCAGGCACCCGGCGGTGAGGGTTGGGCGCTGCGCAACAGCGGGGCCATGCTGCACGGCCAGTCTGCCGCCAGCATGAAAAAGGACCAGGACTTCCCCATTTCCATCGAAGCACAGTTCCTTGGCGGCAATGGCAAGGATGAGCGCCATACCTCCAACCTCTGCACGCCAGGCACGCACGTTAACATCAACGGTAAATTGGAAACGGCACACTGCATTGACTCCCGTTCCAAGACTTACCACGGCGAACAGTGGGTGACGGCAGAATTCCTTGTGCTGGGCGATTCCCTCATCCAGCATATCCTCGAAGGGGAAGTGGTGATGGAATACAGCAAGCCCCAAATCGGTGGCGGTGTGGTCAACAATTACGACCCAGCGGTAAAGCTGGATGGCAAACCCTTGACCAGCGGCACGATTTCGTTGCAGAGCGAAAGCCACCCGATTCATTTCAGGAAGGTGGAACTGCTGGATTTGTCGGCATCGAAGAAATAATCGCTCGCCAGCTTGCGATGTCCAGTTATATTTGACCCTGTACAACTATAATGTTGGCCTGCATGTTTGCAGTTCAGTAGGGTTCATGTGAGCCCGGCCTAGCGCTGACAATTAAATTAGCAAAAAGGTTTTTCCTCTTCCTTCCTTTCAAGGTCGAAAGACTTAAAATTTCCCGTTAATCTTTATTGTTTCCGTTTTCATCCTAACATGAGAGCGTGGTTTCTCAAGCCAAAACTCCTCTGGGCGTTGGCGGTTCGAGGGCATTCTTTGTCAGGATTGAAAGGGCTTTTCATCAAATTTTTTAATTCAGCTTATGACCATTTTCGTTTCCAAGCTCAACAACACAACTCAAAGCGAAGAGCTGCTCAGGATGTTTGGCGCATTCGGCAGTGTAAGTTCTGCAGAGGTTATGGTGGACAAACTGACCGGTAGGTCCAGGGGATTTGGTTTTGTGGAAATGGACAGCGAAGACGAGGCAACGAATGCCATCGAGCAGCTGCACAACTCTGATATGAACGGCATGGCGATCACGGTGAAAAAAGCACCAAAACGCACGTAATATTCACAGTTGGCTGATGGGGCGATTGGCAACATGACGCTGCGCCTTTGAACACATACGCAGATGATTTGAGGTGGGGGTTATTGTGGTGAAAATGCTTATTGACAAATAAGTTCTGCTCCGCTTTTTGCCCGCATATCCTATTCTTTTGGGTATCAATTAACAATCAATTTAAAGATGAGGAATATAAAATTTAAGAGCCACGATGAAATGCAGGCACGATTTGCCACTGCATTGCGCACGAACGTGGATAATTATTTCAAGGAAAAAGCGATTTCACCGAAAGGCAATTGGAACATGAAGCTAAAGTCGGCAGCCATGCTGGCCATTTATTTGCTGCCATTTGTGCTGTTGCTTTTTGTTCCAATGAGCGCGTGGTTGGCATTGCCACTGGTGATAATCATGGGCGTGGGAAAGGCGGGCATTGGCATGAGCGTAATGCACGATGCTGCGCACGGCTCCTACTCCCGCAAGCGCTGGGTGAACGACCTGATGAGCGCCAATATGTACCTCCTCGGTGCCAACGTGTTCAACTGGAAAGTACAGCACAACGTCTTGCACCATACTTACACGAACATAGATGGAATGGACGGTGACATTGATTCACGAGGCCCTATTCGCCTGTGCGAACATGCACCGGCCTTGAAAATGCACCGGTATCAGCATGTGTACGCCTTCTTCCTTTATGGATTGATGACATTGTCAAAAATGGTGAAGGACTTCTCCCAGTTGCACGATTTCAACAAGAAAGGCTTGACCCGTGGCCAACGTCGCAATCCAGCTTTCGAAGTGGTGAAACTGGTGGTTTTTAAAGCAGGTTATCTGTTCGCCACCATCGGCTTGCCGCTGCTGATGACCAGTTTCAATGTTTGGCAGGTGCTGGCAGGTTTTTTCATCATGCACTGGGTGACGGGCGTCATTTTGAGCATCGTATTCCAGTTGGCCCACGTGGTGGAAGGCGTGGAGCAGCCCTTGGAAAAAAGCAAAGGCATCATTGAGAACGACTGGGTCGTACACGAGCTTCAAACGACCGCCGACTTTGCCAGGAACAACCGCTTTTTGGGCTGGTACACTGGTGGGCTTAATTTTCAAATTGAGCACCATTTGTTCCCCCATATTTGCCACGTGCATTATCGCCATATTGCGCCCATTGTTGAGCGAACAGCGCATGAATATGGTTATCCATATATCGTTAAACCAACGTTTATTAATGCATTGGCTTCGCATGTGCAGCGATTAAAGGAACTTGGGGTCGCATAAGTCACTTTATATACTTAGTGCCATCAGACAGGTGCCCAAACTGCTCGTCGCCTCAAAAAAAAACGCCACGGAAGCAGCTGCGTCCGTGGCGTTTTTTACCCCCCTTTGGGGATTCCTCCTTTATCATCAGCCTATTTGCAGAGCTTACTGTTTTTTAACAAAAAGCCTATTTTCCATGTTGAAAACACCTACTAACAGGGACTCGCAGCACAGGGCTTAGAAATCCCTGTCGGGCTTTCCAATCCTTTCCCGCCTAATTCGCAAACACCATCTCCTTCACCCCCATCACCTTTCCATCCACCACAAGGCTGTAAGCATAAACGCCCGTCACATTATAGCCATGCTCGTACAGCACCTCGTTCATGCCGTTTTTTATCTGCAAATCCTGTTGCCATAATATTTTGCCCTGCATATCCGACACGGCCATATAAGCTGTTTTATAAGGCATATTCCGGTTTACCATAAATGAAATAATGGTCGCCTCATCAAAGGGATTTGGGCGATTTTGGAGCAGCTCAATGGCGGGCAGTTCCTGCGCAACTACTTCTCCGGTGGCGTTTACCACTGGTGGGTTCACTTCCCTCGAAAACAGGCTTTCTATTCCGTTTTCGTCCACACTGGCGGTGCTGACGAAGAAGGTGCCGCTCGGCCTTGCGAAGACAAAATGCGTTTGCGTGGTGGTAAAAAGGCTGTCGAAATCATGGGTGGTGGAGCGCACGAAAACCCGGTACAGGCCATAATTCAGCGGGTCTATGATGTCCACGTAAACCGAGTCGGCACTCTTGTTGGCGTTGAGGTCCGGCGACACTGGCCCTATGGCGGCCATCGCCGCTGCCACGCCGTTGATGACGGCATTTCTCGACAAATAATTGAAGTCCACGAAGAAAGAATCAAGCACTAGGTCGCCGTCCGTGTCCACGCCGAGGTAGTCATCGGAAGTGTGCTGGCGGTCGTGGTAGTTGGGGTTGGAGACGTCTGCGTTGCCGTGTTCATTGGCGGAGGTGAATCGCATGGCTGCAAAGCCTTCCTGTCGGAACGGGATGTGGTCGCCGCCACGGCCAGTGCGGTCTTCGGCGGACATAATGGTGACCATCATCGGCACGGCGGACAGGGCGAGCGCTTCTTCCTGATACTGCAACTTGATGAAACGGGACAGTTGCTTGTTCTTGGAATTGAAGCTGCCTTGCGAAAACAGCCTGACCTGCGTGCTGTCAATCTGATTGAAGCCGGGGCAGGAGGGTGGAGAAGATGTTTGCCCACAAATGATGCCGCCGATGACGTCGTTGTTGAAAACGGCAGTGAGCGGGATGCCCTTGTCCTTGGCATATTTTGCAAAAGCTTCGGCCCCGTAAAGCCCCTGTTCTTCGCCGATGGTGGCTACAAAAACCACGGTGCGGTCAAGGGCAAACTGGCTCATTATTCTCGCCAGTTCGATGACGAGGGCGGTGCCGCTGCCATTGTCCTCCATGCCGTGCGCAGTGCAGTTGATGTCGCACAGCACCTCGCAGCGGCTGTCCAAGTGCGCCTCGATGAGGATGACGCCGTGGTCGCTCGTATCAATGCCGGGCAGCACGGCGAAGACGTTGCGGTGCTGGCCCATGCCGCAGATGTCCATGTCGAACTGGAGGTAGGACGGGATGAGCCGACCGCCGTTTTGGGCACCGATTTCCGAGAAACGCTGGTGTACCCAGCGCCTTGCCGCACCCATGCCGGTCAGGTTCGACACCGTGTCGGCACCCGTGTTGCGGTTCTCGAAGGTGCTGAGTTTCAGCAGGTACGACTTGAGCGAGTCGGGCGAAATGCCAGCGATGATGGCTGGCACGAGGTCGTCTGGGTGGTTGATGACAACGGTGGGCGTGTAGGCCGCAGGGTCGTAATTTCCAAGCATGACTTGCTCCGCCACGGGGTTGATGGAGACTATGTTGGTTTGGGCATTCGCCCAAAAAATCGTGATGGAGAAAAGTAGGAGGAAGGAAAATAGCTTTTTCATGGCCCAAGTGATTTTGATGAGTAGCAAACCTAATGAAATGGTTCGATGAAGTCGAGAGGTACGCTTATTTTTGGAGAAATTGGTTTCAGAGATTTCGATACAAAACATACCAAAAAAAATTCTTTGTGCAATACGTCCCGATTCCATAGGTTAGCTTGAATTTTTCTTCAAAACACAACCAACTATGAAAAAACCACCCCCTTCCGCCGTCCGGCTGCGTGGCGTCCGTTACCCAAGCGCTGCAGCGATCCCGCCCAAAGTCTGGCTCAACGACAAATTGTTAAACCTGGAAAAAAGCCTCAAAATCAAAGCCCATTCCATCCACGGTTTTGGCTGGGGAAATGATGGCCGCGGTGCAGCCCAGTTGGCCCTTGCCATTTGTTCGGAACTTTACACCAAAGCACTTGCGAGGCAGGTGTACCCTTATTTTCGAGCTTCATTTCTGGATGGGATAACCGGTGAAAATTTTGACATGACCCTGAACATCACCGCATTCAACGAAGCGCATGTCAACCAGTTTGCTTGAGCTTTGGAAGACTCAGGACCTTATTTCAAGCTGACCTTGGTGCCCAGGTAAAATGATAAATTGTAGAGCTTCTCGCCGTTCACACCGATGCCGTCGGTGAGGAGGTGGTGCTGGTAGTTCGGCTGGAAGAACACACTCCAGCGGGGCGAAACGAACCGCTCTATGCCCAGGCCGAGGTTGGCCGTAGCGTAGAAATTGTCGTGGATGCTGCCACCGTCTATCAAGCCGTCAGGGAATTCCTTCTCCTCCCGGATGGATTTGTTGTCATCGGGGAGTCCGGCGGGGGTGGGCAGCATGGCAAAGTTGCTGAACGAAGGGGTGCGATTGGTTTTTATCTCGTATACCGACGACGTGATGAAATGCCCGGAGACACCAATATTGCTGTAAATCCGCCACTTGCCCTCGTTTTTGAAGTGGTAGGCGACATTGAGCGGTACTTGCAGGATGTCGAGCTGTACGCCATTGAACTCCTCCCTGATGTAGTAATTGACCGTTTCAAAGAGGAAAACCGGCGTGTTCGGTATGTACCGTTTGAACGAATAGATTCCGCCCGTCTGGAATTCCCATTTGCCCTTTTTCCAGCTTACCGTGATGCCGCCGCCATAGCCACTGGCCATGGTCGTGTCTTGGTCGGTCGCAATCAGCGTATCGAAAACACTGTATTTGTTGGGCGGTGTCAAAACGTATGCGAAATCCGTGCTGGTGAAGATGTTGAAGCGCAGTTGATGTTGCTTTTCAAAAACCCGTTGCGGAAGCTGTGGCACTTCCCACGCGTACTTCGACTGAACCGGCTGGGGATCCAGCGAGGCTAACAAAGCTGTTTTGTCGAGGGCATCGTCGTTCATGCCGGGGGTGGTCAGGGTGTTTTTCAAAAACCGCTGCTCAGTCATAGACTCAAACATGGTAGCTGGAGCGTCCAATGCACTTACTGGGCTAAGTGGGAGCGAAGGAAGCGCCTCGACTATACTGTTATTTCCGCTAAAATCATAAGCATCCGAAGTGGTTGCTGGGGAAATGGCCTCCACGGGTGGAATGTTCTTGGTTTTTAATTTTGGGGCAACAATTTTATGTTTTGTCGAAGCCGGGGTACTGGCTGCAATCGGCACGTTAGGCTGAGTTGCTGCTGGTGATTTTAACTTGGGTGAACCTGTTTTATCTAATGGAACTGCACTTGGCTGCAGCGGTTGGGTTGGCTGGTTGAAATTGCCATCGGGATAGTTGTTGAGCACTGGCGTGTAATGCACAATGGTCAGCAGCAGGAGGAGCATCAGGGCGGCCTCGGCAGCCTTGCAGCGCAACAGGTGGTAGCGGAAAAAGAACTCTTCTTCCAGTCGGTGGGCCATCATTTGCCAGTGGTGTGGTTGAAAGGCCACCTCGAACTTGTCAAGTTTTTCGTACACGAGGTTGTCCACACCTGCCTCGTCCTCAAGCAGTTCGGCGGTCTCGTCCGCCTCTATCATCTTCTCCATCATGCTCCAGTCGCTGGTGGCGAGGGGCACTTCGAGCCTGTTGAGTTTACCGGATATCACATCGTCGAACGGAGTGTTTGCGCCAGAGGGGTTGGCATTTGCGGCATCTTGGTCAAGGCGCTGTTCAAATGCCTCCCAAGCCTGGCCATCGTACTTGGCCTGGAACTTCTCCAATGCTTGCTTAATCTGCTCGTCGAGGTGTTTATCTGTATTCATTGCGTCTTCAAATCTACTGCGTTTGCGCCGAGGGACGGGTTCTTGCGGAGCAACGCTTCCTGTAATTTTGTCCTTGCTTTTACGAGGTTAGAGCGAGAGGTGCTTTCCGTGATGTTCAGCAAATCGGCGATTTCCTTGTGGGAGTAGCCTTCGAGTATGTACAGGTTGAAAACGGCCCGGTATGCGGGTGTCAGTTCCTGTACGGATTTCAGGATTTCCTGCTCCGTGAGTTGCGAGAGTGCGTCGGCATCGGGTACACTGAGGTCGTAGGCTGTCTCGATGTCCTCCGTTCGGCGGCGTACCATTTTCCGGTAGTAATCAATGGCGGTGTTCACCATGATGCGCCGGATCCAAGAGTTGAGCGAAGTGCCTGGCTCGTAGCGGTGCAAGTTTTTGAACACCTTGATGAAGCCTTCGTGCATGATGTCGAGCGCCTCATCTTGGTTGCCTGCGTAGCGTAGGCAAACGCCCATGATTTTCGGATAATGCTCCTCGTAAAGCGCCTTTTGTGCCCAGCGTTCTTTGCGGAGGCAGGCCTCGATGAGGTTGCTTTCCTCGGAGATGAAGGTTAATGCAATATCCATGCAAGTTTGCTGATTGTGCCCCTCCCGGCGTCACTGCCTGTTTCACCAGTGTACAACGTGAGGTGACGGATGATTGCTGCGTAGTTGCGGGTACTTTGTTCCGTTTTTCTCAAAAGTTGGGGAAAGGTAGAAAGATATTTTTGGAAATTGGCAAGTGTAATGGTCAGGGCTTTGACATTTAACACAAATTAAGGCATTTTAAAAACAAAAAATAAAAATAATTTTTCTTTTTAAAAAACATTTTGTTGAATAAAAAAAGCAAGAATTGTTAATTTTGCGGTAATTTTTGCCAAACCCCGCAGTGGTTCCAATTTGGAACGCGGCGCGTTCACATTTCACACTTTAATATTTTGACAACAAAAACCTAAAGTATCTGAATTCACCACGCAGCGCGTGGTGAATTCAGATTTTGAAAAGTAAAAAATGGCAACATCACCAAATAGCAACGCCGACGGCACACCCGGCTCAAACGGCTCCAACGCCCACACCGAAGGCCACGTCATCACCATCTCCGGCATGTACGAGAACTACTTCCTCGACTATGCCAGCTACGTCATCCTCGAAAGGGCCGTGCCAGCCATCGAAGATGGCCTGAAACCCGTGCAGCGGCGCATCCTGCATGCCATGTACGAAAAGGACGACGGGCGCTACCACAAGGTGGCCAACATCATCGGGAACACGATGCAATACCACCCGCACGGTGACGCCGCCATCGGCGATGCCCTCGTCAACGTGGGGCAAAAGGAACTGCTCATTGATACCCAAGGAAACTGGGGCGACTTCCGCACCGGCGACTCGGCGGCGGCCTCCCGTTACATCGAGGCACGGCTCACCAAGTTTGCGCTGGAAGTGGCCTTCAACCCGCAGACCACCAACTGGACGGTGAGCTACGATGGTCGGAAGCGGGAGCCGGTTTCGTTGCCCATGAAGTTCCCGCTGATATTGGCGCAGGGCACGGACGGCATTGCGGTGGGGCTTTCCACCAAGATTTTGCCGCACAATTTCATTGAGCTTTGCAAGGCCAGCATTGATATTTTGCGGGGCAAAAACGTGAAAATCTACCCTGATTTCATGACCGGGGGCAGCATCACCGTCAACGACTACCAAGGCGGACAGCGAGGCGGCAAGGTGAAGGTGCGGGCGAAAATCGAGAAGGCCGACAAGCACATCATCCTCATCAAAGAACTGCCCTACGGCGTCACCACGGTCTCCCTCGCCGAGAGCATCGGCAAGGCGGTGGAGAAAGGCCAAATCAAAATCAAAAAGATTGATGACAACACCGCCGCCGAGGTCGAAATCGCCATCGAGCTGATGCCCGGCACTTCGCCCGACGTGGCCATAGATGCGCTCTACGCTTTCACCGACTGCGAGGTAAGCATTTCGCCCAATGCTTGCATCATCGTTGAAGACAAGCCGATTTTCACAAACGTGGAGGAAATCCTGCGCATTTCGACCGAGAACACGAAGGACTTGCTGCGGCAGGAACTCGAAATCAAGCGGCACGAACTGGAGGAGAAATGGCTCTTCGCCAGCCTCGAAAAAATCTTCATCGAAAACCGCATTTACCACCAAATTGAGGAATGCGAAAGCTGGGAGGAGGTGATGGCCGTCATTTACCGGGAGCTTCGCAAATATGTGAGTACCCCGTCTGAAAATCCGAAGGACAGCGACAAGCGGCTGAAACTCTTCCGGGAACTGACGGACGACGACATCACCCGTTTGACCGAAATCCGCATCAAGCGCATCTCGAAATACAACGGCTTCAAGGCTGACGAACTTATCGAGCGGCTCATCGAGGAACTGGAGGACGTGGCGCACCACTTGGCCAACCTGACCGACTACGCTGTCGCCTATTTCCAAAACCTGCTGGACAAATATGGCAAGGGCCGGGAGCGCCGCACCACCATTGCCGAAGGCTTCGAGACCATCCAAATCACGTCGGTGGTGGCCAACAACGCCAAGCTCTACGTGGACCGCAAGGAAGGCTTCGTGGGCATGGGCCTTAAAAAAGAAGGCGAGTTTGTCTGCGACTGTTCCGACATTGACGACATCATCGTGTTCCGCAAGGACGGCAAGATGGTCGTGACGCGCATCGCCGACAAGACCTTCGTGGGCAAGGACATCCTGCACGTGGACGTTTGGAAGAAAGCCGACGAGCGCACCACTTACAACATGATTTACGTGGACGCCAAAAGCGGCGTCAGCAAAGCCAAGCGCTTCAACGTCACCGCCATCACCCGTGACAAGGAGTACGACCTGACGATGGGCAACCCAAACTCCAAGACGCTGTATTTTTCGGTGAATCCGAACGGCGAGGCGGAACTTGTGAGCATCACACTCAGTCCCGCCAGCCCCGCCCGCATCAAGGTTTTCGACTTCGCTTTTGCCGACCTCGAAATCAAGGGGCGGGCTTCGCAGGGCAACACCGTGACGAAATACCCGGTGAAAAAAGTCGTACTTAAAGAGGCCGGGCAAAGCACCATCGGCGCCATCAAGGTTTACATGGACGAGGTTTCTGGCCGGCTGAACACCGACGAGCGGGGCAAGTACCTCGGTGCTTTCGACACGGGCGTGCTGGTGATGTGCCTCTACAATGACGGCACTTACGAACTCAACGACCTCGACCTGACCCGCCGCTACGACGTGAACACCCTGCTTTACATCGGCAAATTCGACCCGGAGCAGGTAGTGAACGCCGTGTATTTCGACGGCAACAAGGAATGGACGATGGTCAAGCGCTTCAAAATCGAGACCTCCAAATTGGGCGAAAAATTCAGCTTTATAAGTGACCACAAGAACTCGAAGCTGCTGTTTGCCTCCGTAAAAGAGAACCCCCGCATCGAGTACAGCGTGAAGGTGAAGGGCAAAAAATTAGACGGAGAGGTGAGCCTCGGCGAGTTCATGGACGTGAAGGGCTGGAAGGCGGCGGGCAATCGCTTGAGCGACCAGAAGCTGTTGGGGGTAAAAGAGTTGGAGTCAGTTGGCAGTTCGACAGTTGGCCCCAAGGGGGTAAACAGTGGGCAGCCTGCCCCTGTGGGGTCTAAGTCGCCGGAACCTCCAAGTGAGGAATCAGACAAGAAGTTTCACGCTGGCGATACGATTGATTTTGATGTGAAGGGGCAGGGGAAGTTGTTTTAAATATACGAAACCATCACCTCCCAGATGGGAGGTGATCCGCAACTTGGGTTAAATAATAAATACCAGACCAATGGTATCGGACGCCTTCACTTTTGACGATGTCGTCAACGACATGCAAAATTTCATTTTCCACCAATTCGTTTAATATTGATGAAATTCTTTGCTGGAATAAGGATAGAGATTGCCCCCTCTTGCCTCCGCCTCCCTGTTACTCCCTCCCCTCATCACCGCCTTCGGCGGCCCTGAATTATGGGTTTGCTTAATTTTGATTTGCCCACAATCTAATGGCTGGAAGCATAAATATGTCGCAGCCCTTTTCATCACCTCATTGGGAGCTAAAAACAACCCGTTCGGAAAGTTCTAAAATGTCGATAGGGTTCAAACCCGCTTATTTTACGGTTAAATCCAACTGCTGGTAACACAACAAGAATTGCTTGCATTTTTTGCGTGTAGCTGGAAGTTGATTTCGAGCGAAAATCAAGTCCGCACACAAACTTGCAATTCACTGGTATAAACGATCCAATTTTATGAAAAAAAATCTTATTCCTTGCATCACTCTGCTGGTGATTTTCTTTAGTCAACTTATTGCATTAGAAATAACGGCGCAGTGCCCATATATTGAGGTTACTACAAATGAACCACCAAATTACACCTACTGTCTCGGAGATATGATTTCGATAACCGCCACCCCTTCGGGTGGCACGCCGCCTTATACCTATCAATGGTCCACAGGAGGAACGGGGCAGACCGAGACCGTTCCTGCCGAGAACACGCAATACGTTGTCAGCGTGACGGATGACAATGGTTGTACTGGCCTGGGCGTAGCACACCTTAAACCCATCGTAACGAGCGTGAACGCTTTTATATCCCAACACGCTTGTGAAGGAGGAACGGTGGTGGTAACAGCCTTTGCGCATCCTGACGATATTTATGCTTGGAGCAACGGTGGAAACACACCTAACATTAGCGTAACCACGCCAGGAATTTACTCCATAACGGTGACCAATCCCGTTGCTGGCTGTACAGCCACAGATGATGTCAACGTGACCTTCTTTGCGGTCAACCAGCCAACCATCGTCGGCCCATCGGCCATGTGTGCGGGACAAAACGCTGAATTAAGTGTAGAAGGCGGCCCGTTTTATAATTTCGAATGGGCACCGAGTGGGGAAACTACTTCCACCATCAATGTCAGTTCGCCCGGCACCTATTCGGTCACCGCCTCCAACGCCACCAATTGCACGGCATCAGCTACCATCGAGATTTCACCTATCATAATCGGCCCGCCGATATTGTCTGGCACGCCGTTCATTTGTCAGGGAGGTGTGGGGAATATTCAGGTGACCAACAGTTCCGATTTTGCCTTTTTCCAATGGAGCAATGGTGACGACACGCCTTCCATTGACGTCAATAATACAGGAAGTTATACCGTCACGGTATCCAATGGGGCCGGATGCACCGCCACTGCCACCTATTCGATAGGATTGGACCCCAGTTCACCATTGGCCAACACAGCAGCGCTGCCGGAGACATGCGGACAAGGGAATGGAAGTATCAATCTAACCGTCTCGCCATCCAACGGAAACAGTTTCGCTTGGTCAAACGGGGAGACTACGGAGGATTTGTCCGACCTGCCCAGTGGCACCTACAATGTCACGGTGACTGGCTCCACTGGATGCACAACAAATGCAAATGCTGTTGTAAGTGATACTCCTATCCCTATCCACTTGTCAGGGACCACAATGCCAAATACCGCCTGTACCGCCGCAAATGGCAGTATTGACTTGGTCGTTACTCCACAGGGCAATTACAATTTTAGTTGGTCAAACGGGGCCACGACGGAAGATTTACAAAACCTTTCACCTGGCCCTTACACGGTGTCCGTAACCTTAGGCTCGAACTGTTTTGCTACGGAACAATTCTTGGTGGACAACAACACATCGCCTATCACCCTCAATGCAAACACAACTGCAAATACCTCCTGCCAAACACCCAACGGGGCCATTGACTTAAGTCCAGTTCCTTTTGGGAATTATACTTTTAGCTGGTCCAATGGTGGCAACACAGAAGATTTAGGGAGCTTGCCACAAGGCAACTACACCGTTACAGTAACGGATGCAGTAGGCTGTTCCACTAGTGGTAGCTATGACGTGCCCCAAAATACTAACCTGCCAAATGTACAATCCGATGCAACCCCAACTTCCTGCGGTCAAAACAACGGAGCCATCAATATTACCGTATTGCCGTCCGGCACCTACACTTTTTCTTGGTCAAACGGAGCGACCACCGAGGATTTGCAGGACCTCGCCGCAGCCACCTACACCGTCACGGTAACCGATGTCAATAGTTGCTCCGCAACAAGTTCCGCCACTGTCACCAATACCGCTACCGCATTTAGCCTCGCTGTTTCGGCAGCGCCCAATACTTCTTGCACCACGGCGAACGGCTCGATTGATTTGACGCCTTCACCAGCGGGGAACTTTACTTTTTCTTGGTCAAACGGAGCTACGACAGAAGATTTGCAGAACCTGACAGCAGCCACTTATACCGTCACGGTAACTGATGCCAATGGTTGTACTTCAACGGCCACGGCCAGCGTAATTAATAATACCACCTCATTTAGCCTTACTGCATCGCCAACACCCAACACTTCTTGCACCTCAGCGAACGGCTCGATTGATTTAACGCCTTCGCCAGCGGGTAGCTTTACTTTTTCGTGGTCAAACGGAGCAACAACGGAAGATTTGCAGAACCTGACAGCAGCCACCTACACCGTCACAGTGACGGGCGCAAATGGTTGCTCCGCAACAAGTTCCGCCGCTGTCGCCAACAACGCCACCACATTTAGCCTCGCCGCCTCGCCAGCGCCCAATACCTCTTGCACCTCGGCGAACGGCTCGATTGATTTAACGCCTACACCAACGGGCAACTTTACTTTTTCTTGGTCAAACGGAGCGACGACGGAGGACTTGCAAAGCGTTCAGGCGGGCACTTATACGGTGACGGTGACCGCAGCAGGGAATTGCACCACAACTGCCAGTGCGACAGTAGCTGACAACAGCAGCGCACCACTGCTTACGCCCAATATTTCCGCGACCAATTGCAACCAGAACAATGGTGCTGTCAGCCTTCAAGTGCTCCCCATTACAGGCAATAGTTTTCTATGGTCAAACGGCTCGACTACACCAACTATCCAAAATCTGGCAGCAGGAAACTACACCGTCACCGTGACAACTGCCAACAGTTGTACAGCTACTGGTGCTTACGTTGTGCCAAGTGAAAGTGCCGACCTAGTTATTTCCGCCGTGTCTTCCAGCAATGCAAGCTGCATAAGCCCCAATGGGAGCATTGACCTGACCGTTTCATCTCCCTTGACGTTCAATACTGCTTGGTCCAATGGTGCTACCACGATAGACCTTTCCAGCCTTGCCGCTGGCAGTTATACCGTCACCGTGACGGATGCCAACGGATGTTCCGGAACAGCAACCTATTTGGTTCCGGGACCTGTACAGCCACAGGTGACCATTTCAGGTCCCGCAACTGCTTGCCTGGGAACTTCGGCGACCTTGAGCGCAACAAATGGTTTTACCAATTATACATGGTCGAACGGCGGCACAGGCAGCAGTATCCCTGTTTCCCTATCAGGTACTTATGCCGTAACAGCCACCAATGCGAACGGCTGCACAGCCACAGCCAGCAGCGATTTTCAGGCGCTTCCCCTGCCCACGCCCAGCATCAGCGGCCCGGCCAGCATCTGCGGCGGGGATGCCGTTTTCAGCGTAACGGGCGGCAATTTCCCCCAAATCATTTGGAGCACCGGCTCCACCACTGCCAGCATCACGGTTTCACAAGCGGCCACTTATACGGTGACGGTGACAAATGCCGATGGCTGCACGGCCACCCAATCCCAAGATTTGAACGTAGGGACTTCGCTTTTGCCAGTCATCGCTTCCAATACCTCCGCTTGCGATGGCACCGCCACCCTCGATGCCGGGGCGGGTTACGCCAGCTATCTCTGGTCTGATGGCTCCACTACGCCTTCGATTTCGGTGGCCACCAACGGCATGTACACGGTTACCGTCAGCGACGGGACAGGCTGCACAGGCAACGGTAGCGCAACAGTAAGCATCCCGGCACCGCCGCAAGTGCAGATAGCCGGTGCAAGCAGCATTTGCCAAGGCAACAGCACCTCCTTTTCAGTAGCTGGTAATCTTACCCTGATAAACTGGAGCACCGGAGCGACATCGCCAAGCATAACGGTCATACAAGCTGGCACCTACGGGGTCACGGTCAGCGATACGAACGGCTGCACCGCCTCCGACACGCAGACGCTGGTGGTGGGGCAAGGGCTTTCGCCCGACATCTTGCCCATGCTCCAAGATTGCAATGGCACCTTTACCCTCGATGCAGGCTCGGCCTATGCCAACTACCTGTGGTCAAACGGCTCAACGGCGTCTTACATCACGGTTTCCGGCAGCGGAAACTACGCCGTGACGGTCAGCGATGCCAACGGTTGTACGGGCATTGCCACGGAAACGGTGACCGCTCCTAACCCACCGACCGTCCAAATACTGGGCGCAAACCAACTATGCGAAACCGATGAAACAACCCTGGCAACACCCGGCAACTACGCACAATACCTTTGGACTACCGGGGAATTTTCCCCCCAAATCCTTATCACCCAAGGTGGCACTTATGGCGTGACGGTCAGCGATGCGAATGGCTGCACCGCTTCTTCCACCTGGACAGTGACGCAATTGCAAAACGACCTGACCCAACTGCAAGCAACCGCCTGCACGGTGCAGGACACGGGCAGTTTTACTGTTGTTGTAAGCAACCAGTTTGGCTGTGATAGCGTAGTGGTTACGACGGTGACTCTTTCACCGCTGCTCTTGACGCAATTGGAGCTAAGTGTTTGCCAAGGGGAAACTGCGGGGTTCAACGGCTTTGAGATTCCGGTTGATAGCACAAGGATTTTTATGCTTGTCAGTGAGGCTGGCTGTGACTCCCTGGTGCAAGTGCATGTGAGCGCCTTGCCAGCCGTGTCGTTTGAGCTTTCGGCTGAAAAAACCTGTCACGATACCAACGATGGTGCCATTCAGGTCACCTCGTTGAGCGGGACTGGGCCTTACAGCTACGCCTTGGATAACCAGCCGTTCCAAACCAGTCCCTTTTTCCAAGACCTTTCGGGAGGAATTCACTCCGTCCTGGTAGAAGATGCCAACGGATGCGGGCTGGCGCAAAGCATCGTGGTACTGGAAAGCTTGCCCTTGGAACTACTGACGGTGAATGATACGCTCCGTTGCGAAGCAGGAGAAGTGACTTTGCACCCCCTGCTGCTATCCGGACAGCCTGAAGAAGTGGAATGGACTTGGCCCGACGGCTCGCACCAGCCTTGGCTGACAGTTACCAACGTTGGAACTTATAAAGTGCAAATCCAGAATGCCTGCGAATCCATCGAACGCTCCATCCAGGTGGTACCAGATGCCGACTACCACAAGACAGATTTTTTCTACATCCCAAACAGCTTTTCACCAAACGGGGACGGTATCAACGACCTGTTCCAAGCATTTCCAGGACAGAACCTGGAAATAGTCCACTTTGAACTCAGGCTCTTCGACCGTTGGGGAAATGCGCTGTTTACTGCCTTCGACCCTGCCGAAGGCTGGGACGGTATCTTCCGGGAAACGCAGATGCAATCCACCGTTTATGTCTGGTATGTAAAAGCCACCGTAATGGCCTGCGGCAACCGGCTGATGGACGTTTTCCTAAAAGGCGATGTCACGATAGTACGGTGAAGCAGTGTATAAACAGGAGACACGCTGCCCATTTTTGTTGATTATGAACCACATGCCCTTGCGGTTCAGCACCTTAGAGGTTGCCGGATGGCACATCCACATCGTTGGTGGACAAGAGAAAGATGTTCTCTGAAATAACCTGCTTTGCTTGCTTGCTTGTGGTGGCTGTGGCCATATCCCTTTTTTCTTTCAGAACTTGGCCAGCAGGCAATTATATTTTCACGAATTTCCCACTTGAAATGAGGGCACCATCCTTCATTATCCGAATGGCATAAAACCCTTTGGATAAACCTGACACATCCAGTTTATATGCTCCAATGGAACTTATTTCCTTGGCCAAGACAGTTCTTCCCGAATAATCAACGATGTCAATTGCTGCCGTTTCGTGATAATCGTTTATTTTAATATCCAAATAGTCTTGTACTGGATTTGGATAGACCTTAATATCATAATTAGCTAAAGCCTCTGAACTGGCGGAAGTAAACAGTCCTTCGAAAGTACGGTACTTCACGGAATACTTGGAAACGAAAATCCTGGAAGAACTAAGTGCTATTTTATAAACTGGCACATTTTGACCCGCAGATATATTGGTGAATAATTCCGCCAAAAAGCACATTATCATCAAAAGCATACAAGCCTCTATAGGAAGTGCCTATATTATTGGCAATTTCCTCAATGCCATTGTTTTTCGCCTCCCATGTACCTGATGAAGCGTTATATTTAAACACGCCTTTACCACTGACGCCACAATAAACGTCGCCATCCCCATTGGATGCTATTGATTGTACTTCAGAATATAGCGTAGGCGATATTGGCGGAAGGCCATTACTGATTTGCGTAAACGTTGCTCCATGGTCAGTTGAATAATATACACCTTGCAGAACGGTAGAAACGTAGATATGGTCATCATCATCAATGGAGATGTCAGTAACTGAACCATTTACGGTCAAAACCTTGGTCAAATTGGGCGTATTCAAAGGTGATTTCCATAAGAATCCATTGACATCGGCAATGAACAGGGACGTGCCGTCGGTGCCCATTTCAGTTGGGCCATTGCTGGGAATCGTTGTTCCATCAAATTGCTGCCAACTCTGGCCCAGGTTGTCTGATACCCAAATGCCTTTGTACAAAATCGTCACGAACAACCTGCTGTTGACCCAAAGTACATCCCTTACAAAAGGCGATGCTGGCAGATTGGAAATTATCCCTGTCCAGGTTGCGCCATTGTCGTACGAAATTGACAAAGTATTCAAGCCGCTAACAATAACGGTATCATTCCTAACCTGAAGTCCATAGGTATCAGCGTTCATGGAATTGGGCATTTGCCAGACTTGGGCTTTACAGCAAAAGGCGGAAAACGTGATGATTGCAATTGTCAAAAATGATTTCATGTCTTAATGATTAGTTTAAAAATGTTGTTCGGTTCTCATCCATTTACTAACCTCCATTCACCCTTTCCACTGTTCGACCCATTTCCTTATTTTCACGAAACTAGGTTGCGCAGTGACCTGGGAAAACGATGCTAGCCGGGCAAAAATAGGACAATTGAAGCACTTTGTCACTTCGTGAACAGGAAACAACCCCGCTGATTACTCCCGACAATTTGTCGGGACAGACCGGACATCCCTATCCCAACGTCTCCAGACGTGTGCCAGCAGCAGGTAGTTGACTGAAAATTCAAGCACACGCACGTCTGGAGACGTTTGGATAGTGGCACCCGGTCTACTCGCCCCTTTGGGGAGAGTGCAACCAGCGATGCCGTGCTTTGATTCGAAGATTGTTGGCAAGCGGGAATATCATCGCCCGTGGATTTGAGACCTACCTTCTTTTTTCAATTCTTGCCCGCTTTTTTGGCGGTAGGCTTTCTATCATTTGCTTTGCCTTTTCAGGTGTGATGGTTCCGATTTCGGCCTTGACGTCGGAAGGCTTGTTGCATAGGCCATAGCAGGTATCCTCCTCCACCTCCAATCCTTCGATGCCATCCTGCGTGAGCGGCATCATATTCTTGCGTTTAGTGGAATGGGATACCCCAAAGTGAAAAGCTTTCCCATTTTCCGACCTGGCGATGACAACGGGCCGTATCTTCTCCCAAACCTTGGCCAATATGATGATGCCACCAATGGCAATTGTTGCATTTTTACTCGTGAGCAGCAACGCAAGGAAGAGGAAAGCCGTCATATCACCTCCCATTTGAAGATGTTCTTGTCAAAAAGCACCTTCTCGTTGTGCTTGTCGAGGATGTACCGCTCGTCGTGCTTGGCATCGTCGTACACCCTGTACACTTCCCCGGCCTCGATGCTCTGCAGCACGGAGGAAAGCACCTTCACCAACAGTACCACCTCGTCCCTTGGCTCCCACTTCCAATTGACTTCATCCAACTGGACACGCTGCCCATTTTTGTTGATTATGAACCACATGTCCTTGCGGTTCAGCACCTTATAGACTTTGCCGGATGGCACATTCGCATCGTTGGAGGACAAGAGAAAGATGTTCTCCGAAATAACCTGCTTTGTTTGCTTGCTTGCGGTGGCTGCGGCCATATCCCTTTTTTCTCCAAAGGTAGGGCATTTTGTGGAAAGAAGTGGATACTCATCGCAAGTGCCACTTCGCTCAACACCTGTTCAAACTACTGCTTTAATTCAAGAAATGAAGCTGTGGCTATTACAGCAAGTGGAAGACTTACAGCAATCGAAAAATTCTCCACAAACTCACAGCCCAAGCTAATTGCACGATTCAATATCACAAAGCCGGATAAAATACAGTCCTTTCCTTGATTGGATGCAGAGCTGGTTTTTGTCAAATTTCCATTCATTATGAAAAGTGCTTTCGGCGTCATCGCCCTTCAAAACGACCATGTTGCTGTTCATTGACCAATGACCTTTCACGTCAACTTTTTTGGAAGGATTCGAGACGTTTCGATAATGAAAACTATGGTCAGGATTGATAGTCAGCTCGATTTTCAGGTCGGCTTCCACATTATTTCCACAACCGCAAGTGCCGTAAATTTTTGTTTCCAAAATCATTTCGTTGGTACATGGAACGCCAGTGAACGACATCGCTATCATAGCGAAAATGATGGCTTGAAATTTTTGCATAAAACTTAAATTTTGATGGTTGGAAAAAAGGAGGACTTGAAATGACCAATCAGCCACCAAATCGCTTTGAAATGGAACCTATTTTCAATAAAAGGTTGTAAAAATTGGATGCACTTTTTTTAGTGTCGTCGTAAAGCATCAAAATTTTAAAATTAAACAGTTGCTATCCGCTGGTTCCGGTCTCTTGACCGGATACCACTTTTTCAACGTCACCAGACGTGTGCCAGCAGCAGGTAGCTGGCTGAAATTTCAAACATACGCACGTCAGAGACGTGCCGATAGTGGTGTCCGGTTTGGAATCCGGAACCAGCGGTGCCGTTGCTAATTTTTAAAAAAAGACCCTGGGCCAGCGGGATTTTCGGATAGGCTCTTAATGAGGTGGTGAAGTTAAGCGTTTGTTGTTGTGAATTATCGCTTTTGATACCCACAATAAATTAACCCGCTCAAATCATACAACCTCTGTGGTTCGGGCCTCGCCCCCATGGGAGGAAACCCGAACCAGCACTGCCGTTGTTAATTTTGAAAAGAAAACCTTCGGCCAGCGAGGAAGCTGCCTCGAAACCATCTGTGTCGTTTTTGTTGCATTTATTGTTTTTCAGTTGACACCACACTATTTTTTACACCCTTAATTAAAAGCCACAACATTATGGAAATTTCACCTAAAGTCCAAATTGGTGTTGCGATTTTGAAAACAAGTTCTTGATAGTTGGGAAGCAGAATATGCGTAAAAAAATGTATGACATATGCTAACCCATTCAGGATTAGAAATACCACAAGTATTCGAGGAATAAACCCTGACCTATAAACCAATTGACTAAATGGGAAAAGCCAAAGTCCCCAGAACATTTCTAACATAATTGTAATGTAATTATTCACTTTTCGAAATAGCATTGCTAAATCTAGTCTCTGGCTATTTTCAAATGTTTTTAAAATGTCGCCTTTAAATATCATTAATGAAGTAAGATTGAGCGCCTCCATAATGAAACTGGCAGGAACTTGCACAATGACTAATGCTACCAATAATTTAGCCTGACGCTCGTTTACGTGTTTGAACAATTTGTGTAGGGTCAATCCTATTAAAACCCATACAATACTGCTGAAAATACCATTGATAATTCCCGTTCGAAATATAAATTCATTGGCTATCACTTTTGTAGCTGTGGCAATAGCATCACCAGGCACAATGGTTTTCGATTGAACGTACACCATGCCATAGATGGCTGTTAATACCCAAATAAGATACAATAGGCCAGCAAACCTTGCGGTCATTTTGAGGGAGGTCACTTTATTTTCCATAATTACTTAATTTTATTATAATAAACTGAACTTTAAGCGCCTAAGCCGTACCAGTAAGTTGCCTTGGCCACGTCCACCATGTTGTGTTTCTACTTTCTTGTGGCTGCGAAAGTTTATCTCCATCTATCTCCACGATTCTTCACATAGTGTGTCCACACATAAGGCCACGGGATTGCAAAAAGTATAATAACTCCCACTAAACAGTCTTGTGCCGTCCCTAAATTTTCAGCATCCATTTGATCAGCGGACCACAGCGGGACTGCAACTGCGATAAGCCAAATAGACTTCCATATCAGTTCGAAGAAAAGTGCAGGCAACATTGCCAGCGGGTAACGGATTCCCATTGCCGCCAGGATAGACACTGCCCCAAGCATGCTACATCCGACTCCATGCCAGAGTGGCCACGATTTGGGGTGATGGATTATTTGGGGCCAGATGGTAAATGCGAGCCCCACAGCTATGAGGAGATACATGGCTCTCAGAAGATAAAGGCGGAACGTTGATACTTCATTCATTTTATTTTTTTATTGTAAAATAAAATTCAGATTTTATTTTTTTCCTCGCATCCGATTGTCTTCCGCCTTGATTCAAAATTGCTTTCGCAACCTTGCCTGAATCGTCTTTGACAAATTCAAGTTGAGCATCATTTACTTTCAAAAAGAATTTATTTTCCGTATCGGCAAAAATTTCAAATCTTTCCTGTCCCTCGCCTTGTAAGAAAAGTCTGTCTTGCTCTTTGGTTACTGAAAAAGTCATTATAGATGGAATTTCATATTCACCAATATAAGTTTCCAATATCTTTTCATCTACTTTTATTCCATTTTGATTCGGGAGTGGTTTATTAGTTTTATCCCAAACCTCGTTTCCATCCAATTTTTTGGTTGTTAATTTTTCAATTGCTCCCTTTTTATTTCTTGAAAATTCAATCGTGAACATTGCATTGTCATCGAAAAAAAACATGTCTTTCTGATATGGTTTTACAATGGATTTTGGTCCTCTGCCAAGTTGAGAATACAGCTGATTTTCAGACACGGAAATGATTCGTTGTTGACCTTTTTGATTTTCATAGAGACCTGTGTATCCTTGTAAAAATGATTTTTCTACAGGTATTTCTTTGTATTCGTAAGTTTTTCCACTGGCGAGGGCTGCCAACCTTGAAGCAATTTCTTTGGGATAATTGCAATCACAATTAGAAAAAACGACTACAAAAACATCTTCCTTTGGTAAATAAATTTCTGTAGCTCCAAAACCTTCGATACCACCGCCATGCCAAATAGAAGGGCTTTCATAAACGTAACCTAATTTCCAGCCATAGCCGTAATCCGTTTCTTTTCCATCGGTCAATTTATACCTTTTAAAAGCTTTATCAAGCGTTTCTTTTTTAACCAATTTATAAGAATGAATGGCTTGCTGCCATTTATAAAAATCCTCTACAGTAGATTGTATTGCACCTGCCGAGAAAATAATTATTGGGTTCAATGGTCGGCTATTTACAAGACCATTATCACCAATACTATACGCACCAACTCTGTTTTTAATGATTCTTTTGTTGTTAGCGTAAAGTGAATTGGTCATTCCAAGCGGCTTGAAAATGTTTTCTTCCAGATATTCTGAATATGGTTTGCCCGTAATTATTTCGATGATATAACCCAATAAAAAATAGCCTGAGTTACTGTATTCCCATTGTGTACCTGGGGCAAAACGCATCGGTAAGTTCTTGAAAAAATCAATCACTTCGTTTGGTGTGCAGTCAAATGCCAGCTTTTTTTCAGGGTCTGGCATACCTGAAAAATTATGAATGCCCGATGTATGTGTCAGCAAATGCTCAATTGTTATTTTATTTCCCTGTGTAGGATAATCGGGAATAAACTTTGTGATTTCATCCTGCAAATTCAATTTACCTTGTTCTATCAATTGCAATATCGCCACCGCAGTAAATTGTTTACCAATAGAGGCAACCCAGAAAACATTATCCAATTGCATGGGTGTGTTTAATTCCAAGTTAGCCATGCCGAATGCTTTCTTATAAATAATCTGCCCATTACGGGAAACCAACGCCGCTATACCCGGATCATCAGTTTTGAATTGCTCCGAAAGTATTTTGTCAAAGTAAATGGCGAGTTGCTTGTCGTCTTTTTGTTGAGCGAAAAGAAGATGGAACAAAAGTGTATAAGCGATAATTAATGTCGTTTTTTTCATTTTAAGAATTACATTTAATGATTAAAGGCTGCAAACCTCCACAATATTTCCTGTACGCTGAACGGTGTGTCAACGAACAACTGATTATGGTCAACGAACAACATGGTTTTAGCAATCACACAAGCTTTAAGTTATAAAAACCTGCCTATCTTTGCCTCGAAAATGAAGGGTAAATACATTAATAGATATGAATAAGTTTAAACTTTATGCATGGGTTGGAGTCATTTGGTTGGTGCTATGGTTATTTGACAGTATTCTCAATAATCCAGAATTATTTGTCCTGAAATCTTTAAACGAAATTTGGCGGGTTGTGTATCTTGTTGCTGCCAATTTTGTATTCTTTGAGTACAGCTTGCCTTTCATTAGAAAGAAAAGGTCATCTATCTTTTTCAATATCCTCACTGGCATTGTCTTGGTTGCGCTACACCTAATCATTGTTTCCTTTGGCTTATATGGTTGGAGGAGTCTTGGAATCCTGTTACATATTTATACTTCTTTAAGGCAAGTCACCTTAACTCCTGATGGAATCTATGATATAATTATTGAGGGAGCCTTTATGAAGCTCAGGGTGGGATTAGTTCAACATTCTTTTTGGAATAGTAAAACTTTTTATGACAATTTCAAATTAAAACAAACCACACAACAACTGCGCCTTGAAAAGCAGGAAGCAGAATTAATCTACCTCAAATCACAAACGAATCCGCATTTTTTGTTCAACACACTTAATAATATTTATTCGCTGGCAAGGGATAAATCCGACTTAGTTCCTGAATCTATTTTACGCCTTTCAAAATGCTGCGATTCATGCTCTATGAAACGAGCGGAGAGTTCATAAGTGCAGAAAAGGAACTGGAAATCATCAGCGATTACATTGCCCTTGAAAAATTGCGTTACGATGATTCTTTGCATACAAGTTTTAAGTATGAAATTGAGGACATGAACCTACAGCTTCCCCCACTGTTACTGATTCCATTGGTCGAAAATGCATTTAAGCATGGTGTTTCGGAAACAAGTAATCAGCCGTTTGTTGACATTTATTTATCGGCTAATCAGCAACAATTAACTTTTGTAATAAAAAATTCTACTGAAATCTTTCATGGAGAAAAGAATGTAAAAGAAAATATCGGCCTTTCCAACTTGAGGCGACAACTCGTTTTGCTTTATACAGATTACCATTTATCTTACGAACAAGGTGAAACCATGTTCACAGCTATTCTAAAAATAAATCTTACAAGCCATGTCTAAAATAAAGTGCATTATAATAGAGGATGAGCCGTTAGCAGCAAAAGTCTTATCGGATTATATTTTGCAAGTACCGTTTCTGGAATTACAAGGAACATTTAAGAATGCCCTACTGGCAACTGAATATTTACGGGATACTACTACCCAGCTTATTTTTTTAGATATTCACCTGCCCAAATTAAAAGGTATGGCTTTTTTAAAAACGCTCTCAAATCCACCTGCGGTGATTATAACAACCGCTTATCATCAATATGCAGTGGAAGGGTATGAATTGAATGTAACAGATTACCTATTGAAGCCGTTTGCTTTTGAAAGGTTTTTACTAGCAGTGAATAAAGTAAAAACTGCGCAAAGCGAAATTCAGACATCAATAGAAAGCCAGCAAGTAAAAGATTTCATATTCCTAAATGTTCAAAAAAGAAAGTGAAAATTCAATTTTCTGAGATTTTATATATAGAAAGTCAGCGTGAATACATCAAAATTGTGACAACAAAAAAGGAATACATCCCAAAGATGAGTACACATGAAATGGAAGATATTCTACCTTCAAATAATTTCAAGCGTATTCACCGTTCATTTATAGTTTCACTTTCTAAGATTGAATCCTACTCAGCCGAAAATGTTGAGGTGAATGGCATGGCTATTCCCATTGGCAGGGAGTATCGGGGATTATTGACAATTTGTAGCTTCTGAAGTGAATTCCATATTTGGCATTAATTGGTTGGGGGCAAACCCCAAATTAGGTAAATGGGATTTTTTTAGCTTCATACAAACAAAAAATTCCACACCGCTGGTTCAGGTCTCTACGGTATAGTTCCTACTCGCTCAACGCCCCTCCAGAACTGGGTTTTTACCCCTCACACCGTATCCCCACTATCAAGTCCACCACCCCCATTTTCACCAAAATCTCCTTTCCTCACTATTTTGGTGACAAAAAGGCCATTTGCCCACCCATTTCCTCCCCCTATTCGCAAGATGCGTATTTCCCGAAGCCTGTTCGTGTTTTCGCAGCACCAGTTCGTGCTTTTGCGAAGGCAGTTCGTGTTTTCGCAACACCCGATCGTAGTTTTGCGAAGCCAGTTCGTGTTTTCGCAGCACCTGTTCGTACTTTTGCGTCCGGTCGCCCGGTCCGTTCGCAACGATTGTTCGTTCTTTCGCGCAGGCGGTTCGTCCACGTCCCACTCGCTCCCCCCCCCTCACAGCTCAACCGCTCCCACGCTCACGCCGTCACCTCCCATCCCCGCTCGTACGTCCTGCCCCACTGCCGCATCGCTTCGCTGTCGCCGATGATATGGCCGTTGCGTTGGTCAATGTTCAGCACCCGGCCCGTCTGCCAGGCGATGTTGCCGAGTTGGCACATCAGCACGCTCTTGTGGCCTTCGGCAATGGGGCTGGTGTGCGGCTTGCCCGTGCGCACGGCCTGGAGGAAGTTGGCGATATGCACCCCGTCGAGGTTGGCATCCGGGCTGGCCGTGTTGGTGGAATTGGCGGCTGCGTCAGTTGGCTTCACCTCCTTGATCACCTTCACCGGATTGTCGTTTGAGTAAATTTTGTAGCCGTTGCCGATGACGAGCATCGTGCCCTTTCCCCATAAAAAAGGTTGCCCCGCCCGTCGCCCTCGATGGGGTGTACGTTGCAACTGCGGCTCTCCCAGGTCATCGTGCGCCCGTCCTCGAAGTCGAAGGTGAGCACCATCGTGTCTGGGAACTCCCAGTCGTCGTGGAAATGGTAGCGGCCACCGCTGGCCACCACCCGGCTGGGGTAGTCCTGGCCCATGCCCCAGCGGGCCACGTCAATTTCGTGGGTGCCGTTGTTCAGCGCCTCGCCCGTGCCCCAGTGCTTGAACCAGTGCCAGTCGTACGGGTGAATATTATCCCGAAAAGCCGTGCGGGGAGCCGGGCCTTGCCAGAGGTCCCAGTCGAGGCCAGCGGGCACGGGCGCTTCTTTGCCGAAGCCGATGGGCTGGCGGTTGTTGGCGTACCAACCTTTGGCAAAATAGACCTTGCCAATGGCGCCACCGTGTAGTTCGTCCATTGCCTGCACCACATTGGGCCACGAGCGGCGCTGGTTGCCCATCTGGATGATGCGGCCATATTTGCGCTCCGCCTCGGCCAGCAGTTCGCCCTCACGGGGGTTGTGGCTGCACGGTTTTTCGACGTAAACATGCTTGCCCGCCTTCACCGCCATGATGGCCGCCGGGGCGTGCCAATGGTCGGGCGCAGCGATGCAGATGGCGTCCAAGTCCTTGTTATCCAGTAGTTTGCGGATGTCCTTTTCGCCTTTGGGCGGGCGGTTTTGCAGCTTTGCAATGCCAGCGATGCCCGTATCGAGGTAGCCCTGGTCCACGTCGCAGATCCAGGTCACCTCCGTGTCGGGCATTTTGGCAAAGTTCTCCGCCAAGGCCATGCCCCGGCTTCGGATGCCCATCACGGCCACGTTGATTTTTTTGGAAGGCAGCCCCCTCGTGAAAAACGGGATGGGCTGGATGGAAACGGCCATGCCCGCAAGGGCGGCGTGCTTGATGAAGGAACGGCGGGTGTTTTTCATGTCATTACCATTTTGGAAATTGGTTTTTGTGGCCAAAAACAATTCAACAATGTAGCAATTCAACAATTATCGAGGAACCTCAATCTTCTTCAAAATATCGTCAATCACATCCTTCGTGTCAAACCCCTCCATCTCCCGCTCCGGCGTCAGGATAATGCGGTGGTTCAGCACCGGATAGGCCACGAAGCGGATGTCGTCGGGCGTCACGAAGTCACGGCCACTCATGGCGGCGATGGCCTTCGAGGCTTTCATGATGGCCAACGATGCCCGTGGCGAAGCGCCGAGGAACAGGTCGGGATGCTCACGGGTATTGTGTACCACGGCGGCGATGTAGTCGAGCAGTTCCTCCCGGATTTGCACCTGCTCCACCAGTTTGCGGCAAGCCGCAATGCCCGCATCGCTGAAAACGGGCTTGACGTCGTCCTTCACCGCCATGCTGAAATCGCTGCGGAAGCGGCGCAGGATGGCCTTTTCCTCTTCCAGTTCCGGATATTTCACCTTGATTTTGAAGATGAAACGGTCGAGCTGCGCCTCTAAGGATGATGTTGCTGAACACCGGCCCTGCGTTGAAGGTAAAGTCCGAGGTCTTCATGTTGAACACGGTGGTGCCCACCACGTCGCTCGGCATCAGGTCGGGGGTGAACTGGATGCGGGAAAAGCCGACGTCCAAGGTCTTTGCCAACAGCTTGGCAGTCAGCGTTTTAGCGATGCCCGGAACGCCTTCAATGAGCACGTGGCCATTACAAAAAAGCGCGGCCAGCAGCAGGTCTATCATTTCTTCCTGACCCACGATTACCTTTCGCAGCTCGTTTTTCACCGCACCCACGGCGTTGTACACGGGTGAGAGGTCGAGGCGGTTTTGTTGCCAACTGGGGATGGTTTCTACGTGCGGGGTCGTTGACTGGAAAGCGGGCACAACTGATTCCGGCTCCACAGGAGCAGGCACAAACTCCGCTTCGGCGGGCTGCTCCGGGGTTGTTTCTTCTGGTTCTTGAATTGGGTCGAGATGCTCGTTTGACATTTTGAAAATGATGAATGGTGGTTGCGGATTGGAAAGCCCGAAGGGATTTCTAAGCCAATATTTTCACTCAGGATTCGCTCAGGCTTAGAAATCCCTTCCTACGGTCGGGCTTTCCAATCCTTCGTTTGGTTTTACCAAAAAATCCGTCCCCCCCCTGCGGCTGGTAGAGCGGCATGAGGATTAGGCCGTCGGCAGGGCTGTGGATGGCACCGTGGCGGTCGTGGGCGAGCAGTTCGCCTTTGACCACGGGCTGAAAGTTCCGGTAGCCGGGCCACATTTCAAAATCATCGCCCGCTTTGATGGAGTGGACTAGAATCAGGTCTGCGATTTTCGGCAAATTTTTCGAATACTCCACCAAAATCTCGTCGTGGCGGTTCTCCACGTCCTCGGGGCGCACAGCGCCGATGCTCCTCATGCAGTTGATGATGGCGGCGATGGTACGGTTGACGGACACGGGGTCTTCGTGCTGCCCGGCCTCAAAAGCCGCTGCCGCCACGGGGATGCTGAAGTTTTGCTTGGTGAAAAAATGCAGCGTCGTTCCACGGATGCTCCGCATCATCCCCGTCACCACTGGAGCGTGCAAACCGCTGGCAATGCGCACACTCTCTGGGTCGTCGGTGGCAATGGCGAAGATGCCTCCATTGGCCGAGGTCGTGTGCAGGTCGAGCAGCACCACCCGGTCGGGCTGACAGTCGGCTATTTCGGCCTTCACGGCTTGCAGCAGTTCATACAGTTCAAGGTCTTCGGAATCGAGTTCTTCGAGCTTGGACAACAGGATGCGCTGGATGTTTTCGGGTGTCCACTGTCGGTTCAAGTCCTTGACAATGAAGCGTTTGCCTTCGGAATAGGCCCGCAGATTGCCTATCAGGCCCAGCAACCTCCCCTTGTACTGGAAATCTGGATTGACCAACGGCTCGCGGTCGAGCAGGGCAAACACCGTCTCCAGCGCCTCCACCCCAGCGGGTTCGTTGCCGTGCATCCCGGCGATGCAGAGGAAGAGCGGCCCGGGTGCATTGCCCACATGGCGTCCGATGATATGTTTTGAAAACTGGAAATGGCTGACAAAGTTTTTTTTTTAAAGCGAGGGCAAGGTAATATTTTACAAAATAATTTTTCCAAAACAATGGGTTGGGACACAGATTGAAAGGATTAGCACTTGAACCCCCCCTTCAACGCAATTTTTTCGTAAAAACCAGTGCGTCTGGGGGACCCATCATCCCCTCATTCCGTCCTTCCCACCGTAGCCCCCCAAACTGCCCCTCCACCACCACGCTCAACGGCACAAAGCCTCCCCGTCCCAAGTGCCGAAGACGCCGAGGGCTGCCGCAACTGAAGCGCCACCAGTTTCCAGCCGAGGTCGTCGCTGGCATCGAGGGGAAGTTGCTTCCGCTGTGCGTCCACCAGCACAAATTTCTTTTGGTGAAAAACGGGCACTACCCCTTCCAAAAACGCCGGAAACCTGTCCAGCCAAGGATTTTCGGACAGCGCACCGGCGTAGGCATCGGCGAAGGCGGCCAATGCCGGAAACCCATTGCGCAGCGAAAAAGCCGCCTCGCTGTACTCGAATTTTTTCAAAACTCCCCGCTGTGGGTGTGCCGATGGATAAAAAACTACCTCCGCCCGCAGCACTATGCCGAGCCGAAAAGTTGTCTCAAAACCCTGCCCGCCCCATGAAAAATCCAGCAGCAATGCCACTTCCCCCGTGGCTTCACCGATAAGCCAAGTGCGCCGGGCAAGCAGGTTGCCGTCTTCGGCCTCCTCGGTTTGGCCAGCCACCAGCCAATGGTCGCTCACGGCTTCGAGGTTGAGGATGTCCTCTTTTTTGAAATTGACGCCAGCCTGTGAGAGCAGGTCGTCCTGGAGCGGCTCGGGCAATTGCTCCAAGCGCTGGAAGGCCCGCAGCAGCAGGTAAATCTCGCCGAGTTCGGCAAGGATTTTTTCGTGCCAATTGGCCTCCGCCATTAGCAGCGGCAACTGCCGGATGCGGCGGGCAAGGGTGCCGAGCTTGGCGTCCACCATGCGGGCGGCGAGGTCGTTGAAGTAAGTGTCGGCCTGCCCTTCCAGTGTGGCGAGGCCCTGCCGAAAGAGGTCGAGCAGCCAGCTTTCCAGTTCCGCCAGACCGGCGGACATTTGCAGGATGCGCTTTTCCCGGTTTTGTTTGCGTTTTTCGGCGAGAGCAAGGTCGGCTTCGGGGCTGCGAGCTGGATGGTTCAGCGGTGGTTTTCACGTTGCGTTCGCTCCGTTTAATCAGCCATTCGGCCAGCCAGTCGGGCGGCTCGGCGAGCTGGAACGCATCGTTGTTTTTTGAAAAAAGTAGGAGCAGCCCGATGCCGTGCTTGCACGGCAAACGCCGCACGGGACAGGTACAACGAAAACCCATGCCCTCGAAGTCCACCGCCGTGCGGTAGGGGTCGGCGGGGTCGCCGAGGGTTCCCCAGATGGCCCGGCCATTGCCTTCGAGCAAGTGCCAGCGTTGGGCATGCGCCACCGATTTTGCCCGTTGTGCTGTGCCAGCATCTGGAGCTAGGGTGAGGATGTGGTCGTATGTGAGTTCCTTGGCCATTGTCAGGGGCGAAGATAAGGATGAACGATAAATGATGATGAATGATGAATGGAGACCGAACTTTTTTTTGATAATCTGATGGCTCGGCTTATTTTTGCCGTATCGCCGTTTGGCCGAAGTGAAATGAATCGGTCCGGCCTCGGCAAACTATAAAAAAAACTGTACGAACATGGCGATAATGATTACCGATGAGTGCATCAACTGCGGTGCCTGTGAGCCGGAATGCCCCAACAATGCCATCTACGAAGGTGGTGTGGAGTGGGCCATTGCCGACGGCACCAACATAAAAAGTGCGTACACCCTCGAAGATGGTTCAACAACGGGAGCAAACGACAAGCACAGCCCCGTCTCTGATGACTACTACTACATCACCCCCGACAAATGCACGGAGTGCGTGGGCTTCCATGAGGAGCCGCAGTGCGCCGCCGTCTGCCCTGTTGACTGCTGCGTACCAGACCCCGACCGACGGGAATCGAAAGACGAACTGCTGGCTCGGAAGGAGCGGCTGCATTTGTGATTGTTTTATTGTTGAATTGTTTTATTGTTTGGATGCCTCGGATAACAATTCAACAATCCAGCAATTCAACAATAAAGATTTAGTTTTCATAGCTTTAGATTTTTTGTGGCCCGCCTGGTATTCGGGGCGGGTTTTTTCATTGCATCTTTCCAACTTGTCGCCACTTGCGTCCCCATTTTATTTTCCGCTTCGCAAAAGCTGATTTTTCGCTGTACTTTTCCAGCCGTTTTTTCACAACAAAATAAAATCAATAAATGAGGCATCTGTACACCCTGCTGTTGCTTGCGGTTGCGACCACCATGCAGGCTCAAATCACCTTCTCCAACGAGACTGCACTGCTCACCGACCCAACGCTTTTCCATAGCGGCGTGGCCGTTGGGATTGCCGACATGAACGGCGACGGGCTGGACGACATCGTTCGGCTCAACGAAGGCTCCATGCTCAGCATCGAGTACCAGTCAGCACCCAACCAACCATTTGCCAACTACACGCACGGTGCGGTACCGGGCGATGCCTGGGCGATGGTCGTCGGCGACGTGAACAACGACGGCTGGAACGACATCCTCGTCGGCGGTTCATACGACGGCGTCAAAATGCTCTACGGAAGCGGAAGTAGTTTCACCATGGCTTTGCTGCCTGTTCCGCCGGGCACCGACGGCACTTTCGTGCAAGGCTCCAACTTCGCCGACATCAACAACGACGGGTGGCTCGATGCCTTCACCTGCCACGACGATGGCGAAAGCCGCATCTGGGGCAACAACGGTTCGGGCACCTTCGCCAATGCCGACGACTGGATTGACATGGCTACCACGCCCGCTTCCGACAACTCTGGCAACTACGGCTCCATCTGGACCGACTTCGACAACGACCGTGACCTCGACCTCTACATCGCCAAGTGCCGCCAAGGCGTCAGCAACCCCGCTGACCCCCGCCGCATCAATGCGCTTTTTGTCAACGACGGACAGAACAATTTTACGGAAGAGGCGGGTGAGCACGGCCTGAAAATCCAGTGGCAGTCGTGGACTTCCGACTTTCAGGACATTGACAACGACGGTGACATGGATTGCCTCGTGACCAACCACGACTATCCCCTCATGCTTCTCGAAAATGACGGTCGTGGACATTTCACCGACATCACCGCCACGGCTGGCGTAGAGGTGAACGGCAACTTCATCCAGGGCATCATGCGGGACTTTGACAACGACGGTTTCGTGGACATCATCACGGTGGGCAATTTCAACTCGTCCACGTTGGCTACCCACTTGTTTCACAACAATGGCAATCAAACCTTCACCCAAATCTCCAGTCCGTTCGGCAGCAACAGCCTAGGGAGCTTGGCCGTTGGCGACCTGAACAACGACGGGTTTCAAGATATTTATGCTGCCTACCAAACCAGTTTCAACAACCCCGGCGCTATCCCCGACAGGCTTTGGATGAACACCTCCAACAACGGCAACAACCACATCGCCTTCAACCTGCAAGGCAACGCCAGCAACCGCATGGGCGTTGGCGCCCGCATCGAAATCCACGGCGACTGGGGCATCCAAATCCGGGAAGTGAGGGCAGGGGAGAGCTACGGCATCCAGAACTCGCTCACGCAATATTTCGGTCTCGGAAGCAGCACAGCGGTGGAGTATGTCGTGGTGCATTGGCCTTCCGGCATCGTGGACGTCGTGAAAAATCCGGCCATCAACGGCACGATGACCCTCGTGGAGGGCGGTACTTGCAGCTTGCCTGGGTTCACGCTCGGCACCTCTGGCTCGGCAGTGCTTTGCCCCGGCGAGTCGCTGAACATCGCCGCCCCCGCTGGGTACGACTACCTCTGGAGCAACGGCATGGTTGGGCAAAACATTACCGTATCAACGCCCGGCAATTATAGCGTGGCGGCGGTGGACTCACTGGGCTGTGCCTCTGTTTCCGATGTGCTGGCCGTGGTTGTCAATCCCGACGAGACGCCCACGTTGGCACTGGATGGTGACGATAAATTCTGCCAAGGTGGCAGTGCGGTGCTCACCTCCTCAACGGCGACCAGCTATGCATGGTCAACGGGCGAAAACACCCAGTCCATCACGGTGACGCAAACGGGCGACTACTTCGTAACAATCGAGGGCTTTTGTGGCGATTATTCATCCCAAGCCGTTCACGTCGAAGTGCTGCCAGCACCTGCACCGATTGCCAGCAACGTTTACATCCCGACCCCCGGCCCGGCCACGCTGGAGGCCGTTGGCGAAAACTTGTTTTGGTACGACTCGCCTGTGGCAACGGTGCCGCTTTTCAACGGCCCGAGCTTCGCGACGCCTGATGTAACAACAACGGCCACCTACTACGCGGAGGATGCCCATGCCTACGGCGGCGGCAGTTTTGAAACCGGTATGCCGGAGCACCAGGGCAGCAATTTTTACAACGGCGCCAACTTCAACGGACAGACCATCTTCGAGGTGTACCAGCCGATGGTGCTCAAACAGGTCACGATGAACACTGACCAACCAGGTGTGCGGTTAGTTGAACTCATTAAAGAACCAAACACGGTGGTGGCCAGCAAATCCATTGACCTGCCAGTGGGCCAGACCATCGCCGACCTCGATTTTGAGATATTGGAGCCGGGCAACTACCGCCTCGTGACCAATAGCGCCAACAACATCGCCGTGCTCGGCACGACCAGTCCACGGCTCTACCGTAGCAACCAGGGCGTGGCATACCCGTACACCGTGACGGACGTAATGTCCATCACGAGCAGCGACCTCGGCTCTGGTTTTTACTATTATTTTTATGATTGGCAAATAGAGGCGATACCGCAGATATGCGTCAGCGAACGAATTCCAGTGACGGTAACGGTGGGCGTGAACGCAGCGGGCGAGGTGTTGCCTTTCGGCAATGTTTCTGTAAATCCGAACCCTTCGAATGGCCTTTTCACCCTCGAAATATCTGCGGTGGAAACAGGTTCAGCCAGTCTGCGAATTACTGACCTCGCAGGGCGTGTTGTTTTTGGTGAAAAATTCGAGGTAGTGTCCAACATTGCGCAGCAGCGCAATATTGACCTGACGGCAATTCCCGCTGGCCTATATTTCCTCCATATCACGAATGGCGGTCGCAGCGGCTGGGCAAAACTGGTGGTGGAGTAGTTTCGAGTTTCGAGCCATGAGCTTTGAATTGGCCAAGATTTTTTGGCAACCCACGGCTCCTTGGCGCTGTTAGGTTTTGTGCAAATGAGTTAAAGCACAAAAAATTGGGAGCGCGTGGTTATTGCTGGCCTTCTCAGCGCCCTGGGCGGCTCGTCGGGGAGGGGCTTTGGGCTCCCAAACCCTATTTGCACAAAACCTATCAGCACTGAGTATAGTATTGGGAAATGGCACCGCCTCATATTTGTAGCCCTGTGTTCAGTCAAAAAAACTCACACCACTACCACCCCTGCATCAATTTCCTTCGACCAGGCGAGTATCCCACCCTTGAGGTTATACAAGTTTTCGAAGCCAAAAAGGTCTTCCAGTTCCCTAATTGCCTTTGCACTGCGCACCCCGCTCCGGCAGTGGATGACCACTTTTTTAGCTTTAGAAATACGGTGGGCGGCTGCGCTGACCGTGCCGAGCGGAATCAACTCGGCATCTAGGTTGGCGGTAGCGAACTCGTGTGGCTCCCGCACGTCAATCAGTTGAAAATCAGCACCTTGCACTTGCCATTCGTACAGTTCTTGCACCGTGATTTCCTTCACTGTCCGCAGCTCGCCGGGTGATTCAAGGCCGCAAAACTGCTCGTAGTTGATAAGTTCGATAATCTTCGTGGCTGGGCTTTTTTGCACCTTGAGGATGCGGGTGGTGAACGTTGCCGCATCGAACAGGAAGAGCCGTCCGGCCAGCGGTTCGCCCACGCCTGTCAACACCTTGATGACCTCGCTGGCCTGCATGGAGCCGATGATGCCGGGCAACACGCCAAGCACGCCGCCTTCGGCGCAATTGGGCACAAGGCCCGGAGGGGGTGGTTCGGGGAACATGTCCCGGTAGTTGGGGCCACGGCTGCCGTCGGCCTGCGGGTAGTTGAACACGGAAACCTGCCCCTCGAACTGGAAGATGGAGGCGTACACGTTCACCTTTCCAGCCAACACGCAGGCATCATTGACGAGGTAGCGGGTCGGGAAATTGTCCGTGCCATCGGCCACCACATCGTAGTTGGCGATGAGTTCCAGCGCATTTTCTCGAGTGAAACGGGTCTTGTACACCGTGATGTCGAGGTGTGGGTTGAGGGCCAGTAGGCGCTCCTTGGCAGTTTCCGCTTTGGACTTGCCAATATCCGCCGTGGTGAAAAGCACCTGGCGTTGGAGGTTGCTGTCGTCCACGGTATCGAAGTCCACGATGCCGATATGACCGACCCCAGCAGCCGCCAAATATAGCAGCACGGGGCTGCCCAGCCCACCGCTGCCGATAACGAGCACCCGGCCCGCCTTGAGTTTTTTCTGCCCCGGCAGACCAAATTCCGGGATGGCAATGTGCCGTGCGTACCGGGCGATTTCGGCGGGGGAAAGGTTGGTATTCATGTTGAATTGGTTGAAGTAGTTGAATTGAGGAATTGGTTGAATTGGTTGAATTGGGTAAAATGGTTGAATTGGGTAGTTCGTCCCAACTTATTCAACCAATTTGCCCAATTCAACCAGTTTCCGTTAGATACCTCCGGCAATAGCTGGCACGATGCTAATCACCGTGTCTTTTGCAACGGCGGTTGCGCCTTTTTCGAGTGCGTTGATGTCGTCTTCGCCGACGTACACCCGAATGAAGGAGCGGAGGTTTTTGTTGTCGTCGAGCAGGTGGCGCTCCAAGCCAGTGTGCGTTTGCGTCAGTTCTTGGATAGCCTCGTGGACGGTGGTGCCCGTTGTTTCGAAAACGCCCGTGTTTTCGGTAAATTTACGCAAAGGCGTCGGGATGATAATTTTTGCCATGATTTTTATGATTGTTTGCGAAGGATTGGAAAGCCCGACGTTAGGAGGGATTTCTAAGCCTGAGCAGGTTTTAAACTAAAGTTACTGCTATGTATTCGGAAGGCTTAGAAATCCCTCGTTCCTCGGGCTTTCCAATCCCCTCCTCCTGAAATTCCTGGACCTCGTCCTTCAGCCGCCAGCTTTTTAGGTCGGCTACCTCGCCTTCCATCACCGAGACGATGACGTAAGAAAAATAGGGCATTGCCACCGCCAAGTCATGCTGCGATGCGATGGCCGGGTGGTTGGGGTGCGAGTGGTACACGCCGAGGAGCTGGGTGTCGTTTTGCAAGGCAAACTGTTCCGCTCGCAAGTAGTCCAGCGGCGAAATCTCGAAGCGGCGGCGCTGGTCACCGTCCTTGCTGTTGGTCACGGGCACGGCGAGGGTGATTTGCCGGCCATCCGTTTCGTTGCCATAAAGAAAGCCGCAGCATTCGTTCGGGAACGCCTCGACGCCGTGGTTGTTGATGACAGCGATGGCTTCGTCGCTGATGTTTATGCTGAAATTGCTCATTGTCGTGGGTTGAAGTAGTTGAATTGGGTGAATTGGGGAATTGGGTGAATTGGTTGAATTGGGGAAATTGGGTAGGCACACGCCAACTAATTCAACCAATTCACCCCACTTTAACTAAAAATCCTTTCCATCACCTCTGCATACTTTTCCGCATTGTCGGCGAAGGTGGTGACGATGACGCCCTGCTCGATTTGAGCTGCCACTTTGACGGCACCTAGCAGGTTGGCAGCGGCAGATGGGCTGACGAGCAGACCCTCCTGTTGCGCCAGCGAGCGCACCATTTCGTAGGATTCCAAGGTTTCGATTTCGAGGAAGCGGTCGGCCAGCGAGCTGTCGTAGATTTTCGGGACGATGGCGGTTTCGAGGTGCTTCCATCCTTCGAGACCGTGCATGGGGTTGTCTGGTTGCAGCGCCACCAGTTCGATGTCGGCATTGAACATCTTGAGGCCCCGGCCCGTACCCGTGAAGGTGCCCGTGGTGCCCAGCCCCGCCACAAAATGGGTGATTTTGCCGCAGGTTTGCTGCCAGATTTCGGGGGCAGTGGTTTCGTAGTGCGCCCGCCAGTTGTGGTCATTGGCATATTGGTCGGCGTAAAAGAACTGGTCGGGGCGCTCCCGGTAAAGGCGTTTTGCTTCAAGCTGTGCGCCGTCTGTACCCTCGAAGCGGGAGGTGAAATGGATGTTGACGCCAAGTGCTTGCAAAATGCGCTTGCGTTCGGAGCTGGCATTTTCGGGCAGGCAGAGCGTCACGGGAATTTTTAGCGCTGCGCAAATGGCGGCGTAGGCGATGCCCGTGTTGCCACTGGTGGCGTCGAGCAGGTGGCGTCCTTGACCGAGGTGGCCATCCCGCACAGCGTTTTTGATGATGTTGAACGCTGGGCGTGACTTCACGCTGCCGCCGAGCTGCTGCCATTCGAGCTTGGCGAAGATGCGGACGCCAGGCTTTTGGAAGACATTGCGGATTTCGTACAGCGGCGTTTTGCCAACGAGTTGGCCGACTTGCAAGGTTTTTTCCTGAACGGAAACTGTTGGTAATAGCAGGGATGTGGTCATACGGCTGTTTTTTTCTTACGTCGAGATTGTTGAACTTTTCGTGCCGTGGTAAACTTTCCGTCTGTTGCCAAAAACAAAAAAGCCTTCCCGTGACACGGAAAGGCTTTTTTGAAAATAACAGAATATTGCACGTTTCACCGCAATGCTCCGCCGCCCTTCCTTGTCGGAATGGTACAGCAACAACAACATGCGGTGAAATGTATTTTCGTCATTTTTGAAAAATTTGGAAACTCAATTATAGACAAGTTTGTGCTGTAAAAGTTCAAAAGCTGTGCCAGAGGTTTGACGACAATTGGAATGCTTGCTTGCGGCGAGTGGGTTGTTTAGAGTATATTTACCTGATTGTCAAAAAGTTACGAAACAAGAAACCGGTCTAACCAAGATATTGAAGAGATAGTATTTTTATCAGACTCATAGATATTCGTCAAAATAAGTATTAAAAAAAATACTTGGCTTCTATGCAAGAAATCAGAATTTGCATACCTTGCAGTCGATTTGTTACACTCACACACCTTAGACACTTGTAAAATTTGACATTCAGGAGGCTTTAGAAGCCAATACTCGCCAAGCGCAAAAAGCTGAGATTTCTACACTACGTTTCACTATTGAACAAATCCGGGGTCCGATTGCCCTGCAAGTAAAAATTTCCCAACTTCCGATTTTCAAGCCCGACGTGCGGGCGGCTCAAGGCTTACAAAGCTACGTGCTTGCATCCCTTACCGATAAAAGAAGCAGTGTTGCCACACATCGTTGCGCAAGTTCCTGATGTAGCAATGCCAAAGATGCAATTTGTAATCCCTTGAGAACACGCAAGACCTCTTTCCGGGCAACCGGGAAGGGGTTCTGTGTTTTTAGGGGGTGGCATGGCCAAGGTTTTCCCAGACATCAGGTCTGGTTGAAATTGCTTGAAGGGTTTGTATATTTTCTCAAACTGTTGATTCTGAACAATTTAGACCTAAAGCTTGGGGCTTCAAAAAAGCAATCGTACTATTCAGAATTCCAGGTTAAGAAATTATTTTTTTACAAATACTTTGCGCTCTCGGTAAGAGCGGCTACTTTTGGCTCGATTTTTTAGTTAATGTTATTAAAATTCCTGTGAACATGAAAGGACTGTTATTCAACGCAAGAGTGTGATGAGAAGCCGGAAAGGACATCTGACCAATTAGCAACACCGTTTTAGTAAGCAAACTATCCTGACAACCGATTTGTAGTAAAAGACATTTCAACAACCAATTGTAGTCCGAGCTTCTCATCCTTTTTTCTTACACAGCTTACCTCCAATGTTCCACTCAGAATTTTTGTAAATCGGTGGTGTTGCTTGCAATCTTGAAACTAATCTATCTTCAACTGCATGTTTTTATTGCGGTGCTGTTCTGTTTTTGTCTTCCCGCAAAGCAGGTTGGCCCACTTTCATCTTTTTCACCCCAATGAACAAAAGATGTAATCGGTTTTTGGGATAGCCTCTCTCCACGTTTTGGAGGGGGGTTTTTTTTTTGCCCTTATCTCGTGGTTTTATCCTTCCAAGTCCCTGCTTTGGTCGAAAATCGGCTTGCCCTACTGCTCCGCTGTTGGCCATTGGCCTCTCGATTTTTGTTTACCTTGCGGCACTTTTCCCAAAAAGTCCATTCTTTTCAACCAAAAAAATAGTAAATGTTCGTTTGGATAGGCTTCATAGCACTCATTTCCGTGTTTCTGGCGCTCGACTTGGGCGTTTTCAACAAAGACCCACACAAGATTTCCACGAAAGAAGCACTGCGGTGGACGGCGCTGTGGGTCAGCATGTCGCTGCTGTTCAGTGTGTTCATCTACTTTGCCTACGAACACCACTGGTTCGGCATTGGTAAGACTATCGGCCTTCCATCCAGTGGGTGGGATGCGGCCATCACCTACCTCACTGGCTATATCGTTGAACAATCGCTCAGCTTGGACAACGTCTTTGTCATCGCAGTCATCTTCGGCTATTTCCACATCCCGCAGAAATACCAGCACCGGGTGCTGTTTTGGGGTATCGTTGGGGCGCTTTTCTTTCGTGGCGTGATGATTGGTGCTGGCGCAATTTTGGTACAGCAATTTGACTGGATTATGTACATTTTCGGCCTCATCCTGCTCTGGACGGCTTACAAAATGCTTAAATCAGGTGATGATGAAATACATCCTGAGAACAATCCTGTGGTGTTGCAGTTGCGCAAAATCCTACCGGTGACCAAGAGCATCCGACGGGAGCATTTTTTTATAAAATGGAAAGGAAAAACCATTGCCATGACGCCGCTTTTCGTGACGCTTGTGGTGGTGGAGACAACGGACATCATGTTCGCCTTCGACAGCATCCCGGCCATTTTTGCCATCACCAAAGACCCCTTCATCGTCTTTACCTCCAACATCTTTGCTATACTCGGACTGCGCTCCCTGTACTTCGTGCTGGCCTCCATGCTGGACAAGTTCCAGTACGTGAAATACAGTTTGGTCATTATCTTGACCTATGTCGGCCTTAAGATGCTGATACTTCACCCACTGCATATCAAGCTGCCAGAGTGGATATCGCTGGCCTTCATTGTGCTGGTGCTGGGCGGCGGGATTCTGTTCTCGATGTGGAAAGATAAAGTAGAAAAGGTATGAGGTAGTGGGGTCTGAGGTATGCCCGTGCAGTGCAAACCTCAGACCCCAATACCTCATACCTCAGAATCGGTTCTTCCACATCATGCTTTCCACGGGTCGGTCCGTGCGGGCATTGTACTTTGCATCCGATTTTTTGTTGTAAAAGCGCTCGATTTCGCCCTCGACCATGAAGTAAATCAACTGTCCGATGGGCATCCCAGCATAGACCCTGACGGGTTGGGTGCAGGAGATTTCGAGCGTCCAATGGTTGCAAAAGCCGACATCGCCCTTGCCAGCCGTAGCATGGATGTCAATGCCTAACCGTCCGACGCTGCTTTTGCCTTCCAGGAAGGGTACGGCGTGGTGAGTCTCCGTGTACTCCTGTGTGACGCCGAGGTAGAGTACCCCTGGCCTAAGGACAAAACCCTCCTCTGGTATCTCAAAATGGTCAATCTGGTTGTGTTGGCGGGCATCGAGCACGGGGTCTCGGTAGTTGGCGAGCCACTTGCCGAGGTGTACGTCATAGGAGTTGGTGCCGAGGCAGTCCCGGTCGTAGGGTTCGATGACAATGTCGCCGGATTCGATGGCTTCGAGGATCTTTTTATCGGAAAGAATCATTTTTGAATTTTGAGGGGCAAAAATAGCTTTTTTTGAATGACGACCTCCTGGGGTTTCGTGTGGGGGAGTACGTGGGAGGTACCGTTTCTCCACAGCTTTTTTGTCAATAAAAACTGGCCAGCAAGCATTTTTATACCAAGGCACGACCGATTGAGTTTGTTTGGCCATTTTTTTGCTGAAATTTGCGCCGCACTTCCAAGAGGGCTGCAATTTCAACAATTTAGCAATTCAACAATCAAACAATCATGTCAAATCCATCCCAGACTAAAGAATCAACCGTTGTAAAAAAGAAGAAAAGGAAACCCGCCACTAACTGGAAGCAAATCATCATCATCAGCGTCATGGTCATCGCAGCCTTGAGCATGGTCGCTCCCGGTATTTTCCAATGGATTGCGGGCTTGACGAGCAGCAGGGATGCTTATCCGACCAGCAATTCAACGACCACCACCACCACTGCGCCACCGACAAACACCGAGACCATGCCCGAACCAAAATTTCAAAAAGAAGGGGAGCTTTATTTTCAGAACCCCGCTACCGGCAAGGCTATCTCCAAGATTGACATTGAGAAGGCTGACACGGAGGTTGACCGCCAATTCGGCCTCATGTTCCGAAAGTCCATGCCGGAAGACCAAGGAATGTTGTTCCTGTTCGACGTGAACGAGCAGCAGAGCTTTTGGATGCGCAACACTTATATCCCGCTCGACATCATGTTCGTGGATGAAAACGGCGTGATCACGACCATTCACGAGAACGCAAAGCCGATGAACGACACCTCACTGCCCTCCAATGGCAAGGCCAAGTACGTGGTGGAAGTGATTGGGGGTTATGCCCAAAAGCACGGCATCAAGGTTGGTGACAAGATTAGCTGGCAGTGAGTTCGAGCGAAGGAATATGAAACTGGTGGAATTCAAGCGATAGGGCGAAAATTTCACAAGAATACAAAGTTTAAAATGGCCAAGGATGGATTCGCCAACCATCCTTGGCCATTTTTTATTTATTTTCAAAAATAAATTGGTGTTTTTGGTGCGATATTAAAATAAAATCTAAATTTACCGCCATAAGTTATACCCTATTGAAGCACTATTAAGTGAACTTAAACCATCGGAAAACGACATGGCTAGACTACCAATTCCAATCCTTTCAAGGCGTTTGTTACCTGCTTCTACAGTTCCTCGTTTTGTTCTGAAAAAACCGTTAGACGGGTAGTACAACGACTATCTGACACCTGATTCCCTTCTCCAACTTTTTCAATTTTTCTTTCAAAATAATGCATCCAGTATGGACTACGCATTTGCACCGGGTCGAACGAGATACGACAATATCATGCACCAGCTCTTCCAACGCAGGCCGGACACGACGCTGATAGACCGGAGGAGGATAACCCGCGTTGACCAGTTTCTCGACCATCTCAATACGGCTGCAAGTATTGGCCTTCCAGTTGGCGATTTCGTGATTTCATCGCATGGGAACGACGCTGGCTACATGCAAATCCAATTGGCCGACATCCACTTGGCTGGCAGGCGGAGGGCGGAAACGGTCACGACTTTTGAGGTATTGGAAGAAGCGCTGAGCACTGGAATTATTATCATCCCCAGCAATCTGACCGAACCACGTCCAGTAGCAGGTGTGCGTCCGAACTTTCATATCCGGGGCTGCAAAATCGGACAAGCAGAACCTTTCGTCAGGAAATTGAAAGAAGCATTGGGTGGAGATGTCACGGTAACTGCGCCCAAGCATTTTCACCATAACCGAACCCTGCCACGTATGGGCGTATTGGAGCATTTGGGTTACGATTTTGCCGTGAAAAGAAACACCGCTTTTGCCAACAAAGCCGAACTTGTAGCGGCATTTCAGGCAGCCAACCTCACTTTTTTCGAAGGCACGCCAGTGCCCAATGACAGTTGGAATGATTGGATACCACGAAATATTCGGCGGGCACGTTCCGCCAAGCGTTTTACCGTCAACCTCGGCACGCCAATCCAACGCAATGCTACCCATCAAATAACTAACGTAAGGGTGGATGGTCAGTACCGGCACGACCAGGAATCATTTACCTACACAGTTCCTTACCCCAGCGGTGCGCCGGGTACCACCCATGCAGAGCGGCTTACTGATTTGACCACATCGTTGAATGCACACGCTGCATTTTCAAGCGGGCACGAGTTTCCCATGTACCAACGCTATGAAACCACCTCCGTTTCCGATTTTCTGGATGATTTTACCTGGACGTTCTCTTGGTCTCGGCGCACGAGGATGCTGACCTGTGTGGGTCGTCGGCACCGCTACACGATGATAGTGCCCGTGACAGACCCTGCGACCAATAATTTATGCCTGAATTTTTTTCCGTTTGCAAGCAATCCCACGCCTGTGATTCGCCTGCTTCCGGAGAACGACAGCCGCTTTTTCTTAACCGTTTAACCTGCAACAATTGCATTCGATATGGAAGAAGAATCCGACACCCTCGTTGCGCTGGCGGAAGAAATAGGCGCCGTTTTTAATCCCTTGCAGGAAGCTGTTCAGTCGCCTGCGGACTTTTCGGCATTCATGCTCGAACTGGGCTGGGTGGTGCCCATCAACCAGGTGCCGCAACCCATCCAAGACCTCGCCGCCCCGCTCAACGACCTCAAAACTACGCTCGAAAGCGGTGAACTTACCCAAGCTGCGCTCGGCGGCTTTTTGACCAAGTTGGCTTTGGTTTTTAACAAGGTGCGTGAAATCGCCACCCACCCATCAGGTCTATTCCCGGCCACACTTGACGCCGACTTGTTCAAAAACGAATTTCCGGCGCAACTCGTGCAGTTTCTTTTTGTGGAATACCTGCTGCAAAACCAGCCGAAAATTGGGTCGGTGCTGCGCACCATTGGGGTCATCCGAGTTGATTTTGTGGACGAGGCAGGTCTGCGCCCAGGATACACCAAAAAAGATATCGCTTGGAACGATTTGGGGCAATTCTTCAACGACCCTACTGCCGTTTTCACCAACGCCTATAACTGGGGAACGTCGGAATTCAAATCGGTAAACTTTGCCGACAGCCTGATGGACTTGGGCGTGGCATTGGGTGTGAATGTGCGGCAGGAAGGATTGGAGGAGGAAATGCTCGCCAAACTCAGCGAGGGCGCCCTCCAGCCCGACGAAATTAACCCGTGGCAGATTTATTTTCCATTGGTGGAAAATTCGGTGGGCGATGTGGCTTTTGAAGTGGGCATCGGCGTTTTCAATTTGCCGGAAACGGCATCTGCCAAGCCCGGCCTCGCTTTCATCCCGTTTGCTTCGGCGGAACTGGATGAAGAAATCCAGTTGGCCGATAACCTTTATTTTGTCTTTGAAATCAGCGCCGACCTTCGCCTCGGCATCGGCCTCATCGTGCGGCCAGATACAGGTGTCCAGATTTTACTCGACATCATTGGCAGCGGTGGCATCACACCGCCTTCCAGCCTACGGCTCAAACTGGGCTTGAAATACGAGGACAAAGATGCACCTACCATCCTCTTCGGCACAGGTGACGGAAGCCGGGTGGAGCTGGAGTCATTTGCCATCAAAGGCGGCGGCTCGGTGCTCACCAACGGCGAGTTTGAGGTGCTTGTGGAAGGAGAATTACAGGGCGGCAAACTCGTCATAAAAGCAGGCGAAGGCGACAGTTTTTTACGAAGTATCCTTGGCGAAAATGGCATAGAGGGCAACTTCGACCTCCTCGTTGGCTGGTCGAGCAAGCTTGGCGTTTACTTCCAGGGGAGTGGCGGCTTGGAGATTTCGCTGCCCACACATATTTCGCTTGGCCCCATTGAGATTCAAGGACTTACGATTGGCGTCAAACCCGATGCTGGTGGCATTCCCATCGAACTGGGGGCCGACATCAAAGGCTCGCTCGGCCCGCTCGAAGCAGTGGTGCAGGGCATCGGTTTCAAACTCGTCTTTACCTTTCCTGGCGACAACGGCGGCAACCTCGGCCCCGTCAACCTCAGCCCAGAATTCAAGTGGCCCACCGGCGTCGGGCTTTCCATCAATGCGGGTGGTTTCACCGGCGGCGGCTTCCTGTTCATTGACGTGGACAAGGGCGAGTACGCAGGTGGTTTGGAATTGGAATTTCAGGGAACCATCGCCCTGAAAGCCATCGGTGTTTTGAACACGAAAATGCCCGACGGCTCCGATGGCTTCTCGCTGCTCATCATCATCACGGCGGAGTTTGTGCCCATCCAACTTGGCTTTGGTTTCACCCTCAACGGCGTGGGCGGTCTGCTCGGCCTGAACCGCACGATGGAACTGGAACCGCTGCGTCTCGGCGTTTACGACGGCTCCATCAACAGTATCCTGTTCCCCACCGACATCGTCGCCAACGCAAACCGCATCATCGCCGACATCAAGCGCATCTTCCCGCCCTACGAGGGGCAGTTCGTTTTTGGGCCGATGGCCAAACTGGGTTGGGGGACGCCCACGCTGGTCAGCGTGGAACTGGGGCTGCTCATCGAAGTGCCGAGTCCGGTGCGATTGGCGCTGCTCGGCGTGTTGCGGCTCGCACTACCGACCGAGGAGGCGGCCATCGTTTACATCCAAATCAACTTCATCGCCACGCTCGATTTTGACAAAAAGGAGTTCACGCTGGATGCCTCTTTGTTCAATTCCCGCATCCTGACTTTCGCCCTCACGGGCGACATGGCCATTCGGATTTACTGGGGGGACAACGCCAATTTCCTGTTTACCATCGGAGGGTTCCACCCCTCGTACACTCCGCCACCGATGGGGCTGCCCGCCCTACGCCGCCTCGGTTTGGTCATTTTCGACGGCAACCCAGACCTGCGGGTGGAGTGCTATTTCGCCGTCACCAGCAACACGGTGCAGTTTGGTGCCAAGCTCTCGTTGTACGTGGAGGCTGGCCCAGCTTCCGTCAAGGGCTACCTTTCGTTCGATGCGCTTATCCAGTTCAACCCGTTCAAGTTTATCGTGGAAATTGGGGCGATGCTGGCGGTTCGCATTTTTGGCGAAGACCTGCTTTCCATCCGCCTGCGCTTCGTGCTGGAAGGCCCGTCGCCCTGGCATGCCTACGGCGAAGGCGAAATTTCCATCAGCTTTTTCTTTTTCAGCATCAGCATCACAGTGCATTTCGATGTCACTTTCGGCGAAGACCGCAAGCAGACGCTGCCGCCCGTGGAGGTGTTCGACCCTTTGCTCGAAGCTTTCAAAAAAGTGGGCAACTGGCGGGCAGAACTGCCAGCAGGCTCGAACCTCATGGTCGTCATGCGGGAAATACCAACTGAGGAGCAAACGGATACGCTCATCCTGCACCCCTTCGGGATCCTGGAGGTAACGCAGAAGATTGCACCGCTGAACATGGACATCAACAAGTTTGGCACGAACGCTCCGCTCGAAACGCACCGTTTTTTCACGGTAAATTCATTGGCACTCGGCGCAGAAACGTTCGGTCAAGACCGCTTGGACGTGCTCAAGGAACAGTTTGCGCCAGCGTCGTACAGCGACATGAACGATGCGCAAAAACTGAGCAGCCAGTCGTTCGCCCAGTTCGACAGCGGGGTGCGTATCAAGGGTTCCGACCAGTTGAAAGCGAGCTACATTGCTGGTTTGGAGGTGGTGTACGAGCTGATTTACATTCCAGAAAAGCGGCCTGTGAAGTTCTGGAAATTCATCACAGAATTGTTCACGGTCTTCTTGCGGATGAACGCCACGGCGAAATCGCCGCTCGCTTTTGAGCCAAAACGCCCGTCGGTGTTGGACGCTCCAAATGTGAAGGTGAAGCAGGAGGAATATGTCGTCGCCAACACAGAAACGCTGGCATTGCACGGCGAGGACTTGGTGTTTGCGACCGAAGCCGAAGCGAACATGGCCAGGGCAAATCTGGTGGCACAGGATGCGGCGTTGATATCGAAATTGCAGGTTGTGCCTGCGTATCAGTTGAATTGAGTGGTGAAAGTGGCAGATGAGGTGGTTGGGTTGATAAGGGTTGATGAAGTTGATAAGGGTTGATAATCAACCGCATAAACCCTTATTAACTTTATCAACCAAGCCACAGACTTGGCAACTTGAAGTAAAAAATTTTGAACAAACCATCATGGCAATAGCGAGATATTCCTTCCTTCCTTGGCTGCGCCGGGGCATCGCCAACCAGATGCAGGCGGCGGCAAGCGCTGCGCCACGTGCCGAATTGGACGCCGTGCTCACCATCGAGACCCGCAAGTCGCAGGCCAGCAACGAGCACCAACTCACGGGAACGGCGACGCAAAAAGTGCGGATTATCGGCCCAGGCGATATTATCGGCATCAACCAGCAGATGGTCGTGCGCACCGAACCCCGCAACTGGATCACCGACTTTGAGCCGAACTACCTGGCCTTCATCGAGTTTTACGATGAAGATTTTCCGTGGCGCTACACGCCGGAACCGCCCGCTGGGCACCGCCTGCGCCCGTGGCTGGCGCTGATGGTTTTGAAAGAAAGTGAATTTGAACGGGTGCTCACGCCGGGTCGTCCGTTGTCCTCCATCAAATTCAAAGGTGGCGCCAACGTGCAAAACTTCATGCCCGCCGCCGACCGCACCTGGGCTTGGGCGCACGTCCACATCAACGACCTCGTCAACAACGCCCCGCTCGAAGACCACGATTTTTCGGATGCCGACCGCAGCACACTCGAAAACGTGCTGCGCAACAATCCCGACAAGGGGGTTTCCCGCCTCGTGTCGCCACGCCACCTTGAACCCAAAAACAGGGTATTTTGCCTTCGTCGTCCCTGCTTTCGAGGTGGGGCGCAAGGCTGGCTTGGGCATTGCGATAGCTGAAAATGAGCCAGGCACTGCGTCTTCATGGGCGGACGGGCAGCAGGAATTCCCCATTTATTACGAATGGTATTTCAGCACCAGCGAGGCTGGCGATTTTGAAACGCTGGTGCGCAGGCTCGTGCCACGTGACATGGACTCCCGTGTGGGCATTCGCAACTTAGACGTGCAGCAGCCCGGATTTGGCGTGAACGACGTGCATACCCAGTTCACCGATGTGGAAAAAGGAATCACCCACCCGCTCGACGTGGTGGGACTTGAGGGCGCACTGAAAGCACCGACTACCCGCTCCATCCCGCTTTCCGCTGACAGCGATTTTGAGGAAAAAGTAGAGCCAATCATCAACCTGCAATTTGAGTTGAGCGAAGAAGGTGGCGCTGCCCCTGCCGACGACCCGACCATTGCTCCGCCGCTCTACGGGCAATGGCATGCGATGGCGAAGCGACTCAGCATCGCCGCACCGGATGCCAGTTGGGTCAATGACCTGAACAAAGACCCACGCTGGCGGACAGTCGGCGGCATGGGCACAGCCGTGGTGCAGAAAAACCAGGAAGGCTTTGTTCGCAAAGCGTGGCAGCAAATCGGCGACGTGCTGGAACTGAACCGAAAAATCCAGTACACCCAACTGGCGATGTGGGTGACACAAATGGTGTACGACAAGCACATCAAGGCCAACGTGCCAGAGCGCATTTTTCAACTCACCGCCCCGGTTCACGCCAAGGTAAAAGGCAGCCCCTTCACTATAAAATACTATACAAAAAACAGCCGCCTAACGCCCGCTGTCACTTCCGGTGGGTTCCGAAAAATCACCCGCCCGAACAGCCTGATGGCCAAGCGCCTAATGCCCGAAGGCGATAGGGGCAACCTCGTCGCTCAACTTATCCAGCAGTGGAACGAGGGCAAAATCACCGCCGCCCCACCCCTTGTTTTGCCGAAGGAAACACCGACGTTGGGTACGGTATCGGAGGGATTGAAGCCCGACACGACACCACCGCTGCCACCGCCACCTCAAGTTGAGCCATCGTTTTTGGCAAAAATACTTTTGATGTTACTCATCGCCTTGCTGCTGCTGTTGATGTGGTTGATGTGGGTTTATGAAACTACATGGGTCTCCATTCTCTGCGTTGCCATTGGTGCTTTGGCGATTTGGTTTTACTATGTTTTCTGGAAATCGGTGGAAGCTACAGTTCCCGTTCCACCAGGCCCAGTTCCGCCTGGACCAGTGCCACCGGCAATCCAACTCCAGAACAGGCCAAGGAATTGGAAAAAATTGCGGAAAACTTTACCCCCGAAAACATGACACCGGAGGCGGTAAAGGACATTCCGATTCGGAAGACTTTCGACTTGCAACCGCAGGGAGTCGAGCCGCCCACCATCTCAACGCCCGTGCCACCCAACCCCGATGGTACGCCTCCCAATCTTGCTGAAGAAGCGCCGGTGGCCAAGGAGTTCAGGGAGGCGATGGAGGAATTTCATGGGGAAATCCAGGTCGTGGCACCACCGCTGCCACCGCGCCCGGCGCTCGATTTTGGCAATGCCTACTCGAAGGTAATGACAGCAATTTCGCCGGGGTTTGCCATCCCGAAACGGGTAGTTCCCCAGTTGCAAGTAGGTCAGGTGGCCTATGCCGATTATGTGCGGCGCTACCACGACCATGCGTCGTTTTTGCCGCTGGGTCCTCCGCCGAATTTGCCAGTGCCACCGCCTGTTTTCGAGGTGGAACGCATCGTGGAGGTGATGGCCTACCCGCATTTCAAGCAGCCGATGTACGAGCCGCTACGGGATATTTCCACGGAATTCTTCGTGCCAAACCTAAACCTGATACCGCCGAACACGCTCTCGCTGATGGTCACCAACCAGCCCTTCATCGAGTCGTACATGGTCGGCCTTAACCACGAATTTTCGAGGGAATTGCTCTGGCGGGAATATCCAACCGACCAGCGGGGCAGCTATTTCAGGCAGTTCTGGGACGTGGATGGCTACGTCAACAAGGAGAATTTGCCAGCCAAACAATTGGAGGAAAAACTGAAGGACATCCCCGAAATCCACCGTTGGGGAAGCCGCAGCCAACTTGGTGCGCACAACCACCGGGAGGCTGGCGGGGACAAGGAACAATTAGTGCTTGTCATTCGGGGCGACTTGTTGAAGCGCTACCCAAACACCATCGTGTACGCCATGCGGGCCACGTGGGACACCGACCCTGACCACCTCAACAACCTCGTCCTTTTTGACGAAACGGGCGAAAACCTCGCATTGAACGACCCGAACATCCTCTACCCGCTCTACAAGGCGGAGGTGAAGCCCGACATCACTTTCCTCGGCTTCGACCTGACCATTGAGGAGGCGAAGGGGCACGACGACCTCGCCGAAACTGCCGAAGCACGTGCGACCATTCCCGCAAACCAACTCGGCTGGTTCTTCGTCATCAAGGAAGTGCCGGGCGAGCCACGCTTTGGTTTGGACGAGGAGCTGACGACCAACCCCAGCGATTTGAAATGGGACAACATGTCATGGAAAAATTTGGGGGATGCCGTGCCGCTGATTGATGCCGCAGGTGCCATTGCACCGAACCCGCCGGGCGACAATCCGCACAACATCAACTGGAACAGCAATTCGGCAGATTTGGCGTACATCCTGTACCAGAAACCCGTGCTGGTGGGGGTTCATTCAAGGGAAATGTTGAAGAATTTAAACCAATAAAATGGCTGATTTAAAAGACATACAACAGCAATTGCGGTCGCTCCGAAGTGACCGTGACGGCACGGAGGCCAACCTTCGGCGCAATCAGCAACAGGCGCAAAAATTGGACAAGCAGATTGACCAACTGGAACGCCAAGGCGACAACCACAACGCCCAGGGCATGCTCGACCAAAGCCCTGGCAACTGTTGGAGCAACTACCTGACAACACGCCGTTCCTGTTGCTGCCAGTGAAGGTGGAAACCAAATTTGCCAAAAACGCCAACGGTGGCAACGAGTTGTGGGTACGTTTTTTCCCGGACACGGTTGCCGTGAGCAGCCACGAAGAAGAACTGATGGACTCGGAGGTGGAAGCAGGGCAAAAATATTGGACCAGCATTTGGGAGACCATCCGACAGCCAGCCTCGGTGGACGACTTTGAAAATGCCAAGCGTGGCGCCTGGAACGCCCTTGCCAGCCGCTTCAACCCGCACCGTAGCTTGTGGATTGCGAGGAAAACCAGGCCCATCAACTGGAACGAAGACATCTTGAATGACATTGAGGAACTGGAATTCGAGCCATTAGAAACCAAAGCATCTGGTTGGACGCTCGCCCCCCGAACTAAGGTGATGCCTGACCGATTTGTCGTGACGACCCTCCAAAAACAAGGTGCCAATTTTGTGCAGGCGCTGCCGCCTGTCGTCGGTGCGCTCGTGCCAGATACACTGATTCTTGGCCCCGACCCGGCGCAGTTGGAGGGAGAATTCGGGCGCGACCCCGTGACGGGCGAACTCAAGCTCGACCCCGGCATGGCGTGGCTTTCCGATTTTGACAAAGCGGTGGAGGTGGGCATGGGTGTGCGCATCCCGCTGCCAGACCCTTGGCACCGCACGGGCTTCGACCGAGTGGTGGTGCTGGGACTGCGCCTTTCTTCCGATGATTTTGAATCCAAGCAACTAGTGGAAGGCTTGCTGAACGACCATCGCTACACGGGGGGCATTGCTTTTCTTCCGCAGGGCACGGCGACCAATAACAGCGAGGACGTGCCTTCCGGCTTCAACAGTTTTGACCCATCCAACGAAAAAAGCTTTCAGGCGCTGGACAACCCGGCCAACGTCAACAACTGGCGATTAACGCACCAACACCATTTGAAGCAGGATGGCCAACGGTTTGCCGAAGCGCTCGGCATCGAATATGAATCGGTGGCGCCTATTGAAAATGCCGCCACATCGGACGTGGCCGAGGCCATTGCGATGAACACGGCGCTCTACCCCGCTACCCTCGGCGATTTTTTGAAGGACATGGTGGGTGAGGCATTTGACGACAACACGAGGAATCTTTTGCAGGGGTTTTTCCAGTCAAATGTTACTGGTCGAGGTCAGATTCCAGCCTTCCGGGTGGGCAGCCAGCCTTACGGCGTGCTGGTGACGAGCGACCTTGGCCGTTGGCAATGGAGCCAGGGCGAACACATCCGACAGGAAAAATTTTACAATAACCTTTTGATGCGGATCCGCATTTTATCAGGTTTTTGGAGGCAAGCAGCGGCTTCCGTCAAACATGCGGGCGACAAGAACGAGCCGTTCCAGCGGCTGCTCGAAATTTTAGGTTTGGAAGCCACTTCCACCGATTATTTTTCAAGAAAAGCAGGAGTGGACGAATACGTCTGGAACTACTACAATTATTACGGCTTGAATTGGCTGTTCTTTCGGCCCACTTGGGAAAACATGAAAGCCACTAAGGCGGGGCAGTTGGCTGCCGTTGGTTTGGCTGGGTTCAATGACCTGCAAATCAATCAGATAACCTTTTTTAAAAACCGGGAACACCTTTACGGCCCCGTTGTGGACGGCGACCCCGACTTGCCGCTTTCGGAGACGGACGGCATTCGCCCTTATTTCAAAAATGGCGAAGACCGCCGTAACTACATCCACTGGTTGCTGAACTCCTCGAAGCATATCATCGAACGGGAGCAGTTCGTCAACGAGTTGGAAAAAGGCGTTTCACCCCCAAAAGCGCTGCTGTACATGCTGCTTAGGCAAGCGTTCCTGAACGAATTGGCCAACACAGGCAAGCGCTGGATTTTGGCGGAAAAACTCGTCACAGCCGTGCCCAACAACCCCCGTTTGCTCAACATGAACGGCGAAAAGCATATCTCGAATCGGGATTTGCTCAACGTCACCGTGCCTCAAAGTGGCGGTGTTGCCATTGGCGAACAGATTTTGCACCAACTCCGTTTGCCCATCGGCGACGATTTTCACCCCAGTTTTTCTCCAATGCTCCACCATCGTCGGGCAGTGGAAAAGCTCGCTAACCTGCCGACCGCACGGCTCGAAAGGTTGTTCGCAGAGCATGTGGACCTGTGCAGCTACCGCATGGACGCTTGGATAACGGGCATTTTTCAAGACCGCCTCAACACCCAGCGTTTACAACCCGGTGCACATTCGAGGAAGGGATGCCCAACTATAACCGGGGCACATACCTCGGTGCTTACGGTTGGGTGGAAGACCTGCGGCCACGCACCGCACCGCCTACGCCAGTGCGACCATCCACTTTTCCCAAAGAATTTCAGTCATCTGACAAAGCTCCCGTGGTAGAAGACCCGGCCAATGGTGGCTACGTCCTCGCCCCCTCCATGAGCCATGCGGTGACAGCCGCTGTGCTGCGCAATGCCTACCTCAGCCATTCAAACCGGACGAACAATTCGCCGTTTTCTGTGAACCTGTCGAGCCGCCGGGTGCGCACTGCCCTCAGTCTGCTGGAAGGCATGCGCAATGGGCAAAACCTCGCCGCCTTGCTTGGCTACCAGCTCGAACGGGGCCTGCACGACAACGCCGAAGGACTGGAGCTTGACGAGTACATTTATGCCCTGCGGGACAAGTTCCCGTTCATTTCTGGCAAATTATCCGAAAAACCAGACGGCACTGCCGCCGAAGCGGTGGAGGCCAACAACGTTGTGAACGGTTATGACCTGCTGCATTTCGTCAGGGGGAAAACCTATCCCTACGGCCTGCCCGTGCAGCCTGCTAATCCGAACGGGCTACCTGCCGCTGGAACGAACAAGGCAACGGCTGTGATAAAGGAAATTGACCGCCTCGCTGCCTCGCTTGACGCTGTGGGCGACCTCGCCCTGACGGAGAGTGTGTACCAAGTGGTGCAGGGCAACTACGAGCGGGCAGGTGGAATGGTGCAGGCTATTTCCGAAGGCAAAACACCGCCAGAACCCGACTTCGTGAAGACGCCCCGCAACGGCAAAAACATCACCCACCGGGTGGCCCTCACGTTCAGGCCAGGAGCTGGTGCTGGTGCTGCGGGTTGGGGCAACGTCACCGTGCGCTCCACCGCCAACGCCCCCGTCAACGACTGGCTCGCCCAAATGCTTCCGACACCTGCCAGCGTTGCGTTTGAAATCGAAAAAGCAGGTGGTATGCCTGAAGAAAAAATGCTGGCGCAAGTCTTTGATTTACAGCCGATTGACCTCGTGCTGATGGCGGGCAACCACCTCGGCGACCAGTCCTCAGAGCTGGAGCGCTACCTGATCCACCAGATAAAAATTCCTGGAGAACTTGGCGGAAGGCGATGAACTGAAACTTGATTTCAAAAAAGTGGGTGCTGGAAAATTGCCGCTACACCAACTCCAACCGTTGATGCGTTCGCTGCGGCGGGTCATCACGGAGGCACGTCCGCTACATGCCCAGGATTTGATGACGGGCATCGAAGGTCAGAAGGCGCAGCCGGACAATCCGAGGGGTTATTTCGCCGATTTGGAGGCATTCCGCTTGCGGGTTCAAGCAATTGCTGACCAACTGAAAAGCCAAACCAACGAGGCCGGGGCTGGGCTGGCCAATTTTTACAAAACACAAATCGAAGCACCGTACCAAGCGTACTTGGACGACCCCGACCATGTCATCGAAGCGGCTTGGGAGGGGCGGCTGGACAATATCCGCCAGCGATTGTTGCCGCTGGTGGCACTGGCCCTGCCGGAAGCGCTGCCGGGTTCGGTCAGCGGTTTTGACCGGACGCCGCTGGAATCACTGGTCGGGCAGGTGCAGGCGGTTTTGAAAATCATGCAGAAAAGGCTGAAGGAAGTGGAGGATGGCAAGCTGCTGGATGCCGTCGTTTTTGACCCAAATTGGAAGCCCACCGAGCGGGCGAACGCCATTGACACCGCCATTTCAAACTATGGCCAAGCAGCCAAAATACTGCTCAACCAGAGCTTCGTGGCACTGCCGTTTTTCAATGCTCACAACGCCGTTGAGTTGCAAGCCTGTCTTGCACAAAACATTGAACCGGACGAACTGGAAGTGGAAACCTGGCTGCAAGGCATCGGCAAGGTGCGGGAAAAAATGGGCAACCTGACCACCCTCGCCACCACGCACGATTTGTTGTTGGACAGCAGTTTCGACCTGTCGCCCATTCAGTTGCCGTTCGATGCGGCTGGCCGCTGGATTGGGAAGGAATTCGGAGAGGATTACGAACTGAGAAACGACACCACCTCCATCATGCTGCACAGTGCCGAGCCGTTTCAACCTTCCGCCAATTGCTGCGGACTGGTGCTGGACGACTGGACAGAATTGGTGCCGGAGCGGGAGGTAAATGCTGGCATCAGCTTCCATTTCAACCGCCCGAACGCCATGCCGCCGCAAGCGCTGCTGCTCGCCGTGCCGCCACAAATCAAGGGGCATTGGACTTGGGACGACCTCATCGCCATCCTGAACGATACGCTTGACCGCTCGAAAATGCGAGCCGTTGAACCCAATCAACTGCTGGCGGGGCCGACGTTCCAAACATTGCCAACCATAATGACCGAGTTTACGAACTTCAATTTCAGGACAATTTGGGCACACAACGTTATCGTTCGGGCGGGGATTGACCCCGAGTTTGTTGGGTCAGCGTAAATGTAGTCGCCAAATTTATTTGGCAGACTCCAAATGTATTTTATACTCGCAAAACAGTCTGCCAAATAAATTTGGCGACTACTAAAAAGCAAAAAACATGGGCTTCTTCGACGATATTTCTATTCAAATTGCAGAGGCGTTTCGCCCGAAACCCCGTCCGCTCATCCGTGGCTGGAACCGGTTGGAGGGCAATCCACGAAAGGAGGATTTTAGCCGTAGCCTCCGTGCGGAGGTGCGTGACCCGCTTTGGTTCTTGAGCCGCCAATGGCAGTTTGGAGAATTTGGGGGCGAAGACGCTGGCTCACCCATAAGCGCCGACGTGCTTACCAAGCATTGCTACCTCAACCGCTACGCCCTTGACCGTACGGCTGCCACGGGGTATTCCGATGCGTTGCCACTGGAAGCGCACGTGGAGCGGGAGCCTGTGCCGGGAGACTTGGGAACACAACTGTTGATGTCCCGCTACTTGTTAAAATTGCTGAAAAAAGAACCTGACACCCGACGAACAGAAGGCTGCCAAAAGTTGGCTGCGCACGGAATATTCCGTGGTGGTGAATCTGGAAACGCTGCTGCACCGGGAGTCGGAGCAAATGCACGACTTGGCGATGGACAGGAGTTTCGATGGGTTCGAGGTGGCACAGGACGCAGCGGCTGGCAGTTTCGACGGAAAAGTGGACGCCGCTGTGCTGGATGCCAACGTGAAAACGGAATTGAAAACAGCAGGTGTCAAGCTGGCTGAATATTTCAAAACCCTGTTCAGTCAGCCCGAAAACGCCGCCGATGATGCCTGGAAACCGCCTTATTTGGAGTACCAGTTCGCTGCTGCAACGGAAGACGAGGCCAACCAAAAAACCGTTCTCTTCGCCGAGCAATACGCCCAGGGGAGTTTGGATTGGTATTCGTTTGACATTGATAATCAAGCGAATGCGACGCTGAACGACCAGACTGGAGCCACCATCCCGGCTCCGAAAGAAGTGAAAAAAAGGCTCTCTTTTATCCCCGCTCCCGTTTCTTTTGGCGGAATGCCGCTGCCCCGTTACTGGGAGATGGAGAATTACAAAACCGAGTTCGCCGATGTGACCGCCAACACCACCGACGTAGCAAAACTGCTGCTCACCGAGTTTGCCCTGATTTATTCAAACGACTGGTGCATCGTGCCCTTCAACCTTGAGGTTGGGACGATGACGGATGTGCTGGGCATCGTGGTGACCGACGTTTTTGGTGAACGCCTGTTGGTTCGTGCGGCAGGGCAGGGCACGGACGAGGACTGGCAGCGCTGGAACTTGTTCAACCTGCACACCACCGCCGAAGGCGATATGAGCGACCACCGCCTTTTCATCCCACCGACGGTGGACAAGCTGATGGAAAGCCCGCCGCTCGAAAAGGTCAACTTCCTGCGGGACGAGATGGCCAACATGGTTTGGGCCGTGGAATCCATCCTGCCTTCTGCGTTGGGCGAGGGCATCAGTGGCCACGAAACGGCAGCCCGATTGCGGGAAGAGGAGCATCCCGTACCGCCCGTTTTCCACGACACCGAGGCGAAAATTCGTTACGTGTTGGGCACGGAAGTACCCTATAACTGGATTCCATTTGCCCCCGTACACAACCCCGGTAGCAACCGCCAAATTCGGCTGCAACGGGCGAAGATGCCGGGCGTAAAGCGGTTCAAGGGGAAGATTTTGGACCAACCTGCACCGTTTTTCATACACGAAGAGGAGGTGCCAAGGGCGGGAGCATTGGTTACCCGCAGCTATCAACGCACCCGGTGGTACGGTGGCAAGACGTTCGTCTGGATTGGGAAGCGGAAGCTGACGGGCAAGGGCGAAGGGTCTAGCGGGTTGGGGTTTGACCAGGTGAAGGAGGTTGGGTAAACAAAAAAAGACCCACGAATTTCACTTCGCAAGTCCTTGATTTTCATCGAGCGGAAAATGGGATTCGAACCCACGGCCCTCAGCTTGGGAAGCTGATGCTCTACCAACTGAGCTACTTCCGCAATGTATTGTCGAGGCGAAATTAAAGCCGGGCGGCGAAAGATGTACGTCAAACGAGTTTTTTTTCTTAAAAAATTCGCTGCCCGGCTTTAAATGCTATTCCACAACGATTTTTTGCACCAGTACTTCTTTCTCCGATGCCATTTTTAGGAAATAAACGCCAGCCGGATAATCGCCCACAGGCAAAGCGATGTTGGTAGCACCAATCGGAAATTCCCGCTGGAACAGCACCTGACCAGTCGTTGCCACAAGCGACAAACTGGCGCTCCTTGGCATCGGTGCTGTGCTGGACACCATCACATATTCCTTTGCGGGATTGGGGAAGACGGTTAAGGAAACTCCCTCCAAGCTCCCCACTGCATTTACGCCATCCGTCGTAAAGGTGCGAATGGCAGAAGGGGTTTGGCCACATTCGTTTTTAGAGCTGACCCGCCAATAGTAGGTTTTCCCAGTCGTAAGGTTGTTCGACAAGGTAAAGCTGGTGGCCGCCGTGTTGGCGCTGTACACAATGTTGGCGTCAAAGGCAGCGAGGTCGTCGGCCACTTGCAGCTTGTAGCTCGTGGCACCGGCCACAGCCTGCCATTCAAAGTTGGCGTTCACCGGCACGGCTGTTGCATTTTCGGCTGGCAAAGTTTGTCCCGGGGCGACAGGTGCCTCTGCGACGGCGATGGCAACGTCCGTCGAGTTGCCCTCCACGCCGTCGTTTGCCACAATTACCAAATCATTGGCCACGCCCTGCGTGGAGGCGATGTTGCTCACCGTCACCTGCACGGTGCTGCCGGGCTGTGCCGGGTTTTGGCTGAACTGCACGTCGGCTGGCAGGCTGCCAGCGCCCACGCTCAAGGTAACATTGGAGGTAAACCCATTGCCGATGGTTAGGTTGAACGTCACTGTTTCACCCAAACAAATACTGAACTCGTCCTGACTTGGGATGATGTTGAGGTTCGGCACACCGTCCACGCTGGCGAAGATGAAAAGGCCTCCCTGCATGTCTCCAATCAAGATGTTGCCGCTCGGCAAATTGGGGTTCACACCCCAAGCACCTGCGTAGGATGGCACATTTGTACCCGCGGTAAGTGTCGTAGTAGTAGGCCCGCTGTGGGTTCAGAGGATTGGAAATGTCCCAAACCTCAAGGCCGTCGAAATAGTAGGAAAAGTAGGCGTAGTTGCCCCGCACTAGCACGTTGTGCGGAATCTCATTGGTCCAGTTGCCCGGCTCGATGGTGGCTACTTCCAGTGGTTCGGTAGGGTCGGTGATGTCTAACACCTTCACCCTCGCCCCGTGCGTTTCATCGCAGAGGATGTAATAATTGCCGTCCTCGGTCAGCCAACCCGAGTGGTTGTAGCCAGCGTCAGAGTAGGACGTCAGCGTGGACAGCGTGACCGGGGCTAACGGGTTGGTGAAGTCTATGATCCAAAAACCAGAGCCACCGCAGTTGAAATACCCGATATTGTCCTTGATGAACCCGTCGTGGGTGTAGGGCATGTAGTAGTTGGCGTTGGGATAGGTGGCCAGCAGCACAGGCTGCGCCGGGTTGGAGATGTCAAGCACTTTTGTGGAACCGCCAGCACCAAGCAAGTAAAGGCGCTGCTGCGAGGTATCAATGTAGAGGTTGTGGGAGGTGGTCACGAACTCGTTGGAGCTGTACACCTGCGTCACGCTGTTGGGCAGGTCGTGCAAGTCAATGATTTGCAACTTGCTGGGCCCTTCGTCGGCCACGCAGTAGAGGTAGCCGTTGTAGTCCTTCATGTCGCGGTGTATCAGGTTTGTACCAGAGGAGGCACCGTTCACCCGAAAGGCTTCAAAGACATCGGTTGGCTCAGTCACGTCCACGATGTGGATGCCCGCCGTGGAGCCGATGACGCCGTACTCGTGGCCATTGATGGCGAAGCCCCAGCACTCGTTGTACCGGTTGTTGTACGATGAGGTCGGCACGATGCTGTCATCGTGCCAGTTGTCGAGCAAGGTAGCTTGTGTGGCCTGGCCGAGGCAAAGCGAGAGCGGGAGTATTGCGAAGCAAATAAGTGGTATTGCTCTTTTCATAAAATCACATTTTCTTTTTTGGTGAAACAACGGGGCGCAAGTTCGCCATTTAAAAACGAAACCAGTGTCACGAAGTGACAAAACACGAATTCAGCAGTTGCTGTCAGAAAAAATCAGCCCAAGTAGCGCATCAGGTAGGAGATGATGCTGTCCACGTTCTCCCGTGCGTAGGTGGCGGTCGCCTTGTCAATCAGGTAGTCGTCCTCGGAATAGAGGCTCATGGTGGTCAGGAAAATCACGTTGCTCACTAAGGTGATGAACATGAGGCGGCGCTCGTTGTAGGGGATTTCGTACTTGCGGAAGTGCGCCATCAGGTGGCGGCAAATATAAATGGCCATGGCCCGCACGTTGTCGGCCTTCATCTGCTCGACCGGAATGTTGTGCGTAGCGATGTAGGTGCCATAATACTGCTTCAGGCTTCGGTGCGCCAACTTCATAGCGAGGTTATAGCGTCCCGCCAAAATGGCACCGTCAATTCGGCCCAGTTCCTTGTTCAATTTTTCTGTATTCCAGTGGATAGCCATGCAGAGCTTTTTCTATTTGGTTTTGATTGGAAAAAATTGCGCCAAACGCACTTTCACCTAACGAACAAGCAAGACAAAATGCGGCATGGGTAGGGCAATTTTTTGTTTTTAGCGAAAAATACTTTTGACAAAGGCCCAAAACCGATTTTTGTTCTAAAAAGCGCATCAAATTTTTGAGCAATCAACACCAGCGGCGCACCCGGCGCATGTAGTCCAAATAAGCAGCTCCGTGTGCCTTCGACAAATATTCCTCCTCCATGCGCACCTGGATTTGTAGCACCACCCAAGTCAGCGCAGTGGCCAACAGCGTCAGGGCATTGGGCAGTACGAGGAACAGACCGAGCATCGTGGCCAACATGCCGACGAAAACGGGGTTGCGGGAGTAGCGGAAAAGTCCGGTCTGAACGAGTGCTGTTCGTTGTTTTTCATCAAAACCGACCCGCCATGAGCGGGCCATCTGCACCTGTGCTACCACGACCAAGAGCAGCGACAGGTGGAGCAACGCCATGCCAACCCACCATATCCCCAGTTTCGCCAAAAAATCGGCGGGCAACAGGTAGTCAGTCCATTGCGGAGCAAATGCGTTCACTGTAAGCACCACGAACGACAGCCCGAACAGCAACTTGAAGATGCGCCCGATGAAGCCCTGCGCCGAATCGTCACGGGGAACAATGAAGGCGTTTTGGCCTGTGGCCCGCTTGACCCGCCAGTAGGGAACGGCCATCGTGACCACGCCGTAAGCGAAGAAGAAAAGGAGGAGGTAGTATTTCATTGAAAAGCAGGGTGTTACAAGTTTTTATGGCCAATTTTAGCCCAAAATCTTAAAAATTCAGAAACTAAGAAAGCGATGAAAAAAACACTCCCGATGTTCGCATGGTTGTTGCCGACTACGATGCTTTTTGCACAAAACCCAACACCGCTGAGTATCCAGGTCTCTGCCAACCACCGCACCCTCGAAACCAGCGACGGCAAGCCCTTCTTCTGGCTAGGCGACACCGCCTGGGAGCTGTTCCACCGCCTGAACCGGGAGGAGGCCATTGAATACCTGGACACTCGACAGGCGCAGGGTTTCAATGTCATTCAGGCTGTTGCGCTGGCAGAGTTCGATGGGCTGCGCACGCCCAATGCCTACGGCGACCTACCCCTTGTTGACCTCGACCCCACACGCATTGCCACCACCCCTGGCAACGACCCAGCCGACCCCACCCAGTACGATTACTGGGACCACGTGGATTTTGTGGTAAACGCCGCCGCTGACCGTGGCATGTACATCGGTCTGCTGCCCACCTGGGGCGACAAAGTGGCACATCTTTGGGGCGACGGCCCTATCGTTTTCAACGAAGAAAACGCACTGACCTACGGCAAAATCCTCGCAGAACGCTACGGCAACATGCCCCATGTCATCTGGATTTTGGGAGGCGACCGCCCTGCCAAGTACAAGGGCAAGGACGAAAAACAATACGACGACCGCCCCATCTGGCGGGCGATGGCGGCGGGTATTCAGGAGGTGTACGGTCAACAGCAGGTGTTCATCACCTACCACTGCTGGGGCGGCGACAACTCCACCTCGCAGTACATCCACGATGAGCATTGGCTGGACATGAACAGCTTCCAGTCCGGCCACGGCAGCCGGGAAGCCCCTGCTTGGGACTGGGTGGAGCGTGACCTGAAAATGTCACCCAGCAAGCCCACCCTCGACATGGAACCCTGCTACGAAAACCACCCGGTGAACCCTGGACGGCAAATGGACACGGCAGCGAGGCTACTTCACCGCCTACGACGTGCGGGCAAGGCTTTACCGGACCGTGTTTGCTGGGGCGTGCTGTGTCACCTACGGCCACCACTTCATCTGGCAGTTCTGCGAACCTGCCAAGCAGCCCATCAACAACGGCGACACCATCATCCACTGGCGGCAAGCGATGAGGGCCGGGCGCCAATTGAAACATTTGGCGGCTCTGATGCGGTACAGCCCACTCGCCAAATGCAAGGCCGACCAAAGCCTGATTTTGTCAAAAAATCCACCCGATTGGGACAAGCACATTCGAGCTTTGCGGGCCGAGGATGGTAGCTTCGCCATGATTTACCTGCCTGAAAACCAGCCTGTTACCGTTGATTTGAGTAGAATTTCCGGCACCAGGAAGCGGGTGCAGTGGTACAATCCCCGCACAGGAGAGATGAGCGTTGCCAAAGGTCAAAAAGGCAGCTTCACTCCTCCGAAAAAAGGGCGGGACTGGGTGCTGGTGCTTGAGGATGCTGGGAAGAAATCTTGAAAGCTGGGTGGTTTAAGAATAAAAATCAATCTCCCAAAACCCTCCCTGCCTATCTTTGTTTCCTCTTTGAAAAAAACGACACTCCCAATAACCCAATATCTCAATATCAAAATATCCTGCTTCATGCGCACCGACGACCTACTCCACCGTGCCCTCCGCCTCGACCACCTCAACGCTGAGGAGGGCGTTTTCCTGTTTGAAAATGCGGCCACCGCCGAGCTGATGTACGTGGGCAACGCCCTGCGTCAGCACCATGTGCCCGGCAACGTGGTCACGTGGATCATTGACCGTAACTCGAACACCACCAACGTCTGCATCGCCAACTGCAAGTTTTGCAACTTCTTCCGCAGACCGGGGCATGAGGAGAGCTATATCACGAGCATCGAGGAGTACAAGGTGAAAATCGAGGAAACCTTTGCCTACGGCGGCGAGCAACTGCTGCTGCAAGGCGGCCACCACCCCGACTTGGGGCTTGATTTTTACACCAACCTTTTCCGCCAACTCAAGGAACTCTACCCCAACCTCAAGCTCCACGCCCTCGGCCCACCAGAGATTGCGCATATCACAAAGCTCTCGAAATCAACGCATTACGAAGTGCTGAAAGCCCTGAAGGAGTCGGGCCTCGACAGCCTGCCCGGTGCTGGTGCCGAGATTCTGGACGACCGGGTGCGCCGCCTCATCTCCGCCGGGAAGTGCGGGGCGCAGGAGTGGCTCGACGTGATGCGGGCCGCCCACCAACTGCACCTGACCACCTCCGGCACCATGATGTTCGGCCACATAGAAACGAACCTGGAGCGGATGCAGCACCTCGTGAAGCTGCGGGAAGTGCAGTCCGAGAAGCCCGCCGACGCTAAGGGCTTCCTCGCTTTCATCCCGTGGCCGTTCCAGGACGAGGACACGATTTTGAAAAAGCTGAAACGTGCCCGGAACACCGTCACGGGCGACGAGTACGTGCGCATGATTGCCATGAGCCGCATCATGCTGCCCAACGTGGTCAACATCCAAGCCTCTTGGCTGACGGTGGGCAAGCCCGTTGCGCAGCTTTGCCTCCACGCTGGTGCGAACGATTTCGGCAGCATCATGATTGAGGAAAACGTGGTGTCGGCAGCCGGGGCCAAGTTCCGCTTCACGGCCAACGGCATCCAGCAGGCCATCCGGGATGCGGGTTTTGTGCCGCAGCTTCGCAACCAGCAGTACGAACCACGGGAGTTGCCGAAGATGATGAAGCAGCAGGAGTTGGACAAGGCGACGATGATGGTGGATTGATGATACTGCTTTTGGAAAACGAAATCGCCACGGACGCAGCAGCATCCGTGGCGTTTTTGTTTTTCGCCTTTTTGGGATTACTCCGCTATCATCAGCCTATTTGCAGAGCTTACTGTTTTTAACAAAAAGCCTATTTCCCATGTTGAGAACACCTACTAACAGGGACTCGCAGCGCAGGGATTGGAAAGCCCGATAGGGATTTCTAAGCCCGCAGCGGGCTCACCCCAAACTTCATCTTATTTTTTCAGAAAAGACTGCGCCGTTCATTTTGGCCAATTCACATCCCCTTTTATCCTTCTGATTTGGCGCAGGTGCCTGTCCGTATGCGCAAAATGCACCACCATGAGTGCATGGATACTGCGGCGGCGCTCATCGCCCCAGCGAAAAGTATAGTGCGCCTTTAGGTCGTAGGTGGTTTCCTTCACAAATTGAATGAGGTTGTCCCTGCCGAACTGGAAGAAGGTGAGGTTGTCCTTGCCGTGCATCAGGCCGAGGGGTTCGGCGTTCCACCAAGCCTGGTGCGGGCTGGGGTCGTCCATCCAAGCGACGTAGGTGCTGTCGGGCCGGGCGAGGCTGTCGAGGCTAGGTTCGGGGTCGCTGCTGAGCATGATGTCGGCCTCTTGTGCGAAGATACGCTCGTACAGTCCCAAGTGCTCCAGCACCTGCCCGATGTTCCACTTGTCCGGTGCTTCCTTGAAGGCCCATTGCACTGGCGTAAGGTCTTGGGTTTCTTTGATGATTTCCTGCTTGGTTCGCTCCAAGTTGGCCAGCAGGTACTGGCGGTCGGCTTCCGTCCAAAGCGGGGTGGGCTTCTGGGCATTTGTGGCGGTTGCGATTAATGTCCACAAAAGGGCGAGGGTGGTGAGTTGTTTCATGATTGGTTGATTTAGGGGGGTGAAGGTAGGGGTTTTTATGTAGCGCAGGGATTGGAAAGATTGGAGCGGGCGGGCAGGATAGGCGGCTGCTTTTTGAGCAGGTCGGGTTGTCATATACGCCGCAAAATTTCTATAAACTCCTCTACCGTCAGAATGGTCAACTTTGGAAAAGCCAACTTCTTCAACGGTCTATAATCCCTGTCATTTGTCACCAAATAATCCGCACGGGATGCAATGGCACAATCAACAAACTTGTTGTCATCCAAATCGGGGTAAATCAAGTTCCATTTGAAAAAGACATTCACCCATTCGACGTTCGAGCGGTCGGACAGGGCTTCCATGAAGGGCAAGGCAGTTTCGGGTGAGAAGATTTCGGTCAGTTTTTCCTCGTATTCGAACAGGATTTCAGTCGTCAGGCAAAGGTTGAAAGCCCGCTCCCGGAACTTGTCCATGACGAGACGGTACGGAGACCTTCTCGAAAATGAGGCAAGAATTACGTTGGTGTCGAGTACAACTTTTCATCCTTCACTGCCTTTTGCAGCCACTTTTAGCAGTTTCGGGGTGTAGCCCTTGGCGTCCCATGCTTTGTCTGCCTCGTCCTCGCTATGTCGAGCAGGTAGTCGGAAATCAACTCCTTCAACGCCAACAGCCGCTCTTCCGGCAGGTTGCGGGAGAACAGTTTGAGCAATTCCATCTGCAAATTGGTCAGTGGCTTATCTAAAGTTATCGTTGTCATCGGTGATTTTTTTTCAAAAGTAGGGAAAAGCCTGGAAAACTGGAAGTGGCGAGCAGGGCGGGCTTAGAAATCCCTGACTACCGTCAGGCAGGCTTCCCGGGCACGAGCGCAGAGATTGGAAAGCCCGACAGGGATTTCTAAGCCTGGAGCGGGCGGGCAGTTTGAGAAAGGGAAGAACACTTTCGGCGGGTGATGTGGTGGGGAGTGGAGGTGGGAACCCAAATTGTCTAAATTTGGAACCCAACAATATCTGCAAAATCCTTTATAATCATTTTCTCGTGATCAAGGTTGATTTGCACTTCCATGTTAAACTCCTTAGGTTCTGGAAGGTTGTCAGCAAAAACCTTAGCCTGGATTTCAAGATTACATGGCTTTTGTACTCTGATGTTTAGGTTATTCTGCGACCACTTAGTTTGTTTTGGTTTGAATTTTGCAAAAATAAATTGAGATGATACTTATCCCTTCCTTCTTCGACCACAACATCTAGCCTACTTGAAATTAAACCCGATGGAATGTAATTAATTGAAGGTTCTATTGGATAATTGTTGTCATCAAAGATTTTGTAACTATCCTTATTAATTATGACAATCATCTCAACCTTCACATCTGAGGCAATCGCTGGGCTTCGATTATCTATTGAAAACCAATATTTTGAATCAAATTAATTTCTCTAAAGTAGTTCGCATATTGTCGATAATAGTTAATATTTTCTCTGTTTAACGGGTCAACAATTGACAAGTAAGCTGAATGCTTTACATTACCATAATTTGGAATTTCATCATTTTTGGGCATTTCAATATCAATATTTTTAAGGACAAAGATTTACCAAATTTTGACCTCTCTTTGTACTTACCAAATTGTAAATCAAGGTCTGGCAAGCGGTTTTCATCAAACAAAAACTCTTCACCCATTCTCACTATTTCATCAGGTTTTGCATCAGTAGTCGAAGTTCCTCTACGAATATAAACAATGTTTTTTTTGAGCTTACCAAAATCACGTACCAAATAGAATGGCCGCTTTTGAACGGGAATATGAATTACCCCTATATGGGTTTCTTCTAATTTAGTTGTGTAGTATGAAAAAGATATTGGTCGTTGGATCTTTTCATTTACGAATTGTTGAAGTTGTGCATCATCAAGATGTTGTGAAATTCCAATAACTTGACTTTTACCTCCTTTTACTTCTAGGACGCCGATTAAAATGTAAGCATCTACTCTCCTCCATGAATTAGCAAAAGCAAGTATATCCTTAAGCAATTCGCTTTTCTGAATATCATCTGCTCCAATAAACAAATATTGGTCTCGCTTAAAATCTAAGGATGTACTTTCTGCTTCATAAAGTAGAGCTTCAAGTGCTTGAGATAGTGGTTGCATCTTGATAAATTACTGTTCAGTTAAATTAATTTCTCTATTTACCTCAATCCCTCCAACAACAAGTCGGCCGCATAAACGACCCCGTCTCCCTAAAATACTCAAACCCATTCCCGCTCCCCGGTTGCTCAAAGTAAAACTTCGTCCGTTTCCTATCATAATTCCCAATCTCGTTCATCGTCGCCGAATCGTAGAGGCGGCCATTCACCATCGTGTACTTCACGAACTCCGAGTTCTGGATGTTCTCCAGCGGGTTTTTGTCCAGCACGATCAGGTCCGCCAGTTTGCCCGCTTTGATGGAACCCAATTGTTCATCCATTCCCAAAGAAATCGCCCCGTTGATGGTGGCGCATTTCAGTGCTTCGAGGTTCGACATACCGCCCTGTTGCAGCATCCAAAGCTCCCAGTGGGCACCGAGGCCGTTGAGTTGGCCGTGGGCACCGAGATTGATTTTCACGCCAGCATCTTGCAGCTTTTTAAGGCTTTGCGAGACGAGGATATGGCCGTTGGTGTACTCCTCCTCCGGTGCCATGGTGCGGTGGCGGCTGCGGCTGTCCACCACGGCACGGGGCGTGAAGGCGAGCAGGCGCTCTTTTTCCCAAACATTCGTGTGCTGATACCAATAGTTTTCGCCGCTGAGGCTGCCGTAGCTGACGATGAGCGTCGGCGTGTTGTGCGTCTTGGTGGCGGCCCAGAGCGTGGTTACGTCCTTGTACAGCGGTGCGACGGGGATGTTGTGCTCCACCGTCGTGTGACCGTCCACCACTTCGCTGAGGTTGTGGTAAAACGTGCTGCCGCCCTCCGGCACCACCTGTATGCCCAGTTCACGGGCGGCGGCGATGACCTGCTGGCGCTGGTCCCGCCGGGGTTGGTTGTAGCTTTTTACCGAAAAAGCGCCGAAGGCTTTCGTGCGGCGCAGGGCGGACTTGGCGTCGTCCAGCGAGTTGATGACGGCCTTGAAATCGCCGTCGGCCCCGTACAGAATCGTGCCCGTGCTGAACAGCCTCGGCCCGACCATGTACCCGGCCTTGAGGAGTTCGCTCTGCGCAAACACCATCTCCGTGTTGGCGCTGGGGTCGTGCGAGGTGGTGACTCCGTAGGCGAGGTTGGCGTAGTATTCCCATTGTTTTTGCGGGCTGAGGCCGTAGCGGAAATTGCCGCTGTGTGCATGGGCGTCAATGATGCCGGGCATAATGGTCTTGCCCGTGCAATCAATTTCCTTGGCCCCTTTTGGCACGACGAAATCGGCGCTCACGGACTTGATGACGTTGCCCTCCACCACGACCGTGCCTTTCTCGATGACCTCGTTGCCTTCCATCGTGATGATGCGGGCGTTGGTGAAGGCGATGATGCCGCTCGGCTTGTCGGCGGGCAGCGTGAGCTTGATTTTTGTGCCAACAGAGTCCATCGGCGGCAGGCTGTCCCGGCTGCCTTCGAGGAACTTGAAGCGCTCGGTGAGGTTGTCGCTGAAATACTCGTTGCCGAGCGTCCAGTGCAGGGTCCTGCTGTCGGCGCTCCAGTGGATGTTGATGCCAGCGTCCTTGGCGACTTGTGCCACGGGAACCGCCTTCGTGCCGCTCGTGAGGCCCACTTTTTTTCCGGTTTTGGGAAATGGGGCGACGTACACCTTGAACAGTTCCGACCAAGCCACCCATTTGTTGTCGGGGCTGATGACGTAGCGATGGCTGTACTTCCCGTCGAAATGTTCCTGCTTGTGCTCGCCATTCAGGTCCACGCTCTCCACGCTCTTCACGAGGCTGCCGAAGAGGTAGCCGCCTTTTTGGTAAAAAATGCGCTTGCCATCGGCGCTGAACTGCGGGTACTCGCCCGTCGGGGTCACAAGCTTCGGCTCGGCGCTGCCATCGGCGGGCATGAGGTAGATGCCCGGCTCCTTCGAGTGCGTGTAGCCTTGGTGGGAGTTGCCGCCTTCTTTTACGAAGACAATCCATTTGCCATCGGGGGAGAAGGAGGGGGTGCGGTAGATGCCGGGGGTGGTGGTCAATTTCTGCATCAAACCAGGGTTCTCGCTTTTGAAAAATCGGTTTTCCAAATTGCCCCCATTTCCTCGTCATTCCATGATACATAGACGAATTCAGTTTCTCGCTGTGGATTGAAGGATGGCTCTGAATAAAAGAAGCTATTATCCTTTGGATTCCTGACAGGGGAAGGCACTTTGGGTTCCTTATCCAGTAAATTATATAGCCACAGATTACCGACAGCATTGTAAACCAAATAATTGCCTTTGGGCGAAGTCACCACCCCCCGCATCACCTTTACCTCCATCTCCTCCTCAAACGCCTTCTGCTTCGGCCTCACCGTCTCCGCCACCTTCATGTTCACGTCCACGGAGAAGGGGATTTCCATCGCCTTCGCAGGTTTTTCAGCGCCGAGCATGACGGGCACCCGCCATATTTTCCCCAAGCCATAAATCACGATTTCATTGTCGGTGGGCATCCAATCGAAGCCGGGGTAGGCGCCGAAGATGGCCCAAGCCTCCTGTTGGTCCTTGCTCAGTTGGTCGAAGATGGGGTACTCCTGCCCGGTTTTCAGTTCATGTACCCAAAGCGTGGTCTTCGTGCGCACCCGCCGGATGAAGGCGAGCTTGGTGCCGTCGTTGGAGATTTGCGGCCTGCAAGCCCCGCCGGGGCCCACTGATGATATTCTCCAATTTGCCCTCCTGCCTGTCGTAGCGGCGGATGCCGTAAATCTGGTTGTTCGGGTCTTTGTTGTACTGGAAAAAGCCGCCGGGGTACAGGTCTTCGCTGAAATAAACATAGCGGCCATCGGGGCTGACGGTCGGCTCGTTCACGTCCTGCTGGTCGTTTTTGCGCTCGGTGAGTTGGAGGCCCTCGCCGCCCGTTTTGTGGTACATCCACATCTCGCCAGCGCCCAGCGAGCGCCCAGAGGTGAAGTGCTTCCGTGCGATGAAATAATCGCCGTCGGGCATCCAGGTGGCATTGTTGAGCAGGCGAAAATCTTCTTTGGTGATTTGCTTGGCATCCTTGCCGTCGGCGTTCATCAGCCAGATATTGTCGCCGCCGCCAGCATCGGAAGTGAAAAGTATCTGTTTACCGTCTGGCGAAAACCGGGGCTGCACCTCCCAGGCAATGCCAGTGCGCAACGGCGTCGCTTTGCCTCCGGCAATGGGCATGGAATAGATGTCGCCAAGCATGTCGAAGACGATGGTCTTTCCGTCCGGGCTGACGTCGAGGTTGAGCCAGGTGCCTTCGTCGGTGGTGAACTTCACGTCTTTCCAGCCCCACGGGCCGGGGGGATTGTTGACGTCCCATTTTTTGGGGTTTCCTTTTTGGCGGGGGTGGGTGGCTTGGTGGCTTTTTTCTTTTGGGCGAAGAGAGAGAGGGCGGTTAGGAGGATGAGGATGGTCAGGTTTAGCTTCATTTTGATGAATTTTGAGGGGTGAAGGTAGGGGAATTTGAATTATTGGTATCAAACATTTAATTCAAGAACCTGTTTTAGAAATAATATTTTTTACCTAAAATACAAAAATTATCAAGATAAGCTGTATTTTTGTCAAAAATTTCAATTTTAAGTGAAATTTGAAATAGTAAAGGTTTCCCAACTCAGCGGCACACGAGCTACCATTTACTCGGTCATAGTGAACGACTCTTTCCAGACGTTGCTCGACCAGTTTCTTGTGGAGAATACCGCTGACTTTCCCCATGAGATTGATGACATCACGACCAGATTAAATGTAATTGGTCATAAAACCGGAGCTGTGGAGACATTTTTTCGAAAGCCAGAAGGGAAAGCAGGGCAAGATGTCTTTGCTTTGTACGATAGTCCAGGTGTTAAACTCAGGCTTTATTGCATTCGCCTCGGCAACTTAGCACTGGTTTTGGGAGGCGGCGGACCAAAGCCAAAAGGTGTCATTAAGTTACAAGACGACCCAAAACTGAAATCCGAAAACTACATGCTTAGAGAAATCTCAGATAGACTTACACAGCGCATAAAGGACAAAGAGATTTGGTGGTCGAGGGATGGGATGGAGTTGGAGGGAGATTTTATTTTCGAGGATGAAGATTGAAATTTTTGAAGAGATAAAATATGAACGTCATGGCAAAGCAAGATAGTGAGCAAAAAGCAAGAGTAGTTCGAAGTGCGGCTATGGACGCACTTGAAAGAAAAAAATTCAGTTGAAACTGCTCGAATCGAAAACAGGATGATGCTTGCAGCTAAAATCTTTGAGGCTATGCAGCGTCAAGGAATATCAAAATCCAAGCTTGCTGAAATGCTTGAGCAACACCCTTCTGTTGTTACTAAATGGTTAAGCGGTACTCACAACTTCACAACTGACACACTCTCAGATATCGGCCGTGTCTTGAAAATTCAGTTGTTTGCACACAATGTTGAGCAACCAAAACAACTAGTAATTGAAAGAACAACCGTTGTCCACGGAGCTATAGAGAAGCCTTTGGATATTGGATTTCAGTTTAGTGGTGTTCACTTCAATTACTACAAAACTCCATTGTTTCAAAGTGGGAATTATTCTGGCATTCCACTTATGGAAAGCCTTAAAACTAAAAGATATGCATGAGCAACCAATCGCTTTAAAAATTAAGCGAATAGAAATAATAAATTCGGTTTTGAATACTCCGGTAATGAAGGAGGAAATTACTGAATTTAACTTTGACATCAATGTACGTCAGGGTATAAATACAAATGATAAGTTTGTATTGTCCATAGTTGAGATAAGCATTTCTTCATTGATATCTAAACAGTTTTTAGGTAAATATGAGGCTGCTTTTACCTTTGAACTTGAGGATTTCGATAAGCTGTTTTCAGATACCCAAACAGTAGATGTACCAGAGCATTTAGCAATGGCAGTTAATTCTATTTCTATTTCCACGATGAGAGGACTCATGTTTGCTGCTTATAAAGGTACCTACTTACATAATGCTATCCTGCCTCTAATCAATCCACAATCCCTTCAGCCATCATTAGTGAATTAACGCCCGGTACTCCTGTTGGAAGCTGCGTTTTTGGTGGTGTTCCTTCTGGTTGAGGATATAGTTCCGAATGGTCGGCACTTGCGACTCACCAACTGAGAATGCAGCGAATCCCACTCCCCAGGCAAATTGGTGTGGGATGATTTTGAGTTGATTGATGGCATGGGAGGCCGCTCCTTTCACCTGTTTCATCACTGCCCGGATTGACAGGTCGGGATTCAGTAGGAACAAGGCATGAACATGGTCGGACATGCCGTTTACAACTTCCACGTAGCAGCCCGATTCAATGAGTTCTTTCCTGATGAGTTCATGAACTTTAGGTTCAGCATCATGGGTGATAAACGCATCCCGGTGCTTCGTTCCCCAGATGGCATGTACCCAGATTTTGACTTTGGAGTGTGCCATTGTATGTCTTTTGAAAGTGAAGTTTTCTGTTTTTTTACCAATTTATGGGCAATGCCAACCGGACTTATTTTTCGTTTTCAGCCAAATTGGGTCAAAAAATCCACCCTAAAAAACCCCGGCCACAGCCGTACCCTCCCCCCGTAAAAACCGCAACGCCTCCGCATTAAATCGCTGCCACTGCTCGATGTTGCAGATATGGCCACATTTTTCGATGACCACGAGCGTGGCCTTTTCCTGCTTGTCCACGAAGCGGCGGGCGGCCTTGAAGAAGACATGGTCCTCGGCGCCCATGACCACGAGGCTCAGTTTCTTCAGTTGCCGGTGGAAATACTCGTCCAGTACCTGAAAGAACTCACCGTAAAGCCCCACCCATTTCATGTACTCGGCCTGCGTGAGCCGCTTGGCCTGCTGGCGGTAGAGCCGCCTCGATTTTTCGTGGTTTTTTTTCGGCAAAATGATGAGCGAAAACAGGGCGTAGATGTAGCGGTAGGGCAAAAACCTGTTGAGCAGGTGCGAGGCATTCACCAGAATCCGCATCTTCAAAGTTGCCCGAAAAATGCCACCGGCCATCACCATTTTGTCAATCAAATCAGGTCGCATCTGGTCAAGGCGCTGGAGGATGGCGCTGCCGAGCGAGAGCGAGATGAAGTGCGACCGCTCGATTTGCAAGTGGTCAATCACCTCCAGGATATCGTCGCAAACGATGTCGAAATTGTAGCTTGGGAAGGCCGGGTCAATGTCCTTCGACAGACCGTGGTCGCGCAGGTCGAGCAGGAGCAGGTTGAAGAACGGCTTGAAGGCTTCCGTCTGGTACTTCCAGGTGGAGATAGCCCCGCCCGCACCGTGGATGAAGACAATCCAGGGGGCATCCATCGGCGTGCGGTATGTTTGAAAATTCAGCATTGGATTTTATTTGTAGGACATCAGAACAAGTAGCACCCTAAAATGTTAACGAAGCATGACAATAACAACAGAACGAAATAGCGAACTCATTCGCCTCCGCCCTTCCATCCAGACAAACGTAGATGAAAATCCCGAAAACAGCGCCGGACATTTCCAGAACGCCACCTTACGCCCCATCTTGAAGCTACAAAATGAGCTGCTGCTCCAGATGTTCAAGCATTACCTTCAAAAATCGAAGGGCAGTTTTTTTCAACTGGCTCCACCAAAACAACTGGAGTTCATCGGCAACAGCGTACGCAGCGACCTGCGCTTCCGCAACCTGCTGACCGGTGTCATCATCGGGCATTTTACCGAAAGCGAATGGGAAGTGTTTGCGACGCAGGAGTCGGAAATTACCCGCCGCATTGCCGACATGCTGATTCAGCGTTTTAGCGACCAGATAGACCAATTGCTGGCTTAAAAGCATTTTTTTCTCCCAACAAATTAGCCTTTCCCCACTGGTGTCCCTACCGCCATCCAGCCCAAGCTATTCCTGATTTTTTTTGGCTTTTGAAATAGACCATTTGAATTAGATTTGAGCAGTTTTTCACCTCAACTGCTGTCAAATGAAAACTTGGATATTCTGGATAGGTGCAGGCATCAACATCATCGGCTTGGGCATCATTATTTACATGATGCTGGACGACTCGCTCAAAGGCCGCCATGCCACCAACAATCCCACCGTGTTTGGACTTACTTTCGCTGCAACAGCCCTTGTCGTTGGCGCATTCCTGTTGAAAAACGCTGGCAAAACCTGGCCCGCAAACGTCCTGCTTTGGATTCCAGCCACTCCGCTCGCATTGTATGGCCTGTTCGTCTTGATGTTCATCATTTTGAAGCCGGACATGAAGTAGGCCCGATGTTTTAAAAACAACCGAATACCATGCGCCTACTCCTCGGCCCAGAACTGATTTGGCTGCTCATTTATGGCGCAGCCAACCTCATTGCCAAGGCCAACGTGCCGCCCACCAAGGGCATGGACAGGTTTATAGAAAACTGGGCTCGCCCTGCTGACCTTTGCACTCTGGTACGTTCCGATGGTGGAAAAACGGTGGCTGCTGCTGCGGGTCTGGGTTGCTTGTGTGGTGGGCGGCCACTTCGTCATGGAGAAGGTGATGAGCGCTTACAGCGAGCAAGGGCCCGGCATCGGCACGGCTTATATCATGGGGATGGGGTTACTTTTCTTTGTGCTTATTGGCGGGAGCATTTTTGTGAAAATCAAATTCTGAAATGGTTCCGTGATTGCTATTGCCAGTTCTTTCTGCCAAGCATCGTTAAAAACCAGACCCCAACAAAAAGTACGGTTAAGCCCGCTGGCACTGCCGCCAATGCCAGCGACCACTTGGGGCTACTTGCCCGCAGCCACCACGACAATCCAAGCAGCACTACCAGCATAAAAGCAAGCCCGCCCATACTACTGTTGGAGCTTACGGCAAATGTCTCGTACAAACAGATTAGCAAAAGAAGGATGTCAATCACCCAGCATATCCAAAGAAGGGTATTCATGTTTACTGCGCTTTTATTGATAATTGGACCAAAGTTATACTTCGCACTAATTAGGTTTTGTGCAAATGGGGGTTTGGGGCGGAACTCTCCAAAGGCAGCGCTTTTGGGGCTTCGCCCCAACCCCTATTGCACAAACCTAAGCGGAGCGTAAATCCCCAAATTTAATGCGCAGAAACCATTCAAACCACCCCATGCCCAAAACTTCCCCACGACTGCAACTTTAATGCCCAAAATTCAATCCCAAATAACCATTCAACCCCACCCCAATACCAAACACAATCCCCAATTCCAACCTACAACGACACTTCCCCTTTCCCAATTCCCCATTCCCCAATTCCCCAATTCCCTAACTTCCTAATTTCCACCCATGTCCCGCACCCCGGCGCTGAGTTTCATCTTCATCACGCTCCTGCTCGACGTGATCGGCTTCGGCCTCATCATCCCGGTGATTCCGGGCCTGCTCGAAGAAATGACCGGGGGCGACCTCTCCACCGCTGCCCGTTGGGGCGGCCTGCTGATGTTCGTTTATGCCGCCATGCAGTTCATCTTTTCGCCCATCGTCGGTGGCCTGAGCGACCGCTACGGCAGGCGTCCCGTCATACTCGCCTCGCTGTTTGCCTTCGGCGTTGATTTTATCATCACCGGGCTTGCGCCAAATATCTGGTGGTTCTTCGTCGGACGGGTGCTGGCGGGCATCACGGGGGCGTCGTTCTCCTCGGCCACGGCCTACATCGCCGACGTGAGCACCCCCGAAAAACGGGCGCAGAACTTCGGCCTCATCGGGGCGGCCTTCGGACTGGGCTTCATTATCGGGCCACTGATCGGGGGCGTAGTGTCGGCACATTTTGGGCTGCGGGCACCCTTCTTCGTAGCGGCTGGCCTGGCTTTGCTGAACTGGCTCTACGGCTACTTCATCCTCCCCGAATCGCTGGCCCCCGAAAACCGCCGCCCCTTCGACTGGAAGCGGGCCAACCCCGTCGGCTCACTGCTCAACTTGCGCCGCTACCCGGTCGTGCTGAGCCTGGCCGGGGCGCTCATGGCCATCTACCTCGCCGGCCACGCCAACCACAGCACCTGGACGTACATCACCATGAAAAAATTCGACTGGGGCACGGAGTTGGTGGGCTATTCACTGGCCTTCACTGGCCTGATGGTGGGCATCGTGCAGGGCGGCCTCACCCGCATCGTCATTCCCCGCTTCGGGTCAAAGCAGTCGCTCTATTTTGGCCTAGCGATGTACACCGTCAGCTTCGTGCTGTTCGCCTTCGCAACGAAGGGATGGATGATGTTCGCCTTCATGGTGCCTTTTTCGATGGGCGGCTTTGCGGGGCCAGCCTTGCAGGGCATCATCTCCAACCAAGTACCCGCCAACGAGCAGGGCGAACTGCAAGGCTCACTCACCAGCCTCATCGCCATCACCTCCATCATCGGCCCACTGCTGATGACCGGACTTTTTTCGTGGTTCACCAGCGACAAGGCACCTGTGCAGTTTGCTGGTGCGCCGTTCTTGATGGGGGCGGTGCTTTGTTTGGTCAGCTTGCTGCTGGCGCTGCGGACGTTGCGGAAGTATGGGAGGAGGGGGGAGGTGTGAGGCAACAATTACAGTTATATATTTCCCCATACTATCTTGTAATAAAAATCTTCAGTAATAGCACTACCTTCGTCCTGAATATACAAAAATAGAGACCTTCCTGAATATTTTTAAAGTCAAGCGATTCTCTGTTTGAAGAAAATCCCCCATTACTTATCTGAGTACCATTAGCATTAAAAAGCTCCCATTGTACATCATTTTTTTGCAAAGAATTAAAGAGCATTACTTTTCCTGTGGAAGGATTTGGATTCACCTGCCATTCATTTTCAAATGAAAATATCTCAGATGTACGAGTAGAAGGATTATTAGTGTGTTCTACGACTAACAGTAACATTTGAAGGTCGTATAGCCAATTATTTGGTTGGCTATATGCTATAGCCATTATCTTTTCTTGAGAAGTAAATCAAATTTCTTGGCTCATTTTCCGTGCTAGTGTCAAATGTTTTTGTCCAAATAGTATCACCATTTGCATTGTACTTTATAATCATCAAGTCATCCTCCGATTGTGAATTATTGTAATCTTGTGCAAAAACATAAAACCCATTATCTGGAGAAGGTATTATTTTTTTACCTCTAGCTCGATTTTTGCTTTCCGACATAAGGATATTTTCCCAGATTTCATTCCCAGAATTGTTTATCTTTAATAAATATGGTGTTGAAACATAAACCCAAAGCATCATCATTGACACCAATAGTACCTACTAAAACAAAGTTGCCATCAGAAGTCACTGATGAGGAAATGACTTGGTAAATGTTTTCTTTATCAAAAGACTTTGCCCATTGCGCATTACCGTTGGCACCAACTTTTTGAATGAATATATCCGGCTCCCAGGCAAGCTGAGTTATTTGCCCAGTAATAAGAAAACCACCATCAGGCGTAACAATGACCTGTTCTGTGGTAATCTGTTCACCATAAGGATAGCTATATGAATTTGACCATATAACTTGTCCTTCTTCATCAATCTTTAAAAGAAACTGCCCAAAACCACCACCAACCCAGCAATATCCCGTAATAGCAAATCTTCCATCAGGAGTAGCAACCATATCTGCTACAACGCCCCCTCTATTGCCACTAAGTCGCAGTCTTTTATGCCAGAGCATTTTGCCAGTTGGATTAATTCTAACGACAAGGATGTCATAGTCATTATAATCATCTGCAAGCTCTCCTGGCTCTTCGTAAGTACCTGCAATGATGCAACCCCCATCCGAGGTTGAAGCAACTGTGTAAAATATTTCACGGCCATTATTAATGTCATAGGCATTATACCAAATACCTTTGCCATTTTCATCTGTTTTAACTAAAAATCCATCATAATTATTGCCAAAACTTGAAGTAGAGCCGACTAAATAAATATTCCCATCAACAGATTCAACAAGGTCATCTCCAAAATCAATCCCAGAGCGATCACCATACTGATATGATTCTGGTGAATTTGTAATCGGTGATGGTGAAGTCGCAATATAATTAGAGTAAATATTATGCCAAAGATCCGATTAACTGGAGAGGCCTCGATAATCAAAATATGCTTCCACTCATTCGAAACATAACTTTGGTCTACTACATTCGTAATTGATTGATTCGGAAACGCAAGAAACAAAATGCACCGTTTTCATTGATGTTGACAGGTGGAATATTGGCGTTCTCAATAAGTATTTCAATATCGCCATTTGAAACTGTCCGAATGGAAAAAGGATGGCTCCATGCAGTCATTTGAAAAGTTGACAAATCTAAAAATTCTGACAATTTCAGACGAATCCTTACTTCTTTGGCGGTATCAGGATATGGATTTTTAAATCTGATGACATACTCGTTTTGAGTGTTTGGCCCCAAAAAATGATACCCCCCATAACCTTCTGGTTGTTCAACAATTTTATTAGGTATGCCGTTGGTCGTATTTTCAACGCAGGCAAATGAAGTATTAAGAAGTCCTTCATCATGATGAAAAATTGAAAATATTCCTGTCTTGCAAATCCATTTTCATCTAGTCCACAACCTTCTATGGTAGCAGAAGGGCGACTCAATTCAGGATAGCCTGCAATTTGCTCCGTCTCTAAGCGCATGGTCTTGCCATTTGCAGGCATTTCAAAAACCAAAGAGTCGCCAGCGGACAAAATGAAAGGTGAATTTTGAGAAAGTATGCCATCCTCAAATAATCGGAACTGCTGACCAAGTGCCATTGATTCGCTACCAATATTGCTAAGTACGAAATGGACACTGTCAATCCCACATTCACCATCAATGCTAAGAAATGGATCCGCCCACACTGGAGGGCAAGCCATGCTCTCCATCAATCTTGCCTCAATGCAATGTGCAGCACCCAGTGGCACATCACAGTTGAGCGCTACATTAAACTTTATCGTCCCACTTTCAAATTTACCTATGTCACCTATTTCGAAAATAACAAACTGACCATCTTGGCTATAAGGCTCAGATGCATCTATAATCGTCAATCCTTCTTCCAATTTAACTTCTAGCGCTTGTGCCTGTTCTGTCAGAACACCTGCATTGGCCATGTAGCGAATACCACTGATGTGTCACACCTAATCAAGTCTGGCGTCGTAATTCCCAATTCAACAATAGGGCAAGTTTGTTCTGGTTTTACAAGGAAGTTTTGTGACAAAATCGGTGCAAGGCTATCCACTGAAACTGTAATATCGTTGGAACAAACACTCCAAAAAGATGCCTGGGTTATAAGCTTTAGCAAATAGTTTCCAGCATTAACTTTGATTTCGTAGTGACCATTTGCATCTGTAAAAAGAAATTTTTGATCGTCCACAGTAATAAGCCAATTTTTGGCTGGCATATCGATTGAATCAATGCTACAGTTACCATTCATATCTATCCATACTTCTCCACCAATGGTAAATGGGACAATATTCCCATCATAATCGGTTTTTAGAAACCACTGATCGTATCCACCATTGCCACTTCGAGTAGAGGTTCCAACAAATACTAAGCTACTGTCGTTCAGGCAAATCGCTGAAAAAAGATGATTGTTTCCACTGCTCCCATAGGTTTCCCTCCAATATTCGTAACCCGCTGTGTCAACCATCATGGCAAATCCTTTTTTGGGGCCAAGATTTGGGCCTGATTCACCTGAAATCAAGAGGCTTCTTCCATCTGGACATAGTTGCAAGTCGTAGGCAATATTGCTTTCGTCAGGAGCATTGTTGTAAATTCTTTTCCAGAGAAGGTCACCAGATGTACTGTATTTGAGCACTGAAGTTTGGAAATTGTAGAATCCGCCAGCACCTCCGGCATATGCAATAATCACTGTACTATCCAAAAGCTGTAATGCTCCCATCGGTGAAGACCAGAGGCCGTCGCCTTCACCGAAATAACCTGCATCCTCGTACTTGCTCCAAATTAAAGACCCATTCTCAGCAACTTTGGCAAAAAATACGCCACTGAACGATGCTCCAACATTGCGTGCTCTTCCAGCAATAAAATAACCACCATCAGGAGATGGAAATATTTGCTTCAACCTGCTTGTCTCTTTAAAACTGTAATTCTTAGACCATGTTAAGCTTCCAGTTGAACTTAACCTCAGTATCGCAGCTTTTTCTGAAATGCCAGGTGGGTCATCCACTGTACCTATCAAAAACTCATGATTGGGTGTCTCCAAAGCACAATAGCCTGGACTTCTATCCGACAGTGAGGTTTTCCAGGCAATGTTACCCATACTATCTATTTTTACCACCAACAAGGAAGCTTCATGCAAATTGGTATCTTGCGGGAAATCATACCAAGCACCTGCAATAATAAAACCTCCGTCTGAAGTTGATGCGATGAAATTTGCCGTTTCCCAATCTTCCGAGGGATAGGTCATTTCCCAGATGATTGCTCCAGTATCATTGTGTTTTGTTAAATTAATTTGGTATTTCTGTCCGATTCTTTTGGTACCAGCTGTCATTAAATTGCCATCACTTAGCTTGATTATTTTACAGGCAAAATCAGTTTGAGTACCTCCCCAAAATAGCTCAGTGGGCTGACCATTCAAATTAATCAATTTGAAAATGAGTAAAAAGGTAGTGACAATAAATTGAGTTCTCATTTTTATTTATTTTTAGGATAAGCAATGTTCCTTTATATTACAAACGCTATACTGAATCCCATTAGCACAAATCTAAAATTTTATTCCATTGTTTCAAGTATGTTTGCCAAAAAACTCTAGCGCCCTGTTTTGTCAAGAATTAATATTGCCAAAAAGCGCAAGCCCTTCCAAACCCGTTGTGTCAAGTATGCCCCTGTCCAAAAGCAAAATCGATTTCAAGTCCAGCGCCAGCGTGACTTGAAAGCATACCTCATGCGGTTTGCAACCACCAAGCCCAGCGGGCTGCCCCCAAAAAAAAGCCCAGCGCCTTCCTTTGTCGCAAGTATGCCAGAACTATCCAAAAACGATAGTTTCTTGAAGTCACCCGCTATCAGTGCGACCTTCCAACAATTGAAATGTCATTGGTTTTTTCATCCGCACACAAAATTGCTTTGGCTTCAAACCTGACATCATGAACCGAAAAAAATTCATCCAAACCTTCGGCATCACGGGCCTTGCCGTCGCTGGCTTGCCCATCATCACCAAGGCAAACCCAGTGCAGGGCGACCCGCAATTGGACAAGGAACTCGTGGCCACCTTCGTCGGGGCGGGCCACCGTGACATGGACAAGGTGAAGGCCCTGCTGGAAGAAACGCCCAACCTGCTCAACGCTGCCCACGACTGGAAGTACGGCGACTTCGAGACCTGCCTCGGTGCGGCCAGCCATGTCGGGTACAAGGAACTGGTGCGCTACCTCCTGGAAAAAGGCGCACAGGCCAATATCTTCACTGCCTGCCTGTTCGGGAAAATCGAAATCGTGAAACCCATGCTGGAGGCGTTCCCCAGCACACTCCACGCCAAGGGGCCGCATGGGTTCACCCTGCTCCACCACGCCAAAGAGGGCGGGGACGAAGCGTTAGCGGTGAAGGAATACCTGGAATCATTGGGGGCGAAGGAGACGAAGGTTTTGTTGTATTGAGCGTCATTTGTTATTGGAGGGAATACCAGTAGTTTCAAGACAAACCCGTCGCAAGTATGTCATAACTATTTACGCGCTGCGCTAGGCTTGGAAGGAATAGCTGGTCTTAAAGATGCGGTGCCGTATTGAAACAGCTGAAGACATTTTAGGAGGGTAGAGAAATTATACAGCATAAGGATTCACCACCACCAAGCCCGGCAAATTGTTGAAGTCAGCCTCGTTGCGAGTTAGCAAGGTCAATTGATGCAACAGGGCAGTGGCAGCGATGATGGCATCGCCGAGTTTGAGTTTTTCGTTTTTCGAAGTTCAATGGCTTTCTCAGCAATAACATCGGTAAGCGGTAAAACAATGGAATCGGTGATAAAATCCGTTGCCTTTTTCTCGTCTTCTGGGTTGGAAAACTGCCAGCCCAACAACTCGATTTTGGCAACAATTGACAAGTTGGATTCTTCGTTGAGGATGGGTCTCAAAAACGACTGAGCATTTTCGGGAAGCGCCCCGTTGAGCAGGTAAATAGCGATGTTGGTATCTACCAAGTATCTCGTTCCCATTCTTGGCGTAGTTGGTGAAGGCGGGCATCAATTTCCTGCAAAGGCATGCGTGACTTCAGGCTGCCGTTGTATTTGTCGAAGAAGGAGATTTTGCCATTTTTCGGGCTTGGCATCGCAACAGGTGGCTGCTGTTCGACTATTTTCACAGACTGCAACAACTGAACGTACCGCAGGAGAAGTTGCATATCAGTCATGTTTTGTATTTCTAGTACAAGTTGCATTTGACAATTTTTCACAAATCTACTGTTTTTCGCAGTTGGTTAAAAGTATTCCAAGGCAAAAAGAGCAATTGTTGCTGCTGTGCCGTTTCGCCAAACACTTGCAATATTGTGGATGCTTCGTGGCACTGCTGTGTACACCGTGCAACTTGCAGAAAACAGAAAGTTGCCCAGTGTACACAGCGGCCACGCATCGAATCACAGCGGTAAATCCAATTGTCCCTTATCTCACTGAGCTACCGTATAGAAATTGATTTGCGGTGGGCCTTCCACGCCAGCATCCATCATTACTTTCTTCAGGTCCTCAGAAGCAACACGGGCCTGTGCCTTGGCCATGTCCGTCACGACAAAGGCCAGGAGCACCATGTTGGGATCGTCAACGCCGCGTCCCAGCGCCCTGTCCACAACGCCGTTGCTTGCACGGGTAGCACCGCCTTCCCCATCGAACACTTTCAACCAAGCATCGAAGTCCTTGACCCGGTGGGTGATGAGTAGTCTATCCTTTGAAGTGGCGGCGGCTTCATCGAACCGGAGTACGTTGTAAAAAGCAACCTCGGGGGCGCTCGTGACGCCTGATTTCTGCATGGCCTCTTTTAGCACAGGCGAGGATGAGAAATCCCTTGCTTTTTGAAGGTCGGATGCCTTTGTTGACACCAATACAATGTTCGGGTTGGTCTTGTCCTGCAACACGGAAATAATTGTCAAGCCAGCGTCGGTTCTTGCTTGCGCATGAGCGTCGAAAACAGGTTTCCATTTGGCAAAATCGGCCACGGTGTGCTTGACGGTCATTGCTGCGAACAATGTGGCGGGTGCGGCAGCGGTAGAATCAACAGCGGGCGCTGCCGTTGTTTCCGCCGTGTCTTTCGGCTCGCCGCCGCAGGCAGCAAGAAAAATGGCGAAAAGGGAAGCCAGAAAAAGCTTCGGAAGATGATGTTTGAAATTCATATTGCTTCAATTTAGATTGGTGAAAAAATCAAGTTGGTCGCAAGTAACAAGGTTGACGGTCTTGCGAAAGAAAAGGTCGTTTTCATTGGCCACTGACTTTGGTCAATGACTGTTAAAATCAAAAAAAAAGGGAGAACGGGTCTGCTTGAGTGGATAGTGTGGAAGCAGGTAATTGAATGCCGAAAGCTACGACAACTTCCGTAACCTACATGAAAATATTATCCAATTATACTTGGCGAAAATAGGTTTTGTGCAAATTAAAAAATTATGTACCGCTGCCCCTCCATTTGGCTCACCCTTTCGGCTCCGCCGAGCCAGCGCAGGCCTTCGGCGGCTCGTCGGGGGAGGGGGCTTTTGGGGGCTTCGCCCCCAAACCCCTATTTGCACAAAACCTATCAGCGTGAAATATAATAGTTAAGTGCCACCAAACTCCAGTTTGCCGGTTATTGACCATCGAACTGGAGTGCGACGGCACGCACATATACGCCACATTCCCTACCTTTGCCCAGTACCAATTCCTGTTTTTTGAAAAAAAAGACCCTTTTCCTCACCCCCCCCTTCACGCAGTTGAACACGCCGTACCCGGCTACTGCTTACCTGAAGGGCTTCCTGAACACGAAGGGCTATCCCTCTGCACAGGCCGATTTGGGCATTGACGTGATACTGGATTTGTTTTCAAAAAATGGGCTGAAACGCTATTCGACTCCTCTTGACAGCGGAGCGCCCGTCCACCGTCCGCTCGGACCGACAACGCCGAGCGCATCCTTGCGCTGCAAGCCGATTACCTCGCCACCATCGGCCCGGTCATCGCTTTTTTGCAGCACAAAAACCCGACGCTGGCACATGCCATCTGTAGCCGCAGCTACTTGCCGGAGGCCAGCCGCTTCGACAACTTGGAGGAACTCGAATGGGCCTTCGGGACGATGGGCACGCACGACAAGGCCCGACACCTGGCGACGCTCTACCTAGAGGATTTGGGCGACCTCATCACCGAGGCCGTTGACCCGCATTTCGGGTTTAGCCGCTATGCCGAGCGGTTGGGCAGCACGGCCACGCATTTCGATGAACTGGAGCTGGAACTGGAAGCAGCCGATTCACTGGTTTCAACCATATTAAAAGAAGTTTTGGCAAAACATATTGCGGAGCAACAACCCGATATTATATGCCTCTCCGTGCCCTTTCCCGGCAATGTATATGGCGCTTTTAAATGCGGGCAATTTATCAAAAAACACCACCCAAATATCAAGGTCATCATGGGCGGTGGCTACGCAAACACAGAGCTGCGGCGCCTTTCCGACGAGCGCATATTTAATTACCTGGATTATATATGCCTCGACGATGGCGAAGCGCCGCTGTTGCATTTAATCGAATATTTATCCGGCGAAAAAGGCATACAGCATTTAAAGCGGACTTATTCGCTCCACAATGGCGTGGTCTGCTACCACAACACCAGCACCGAACTGGACGTGCCGCAGCGGGAAACCGGCACCCCCGACTACGCTGGCCTCCGCCTTCACGACTACCTCTCCGTCATCGAAATCGTGAACCCGATGCACCGCCTCTGGAGCGATGGGCGCTGGAACAAGCTCACCCTCGCCCACGGCTGCTACTGGGGCAAATGCTCGTTCTGCGACGTGACGCTCGACTACATCCAGCGCTACGAGCCGCTCACCCCGGCGCTGCTCTGCGACCGCATCGAGGCCATCATCGCACAGACGGGGCAGACGGGTTTCCACTTCGTGGACGAGGCCGCACCACCCGCCCTGCTGCGTGATTTGGCGCTGGAAATCCTGCGCCGCCGCCTCACCGTCACTTGGTGGACGAATATCCGCTTCGAAAAAAGCTTCACCGCCGACCTGTGCCGACTGCTGGAGGCTTCGGGCTGCATAGCCGTGTCCGGCGGGCTGGAGGTGGCCAGCGACCGACTGCTGGAGCGAATGAAAAAGGGCGTGACTGTGGCGCAGGTGGCACGGGTGGCGCACCACTTCACCGAGGCGGGCATCATGGTTCATGCGTACCTGATGTACGGTTTCCCGACGCAGACGGCCCAGGAAACCATTGATTCGCTGGAAATGGTGCGCCAACTGTTTGAGGCGGGCGTGGTGCAATCCGGCTTCTGGCACCGCTTCGCCATGACGGCGCACAGCCCGGTCGGCCTCGAACCTGCGGCCTACGGGGTGACGGAGACCGGGCCTACTTTTGGGGGCTTCGCCGACAACGACCGCCACCACGACGACCCCACTGGCACCGACCACGACCTGTACGCCGAGGGGCTGCGCAAGTCGCTGTTCAACTACATGCACGGCGTCTGCTTCGACTTCCCGCTGTCGCAATGGTTCGACTTCAAAGTGCCAAAGCCCACGGTGCCCAATGATTTTATCGCAAAAAGCCTGGCGGAGCAGCCCGAAAAAACGCCCCGCCCGACGGCGCTCGTCGTGTGGAACGGCCCGCAGCCCCTCGCCACCCTCGACGAGGACGACGACGGCCATGCCGTGGCCTCCCTCCACTTTCACCACAAGCAGCACGAATGGGCATTGGAAACCTCCCCCGCCCTCGGACAGTGGCTGGTGGACGTGCTGCCGCTGCTGCAAATCGGGGAGCAGCCGGTGATGACGTTTGCGGAGCTGCAACGGGATTTCGAGGAGAATGCGGAGGGTGGTTTCGCTGCGTTTTTGGCCACGGAGGAGTGGGCGGCGCTGCGGGGAGGGGCTTTGGGTGTTGTGAAACTTCTTCTACAAAACGTGAGTTATAGCAATAAGTATTTGATAATCAAGTCCGTAGGACTTATATCTTTGTAGAAATATCGAGAGAATGTCCATTGGCGTTCCATCGGAACGCTATCTCATCAAGATACCGCTCCGATGGAGCGGTTACAAAATGCCATAACTCACGTTAATTCTATTTCACTTTCCAAATCTTTGATGATATGAAATTCATAGAACCGGATGACGTGGACCTAATCATCGCCGAAAACAAGCGCACCCGGTCGCCTTCCTCGACCTCGGCAACCTCGGGCTGACGGAGGTGCCGGAAAAGGTATTTTCAACCGAAAAATTTGTAATTTTAGGTCTCGTTTGAAAACAAATAAATTATCATGGAAGCAGTACAGCCATCATTGTCCAATCTGCAAATTGAGTTGCTAAAAGTATTTTCTCGCAATGTCTCAGACGAGGATGTACTTGAAATCCGACGCTTGTTGATCCGCTACTTCGCAGAAAAAGCCATTCATGCCGCCAACAAAGTATGGGACGAAAAAGGCTGGACGAATGAGGATGCAGAGCGGATGCTGCATGAACACATGCGCACAACTTATTCGTCAACTTGAGCATTAAGGTTTTAAAGAAAACCTTGCCTTGACTTCGGACTGACGGAGATGCAGGGAAGATTTCCGAAGTCTCCAAGACTTCGGAAATCTGGCCACTGACCTACCATTAACCTAAAAAACAAACTATGGACTACTGGCATCCCTTCGAAGAAAACTGCTTTTACCACATCTACAACCGTTCCAACAACAAAGAAGCAGTATTCCTTAGTGAGGATAACTATAGCTTCTTTCTCAAAAAATGGGGCGAATATCTGGGTTCGTACATGGACACGTTTTCTTATGTCCTTATCCCTAACCATTTTCATTTTACAGTCCGTATCCGCAAGGTTGACGCTGCTTTACTTGAAAATGCGAAGGCCGAGAAGACAGTGGCATGCGAAAAGTTTATTAAAGGGGAAATTACGCTGGATGAGTTTTTGGAAGACCAGATGAAACGATTCTTAATCAGTTATGCAAAAGCGTTCAACAAACGGGAACAAAGAGAGGGTAGCGTGTTTCAAAAACGCTTCAAGCGGATTGGCATACGCAACGAAAACCATTTATGCTACCTGATTGCTTACCATCATCATAACCCCATCCACCACAAACTGGTGAAGAATTACCAGGACTGGAAATTTTCTTCCTACCTGACCATGCTCAGTGAGGCTCCCACGAGAATTTGCCGGGGGGAAGTTCTACATTTGTTCTTCAACGACGACCTTCAAAAAGGACGAAGTGAGTTTATACGTTACCACCAAGAATTCAAATTGGATAAAGGCTTGGATTTCTTGATATGGGATGAATGACCTTTATTTGAGTATGGAAAATGCAATCCAGATGCCCGTTCACCAGATTTCCAAAATCTTTGAGATTTCGGAAATCTTGCGCCTCCCAACTTGCCTGCAAATGGGGAAGAAGGGGGTGCTTGATAACCAGACTTCCGAAGTCTTCGAGACTTCGGAAGTCTTAAATCCAGTGTCGCCAAACGCCAGTTCGGTGGAGGTTTTTATGCTCACACCGTTGAGCTGGCGTTCAACGTCACGAAAATTCCAACACTACCCCACACGTGAGTTATGGCAATAAGTATTTGATAATCAAGTCCGTAGGACTTATATCTTCGTAGAAATATCGAGAGAATGTCCATTGTCGTTCCATCGGAACGCTATCTCATCAAGATGCCGCTCCGGTATTTGTGCCATATGGCAATGAACCCTTTCCTGTAAATTTGGGGTATGGACGCAAAATACCCGCTGGACAAGTCTAGCGCAGCGTGACTTACGACTATCCCTCTGGTACATTGTCTTCACCCGCTTATCAAAAGTTTTGCTTGTTACCGAGACAAGTTGCAGCCTAATAATCGTCCTGTCTTCGTACTTTTGTTTCATGACCTTAAACTTCTTAGAAATACAACTGCTGACTGACCAGCCCACCACCTGCCCCAACTGCGGGGCAAGAACAGAATTCTTGTTAGACATGAGCCATACCATCAGCGGGACGCAGCTTCACAAGTGCTTGTCGCCGCATTGTGGATTTGAGTTTGTGGGAGAGAATGAAAAAGAAGAAGACGAAGAATTAGAAGCTAATGAGACCTTGAGTTAACTTTACGCTGAACTAAAATCCATTCAATGGCAGACTGGTCAAAACAAGAAGTTGCACTTATCGTCGCCGATTACTTTCAGATGCTATCTGCGGAAATGACAGGCAAGCCCTACACTAAATCAGCACACAGAGAAAGGCTCACTCCGCTATTAAATGGACGTACAAAAGGTTCCGTGGAATTCAAACATCAGAACATCAGCGCAATCCTCATCGAGTTGGGGCAGCCCTACCTCAAGGGCTATGCACCGCGCTACAACTACCAGACATTGCTCAAAGAGGTGGTGATAGATTGGCTTTACCATAACCTTTGATTGAAGACGCATTCAAGGAGTTTTCAGACAAAGATGTGCTAAATGAACCGGCATTGGATTTTAGTGATTTAATCACTGCTGCTCCGGCATTGGGAGCGGCTAAGGAAACCAACGATTCCAAACCACTCGAAATCCTATCAAAATAAACTACTTGGAAAGGGAACAGCGGAACGCTAGGTTAGGTGAATCCGGTGAGTTGTTTGTCCTAAACTAGTGAGAAATGGGCGCTCATTAAGGGTGGAAAAGATTCGCTATCAGAGCAAGTCAGGTGGATTTCAAAAGAAGAAGGTGACGGTGCAGGCTTTGACATTCGGTCAAAACATGAAAATGGCACTGACAAGTATATCGAAGTAAAGACCACGAAGCTCGGCAAGGAGACGCCTTTCTTTTTCACTCGAAACGAGCTTGCTTTTTCTCAAGAGCATCCGAAGGATTACCATTTATTTCGTTTGTTTCATTTTGATAGTAAGGCTAAACTTTTTACGGTTCCCGGCAGCTTGGATACAAGTTGCCACTCAAGCCCAGTGTTGTATAAGGGGTATTTTTAAGTTTCATTTGCAGATTATTGTCGTTTCTTCTTACCGCTATGCGTAGGTCATAAAATTCCCGATGTCGCACACTTCCCAATTGTCTAAAAATCCAACCTCAACTGCTTCCCCCTTTTCACATACTGAAAAGTGTTCGGTTCATTCAGTACCTCGTAACCACCATAATGGTCAATGGTATCGTAAATCAAGGCTGTGGACTTTTCAAGGTTCTGGTTCAAATCATCTTCGGTAAAGCGAAGCACGGCCCAGCCTTTTCTTCCCAGTTCATTGTTTCGGCGTTTGTCATAATGTACCTTTTCGGGGTAGTCGTGCCAGAAATTCCCATCGCATTCAATGTTGAGTGGCCGTACTTTACAGAATACGGCGAAATCGAGGTAGTAGGTCATTGCATTCATCGTTACCCGCCATTCACGCTCAAATGGAATACGGGCGTCGGTGAGTTTCTTCTGGACTTTTTGCTCCAAAGATGTACAGTTGAACAAGAAGTTGATGTCCGTGGAATTGAATAACTTTTGCTTGGTGGTGGGGATGAAAGTATTTCGATGCCCTCGACTGCTTACGATGGGCTGCGGTAGTTCTTCCAGTTTTTCCAGTTCGATTTTGAAATAGCGTTTGTGAAATTTGCGACTTGAAGTGGACTCTTCTGGGAAAAGTTCTTGGCGGCTTACTTCCGTGATGCTTTTGATAGTGCCATAATGCCTGATAAGCCATTTGTTTTCTTTTACCTTCAAGGTAGCGTAGAAGGCAATGATTTCGGCTTCGTTTTTTGCAATGATGGGCGGTGCGGTATTGACAGGAATGCGATACCATAATTCGTTCTGCATACGAGCGTAATCATGCTCGTTATTAATCATGGCCACCAGAACATCATTCGATTCTTTTTGGTCGTGCTTGTTCTCATTTTCTCATGTACTGCTGTGATGCGAAGGTAGTGAAAAGGTTTTTATTTCTCCCCTGTTGGCCACAAGTCTTCCGGCCCAGAATGGCGCAGCACGAAGTGGCGTTTCCCATTTCCAGTTCTGGCAAGCTTGTTTTCATCAGCATTTAAGTCTCTTAGTTCTGGCAAGTTTGCAACTTGCCAGCGCAGCATTTGGCAAATTGCAGACCCTGTTTTGGGCTACTGCCGGAGCCTGGCAAGTTGCAAACTTGCCAGAACTAAGGTGCTGCGGACTGGGGTCTTTGGGCGGCTGCGCCGTCCCAAACTCCTTGGCTTTCACTTGAAGCCGCTTATGAGCCCAAAATTCAAGCCTTGATTGTAACATATTCAAGCCTCAAATCGTCCGGCACAAAACCTAGCGGGTGTTCGGAATTTCCTGCTATCTAGGTTTGAGGGCTATCAAAATGCCTTTTGAGTGGTGTTGGTCTATGAATTTTGATAGCTCAACCGAAAGGGGCACCTAAAAGCCGAAAGTCAACTTTACTTGCACGAAAATCCGAACAGTGTCAAAAAAAAGCGAGCGTCAGGCTAAATTATTGGTGGCAATGGTCATTGTTCAAATTCCTGTTGGTTTATTCATGGAGGCTATCAATATTACTTCCCTGATGCTTTTTAAAGGCGAAATATTGAAGACATTCGAACTTGGTCAGCGACAAGATTTGGCAATGCTATTTTTAAAAATAAATGACTACGCTACCATTACATTAGAAATGTACTGGGGGGCTTTGGCTTTTTTCCATTTGGTTATTTAGTTTATAAGTCAGGATTTATCTTCGTATATTGGCATATTTCTAATTTAACGGCATAGCATACATTATACATTTGTTTACACATCTGCTTCTTCCCAACTACCAAGCGCTTGTGTTCAAAATTGCAACGCCCATTTGGACTTTAGGCGAAATTTCAATCATGTTATGGCTTTTGATAAAAGGGGTAAAAAATGAGGTTCATGACGGGTTAGCGTGAAACCAATATGCAGTGTAGATACAAACCTGTACTTTCTACTCTCTCATCGCTGCCTTTAGGGCAGAGTCATTAACTTAAGGGTAAACTGGAAATACTGTTTCCTGAATTTACATCCATCTTCCCCCCTTCAAAGGGGAGTTAGATCCCGCTTATTGCTCAATATTTTGAGCTTCAGCAGTCACAAATTCCCCTTGAAGGGGCTAGGGGATGTCCTTGCTTTTGGTCAAAACCGCTTGGCTTTCAACTTGAAGCCGACATGAGCCAAAATGATTAATTCACATCAGACAAATTAAAAAAAAATGATTTCGAACAACAAATTAGGGAAAGCAGCGGGGTATCTTTACTTGATTACGATAATTGCAGGCGGTTTCGTTGAAGCATTCGTTAGAGGAGGATTAACTGTTTGGGGGTGATGCGGTAGCCACTGCTCAAAACATCTTGGCTTCCGAACAAATGTATCGTTTTGGGGGTTGTCGCTGACCTTCTCGTTATTCTTTCAGGTACTTTTGTCACTCATTTTCTATATCTTAGTTCAAGCCAGTGAACAAAAACGTTTCTTTGCTTGCCCTACTTTTCCATCGTAGCCACTGCCGTTATGGCTCTCAATTTGCTCAATCAACTTGCACCTTTATTGCTCTTGCACAATACCAGTTATCAAGACACCTTTACCATTGAGCAGTTACAGACACTTCCGCCTGTTTTTCCTCAATTTGCAATCACAGGGCTATAACATCAGCCTTTTTTTGTTCGACTTTATTTTCCAATTATTGGATACCTGTCTATAAGTCTAATTTCTTCCCCGTATATTACATTATTTACACCTTTGGCAGGTGTAGGTTATCTAATCAATAGTCTTGGGGGTGGTTTCCTTTTCCGCACTTCGCTGCACATCTATTCCTTATGTTTTACTTCCCGCTTTTATCGGAGAAACTTCGCGAGCTTTATGGCTTATTATTAAAGGAATAAAAGTAGCTGAAATGAAATCTTAAAACAAACGTGAGTTCGGAGTTTGAATCGCTCCACCAAAACACAAAGCCCCGACCACCCGTGGCCGGGGCTTTTATCATCAAACTGCCAGCATCAAACCGTCACCCCATTCTCCGCCAGAACAGGAACGGGTTCCGTTTGCATGGATTCAATGGTGGAAGCAAGGTTCTCGGTCAGCTCAGTGTTCGGTGTCGGTGGCGTTTCTGTGGCAGATGCCTGTGGGCTGGATGTGCCGGGCGGCGAAATATTGGTCCACAAACTCGGTTTCTGCTGGTTTCCAGGGTAGGGGGAACCAATTGTCCATCTCCATTTCTTTGAGCAGGGGGTGGTGGTCTCCCACCACCTGCTTGTACAGCAATTCTGCCGGAGCACTTTGTCGGTGGAGCGCTTGGCAACGGTTGTTGCTTTGAGGCATGGATGATTAACATCAGTTTGATAGGTGACCAAATGCATTGACTTTGTATTGTATCGCAATGTAGTATTGTAATGAATCAAAATTAATGAATAACATGAAAAACGATAATAAAAAACTTTTTATAACATTTGGCTTGTTCTTCGGTGCAATTAATATCCAGCCAAAATGCAAGTACTATTGGTTCTGGCTACTGTTTCTACAAATAATGGTCAAATTTGTGAACGTACTATGCTTTCCAAGACCCACAGTATTCCAGGGGGACGGTTGGCAATATTTATTATATTGATATACTACGTTTCTGATTCACGAATAACGGTCGCTTGGCCTCAATGGGATGACAATGCCGGCTCATACCATTTGTATGGATTAATTGGATAGATTATTAAGTACCTTATCACACTTGATTATACTTTCAATAAGTGCAATGGAGTCCGATGTAGGGTGAGATGGCTATCTACCTAAATTCACCGGTGTCATTTCCTAGGAATTTCCCAACAGTTGGCCCCGACAATCTATTATTGACGGGGCATTTAAATCCTTTTCCGAACCAATTATTATTACAACAATGGGTGGGTAGTCAATTCGCCAATGAATGGGGTTGAATTCAACATAAGTGCTAGCTCAGGGAATTCCGGGCATTGCACTGACTTCCGGCCACGGGTCGAGCCCCAGCCAACACTCAAGCCCCAGGAAATGCCCCAGCTCCAGCCAACGCCCCACCAAATGGGGGCAATGCAAATCTCTGTGATGCCTTCTGTCAAGATTTCTGCATAAGAAGGATGGGTAGACAAAACGGTAGATGGGTAGGTCCTCCTGCAGCTTGTCTAATCATAGTGGGAGAAGTCAGCGCAGGCCAAGAAAATGGATGTGATTGTTGGTAAGTATTGGTTCCGATAGGTGCATTTCAGAATTTCGCTACCTTCGGGAGAAAGAGAGCAATACTCGCCAGCGCTAGGTCTGTCCGCTGGCCACCAATCTTTCAAATAATCACGGCACTGCTGGTTCCGGTTTCCAAACTGGTCATCCCTATCTGCACGTTTCCAAACGTGCGTTAGCAGTCATCACGCCACTGGTTAAAGTCTCCCCCACTTGAATCGTAGAGCGCGTCCTGATATGCGAAAACAAATCAGTCAATCCACTTTCACCAAAGCCGAAATAATAGGAAGAACCAATCAGGAGACTTGTTCCAGCGCAGCAAAGTGGTACCTCTCAAGCTGCAATCCACCAAGACACAAAGCCCCGACCACCCGTGGCCGGGGCTTTTATCATCAAACCTGCCAGCATCAAACCGTCACCCCATTCTCCGCCAGAACAGGAACGGGTTCCGTTTGCATGGATTCAATGGTGGAAGCAAGGTTCTCGGTCAGCTCAGTGTTCGGTGTCGGTGGCGTTTCGTGGCAGATGCCTGTGCGCTGGATGCGCCGGGCGGCGAAATATTGGTCCACAAACTCGGTTTCTGCTGCTTCCAGTGTGCCCAACAATAGCGGTGGAGATTTCTTAGGGTGGCGGGCAAAGGGCAACGGAAAAGCTTATTTTTGCCACTTAGAATTTACAACAACATGCCTGTACTATATTTCAGCCTACTATTAATAGCCTACTACGCCCTGCACAGCATCCTCGCTGCCGATGGCGTGAAGACAAAACTGTATCGTACCGCCTCGCTATTACCGCCTCGGCTACAACCTGCTGGCCACGGCAATGCTGGCCGCCATTTTTTACCTCTATTTTTCGATAGAAAAAACGCCGATATGGTCGCCCAACCCGATACTCCCCTACCCTGGCATTCTCTTGGCCTTGGCTGGAATTTCATGGGTAGTGCGGGCGATGAAGCGGTATAACCTCGACGAGTTCATGGGGCTGGAACAACTGCGAACTGGGCAAAAGCCAGTGCACAATAAATTGATAATCAGGGGCTTGAACGGGCGGGTGCGGCATCCGCTTTATTTTGGCACTTTGCTAATAGTCGTCGGTGTGCTGTTCATCTTCCCAAACGACGCCATGTTCGCCTTCGCTTGATCAGCACTAATTTATCTCATCATCGGTAGCAGGTTGGAGGAGGAAAAGATGGTCGCCCAATTTGGCGAAGCCTACCGGAAATACCAGCGGGAAGTGCCGATGTTGTTGCCGTTTAGGTGGAAACGGTTACGAGGAGTTTGATGGGCTTTCTAACAAAAACACCGACGTTCCGCTTTGCCGCTTTTGTCATGGCCGAAGGCCACCTCTGAGTCAAGTTTGATGCGCTGCGAGGCACCCGTCGTGATGCAGCGGTGGCCTTCGGCCATGACAAATGCGACTTATTTGGCCAAAAAACCGGATTCACAATTTTTATAAGAAAGCCCTTCTCCTCAAACCAAATTACCGGGCAAGCTGCAATAGCCCACTCACCACTCGCCCATCCACCAGCAAGTGGTAGATGTACATGCCGGGCTGGGCGCTACTGGCCTCCCACGTCAGGGACTGCTGCCCTGCGGGCAATTTTTCTTCGTCAAATGCCTTCACCAGCCTGCCGTTCAGGTCGTAGATGTTCGCCTTCACCGAAGCCGCATTTTTCAGTTCAAAACCAATGCTCACCCTGTCGGTGAAAGGGTTGGGGAAAGCTTGCACGTTGGTCGCCAGCACTGTCGGCCTGCTCGTGCCCGACACGAAATCGAATTTGTAAACAAAGCCGAACAGGTCTGTCACGTACAGGTCGCCCACTGCATCGAAAGTGAAGCTGGGCGTTAGACCGATGAAGCCATCGGCAATCACCACTTTGTCGCCATTGGGCATGATCTTGATGACCTTGCCCGTGCCGGGAAAGAAGTCCAAGGTCACTGAGTCCACTTGGCTGAAAACGGAAAACTGCATGACGCAGAGGTTGCTGTCCACAGGGTCGTAGCCCATGTCGGTGAGGTAGGTGGAAGCCGTTGCCACGGGGTCAGGTTGCCGGAATTGTCGAGGTTGAAGATGTTTGCAGCGCCTTCGATGAAAGGGAAGCCCGTGAGTTGGGAGACGTAGAAGCCGCTCCGTCGCTTTGGCAGGATGTCCGTCGGCACGGGGTCAACGAACGGCGGGCCAAAAGGCAGGGGTTTGGGAATGGGGCCAAAGTGGCCACGATGCTCAAATTGCCGGTCACTTGGTCCTGTTTAACGATGGAGTTGCCACCTGCATCGGCTATCAGCAAGTTGCCATTCGCATCCCAGGTGAGGTTGTATGGATTGCTCTGTGCAAAGCCCTGAGCATGAACAAAGTCACCGATTTTGATGGTCCCCTCCACATTTGCAAGTGTGAGCGGAGTGCTCGGGTTGAAGTTTGTTTTGTCCACGATCAGCAGCGCCTCGGCCTGCGTGTGCGTGCCTTCGCCCACGATGACCATCACTTTGTTGTTGGGCAATTGTACGGTGCGGGATGGCCCGGCGATTTCACCTGTGAAGGGGTTCAGTGAGCTGGGAAGCCCCGTCATGAAGGTGGTCTGCGAACCGTTGGGTGCGATGATGGTAATGCGCCCGTCGTCGTTGCCGTTACCAGTTTCAGCAACCCAGAGGTTGCCAACGCTGTCCACTTCAATGCCGATGAGGCCGTTGACGAAGCCCGCTCCCACGACGGTCGGTGTCACCTGGGCATTGAGGGTAAATGTTGCCATGAAAATGGCTGTTGCGAGAAGGAGTAATTGTTTTTTCATTAGAAAATGATTTTGGTGAAAGAAAATTATGGTTGAATTGTTATGATTGTGGAATTGTTGTGGTTGCTGGGGGTTTAGCTATTTGTAGCCATTTAACTATTCAATTAATGAGTTTATAACCCTTGTTTTAAAATGGCTTTTGTCTCCATATAAACACCGTCCAAGTTCACCGTCAGCCAGTAAATGCCGCTGTCCAATCCATTTGCCGACAGGCTAAAATTGCACTCGCCCATTGCCTGTTTTTCCAAAACCACTTGCCGCAGGATTTTGCCTTGGGCGTTCTGTAAAGTGCATTGCAGGTTACCAGTCCGAGGCAGGCGCAGTTGCATATTCCACTGGTCACTGGTAGGGTTCGGCGACGCGGTGAGGGCAAGGTTGTAACGCCCTGAAAGTGACCGCTCAGGCGCTGCACTGGGTGGGTTTTTTACCAAAAAAACTTGAATCATCGTGGCGCTCGCCGTGGTCTGCCCAGTGAGGTTGCCCACGAACGGGTTGGGCTGCCCGTCCGGCGTGACGATGCCACCGACGATGTAGCCGAGCAGGGTCGCCATCGGGCAGGGCGTCGTAGTCCACGACTGCCACTGGCCAGGGTCGGCAAGCCTTCGGCAAGGAGGAACTCCAGCGCCCGTGCCTGTGTAAAAGGCAGTTCGGCGTCAAAGCCACCTCCTCGTAGCTGCCATCGGCGAGGCGGCTCACCCGGCTCACGGTTTTGACGAAAGGCACCCGGTTGTCCTTGATGAGACTGTCGTTCTCGTTGAGGTAATACTGGCTCATGCCGCCAAAAAACAGGGTGTGCATCTCGTTTTGCGAAGCGGAAAAAAGCGGCAACTTGGCGCAGTGGTAGTTGGCCATAAACTGGCTGAAACCGTTGACCGGGGCATGGCCGCTTGGCCGGATTTCCACGGCATTCAAGAAGGGCAAAAGCGCCAGTCCCGGCTGGAAAACACCTGAAAAGGCGCTAATGCCGCTTTCACCATTTTCAAAGATTTGTGGCACGAGGTTGTAGTCCCGCCGGTGCAGGTTCAGCTCGTCCTTCACTTCGCTTTTGTGGTCAACTCTGCCAGCCAGCACTGTCGTGCTGCAACGTAAACTGCGGATGGCGTTGGCGTAAACTTGGACATTGCTGCTGCCCGCATTGGCGCTGTAATGCCCTTCGAATCGGTGGCCGCCAACGAGGTAAAACGTGTCTGCTAACAATTGCAATTGCCCACCCGTGACGGCAAAGAAGGTGTCTCTAACTGTTGAAAATGAGCCGCTAACGAGTCGCCATTCACGACGGCGTCCATCACGGTGGGCACATTTATCAGCGTTAAATACGGGTAGGTGGTGTGGTCTTGGAGCGTCTCGCTGCGCCCGTAGCCACCGACGAAACAAAGCGTTTCGCCCTGCTGAAAAAAAAATTCCATGTTGGTGCTGCGCAACTGCTCGAGGAGCGTGTCGGGCAGCTCGGCCAACGGCTTTTGCCAGACCTGCCCGGTGAGCGGCTCCACCACGTAGATGGACTGGTTGGCGCTAGCCGTTTGGAAGCCGCCGTTCTTTGGATGTAGGCCGTCCTTGCGCCCCCCGATTAGCAACCACCGCTCATCGTGCTGCGCTGCGGCGAAGGAGTGCAGTCCCGGCAGACCCGGAATGGAAATCGTGTCGAACTGGAGGTCAAAACTGCTTTGCGCAGGCAACACGACGAGGCAAGTGATTGAAAAAAGAAGGATGGTGAAAAACTTTTTCATTTGATGATTCAAGTTCAAACCGATGCTGCAAATATGGGCCTAATTGCACCTGAAGGGTTATCAATTTCGTCGCAAAGGGTTTCAAATTTGTCGCCATCTGGTTGTTTACCACCGTGATTGGGGCTACAATTGATTACGAAGTGGTGGGTGTTTGGATTATCTGCCCAGAAAAAACTTTTAAAACCTGGAGGTGAAAAAAGCGGTGGGATTCGCTCCGTTTGGTTTGATGCAAATAGGGGTTTGGGGCGAAGCCCCCAAAAGCCCCCACCCCCGACGAGCTGTCGAAGAGCCTGTCCCGCCATTCGGGAAGACGTGGAGGGGGCAAATGTGCTAAGCTTTAACTCATTTGCACAAAAACTACCAGTGCGAAGTATATTTACGGTTCCTTTTACTTCAACCCCGCTGATACCAACCACGAATTTCCAATTTCAATCACTGGATGGACATCGAACAACTCCGCAACCTTTGCCTCTCCTACTCCGGCACCTCCGAGGGCGTCAAGTACGGCGACCAGCTTTGCTTCATGGTCGTGGGCAAGCCTTTTTGCTCCAGCCGCCTGCCCGACCTTAGCAACGTCAATTTCAAAGTCCCTGACGACCAGTTCGATGAGAGGGACTTTAGTTATACTTCTGGTTAGCTTTTAGCCATTTGCTTTGGCCAACAGCCAATAGCCAAAGGCCAACAGCAATTTCAAATGGACAAAACCTGGCGCTCCAAAGTATAGATGCTAAGCCAGATTTACGGGTGCCTGTATCAATGCCCCTTTTTTTGCTCCCTCCTCATGCTGCGATACATTTTAAGGTCGGTTCTATATTGCTTGGGTATTCCCGTTGTTTATAAAACTGCTTTTTGCGGAAGCGGAACTTTAATGTGTTTTCGCCATTTTATCGGCTGTGAATTCGACGTATATTTTGCGCTTGGTAGCTGCATAGCCCCTTTTGGGAGGTATGACCGAGCCATCGGGGTATTCAAATTATCCAATGGTATAGATATCCAAATATTGGTGTTGTCGCCGTAGCTATAAGTACCTTCTATGAACATATTGATGGCATTGGATTGTATCTCCATCAGGGGTATGTCAATGTCTTTTCCTTTTTATGCTCAAGTGGTTTTCCAACGGTGCAAAACGGAGTTGTTCAAAGCGTTTTTTCATTCGGATTTTGGCGTGAATTTATCCAGTGGTGCAAAACCTTTGATCACGATATTGCTCAATTCGAATCAAGTTGGCCAAGGGTTTCCTCTGAGACAAGCTCTTTTCACCCTGGACAATTGCGCCGGATAATTCAAGGTTTAGGGTGGCTTCGCCGGACAGTTTTTGATGTCTTTGAAAGCAGGAATGTCGAGGTAGTCAAGGCTCTCCAGCAACAATGCCACATTCAGTTTGTCCGTTTGAAACTGGCCCGTGAACGGTGTGGATTGTATTTGCCCCAAATCCACACTGCCATGAAAGCTGACGCTGCCATCATGGAAGCGAAAGCCAGTTTTATCCAAGACCATTGTCGCAGAATCCTTCAAAGTAATGCCTGTTTGAACATCGTACAGCATTAATTTGTCAGAATAAATAAACGTATCCAAATACATGCTAATATCCGATTAAAAGCAGTTAAAATGCCTTTAACGGTTTTTTTTAAAGCACCAGCTACCTTCTCTGGCTTGTCAGCATTTGCTGGATAAAATAGCTTAATAAATTGCGCCCATCTTATCTTGGTGGAAGTGATATCAACAACAGCTTTCACGTTTTTACCGGTGTTCCCCACAACCAATTCGCTGAGGTTTTGAATATTTCCTGACAACTGAATTTTTTGATGTATGGAATCCTGTTCATGAAAGCGTAAAAAATCCGCATTATCCTCATGTAGCGCAAGGTTTATTTCTGTAATGGGAAAACTAACATCAGCCTGTTTATAGTAAACCTCGCTATTTTGTAAGTTGAAAGTAGCGTCACCATTGTTCAGCAGTTCCTCAAAATCACGGACATTGCCCTCATATTGCAATTGTGCGGAGAATTGGCCTTTGCTGAAAAAAGAACCTATCTGTTTTGAAAAACTGGTTAAAAAGGGCGGGGTCACCATCCAGCAGTATTTTGGTTTTCACGGAATTACCGCTGCAAATCTTGAGAATTCATTAAATGACTGTGCTCAGCAGGTTCATAATATACTTTCCCTAAAAGGGTTTTGCCTTTGTCCACTTGAAAAATAATCTCACCAGAGGACGTGCTGGGTATCAATCCATTTTGGTCGTCCAAGATTCCTTTGTGTTTTATATCCAGGCTCACATTATCGGGCAGGTCGCCCATATTGGCGAGCAACCTAACCTTGAAATAATCTAATGGGGGCAGCAGTTTGGCAAGGTTTATATTCTTGGCATGCAATTCAAAATTAAATGGTGTAATATCCTCCTTGCTGACATCAAACCTTGCCTTAAGATTTACCTGCCCTTCCTCGTACTTAAAGCTGGTGTTTTCCAGCACCAGTGTTTGTTCGTTTTCAAAGTGAACGCCCGTCTTAAACTTGCGAAGCTCCATTAAATCGAAATATTCCAGCGTATCAACCGAAACCGTAATCCGGGGCTGAAAATTGAATTGGATGCCCCGAATCGTTTTCCCTTCATGGATTGTTTTTTTGAAGGTCATTTTTGGGATTGCCATCATCCAAATAGCCGTTCTCCCCAAAAAGGTTGACAAAATCCGTCCAGTTTAATTTTTTAGCGACAAAATTGACCTCGCTGGTGGAGCGCCCTGCTATGGCGAAAAGCAATGCTTTCATGTTTGTCATCCCGCCATCAATCATGAAATCGTTTCCATTTTCGAGGGTGCTGCTTACAATGGAGAAATTAGCGTCGCCTTGCTTTTTATGGAGTTTTAAATGTACAAATGGGAAACTTGTATTGGATGGTTTATATACTGCCGAAAAATGTTTTAATACCAAATCAGCTTCACTATTAATGATTAGTCCTTGCTTATCACCAAGTGGGCCATCCACGCTGGCCACTAAGTCAAACTTCCCCCGTTTAAAAAAGAACTTATCGTTTTTCAGGAACCTACTTATACTGGCTGGTTTGCCATTTATATTGACGGTTGTTTTCAATCTTGCTCCACCTTTTGGTGTTGTTGTTATCAAGGCAGATGGTGCTTGGACAAAGAAATCGTCGTACACGGTATTTACCTTATTAAGTGCGATTCTCAAGTTCTTGCCGTCCTCCTTTTCCGCTCGCTTGTCATCATATAGGCGATTTGTGAACCGACCATTCAACGTGACTTGTTCAAACAGAAAGCCTTTAGCCGTCACCTCGTTTTCTTCCTCCATGCGGAAATCAATGTTGACCAAAACAGGCTCCTCTGGCATAAAATAACTGGAAATAGTAGTCTTTGAATAAAAGGGTTTTGCAACAGAATAAGGCTCCAGCTTCCTCCTTGCAAATCCACTGGCAACAATGGCACGACCTGGCTCCATATCGTCTTTTCATTTTCTAAAGTCAGCGTTGTCAATTGCTTTTTTTTGGTATCATAATTCCCCCCCAAACAAAAATACTTGCTCATCAATGGACAATGGAAAAGGCTCAAAACTAATATTGCCATCTTCCACGCCCATATTCAGTTTCCCCGCCAAATTGCTATTGGTAATAAATGACCCTTTCGCTTTTTTAAAAGCCAATTCCTCCACAAACAATGACATATCTACTTCCGCAGTCTGGCCACTCTCTTTTCTGTTTAGTTTAGCAGTGAGTTCCTCCAAGTTTGCATGAATGCTGGTCGTTTTTATGGCGTCCGTGTACTCAAATTTTACATTCGAAAAACTGATGCTAATGTTGTCCGTCAGCACCTCCAAAAAGCTGGATTTACGGGTTTCCCCGTCGTCGGTTTTTTCCGAAAGAAAGCTTTTCAAATTGCTATATCCGTTCTCGTCCCTGAAAAAAGCGATGCTCCCGTCCTTCAAATCAAGCGATTGATTTCAATTTGTTGCGACCGCTATTCGTTGAAGGAAGCTGCCATTTTCAGCCCTTGAATCTCCAAAATGGGCGTGTCATGCCGCTCAAACTGGGCATCCTGGACCGATACATTTTTGAGGGAAATGGTGGCGGCAGGAAGTCCCTTGAAGACGCTGATGTCTGCCGACTGGAACGAAACCGAACCGTCGTTCAGGAAGGAAAGGTGGCTAAATACCTTTGTTTTGTTGATTTTAGGTAAATGTTGATGCCAACCAGAAATAGCCCAAACAGCAAGACAAATGCAAGCAGGGTTTTCAACAGCACCACAATAAGCCTATGTACTGCACTGGCTTTTTTTGCGAGGCTTGGTATTTCCTTTCCGTTTCACTCATTACGAAGCACTTGGGTTATTTGCCACGAGGCTGTTTTGAGCAAAAGTACGGTTAATAATTCTTTCCGTGTTTAGCCTACATTTTTCCAAAACACCACCACTGGCGGTAGCGGCCAAATCGGAATGTCCGATGCCATCAAAACCGGATAGTCAGAACTCGCTCCGCCAATATGCGCCACCGCTCTTTGATTACCACTCGCCGAATTCCGTGGTGGCGCATGACGTAGCTGCACAAAATACAGGGTTCGTGTGTTGTGTAAAGCGTAGCTTGCGAGAGGTCCTTCCCATGTGTTTTCACCGCTTCCCGAATCGCCTCCACCTCGGCATGAAAGGTAACGTCTTGCATGGATTTTCCTGTTTCGATGCCCTCTCCGATAATTTCGTCGCCCAATACCACAACGGAACCAACGGGCGACTCTCCCCTTCGGTAGCAATGGCTGCAAGCGCCTCGCAGCGTTTGATGTATTGGATATCCGTCATGCTGGCGTTGATTTTATCTTGGCCAAATCTGCTTTCAATGCAAGGTTCTCCGCTTCGAGTTTTGCTAAATACGCTTTTTGCGGAGCAAAGGCCACCTCGATATCCACCACCGTGTAGCGGGGCGTGATGTGCTGCGGACAATTCCAATCGAAAGCCTGCACATCCAGCGCCATCACTCTTTCTGGGCGATGCGAGTAGTCTGCGGGGTCGATTTTTTCAAAAAGCGATGGGTCATCGTTCATCTCCACAATGCGGGCCTTGGCATATACTTTCAACCGGGCACGCTGCGGGTACGACACCATGATGAGCGCCACGTTTGGGTTGGTTTGTAAGTTGCCGACCGAGATATATTGCTTGTTTCCACCAAAATCAACGAAAGCAAGGGTCTTCGGGTCGAGCACTTTCAGAAACCCGGTGGGCCGCCCCGGTGCTGGATGTAGGGGTAGCCGTTTTCGCCAAAAGAAGCCATGAAAAAATGGTCTTGGTCCTCGATGAAACCAATTTCATTTACACCCAAGCCCTCCGTGACGTGCATTTTTTCCATGCGGTCGTAGCTATGGCGACTGCCGTTTTCTTCCTGCAAGGCTTTTACCGCATCTGTAAATGCAAGTTTCGCGTAGTTCATTTTACCTGAATTTTCGGTCAGTTTCTTCAATGGCCAAGTCGTTGATGCTGGCGTAGCGCTTTGCCATCAGTCCGTTTTCATCAAACTCCCAGTTTTCATTGCCGTAGGCACGGAACCATTGACCGCTTTCATCGTGGTATTCGTACTCGAAGCGAACGGCGATGCGGTTTCCAGCATGTGCCCAATATTCTTTTTTGAGCTTGTACTGCTGCTCTTTTTGCCATTTTGCCGTTAGGGAACTGCACGATTTCCGCCCGGCCGTTGAGGAATAAATTGCGATTGCGCCATTCACCGTCCACGGTGGGCTTCCTGAGACCCGCTCTGGGTCTTTGCTATTCCAAGCGTCTTCGGCCATTTGGATTTTCTGTTTGGCGGTTTCCTCCGTGAACGGAGGCAGTGGTAGTCGTTGATTTTCCATTTTGAAAAAGATTTAAGAAAAAGCCTTCTGACAAGTTCAACACCTGTCGAAGGCCACAAATTTAATTCTGATTAATCAATTGGTCGAGGCTGGCAGCTATACCGCTTTGCTTTGCACACCAACTTGTTTGCCCGCCAATTCGCCTTTTTTGAAATACAATAAGGCGGGTATGCTGCGGATGCCAAATTCCGAAGAAATCTCGGATTCATGGTCCACGTTCACTTTTGAAATGACGGCCTTGCCTTCAAAATCGGCAGCGAGGCTCTCCAATGACGGCAGTAATGCTTTGCAAGGGCCGCACCAGTCGGCGTAAAAATCCACCAAAACCACATCGTTTTCTTTCAGGGTGGATTCAAAATCTGATTTACTCAAATGCTTCAACATGGTTTGAAAATTTAATGGTGGAAAATGGAATTCAGCGAAGTCCTTCAGGGGAAAAAGCCTTCGCTGAAATCCCGGTGATTTACGCAGTCACTGCTTCCAGTTCGGGTGCCAAGGGGAAATCAATCGCAAACTGGCCCACGCCGTGCAGGTAGTTGCTGATGATTTTGTCGCCAATGACGATGATGATGTCCACCACGTTGGCTTTGTTGTAGCCTGCGGCAAACAGGTTCTCCACCGCTGCTGCCGATGGTTTTCCCCGGTTGATGGTCGTCTCTTGAACGAAGTTCGCAAGTGCATCCAATTTCGCATCGAAACTGGCTTCCCCGCTGCGGATTTCGAGGATTTGCTCGTCGCTGAAGCCGTTCATTTTTCCCAAAACCGTGTGGGCACTTTGGCAATAGCGGCAGTCGTTCACCTGGCTCACGACGAGGTTGATGACCTCCCGCTCTTTCGCCCGGAGGCTGCTTTTGCGGTTTTGGAGGGCGAGAGGTAGTCGCTGAGGGCGGTTTCGCTGTGGGCGAAGGTGGCGTAGAGGTTCGAACGAAACCAAGGTCCTTTGCAGGGCGTCGAAATTCGCTTGGTTGTTGGCGCTCACTTCGTCACGGGTTGGAACATTAAATTGTGTCATCGTAATTTTTTTTTGATTAGAAATTCTTTGTTAAAAATGATGACACAAAGATGGGGGCAGGTCAAGGGGCGGGGTTCTAGGCTTGGCAATTCTTCCCGAAGTGAAAATATTAGAGTTGGCGAGTTTATGTCATCCTGAATAACTCAATTCCTAATCAACAATGTTCCCGAAAAGCGCCTGGGAAACGCCTTCCTGCGTCTTAAAAACCGGGAAAAAGTCTGCACGTCCTCATAACCAATGGAATAGGCAAATCCTCACTGACGGCTTGGTCGGTGTAGCGCAGCAGGCGGCGGGCTTTTCGAGCATTTTTTCGTTCGTTGATGAGTTGCAGCGGCGTCTTCGGGCTTACTTGTGCGAAAACATTGGAGAGGGTTTTGGGGGAGCGGTGGAGTAGTTCGGCATAGTCGGCGACGCTGTGCTTGGTCTTGAAATGAGACTCCACCAGGAAGTTAAACTCCCGCACCAGGTCGAGGTTGTTTTTCGCCAACGGCGCCAACTGGCGCTGTTCCTTGTAAAGCCGGGTGCAGAGTATCAGCAGGCGTTTGAGCATCATTTGCAGCATGTCCATCTGCAACTCGTCCTTCGACTGCATTTCCACCAAAAACATCTTCCAGAGCAGTTCGAACTTCTCCAGTTCAGCTTCAGGAATGCGAAAAACGGGTAGTCGAAGCACCAAAACAGGATGCCCCGGCAGCCCACCTCCGAGTCGTGGTCAATAATGCAGAAAAATGGCCGATTGAAACGCACCAGCCGCATGGAGGTGACTTGCTGCACTTCGGTGTGGTGAAACTCGGTCAGGCAGATGACCTCATTTTTTTGAAAACTGTAATCCTTGCCGTCTATCTTGAGGCGGTTTCCATCGTCAATCATCCATAGCAGCGACAAGCCGCTCTCGATTTTTTTTTTACGATAAGGCAATTGTCGGAAGTGATTTGCTCCAATCGGAGGTATTCCTGCGTATTTCCTTTGAATTCCATGAGGTGAAAATGTCGGTTGATGAATCGGATGCTCGAAGGTTGAACAACACGGCGGTATTCCAAAAGTTCTGTGCTTAAAGTTTGGCATTATTGAAGGCAAAAATTTGGGTAAAAAATCGGCAGCGAAGCACCCCTCGCTGCCGATTTACTGGCTCAATTTAACCTCAAGGTTTTGATGGCTTCCCCCCTTCCAAGAAACCGGATACCGGGAACAAGCGGTATTAATCGCCCCGTCCACCGTTGATGGGTAGCAGTCCGGCGTACCGTAAATGCCGTAGGGGTCGAAGAAGTACCATAAATTATCGCTGGGGTCACGGTGTGCGAAGAAGAGGTGTAGGTGCGTATTCGGCCCATCGCCGCCGCTCATGCAGCCGCAGCCGCCAGGGCCAGTGTCGCCCGCCCAGCCAAGCACATCGCCCGCTTTCACGGTTTTGCCAATCAAGCTCATGACAATTTTCTGCGAATTGGTGCCCTGCGGCTCATCTGGTGAGCGGTCAGACTTCTTCTCCGGCAACCCGTGTCGGCAAGGTAGTCCTTGTAAACGGGCTTCTGCTCGGCGTTCAGTCCGGGGACCGTTTTTGTCCAGGCCGATTCGCAGTCGTTGTCCGCCCCGTTGCGAAGGTGCATGTAGATGGTGCGGTACACGTCTTTTTGCCTGCCCACATCGTGGCTGACGACCATCGTGCCGCCCGACCAGTTGTCCCAACCAAAATACACAACCTTGCCCGGCGCTGCGGCGCACACTTGGAAGGTTTTGCCATCCTTGCGGGAATAGTCGAGCGCATGGTGCCAATCCCCCGAGCTGTATCTCCAGCCGTTCTTGCTCATGTCGCCCACTTTGTCCTTGAAGGGCAGGGTAAAGATTTTGTCCTTGCGTCATAGATGGCCGACAAGCGCAGGTGATAGGTCTCGCCATATTTCACGTTGGGCTAGCGATACACCACGTCGTCGTCGGTGTTGCTGGCGCAGGTGCTCGACGCCCCTCGCAGTGGAGGTTGGAACCGAGGATCTGGTAATTGTAGCCGTCTCGACTGGAGGTTTCGGGGTTGTCGGGCATGAGCGCCGTGTTCAGGCATTTCTTTTCGCAGGAGCTTTCGTAGGTTTCGATATCAACGAGACGAAGCTTGTTTTGGGCGTTTTCGGCTCATTTGGAGGTGAAGTTTTCCCAGTCCACCCCGGCCCAAAGGTAGTGGCCACCCGAACCGGCCCGCCACACGCCCGTGTATTTGCGCTTGCCGCCTTCCTCATAGGTTTCGATGTCAATGAGGCGTAGGTTTTGCTTCGCCAATTCCTTCCACTTGGCTTCAAAATTGGCCCATTCCACGCCCGCCCAGAGGTAGTGGCCATCCTTGCCTTCCCGCCACACGCGTGCGTATTTGCGCTTGTTGCCGTCCATGTACGTTTCGATGTCAATGAGGCGGAGGTTTTGCTTCGCCAGTTCTTTCCATTTTGCCTCAAAACTGGCCCATTCCTGTCCCACCCAGAGGTAGTGTCCATCCTTGCCTTCCCGCCACACGCCGGTGTACTTGCGCTTGCCGCCTTCCACGTAGGTTTCGAGGTCAATGAGGCGGAGGTTTTGCTTGGCCAGTTCCTTCCATTTTGCTTCAAAATTGTCCCATTCCACGCCGGCCCAGAGGTAGTGGCCATCGGAGCCGGAGCGCCAGACGCCGGTGTACTTGCGCTTGCCGCCTTCCACGTAAGTGTCAATGTCTTCGAGGCGAAGGTTCTGCTTCGCCAAGTCCTTCCATTTTGCTTCGAAATTGTCCCATTCGACGCCCGACCAGAGGAAGTGTCCGTCGTTGGCTTCTTGCCAGACGCCGACGTAGAGTTCTTGTGCGGTGGATTGTAGGGAGAGGAGGAGGATGCCCGTTGCCACGAGCCAGTTGGTGAATTTTGTTTTCATTGCAGATGAATTTTGGTCAAAAAACGCTGGGTACTCCATGTCCATCAATCGCAAGCGGTTGGCCAGGGCAATGGCAGCGCTTATTGGTGAATAGTTGATGGAGTGCGGTTTTGTTCAGTTTGCACAAGGATTGGGCATTTTTTTTGTGGAATGTAGCTTTGGGTTTTGGCGGAATTATTAATTGGCGAAAGGTGGGAATTAGGAGGGGGCCAGCGATGTTCTTCTTTGATTGGAAGATGTTGGGTCAGCGGGGGCTTAAGCCTCCAATCAGACCCACCAACGAGCAAAGCTCGTGACGAGCAGGTATGTTTTCAATTGGCGGGTAGTGGGCAGCGGGGATGCGCATCAAGTGCGCGATCATCAATAAATTCAACCAACTGGGAATACCAGTTTTGGTGAAAGCCGCCTTACCCAAAGCCCTAAAAGGCAATTTTGGGGAAAGCACAGCATTAACTCAGCGCCATGCAACAAAGTCCAAGTCAAATGGAATTATGGCTTTGCGGTCTCGTTAATTTCGTGAATAACCGCATCAAGTTTCTCGACTGCCTGCTTCAAATAGCTAAACACCTGGATATTATGCTGACTCGTAATTTCTTTTTCTTCTATCAAGTCTACAAGCCCAATGATTATAGCAACTGGAGCTCTTAATAAGTGAGAGTTTTTCCATGATACTTCGTTGAGTTGCTTAATTCTTGCTTTTAACTGTTCGTTCAAAACAATGAATTCAGTAATGTCTTCTGCGACAGTGCAAATAATGGTTGGATTACCTTTGGAGTCCCTCTCAATAACCGTTTTTCGAGTGTAAACCCAGATGTAGGAACCATCAGATTTCTTGAAACGAGAAGTGTTTTCGATAATTTCGCCCTGAGAGGAATTGATAATTTTATCTACGGTCTCATTAATTGCATCCAAATCATCTGGATGAATCAGGGTTTCGTAAAAATTGTTACTTAATTTGACAAATTCTTGCTCGGTGTAACCTAACACCTTCTGAGCAAGACCACTTGAACAGATTATTTTCCGATGAAAGAAATCATAAGTCTGATATTCAAGATGTGATAGTCCAATAAAAGTTGAAATGGTTTTGCTTATTTTTTTCATAACATTAAAAACTAAAGTTGGCTATTAATCTGTAGTATTCTGTCTGAGCAATGCTGCATAACGTTTTGGCGCTTGGCGAAGTAGCGAATTTCGAAGCACAAAACTGTTCACTAATCACTGAACTTGATTCGAAGTACCAAGCTTCAATCAAGCACTAAACCCGCTTTTTTGCCAAACGCTTGTTAGCGGCTGCCCTTCAATTCGGTATTGTTCATTGTTCTCCAAGTCAGAACTGCCGCATTTGCTTCTGCTATCGGTACAATTATATAAACCCAAAGTGTCCCAATGTTTCCAGAAACGATTGCAGATTCTAAACTCCGAGTGGGGTTGGACATATTATATCCCCCATTGCTATTGAGTCCTTGTTGGTAGCAGCCTTATTTTAGTTCCCAATAAGCGATAAAAATGCAAATGATAAAAATAACAATGTTTGGAATGATGGAAAGTTTGAGTTTGTAGTTTATCCATCCAGCTACAATCATTGTAAAGCTCAGGCATAAGGCAGAAATGGCAGATAGAACAGGATATATGTTTAATAGTGCAGGCAATATCAAACCAACTGCACCTAAAATTCCAAAAAACCTGCTACTTTGATTTGTTTTTCATCCATGTCTATCAATCCTTTCATTCCTTTTTCAAGCAGTTTAGCTTTGGGAAGAAATATCTTATTAACTCCCTGTGAAAGTGAATACCAATGTGATAAGCCCTTTCAAAATCCAAATTGTTGTTTCCATATCCTTTTTCGTTTTTTTATTGATTTAATATGTCTATGAATTTGTTTTTCTTCATTTTTAGAATGAACTATTTTACATTAAAATGTTGTTGATTGGTGTTATTGGTTCGGGCAGATTGCTTTCGTCTAGCATATCTCTTAAATCAGTTTCAATGGTTCGACTTAGTGCAGCCATTGGTATATCATTTGCGCCACCTTCAAATGGGTTTTCGCTAGCTTCGCCCACTCTTTCCATAGAAGTAAAAACCCAAGCCACAATGACTGAAAACGGAATAGTAAGCCAAACAAAAATTGTCACCAAATTTTTGAAATTCATTGAGCATACCCAAAGGAAGCATCAATACGAATAGCCAGATAAAGTATAAATTAATACTGGCAAACTGTCGTGGATAAGGAAAGTTTTTGATGCGCTCATTTCCTTGATGGCCATAAATCTGCCAAACGCCTTTCCATTTCTACATATTCGTAATGTTCTATTTTTCCGTTCACCAGTAATTCCTTGATGTGTTTGGATTGTAAAGCAACAAGTTGGGTTGCGCTATTTTTCTTGCTGATTGTATAGCTGTATTCATC
>JADJYH010000008.1:180000-240146 GCA_016719855.1 Saprospiraceae bacterium | reverse complement strand
CTACTGACTTTACTTGGACTCAGCTTTTAAATATCCTAAGCCTGACTATCTTTCATCCCTCTCGAAAAGGCTTATTCTCAAATAATCGCTAAGGTTCAATCCTGAAGCAGTGGAATACAAAGCAGGCTGTTGCTTGGCAAACTGCTTTTTCAATACGTTGCCACCATTACCTGAAGTTGAAATAGAAGAATCTGATTTTGCATTTTTCCTTTACGACTTAGTGCCTGTCATGGGTGAAAACGTTTAGAACTCCAGCTATCCAAGACGGTTTACACCAAATTCGTACTATAGCGTTAGAGCAGATTGCCAAATTTGAAGCGGGTTCTATTTCAGAATTTACTCAACTGCTTCAAAAGAAACCGAGGCGTAAACGTTCAGGTGCCTCTGATATTGATAACCTTGAAAACATGGTTGTAGAATGAAAAACCAGCTGACTATGTTTGATTTTTTTGTGTATTGCTGAGAATTCAGTAGTCAACGTTGCATCTGTCCACAACGAAGTCCTTTTCGTTATCCAGGTGGTAAGACTTGGCTTATCAACTGTGCACCAATGGCTCAGGCAAGAGAATAAATCAGTTGCAGAACTTATTGAGCCTTTGCTGGTGGTGGAATGTTAGCCTTACAGCGGCTTTGAAAAATTAGCCCATCATATTATAATGGTAGAAATGGACGGAAGAAATAGCGGCAGTATGGAAAACGATATTAAATGGTAAAAATAAATGGCTTGCTGATAAAATATTATCTTATCAGCTTACCATTGAAAATGTAAAAGGAATTAGACAAGTCGGATAAAGAACTTAGATTATTATTTCTGATAATTTTTCATGGTGGAACGAATAATTCGAATGATAGGGCTTTCTAAGCCGGCCCCCGCTGGCGCACCATTTGTCATTTCCATTGAAAAACGGTACTGCTCGTTGATAGCTTTTGCTATCATACGGGCTTGGGTAGCGGCCTGTGGCCGCCGTGCGTTGGTAAAGTAGGTCAGCCTACTATGGCCCAATTATTTCAGCGAAACCACTATAATCCCCTCGTCATATCGCTTAAAATCCGCTTCGTTATTGGTTAAAAGATAGGAAACGCCATTGACTTTCATGGCGGCGACGATATTGCAGTCATGGACTGGTTTTCCTTGCACCTTGTATTTTTCTATCAACTGAAAGAGTTGCTTTGAAACCAAGTCGGTATCGTCGGCGATATTGAATTGTGTGGTGAGTTTTTCCGTGTCAGCTACCAATTGTGCTGCATCGAAAGCACCTTGTTCGGCCAAAGCTCTTGACATTACCACCAAGTATTCCCGGATGATTTGGCGGCTAATCCACAGTTCGAAACCTTGATGCAGGAAATCGTTCAGTTTGTTTTGAGCAGCAAGATGGAACGGGGAGTTCACCAAGCTGATGTACGCCAGGATATTCAATCCACGAACAACCGTTTTCACCTGCCGTCTTCGCCGTAAATCTCGGTTCTGCTAAAAGGTTTGGGAAGGGTTCACGGCACTTGATAGGTAGGATGCCGGATGGTTTTGGCTTGCTGCTGCGCTTCTTCGAACTTGTTTGTTGCGGTTTGGGCATCAATACCACCAGCATCGTAGTCGCCATTGGGCACGTTCTCGGCGACATGGATGCTCAACAGGCGGTCTTTGAAATTTGCGCTTTTGCGGCAATGGATAACATAGCGATTGTTTTTACAAAAGTAGCCGTTTTTCTCAGTTCAACCAAGTGAGTAGTTTCTACCTTTCCCCCGAACAAAAAAACATTTATGTCAGACTATAAAACCCAAAACTCCTCCTCGAAACCGCCGACCTCGAACCTGGTGAAATCACTTGGCCAGCCCAAGCAACCTCGCCATCGTGATATTGGGGCAAGCATGGCATCAAATGCGAAAAACCCCTCATTGAGCTGACCCTGAGCAGCAGCTTCACGGAGACGCTGTTGAATACCGCCCACGGGAGACCAGCGAGTCGGGCATTTCCCTCGAATTTTCTTCCATGAAGAACCAAACGAACCGTTCCGGGAGAAACTGGTGAAGTACCTCGAAAGCGTGACGGACATCTTCCCGTTCCTGCGCCAACTGGACTTGACCGTTTACAGCGGCAACTCGTTCCCGAACTCGGCGGGCATCGCTTCGTCGCCCTCGGCCATGAGCGCATTGGCACTATGCCTTTGCTCACTGGAACACGAGCTGTTCGAGACGCTGGACGACGATGCGGCATTTGACCAAAAAGCGTCTTACGTAGCAAGGTTGGGTTCTGGCAGCGCCTGCCGTTCCATTTTCCCAAAGGCAGCGCTTTGGGGCGAAACGGGCGACGTGAAAGGCTCGTCAGACCTGTTCGCCGTGCCGATGGGCGACGAGGTTCACACGGTTTTTACCAATCTCCACGATGACATCCTGATTGCCAGCACGGCAGCCAAGAGCGTGAGCAGTCGGGCAGGGCATGGGCTGATGGAAAACCACCCCTTTGCCGAGGCCCGCTACGCAGATGCGAGGCGCAACCTGAGCCGCTTGATACCTGCCATGCGAAGCGGTGACTTGGAGGAGTTCGGGCGCATCGCCGAGAACGAGGCGCTGACCCTGCATGGGCTGATGATGAGCAGCAATCCATCGTTTATCCTGATGAAACCGAACACGCTGGAAATGATTGAGCGGCTGCGCCATGCCGGGAGGAGACAAAGTATCCCGTTTATTTCAGCTTGGATGCTGGCCCGAATTTTGCACTTGCTTTACCCGGAGGACATCATTCACGACGTTCGAGGTTTTATCGAGGAAGAATTGAAACCGCTTTGCGAGAAGGGGACTTATTTGCAGGATTGGGCGGGGGAAGGTCCGGCGCAGGTGTGAGGAACTGGTCAGTAGTCAAAGTCTGCAAATGTGCAATGGTGTCCATTTTTATGGTGTCACTTCAATATCGTGCAACGACCAACGTCACTCCCGGTTTTTCGTTTGTCGCGCCGCCGTACCGACTGGCCGGTACCTGCAAGTTGGCAAACTTATCACGTGCGATCCTTCGAAAACAACTGCTTCACCGCAGAAACCACAAACCCTGACAAGTTCATGTGCGGTGGCTTCATCAGTAACTGTACTCCAGTGAGGCCGACCCAGCCAGCCAGGCGGCAAACGATAGGTCACCGAAGCGGGTGAAGCCCCGGAAGTCGTGCATGTTGAGCCGCATCAGTTCGTACATCACAAAATCGGTGACGATATAGGCGCTGTTCACCCAGAACAGCAGCAGCATGACTCGTAGCATGCGCCGCAACACCAGTGCCTCGTAGAGCTGCTGGCCACCCTCCTGTTTTTTGCGGAGCGCCGGAAACCTTGAACCGGATATAGCGGTACGCCGCAAACTGGTAAGTGTAAAGGTGAAAATGTACAGCGCCATTTCCAGCCCACCATAAATGGCGAATAAAACCGCCGTATCAACAGCCCATCCGTCAGCAACAAGGCACCGAGGAAATAGGCAAACTGACCGAACGGCAGCACCGCATGTTTGGCGTCGGAACCCACGAACTTGTAGGTGGGGAACAGCCGCAATTTCACCGAAATATACAACAGCACCCCGAACGACAGGGTGAAATACAGTGGCAGCGAAGTCAGGTGTGGGTTTGCTTGATAGATGCCTTGCAGGATGAAAATATGGTGCAACGCCGTGAGGGCGTAGGCCAACAACAGTCCGAAAAAGGCGAGGTCGGCCCGCTTGTTCTCGTTTTTACGGAGCAAAAAAAAGACGGCCACCGCCCCGTTCAGTGCGACCGTTGCGCAAAGAACCAGAAAGGACAGGGTGGTAAGGGTGCCGGTAAAGAAATTCATATTTTGGATTTACGATTTTGGACTGACGACTGACGATTGGGGCCCGTGGGTTACCCCAGAAACCCCAATCGTCAGTCGTCAGTCCAAAATCGTAAATTAATTATCTTCGTATACCCCCTTCAGCACTCGTTCCATCTCCTTGCGGAGGGCGCTCATGCTGCCGGTGTAGTTGTTGTGCATAAAGCTGAATATCAGCAACTTCCCTTTTTTTGAAATGAGGTAGCCGCTCAGGTTGTGGTTATTACGGAGCGTACCGGTTTTGGCAAAAATATAGGGTGTGCCGCCGTTGCGGTAGTAGTCCTTGATGGTGCCGTTGACGCCGCCCGCCGGGAAGATGTTCAGTAGGCGTTCCCGAGGGACGGTCTGCTGGATTTTGTTCAACAATGCCACCAGCGAGCGGGGCGTCACGAGGTTGTACCTCGAGAGGCCTGAGCCGTCCACCCATTTTGGCTCGTCGGGCAGGTCGTTGAGCAGGTTTTTCTTCGCAAAATCAATGGCCTGCTCGGTGTTCATCGTCCCAGTGCGCTGCCAGGAGCAGAGCAGCAGCAGTTGCTCCGCAATGAAATTGTCGCTCTCCTGCATCATCAACGTGTAGAGGCTGTCTGCCTTGAGGCTGTACAGCGTTTTGGCGTCGGGAGGTGGCAACATGTTTGATTCCAGTAGGCTCACTTGTCGCTTGAGCGTGTCGGCCAGCACTTCGGTAATAAAGTGGGGCGTGGCATGAAACGGTACGTGCATTCGAATTTCTTCCCTGTTTTGGCCAAAGTATTTAGGGTAAACTGGTTCTCGTATTCAACCCGTCCGACGAAATCGTCTTCGTGGAGGGTTGGAGTCATAACTCGAGGTTTTTGCCAAAAAATGGGCTTGACCTGAATACCTTTTGTCGTGTCGTTTTGGATAAAATGAGCGGTGTTGGCGTAAATGGGCAGCGGCGTTTTTTCCGCTTGGTAGTCGTAAAAATTGTCGTCCCACATCCAGCCAGAACCATAACGCTGATCCTTGTAGTTGGCGGGGCAGAACAGCAGTTGCTCGCGGCAGTTTTTCAAAAATCAAAAACCTGCTGATTTTGAGTCAGGTGCGGGTTGAGGAAGCTGGGGTCGCCTGGGCCCCAGAACGCGAGCAGGTTGCCTTGGCGGCTGTACTGCAATGCGGGGATGGAGGCGCCCAGTGTGCGTAGACAGGTGGACAGCGGCAGGATTTTGGTGTTGGAAGCTGGCGTGAAATACTTGTCGGCATTGAACTCGTAAAGCGTTTTGCCCTCGGCGGGGTCGAAGAGCGAGAAGCCTGTAAACGTCTTTTTGAAAATTTCGGACGCTTCGAGGTGGAGGTCATAAACCTTGGCTTCGGCGGCTTTTTTCTCGGCTTTTTTCTTTTTGTTTCTTTGGGAAAAAGCGCTGAAAGGCAGCAACAGTGCCATGAGGAAAAGGAGGAGACTGAGTTTTTTCATGGAGAAAGTTTACAAAAATAGGCTTCTGGCAAGCGTCAGGCTGCGATTGGCAGTTTTACTTCTACTTCAAAATCCTTGAGCAAGATGGCCAATTGCCGCAGGAAGTCCTCTCGAAGCCTGACAAAATTAGCTACGGCGTTCATGTCCGGCTGTTCGAATTGCCGATGAAAAGCAAGCATTTTATTGGCCTTGTCTATCTGCTCAAGGGTATTGATTATCTCGGTGAGTTTTTTATTTTTCTGCATGGTTGAACTTGATTTTTAAGAAGCCCTTGCGTTGGCCTTCCCGATTTTTGCTAAAAAATTCAGTCCAATACAAGTAATCGGACTGGTACCGAATGTTGAATGGGTGCGATGCTGGGTAAACCTTTTCGATGTATGCATCAATGCCGGGTAGTTTACGAATCCTTTGAAAGGCATCAACTCGGTTTCAAAAGCTTCGAAGGTGCCATAATCAAGGAAAGTAACCAAATCCAAATCCTTTGGGGTTCGCTTTCTGGTCACGAAACTGCCGTTGATGAATTGGAAAAATCAGCGCCAATCGTTTGTTTGAAATCATTGATATAGCCCAAATAGCTGTCAAAAATCCTTTCCCGGCTTGTTGAGCCTTTGAAGTTGTCCACAAAGTTCCGTCGAATTTCATCAATCGTCGCCTCGATTGGTGAATAAGGTTTGAGGTTTCCGTTCAGGTCAAATTCCATAGTATGTTGTTTGTCTGCTCACAAAATTAGTAAACCCCTGCTTTTGAGTCCTAAAATCATTCAAACTAAAATTTTTACAGGCTGATTCCCTTCCTACCTTTGCCCCGTGAGCAACCTCGACCGCATTCTTGCACTCTACCGAGACGACCAGCGCACCCAAAAACTCGTGGAAGCGCTTCGTTCAAAATCAACACCGACAGCCGTTCAACTCAATGGATTGGCTGGTGCGCAGGAAGCCTTTGTCCTCGCCGGAGCATACCTTGCCGACCCAAGGCCGCAGCTTTTTATCGCCATTGATAAGGAAGAAGCTGCCTACATGCAAAACGACCTCTCCGGCCTGCTGGAAAAAAAGCCCGTGCGTTTCTTCCCCGACTCCTTCAAGCGGCCCATGTACTTCGAGGAACTGAACACCACGAACGTGCTGGAACGCACCGAAGCGATTAATAAAATCAGCTCCCCGACGGGCAGCCCGGAGATTTTGGTGACCTACCCAGAGGCGCTGTTTGAAAAAGTCGTTGCGCCAGCGGAACTCGAAAAGACCCGCATCGAAATACAGTCGGGGCAAAAATTAGACGTGGATTTTACCATCGAAATGCTTGTGGAGTATGGTTTTCGGCGGGAAGATTTCGTGTACGAACCCGGCCAGTTCAGCATTCGGGGTGCCATCGTGGATATTTTTTCCTACGGAAACGACTACCCTTACCGCATCGAACTTTTTGATGAGGACGTGGAGAGCATCCGCACCTTCGACCCGCTCACGCAGCTTTCCGTGCAGAACATCGGGCGGGTGAGCATCGTGCCGAACATCAACACCAAGTTCAACAAGTCGCAAAAAGTCTCGCTGTTGAGTGTGCTTGCACCCAATACGGTCATCTGGGTAAAAGACTTCAACGCCTTGGAGGAAAAGCTGCAACTCTGTTTTGAAAAAGCCGAAGAATTTTCCAAGACCCTACCGCTGATGGATGAGAGCGAGCTGGGGGAAATTTTTCGGGACCGGGCTTTTATTCGCCCCCACGAGGTCGTCGAAGATGTCGCCAAATTTCCACTCGTGAACCTTGGCCCCAGTATTCAATCCTTCAATCCTTCAATCCTTCAATCCTATAATTCCAAAACCCAACCCTCTTTCAACAAAAACTTCCAGCTCCTCGCCAACAATTTGCGGAGCAACGCCGAGGAGCGCATCGAGAACTTTATCTTCACCGACAACCCCAAGCAAATTGAACGCTTCCACGCCATTTTCGAGGACATGGCCGAAGCGGTGGGCAGCGTAAAGTTCGAGCCGGTCATCAAGGCCATCCACGAGGGTTTCATTGACCTCGACCTGAAAGTCGCTTTTTACACCGACCACCAGATTTTCCAACGGCACCACCACTACAAGCTGCGGCAGGGCTTCACGGCGGACAAGGCGCTGAATGTCAAGCTGTTGCGGGAGCTGCAACCCGGTGACTTCGTGGTGCATATTGACCACGGCGTGGGCAAGTATTCGGGGCTGGAGAAAATCACGGTCAATGGCCACACGCAGGAGTCGGTGCGCATTTTTTACAAAAACAACGATGTGCTCTACGTGGGCATCAACTCGTTGCACAAAATATCGAAGTACAGCGGCAAAGACGGCACGCCGCCCACGCTCAACAAGCTCGGCTCGGACACTTGGCAGACGATGAAGAGCAAGGCCAAGAAGAAGGTCAAGGACATTGCGAAGGAGCTTATCAAACTGTATGCACTGCGCAAAGCCTCGCCGGGCCACGCCTTCCCGCCCGACAATTACCTGCAAGCCGAACTCGAAGCCTCGTTCATTTACGAAGACACGCCTGACCAGGAAAAGGCGACCATTGACGTGAAGGAGGACATGGAAAAGCCCTACCCGATGGACCGCCTCATCTGCGGCGACGTGGGTTTCGGGAAAACGGAAGTGGCCATCCGGGCGGCGTTCAAGGCGGTGACCGATGGCAAACAGGTGGCTATCCTCGTGCCGACAACCATCCTCGCCTTGCAGCATTACAAGACTTTTAGCGATAGGCTGGCGCAATTCAAACTCAATATTGAATATGTAAACCGCTTCAAGTCGGCGAAGGAGAAAAAGGAGATTTTCGAGAACACGAAGGCGGGCAAGGTTGACATTCTCATTGGCACCATGCGCTGCTCAGTGCTGATTTGAAATTTAAAGACCTTGGCCTGCTGGTCATTGACGAGGAGCAAAAATTCGGCGTGACGGCCAAGGAAAAGCTGCGCAACCTCAAGGTGAATGTGGACACCCTCACGCTGACGGCTACGCCCATCCCCCGCACCTTGCAGTTCTCGCTGATGGCCGCCCGTGACCTGAGCATCATCCGCACGCCGCCGCCCAATCGCCAGCCCATCCACACGGAAATCAGGGTACTGCATGAGACGCTCATCAAGGACGCTATTTACAAGGAAGTACATCGGGGCGGGCAGGTGTTCTTTGTTCACAATCGGGTGAAAACGCTGGCCGACATGGCTGGCCTCATCAAGCGCCTCTGCCCCGATGTGGACGTGGCCACGGCGCACGGCCAGATGGAAAGCGACCACCTGGAAAGCACGCTGCTGGATTTTATTGACAAAAAATACGACGTGCTCGTCTGCACGAACATCATCGAAACGGGCCTCGACATCCCGAACGCCAACACGATGATTATCAACGCCGCCAACGAATTCGGTCTCAGCGACCTGCACCAGTTGCGGGGCCGCATTGGACGCTCGAACAAGAAGGCGTACTGCTACCTGTTTGCGCCGCCGATGTCCGTGCTCACGCACGATGCGCGCAAGCGCCTCAAGACCATTGAGGAGCACAACGACCTCGGCTCCGGCTTCGAGATTGCCATGCGTGACCTCGACATCCGGGGGGCGGGCAACCTGCTCGGCTCGGAGCAGAGCGGCTTCATCGCCGACATCGGCTACGAGACCTTCCAGCGCATCCTCGAAGAGGCCGTGCAGGAGTTGAAGGAAACCGATTTCAAGGATGTTTTCAAAGAGGATTTGGAGAAAAAACAGGCCTTCGTGCGGGACGTGAACGTGGACACGGACGTGGAAATGCATATCCCCAGCGACTACGTAAGCAGCACCAGCGAGCGCTTGCTGCTCTACACGGCCATTGACGATATTCAGTCCGAGGATGAGCTACAGCTTTTCAGCGAGAACCTGAAAGACCGCTTTGGCCCTGTGCCGGAACCTGTGCTGGAGCTGTTCGACGGCCTGCGACTGCGCTGGATTGCGAGGGAGTTGGGCTTCGAGCGTGTCATCCTGAAAGACAGCAAGCTGCGCTGCTATTTCGTGGAGAACCCGCAGTCGCCGTTTTATGACAGTGCCACCTTCCAGCAGGTGTTCCAGTACCTTTCCAGGCATGGCGAGCAGATGCAGATTACTTTGAAGAAATCCGTTCGCAGCTTGATTATGGCGAGGGACGGGGTACGGACTTTGTCGGGGGCGAGGAAGTTGTTGGAGGGGGTGCGGGGGAAGTCGGTGGTGTGACACGCTATATTTTTTCAAAATCACTCCTCGAAGAACATCTGTATGCAAAAGGTCGGCTTTCCTTGAAAGCCAATTTTTTGACGGTTTCCCATCTTTTGATCACTTGTTCTACCATTTCCCAATATTTAAATCCATTATTGGAAGGTGGCTTGAAAAAGAAAATTCCAAGCCCATGCTCTTGATAAAGCGCATTTTGGTTCTTATCTCTTTGAATCCTGTAATCTTGTGTTATTATTATAGCCTTTTCTTTACCAGCTTTTGGTATCCAATCTTCGTCTTGCGCGCCCTGCCCGAATTCATCCTTTATAGATTTTACCACGATAATTTCCTGTAACTTCATGTTGAGTGGTTGTTGAAGGATATTTAATCCTCTGGCCAATTGAGGGGGCATATTTTCGTCAATGTAAATTATCATCAAGCAGCAATTTTGCAATATTCTAAGGCATCAGTTACCTGCTGTTTGGATATTTCAAAAATATTGGAAATGAAATCAACGGGCTCGCCTCCTTTATAGTATGAAAAAATAGTGGTAGGTAGTATATTAGTACCAATTATCGTAGGTTGACCAAATTGATGGTGAGGGTCAACGACTATATTTTTTTCTCTGCCAAGAGGATAAAAACGCTTTGCAACATGCTGTCCATTGAATTCAATTTTCTTGCAAAATGGCTGAATGACTTCACGCAGGTTATATTGAAAAGAAGGGTCTATATCAACTATGGCCCCCCCCTCAGTCTCAAAAAGAATTTTTCCACCGTCGGTTAGCAAGGTTGTAGAAGCAAAAGGGAAGCTGGTCTTTAGTTTGGCGGAAAGTCTTTCATGTGCAGCAAGTATTTCCTTCGTCCTTACACCTGCGTCTTTTAGTTGGTAAAACACGTAGAACTCAATCAAGGTCAAGAAATTGAACGCAGTAGCACCACCTTCACCCCAAGAATACAAGTCTTTACCCTTACCGAACCGCTCGTTCCAATAGACTTTGAGCAGCCTCCGTACCTTGTACAGGGGTAGGTTCAGAATCTTGGCAGCCTCTGGAACGCTGTAGATTCCTTCTCCCAACCGTGGTTTTATCAAAGTCTCAGCAGGCATTGGTTCAATTTTATGCAAAGTAAGCGGTTTTGACAAAATTAGCCAATAGTAGGCTTGATCAAAATGGAATGTGCGATTCATCGCTTGGCAGACGCTGCCGAGGCATTGCAAGTTGCGCTGCTATTTCGTGGACAACCCGCAGTCGCCGTTTTACGATAGTGCCACCTTCCAGCAGGTGTTCCAGTACCTATCCAAGCATGGGGAGCAGATGCAGATTACGCTGAAAAAATCGGTGCGGAGCTTGATTATGGCAAGGGATAGGGTGCGGACTTTGTCGGGGGCTGGGAAGTTGTTGGAGGGGGTGAAGGGGAAGGCGGTGGTGTGACCTTGAACATTCATTTGATTAGCCAGTTTAGGTAAGTAATCAATTGAAGTTTCCAACTCGCCGACCAACGAAAAATGAACGTACTAATCATCTTGGGACACCCCCGAAAAGACAGCTTTTGCGGAGCAATAGCGGACGCCTACCGAAAGGGTGCCGAAGCTGCTGGTGCAATGGTTCGCCTCACCGCACTTGCCGACTTACAGTTCAATTCAAACGTTATAGTGCCGGAACCACAAGACCAACCCGACGAACCCGACATCGTGCAAGCCCGAAAAGACATTCAATGGGCCGACCACTTGGTCTTTATTTACCCGGTCTGGTGGGGCATGATGCCCGCATTGTTAAAAGGCTTCCTCGACCGGGTGCTGGTACCGGGTTTTGCTTTTTATGAAATTGCGGAAAACAATTACAAAAAACTGCTGACGGGCAAAACGGCTCAACTCATCCTCGCCATGGACACGCCCACATGGATATACAAGCTATTCATCCATGCTCCTAGCACCCACGCCATGAAGATTGCCACGCTGCAATTTTGCGGGATTTCACCCGTGCGCACCACCCATTTCAGTCCGGTGAAGCACGTGTCCGATGCACAACGGAGCCAGTGGCTGCAACAAACTTTTGCCTTGGGTGAAAAGCTGCGCAATGGCGTCATCACACCTCGTGAACGGCTGGTGAGCCGGGTGCTTCCTTGGCTGAAAGCAGTGCGGTTACAGTTTTACCCCATGTCATGGATTGCCTATGGCGTGGGCGCATTTGCGGCGGCGGAATTGGGTTATGGCTTCAGTTGGGGCTTGTTTTGGCTTGGCTATGCGTTCTTGTTTTTTTGTGAAATGGCCACCGTTTTTTTCAACGAGATTTACGATTATGAGACCGATAAGTTGAACATGGCCTACGGCCCGTTCAACGGCGGCTCACGGGTGCTCGTTGACGGGGAACTGACTGCTGCAAAACTTCGCCGGGCCATCCGCTCGCTTTGCGGAGCGATGGGGGTTGCCTTGGTTTTGTTGATGGTTTATGCTCCCGCAAACCCCATCGTAATGGTGGGGCTGGTAGCTGTGCTTGTTTTTTTCGCTTTTGGCTACACAGTGCCGCCCCTGAAATTCAGTTACCGCAGCCTCGGCGAATTCACCGTTGGCATCACGCACAGCCTGCTGGTGATGCTGTGTGGCCATGTTTTCCAAGGCGGCCAGTTGACCGATGCGTTGCCTTGGCTGCTCAGTGTGCCGCTGTTTTTTTCCATTCTGCCTTCGATAACCCTCTCCGGCATCCCCGATTACGCTGCTGACCAAGCCGTCGGAAAGCGCACCATCGCTGTGCGTTTTGGCAAAAATGCTGCCGCAGGTTTCGCCATCGCCTGCACCCTGCTTGCCATGGCAAGTGCTTTTTATATCCATTATGCAGGCATGGCGTCAAACGCCTACAACTGGGTGCTGTGGCTGGCCGTTCCGCATGGGCTTTGGCTAGTTTGGGCATTATGGCGGTTCATTCGCCAATCAGAAAAGCCCACTAGCATACCTGGTCTGATGGTGCTCTCCCTTACGTTTTTGATGTGGTACGCATTGATACCGTTTTTCATGCTGGACTGAGGTCGGTGCCCCAAGGAGAAAAAAAACGCCTTCGTGCGGGAGGTGGGCATTGATACTGACGTGGAGACGCACATCCTCCGTTGGATTGCCTGTGAACTGGGCTTCATATCATCCTAAAAGACAGTAAGCTGCGCTGCTATTTCGTGGAGAACCCGTAGTCGCTGTTTTATGATAGTGCTACCTTCCAGCAGGTGTTCCAATACCTATTCAAGCATGGGGAACAGATGCAGATTACGTTTAAGAAATCGGTGCGGAGCTTGATCATGGCGAGGGACGGGGTGCGGACCTTGTCAGGGGCGAGGAAGTTGTTGGAGGGGGGTGCGGGGGAAGGCGGTCTCGTAGGGCGGTGCACTCGGGCATTCATAGGGTAACGCGATGTGTTCTCGTTCAAAACATCAATCCTGCCCATTCTTTTTACAACACATTTTTGCGATAACCTTTATTGGGCAACCAATTTTCCGGTCTTGCTGAAATTGAAAACCAGAAAGGTGCATGATATTGCCAAAAGCAACCCTGCCGCTACCATAAAGGTGGACGAAAGCGGCAAAACACTCAATACTGGGAATATGATAATGGGCGAAAGGAATTGCCCAAGAAACCAGAATGTGGTCAATTTTCCTATTTCTTTTCCCCGGATTTCTGGCGGTGCGATTTTCATCACCCACATGTTTGTATTTGGTATCATCATGCCCATTCCCAGTCCGGAAAGCATCATCGCAATGACCACCAATGTGTAGCTGTTAGAAACAGAAATGCATATAAATCCAACCGCCATGAGCAGGTATCCGATGGAAAAGATAGCGAGAAAACTAAAACGGCCTTTTAACTTGCTATAAGAAAAAGAGGAGATGGCAGAAAAAGCGGTACTCATGGCGATAGCCGCTCCGATTAATGCATTCTTTTCAATGCCAATTGCCTTCAGGTGAAAAGGTATCTGAACCGGGATTAAAAAGAATATAATCCACATCATCATGGTATTGAAAAACAACATCCAGATAATAGATGGCGCTTTGATATTTGCAGCTTCATCATTTCTCTTTTGAATGAGTTCAGGTTCTTCCAGGAACATCATACTGAGCGGAAGTACCAGCAGGGAAAACAAATAAATCAGGAAAGGATACCGCCAGCCAATATCGGCGAGTACGCCGCCCAACCCAATGAATAATATACCTCCTAACGACATGAAGGCAATCTGAATGCCTACAAACTTCTGTCGCTCCTGTCCATTAAAATAATCGGCGATTAATGTAATCACAATAGTCATGGACATCCCCACCGACATCCCCAATATGGCCCTCGATATTAGTATGGTATAGGTTATTTAAAAAATATCCACTAGCACCTGCTATTGCATATACTAAAAGAGAAGCCCAAAGGATTTTCAAACGGCCGTACCTATCTATAAGGCGTCCGGTAATCGGAGAGAAAATGGCGATCATTAATGCGGGTATGGTCAATACCAATTTGACAAGCAATGCTGCATTTTCAACATCCTTGAATGCGACGGCCATCTGCGGCAATGCTGGGGAAATGGTAATGACCGACATAATGGTCAAACTGCTTACGAGCAATAGCGTAAGCTTCAGTTTCCAACTTTTATTTTCCATGCTTTGCGACCTTGTGGCTTTTGTAATTAATGAACAAGTCAAGATAGGACATTACCCCTAGCCCCTAATTGGTAATTGGGACAGGGGTAAATGTCCAAAAGTCCATCACTTCTTCTTTTCCGGCGGAGGCGGAGGCAGTTTAAATGGTTGAGGCTGTGGGTCTATGGGCACCAGCTTGCGACCTGCCAAGCCAGGATGGTCCGCAGGAATAAACGACGCCCGAAATAACGAATATGCCATCGGTATCGGCGAGTTAGGGTCGCCATTCAGTTTGCGGATTTCGCCCCTGTATGGGTTTGCATATTCCCAAACCGTTTTACCATCTGGTGTAACCTCAAAAAACCGACCCCTTGCACCTTCATTGATAAAAGTGTTGCCGTTTTTCATCCGATGCGCACCAGAAATGAAGCTACTGTAGAAGGAGAGTTTATCCGGTGCTGTATATTCCCATGTTGGCTTTTCAGGGCCAAAGGGTTTACCAGGTTCAATCACATAATTCCCTTTAACATCCACAGGGGGCGTCAGCTCATAAACTGCCGAGTAGTTCAAGCTGTCACTGCCCCTTTTGTCACTGTCTATGCTTCCAGGAGGGTGGTTGTTGTACACCAGCATATTCCCCGCACCGGGCATTCCTTCTTTTATCCATTGGACATCGTGCTGGCCGAACAACTGCTGGGTGGTGGAATCACCTCTTGAATAGTTCTGCGCATTGCCCCAGCGCCACAAAAAGTCGCCACCCTTGCCCCGGCGACCGCCTTTATGGCTGGTGGCTTCGGCGGTCGTGGTGCTGTGGTCAATGATGAAAATTTCGTTTAAGTGTGGTGAACTGAACGTAATCTGGTCGAGTGCAGCATTGTATTTAATCGCATTGAGGTGGTAAATATCCGAGCCCTCGTTTTCGAGGGTTTGGTTTCTCCAAGGGATTTTATCTTGTGCAAGAAGTATGTCGAAGCTGTCCTGCGTAATGGCAGGTTCCAGTGGCTCTCCTGCGTTGATGTTCAATAATTCAGGATGATCGGCAGGCTTGCCGTAGTTGGCTTTTTTCGGGTCAAAGTCCTGAATCAAATGGTCCCAGCTATGCCATTCCCAGACAACCTTCCCTCCATGCAAGCCCTGTGGTTCAATTTCCACGATCTTGTCGGGCCAAATGCCTGCCTTGGGTGTCAATTCCGGTTTGCGCCCAGCCGCCAAAGCTTGTTCGACCGTCTTGGCTTCCCAGGCAATGGCGAGGATATGGCCATTAGGCATCACGGTAAAATCATGGTGGTGGCAATATTCTTCGTTAGAATACTCAAAATCCCACAGCACCTTATTGTCCCAGGATATTTTCTGTAACCTTCCCGATTCCCCACCGCCTGCAAAAACGGGAAAATCCGGGTCATCCACGTTTTGATAAATGGAGCCATCGTCGCTCAAATACGAACAGCCCGAGCCATAATTGCCTTTCCATTCTTTTTACAACCTCACCCTTTCGATTGATGAGGTAAGTAGAGGCAGAGTTGGGTACAACATACATGGCATAGCCATCCGCCAGGCCTTCCGTGTTTTGGAGCAAGCCCCGTTTGATGCCCAAGCCAAACATGTCCCGGTCTTTTTTCGCATCGCCTTTTGGCCCCTGTTTGTTTTCGGAATTACAAGAGGCCATTAACAGGATTAAGAGGAGATAAAGGAAGAATTGGTTAGTTTTCATTTTGATTTAGTTAGTTGATTAACAATTAGTTGTGAAGATTTTTCGGAGAAAAATTTTTTAAAATTTGGTAAACCTAAATAAAAAACAAACCTGAAATCAAATATTTTTCAATTATCAATAAAATATTTGAAATGTCGCTACATTTACCAAATTAAGACCAACTAAACAATCTACCTATGTCAATCAAAATCATTGGAGCCGGACTTCCACGTACCGGCACAAACACCCTAAAAGCCTCGCTGGAGATGCTGGGCTTTACGAAAACCTACCACATGAAGGAGCTTTTGGTGCATCCCGAAAACCTTCACTACTGGACTACATTGAGGGACACTGGAACCATGCAATGGGACAAGCTATACGATGGCTATCAGGCCACTGTGGATTTCCCCTGTTGCCCTTGGTACAAGGAGCACATGGCACAGTATCCTGATGCGAAGGTCATTTTTACCACCCGGCCTTTCGAGGGCTGGTACACTAGCATTTACAGCACCATCTGGAAAGCCGGGCCGCAGACCATCGGGCAAAAACTTGGGATGATGATTAAGCTGCTGCTCAATCCCCGCCTTCGTTCCGTCATCAAATGCGTAAAATTTGCAAAATCATCCATCTTCGGAGGTTTGCTTCATGGCAAGTTTGAGAACAAAGCTGCTACCGAAAAGATTTTTGACCAGTGGATGGAAGACGTAAAAGCAGCCGTCCCAGCAGATAAATTACTCATTTTCGATGTCAGGGATGGATGGAGTCCACTCTGCAAATTCTTGGGTGTGCCAGAGCCCCCCGAGCCACTTCCGCACTTGAACAAGAAGGAGAATTTCAAGACGATGTTGGTGGAATTGATGAAGGGGAATATGGTGTAGTATGCTTGGAGTTGGCAAGGGGGATTTTCAAAAGCAACCCCTTGCCAATTTCGGGTTACTTCAACCGTTTCACCCCCTCCTTTGCTCCCGCAAAATCGGGGCTAAAGCGCAGCACGTTCTCATAATCCGAGAGCGCTTGCACCTTGTCGCCCTTCATCTCGGCGGCCAGTCCCCGGTGGTAGTAGCCTTCGGCAAACTCCGGGGAGAACTTCACGGCCAAGTCGAAGCTCGTGTAGGCTTGCTGCACGGAGTCCATATCGAGATAAATCAATCCAAGGTTGTAGTAGCCCTCGGCGTATTGCGGGTCAATCGTGTTGATTTTCTTGTAGAGCTGGATGGCACCCTTCAGGTCGTTTTTCTTGTTGGAAAGGTAGTATGCTTTGGCGTGGAGCGCATCCACGTTGGTCGAGTCGGCCTTGATGGCGTTGTCGAAATACTTGCCAGCCTGCGGCAAGCCTTTGTCGGCAAGTAGGTTGGCCAGTTTCACCCATGCATCCACGAGGCCGGGGTCGTTTTCCACGGCGCTCTGGTAGGCGGTGATGGCTTGGTCGGTCTTGCCCATGTCCGAGAAGACGTTGCCGAACATGAAGAACATCTCTGGGTTTAGCGGCTCCTTCACTTGGATGCGCTGGAGCGTGACCAATGCGGGCGTGTGTTGTTTCACAATAAGTTGAAACTCGGCGAGCTTGAGCTGTGTGGGAATGCGGTCTGGAAATAACGCTCCCGCCTTTTCCATCACGGCCAGTCCCTGCCTCGACTTGTAGTAGTCCATGTACATATCGGCCAGCACGTGGAAGTATTCCGGTTTGGTGGAGTCTATCTGGATGGCCTTTTCCAGGTCGGCTATGCCCTCGTCGAAGTTCTCGTTTTCGTACCAGAGCGCCCCACGGGTAGCGTAGAGGCTGGCATTGGTGGGGCTTTCGCCAATTTTTTTAGAAATATCCTGGATTTGCGGTGTACCGCCAGTAGCGGTTTCTGTGGCGTTGGCCACTTCATTGCTTGGTTTGTCATTGCAGGCCGTGAAGGCAAGCAGAAGGAGCATGGCTCCAAGTAGGAATGGATAGTTTTTAGATTTCATAGCCACAAAGGTAATTAAGGGGGTTGAGAGTTTGAGTGCTTGAGTTAGGGCCATTACTCGAAACTACTTCACCTACCGCTTCCCATCCAACGCCAACACCTTCACCTCCAACCGTTGGTTCACCAGATGCTCGTCCATGCTACAGGGAGTGCCATTTCGGCAGTGGTTGATAAGCATGGTTTCGCCACAGCCCTTGGCCAGGACACGCTCCTTGGCAATGCCTTCCCGGAGTATATAGTCCACCACTGTGGCTGCCCGATTTTCAGAAATGTGCAGATTTTCATTGTCCACGCCCAAGGCTTCGGTGTGCGAGCTGATTTCGATTTGCACGGAAGGGTATATTTTTAACTGCGAAATGAGCTTATCGAGTGGGCCGGTGATGCGTGGCGTGAGTTGCCAAACAGCGGGGTCGTAAACCGCACCATCTAGCCGAAACCGCTCCCCAACGACTAAGTTTCCTTCATCCAACTTTCGGGAAAAATCAATAAAAAAACCAAGTTGTGCCATATCGGTAGGAGGGATTGACGTTGGCGCCTGATGCTGTGCCACCGGCATTTCCACCCGGAGTGGTACAGGCGGTGTCGCTACGGCGGGTACCTGCGGCAGTTCTTCCTCCAATATTGGCGTTTCGACCGTTTCCACAGGCGTTTCTATTGTTTTTGCCGGGGGCAAAATGGATTCCGGTGTCGCTTCCACCTTCGGTGCTACGATGGTTGCAGGTGGAATTGGTTCAGGTTCGGAGTTGGTAGCCACCTCCTTGAGAGGTATCGCTGTGGCCTCCTCTTCAACGATGGGCGGTTCCGGTTCCTCAACAACTGGAGATGGCGGCAACACTTCTACCACTTCCTCCAAGACTGGGGCAGGCTCCGCTGCTTCTGGGTTTGCCACTTGGGTTTCAGCGATTGGCAACGGTTCGCTGATAGGGACTGGCGGTGCTTCATCCAGCACGGTGAACAGGTAAATATCATCGTCGCCGCCGCTGCGGGAGCTGGTGAAATAGCCGCTGCGCTGGTCGTTGGCCACGTAAATGGAGATGTCGTCGAGTGGGCTGTTGATGGGTTTGCCGAGGTTGGTGGCAGGCTGCCAAGCGCCATTTTCGTCCTTGTAAGTCACGAAGATGTCGAAGCCGCCGTAGCCGGGGTGTCCTTTTGAGCAAAAATAGAGCTTGCCGTCCAATGCCACGAACGGAAAGCCCTCGTTGGCCGTGGTGTTCACCGCTGGGCCGAGGTTTTCGGGCTTGCCCCATTCGCCGCCCTTGCGTTCCGACACCCAGAGGTCGGTGCCGCCGAAGCCGCCCGCCCGGTTGGTGGCAAAGAACAGCAACCTGCCATCAGGTGACACTGCCGGGTGCATGAAGTTGAAATTGGAAGAGCAAAAAGGCAGCTTTTCCACGTCCTTCCAGCGCTCCGTTTCGCCCGACTTTGCGGAGAAAAGTTGCAGGCTGTAAGTGTTTTGCTTGTTCAGTACGTTGTCGTTGCGGGTAAAAAATATCTCCGAACCTTCGGCGGTCAGTGAGGCATTGCCCGTGTTTTTATTGACCTCGCTCAACTTCGAGGAGTATTGGATGGGTTCGGCAAAGCTGCCGTCCGACTTTTTCTCGCTGATATAAAGGTTGAGGTAGTCTCGCCCGGTCCAGCCCGATTTTTCCTTCAACAACTTGACTCCCTGCTGGCGGTCTGAGGAGAAAATGAGGCCCTTTCGGCTGGCGATGGGGGCATTGTCGTCTGCCTCCGAATTGTGTGCAAACTCCTGAATATCAAGGTATGGGAAATAGGGTTCAATAAGCGGTGCGTAGTCGCAAGCACGTAGCATCAGCACGGCTTTTTCGTCGGTAGGCTCCAGTTTTTGGTAGTCGGCAAACCATTTTTTTGCGGCTTCGTACTTGCCGTTGCTCATCAGCGACTCGCCGTAATAGTAGTAGGACTCAGCTTTGGCGCCTTCGTCCTTCACCACCTCAGCGTAGAGTGCCTCGGCCTTGTCCATCTTGTTGTTCATGCGGTAGCAGTAGGCGAGCTTGCTCTTGAGCAGGATGGCGTTGCGGCCTTGCTTTCCCTCGTTTTCCATCTCCTGGAGGGCTTGGCGGTACAGTTCAGCGGCGTCGGAAAACTGGTTGTTTTTGTACAACTCGTTGGCCTTGTCCACCAGTTTAGACTGTGCCTGCAACGGGGAGGCGATGACCAAAGCGGCAAGGGTCAATGTTGTGATTGCTATTTTGCACAGCACATTTTTTCGAAAAATGCCAGACGGTAGAATTCTCATGGTTCAATTTTTTACGGATTTGGGTAGCGTGCATGTTCAAACTTTCTCTTCGTTCAAAAAGTGTGCGAGATAAGGTTTTGCCAGGTAAATGAGTGGTTTTTAACGGTTTTGGAACGGAATGGTCAACTCATCTCGAAAGGAAATATTCCCTGAATTTTTCAAATTCCTCCAGTTCTTGCTGTACGAACCTGACAAATAACTGCTCGCCTACTTGGGGCTTTAACGCAGAAATCCCCACGTCAATCAACCGAAATCCATTTTGCGTCAGGAAGATATTGTCGAACGCTTGGCCGGGCATGTTGGATGGCCGCTGGAGGTCTCGGTGCGCAAAGCCTGCTAAGTGAAGCTGCTTGATTTCATCCTCAAAAACGTCCATCCAAAGCAGCCGTCGCTCGTGCTCGTAAGCTCGATAATCAAAAGGGTAGAGCCGCTCCATTACCAGCATTTCGCTGTCGTTGTCGAACATGTCCAAGCGGACGAACTTCACCACTAGGCTGTTCACTTGGTTTGCGAAGCGCATCTTTTCCGCCTCCGAACCGATGTCGGAACGGGTGTCGCCAAAGAACAGCTTGCCTACCTCGGTTTCCGAGATGGCAATGACCGTGTTGTTTGCACCGGTGGAAAGCGTTCTTGGATAGCGCTTGGACATAAAACGGGTTTTGGCCTCAAAAATAGGTTTTTATTCCTTCAAGATAGCCTCGTACACTGCATCCTGCACCTTCACACGCGTGTTCAGCTTCGTCAATTTGTTGTTCTTCATGCTAGGAAAAGTGCGGTTGGAGAGGAAGACGTAAATCAGTTCCTCCTTCGGGTCAACCCAGACGGCAGTGCCGGTGAAACCGAGGTGGCCGAAAGTAGCCTCGCTGGCCTTCGTCGAGAGGTTGTTCTCAAAATGCGTGTTGTGCTCGAACATATCGAAACCGATGCCCCTTCGGGTGCAGCCTTTGCAGCGGGTGGTGTAGTAGTTGATGGTCTCTGGGCGCAGGTATTGCATCCCGGCGTAGCTGCCCTTGTTCAGGAGCATTTGCATGAGTACGGCCAAATCCTCGGCGTCGCTGAAAAGCCCGGCGTGGCCGGTGGCCTGGTTGAGCATGGCAGCGCCCATGTCGTGCACATAGCCTTGGATGCGGCGATCCCGGAAATAATTGTCGTTTTCCGTGGGCGGTATGCGCTCCAGCGGGAACTTCTCGTAGGGGCGGTAGGTCATGGTCTGGAGGCCGAGCGGCTGGTAAAAATTTTGCTTAGCAAAATCCTCGATGGGCATTCCGCTTTGCCGCTTCACGATTTCCCCGGCGATGTAGAAACCGAGGTCGCTGTACCTGTATTCCTTCGATGGTTCCAGCGGGCTGTCCATGATTTCTTGCCAGATTTCCTTTTCGTAGCCCGCCTTCAGCCAGAGGTTTTTTGCCACGGGCATTGGGAAGGCATTGCTTTTTTTGGTTTGGTAAAAATTAGGCGAAGGCTTGGCCGAAAGTGTGATGGTTTTTTCATAAAACTTAATCCACGGCATAAGTCGGCCTCGGTGGGTCATCATGTCCACGAGTGATATGCCCTTTTTGTTCGTGTTGGCGAACTCCGGCAGGTACTTCTCCACGGGGTCTTTCGGGTCAAATTTGCCGTCTTCCTGCAACCGCATCAGCGAGATGGTGCTGGCCGCAATCTTCGTGATGCTCGCCAAGTCCCAGATGTCGTCCGGCTCGGTGGGGCGGGCGTTTTTGTCGTAGGTGTGATGGCCGTACGATTTCCGCCACACGATTTTTCCCCGCCTCGCCACCAGCACCACACCGCCGGGCAATGCGCCTTCGGCAATGGCTTCGGCCATCAGTCCATCCACTTTTTCCAGCTTGCTGCTGCTCATGCCCACCTCCTCGGGTACGCCGTAGCCGAGCCGTTCGACGGCGTCCGTGGCGATACCCGTGCCAGCGGGCAATCGCGCCGAAGCGGTCACGGGCAGTTTTCCCCTCAGGGGAAAAACGCCAAAAAGTGCTTGCGCTGCGAGGTCTTGCACCTCGTCATCTTCCTCGTAGCAGACGAGCAAGTTCGGTACATTTTCGAAAAACTTGGCGGCGTAGGGGTTGCCAAACATTACCAGCACCACGCGGGTTTGCTTGCGCAATGCCTCGATGAAATCCTTGGTGCCCTGCGTCAGGCCGTAGCCCTTCGAGGCGAACTGGCTCATGTCGTGCAGGCTGACGATGACGGCGTCTTTGTCTTTCAGCTTGGTTAACAAGGAGTTGGAAACGTCCTTGCCAGAGGTGAACGTCTCTATTTTTCCGAAGGAAGAAAGGCGACGGTGGAAGGTGTTGTTGCTGCCCGCTCCGATTGCCAGTGCGGCGATTTCGTTGTGTTTATGTGTTTGTGTGTTTGTGTGTTTGATGGGCAGGAAATCATTTTCATTTTTCGCCAAGGTCAGTGCATTCGCAATCAACTCCCGCTTGACAGCGAGGGCAGGCGCATCGTTCACGTCGGCTCGCACATTTTCGAGGGGCATTGGCTGGTAGCTAGTGATGCCCATTCGGTGCTTCCAAAGCAGCACTTTTTTCACACTGGCATACACGGCATTGGAGTCGAGCTTGCCGTTGGTTAGCCACTGTTTTACCATGAGGAAGGCGGCGTCCACATCGCCGGGGAGGAGCAGGACGTCGTTGCCAGCGGCAAGGGCACGGGCCTCTACCTCGCCTTTGCCGAAGTGCTTGGTCACGGCCTGCATTTCGAGGGCGTCGGTCAAGATTAAACCCTTGTAATTCAGTTGGTTGCGCAGCAAATCAGTCACGATTTTTGGCGAGAGCGATGAGGCGAGGTTGGGCGTGTTGTCGAGTGCCGGGATATTCAGGTGGGCAATCATGATGCTGCCCACGCCCTGCTGGATAAGGATTTTGAAGGGGAAAAGCTCGATGCTGTCCAAGCGGCTGAGGTCGTGGGAAATGATGGGCAGGTCGTAGTGGCTGTCGGTGCCGGTGTCGCCGTGGCCGGGGAAGTGCTTGGCGGAGGCCATCACGCCGTTGTCCTGCATCCCGAGCATGTATTGATAGGACTTTGCGGCCACGTTGTAGGGGTCTTCGCCGAAGGAGCGGAAGCCGATGACGGGGTTGGCGGCATTGTTGTTCACGTCGGCCACAGGAGCGAAGTTGACGTTGACGCCGACCCGCTTGCAGTGCTTCGCAATCTCGGCACCCATTTTATAAATCAAGGTGTTGTCCTGGATGGCACCGAGCATCATCTGGCGAGGGAAGCTCATGGCCGTACCCCGCATCCGCATCCCCAGCCCCCATTCGCCATCAATGGTGATGAACATGGGCAGTTTGGTGCTCAGGGCTTGGTAGCGGTTGGTTAGTTCGACCTGTTTTTCGGGCGTGCCTTTGGCCGTGGGATTGAAGAAGCAAAGGCCGCCGGGGTGGTATTTTTTCACGAGGTTTTCCACGGCTGTCTCGTAATCGGCGTCCTTGTCGGTGTGCGCCCGTAGCCAGAAGAGCTGGCCAAGTCGCTCGTCGGGGGTGAGGGCAGCGTAGGTGCTGTCCACCCAGGCGGTCTCTTGCAGGTGCTTCTCGAAGCTGGGCATTGGCTGGGCTGCCTGCCGAGTGAAGGACGTGGCAGACACCAGTAAATAGGCCAACGCAATGATGAGGAGTGAAAAGGTCTTTTTCAAAATCAAGCCGTTAATATTGAAGGGGCTAAGTTAAGATGATTTGACGATGCAGCGATTTTCCCCTTTGGCTCAAGGTCAAAATCCTTTATTGAAAATTCCTTTTACCTATCAGCAGCGGCACAACCAGTAGTAACCCAATCACCCCAAACAGCATCATCCCATAGTTCGGGAACTTGATGAACTGGGCGGCCAAGCAGAAGAACACCATGCCCAAGCCCAGTGCCAGCCCTTGCCACCAAGCGCTTTTTTGCCCTGCTTTCAAGCCTTTTGAAATGAAAATGCCCCAGATGCCCGTCAAGCACATGGTGATGGAACTGAAAACCCAGATGACCCGGAAGGCATGGGCGATTTCCGCCCCGGCGTTGCCCCTGGTTATCATTTCGTTGATGGCCGGGTAGCCGCTGAAAAAGTGCATCAGCGAAGAAAGGGCGAGCAGGATGCCCGCTGCGAGTGCGAAGTTGCCGATGATTTTGTGCGATTTCATATCTGAGATTTGCGGCCAATTTCATCAATTTTCACGGATAATTATGCCCATGTTTGCTCCGCAATAATTTATGTTGTCCAAAACTATGGCCGGACTTTACCTTCATATTCCTTTTTGCAAGCAGGCTTGTCACTACTGCAATTTCCACTTTTCGAACTCCCTCAAGTTGAAAGATGAAATGGTGGTCGCTATCCTGCGAGAGTTGGCACTGCAAAAAAACTACCTCGAAGGCGAGCCGCTGGAGACCATTTACTTTGGTGGTGGCACGCCATCGCTGCTCGACCAGCGTGATTTGGATTTGATTTTTGGTGAAATTTTTAAGCACTACCCACTTGCAAGTGACGGCGTGACTCAAAGTCACGCCGTCACTAAACCTGGCCTCGAAATCACATTGGAGGCCAATCCAGATGACTTGAACCCATTGAAAATAAAGGACTTGAGACAAACGCCCGTGAACCGCCTGAGCATCGGCGTCCAGTCGTTTTCGGAGGCAGACCTGCGCTTCATGAACCGGGCGCACAATGCCTCGGAGGCGCTTGGTTGCATCCAAAATGCCCAAGCAGCAGGCTTTGACAACCTTTCGGTTGACCTGATTTATGGCTCACCGACCACCTCTCACGAACAATGGGCGGCGAACTTGGAGCAGGTTTTTAAGTTGAAAATCCCGCACCTCTCCTGCTACTGCCTGACCGTGGAGCCGAAGACCGCCCTCGCCCACCAGATAAAAAAGGGCACCGTTCAGCCTGTTGACGACGAACATGCCGCTCAACAGTTTGAGTTTTTGATGGAAAAAACGGCGCAGGCAGGCTACGAGCATTATGAAATCAGCAACTTGGCCTTGCCCGGCCACTATTCCCGCCACAACACGAGCTACTGGCGGGGCAAAAAATACCTCGGCATCGGCCCGTCGGCGCACTCGTTCAATGGCGTGAGCCGCCAGTGGAACGTGGCGAACAATGCTGCCTACATCCGCTCATTGCAAGCGGGCGAGTTATCCTTCGAAATGGAGGTACTGACGCCCATGCAGCGTTACAACGAGTACGTGATGACGGGGTTGCGCACCAAATGGGGTTGCAATCTATTGAAAATCAAGGTATTGGGATTTGAAGGGCATTTCGCCGAAGGCGCAAAATCATTTCTGGTGGATGGCTCGATGGAGCGGGAAGGCGATGTGTTCAGGCTGACGCAGGCGGGTCGGTTCTTGGCAGACGGGATTGCGGCGGAGCTTTTTGCGGAGGAGGGAAATGGTTGAAATGGTTGAAGTAGTTGAATTAGGGTAGCGCCTAGCCAATTCAACCAGTTCAACTATTTTCCAAAAAAAAAGCAGCCGGAAGCTTACTGGGGGGCAGTGCTTCCGACCACTTTCCGGGAATAGGGGGCATCCGGTTTTTAGGATGCAATCGGCTTTCTTCTTCTTATTTCTTTCCCGGAGCAGGGTCTCTTTGCCCGGCTCTGGGAAAAAAGTGCAGGGCCACTTTTTGAAGAGTGCCTGCACCGAATTTGAAACCGACTAAAGTCTTTAGCCTTGGGGTAAACTATTGCTAATCAATGCTTTGACACGATTGTTGCGCAGCAAAAACAGCCTGATCGTTCAGGGAAATACTGGCTTGACCGTTGCATTTTTTCTCGAAAACTAAATTGGGTGTGGATAACGACGGCTTGGTTGGCGGCATGGCCAATCAGCGGGTCTCAGGTGTGCGGTGTGTAAAAATGATACGTGATGCCTGTCGAAAACTGTGGAGTGAAAATATTGGGAAGTGTGTGGAGTGTCGGCCTGCTGTCGGCCCTTGTTGTTCACAGTTTCTCAAGTAGGTCTAATCACCTAAAAAACGAAAATAAAAGTCCCTTCCGGGTTCTTCTTCCTTCGGATGTTCGGTTAAAATTTTGCAAGAACCGTGCCAAGAATTTGAATTTTACATATTGAATCGAAATCCGACACCATGAATATTCTCCACCTTCAAGTTTTCGTCGTGGCGCAGGTATTTGCGAAGGCGGGAAATGAACACGTCGAGGCTCCGCCCCAGGAAATAGTCGTCTTCGCCCCATAGCTTTTCCAGGATGTCGGAGCGTTTTACGACCTGATTGGGGTTGTCGAGGAAGAACTTGAGCAGGTCGGCTTCCCGTTGGGTGAGGGTCTCAGTTTGGCCGTTGCAGGTGAGGCCAAGGTTTTTGTAGTCGAATTCGTAGCTGCCGAAGCGGTAGGTGGTTGGCTTGGGCGCATTGGCCGACATGTTCTTGCGGCGCAAGAACACCTCCACTTTCAAAATCAGTTCTTCGATGCTGAACGGCTTGGTGATGTAGTCGTCGCCGCCGAGTCGCAGGCCCTTGATTTTGTCCTCCTTCAGCGACTTGGCCGAGAGGAAGATGATGGGGATTTCAGCGTTGAATCGGCGGATCTCCTCGGCAAGGGTGAAGCCGTCCATTTCGGGCAGCATCACGTCGAGGATGCAAAGGTCGAAGCTACCTGACTTGGCGGTTTCGAGGGCGGACTTGCCATCGGTGCAGTGCGTGATTTGGTAGCCTTGCATTTCGAGGTTGTCCTTGGTCACGAAGCCGAGGCTTTCATCGTCTTCTACGTAGAGCAGGTGTGGTTTCATTCTTTGGTTGATAAGGGTTGATAGGGGTTTATAAGGGTTGATGTGGGACTGCGTAAAACGGGCAATCAACCTTATCAACCTTTATCAGCCCCATCAACCTATATAATTATCGTTACGGTCGTACCCTTTTCAGGTTCACTTTCGATGCCGATTTTCCAACCGTGCGCATCGCAGATATTTTTGGTGTAAAAAAGGCCGAGGCCAAAGCCCTTGACGTTGTGGACATCGCCGGTGGGCACCCGGTAGAATTTCTCAAAGACTTTGCCCATATCTTCCTTCGAGATGCCAATCCCGTTGTCAATCACTTGCAACTGGATTTTGCCGTCGGCAATGTTCTGGGTTTTGAGCAAAATATTGGGTGCATCCGTGCAGTATTTCGTTGCGTTGTCCACGAGGTTGTGTAGGATGTTGGTCAGGTGAAGCCGATCGGCCTTGATTGTGGGCGACTTGGCGAGCAACTCGCAGTGCAGCGTACCGCCCTGTTTTTCTACTTGCACCCTGATGCTTTCGAGCACGCCCCTCACCAATTCGTGAAGGTCGGTTTCTTCGAGGTTCAGTTGGAAATTGTTCCGTTCGATTTTGGCCAATTGCAGCACTTTTTCCACTTGGTTGTTCAGCCGGGAGTTTTGTTCTTGGATGATGTTGGCGTACTGCGCCAAGCGGGGACTGGCCATGATTTCCGGGCTTTTCAAGAACACGTCGGTGGAGATGCGGATGGTCGAGATAGGTGTTTTGAACTCGTGGGTCATGTTGTTGATGAAGTCCTTTTGCATCTCCGACAGGCGTTTTTGGCGCAAAATGATGGAGATGGCGTAGAGGAAAAACAGGATAGTGACCAGCAGGATGACCGAAAAGATGAGCGTCAGCCGCATGTTGCTGAGTATTTGCGAGTTGCGGTTCGGGAAGCGTATGCCGAAGTAGTGCTGGTACTCCTCATGAACGGGCATTTGGTCGCCCTTGATGGTCACAGGTTTGGGGTTTTCAGTGACAACGTCGTAGTCAATGTACTTGCCGTAGACCATTTTCCGGGAGTCACAGTCGTAGATGCCATATTCAAAGTCCTCCCGAAGCCCGATGCTCTCCAGTTCCAAGCGAAGGAAATGCTCCAAGTTTTTCGGGTTGATGTCGTCGTTGATGTTCACCACCCAATAATTGGAGGTCACTTGGTTGATGACGTTGTAGGCGGGCGGCGAGCTGCCGAGCTTTTCAAACTCCTTCGCTACATTTTGCAGGGCTATCGTCACTTTTTCCTGATAGTCCTTTTCCTCTGCGTTCCAAGTGTTCACCAGCAGGTACGCCTGAATGGCAATGATGCCGATAATGGCCAAAGCGCCCAGAATTACCACCCTATTGATAGCCGTGTTTTTCATTGAAAAATACACCTTAAACGTTGAAAATCAAGTAGTTAAATTTTTTTCTTTCCAAACAAAATACACAATAAAAAATCTTGAAACCATACATGCAAAACAGGTTGTTGTTTATCCTGCTGCGCAATTTAGGTGCTTGAACAGTGTGTTGAAAAACGGTTAACACCTCTTTAACACCCACCTAACGCCAAACCCTAGCGTAAAGATTTTAAGAAAACGCCACGGGAACGTTTAATTTTGCGCCTTTCAAAGATTTCATGGCAAAATCCACCTTCATAAAAACAATACTAATCGGAGCAGTGCTGCTGGTCTTGTGTGCCGTTGGTGCAAAAGGTCAAAATACTGCCAGCCCTTTTGACCTAAATCCTCGGCTGCAGATTGCTGCTGCCGAGGACAGCATTGAAGCCGTTCCTGTTTCCACCAACCCCTTCGACATCATAAAAATAAGGGCTACGGGCCAGGCGGTCAGGGGGCCGGGATTTCAGATTCGGCCTGAGAAGAATTTCAAGCCGCTCACGGCCAAGGAAAAAGAGACCAACTATCGGCGCTTTCTTTTTGTGTCCATCCTGATAATGTTCATCATCCTGACACTCATTGTCACCATTTTCAGGATTCTGATTGAAAAAATCTGGAAAGCGTTCCTAAACGACAACCTGCTCAACCAACTTCACCGAGAGCAAAGCTCCGGCCTCGCATTGGCCTACGCAATGCTCTACATATTGTTTTTCATCAATGGCGGGCTTTTCGCCTTTCTGACGGCACGTCATTTTGGGGTTTCCATTTCGTCGTCCAACCACTACTCGCTGCTGATGTGCATGGGTGGCCTTGCGGGGTTCTTTATGGCAAAGCATTTTGTGCTATGGCTGGCAGGGTTCATTTTTCCTATTGGCAAGGAGGTGGATTCCTACCAGTTCACCATCATGATATTCAACATCGTGATTGGTTTGTTCCTTGTGCCAGTGGTGCTTTTCATTGCTTATGCTCCGCAAAGTACCACCGGAATAGTCGTTTATGGCGCCTTGGGCCTGCTCGGGCTTATCTATTTGTTCTTGGCGTTACGGGGCCTCTTTATTGCCAACCGCTTTATAGTGGGTAACAGATTTCACTTTTTGTTGTATCTTTGTGCCGTTGAAATCGCACCCTTGCTCGCCATTTATAAAATAGCTTTGGCTTATGGAAGCAACTGATTTCATTATTCTTGAAACAACTCAAATTCTATATTGCGAATGGACGTTGTAAATGGTAAGACATACGTGGAGACTCACAAAAAGGTTAAAACGATACTCGTATCGCAACCGAAACCTGAGCGTTCCCCCTACTACGAGCTTGAGAAAAAGTACGAACTCCATATTGACTGGATTCCCTTTATTCAGGTGGAAGTACTCTCCGCTAAAGAGTTTCGCAAGCAGCGAATTAGACCGGACGAATTTTCCTCCATCATTTTCATGAGCAAAAACTCTATTGACCATTTTTTCGCCCTTTGCGAAGAAATGAGGGTGAAAATGTCGCAGGAAACCAAGTACTTCTGCCTTACCGATGCCGTTGCCAACTATCTTCAAAAATTTATCATTTACCGCAAGCGCAAAGTGTTCTCAGGTGAGCGCAGCATACAGGACCTAAAACCCTACCTGATGAAGCACAAGGACAAGGAAAAATTCCTGTTGCCTTGTTCAAACCTTGGCGCCAAACAGATTACTACAGTGCTCGATGAGTATGGCGTGCCGTACCAAGAGGCCATCATGTACAACGTGGTGAGTAGTGACCTGAGCAACTTGAAGGACATCTACTACGATATCATCGCCTTTTTCAGTCCACTTGAAATCGAGGCACTTTACGAAAACTTCCCCGATTTCGAGCAAAGAGCCACCCGCATCGCCGTCTTCGGTCAAAGTGCACTCAAGGCCGTGCTCGACCGTGGCCTTCATCCGAACATCAAGGCACCTGAACCGGAAACACCGTCCATGACCATGGCTTTGGAAAAATACTTACAGGTCTCGAACAAAGAATAGGAAATCAGCGTTATCGCTGGAATTCTAATATTAAGAAATCTTCTAGTTGTTTTCTCATAGTATGTTTGTTTGAAGCCCCGGTGCGTTGCATCGGGGCTTTTTACATTCACACCTCAAAGAAACCAACACTACCGCCCACCCAAGTCTTGCCCATGTTGTAGCGCACGCCCACCATCTCGCCCTTGCTCAGGCGCACCAGATTGGTGATGACTTGCGGACGAGCTGCCCCGTCCTCCCAAACCAGCATCATGCGGATTTCCGCCTTGGCGGGGTCGTCCAGCGTCTGGATGATAGGGGCGTAGGCCACTTTTTTTTGAAGGATAAAATTCTTTCTATCCTCCACTGGGATTGCCTCGATATCCGCCACTACTGGGTGTATGATGACGCCCTTGCCGGAAAAGGAGTAGAGTGGCTTCAAAACATAGCTGTCCAAATCATCAGGAATGTCGTTCAGTTCGTTCAGGTAGGTTGATTTTGGAACGAACTCGCTGTCGAAAAGTGGCAGCGTGTGCTTGCTGATGCGGGCAAACCAGTGCGGGTGGCCCACCCATTGGATATTGTACTCGTTTTCAAAAAAGAACTCCCGCTTCAAGTCCGTTCGCTTTTGCAACTCGTCAAAAATTACCCGGTTATAAATGCGCTCCACCGCCACTTTCCGCCCATTTTCATCTAGGTAAAAAACATCCTTCCCTTCCGTTTTTAGGTCGGTTAGGCATTTCACCTTGATGCCCAACGCCCGTTCTGTCGCCCAAAAATCCACTTGTGTATTCTGCTTGTGCGGTTCTACTTCCAGCAACACCACGTTCTCCGGCTTCGAGTTGCCGACGATGATTTGGCGCATCCGCTCCACATACTCCTCGGTGGTTAGGACACCGAAAAGATGATTCAGATTGTCGGGGATGTCGAAATGCTTTCGGTAAGACCGGGCGCACAGGTCTTGATAGAAAAACAGCGACGGAAACCCTTGTATTTCAATCAGTTGTGGGGAAATATGGCCGTCCGCATCTTGGCAAATGCCGAAGTCAATGACGAGGAACGTGGTGTGCGCCGTCTCGCCCGGCACGTAGCAGTCCGGCATGATAGTCTCCGCCGATATTGCCTTGAAATCAGGGCGGCATAGCGTGTCCACCAGTTCCTCGCAAGCTTGGAACAGTTGGTTAGACAGCGTCTTTGGCACGAAAATCGGCGTCTCAGCGATGTGAAACGGCACCTTGTGGTTGGTCTCCAAGTAGATTTCGTGGAGGAACGCCTGGTATTTTTCCTCCGTAAAGGCGGCGTTGTAGGCGCTGCGGATGTGGGGAATCATAGTGGTTGGATTTCGTTTTTTTAAAAGCAAGCAGGTCACGCCAACTCCAGCACACCCCTCCTCACCCGCCGTATCGAGTCATGCAAGAACAGCGGCAGGATGACGGCATGTGTACGGGCAATCTTGGCAGGGTCTTGCAGGTCCTTTACCATGCTTTCGTATTTTTCCTCGCCATACTCTTCGAGGATAGCTGCGACCCTTTCTTCTTCCCCGAAATAGCTCCTCATGCCCACTGGGTCGGCCTCCGGGTGGAACTGTGTGCCAATCATTTCCGGTGAAAAGCGCACGGCCATAATTGCCCGTTCCACCTCCAAGTGAGGGGCGGTCTTTTTCAACGCAAAGCAAGGTGGCACCAATCTCCCTCATGCGCTCAAAGTTCGGCTTTACAACTTGGTACTCCCGGAAGTCGGCTACCCAAAATGGCTCGTTCAGCTCGTTGAGCAGCCATTCGTGTTCGCCGCCATCGGTCTTGTGTACGGGAAAGGTGCCGAACGACTTTTTCCGCCGACGGTTGATTTCGCCAATCTTGAAGTGGTGGCAAGCCATTTGGAAGGAGTGGCAAATGAAGAACACGAATTTTTTAGGCCCTTCTTCGTGTCGGTTGTAGTGCCACAATTCGTCAATCAGCTCATGGAAAGGCGCCAGCCAGCTTTCGTCGCCCACCAGCGGGTTGCCGGGGCCGCCGGAGAAGATGTAAATATCGTGGCTCAGGTCGGGCACTTTCACCGCACTGCGCACGTCGAAAATTTCAAAATCAATATCAGCGCCGAACTGCTTTACGATGTCTTGGATGTTCGTCATGCCGAGGTTGCGGGTGCCCTCGTACATGTCCAAAATTGCCAGCTTTAATTTACTTTCCATGTTCTAAGTAATTGTTGGCTTGCAGGATTGTTCAATTGACTTGTGTTGCTCAACAATCAAACAATCCAGCAATCCAACAATCCAACAATTTTATTCCAAAATCAAACCATTATTTCTTCTTCTTGGCCGCAGCCTTTGCCGGAGCACGTGGCGGTGTGAGGTGGTTGCCCAGCACGGCCTGTTGCACGAAAGTGCCCCAAGTCAGGTTGTGCTTGCCCTCCTCGTGCGCCTGTGCCCGCTCGATGGCATAGTTGGCCATGGTCTCCACCACCCACTCGAAGTTTTCCTTGCCCACGGAGTTCACGTCGGCATCGGGTGCCGGGTTGCAGAAGTCAATGGCGACGGGAACGCCGTTTTCCACGCCAAACTCAACGGTATTGAAGTCGTAGCCGAGGCCGTTGCAGAGACGGAGCACGTAGTCTTCCATCAGTTCCAGCAATTCCTTCGATGCACCGTGGTCGGCCACGTAGCGCAGGTGGTGCGGGTTGCGTGGCTCGTAGTCCATGATGCGGACGTATTTTCGACCGATGCAGTAGCAACGGAAATAGCTCTCAAAATTCACCGCTTTTTGGAACATCATGACCAGTTGGCCAGTCTCGTGGTAGGCTTTGAACACCTCGCCCAGTTGTCTACCGGGTAAACGCTCTTCCAGCCGCCGCCAGCGTGGGGCTTCATGAAGGCCGGAAAACCGCCAAGGTAGTCGAGCATCGCCTCCCATTCCATCGGGAATTTTAGGTTGGAAAAACTCTCCGAGGAGGTGTCGTCTGGGTGGTCCTTGCTGGGCAGCAGCACGGTCTTCGGCACGGGTACGCCGACCTGTTCGGCCAGTATGTTGTTGAAAAACTTCTCGTCGGCGCTCCACCAAAACGGGTTGTTGATGACGGCCGTGCCAGTGGCGGCGGCGTTTTTCAGGTAAGCCCGGTAGAACGGCACGTCCTGTGAGATGCGGTCAATGATGACGGCGTAGCCGCTGGGCTGGTTTTGCATCAACTCTTCCACTTTCACAAACTCCGCCGTGATTCCCTTCACTCTCTTCGAGTTCACTCGCTCCACGAAGGCTTGTGGAAAGGTTCTTTCCTTGCCGAAAAGTATGCCTATCTTTTCATTTACAGGTGTTTTTAAATGGCGTAAAAGATTATGGTTGAATTTTTGAACGTAGTCAAAAAATGATTTCGCTAAATTTGCTTTAAATGGATTTGCTTTGTCTCGCTGTTTTCAGGAAAATGGGTGGGGCAGAATGGTCGGCAAAGCTAAGGCGAAATCCTGACAGCAAGCGCAACCTGCTTTGATTTTCAATGTCAAAACTACACATGGGGCATTTGGATAAACTGGCACCGGGCCATCAACGATTTGAATTTTCGAAGGAGCAACGCCACTCGCTACACATTCATCGGCTCCGAAATTTCCGCTCGGGATACCTCCCGACCCGCTTCAGCATTGATGTTTTCCTCCCGCCCGACTATGACGCCAGCGGTGTCGGGCGCTTCCCAGTTCTGTTCTTCAACGACGGCCAGGACATGGAGGCCGTGCGCCTCGCCGAGACCCTGACCGCACTCTACACCTCGCAGCAAATCCCCTCACTCATCGTCGTAGCCATCCATGCCGGAGAGCGGCTGCAGGAGTACGGCACCGCCAATCGGCCCGACTACCGCAACCGGGGCAGCAAAGCTCGTTTTTACACAAAATTCATTGTTAAAGAGCTATTTCCGCATCTAAAAAAGACTTACCCGATACGGGAAGGAGCACAACACACGGCCTTCGCAGGCTTCTCTTTGGGCGGCCTTTCGGCAATGGACATCGTCTGGAACAACCCGAAACTGTTCGGTAAAGCAGGCGTTTTCTCCGGTTCCTTTTGGTGGCGGCACTGCGACTTCTGCCAGGACGACCCCGACGGTGGCCGCATCATGCACGAACTGGTGGACACGGGCTACCACCGTCCTGGCCTAAAGTTCTGGTTCCAGACCGGCACGATGGACGAAACCGACGACCGCAACGGCAACGGCGTCATTGATTCCATTGACGATACACTCGACCTCATCGAACGCTTGAAGGACAACGGCTACCACCACAAGCACGACCTGCACTACCGGGAAGTCAAGGACGGCATCCACCACCCGCACACATGGGGAGCGGTGCTGCCGGAGTTTTTGGTGTGGGCGTTCGGGAAATAGGGTCGCCACAATTGGCAGGCCGTATGTGCTAGGTTTCAATCTTAAAAAACAATTGCATCCATAACGTCCATTGGCGACACCTATCCTCACCATGAAAATCATCATCACGGGCGCCACCAAAGGCATTGGCCGAGCCATCGCAGAAAAGTTTGCATCAGAAGGTTTTGACGTGGCCGTTTGCGCCCGCTCGGAAGCCGATTTGACCATTTTTAAAAAAGAATTGGAGGAGAAATACGGCGTGGAAGTTTTGACCAAAGCCACCGACATGCGCCAAAAAGCCGAGGTGCTGGCCTTCGCCGATTTTGTGAAACAACACTGGGGCGAAGTGGACTGCCTCGTGAACAATGCTGGCGTTTACCTCTCCGGTGAAATCATTGACGAACCGGACGGCCACCTTGAACAGCAAATCGAGACGAACCTGTATAGTGCCTACCACTTCACCCGTGCCATGCTCCCGGTCATGCTTGCCAAGGGTAGCGGCCATATCTTCAATATGTGCAGCATCGCCAGCCTGATTGCCTACCCCGGCGGCGGCTCCTACACTATTTCCAAATTTGCGTTGTTGGGCTTCTCCAAAGTGCTGCGGGAGGAACTGAAAACCAAGGGCATCAAGGTGACGGCCATCCTGCCCGGTGCCACTTGGTCGAACAGTTGGGCTGGTGTGGACCTGCCGGAAAGCCGCCTGATGCAGGCCAGCGACATCGCCCTGGCGGTGTGGGGCGCATGGCAAATGAGTCCCGCCGCCGTGGTGGAAGAAATCGTGATTCGACCTCAGTTGGGAGATTTATAATTGTGGATTTGTGGCACGAATTTCACTCATTTTGTATCAAAAAATTTACCAACATGAAAAGCTTCGCCACCTTGCTCGCCGCACTGCTTTTGCCCCTCTTGCTTTCCGCCCAATCGGAAGAAACCGTGAAAGTCCCCCACCTTTCAAAAATGGACATCGGGCAATCCGGTTGCGCTGGTTATTTCCCAGAGGGAATGCCTGAGTTTGTTCTTGAAAAATCGGAGGATGGTGCCGATGTTTACACTTCGGAACTGGATGTGGATGGTTATCTTTTTGGATGCATCACCGTACGGTTTACCGAGCCATTTTCAGATTCATCGCCGGAGGAACTGGAGGAACTGCTCATCAGCTACTTGGATTATCTGGAAGAAGCCTTTGAGGTTTTTGAATCGGTTGGCGTGGGCAGGGGGCATACCCTCGAAAGTTGTCCCAGCGCAAGGGGCGTGATTGACTATTGGGATTGCCTCGACGACAATCATTTTGCCGTCAAAGGCTGGATCAACCAACAGAACATTGGCATTTTGTTCATAGCGGGTGAAGGGGATTACCCGCATTTCAATTTGCAGCAGATGTACTTGGATGGGTTCAGGTTTGGGGAGTGAGGCTGCAGTCTGCTTTTTTCTCTATCTTCCCACCTTAAAACCCATCCATGAATTTACATGGGAAAGAAACGGTTGAAACCAACCAACGATATTTGGACGAGGCAGGCGACACGACCTTTTACGGAAAAGGCAAGGTCAATATTATTGGGCAAAATGGAGTTTCTCTTTCCTTCATTCTTGGCATGGTAAAGTTCAAAGAACCTCTACCGTTAATACGGGAAAGGATTTTGGCACTCCAACAGCAAGTTTCAAACGACCCGTATTTTGCCGAAATACCAAGCATTCAAAAGAAAATTGAGAGGCGGCTTTTTCTTTCATGCCACAGATGACTTGCCAGAAGTTCGAAAACTATTCTATGATTTTATCAAGACTATCGATTGCAGCTTTGAAGCGATGGTAGGCCGGAAAGTTCCTTCATTATATGAAAATAGGCACAATGGCAAAGAAGCTGAGTTTTATGCTGACCTGCTTTCTCACTTGTTGAAAAATAAGCTTCAAAAAGGCGGCAAGTTGACGCTGAACATTGCAGCAAGGGCAAATTCAACCAGAAACCAAAACCTCCAGCTTGCCCTTTCAAAAGCTATTGGTCGAAACCACAAAAAGGTTGGCAAGTCTGCCAAAACACATGTGGCTTTCAACGTTCAGAACCACTTGACTGAGCCGCTTTTAAACATAGCTGATTACTTCTGTTGGTCAGTTCAAAGGGTTTTCGAGCGAGGCGAAGTGCACTATTACAATTTTTTAAAGGATAAAATCTCGCTGGTGGTGGATTTGTACGATTCGGAAAGGTATCAAAATAGCCAAAACTACTACTCACCAAAACATCCACTATTGGCAAGCAACAAGCTATAAAATAAAAAAGCCCGCCATTGCACTAAGAAGGATACCCTTCAACGACATGGAGTCGGAATTCATGCAACGCAGGATGTCGCAAATTTACAAAAAAATTGCTCTATAGCCAATTATTTCACAAAAAATTACCCAAGTAGTAGGAGCGAGGATTGCTTTATTCTCAAAATTTTTCACCCAAGACGCCCTATCTTCCCGCCCTAAATCCAACCATCACCCGCAATGACAAACAACGACAAACGCCTTTTCCTCCTCGACGGCCACGCCCTCGTCTATCGGGCGCACTACGCCTTCATCACCCGCCCGCTCATCAACTCCAAAGGCTGGGACACGAGCGCCATCACGGGCTTCGTGCGTACCCTCACCGACCTCATCAACAACCAAAAGCCGACGCACTTAGCCGTGAGCTTCGACCTGCCCGGCGGCACTTTCCGCGACGATTGGTTCCCCGCCTACAAGGCCAACCGGGACGCACAGCCGGAGGGCATCACCTTCGGGCTGCCATGGATTATGAAAATCCTGAAGGCTTGGAAAATCCCCATCCTCACGCTGCCCCGCTTCGAGGCGGACGATGTGATTGGCACCATTGCTAAGAAAGCAGAAAAGGCTGGTTATCAAGTATATATGGTGACGCCGGACAAAGACTATGGCCAACTCGTCAGCCCGAACATCTTCATGTACAAGCCCGGCAAGGCAGGCGGCGAGGTAGAGATTTGGGGCGAAAAAGAGGTCTGCGCCAACTGGGACATCGAGCATGTGGACCAAGTGGTGGACATCCTCGGCCTTCAAGGCGATGCCGTGGACAATATCCCCGGCGTGCCCGGCATCGGCCCGAAAACGGCGGCGACCCTGCTCAAGGAATTTGGTTCGGTGGAAAACCTGCTCGAAAACCTGGACAAGGTGAAGGGCAAAAACCAGGAGAAACTGCGGGACTTTGCGGAGCAGGCCATGCTCTCCAAGAAGCTCGCCCGCATTGACATCGAAGCGCCGATTGAATTTCATGAAGAAGACTATAACCTTGACCCCTTCGACAGGGAGGAGTTGGCGGCAATGTTTAAAGAATTGGAATTCAGGACGTTAGGTGCGCAGATACTCGGTGGCGATGGTACGCCGAACTCGGCACCCAAGGCCGCCGGCAAATCCGCACCTGTCGCAGGCTCGCAGGGCAACCTGTTCGGAGACGACGAAAGCCAACAGCCAACAGCCAACAGCCAACGGCAATCTGCCGCCCCACCAATCCCCGTCCACTCGATGGCGGAGAAGAACGCCGAGAACACCCCGCACACCTACCACCTCGCCGATACGCCGGAGAAGCGGGCGGAACTGGTCGCCATTTTATCCCAAGCAAAAAGCATCTCGTTCGATACCGAGACCACGAGCGTTGACCAAATGCTGGCCGAACTGGTGGGCATGTCATTCAGCGTGACGCCCTTCGAGGCGTGGTATGTGCCCGTGCCAGCCGACCGGGACGAGGCGACAAAAATCGCTGCTGAGTTCAAGCAAGTGCTTGAAAATGAGGCAATTGAGAAAATTGGGCAAAACATCAAGTACGACGCCGTGGTGTTCAAAAACTACGGCGTGGAGGTGGCTGGCTACTGGTTCGACACGATGATTGCGCACTACCTCATCGAGCCGGAACTGCGGCACAACATGAACTACCTCTCCGAAACCTACCTAAAATACCAGCCGATTTCCATCGAAACGCTGATTGGAAAAGGGGCGAAACAATTGAGCATGCGGGACATCCGGGTGGAACGGGTGGCCGAGTACGCCGCTGAGGATGCCGACGTGACGCTGCAATTGGGGCATTATTTTCAGCCAAAACTCAAGGAAGAGGGCCTGCAAGAACTCTACGACACGATGGAGCGCCCCCTCATCAAAGTCATCGTAGACATGGAGTTCGAGGGCATCCGCATTGACGGCGATGTGCTGCGGGCGTACTCGAAGGAATTGGAGAAAAGCATTGCCGATTTGGAGTTGAAAATTTACGAAATGGCGGGCTTGCAGTTCAACATTGCCTCGCCCAAGCAGATTGGCGAGGTGCTGTTCGATCGCATGAAATTGCCCTACCGCTGGGCAAAAACCAAGACCGGTGCCTACTCCACCGACGAGGCCATCCTGACGGAAATGGCGGTGGAGCAGCCCTTCGTCGCCGAAATTTTGAAGCACCGGGGCCTGTCCAAACTGAAGTCCACCTACGTGGATGCGCTGCCTTTGCAGGTACACCCACGCACGGGGCGGGTGCATACTTCGTTCAACCAGGCGCTGGCCGCCACGGGTCGCCTCGCCTCCAACAACCCCAACCTCCAGAACATCCCCATCAAGACGGCGGAGGGCCGAAAGGTGCGGGAGGCGTTCATCCCACGGGACGCAGACCACTTCCTGCTCAGTGCCGACTACTCGCAGATCGAGCTGCGCATCATCGCCGAAATCAGCGGCGACGAGGCCATGATTGAAGCCTTCCGGCTGAACCAGGACATCCACCGGGCCACGGCGGCGAGGGTCTATGGCGTGCCCTACGACGAGGTGACGAGCGACCAGCGCCGCAACGCCAAGACCGTTAACTTCTCCATCATCTATGGTGCTGGCGCAACGAACGTGTCGCAGCAACTCGGCATCAAGCGTAGCGAGGCGAAGGAGTTGATTGACACCTATTTCCAGCAATACAATGGCCTGAAACGCTACATGGAAGACACCGTGGAAAGCGCACGGGAAACGGGCTACGTGAAAACGCTGCTCGGTCGCCGCCGCTACCTTCGGGACATTGACAGCCGCAACTCCCTCGCCCGCTCCAACGCCGAGCGGGTGGCCATCAACACGCCGATCCAAGGCACCGCCGCCGACCTCATCAAGGTGGCGATGATCCATATCCACAAGGCTTTGCTTGACAAAAAATTGGACACGAAGATGATTTTGCAGGTGCATGACGAACTTGTTTTCGATGTGCCAACGGGCGAACTGGAGACCGTGAAGCCCATCATCTACGACCTGATGACCAATGCGATTCCGAACTTGAAGGTGCCGATTTTGGTGGAGATGGGGACGGGGAAGAATTGGTTGGAGGCCCATTGAAAATGCCTACATCACCTCGTAATTACCCGCATAAAATCCCACGCCACCAGCAAGGTTTCGCCTTCGTAATGCAGACCTGGCGTTATACGTTTGCTGTGCAAGGCCAGCATTTCCTCGTTTTTTTTCAAAAAAGTAAAAATGGTGCGCATCACCTTGAAGTAGCGACCCACCTCATCCACCGTGGGCACGTCACGGCTGCCGAGCAGCTCCATCAGCCGCCGGAAGCTGTCGAAATCGAAGGGCAAATACTGCGTCGGGTAGCGGAAAGCAAGATAGATGGACACTATCTGGTAGTTGTCGTGGTGGTAGTGGCTGTTGAGCTTCGAGCCGGGGTGGGCCTCCCGCCAGCCTGCCAGCAGCTCATCGCAATGGAACACGAAGCGGCCAACCCGACCGTCCAAGTCCTTTGCCTCGTTGAAAAGGTCTTGAAAAACCTGCCGCACAAACTCCCGGTTCAGCTCGATGAAGCGGAGCATCATCTCCTTCGGCTCGTAATTTTCTCGTTTCCAAAGACGGCGAGAGCGGGAGTTCTCCAGGCTGCGGTCGTACATCGTGCGGAAATCCAATACTTCGACATCCCAATTTTCCTGAAAAATGCGCTGCGACTCCCAGGGCAGGTAGGGGTCGTGCTGCGGGTTCGAGCGAAGAAAATTGGCGTATTGCCCAATGGCATCGTTGAGTTTTTGCAGATTCATGGCGGTAATTTCATGCTGTTTTTTCCCTCAAAACAAATGGATGTGCATTTGTCAGAAAAAAATCATCGAAAACTTGGCGGCGAAGCTACATATTTGCGGAAGAGGACGGTTTGGTTTCAGGTTTAAAGTTTCAGGGTAGGCCCTGTCTGAAACCTGAAAACCCTAAACCTGAAACCGCTTAAGCAGCATGAAACTTATTCAAATAACTGACCTGCACGTAGCGAGCGAAGGCGAGTTCACCCATGGTGTGGACGTGCGGCAGAATTTTTTAGATATCCTGCAAGCGGCCAAATCCTTCTCTCCAGACTACCTCATCCTCTCCGGCGACCTTGCCTACGATACCGCCAACGAACAGGTTTATCGGTGGATGAAATCGCAGCTTGATGACCTCGGCATCCCCTATGCCCCAATCGGTGGCAATCATGACAACTCTGCGCTGTTGGCGCGGGTTTTCGGTTTGGAACACTTGCTCACCGACGGCGACCTCTACTACAAACTGCCCCTGCCCAACCACACCCTGCTGCTGCTCGAAACCTCCAATGGCACAATCAGTGAGGCGCAATTGGCGTGGCTGGCCAATGAGTTGACACAACTAGACGCACCCGCCGTCATCTTCATGCACCATCCGCCGGTGGAAGGCGGTGTGCCCTACATGGACGTTAATTATCCGCTTCGCAACATGGTCGAAGTGCAGGAGGTATTGTACCAGCACCCATTTCCTGTGTACATTTTCTGTGGGCATTACCACGTTGAAAAAATGCTTTGCGTAAAAAACCTTGTGGTGCATATCACACCGACCACCTACTTCCAGATGAAATGGCAACAGCCAGAGTTCTTGCTCGACCACCTCAGAATCGGCCTTCGGGAAATCAACCTACGGTCCGATGGCGTGGTGGAAAGTGCAGTAGTTTACTACGATGGGAATAAAACATGATTGTTGAGTTGTTGAAATTGTTGGATTGCTAGAGGGGCAATCACAGCAATCATAACAATTCAGCAATTTAACAATACTATGCTTCTTTCCTCCAAACTGCCGGGCGTCGGCACCTCCATTTTCACCGTCATGTCGGCCATGGCCAACGAGCACGGGGCCATCAACCTGGCGCAGGGCTTCCTGATTTCGACTGCTCCGACCACCTCAAGGGGTTGGTGGACAAGTACATCCGACAGGGCTTCAACCAGTACGCACCCATGCCTGGTGTGCCTGCGCTCCGCAAAATCATGGCCGAAAAAATCAAGTCGCTCTACGGCCTCACGGTTGATCCCGAAACGGAAATCACCATCACCAGCGGGGCAACCCAAGCGCTCTACTGCGCCATTTCGACGTTCATCCGCCCCGACGATGAGGTGATTTTGGTTGAACCGGCCTACGACTGCTACCGCCCCGCCATCCAGGTGAACGGTGGCAGGCCTGTCCTCTACGAGATGACCGCCCCCGACTACGCCGTTGACTGGCGGATGCTCGAACGGCTCATCACCTGGAAGACCCGCATGATTGTCATCAACACCCCGCACAACCCGACTGGCAAAACGCTGAAGGAAGCGGACTGGAGGGAACTGCAACACCTCGCCGTCAACCGGGACATCATCGTGCTTTGCGACGAAGCCTACGAACACCTCGTCTTCGATGGCGAGCGGCACGAGAGCCTGCTGCGCTACCCGAAGATTTTCGAGCGGGGCATGGCGGTCTTTTCCTTCGGTAAAACGCTGCACACCACAGGCTGGAAGCTCGGCTGCATCGTGGCACCGCCCGACCTGACGAAGGAGTTCCGAAAGGTGCACCAGTTCAACGTCTTTGCCGTCAACACGCCGATGCAACATGCCGTTGCGGAATACTTCGAACAACCGAAAGAGTACTTGGCGCTAAACGATTTCTTTGAAAAAAAACGGGACTTCCTGCTCAATGCCATGTCGGGGTCGAGGTTCAAACCGTTGCACAGCGAAGGGTCGTACTTTCAGCTTTACGACTACTCGGCCATCAGCGACGAGCCGGACACGGATTTTGTGAAACGACTAATCCTGGAGCACGGGGTGGCGGCTATTCCAGTTTCCGTTTTTTACAGCAGCCACAAGCAGGAGCGGGTTATCCGGCTTTGCTTCGCAAAAAAAGAAGAAACATTGGCCAAGGCCGCTGCGCTTTTGAGCAAGATATAATCGGTACTTAAATTCAATAGCTTTGTGCAAAGACCAAACTTTGTAATTTTAGCCCAATCCAATTTTTAAATTTAAACAATTATGACTGAGCAAAGACCTTGGCTGAAAAATTATCCGAAGGGAGTGCCCGCCAATATTGACGAAAGCGCTTACCCCTCGCTGGTGGCCCTTTTGGACGATACCTTCAAAAAATTCTCGGACAAAAAAGCTTTCGCCTGCATGGGAAAAGCAATGACCTATGCACAGGTTGACCGCTACTCCAAGCAGTTCGGTGCATACCTGCACTCCCGGGGATTGGAGCCTGGTGACAAGATAGCCCTGATGATGCCCAACCTCTTGCAGTATCCCATAGCCCTGTTCGGCTGTCTGCGGGCTGGGCTGGTCATCGTCAACACCAACCCACTGTACACGCCTCGGGAAATGCGCCACCAGTTCACTGATTCTGGCGTGAAGGCCATCGTGATTTGCGAAAACTTTGCCGCCAACCTGCAAGAGGTGCTTCCCGATACGCAAATCAAGACCATCATCGTCACCAGCATCGGCGAGATGCTGGGGTGCAAGGGCATCTTCGTGAACTTTGCGGTGCGCTACATCAAGCGCATGGTGCCAGACTTCTCTTTGCCCAATACGGTCACCTTTACCAATGCTTTGGCGCAGGGCAAACAATTTACCATCAAGCAGTTCCAGCACAATCCGGAAGATGTGGTATGCCTGCAATACACGGGCGGCACCACCGGCGTTGCCAAGGGAGCCATGCTGACCAACCGCAACCTCGTGGCCAACATGATGCAAATAAGGGCTTGGATTGCGCCATCGGGTATGGGGGAGAACGAGGTCGGCCTGTCACCGCTGCCGCTGTACCACATCTTCGCCTTTTCGGTCAATTGCTTGGCGCTGTTCAGCCTCGGGGCACTCACGGTGCTGGTGGTCAATGCCCGTGACCTGCCCTCGGTGATGAAGGAGTTCAAGAACTACAAAGTGACCATCATGACAGGGGTTAACACCCTGTTCAATGCCTTGCTCAACCACCCCGATTTTGCTTCGCTCGACTTCAGTGCCCTGCGTTTTGCACTTGGCGGTGGCATGGCCGTGCAAAAGGCGGTGGCCGAAAAATGGCGCAAGGTGACTGGTGTCCCGCTCGTTGAAGGCTTCGGCATGACCGAGTCCTCGCCTGTTGCCAGTGTGAACCCACTCGATGGCGCTGGCCGTCTGGGCTGCATCGGCCTGCCCGTGCCCTCTACCGACATGCGCATCGTGGACGATGCCGGAAACCCATTGCCGCAAGGCGACACTGGCGAAATACAAATCAAAGGCCCACAAGTGATGAAGGGCTACTACAACCGCCCGGACGCCACCGCCCAAACCATCAAGGACGGGTGGCTCTGCACCGGTGACATCGGACTGATGCACCCGGACGGCTACTTCCAAATCGTTGACCGCAAAAAGGACATGATTCTGGTGTCGGGCTTCAATGTTTACCCAAATGAGATTGAGGACGTAGTCATCGAGCACCCGAAGGTGCTGGAATGTGCTGCCATTGGCGTTCCAGACGAGAAGTCGGGCGAGGTGGTGAAGATTTTTGTGGTAAAAAAAGACCAATCACTGACCGAAAAGGAAGTGTTGGAGCATTGCCGAGAGGGGCTTACCGGCTACAAAATACCGAGGTCGGTGGAGTTCAGAAAAGAGCTGCCGAAGACGAACGTGGGAAAGATTTTAAGGAGGAAGTTGCGGGAGGAGTAGGGGGTGAAAAGAAGTTTCGAGGGACGAGTTTTGAGTTAAAAAAAAGGCGGCTGGGCACATCCCCGCCGCCTTTTTTATGCTTATAATTTCAGGATTTAACGTGCGAACTGCACCGCCCGCTTCTCCCGGATCACGGTCACTTTGATTTGTCCTGGGTACTGCATTTCCCCTTGTATTTTCTGTGAAATCATGAAGGCGAGGTCGTCGGCATAGGCATCGGTGACCTTCTCGGCTTCCACGATGACCCTTAGCTCACGACCAGCCTGCATGGCGTAAGCCTTGGAGACGCCTTCGTGCGCCATGGCGATTTCTTCGAGTTCGCCGATGCGCTTGAGGTAGCTTTCGAGGATTTCACGACGAGCACCCGGACGGGCACCTGAGATGGCATCGCAAGCCTGCACGAGTGGTGAGATGATGTTGTTCATCTCGATTTCATCGTGGTGAGCACCCACGGCGTTGCAAATGGCCTCTATCTCGCCGTGTTTCTCACAAATATGCATACCGACAATGGCGTGTGAAAGCTCAGTTTCCTCCTCTGCCACTTTCCCAATGTCGTGCAACAGGCCAGCCCGTTTTGCCAATTTTGCCTGTTTTGGGTTGAGGCCAAGCTCGGCAGCCATGATGCCGCAAAGGTTGGCGGTCTCAATGGAGTGCTTGAGCAGGTTCTGACCATAGGAGGAGCGAAAGCGCATCCGACCTACCATTTTTATTAGGTAGGCGTTGAGGCCGTGAACACCAAGCTCGATGACCGTGCGCTCGCCAATTTCGACGATTTGCTCATCCAACTGTTTGCGGGTCTTGGCCACCACCTCCTCGATACGGGCAGGGTGGATACGGCCATCGGTCACGAGTTTTTTCAGTGCAAGGCGGGCGACCTCCCGGCGTATCGGGTCGAAGCTGGAAATGACGATGGCCTCTGGCGTATCGTCCACCACGATTTCGGCACCGGTAGCAGCCTCGAGCGCCCGGATGTTCCGGCCTTCCCGACCGATGATTTGGCCCTTCATGTCGTCGGAGTCGAGCGGGAACACCGATACGGTATTCTCGATGGTGTACTCCGAAGCCATGCGCTGGATGGTGGCGATGATGATTTTCTTGGATTCTTTGGCAGCGTCCAATTTGGCTTGGGTGATGGTGTCTTTCACGAGAGCCATCGCTGCTGTCTCGGCCTTGCCCTTAATGGCCCGGAGGAGTTCTTCCTTTGCCTCGCCCTGGGTTAGCCTGGAGATACCCTCGAGCGCCTTGATGCGCTCTTCGTTGGCGGCTTCAAGTTCTTCCTTCCGTTTGGCCACGATTTTGAGCTGCTTGTCAAGGTTTTCCCGGACGGTGGCTATTTCCGCTACTTTTTGGTCATAATCGGCGTCTCGTGTGTCCAGTTCCTTGATGCGGTCTTTGAGCTTGTCTTCCTTCAATTGGAGGTCTTTCTCAAGGCCCCGGATTTCCAGTTCCCGCTCTTTGACGGAGACCATTTTCTCCGCTTTTTCCTTGTCAAAATCGGCCCGCATGGCGTTGAAGCGGTCTTTTGCTTCCTGCACTTTGCGTTGTTTGATGGTTTCGTTCTTCGATTCCGCCTCGTCGAGGATTCGCTTGGCGGTGTCCTGTGCTTTCTTGATTTCTTGGTCGGTCTTTGAATTTACTTCGTCAAGTAGCGTCTGCTTCTTGCTTTTCATGGTAGCCTGGATGATAAAATACCCAGCGACCAGCCCGACGACTAGCCCAATGGCCAGTCCGATTCCTATTTCCATGATGTCAAAAGGTTAAAATGGTAACATGGTTGCGTGGTTTACCGGCCTAAAACTCCCGTAGTGCTTTTCGCTGAAGTGCGAGCACCACGCAGCTATTTGGCCAGCCGGCCACTTAACCAAAAAATATAACAGCAGGAAAACTCAGGTCGTCGCTTCGTCCAGAAGCGATTCAATACGGGAAAGTTTGTCGGAAAGGTCTGGTGAAGAAGCAGTCGTTTGGCTTGTGGCTTTGTGCAAATCCACCGCGTAGGCCAAGAGCGCCATCGCAAGGCAGTCCTGTTTTTCACGGTTGGCGTAGGTCAACTGGAACTTGTTCACTTTTTCGTTGACCTCTTTCACTATCTGGCGGATGACAGGCTCGTCATTCGCCTTTATTTTCAAAGGATATGGTCGCCCCGCAATCGTCACGGTCAATTGTTTGCTATCCTGTTCTTCCATATCCTAAGCGTTTTGAAGCCACTCAATACATTTATCTATCTCGTTGATGTATTGGTCAATTTGCTTTCTCAACTTTTGGTTGCTTTCCGAATCGTCTCCCCGCTGCCCGACCAATGCCTGCTGCGAGTTAGTTAATCTTTCTGTCAATTCGCCGGTGCGCTCTTGCTGTGCTTCGAGGTCGGCCTTGAGCTTGTTATTTTCCTTCGAAAGAACAGCGTTTTGTTGGCGCAATGCGGTCATCGCCTCCACCAGTTGCCGCACTTTCTGTTCGATATTTTCGAGTTGTTGGGTCATGTGTTCAATTAACGCCGAATCAGCGCTCCAAGTTTACCCTCAAACGCCTCGATAAGTTCGTTCATCACGGCGTCCACCTCTTTGTCCTGCAAGGTGCGGGTCGGGTCTTCAAAAGTAAAACTCGTAGCATAGGACTTTTTTCCCTCGCCAAGTTTCGTCTCGTCTTCAAAGACATCGAACAAATTTATATCTTTCAACAGCTTTTTACCAACTTTTTTGGCAACGGCGGCAAGGTCGCTAAATTTTACGGATTTACCTATCACCACCGCAAGGTCTCTGCGCACGGTCGGGAATTTGTTCAACTCCGCAAAACTGATGGACTGCTTTTTTCGCTGCTTGCAGCAACATATCCCAGTTGAGGTCGGCGTAAAAAACCTCGCCCCGGATGCCCATTTTCTTGCAAACCTTCGGCTGCACCTTCCCAAAAACGACCAAATCCTGTGGCCCACGGTGGTACTTGATGCCGTAGGCAAAAATATCGTCCTTCACCCCCGTCTCCTGAAAACCGCCACCGACGCCAAGGCGGGCGAGTACATTGCCCACAAAAGATTTCAAACTGAAAAAATCCGCCGAAACCTTTTCCTTGTTGCGCCAGCTTTCCGGCAACCGCTGGCCAGTGAGGAACAGCGCCAAATGCTGCGGCTCAACATATTTCGGATTTGCGATTTGCGATTTCGGATTGGGTGCCGTGGAATCCGCATTACGCAATCCCGAACCCGCAATCAAATACGTTTTTCCGAACTCGAACAGCTTCAGGTCCATCTGCTGGCGGTTCTGGTTGTTCACCACCGCCTCTAAGCCGCTGAACAGCATCGTGGGGCGCATGATGTCGAGCTGCACGTTGCTCGTGTTGTTCACGAAGACGAGTTCGCTGGCTTCCTTCGGTAAAATTTCTTTGTAAAACGCTGATTGCGAGAGCGATAGGCACATCACTTCATTGAAGCTGTTGGCCGCCAAGTAGTCGGCCACCGTGTTGCGCACGGCGTTCGGGTCGGGCTTCTCGCTGCTCACCATGCTGCTGCGAATTTGAGCTGGAGCAGGCACGTTGTCCAGGCCAAAGACCCGCAGGATTTCCTCCACCACGTCGGCAGGGCGAGTCACGTCCGCCTTGTTCGTGGGCACATTTACGGTGAACGAATTGCTCGTCTCCGCCACGATTTTCATTTCCAACGCCAGAAGGATTTCATTGATTTTTTCCTTCGGAATTTCCATCCCAATAAGCCGGTTCACATAGTCAAACGTGACGGTAATTAGCTGGTTTTCAATGAGTTTTGGATAAACATCCACTACCGCCGAAGCGATTTCACCGCCCGCCAATTCCACTATCATTTCTGCTGCCCGTTGCAGGGCATAGACGCAAACGTTCGGGTCGCTGCCTTTTTCAAACACCCGTGCGGCGTCGGTGCGCAGGTCGTGGCGGGTGCTGCTGCGGCGAATCCATTTGGCGTTGAAATGAGCGCTTTCGAGGAAAATATTCTTCGTCGTGTCCTTTACGCCCGACGTTGCACCGCCGAAGACGCCACCGATGCACATCGGCTTCGAGTCGCCGTCGCAAATCATCAGGTCCTGCTCGCTGAGGCTGCGCTCCCGCTCGTCGAGGCTCTGGAATTTTGAGCCTTCTGGCAATGTTTTTACGATGATTTTTTGCCCAGCGATTTCATCCAAATCGAAGGCATGGAGCGGCTGGCCCAGTTCGTGGAGGATGAAGTTCGTCACGTCCACGATATTGCTGATGGGCCGCACCCCGACGGAAAGCAGCCGTTTTTTCAGCCAGTCCGGCGACTCGCCGATCGTCACGCCCTTGATGCTCACACCTGCGTAGCGGGGGCAAGCCTCCGTGTTTTCGACCGTGACTTGTACAGGCAAAAGAGATGTCATGTTTTGAAAACATGACATCTCTATCTCTGGCATTTTCACCCCGCCCATTTGCCCAAACTGCACTTGCAGCGCAGCGGCCAAGTCCCTCGCCACACCGAGGTGGCAAGTAGCGTCGGAGAGCGGTTCGGCGTCAGGCCAATTTCATAAACGATGTCTTTTTCCAGCTTGAAATAGTCCCGCCCGGTGATGCCCATGGGCGTATCGGCGGGCAGCACGAGGATGCCGCTGTGGTCTTCGCCCATGCCGAGTTCGTCGGCGGCGCATATCATGCCCTGCGATTCCTCGCCCCTGATTTTGCCGAGTTTGAGCGTGATGGGTTCGCCAGCGGTAGGGTAGAGCGTGGTACCGACGGTGGCCACGAGCACCCGCTGCCCGGCGGCCACATTGGGCGCTCCGCAAACGATTTGCAACAAATCCCCAGTGCCGATGTCCACTTTGGTGAGGCTGAGCTTGTCGGCGTTCGGGTGCCGCCAACACTCCTTCACCTCGCCCACGACGACGCCTTCCAGCCCGCCCTTGATGCTTTCCACTTCCTCCATGCCCTCCACTTCGAGGCCGAGGCTGGTGAGCAGGTTCGAGATTTCATCGGGCGAGAGCTTGATGTCTATGTATTCTTTGAGCCAGTTTAGCGATATGGTCATTTTTCTGAATTTGAAGGGCGCAAAGATAGAAATATGATACTTACCCCCGCATGAATGTTGGCCTACTCTCCTGCTAATTGCAGTATTTGCAAAAACAGTTTGTCGCTCAGGAAAAAGAAACGTTTTCTCACCCCGCTCCCCCCAACTCCCGCAACACCTTCTGCACCCGTTTCCTTCTTTCCTTCGCCTCCACCACCGTCGGCGGGGCGCCCGTTCCAAACAATTTTGGATGGGGCAGCGCTCGCAGGTCGTGTTCACCTCCCGGCGGGCGATGGCGGGGTCGTCGAGGAATTTCACCCGTTTGCGCAGCGAAACGTCAATGAGGATGCCCACGGTGATGCTCACGTTCTGGTCGGGCGAGGGGTAGGCCGGTCGGGCGAGCGTGAAGCAGAGGTACTCGTCCTTGGTGTCGTGGTAGCGGCTGCGCTGCGCCCCGACGAGCGCCCCGGTGTACTTGCCGCCCTGCTGCATCTGCGAGAGGTCGTTGAGCAGCGAGGTGGCCAGCCAGCGGCGGCAGTAGTGCTCGCTGATGGCGTTGCCGTGCGGCTGGTGGCGGCGGTTCAGGTGCAGTTCCTTGTCCATTTTGAACTGCCCGGTGGCGGGCGTTTGGATGAAACGGAGCAGGAACAGCTTCTCCAGCCCGAAGAATTGCGGCAGCACGTTGGTCATGCGCTGGAAGAGCATCTCCGGCGACGCCTGGTATTTGCGCAGCAGGCCGAGGATGAACTCGCCGTCCCAGCGGGGCAGTTGGAAGAACGCTTCCATGTCCCGGTTGAACGCCTCCCGGTTCAGCAGCAGCGCCGCCGAAAAGTAGCCAGCTTTGAAGTGGCTGAGCACTTCCTCAAAGGAATTGACCCGCAGGAGGGCGGCGGTATTGGCCCGTTCTTTTAGGCCTAAATAATTGAATCCCAGCTCTTTACCAAACTGAAACGCCTTTTGCATATCGTTCAGCTTGCCGTTGAGCAGCAGTTTTTTCGCCTTCGGCAAATAGACGGAACGGATGTCGGCCAGCTCCGGGTAGGGCGTCAGGCCGTTCTCGACGATGGTATAGTCGTAGCGTTTTTCGAGCAGCCGGGCGAGGGCCTCCACCGACACGAGGGCCGTGGTCGGCAGTTTGTTTCGCTCCGCAAAATCGGCGGCAGCCTGTTCTATTTCCTCGAAATAATTGTTGTTGAGTTCCAAATAAGAGCGCAGCGCCCCGAAGTAGAAATTTTCCTCGGCCAGTGCGTAGTTGCGGGACAGCTCGACCAGCGTGCTGATGAAGGCCCCGACCTTCAGCGGCGCATTGGCAATGATTTCCACCACCTTGGCCAGGTCGATGTCGAAGAGGTCGAGCGGGAGTTCATTGAGGAAATTGGAGCTGAGGAGGTCGGCCACGGGGCCGAGGTTTTTGCCGAGTTCGAGCGAGGTGAGTTCCGCCACTTCCACGCCGAGCGCCCCGGCCAGCAGGGCTATTTTGTCGTCCTTCGGGAATTTTTTGCCCTTCTCGATTTCGTTCAGGTAGGAGATGGACATGCCGGTTTGCTTCGCAAAATCAGCGAAATTATGTCCACGGGCTTGACGCAACTGCTTGATTTTCAACCCGAAAATGATGCGCTCGTTCGGCGATTTCTGGCTCATGGGGGCAAAGGTAGGGGGAATGCTGCGAATTTTCGCAAGAAGAAAAGAGGGTAGAATAAGGGCTTACAAAACGTTTAGCGAACGAGATGAACACGCGAGGAGGATGGGAACACGGATTAAACGGATTGGACAGATTTGCGCGGATTTTTACACCGCTAGCTTTAACCCTCTTCTTCCTCAAATACTCCCGACCGCGGTAAACGACACCGTCTTTCCCTCAAAATATTTCATCGCTTCCGATGCCTCGTCAGCGTTTGCACCAAGGTGGTTCAGGATATTCGCCAAGTGCATTTTCATGTGCCCAGACTGTATGCCCGTGGTCACGAGCGAGCGCACGGCAGCGAAATTTTGCGCCAAACCTGTACTGGCGATTATCATCATCAGTTCCTCCGCCGAAGGGTTGCCGAGCATTTCCAGCGAAAGCTTGGCGATGGGGTGCAGCTTGGTGAGGCCGCCCACCGTACCGAGCGCCAGCGGCAGGTCGAGCCAAAAGCGGAAGATTCCGTCCTCGATGGTACAGTGACTGAGGCTGCGATACTGCCCATCACGGGCAGCGAAAGTGTGGCAGCCCGCTTCCACGGCCCGGAAGTCGTTGGCGGTGGCCAGCACCACGGCGTCCACACCGTTGAAGATGCCCTTGTTGTGCGTGGTGGCCCGGTGCGGGTCGAGATAGGCGATGCGAACGGCCTTGCGAAATTTCTCGGCGAGCGTCGCTGCTTCGAGGCCATTGTCAAAAGGGCCGAGTTTTTCCACGGGGCATTCCACCCAGGCCCGCACGAGGCATTCGGGCGTGTAATTGCTGAGGATGGACATGATGATGGCTACGTCCCGCTCGTCGCCTTCGTCAAAAATGGGATGGGTCGAAATGAACCTGTCGAGCGTTTTTGCGAAGCACTCCAGCACCGAGTTGATGAAGTTGGCGCCCATGCTGTCGCAGGTCTCGAAAGAGACTTTCAGTTGGTAGTAGTCGGGTTCTTGGCCTGTGATGCTGACGAGTGCGATATCGGTGACCCCGCCACCCCGCCGTTCCATGTTGACAGTGATGGGCGCAGCGTCCTGCCGGAGTTCGGTCTTGAGGTCTTCAAAAACACTTTCCAGCTTTCGCACGTCGCCACTCCACGAGAAGTGGACTTGTCCCAACTTCTTGGTTCCCAACACTTTAGCATGAAAGCCGCCCCGGTCGAGCCAGTATTTGGCGGCACTGCTGGCGGCGGCCACCACCGAGCTTTCCTCGATGACCATCGGCACGGCGTACACCTTGCCGTTTATCAAAAAATTGGGGGCCACGCCGAAGGGCATGGGGAAGTTGCTGAGGGTGTTCTCGCTGAAGCCGTCTAGCAGGCGCTGCTGTTCCTCGTCGGCGTTCCACCAGCGCATGAGTTCCTGCGTGGCTTGCGCTGGGTTTTGAAAAAAATGCTCCGCTACCCATTTCACCTTGTCGGGTTTGGAAAGTTTTGAAAAGCCGGAGATGGTTTTGTTGTCGCTCATATTTTATCGCACCCTTAAAAACGCCTTAGCCACTTCCAGCCCCCGCACCTGAGCCGCCACATAGTCCCGTAGCTCGTCGTACTCTCCCCGTGCGTGCTTCAAAAAGCCAGAAGCCTGGCCATAGACGCTGGGCAAATGTAGCTTGTTCGTCAGGTAATACCCATCGAGAAAGCTGCCGATGCCGCCGGAAATGATGACCTGCTGGCAAAGCATTTTTTCGCCCAGTTCCGCTTTGATTTGATTGGTGAAGTGTACCATCTGCTCCGCCGTGTGGCCGACCTGCGCCAGTTGCTGAAAAGTTTCTTGGCTGGCTTCATCGCTGCGCAACAATTCGAGTTTGGCGAAATTGGTGCCACCGCTGGCGGCAAAATCTACGGCTTGCAGTGGCAACTGGTACAGCGCTCGCAGGCTCTCGTAGCCCATGCCCTGCCCGACTTCCTTCACGATGATTTTCAATTCGGGCATTTGTTCCAAAATGGTCGTAATCGTATCGAGCGGAGGCCGCTGGAAGCGGTCGCCTTCGGGTTGCAGCCATTCTTGGAGCGGGTTCACGTGGATGATGAGGCCGTCAGCCTGCAACTTGTCGAGCAAGGCCGTTACCCGCCATAGCTCTTGATTGTCAATGAGTTGTTCCAATTGGGCGATGCCGAGGTTGGCATACAGCGGCAGGTCGTCGCCGATGAGGTGACGCACGGCGAAGTCCTCCAGCGTATCGTCGGAGAAGAGCAGTGAGCGGCAGGAGCCGAGGCCCATGCCCATGCCGAATTCGGCGCAGGCCCGTGCGAGGTTGTGGTTGATGGTGTGCGCCCAGTCCGTGCCGCCGGTCATGCTGCTGACCCAGAGCGGCGAGCGCAGCGTTTTCCCCAAAAAGGAAAACGGCGGCAGGCCGCCCGGCTGCGGGTGCGCCGACAGCAACGGCTCGTAGTAGAACCGCCCGTCCACCTCTCCGTGCTGCACCTGCGAGCGGAAGGCCATTTCGATATGGTCACGCTTGCGGGCGGCGGCGGTCGGGTCGTCGTCTTGTGGCTTGGGCTTTATTTCAAGATGGTCCATTGTTGCAAACATCGGCAAAGATTTTTAAAAACGGGCGAAATGCCGAGGGGTAACAATGGAGTGGGGGATTGGTTTTGGATGAAAGACGGTATTCGGCAGTGATCTGTCAATTGGTACATGGCTGCCCACTTTTTTTCATTTCTTTTGCTCAAACTTTTACCATGAAAAATATCATTACCACCCTATTCTTCGTCACCCTCGCCGCCTGCACTGGCACTAAGCGCTTTACAGCCTCCGACCTCACTCCAGAAGGTTCCTTCAGCGAAAACTGTGAAGGCCCAAACGTGGACAAAGCTGGCAACCTCTACGTCGTTAACTACCAACGGGACGGGACGGTGGGCATCGTCACGCCCGATGGAAAGGCCTCCGTTTTCGTGGAACTACCCACAGGCAGCACCGCCAACGCCATCCGTTTTGATAGCAAAGGCGACATGCTGTTGGCCGACTTCACTGGGCATAACGTGCTGAAAATCAACCATTCAACAAAAAAGGTCACGGTCTTCTGCCATGACGACCGCTTCAACCAGCCCAACGACCTTTGCATCACAAAAGGCGATGTCGTCTTTACCAGCGACCCAAAATGGAAGGACGGCACAGGCCAGGTCTGGCGCATCATGCCCGATGGCAAGGCAAGCATTGCCGCAGGTAACATGGGCACCACCAACGGTATCGAACTAAGCCCCGACGAGCGGACGCTGTATGTGAACGAATCAGGTCAATTGAATATCTGGGCATTCGATGTGTCGCTCACGGGCGAATTGAGCAACAAACGGTTGTTTCACAAATTCGATGACCACGGCATGGACGGAATGAAGTGCGACAAGGTGGGCAACCTGTACGTGACCCGTTACGGCAAAGGCGTTGTCGCCGTGCTTTCACCCAATGGGAAGTTGCTCCGTGAGGTGTCGCTCAAGGGCAAAAAAACGAGCAACCTCGCCTTTGGTGGCAAGGACGGCAAAACGGTGTACGTCACCTTGCAAGACCGCAAGTGTGTGGAGACTTTCCGAAATGATGTGGCTGGAAAAGGCTACTGAGAACCCCTGAATTCGGGTCAAATACTTCGACCGTTGGAAGTGGAGTGGATTTTCTCCTTGATGGAAAGGATAAGGGAAGGCGAAACAGTTTTGCGATGGATGCGACTGCGTACAAACTCCCGGAAGCTTTGCTCTTTGGCTAACATTTCACGATATTCTGGGTTGCTTTTTATTTCTTCGAGCATTTCACGTTCTGCGTCGGGTGTGAGTTCGTTATCGAGGAGAAGGTTGAGACGGGTGACAAAATCCTGACCGTTTTGATAGTTTTTCATCGCAAAATGAATTTGTAGTCCACTTGACGGTTCTGCCTGAAAACCAACAACTTGCACAACCCCGACCGACACTCACGCCCGTCACAGAGCCATCGGTTGGCCAAGTAAATGCGGGCAAGTTATCGTTCAAAATTGTGCGAATCATTTCTCGTATTGATTGGTTGTCAGTGCAAAAATGCCAGTTAATGGACAGGTTCTGAAATGGCTGTTAATTGAAAAAGGCTGAACGGCCAAGGTGCATAACCCTTCTTGGCCATCCAGCCTATTGTTGTTATCCTCTTTTATCTTCGTAACCAAGTTGCTCGGCGTACGTTTTCAGTTTCTCTTTCAACAAGTTCCGGGCACGGTGCAGCCGTGACCGCACGGTTCCAATCGGGATATCCAAGATGGAAGCGATTTCGTCGTACTTGAAGTCCTCGACATCGCTCAACAGGATGACCGTCCGGAAGTCCACCGGAAGTTGGTTGATGGCCAACGTGACCTCGTCGCCGATCAGGTACTGGAACATTTCCTCCCGCATTTCCATGCCGCTGGTGAGCGGCGTGTCCTGCTTGTCCTGATAGATGACGTAGTCCTGCAACTCCACCCGGTTCGGCGCTTTTGCCTTCCGACGGTACTCGTTGATGAAGGCATTTTTGGCAATGGTGAAAAGCCAAGCCTTGGCGTTGGTGCCCGCCTCGTATTTGTCAACGAAGCGCCAAGCCTTCAGCAGTGCCTCCTGGAACAGGTCGTTGGCGTCGTCCTCATTACCCGTCAAGTGGTAAGCGAAGTTGTAAAGCGCATCGGAATGAGGCATGAATTCGTCCTCAAAAATGTGCTCGAAATGCGTGGTTTTGTTAGCCATTAGTACCATAACATACTTGTTTTCAGTTAATTCTCCCCGTGGTTGGGGAGAGCCAAGGCTTATGCCCGTTGGACAAGGCATGGCCGTGCAGCCATGAACAGTTTGCATCCTGAAAAAAGTTCCTAAAGTTCTATTTTTTGTGGAAAATAAGGAAAGGGCAAGGCGAAAAGGAAGGCTATAAAACAGAAAAGGCCCTGCGAAATGAATCACAGGGCCTTTTCAGAAGAAAAAAAAGGGTTGGCAGCGACCTACTCTCCCGGCCTTTAGGGCCAGTACCATCGGCGCAGAGGGGCTTAACTGCTCTGTTCGGAATGGGAAGAGGTGATCCCCCTCGCTAAAGCCACCAACTTATCTTGGGCGATGCCCCCATTTGGGCATCACGACAGACGGGGCAGAGAAAGAAGTACTTCGAAGTGCGCACTTGCGGGCCGGCAGCATTTGTGCCAGGACATGCCGTGCTGTTTGCGTCAAAGCTTTTTTGATGAATCAAAAAAAAACGGAAGCTGTCGGGCAATTAGTACCGCTCGGCTCAAACGCATTGCTGCGCTTCCACCTGCGGCCTATCGACGTGGTAGTCTCCCACGGCCCTTCGTCCTTGCGGACTGGAACGTTCATCTTGGAGCCGGCTTCGCACTCTAGATGCTTTCAGCGCTTATCCGTTCCGAACATAGCTACCCGGCGCTGCACCTGGCGGCACAACCGGTACACAAGCGGTTCGTCCATCTCGGTCCTCTCGTACTAGAGATCGCCCTCCTCAACGTTCCTGCGCCCACCACAGATAGGGACCGAACTGTCTTACGACGTTCTGAACCCAGCTCGCGTGCCACTTTAATGGGCGAACAGCCCAACCCTTGGGACCTTCTCCAGCCCCAGGATGTGACGAGCCGACATCGAGGTGCCAAACCTCCCCGTCGATGTGAGCTCTTGGGGGGAGATCAGCCTGTTATCCCCGGAGTACCTTTTATCCTTTGAGCGATGGCCCTTCCATGCGGAACCACCGGATCACTTGAGCCTGCTTTCGCACCTGATCGAACCGTCGTTCTCCCAGTCAAGCACCCTTGTACTCATGCGCTCTGCGTACCGTTACCAACGGTACTGAGGGTACCTTTGCGAGCCTCCGTTACTCTTTGGGAGGCGACCACCCCAGTCAAACTACCCACCATGCAATGTCTCCGTCGCCGGATTAGAACCTAGGTACAGGAAGGGTGGTATTTCAACGTCGGCTCCACCGAGACTAGCGTCCCAGCTTCAAAGCCTCCCACCTATCCTACACATCCTGTACCCAAGCTCAATGCAAAGCTATAGTAAAGGTTCACGGGGTCTTTCCGTCCCGTGGCGGGTAATCGGTATCTTCACCGATGCTTCAATTTCACCGAGCTCGTGGCCGAGACAGTGTCCAGATCGTTACACCATTCGTGCAGGTCGGAACTTACCCGACAAGGAATTTCGCTACCTTAGGACCGTTATAGTTACGGCCGCCGTTTACCGGGGCTTCAGTCAAGACCTTCGCACTTGCGCACTAAGCCCCTTCCTTAACCTTCCGGCACCGGGCAGGTGTCAGACCCTATACTTCTTCTTTCGAATTGGCAGAGTCCTGTGTTTTTGCTAAACAGTCGCCTGGACCTCTTTGCTGCGCCCCCGCCGAGGCGGGGGGACCCTTCTCCCTAAGTTACGGGTCGAATTTGCCTAGTTCCTTAGCCACGAATCACTCGAGCGCCTTAGGATGCTCTCCTCGACTACCTGTGTCGGTTTGCGGTACGGGCTGTTGCAGCCTGAAGCTTAGGGGCTTTTCCCGGAAGTCAACTTGGGGGCATTATCGCCGCCGCCCGGAGGCCTTGGCGTACTATCGCGTTTCAGCTCAAGGGGCGGATTTGCCTGCCCCTCTCAAAGCCTATGCGCTTCAACGAACTATTCCGTCAGTTCGCAGCCCTTACGTCCCTTCGTCACCCCATCGCAGCTGCAACAGGTGCCGGAATGTTGACCGGCTTGCCATCGGCATCGCCCTTCGGCTTATCCTTAGGACCCGACTAACCCTGTTCTGATTACCGTTGAACGAGGAAACCTTAGTCTTGCGGCGTGCGGGTTTTCCACCCGCATTATCGTTACTCATGCCTACATCTGCTTTTACGGCCGCTCCAGCACGGCTCGCGCCGCACCTTCTGTGCTGCCGTAATGCTCCCCTACCGTCATTGCTGACCCATGGCTTCGGTGGCGGGCTTGATGCCCGATTATTTTCCGCGCAGGAACGCTCGACTAGTGAGCTGTTACGCACTCTTTAAATGAATGGCTGCTTCCAAGCCAACATCCTAGCTGTCAGTGCATTCCCACCTCGTTTTTTCAACTTAGCCCACACTTGGGGACCTTAGCCGATGGTCTGGGTTGTTCCCCTCTCGGCCCTGAACCTTCTCACCCAGGGCCTCACTGCCGCTGCTCGGTCGTGGCATTCGGAGTTCATCAGGGGTTGGTAGGCGGTGAAGCCCCCTAGCCCTATTGGTAGCTCTACCTCCACGACCCACTACGCGACGCTGTACCTAAATACATTTCGGGGAGTACGAGCTATCTCCGAGTTTGATTAGCCTTTCACCCCCTACCCACAGGTCATCCGAAAACTTTTCAACGTTTACCGGTTCGGCCCTCCATCCCGAGACTATCGGGACTTCAGCCTGCCCATGGGTAAGATCACTCGGTTTCGCGTCTACTCCCGCCAACTGCGCGCCCTGTTAAGACTTGCTTTCGCTGCGCATTCGCCCCTGAAGGGCTTATGCTTGCTGGCGGGAAGTAACTCGTAGGCTCATTATGCAAAAGGCACGTCGCCATCCGACGAATCGGACTACGACCGCTTGTAAGCGCATGGTTTCAGGCTCTTTTCACTCCGCTTCTTGCGGTTCTTTTCACCTTTCCTTCACAGTACTTGTTCGCTATCGGTCTCCCAGTAGTATTTAGCCTTACCGGATGGTGCCGGTGGATTCAAGCAGGATTTCTCCGGTCCCGCCCTACTCAGGGTACCCGCCCAGCTGGCAATCTTGCGTGTACGGGGCTGTCACCCGCTATGGCCGCGCTTTCCAGGCACGTTCCACTTGCATTGCCAACCTTTTTGCAGGCCCTACAACCCCCCAAGGCATGCCATGGGGTTTGGGCTAATCCGCGTTCGCGCGCCACTACTTGCGGAATCACTATTGTTTTCTCTTCCTCCGGGTAATTAGATGTTTCAGTTCCCCGGGTTTCTCCCCTTTGCGGGTTTCCAGGCTTCACCTGGAAGGGTTTCCCCATTCGGACACCTGCAGGATCAATGGTCGTTTGCACCTCCCCGCAGCTTTTCGCAGCTTACCACGTCCTTCGTCATCTCTGGGAGCCAAGGCATCCCCCATACGCCCTTAATTTGCTTCCTTATCTTTGACGCCTTTCGCTTGGGCATCTCTTGGCGCTTTCGCGCCACGATTGCCCGCGCCTCGCACTTCTTATTTCTTTCTTTCTCTCCCGTCGTGTCAATGAACTTTTTGCCGGTGTTCGTCGGTCCGCTCGCTGCCATGTACACGTAGAGCTCACTGTACTGCTATGACTGCCGCTTCCCGTGCCGGGCTTGGTTGGCAATGTCGGGCTCGAACCGCTCCGTGCCGCCGCCCCTTGGGCTCGGCTTTGACAGGTCTTGTTTTGCGCCCCTGCCCTTCCTAGCGGCACCTGTGGAGAATAACGGATTCGAACCGCCCCTCCGACTTGTCGGGATGCTCTCCCTTTGGGCCTTTCCTGTGGAGAATAACGGATTCGAACCGTTGACCCCCTGCTTGCAAAGCAGGTGCTCTAGCCAGCTGAGCTAATCCCCCGGCTTTGTTGAGTTATGAGGTTTGAGTTGTGAGCTGTGAGCAAACAACACTCAACCACTCACCACTTATAACTCATCGCCCTAAAGGTAGTCCCGGGCAGATTTGAACTGCCGACCTCTACATTATCAGTGTAGCGCTCTAACCAACTGAGCTACGGGACTTTGGCCGGCATGGCAGGGTTCTTCCTGTGCCGTGCGCCTCGCCTCGCCGCCCGGGGCCGTCCCGCCACGCTGCTCGTTTCAACTTTTTGTCGGGCACCGGCGCTTTGCAATGCCCCTGCAGCGCTTACACTGCCACCGGAAGGAAAAATAGGAAGTACTCGGGGAAGGAGGCCTCGGGCCGAAACCTTCTGTCAGTCTCTTAAAGGAGGTATTCCAGCCGCACCTTCCGGTACGGCTACCTTGTTACGACTTAGCCCCAGTCACCGGTTTTACCCTAAACAGCTCCTCAAAAGGTCACCGTCTTCAGGCACCCCGGCTTCCATGGCTTGACGGGCGGTGTGTACAAGGTCCGGGAACGTATTCACCGCGCCATGGCTGATGCGCGATTACTAGCGATTCCAACTTCATGGAGTCGGGTTGCAGACTCCAATCCGAACTGGGACGGGCTTTCCTGGATTGGCTCCACCTCGCGGCTTTGCGACCCGTTGTACCCGCCATTGTAGCACGTGTGTAGCCCTGGGCATAAAGGCCATGATGACTTGACGTCGTCCCCACCTTCCTCGCGGCTTGCGCCGGCAGTCTC
>JADJYH010000008.1:0-177500 GCA_016719855.1 Saprospiraceae bacterium | reverse complement strand
AAGTGCCGTCGCCGTCATTCATGAAAATCGAGATGTTGCCAGCCAGTCGGTTGGTGGTCAGCATATCGTCCCAACCGTCGCCGTTGAAGTCGCCGACCACGACGCCTCGCACCCCATTGGAGGTGAAGTAGGTTTCCATGCTGCTGAAATTGCCAAGTCCGTCGCCCGTGAGCACCCGCACTTCGTTATCCCAGGCGGTGGTCACCACGAGGTCAATCTCGCCGTCATTGTTGAAGTCGGCACCTTCGCTGGGGCTGGGCGTGCTGTCGTCGCCAGTGTCATAAACCACAAAACTGGGGTAATGCCCCGTGCCATCATTCAGCAAAATGCGCAGGTCGTCCGAGCTTTCGTTGACGGCGACGAGGTCGGAGTAGCCATCGTTGTTCATATCCCCAGCATAGGCACCGTAGGTTTGGAGGTAGTCCTCGCCGGGCAGCCGAAGTTCGATGGTGGTTTCGAGCGGCTGGTCGAGGAAGCCTGGGGATGCTTTTACCAAAAAAGCCCAAGCGAAGGGCTTGGCCAATGGCTCGCCCGTAGCGCTGGCAATGCCCTTGGAGAGTTGCACCAGCACCGGTTCCCCTGCAAAAAAAGGCTCATCGGGCGTGAAACTGACGGTCATGTCGTTTTCCAAAAAAGAAAACTGCCCCTTGGCTGGCCCCGACCATTTGCCAAATGCCCGAAAACTGGCCGGTCCGATAGTTTGTGGGTTAACAGGCTGACTGAAGCTCACGGTTATCTCCATTCCAGCGCCGACGTTCAGGCCCGATGGTGTGGTGGCTGCAACTTGGAACGACTGGGCGCTCACCATATTAATATAGGTGAAGAAAGAAACCCGATCAGGAGATAGTTGGTGTTTTTCATAGAAAAGGATTTAGAAACAGGCAAGCAACTTAGGAAGATTGCTCAGCATACAAGCAGGAAGTTTTCAAAACGTCGGGCAAACAGCCATAAAACACGAGCGCCACCCCGATGATGGTTCGGGATGGCGCTTGTGGCTTCGCTAAATATTGGGCAGAAATTTAAACCGCCCCCAGCTTCCAGTCGAATGGCCGAGCTTTCAAATCCGCCAATTTCTCCTTGAACTTGTGGTCAATCAATTCTTTTTGCAAAACGATGCGGGCATTGGTCATGTGCTTGCCAGTGTCCGACTCGTACAGCAGCTTGTTGTGAACCTCGTTGGCCAGCAGGGTGGTTTTCTCCAGGTTGGCCATCTGGAACACATGCTCGTGCTCGTGCAGCAGGTAGTCGTAGGGGCTGCGGTAGGAGATGAGCTTGACCATAATCGGCGCCGTCTCGATGGCAACGAACAGCAGCATGATGAAAATGCTAGCGTAAAAAATGGCCTTGCTATCTGCTGAAAGCCGGGAAAGCGCTTCCATGCGGGCGGCCATCCCATCGTAACTGGTGCGGGCGAGTGCGCCGATTTCGGCCTGCACGGTGGAGTCGAGCACCACAGCGGCCTGTTCCTTTTGCTTGATGAGCGGCAGGGCAACGGCTACGAGGCTGTCAAGTTCAATTTGAGCCTTGTCCGCCTCGGCCTTCTTGGCCCGGTAGATGGGGCCGAGGTTTTTCTTACCGGAGCCGCCAGTACCGTCGGCTTCCTGCACGGCCATGCGGGTGAGGGTGTCACGGGCGGCGGTCTTGTTGGCTATCTCGGTTTTTAGCTGCGCAATTTGCTGGCGCTGCTCGTCTTGCTGAACTTGGTAGCGTTCTTTCAGGCGGTCTTCCTGTTTTTTGAAAACCTCCTGTTCCATCGTCACGAGTTCGGCTTTTATTTCTTTCTCAAAAATCTTCAGTTCCAACGGCTTTGAAATCACGAGTGCCAACAGCACTGCCAGCATTAGCCGGGGCGCTGCCACCAAGGCATCACGCCACCATTTGCCGTTGCTTTTCATGCTCATCACAATGTAGCGGTCGAGGTTAAAAATCATCAAACCCCAGACGAGGCCAAAGGCAATGGCCATCAAGTAGCTGTCGAAGACGGTGTACAGTGCATAGCCTGACGAGAAAAAGGCCAACACGCCCGTGAAGAAAACCGTGGCCCCGATGCCCATGTACTTGTTGGCGTCGGAGGGACATTTTTCCAGCATGGTCTTGTCCACGCCGGAACAGAACAGGAAGAAATTTTTCATTTTGTGCATAATGTCAAATATTTCGGGTGAAAACGATTGCGGAATAACTTCAAAGCACGTCCGAATATTTGACCGGAGTGATTTTATTCGATGAAAACAGAGGCACAGCGGATGAGCAACCACAGGCATCGGCAAGCGCGGGGAATTGAACGACGAAAGTTTTCGTAAATCAAAAAAACTACTCGACCACTTTCAAGATGGTTCGGAAGGCAAAGAACTTCCCGTCATACCGTTCGGAATGGCTTGCTTGTAAGGCGGGCGCCTCCTCTTCCTGGTAGCGGCGCAGTGCCTCGATGTTGTTGCAAGTGTACTGGATGGCGTAGGTGATGCCCTCCTCGTCGGCGGGCGGTTCGAGCAGACGAAGCATGAGGTTTTTTGTGAAAAAACCAGTGGCCATGACGGCTGGGATATGCACATTGCGCATCCATTCCACCCAATCGGTGTGGATGCTGCGCTCTATTTTTACGGTTACGTTGTAGATAATCATGCCGCAAGGTTAGCGGCTTTGCCAGGTGTTTTAGCGGCAAACTCAGCTTTTTATCCTAAAAAAGTCCAAAATTGCGGAGCAACAATACTGCCCGCTACTTTGAACCGTTTGACGGTCAACAACCAAAAATATTATTGATGAAAAAATTACTGCCATTTGCCGTGCTTTTCTTTTTGGCCATCCAAAGCCAGGCACAATACCTCACGGGCCTCTCTTCGTACTACGACGACAGCTTCATCGAGTGGCGATTTTATGCCGAAGACGAGCAGGGGGACGAGGACGAGGGCGAACTAAAAATCACCTGGCAGCTCCGGGAAAACGACTTTACGGAATGGGACTACCGCATCGGCGATGCCTTCGGCACCATCAAAATGAAGTGGAAGGACAACCCAGAAGAATGGGAACTCCGTGGCAACAACACCATCGTCAGCGCCCGCACGGTGTGGCCAGGCCAATTCGAGGAGTGGCGCATCACCGACAACGCAACCACCCTCACCCTCAAGTCGAAATGGAGCAACCAGTGGGACGAGTGGCTGCTGCGCAGCTCAAACAACGGCAACTTCAGCATGTACACCAGCTACGAGCGTGACCCCCGTGACTGGGTCATCGTGGACGAACTGGACGACAAGGTTACTTTTGAAATGAAGGTGATGCTGATGTTTGTGGTGATGTTCAATTCGACACCGAAACAGTGAACGAGGTCTGAGGTATAGAGGTCTGAGGTCTGTTTGGGGACTACTTTTTCGTCATGTTCGTTTTTGTTAGGATGATGGAGGTGATGATATTGTCGAGGGCAAGTGCATCTGTGTAAATTGATTCAAATTCAGATTCGGTAACGAATTCCGTAGCAAATAACAGTTCCAGCCAATATTGGCTTTCGTTACATTCTTTTAGGCTGACACCCAATTTATGAACAAAGTCGGGGTCGCTTTCCCCTCGGTACGCCTCCCTGACATTTGCCCCGATGGAAGTCCCTGAACGTTGTAATTGCCCACTCATGGAATATTCCTTCTTCTCTTGATTGAGGTATTGTCTGAGTTTGACGACCCGAATGGCAAAGGAAAAACTCTTCTCTTTCACTACCTTCCCGCTTTCCGAATTGGCCACCTTTTCCCCCAAATGCTTCAAGCGTAGTTGCTTGATTTTATAGATTTTCCCGTTCTCCATAGTAGTTGCTTTCACTATTTAAGACAAAATAAAACGCATACCCAACTCCCCATACCCCATACCTCCATACCTCATACCTCTTTAACATACCACGCATCACAACTGCAGTGCCCCGTGGCACCCATCGGGCCGCAGATTTTTTCAAAGCCCATCTTTTTGTAAAGCTGGTTGGCCTGTTCCATGCGGGCGCAGGTCTCCAGGTAGCAGCGGCGGTAGCCGAATTCCTTGGCTTTTTCGAGGCAGATAGCCACCATTTTTTTCCCAAAACCAAGGCCCCTAAGTTCGGGACGGAAGTACATTTTCTTCAACTCGCAGACATCTGCTTCGCCACCCACAAGTGGGCCGATGCCACCGCAGCCGAACACTTCGCCAGTTTCGATGCTGGATACCACAAAAAAAGACGCACGAGGGCCACTGTATGTTTCGTACATCTTGTCCACTTCGGGGTCGAGGATGGAGTACCCTTCGCCCACACAGCCGAACTCGGTCATCACGGTGCGAATGATGGTGGCAACTTGCTGGTTGTCAGCGGGTTGAATGGGGCGGAGGCTAAACTTGGCGGAAGCGACCGTTTGGGCAGGATTACTTGTCGAGTGGTTCATCCGAAGCGCTTTTTTCTTCGTAAATAAATTGCTCCGCAAAACGGAACTTTGCGGAGCAAATTTCACAAAAATAATCAACCACATGCAGGAATTGACACATGCGCAAGCCAACGCTTTTTTTGAAAACAAACTGGGCGGCCTGCTCCGAAAACTGAGGCCCGACATGCAGCCAGCTTGGGGCAAAATGACCGCACACCACATGGTCGAGCACTTGGCCTGGGTCATTGACGGGGCGATGGGAAATTGGGAGGCGACCGTCATCACCCCCGAAGAGAAATTGCCCAGAATGCGACAGTTTGTTTACACCAACTATGCCATCAGCCGAAATTTTGAACACCCCAACATGCCAACCAACGACCAACTTCCCCCGCTCCAAACGGCAAATATTGAAGCTGCCATCGAGGTTTTTTGGCAAAAATGGGCCGAGTTTGATGCGTTTATGGCAGCGAACCCCGGCAAGCGGACCAACCACGTCGTTTTCGGACCACTGAACTATGATGAATGGCGGTTCATGCAGTTCAAGCATGTGGTTCACCATTTGACGCAGTTCGGGCTGACGACTTTGGAAGAAGAAGGATTAGAGGCACTTCCTCCACGACCAACGGCCTAACGGTTTGTTACACTTCAAGCCACCATTTCGGCAATTCATGGGAAAACCATTGGCCAACCCCGTTACACGGAGCAATATTGCAGTGGGGTTCAAACTTTTTACAGCGCAGTTGTTTTCTGGAAAACTTTTGCATTGAAGCTAAAAAAACGATACACCATCACGGCCGTGCTGTGTTCCGGTTTGTTTTTCACCTGCCAGATGGAGTTCATGAAATTTCGCAGAAGCGACGAAAAACAGCGGGCATACCTGCTCGAAAAAGGCCAGTCGAACGTGACTTTCGGAACTTATGAGACCGATGGCCGCACCATCCACTACACCCGCAGCGGCACCGAAGGGCTGCCGTTGGTGCTGATGGTACACGGTTCGCCGGGTGCTTCCGATGCCATGCTTGACTACTTGGCCGACACCAGTTTTACCCGCCAAGCACTGGTGGTGTCGGTGGACAGGCCGGGCTTCGGCTACTCGGATTTTGGAAAAACGGAGCGCTCGCTGAAAAAGCAGGCACAGCAGTTGCGACCATTGCTCGAAAAATATCGCAAGGGCAGCGGCAAGGCAATCCTCGTCGGGCACAGCTACGGCGGCCCACTCATCGCCCGCATGGCGATGGACTCCCCGGAACTGGTGGACGGCCTCGTGATGGTGGCTGGCTCCATTGACCCGCAACTGGAGCCAGCGTATTGGTGGTCGCGGCCCCTCGACTGGTGGATACTCCGATGGATGCTGCCGGGTGCGTTCAGGGTGAGCAACCAGGAAATTTTGCCGTTGAAAAAAGAACTGGAGGACATGCTGCCATTTTGGGCCGACATCTCCTGCCCGGTGACGGTGGTGCAAGGCACGAAGGACAGGCTGGTGTCAGCGGCCAACGCCGATTTTGCTAAAAAAATGCTGCCCAACAGTCGTCGGTTGAAAATCGAGATGCTGGAAGGGGAAGACCATTTCATCATGTGGACAAAGGAGAAAATGATTGCTGAAAAAATACTCGACGTGATTGCGTTTGACCGTACCGAAATGAAATGAATCGAGCCAAGGAAATATTCGGATTTGACGATAAGTGGCTGGTTATCATTGGAATACCCGTGACAACCCTCATCACGACGGCCATGATGTTTGGCGACATTCTGGTAAGTGACCCCCGTTTTTTCTTTACTGCCTGCAACGGCGTCGGCTTTGTTTACACGACCATTTTCTGGCTGGTGTTCCGCCAGGTGGTGTTGTTTTTTGCGGAGCGCTACCCCGATCCAAAGGATTTTGCGAAGCGCATTTTGTTCCAGTCGTTGGTTGTTTTGGTGTTGTACGTGTTGATAAAACGCATACTCGACCCCTGGCTACACGGGTATTTTGAAACAAGAATCCAAAACGAACTCCAGCATGACATCGCCATGACCATCGGTTCGCTGTTGGTGACGTTCTTGGTGTTGACCATCTATGTGACGGCGGGTTTTTACCACCAGCTCCAAAAAACGATGGTGGAAAAGGAGCGGTTGTTGAAGGAAAACATGCAGAGCCAGCTCGAAACCTTGAAGAACCAAGTGAACCCGCATTTTTTCTTCAATAGCCTAAACACGCTGGCGTACCTGATACCGGAAAACCCAGTCAAGGCGGAAAACTTCGTGCAAAAACTCTCGAAAGCCTACCGCTACATCCTCGAAATCAGGGAACGGGAACTGACCACGGTAGCCGAGGAATTGGGCTTCCTCGACTCCTACAATTGCCTGCTCAACGAACGCTTCGGCGAAAACCTGCGCTGCAAATACTGCCGCTTTCGCTGCAAATGCTGTTCGAGAACGCCATCAAGCACAACGTGGTGTCCACCCAGCACCCCCTGCACATCGAGGTTTTTGCGGAAAAGGGCGACCGGCTGGTCGTCAGGAACAACCTCCAACCCAAGAAACAGGACCAACCGTCCACGAAAATTGGACTGGAGAACATCAAAAGCCGCTATCGGCTCCTCACGAAAATGGAAGTGGAAGTGATCGTCACCCACCAGCATTTCATCGTCATTTTGCCGTTGATCCAGCCAGCGCAGATTGGGCAAAAAGATGACAAACAATTGGTTTCCAATATTTTATGAAAATATTCCTTTTCATTATTTGCTCCGCAATATTCGTATTTCACCCAGTGCCGGAGGAGGGAGGAAGCAACTTGACCCTGCTTTTTCAGGGCATCGAGCGGGCGGGCGGTACCGTGCGATTGGCGATGTACGGCAGCAAGGTGGATTTCATGCTGGAGGAGAAGGCAATGCTCTACAATTTCAAGGTGGACAAAAAGGGGACGCTGGAAGTTGTCATCGAAAACCTGCCCATTGGCAGCCATGCCTTTGCCGTATTTTTGGACGAAAACAACAACATGGTTTTGGACAAAAACTTGATGGGCGTACCCACTGAGCCGTATGGTTTTTCAAAAGAACCACCCTCGAAGTGGCGGCTTCCAACTTGGGAGGAGGCAGTGTTTGAGCACCGCCAATCTGGCAAGGCCCATGTCGTGAGCCTCAAGCGTTGGGCACTATTTTAAACCAAAATACCAACTTTCCCAATGAAAACGCTCATCATCGAAGACGAACAACCCGCTGCCAAGCGGCTGGCAAAACTACTGGCCGAGCATTGCCCGGAATGCGAAATCATGGACATGATTGACAGCGTGGAGGGGGCGGTGAAGTGGCTGCGCAACTTCCAGCAACCCGACCTGATTTTCATGGACATCCAACTGGCCGATGGCCTGAGTTTCGATATTTTTGGCCAAACCTCCTTGACGGCTCCGGTCATTTTCACCACCGCCTTTGATCACTACACGTTGCGGGCGTTCAAGGTGAACAGCGTGGACTATCTTTTGAAACCGATTGACCCCGTCGAATTGGTTTCTGCCCTTGAAAAATACAGAAAAGTATATCGCCAACCCGATACTTACGACCGCAGCGGCCTCGAAAAAATGCTGCAATCCATGCTCGTGCAGCGGGAATTCAAGGACAGGTTTCTTGTAAAATCAGGGCAACACTTCGTCCACGTGCCTATTTCGGAGGTCGCCTATTTTTTCTCGGAGGATGGCATAGCCTTTGTCCAATGCAGCGACGGCAGAAAGCACATCATCGAGTATACCCTCGACCAATTGGAAGGCATGCTCGACCCCAAGTGCTTCTTCCGCATAAATAGGCAGGCCATTGTGAAACCGGAAGCAGTTCGCAAGATTTCTGCGTGGTTCAACAGCCGATTAAAATTGGAGCTTTCCCCAACCCACGACACAAACAACGTGGTGAGCCGGGAGCGGGTACAGGACTTCAAGCGGTGGATGGGCCAGTGACTTAACAGAAAGGTAATGGTCGAATTACTTGCAGTTTGATTTCGGCTCCTTCCTTTGCTGCGAATCACAATGTACTCAGGCAAACAAAAAACAATTTCTTCCGATAAAAGGTGGGGAAGTTGTGAACCAACTTGAGCATTTAAACATTGAATAACTACACCTACCATTTCCGTATTGTTCGCTCTCAATTTTTACAGCATTTGAACAAGCACATTTGGGAGAACAAGTTTTTCAACATCACGTAAACCACACCCAGTATGAAAAAGAATACCCCTTTGCACAACACCGATGAAGCCATTGCATTTGTGCTGTTCCTTGTTTGCTGCATCATCTCGTTTTTCCGCCATCCGGCGGTAACAGACATCGCCTTTACCTTGGCTAATTAAGCCACCTTCTAGGCAATGTTTTTATTATCTGTGAAAAATACTTTTAAAAATTACGCTAAAAAAGGTATATCCTTCCTTTAGCCTCCTATCTACTTTTGTTCCATTCAACTGGCTCGAAACATGTCAGGCATTCAGGGAAAAAACCCTGAATTTGGCATATTTCCCAGTCCCAACCAGCCTAAAATGGCTACTCTCACTAATAAGTTTTTCTTGGAAAAGAGGCGCTTTGACACCTCGTTTTGAACGCTATCAAATTATCACAAAGATAAACGCCGAAGGCTCAACGGGACTTCGGCACTGATTAAGAGCAGTTTTTGGGATGGCCTCTCTCAGCTTGGTTCTGAGGGGGGCTCCTTTACTTTATCAATATCCTTTTTTCATTGCCCCCTTTCATTTGCTGGCTGCAAACATCATATCCCTTCGTCGGGATGTTAAAAATTGGCGAATAGCTGCCCGCTTGCCACCTGCCCTGCGTATCATTGCCGACATCCTTCTTCACCTAAAATCATTTTTATGAAAAAGCACCTCTTCATGTTTACATGCTTGGCTATTGGCCTTTGCATTCAAGTTTCACTTTCTGCACAAAATGTTGACGACCACAAATACGAGGTTGGGCTACGTATAAGTGGAATCAATTTCGATGGGTTCAACTCCTTTTCGGCCATTTACAAGAAGAAGTTGGACAATGGCAAGTTCCGCCGTATCAGTGGCAGTTTCGGCGGCATCAATCTTGGCAACGAATTCAACAGGTTCAGTTTTTCCATCAACGCGGGATTTTCCATTGGCAACGAAAAGCGCAGGCAGATGGGCAAAAGAACTTCCTACTACACCGGCCCGTCGTTTTCGCTGAACGCAGGACTCAGCAAACAGGAAAGCTTTGAACCCAACTGGAACTTGGCACCAAGTCTCGGCTACATCTTGGGCATCCAATATGATTTTAGTGAGTACTGGGCAGTCAACCTGGAAACGATTCCGAGCGGCTCCATTTCCCTGCGCCAGTTTTCAGGCTCCGATGTTGGCGTCAATGTAAATGCAAGCTTCTCCAGCAACGTGGTACTGAGCCTCATGCACAAATTCTGACTTCATGAAGAAGTGTGCCGCTCACCGATTTTTCCTGATTGTGGCTTCATTTGCCGGGCTGGTTTATGCCCTGCTGGTGCCGCCTTTTCAGTCGCCCGACGAGACGGCGCACTTCTACCGCACTGCGCACCTCGCCAGCGGCCACCTCATGGCTACGAAGACAGCCGACATGCGGCTTGGCGGTTATTTACCCAAAAGCTTGACCGAAGTTTATAAACCCTTCGCTTCCCTTCGCTACAATTACGAGGCGAGAACTACCTCCACTGACTTTCAAACAGCGTGGCAGGCACCACTCAAGCCTCAAGACACCACTTTCACTGACTTCCCAAACGTGGGCTACTACGCTCCTTTCCCTTACCTTTTTCAAGCGGCAGTGCTGCGGGCGCTGATGGCCTTTGAGTGCAGGCCGATGGTGCTGCTCTATGCCGGGCGATTGGCCACACTGGTCGTTTGGATGGCATTGGTACTCGCCGCTTTGCGGCAGTTGCCGTTCCATCAGCGAACGATGAAGTGGTTGGCACTGCTGCCCTCCAGCCTGTTCCTCCATGCCTCGCTCACGGGCGATGCCGTCACCAACGGGCTTTGCTTTTGGCTGCTGGCGGCGCTGCTGTCGCTCATTTTCTACGAAAAAAGCTTTGCCGAAACGTCCGGCTGGCTCAAAATCGGCGTTTTCATCAGCTCCGCAATGATTACCCTCAGTAAGCCAGTTTACTTCCCGTTGGTGCTGCTGGTATGGTTCGTACCGATGCGAAAATTCAGCAAAGCCTCCAATTTTTACCTGTTTGCTGGGGGGCTGTGCGCCGTAAACCTCGCCCTGTTGGCTTGGTGGTATCATCATGCCGGGGGGCTTTTCATTCCCTACGATGACTACCATCCACAGTTTCGGGAGGGCGTGCAACTGAACGAAGGGGTACAGCCGCACGAGCAGTTGGCGTATGTGCTGTCACATCCTTTCGGTTTTGCAAAAACGGCTGCGTTGAGTTATTTTGAAAGTGCGCCAGCTACTTTGGCGCATTATTTCGGCAAGTTCGGTTGGGAGAAAAACTACCTACCCAGTTGTTTGATTGGACTGCTTTTTTTGGCCACGATTTGGGTTTCGACATCGGATTCGACCACTGGCGTTCATATCAAAACCAAGCACCGCATTGGCTTTTCAGCAATTGCCCTGCTCATGATGGGCGCGCTGGCGCTGGTGCTGTACATGCAGTGGATGCCCGTGGGAAGTGACCGGGTTTTGGCACTCAGTGGGCGTTATTTTTTTCCAGTTTTCCCGTTGTTTTTCTTTGCCGTAGGTGGATTTTTTGCTTCGCAAAATGGCAGGCGGGTAGGCTTGTCTTGTGAAATCTTGTTGGCCTCTTCCCTGGTTTGGGGAGCTTGGGAGGTAGTTAATCGTTACTATTTTTGATAAATCAATGGGATTCAAACCCTTTCCAAAACCCTGAACACATACCCAAACTCATTCTTTTCGTCGGCGGGATGAGCTTCTCGGCTCAGTTCCATCCATTCTTTTTCATCTATTTCTGGAAAAAAACATCGCCAGCTTCCGGCACCATGTCCACTTCGGTGAGGTAGAGACGGTCGAGGTAGGGCCAGCTTTTGCGGTAAATTTCACCACCGCCGATGACGAAAGCCTCCGTCTCGCCATTGGCCTCGGCCAGTTCCAATGCTTCTTCGAGGGAGTGCGCCACCGTGCAGCCCGTTGCCACAAAAAACGGATCACGGGTGACGACCACGTTCACACGGTTGGGCAGCGGCCTCCCGATGGATTGGAACGATTTGCGCCCCATGATTACGTGGTGGCCTGTTGTCGCTTTCTTGAAATACTTCAAGTCGGCTGGCAAGTACCAAGGTATCTGGTTTTGGTGCCCAATGGCGAGGTTGCGGGCAGTAGCTACGATGGCGGAAACTGTCATTTTTGGTTGATAAGGGTTGATAAGAGTTGATAAAAGTTGATAGGGCCTATGTAACATCAACCCTTATCAACCCTTATCAACCCTTATCAACTTCACAAGTTATTGATTTTCAAGTTCTTCGACCTCCTCTGGCACATCAACGGGGGTATCGTCCACCTGCACAGAATCAGGCAAGGTTAGCGGGCGCACGAACAATTTCTTGGGTTTCGGCTCCATCAAGTTAGCTTCCATCATCTCTTTCTCACGCTTTTTTCGGCTTTCACTGATGCTGCCCCTCAGGTATTTTTCCATTAAAAGCGTGGCAATCGGCGCAGCGAACTTGCCGCCACCGCCTGCATTTTCCACATAAACCGCAATGGCAATCTTAGGCGCTTCCAATGGTCCAAAGCCAATGAACGTGGAGTGGTCTTCGCCGTGGGGGTTCTGCACGGTACCGGTTTTTCCGGCCACGGGCAGGTCGGGGATTTTGGATGAACCAGCCGTTCCGTGGGCAATCACCGCCGCCATGCCATCCACCACCGACGGGAAATAGTAGGAACTTATGGGCAGCTTGATGCGATTTCGGTAAGGCTCCCTTGGTGGCAGCTTTTTTTCACCCTGCCTGAACTCCTTGACGAAGTGCGGGATAAAATAGTAGCCGCGGTTGGCGATGGCAGCGACCACGTTGGCCATTTGGATGGTGGTCAGTTCTATTTCGCCTTGCCCGATGCCCACCGAAATGACCGTGGGCGAGCGCCAACCGCCCTTGGCCTTGGGGTACATCTTGTCGTAATATTTCGAGTCTGGCACCCTGCCGGTCTTTTCACCGGGGAAGTCCACGCCAAGTTTTTGTCCTAAGCCAAAAGCATGGAGGTAATACGCCATCGTATCGAGGCCCTGACCGGAATTGTAGTATCCGTAGTGGTCAACTATTTCTTTGAAAGTGCGGAAAAAATAGGAGTTGCACGACCATTGCAGCGCAATGCTGATATTGGAAGGGTGGGCATGGCCACGGCACTTTCGCACGTCACGCCCGCCGTTCACGTAATAGCCGCTGCAAGGCCAGCCGGTTTCAGGACTGATGGCACCCATCTGCATCCCAATCAGGCCGACCACTGCCTTGAAGGTGGACCCGGGCGGGTACGATGCCATGATGGCCCGGTTGAACAGGGGCTTGTGCTTGTCGTTTTGCAATGCCATGTACGCTTGCCCCCGGTCTTGGTCAATGATCATCAGGTTGGGGTCGTAGGTGGGCGAGCTGAGGAAGGCGAGGATTTCGCCCGTTTTGGGTTCGATGGCCACCACAGCGCCCTTTTTGTTGACCATCAGCGATTCGGCGTAGGCCTGCAGTTCGATGTCAATGGTGGAAATGAGGTCGTAGCCAGACTCGGGCAGTGTGTCCCGTTTGCCGTTTTGGAAGCTGCCGACATCCCTGCCAAGGTTGTCTTTTAGCACAAACTTAGCGCCTTTTATGCCCTTCAACTCTGTTTCATACGCCAGTTCGAGGCCGCTGGCGCCAATGTAGTCGCCCATGACGTAAACGCCGTTTGCTGCTTTGATGTCCGAATCGGTGACCTCCGTGATATAGCCAAGCATGTGCGCCGCATGGTTCACGGGGTAGCTGCGGATATTGCGCACCTGCGCAAAAAAGCCCGGGAACTCGTACATGCTTTCTTGGAACACGGCAAATGCTTCGGGTGATATTTTGTCCATAAAAATATATGGCTTTATCCGGCTGAAGCGCTTGTCCCGCTTGAAGTCTTTGTTTAGTCGCCGCTTGAAATCTTCCTTGTCAATGCCGAGCAGTTGGCAGAACTTCATCGTGTCCATGCCGGGTTTCACTTGGCTGTACGTGACCATCAGGTCGTACACCGGGGCGTTGTTGATGAGCAGCTTGCCGTTGCGGTCGTAGATAAGCCCACGTGCCGGGTACTGCGTCTCCTTGCTCATGGCCACGGCATCCGCTCGGCTCCTGAAGGAGTCGCTGAGCACCTGCAACTGAAAGGCCCGGCCTGCCAAGAGCAGACCTGCCAACGCAAAAAGCAGCAGGATAACAAATTGCCGTTCCTTATACTGGTTTTCCATTTTTAGCGGTGAGAAAGTGAGCGAGTGAGAGGGTGGAGGGCTAATGCTTGCGCTCACCTCTCTCACTTGCTCACCCGCTCACCCTCTAATCCAACGGGTTGAAGAGTAGTTGGAAAATCATGATAAAAACCATGGACGCCAGAAAGCTTACGATTGTTTTGATCATAATGTCAACGATATAAACAAACGTGAACGCTTCCACGGAGCAATAGAAAAATACATGAGCAAACATCAGGATGGCCACATACTGCACAAACCAACCCAGCCCCATACGGGCAATGGTGGGGCTGTAGGACATGTTGTAGGCACCCCGTGGCTCAAACATTTTCAGCACCAGCGACCTGGCAAAACCGGTAAAAACGGCAGCACTGGCATGGACGCCGAGCGTATCGTAGAGGAAGTCAACGGAGATGCCAATCAAAAAGCTGAGGAAAATGACCAGGGTCTTGGGCGTGCGCAGCGGCAACAAAAGGATGAACAATGGGAAAACGATAATGTGCAGGTAGGGAAAACTCTCCCAGCCTACCCCGATATTTTTGAACACAAGGCCCTGCAACAGCACCAGCCCCACAAACCTCAAAACATTGACAACGACTATATTATTCATCTTCGGTAATCACGGATTCCTCCAGTTGCTCTTGTTCTACTTTGAAAATATTGCGCACAATATACGCATGCTGTATGTTGCTCATCTTCGCAAACGACCTTACCTCGATGGTGAAAAAATTGCTTCCAGGATCCATCCACATTTTATCAACCACCCCCAGTAAGATGCCTGGTGGGAACATCGTGGAATAGCCACTGGTCTCAATTGTGTCGCCCTTGGTCACCGGGGCGTCCTTGGGTATGTTGTCCAGGTTGAAAATATGAATGTCCTTGCTCTTCCACGTCATCGGCCCAAAGTAGTTCTTGTGCCTGACCCTCGCATTCACAATCGCCTGCCTATGCAGCACGGACATGGCCACCGAGTAGTTTTTTGAAACTTTCCGCACAATTCCAACTACCCCGTCATCGCTCACCACGCCGCTATGGGCAGTCACGCCGTCCTTGCTGCCCTTGTCCAGCACGAGGTAGTTGTGGTGTTCGTTGATGGAATTCTTGATGACTTGTGCTTCAAGGAAGCTGTACTTGGGTTGCAAGGTGTCGGCCCAAGCCGTGTCCAGCGGGTTTTGAACGTTGATACCCACGTTGGCCAGGCGGTCGAGCAGGCGGGCATTTTCTTTTGCCAATCGCCTGTTTTCATCGTAAAGTTGGAAGTATTGATAGGTAGATGCGCTCTTTTTTTGCAGCCATCCCGTAAACTGGTTGACGGTATTCGTGTAAACCTTCTCTTGGTTGCCGTTGTACCTGACCACCAACGAAAAACAGATGACTTCCAGTAGCACGAACACGAGGAAGCCGCTCAGTTTTATTAGAAGCTGGACGAGGTTGAACATAACAGTTGGCAGTTCGTCAGTTGGCAGTGGGCAGTCAGTAACGTGGATGCAGCCCTTGACTGCCCACTGCCAACTGACGAACTGCCAACTGTTTTGCTAAACGCTTTTTCTATCAATCAGGAAGGAGAACCGGTCGGTATTTTTCAGCGCAATGCCTGTGCCGCGCACTACCGCCCGGAGCGGGTCTTCGGCAATATGAACGGGTAGTTTAGTCTTGGCACTGAGGCGTTTGTCAAGGCCACGCAACAATGCGCCACCCCCCGTCAGGTAGAGGCCGGTCTTGTAAATATCGGCGGCAAGCTCTGGTGGTGTGGATTCCAGCGCCTTCATGACGGCTTCTTCCACCTTGCCGATGGACTTGTCAATGGCCTGCGATACTTCGTGGTACGAAATCGTGATTTGCTTCGGAATGCCCGTCATGAGGTCACGCCCGTTCACGGCGTAGTCTGGCGGCGGGTTGTCGAGTTCGTGGAGCGCAGATCCCACATGGATTTTTATCTGCTCGGCAGTGCGCTCTCCGATGAGGATATTGTGCGCCCGCTTCATGTAGTCCATGATGTCGGCAGTGAACTCATCGCCAGCCGTGCGGATGGACTGGTCGCAAACAATGCCCGAAAGGGCAATGACTGCAATTTCCGTAGTACCACCCCCGATGTCAATGATGACGTTGCCGATAGGCTCCTCTACTTCCAGACCGATACCGAGTGCAGCTGCCATCGGTTCGTGTATCAGGTAGGTCTCTTTGGAGTCAACGTGGTCGGCGGAGTCAAAAACGGCCCTTTTTTCCACCTCGGTGATGCCCGAAGGGATACAGATGACCATTTTCAAATGGGAAAAGAACCTACGGCGGTTGCCGATCATGTTGATGAGACCCTCAATCATATTTTCCGCAGCCTGGAAGTCGGCAATGACGCCATCCCTCAATGGGCGTATGGTTTTTATGTTCTCGTGGGTTTTTTCGTGCATCTGCATGGCCTTGGTGCCTACGGCAATGGTCTCCCCCGTTCGCCTGTCAATCGCAACAATGGACGGCTCGTCCACCCCTACTTTCCCATCGCTCATAATGAGCGTATTGGCAGTGCCCAGATCTATGGCTAGTTCTTGTGTGAAAAAACTGAAGAGTTTCATTAATAGCGTTTACCTCTGTTTTTTATAAAAAATCTTTTGACGATACCCTTGAAGCGGTTGGGCTATGGTCTTGACATGAATGGAAAGTTGTGTTCGTTCTCAATCCAATTTTAAATCAAAACATCGAAAAAAACCAATGCTTCGCAAAGACGGCACAAAAGAAAAGAAAATCCAATAATTATTGTAGCAATTCATCAAAACTAATTGGTTTTCAGCACAAAAGTGTGCTTTCGGCATCCCCTCAACTCAAAACTCAAAACTTGTCCCTCAAACTATCACCTCCCACATGTCTTTCTTGCTGAAATACTTTCTCGCTAGTTCCCGGACCTCCTCCGCCGTTATTTTCTTGATGGCACTGGCCAGCTCCTCGAAGGCACTTAGCTCCACACCTTCGCTCACGAATGTTTTTACTACCTCTGCAATGTTGAAAGGGCCGTCAAGGTTCGTTAAAAGCGTACCGAGCAAGTAATTTTTTACCATTTCCATCTCGTCGTCGTCCACGAGGTACTGTTGCAGCTTTTCCATTTCCACATAAATCTCCTGCACGGTCTTATCCACAAACTCGTTGCCCACTTCCGTGCCGACGTAAAAATACCCGCCATAGAGCATGGCCTCATGCGAGCTGTAAATATTGTAAGTATAACCTTTTTCCTCCCGGATATTGGTCATCAGCCGTGAACCGAAGTAACCGCCCAGAATGGTGTTCAGCACGTACATCCCGTTGTAGTCAGGGTGCAGGCGGTTGAAGAGGTGGCATCCAATGCGCACTGCTTTCTGCACCGTGTCCGGCAAGGGTTCGTGCAGTTTTTGGGGCAGTTGGTTGACTGCCAATGGCCCAACCTCTTTGCGCTCGCCCTTGGGAATGGCCTGTCCGAGCTGTTCGTCGAGCAACCTCCGAACGGCATCGTTGGTGCGGCCACTCAGGAAAATCAGGCAGTTGCCGCTGGTATAATTCTCCTTGTGGTGCGTCACCAAATCGTCCCTCGTGATGGCCTCATAGGTTTCCGCATAGCTATTGTAGCCGTAGGGGTGGTGCTCGCCGTAGAGTAGTTCGGTAAATTTGCGGTAGGCCACGAAGTCGTTTTTGCTCAGGTCAACCTGTAGCCGCTGCTTGTTCCGCACGATGAACGAATCAATTTCTTCCTGCGGGAAAAGCGGCTCCGACAGCATTTCCGCAGCCACTGGCAGCAGCTTGTCAAAGTATTTGGTCAGCGAATAAAGCTGCACCCCGGCCATGTCCATACTGATGGGCAGTGAGAGCGTGCCGCCGTAGTAGTCAATCACCTCAGCCAACTCAGCGGAGGTATGCTGCCTCGTGCCCTCCCGCATCAGTGCCGCCGCACAGCGTGACGCTAGTTTTTTTCGTTCAAATGGCCGCCCGGCAAAGAACACCAATTCCAGTTTCAGGATGTCCTGTGTGCCGAGGTTCGTTTCATAAACCGGAACCCCATTCGACAAGTGCCAGATTTCAGGCGGCGGTACGACCAAGTTCTTTACCTCCTGAATCTTGGGCATTTTTTTTCTGTTAGGCATGTATTTCAAGTAAAAAGTACAAAGGGAAAAGGCAAAAGTAGCACTTGCCAACCACTACACCGATTTTTAAATTCAAGCAGTTTGTCGTCTGCATTTAAGTTTACCTAACCTTGCCAAAGTAAAGATTGCCGAATGTTCATTGATGTTTGAGGCAAAACATGGACTGTGAGAGCACACAGTATATCCACCCGTCATCGTGGCGTTGAATTGCATAAACAAGGCATGTCCGGAAAGCAAATTTCCACAGCGTTGGCAGTGGACAATGGAGTTGTCAGCGACTGGATTAAGCGCTACATGGCCGGAGGTGAAAAGGCGCTGCCGAAAATCTGAACGCAAAGAATATACAACGCCCAAGGGAGGACTGGAGGACGAATATCGGGTGGCGAACAACATCGCCAAGCGCCACGGCTGGCAGTTCGAGCAGGGAAGGATGGCGGCTGGAAGCGGGTGAGTGTTTAAAAGAATCGTTTAGACATTCGTCATTATCTACTGATGACCCACTGGACAATGGCCAATGTCTAATGACCAGTTACCAACATCTTTTCCGCCAAAAATTTATCAACTTCTTCCAGCGGCATGTCCACCGCTATGATTCGGCGGTCACCGTCCAACAGAAACTTGGTGGGCAGTTGCTTCACGCCATAGTCGTTGGCGATAGGCGAGTCAAAGAACTTGAAGTTGCTCACGGGGTCAATGGCTTGGTAGGGCCAGGTAAGGCCGAGCCGTTCAATAGCCGAGACCCAGCGTTGTTTGTCCTTTTCCACCGCCACACTAACGATGGTAAAACCTTCCGCTTCCTTGAAACGGGCATTTCCGTATTTTTCATAAAGTGAAATGAGTGCAGGCGCTCCGGAGATGCAAGGGCCGCACCAACTGCCCCAGAAGTCGAGCAGCACATACTTGCCCTTCATGTCGGAGAGCTTGAAGCCCAAGTTTTCGTGCGAAACGGCGACGAAGTCGGGTGCTTTTTCGCCGTCATTTACGGAGGGTTTTGAGTAAAAATGCTTGGCGACCGTGAAGATGCCTGATGCCACCACGAGGAGTATCAGGTAATTAATAAGGTTCTTCTTTTTCATGCGGCAAAGATAGGAATTGGGTGGTTGGTGTGTTGGCATATGGGTAGTAATAGCCAAACCCGCTAACACGCCAACTTGCTAAACGCCCAACACAACCTGCTCAAACCAATACAGGGGCGCTTGGATTTTGTCCCCCGTTTGGGTATCGCATTTGTAAAAATCAAAATACAGGGGCAGGTTTTCGCCAATGGTTTCCAGCAGGTTTTCGAGCCTTCGAGTTGCTGCATCCTGTTGGTTTTCAATATAGGCGGCCCGCCAACAATAGAAGGCTTCGTCGTGTAGTTCGATGATGTCGAGCAGCGTGGTATCGTTCAAATAAACCTCCATGAACTCCCGTGCCAGCAGCCCGTGGTGCTTCACCCGCCTGCCCAATTGGAATTCCGTGAACTTGAAAGTGTCGTGGGTAATAGCGATGAGGCGGAGCTGCTGCCGGGTGGTTTCGTTTGCTGCGCTAAGGTTCACGTTGTCCAGCACCTCCCGCACGTGGAGGCCGACCTTGCCCTCCGGGTGGCCAAAGCGGGGCTTGCCCCAGTTCAGGCCCTCCTGAAACTGCGGGGTGTCGAGCAGCCTGGCTTCCAGTTCATTTTCGGGCTGGAGCAGGGAGTGGAAGTCTGGTTCGTTGTGAAACATCAACTGTTTTGCTTTGCCTATGTAGCTGAGCAGCGGGGGCGAAACAACTAAACTTTGGGTGAATGTCAGCATTTGTATGGTTTTTATGAAAATGGTTAGGGAAAAAGTTGTCTTGTAAAATTCATGCTCACAAAAGTAGAATCAATGGTTCTTCAGGGCATTTTAGCCGCTTGTTAATTTGTCGTTAAACCAGTTTGGAGAAATAACCGACGTAGAGGCCGAGCGTTTATTTTCGCACCTCATGACCATAACTTGCAGGTTAATACATTTGTAAATCAAACCTAAACTAATTCAACCATGAAGCAGGTGTTTTCCTTCGTAATAGCTGGAATGATTGGTGGGATGATAACCCTGGGCGGCTACCTCGCATTGCAAGGCAGCCAGCCGGAAGACGGCACTGGCACTGGCCAATTTGCCAAGCAAGTCAACAACGTCAACGTAGGCCCAACGCTCAACGTGCCCTTTGACTTTACGGTAGCAGCAGCTACGGCTACCCCAGCGGTCGTGCACATCTCCGCAAAGGAGAGCGATAAAAAAGCTCGTGAAAACCGCCAACGCCAGCAAAACCAACCAATGCCCAATATTTTTGACGACGATTCCTTTTTTGGCAGTCCTTTTTTCAATTTCAACCGACCAAAGCAAGGCACTGGGTCGGGCGTCATTTACACCGAAGATGGGTACATCATCACCAACAACCACGTAGTCGAGTTCGCCGACGAGGTGGAAGTGACCACTTTCGACAACAAAACCTACAAGGCGACCATTGTTGGCACCTACCCGGAAGGCGACTTGGCCGTACTTAAAATCGAGGCAAAGGGCCTGCCCACGCTGCGGCCAGCCAACTCCGACGAAGCCAAAATCGGCGAGTGGGTATTGGCCGTTGGCAACCCACTGGAGCTGAACTCGACCGTCACCGCTGGCATCATCAGCGCCAAGGGGCGTGACATCAACATCATCAAAGGCCAAGCTCCTATCGAGTCGTTCATCCAGACCGATGCCGCCGTGAATCCTGGAAACAGCGGCGGTGCGCTCGTGGACGCCAGCGGCAGGCTGCTCGGCATCAACACGGCCATTGCGACGCAGACGGGTTATTTTGAAGGGTATTCCTTTGCCATTCCCATCAATTTGGTGGTTGGAATTGTAAACGATATTATTGAAAACGGCTCCTACCAGCGGGGCTTCCTTGGTATCAATATTGAAGACTTGGACAACGAAGCAGCAAACGAGTTGGGTTTGAACATTTCGCAAGGTGTGCTTGTTCAAAGCTTAGTGGACGGTGGCGCAGCACAGTACGCAGGAGTTTTACCAAACGATGTCATCGTACAAGCCAACGGGAAAAACGTAAAATCTTCCGCCGACTTACTCGAAATTGTCGGTGGCTCGAAAGCTGGAGAAACAGTGTCACTGGTCGTTAATCGAAGCGGCAAACAAGAGAACCTAAGCGTTCGCTTGAAGTCCAATAACTAAGTAAATACAGGGCTGCTCACCTGACTTTAAGAATTTCTTAACTAGCGGTCAGGCAACATTTGAAGAAACTGAGCGGTTTATTAAGGCATAAAAAGACTTGTTTAAAGTTGGTTTTTCGTTTTGTTTTGATGCGTCTGTCTTGATTTTCGAGGCAGACGTTTTTTTTTTGAGACATTAGACAGCAGACGTGAACTTCGGGTGTCTAATGTCTAAAATCTATCATCTAATGTCTTTACAATATACCTGAAACAAATATTTTACTGGCAATTTCCAATCGCTTAGGTTGACCCTTGTTTCACCAAAAAACAAGGGACTATGAGAAATTTGCTGCACCCTTTCGAGGACTTCCTCTGCCTATTCTTCCCACATCTTTGCCTTGCCTGCGAGTACAATTCGCCACCTTACGGCGAGCATATCTGCACAGCTTGCAGGGCCACCTTGCCCGAAGCCGATTTCCACTTAAGAAAGGAAAACCCGTTTACCGAGAAATTTTGGGGAAGGGTACACCTTCAAGCTGCTGCTCCCATGTACCTCTTCACGAAAGAAAGCCGGGTGCAAAACCTAATCCATCATCTCAAATACAAGGGAAAAACAGAGGTCGGAACCATATTGGGTCGGAAAATGGGCTCCATGCTCCGGCAATCATCGCTCTTCGCCGATGTGGATGTCATTGTGCCGGTGCCGCTGCACATCCGAAAGCTTCGCATCCGTGGCTACAACCAAAGCGAGGTTTTTGGCAACGGCATTTCGGAAACCTTTGGCAGGCCCTGTTTGGGCAATGGGATGAAACGGGTCGTTCACTCTGCTTCGCAGACTAAGCAATCAAGGGAGTCCCGGCTGCACAACGTGGGCGAGGTGTTTGAGGTGGCAAAGCCAAAACCATTGGAAGGAAAGCACATCCTGCTAGTGGACGATGTATTGACGACGGGCGCAACCTTGGAAGTCTGTGCCAACAAGCTACTGGAAGTGCCCGGCACGAAGGTGAGCATGGCTACGATTGCGATTGCGATGCACTGATTTCATCCTGCCTCTACCAATGTTCCTACTTGTTCCCCCATCACAATCCGCTTGAGGTTGTCACGATTGTTGATGTCAAAAACGATGATGGGCACATTGTTCTCTTAGCAGATGGTGAAACCGGTCATGTCCATGCCGCAAAGGAACATACTGATCGCTTGGCTGAAGGTGAGGTGGTCAAATTTAACGGCGTTGGGGTCTTTCTCCGGATCGGCATTGTAGATGCCGTCCACCCGGGTGCCTTTCAAAATCACGTCGGCACTTACCTCGTTGGCACGCAGTGCCGCTGCCGAGTCGGTGGTGAAGTAGGGATTGCCAGTGCCGCCGGAAAACAGCACGACCCTACCTTTTTCGAGGTGGCGCACAGCCCTACGGCGAATGTATGGCTCGGCAATCTGGTCCATTTTTATTGCAGAAATCAACCTGGTAAAAACCCCTGCGCTCTCCAAGGCACTTTGCAAGGCCATGCCGTTGATGACCGTAGCCAACATGCCCATGTAATCACCCTGTACCCGGTCAATGCCAGATTGAGCGGCTTGCAGTCCCCTGAAAATATTGCCCCCACCAATCACGACCCCCACTTCAATACCCATTCCCACCAGTTCTTTGATTTGCTCGGCGTAGTGGAACAGCATGGATGCTTCGATGCCGTATTTCTGAGTGCCCATGAGCGACTCGCCGCTCAATTTCAACAATATCCGCTTGTATTTGATTGCCATAGTGCTAAAGGAAAAAGTTTAAAGGCGAAAGTAAGATGTAGGGGCATAAAAAAAGGCGAATTAACTGCTTAATTCGCCTTTCATAGCTTCGGGCAATTAGCCCAGTTCGACGTGCTTGAAAGCGGTGACCGTCAAGTCTTTGTGTAAGCTTTGCAAGTACTGCGCAACCGTCATCTTGTTGTCCTTCACGTAAGCCTGGTTGAGCAGGGTACTTTCTTGATAGAACTTGTTCAATTTGCCGACTGCAATTTTTTCCAGCATGGCCTCCGGCTTGCCTTCTTGGCGAGCCTGCTCCTTGCCGATTTCAATTTCTTTTTCAATCAATTCAGCCGAAACACCGTCTTTGTCAACGGCGACGGGGCGCATCGCTGCAATCTGCATGGCCACGTTCTTGCCCGGCTCAATGTACTCAGGACCTTCGAGGTTGAGCGCAACGATTACACCAGCACGTTGGCCCATGTGGATATAAGGTAACACTTGGCCTTGGCCTGCGGCCGTTTCTATTTTCGAGTAGTGGCTAACCTCTACTTTTTCACCGATAACGCCCACTTGCTCCGTAATCTTCTCACCTACGGTGATTCCATCGTAGGGAAGGCTGAGCAGTGCCTCTGTGTTTTCAGGCAGATTCTTGAGCGCTATCTCCGCGATGCTTTTTGCAAAGTTCACGAAGTCCTCGTTTTTGGCAACGAAATCCGTTTCGCAGCTCAAGCGCACGAGTACGCCGTTGTTGCGGTTTGCGGAAGTCATGGCTATCACAGCGCCTTCCTTCGCTTCACGGTCGGCACGCTTCAACGAGAGTTTTTGGCCTTGTTTGCGAAGGACTTCAACAGCTTTATCGAAATCGCCACCAGCTTCTTCCAGGGCTTTTTTGCAATCCATCATGCCGGCACCCGTCATGTCACGGAGCTTTTTCACATCGGCAGCTGATAATGTCGTGGTCATTTTATTGAATATTAAATGGTTAAAATGTTGATGAGCACTTATCAACGCACTTCTAAACCCGAAGTTTTTAAAAACGCGTTAAGTCTCACGCATCCACTCAAAAATGGTTGGCAAAACCTGCTGAATTAGCTTTCAGCTTCAACACTTGCCTCTTTTTCTTCTGGCTTGCTTGCGCGATCAGCCAGCCCCTCACGAATGGCCTCCACGAGGTAGCCAGTGATGATGCCAATGGACTTGGAAGCATCGTCGTTGGCCGGGATGGCGAAGTCCACCTTGTTAGGGTCGGAGTTGGTGTCCACCATGGCGAAGGTGCGGATGCCCAATCGCTGGGCCTCGGCCAGTGCGATGTGCTCGTGTTGGATGTCCACCATGAAAACGGCAGCCGGAAGGCGGCCCAAGTTCTCGATACCACCAAACACTTTGCCCAGTTTCTGACGCTCACGGTCGAGGGTGAGGCGCTCCTTTTTGGTCATGTTTGCTGCGGTGCCATCGGCGAGCATTCGCTCGATGTTCTGCATTTTTTTCACCGAACGCTTGATGGTGGCGAAGTTGGTCATCATGCCACCCAACCAACGATCCGTCACGAACGGCATCCCAACCGATTCGGCTGCGCTGGAAACGATGTCACGTGCCTGCTTTTTGGTGGCCACGAAGAGGATTTTGCGACCCGACTTTGCGATGGCCCGCATGGCGTTAGCGGCACGCTCCAATCCGCCCAATGTGCGGTTCAGGTCAATGATGTGGATGCCTTTGCGCTCCATGAAGATGTAGGGCGCCATTTTCGGGTTCCATTTTTTGCGCATGTGGCCAAAGTGAACCCCTGCATCGAGCAAATCTTGATATGTAGGTTTTGCCATTTTTTAAAATTGCTTTTAGCAATTGGCGGTTAGCTATTAGCTGCAAAAAGCCAATAACCAATAGCCAAAAACCGATTTAACGTTTGGAGAACTGGAAGCTTTTCCGAGCTTTAGGTTTACCGTATTTTTTGCGCTCGACTTCACGGGCATCACGGGTGAGCAGCTTTTTCTCTTTTAGCGGCTTGCGGAACTCGGCGTTGAGCTTCACCAGCGCACGGCTGATGCCCATTCGGGTTGCTTCTGCCTGGCCTTTGTAGCCACCACCATCAACGTTTACGTTGAGGTTGTAAAGGTTGCTCTCCAGGTTTACGGTAATGAACGGCTCAGTGATCGCTCCCTGAATATGGATTTGCGGGAAGTACTCCTTGTAGTCCTTGCCGTTCACGCTGATGCGGCCGTCACCCTTGGTGAGGTACACCCTCGCTACGGAGGCTTTCCTTCTCCCTATGGCATTTATCATTTCCATGTTTGAAAAATTTCCTTGTTAAAAATTAAATGGTTGGGGCTTCTGTGCTTGGTGAGGGTGCTCCTCGTTGCCGTACACAAAAAGCTTCTTGATCATTGCATTCCCCAACTTGGTCTTGGGCAACATGCCACGAATGCCGATTTCAATAACGGATTCGGGCTTGCGGTCGAGAAGGTGGCGTGCGGTTTCCCTTTTGAGGCCACCGGGGTAGCCCGTGTAGCGCAGGAATTCCTTCTGGTCCAGCTTTTTTCCGGTGAAACGGATTTTGTCAGCATTGACAACAATCACATTGTCGCCGGTATCAACGTGCGGGGTGAAGTCAGGCTTGTGCTTGCCCCTCAGTACGGCCGCAATGCGGGAAAACAGGCGGCCTGCTGTCTGGTTGGTTGCGTCCACAACGTACCAGCTACGCACTACCTCTTCCTTTTTCGCTGACACGGTGTTATAACTCCGAGTATTCACGATTTTCTGCGTTTAAACTGTGATAAAATTTTTGACTGAAAATACCTTTTTTCAAGGCGGGTGCAAAGGTAATTTTGTTTGACTTATTTTCAACCTCGTTTTTGATTTTTTTGAAAAATATTTTTCATAACTGCTTGAAATTCAGCCCCATTTTCGCCCAACGTTTTTAAACCACAGATAATCAGCACTTAATGAAAGGTCGGAAGAGGGCGATTTTAGAAGCTTTCTGTTTCAAAAATGTTGAATGCCCCTAACTTCGCCGCAAAAAAAGCACATACATGAACAAACTCCTTTCCTTTTCCATCCTGTTCCTGGCCGTGAGCCTCGTCGCTGGCTGCATCCCCGACCCCATCTCGTCAGAGGAACAACTCGTAAAAGACATCAAAAAAATAGAGGACTATTTGGCCGACAACAACCTCGTGGCCGAATCCACCGAATCTGGCCTACATTATATTATTGAGGAGGAAGGCTCTGGCGGCCACCCGAACCTGAACAGCGAGGTGACCGTAAACTACAAAGGTTACCTCCTTGACGGCAGTGTGTTCGACCAGACTGACTCTAGCCCTGTCACTTTTCCGCTCAGTAATTTAATAGTTGGCTGGCAGGAAGGCATTCCGCTGCTGCAAAAAAGCGGGAAAGGCAAGTTCTTTCTCCCATCCAGCCTGGGATACGGCAGGCAAGCCTCTGGAAGCATCCCCGCCAACTCGGTACTGATATTTGAGATTGAACTGGTGGATTTTTGACAAGCCACGAATGGGAAAGCCTTTTCAGGCATATACAAAAAGGGCGCTTTTGCAAACAACTCGCTGATTATCAGGAAATTGTAATGCAAAAGCGCCCTTTAGTTTGTTGACTCCGAACGAGGCATTTTTTAGGCATCAGTCTTGTCGGGAGCGGGAGCAGCGGGGGCAGGTTCATCTGCCTTTGGCTCTGGCTTCGGCTCGGAGAATGAACCTTTCAGCTCGTTAATTTTCTCGCTGGCATGCGCCATTTCCTCTTGGGCGGCATTTTTCAGTTTTTCGCCAGCGCCCATCACGGATTCCTTGGCCTTGAGAGCAGGTCGGCAGGGTCGCCGACGTGTTCGGTGACTCCTCCTTTGACATAATCCTTGGCCTCGGCGATTTTCTCACCTGCTGCGGATGCGAGCTTGCTGGCATCTGCTGCCAGTTCGCTGGCACCTTCCTTGATGTCGGCGGCAATCTCGGAAAGTGACTCCTTGGCCTTGGCCATCAGGTCGGAAGGTGCGCCTACGTGTTCTGTGAACTCCTCCTTTACGTAGGCCTTTGCTTCTGTGATTTTCTCGCCTGCGGCGGATGCGAGCTTGCTGGCGTCTTCCACCAGTTCGTTGGCGCCTTCCTTGATGTCGGCGGCAATCTCGGAAAGTGATTCCTTGGCCTTGGCCATCAGGTCGGCTGGGTCGCCGACGGTCTCCGTGAATTTCACCTTGGCTTCATCTATCAGCTTGCCGGCATCTTCCGTTAGGGAGTTGGCAGCCTTGGAGACGGTCTCGACGGTGTCAGCCGCCGTCTTTTTTGTCAAACCAAATAAGTTTCTAAAAAAGTTTTTCATGGTGAGTTGATTGAAAAAAGAGTTAACAAGTTGAACAACAACGATTTAAACGCTATTTATTTTTGCTCATTTCACCATTTCCGCATTGGAAAGTGAGTACATTAGTTTGTTGATGTCTGTGGAGTTGAGGTGTAGCACCCCTTTGATGGTGATGGGATCGGCAGTGAAAGCCACTGGATTTTTCGACTTTACTTCGAGCACGGTCTCTGGGCCGGCACCGCCACAAAAGAAGCACATACTGTAGGGGTAGGCCGAGAAAATGAATTCCTTGTGGCTTTTGTAACCTTCGACAGGGATGATATAGCCCTTGATGGTGACTTCCTTGCCCTCCAGCTTCTGTATCTCGTTGCTGAAAATCGGCACGTCAACCTTGAACCCGAGCATTTCGTCGTATTCCTTTTTATAAGTAATCTTGCCGAGGGTCTTCCACATGGTTTCTTGCGCGAACAGGCCACCGGTAAAAGCAATGGCGAACAGGGCAGTTAATACGAAGTTTTGGATTTTCATTGTTTCAAAATTGTTGGACGGGATGCAAAGATATAAACGGAAAAATGGTTTTTGCGTCACCAAAATTCTTGTTAAAGAAGGATTTATTACTTGATTAGTTCGATTTGCACCCAAAATATTGCGAAGCAACGGGCGTTTTACAACGGATTCGAACAAGTGGCCCTCAACATGCGAGCGTTTTTGCAAGAATTGGGCAGTTAAGTTCAGATAAAACGCAGAACTTTGCCGCCATTTCAATAAAAACCGAATAATTCCGATGAGATTTTTGACCATTCTACTTACGCTGTTTATTTCCCTGAACCTATGTGCTCAGGTGGGGGAGAACTTGGTGACGCACCTTTCTTTTAACAAAAATGGCTGCGCTGTTGAAGACGAAGGTGGCGACCCCGCCATTCAGTTGTTTGTGAACGGTGACGAAGCCTGCGGCTGCGGCGTGGATGGCAATTCAAGGTACTTCGACGGGGACGACGACTGGTTTTATGTCTTTGGGCAAAGGGTGGAAGAAACCTTCTCCACCATTGATTTTTCATTGAGCTTTTATTTTAAGCCTACCACCAATAGCGCTGCAAACCAAGCGCTTTTCGCAAAAAAAGTAGGCTGCACGGGCGACGCAGCGTTCGTTATCCGTTTCAATGCTGCCAACAGGAGCCTGAGCGTGGAGCTTTCGGAAAGTCCTACCATCACCGCCTCCATCAGCAAGACTTTACCAGTTTCGTGCTGGTATCACGTCGTTGTGGTGAGGAAAGGAGCCACCACCACGCTGTACGTGAACAAAGCAAAGTTGGGCGAGGTGAATGCGCCAGGCAGCCTTCGGGTCAACATCAGCAACAGCGAACCGCTTACCGTGGGCAGTAGCGATTGCAACATTGACGAGGACTTCAAAGGATATCTTGATGAAATACGGATGTACAGCCGGGCGCTAAGCTTGCAGGATATAGAAGACCTGTACCTTTCGCCAGACCAAATCGAAACTGGACTGAAAGCCACCGGGGTAAACGACACGACGATTTTTCTCGGCCAGTCTGTTCCTGTGCAGCTTACGAATACTTGCGCCAATTCATTCGACTGGACGCCAACCACCAATGTGATTGACTTCGATATTCCAAATCCAGTTATAACGCCCTCAGAGACAACGACTTATATGCTCACGATGCTTGACGACGACAACTGCAAGTCGGAAGACTCCCTCCGCATCATCGTCGTTGACCCCACCACCGTTGAATGCGGCGACATCCTGCTGCCATCGGCCTTCACGCCCAACGACGACGGCCTGAACGACAGGTTTGGCATCAGCAACCCGTTCGCCACGGGCGTGCTGCTGGCCTTTGAAATCTTCGACCGCTGGGGCAATATCGTGTACAGGACGGACGACACCCTCGAAAAATGGGATGGTTTCTACAAGGGCCAACCGGTAAACCCTGGCGTTTTTCTTTACAAAATCCATTACAGGTGTGAGGGAAAGAAAACGTAATATCTGGAAGTGTCACGGTCTTACGATAGCCTCGAAAGCTCCAATCTTGCCCCAATACAAAGCACTTGCCAGTTCTTTCTGCCTTGGCTTGGAAAGCCACCGAAGTTTCCACCGAATGGGCGGCAATCAGCCGCTCACTATTTTATGCATAAGCCCCGGCAATTGAACGAGTCGCTGGGGCAGCCCACCAATAAAGGTCATTTCTCATACGGGCATTTCAAGTCACCAAAATAGTAGTAGATGCCGATGCCAAAATAGACGTAGGTATCATTGCTCTTGCTGTCACCACGCTGGCGGCCAGGCTCGCCGATGGGCGCTTCAATGTTGTTTCGGGTAAAAAAGTCTGGGTCTTTTTGGAATAGCTCCAGCGAGCGGTCAATGAATGGCAGGGCTTCGTCGCCACGGAGGTCTTGCACGTCGCCCGGGTCGGGGTAGGTGCGGCTCACATCGTCGAGGTAGTCGCTGAACAGGCGGCGGGCGCTGATGTCAATGTTGAGGCTCCACTCGTAGTTGATATCAACCTTGAAGCCTGCGCCATAGACCCATCCACCGGCCACAGTGAAATACTCCTCGCCCTTGAACTGCCCTTCGGTGCCAAGCGGGCGCAGTTCGTGCCACTTGCCGTCTAGCTCGGCCTTTGGGTTGAAATAGCTGACGCCAAGGCCAGCGAAAAGGTAGGGCGTCCAGTTTTGATCCTTGCTGCCGTGGATATACGGCAGGAAGTTGAACTCCAGTTGCGCACCAGCATCTGCCACGATGGAGCGGAAACTGAGGTTGCGGGCCTTTTCAAAGATGTTGGGGGAATCGGAGTCGTAGGCCTCCACCCTACCGATGTTGCCGCTGAGTTTGGCGCAGACCCGCTCGTTGAAATTATAGCGAAAGCCGAAGCCCGCAGCGGGGCCAAGGCGGTTGAGGCGCATGTTGGTGTTCAGGTCGCCAAAGTAGTTGACGGCGGCCAACCAGACACCGGACTCAACGCCCTGCTGCGCTTGGAGGCGGCTTTGGGAAAATATTGCGAAGCAAAAAATGGCTAGAAATCTCTTTTTCACGGATTATTTTTTTTGTAAAAACGCCCGATTTTCGGTTTTCGGCGGGCAAAGTTAGCACTTGGGAATGATGAATGATAAAATGTTGAATGATGAATTGGGAAGGCTACCATTTCTAAAAGCTCGTACCACCTTTTTCAAAATCTTTTCCTTAACGTTGTTTTGGCGAAGCCTGTTGTTGAAGATTGATAGTTTGACCACCAGCAGTTCAGTTCAATCACGGTATTCCCTGACTGCCAACTGCCAACTGTCAAGCTGCCAACTACTGAAGCAACTCCCGCAGCCGCTCCAAGCCCTGCACTGTTTCCTCCGAGCCGATGGCCCGGCGCAGATCCGCCCGCTCCCGGTTGGTGATGTAGAAACTGATGGGGGAGTCCTTCAACTCCTCGCTGGGGTGGTAGGTGAGGCGCACTATTTCGAGCTGGTCGGGGCCTAGTAGGTCGTAGAGGAAGCCAAGGCTGTTGTCGTGCTCGTAGTCCTGGAGGTTCATCACTTTGAAGGCGATTTCGAGGGGGTTGAGCAGGGTCTCCAGGATGCCCCGGTTCACGTTCGACTTGATTTCCTGCTGCCGCTCGAACGACCGCACCACCACGACCACCACGCCGCTGGTGTTTTCCCGAATCCAATCCTTAAAAACGTGCATGAAACGTGTGGCCGATTTCAGGCCGAAATTGTCCCGGAACCCGGCGTCCAGCACCTCGATGGGCGGGTCGCTCGGGAGGTTGACGTTGGGCAGGATATACGGGTAGGTGGCGTTCATGCGCAGCGCCGTGGTGAAGCGCAGGCTGTCTGCGTTTTGCGAAGCAAAAAAACTGCGGAAATCAACCGCATCTACCCGAAGCGAACCGGGCATTTTCACGCCAGCAGGCTCCAACATCATGTAGCGAACGGGCTGCGCCGAGATGACCATGCGCCTGCTGTCGTTGACGATGCTGGGCGTTATGAACACCATCGGGATAAGCGCCTCCCGCTCTGGCTGCGCATAGTCTCCGATGGTCTTTTCGAGGCGGTTGTGGGTGTTTTCGTTGAAGGCTTTTTCAAAAATATAGCCCCTGTCCTTTTTGTAGCGCTGCCCGCCTTGCTCGAAACTGGCCCAGGGCAGGAACATGTCGTTGGTGACGATGGTGAACGAAATCGGGTTGAGCAAGTCCCTTGAAATATCGGCCACGTGCTGCCGGTCGTAGAGGTCAATCGGCTCGCCCTGCTGCCGCCGCAGCACCATCTCCCGGAAGTATGACGTGCCCATCATCCCGCCCGATGCGCCAGACATCAGCACCGTGTGTTCCATGAACTGGCCGTTGGTCATGCTGTCGGCGTGCTGCAACACCTCCATCGCCCAAGTGGCCGCCTTGAGGCCCCCGCCGCTTACACAAAAAAAGACCATCTTGGGCTTCTCACCGTTTGGCCCAGCGGCCTTGCGCTTCCATTTTTCCAAGATTTCGAGGGTGGCGGCCATATCGGCGTCCACGGCCTGCTGAGAGCAGGAGGCTTGCAGGCTGTCGAGCTGGTAGGGGCTTGGCGGCACGGTGTAGTCCATGCCGTAAGCCTTGTTTTTATGGTGAAAAAAGTCGAAGCGGGTGATGAAATTGATGAGGATGAGCATCACCATCAGCCCCGTGATGCGCCACGAGCCTAGCCAAAATGAGATAGCCCCTGCCACCGCAATCACGGTGCTGCCCAGCAGGAAAATGCTGGCCCCAGTGGGTATCCGAAAGGCCGGGCGGTCAATGAGCGCCCCCAGCAGCACGAGCAGCACCAGTGTGAACAGTTGAACGAGGAGAGCGTTGAGGTGGTTCTGGCGAAAAACCTTGAGTAAAATGGCGGCATCGTAATGCGCCACGCTGCGCACGAGGCGGGGGCGCAGACTGTCCGTGAGGTAGGTGTCCACCCGCCACTGGTTGCGGTTCAGGCGGATGTCCGTGACGACGGGGTGGCTTTCTGGGTCGGCATTATTAACTTCATTTTTTGAAAAACTGGTGATATCCTTATTGGTAAACTGAAAGTAGAGCGCCACCACGAACACCAACGTTGCGAAGCCAGTGAGAAAACCAACGCTGTTCCAGAGCACCTCGCCCAACGGCATCAGCTCGTGCCAAATCCCAAATCGAATCTGACAGACCAAAAAAAGCACGGCGAAGGATAACGGCACTACCAAGTTGTTGAGCACAAATTTGGCGAACGGCTTGCCCAATGATGCCAAAAACGAAAAACGGTAAGCACTGAGGAGGTAAGTGGTCAGGTTCCAGCTCACCACCATTCCACCGAACCCGGCCCCAACGAAAAAAAAACTCATGAACCCCACCTCGCCCAGGTATTCCGGTGATAGGAACAAGTAGCTCAACCCGAATCCGCCGCCAAATTTTCCCAACATCATCAACGCCAGCAGCACCCAAACCCCAATGAGCAACAGGTTGCTGCGCAGGTGCAGCACCAGCAGTTGGAAGGGGAAAGAATAAAGGATGTCCGTGAGTTTTTTCTGCATGGATGGGGATATCGGGATATTGAGTTGTTGAGATTGGATGCAACGGGCTGATTGTCAACTATTTTTCCAATTAAAAAACTAGGATGCAAAGTACAACGTAAAAAGTACAAAGGCAATGTACTTTTGCAGTTCGGTTCGGCAGTCAGACAGTTGGCACTGACTGCCAACTGCCCACTGACGAACTGCAAACTAAAATGAAGTACCTCATCGCCGGCCTCGGGAACATGGGCGCCGACTACGACAATACCCGCCACAACGTTGGCTTCGAAGTGGTAGACCTGCTGGCCAAGGAATTTGAAGTCAAGTTCAAGAACGACACCTTGGGCGACCTGGCGGAGTTCCGCCACAAGGGCCGCACCTTCATCATGCTGAAGCCCAGCACGTACATGAACCTGAGCGGCAAGGCTGTGCGCTACTGGCTCCAAAAGCACAACATACCGAAGGAAAACCTGCTCGTGGTGCTCGACGACCTGAACCTTGCCTTCGGCAAAATCAGGCTCCGGGGCAACGGCTCCGACGGCGGCCACAACGGCCTGAAAAGCATTGACCAACTCAACGGCGGCAACAACTACGCCCGGCTGCGCATCGGCATCGGCGACGAGTTCCACAAGGGCCAGCAGGTGGACTACGTGCTGGGCGAGTGGGACAAAAAAGAGCAGGAAGCCCTGCCCGATATCCTGAGGAAGGCTGCCGATGGCGTCAAGGCATTTGGTACGATTGGGCTTGCGCTGGCGATGAACCAGGTGAATGGGGGATGAAGAAATTTACGATTTACGAATGACGATTTACGATTGGGGCTGCTGCTGAGACGCCCATTTTTCAATAATACAACAATCAATTTTACTTATTCTGATGTACAAAACACCACTCGAAGAATTCATGGAAAACAACCCCATCCACAAAAAACGCATCGCCCTTGACATGGACGAAGTCATGGCCGACGTGGTGCCCAAGTTCCTCGATTTTTACGAGCGAGATTTCGGAGTACGGCCTCCACGGGAGGAATGGTGGGGCAAAAAAATCTACCAACTGCCGAACGCCGCACACATTCGGGGCTACCTCCAAGAGGAGGGTTTCTTTGCCGACCTGCCAGTGATGGAGGGCAGTCAGGAGGTGGTGAAATGGCTCGCCGAACACTACGATGTGTTTGCCGTGACCGCTGCCACCGAGTTCCGCAACTCGCTCCGGGACAAGCTGGACTGGCTCGACCAGCATTTCCCGTTCATCGGCTGGCAGCGGCTTGTGCTCTGCGGCGACAAGCGCATCATCCAAGCCGACTACATGATTGACGACCATGCCTGGAACCTGGAGCACTTCAAGGGGAAGGGCCTACTTTTCACTGCTTCGCACAACACGGAGGAGGAGCGGTTCACGAGGGTGGATGACTGGACGGCGGTGCGGGCGTTTTTTGAGAAAGAACTGGAGAACGGCAGACAATCTGCATGAGCATTTTTCAAAAAAAATATCCTCTCGCCCAAGCGAAATTCCTCACCTCCTCCGTCATCGCCACGGGGGTTGACTACGCCCTGTTCTTCTTGCTCGATTGGCTGTGGTTTGACCCCGTCACGGCGCATACTATTTCGTACCCCATCGCCGTGGTGGTCAATTTTTATTTGCAAAAGCGCTTCATCTTCGACCTGAAACGCAGCGTGCATTCGGCCTTCGTCATTTCCATGATTTTTTCGGTCATTGGTTGGGGAGTAGGCGTGGCGATGATGTACTTTTTGGTGAAAATCCCACTGCTCACCACTTGGCCTGTGCTCGCCAAAATCATCGTGACCGGGGTGCTGTTCTTCTTCAATTTTTACACAAAAAGGTTTGCATTCGAGGGGAAATTTTTTGAAAAAAATTGTTGAATTGCCGTATTGTTGTACGCTCAAAAACAATTCAACAATATAACAATACAGCAATGAAACTCACCCTCACCGACATCGAATCCTTCGAAATCTCGAAAGGCTTCACCGCCCGACTTATCCACACCGAAACCATGACACTCGCCTACGTGGACATCGAAGCCGGGGCCGATTTGCCCGAACACGCCCATTTCCACGAGCAGGTTGCCAACGTGCTGGAAGGCGAGTTCGAGTTTGTGCTCGGAGGCAAAATGATGGTCCTGCGCCAAGGCGACGTACTCGTCATCCCGTCCAACGTGCCGCATTCCGGGCGAGCGCTCACCCGTTGCCGCATCCTCGATGTGTTCCATCCGGTGCGGGAAGATTTTCGGAGCGGAAACGTGGCATACGCCAAAAAGTAGAACTTTGCGCCACTGCTCACGCTCTCACCCCTCAAACTCTCACAATCTCGTTCATGTACACAAAAGAAGAACAACGCCGCCTTTTCGACCTGTCCAAGCGACTGCTGCAAGCGCCCGACCCTGCGAATGCCCTCGACGCCTCGGCCATCGCCGCCGAACTGAGGGAAACCATCATTTACCATGAATGGCGCTACTACGCCCAGAACGACCCCGTCGTCAGTGACTACGAGTACGACATGCTCTACAAAAAGCTCCAGGGCATTGAGTCGAAATACCCCGAACTCGTCACGCCCGAATCGCCGACGCAGCGGGTAAGCAGCGACCTGACGGAAGATTTCGCATTGGTCGAACACCTCACGCCCATGCTCTCCCTCGACAACAGCTACGACGCCGCCGACCTCGCCAGCTTCGATGAGCGCATCAAGAACTACCTCGGCCTGCCCGCCGACCTTGACATCGAGTACTGCGTGGAGCCGAAATTCGACGGCGGCACTATCGCCCTCGTGTATGAAAACGACCAACTGGTGCGGGCCGCCACCCGTGGCAACGGCACCCTCGGCGACGAAATCACTCCGAACATCCGCACCCTGCGCTCCGTGCCGCTGCGAGCGGAGTTCTCCAAGTTTGGCATTGTCAAGGCGGAACTGCGGGGCGAGGCGCTCATCCGCAAGGATGTTTTTGTGAAAATGAACGAGCAACGGGCCGCCGACGAGCTTACCCTTTTCGCCAATCCCCGCAACGCCGCCACGGGCGGTCTGCGCACCAAAGACCCTTCCGAAACGGCCAGCCGCCGCATCGAGGCATTCATTTACCAACTCGGCTACGCCGTGGATGCCAATGGACGTAATGTTTTAAATGAATTTAGAACCCACGATGACTTGATTGTATTTCTTGGGGAACTTGGGTTTCAAAATCCCACTAGCACTCCGCCCTCCTCAATGGGGTATTTCAGAGCGAAGAGTTTGTAAAAACATAGTAGAAGTAGCCGCCTTTTGCGCCGAATGGCAGGTAAGGCGACAGATGTATCCATACGAAATTGACGGCATGGTGGTGAAGGCCAACAGCCTCGAACTGCAACAGCGGGCGGGCAGCACAACGCACCACCCACGCTGGGCCATCGCCTTCAAGTTCAAGGCGAAACAGGCCACCACGAAGCTGCTCAACGTGGAGTTCCAAGTGGGCAAAGTGGGCAGCATCACGCCCGTTGCGAAGCTGGAACCAGTAGCGCTGGCGGGTGTGACGGTCTCCTCGGTGAGCCTGCACAACGAGGATTTTATACGAAACAAAGACCTGCGCCTCGGCGACACGGTGCTAGTGGAGCGGGCGGGCGACGTGATTCCGTACATCGTGAAACCGATGGAAGAACTGCGGGACGGCTCGGAGCGGGAGATTGTTTTCCCGACCAATTGCCCCGTCTGCAAGAGCGAACTGGTGCGGGCGGAGGACGAGGCCGCCTGGCGCTGCGAGAACCCCGATTGCGAAGCGCAACTCTTGCAGCGTATGATTCACCACGTCTCCAAAAATGCGATGGACATTGACGGCTTCGGCGAGAGCCAAATCGAGCGGTTCTACCGATTGGGCTGGCTGCACAGCATCGCCGACATCTACCGCCTTGATTATGAGGCGATTGCGAAGCTGGAGGGCTTCGGTGAAAAATCGGCCACCAACCTCCGGGCGGCCATTGAGAAGGCGAAAAAGAACCCGCTCTACCGCTTCCTGCACAGCCTGACCATCCACCACCTCGGCATCAAGGCGGGCAAGATTCTGGCGGCTGAAATCGAAAATGTGTGGGATTTGAAGGATTGGGACGAGGAGCGTTTTCGCCAAATCAAGGACATCGGGCCGGTGCTGACGCACAATGTCATCCGGTTTTTTCAGAATGAAAAAAACGTGGACATCCTGCAAGACATGGAGTCGCTCGGCGTCAATTTCAACCAGACGGACGAGGACAAACGGAGGGTCGTAAGCGCCGACGCACCACTTTCTGGGAAGACGATTTTGTTTACCGGAACGCTGGTGAAAATGGGCCGCAAGGAAGCCCAAGCCAAGGCCGAAGCCGCCGGGGCGAAAAACATCAGCGCCGTGAGCGGCAACCTCGACTACTTAATCGTGGGGGAAGATGCGGGTAGCAAACTGAAAAAAGCGCAGGCGCTAGGCACGGTGACGATATTGACGGAGGATGAGTTTTTGGAGCTGGTGGGTGGTTAACTAAAAATTACTTTACCAGGTATTTTAATCAAAGAATTGGAACTCTTCAATCGTGGATATGGTACACAAAGTGAAGTCAAATTCAATGAAATGCCAAGCTTTGTACCTAGATTAGAACCTGCAAAAAAGGAACAACAACTTGCTCGGAAGAAGCTAGCACTTAAGCTTGCGATTAGAAATAATTTATCAGAAGAGAAACTGACTAAAGCTGCCGAAAAATACCACGCAGCGCAGCTTTCATTGTTTAGGGCAACGATTCATGTGATTCATGAAAGGAATTTAAAATAAAGCGAACAACCTCAATATTGAGATTATTGAAAACAAAATAACAGCTTGGACGAGTAAAACGGTTGAAGAAATAATCAATGAAATCAAGGCAGAAATTGAGGTAGCGTCAAATATCACATAAGTTGGTTATTGGTAGAAAGTCTTGGCGTCAAAATCCTCACCCGAAAATATCCCGCTCCTCCAGCTTGTGCTTTTTCCAAGAAACGAACCAATGCACCACCAGCAGCACCAAGCCAAGAAAGATAAAATACTGAAAATAGCTGTTGAACGAGGAGAAGCCCTGTACCTCGAAGTCCCGTTTCTCCAGCTTGTCGATACGGGCTTGCAATGCGTCGGCCACGGCATCGTCGCCGTCGATGACGTTGAAGTACATGCCGCCGCCCTTTTCGGCGAGGTCTTGAAGCATTTTATCGTTGAGGCGGGATAGCACAGTTTCTTTGTTCTCGTCCTTCTTGTACACCCATGCACCGTTTGACATGATAGGAATGGGCGCCCCTTCCGTCGTACCAACGCCAATGGTGAACTGTATGACGCCTTCTTCCCGTGCTTTTTGGGCTTCTTCTATTGCCTTGCCGCCTGTGTCCTCGCCATCGGTGATGAGCACGAGCGCCTTGTGCGAGTCCTTGCCGCTCTCTTGTAGCGCCCTACGGGCAATGCTGATGCTCTCGCCAATGGCCGAACCTTGCGTCCCCGCCATGTCGGGGTTGGCAATGCGGAGGAACATCTGGGTGACGGTATAGTCTGTGGTAACGGGCATTTGGAGGTAGGCTTCCCCGGCAAAATAGACGATGCCGACACGGTTGCCTTTAAGTTCTTCGACGAGTTTTTCAGCAAATTTTTTTGCCCGTTCCAGCCTGTTAGGCGGAATGTCTTGGGTGTACATGCTTACTGAGATGTCGAGGGCGATAATTACATCCACGCCCTTTCGTTTGACCTTCTCCCGCTTGCCGCTCCACTGTGGATTGGCTGCCCCGAGGATGAGGAAGGCCAATGCCGACAGTACCAACCCGAACTTTAGGCGGTGTTTCCAGCGGGATGCTTCCGGCATGAGCAGTGGTATTAGGTGGCTCTCGGTAAAGCGGCCAATCGCCTGTTTGCGCCAGCGCCAAAACAACCAGAACACAACGGCCAACAACGGCAGTAAAGCAAATGCATAGAGGTATGTGGGGTGTTCGAATCGGAACATGGTACTCAAGACTTTAGGCAATAGGCTTTAGATGGCCCCCGGCCTATGGTCTATTGCATAATATCTATCGTTTTTCCTTGCCGTAAAGTTCAATACACGGTCTCCGAATATATCTCGTCCTGAAATATCCTCACCCGAAAATATCCCGCTCCTCCAGCTTGTGTTTCCGCCAAGAAATCAACCACTCCACCACCAGCAGCGCCAGTCCGATGAAGATGAAATACTGAAAATAGCTGTTGTACGACGAGAACGCCCGCACCTCCAACTCCTGTTTTTCCAGTTGGTCAATGCGGGTTTGCAGCGCCTCGGCCACGGCGGCATCGCCATTATTGATGTGGAAATAGGTACCGCCGCCCTTCCCGGCCAGTTCCTTTAACACCTCCTCGTTGAGTTTTGTGAGGACGGGCTGGCCAGTCTCGTCTCGTTTGTAGTCCTCCCGCCCGCCGATGTTCATCGGGATGGGGCTATCTTTAGCAGTGCCCACGCCCACCGTGAATTGGATGATGCCCTCCTCCTTCGCTTTTTCCGCTTGCGCAATGGCTTCCCCGTCGTGGTCTTCCCCGTCGGTGATGATGACGAGGGCCTTGTGCGACTTGCTTTCGTCCGTTTGGAAAGCCCTGCGGGCAACACCGATTGCGTCGCCGATTGCAGTGCCCTGCGAGGCGGCAAGCTCAGGACTGGCGCTTCGTAGAAACAGTTCGGCGGCGGCGTAGTCCGTGGTGATGGGCATCTGGAGGTAGGCACTCCCAGCGAAGTAAACTAGGCCGATACGCTCGCCTTTGAGCTTTTCCACGAGGTTCTCCGCAAATTTCTTCGCCCGCTCCAGTCGGCTGGGGGGAATGTCTTGGGCGTACATGCTGTTCGAGATGTCGAGGGCGATGAGCACGTCCACGCTCTTGCGCTTCACCTTTTCCCGCTTGCTGCCCCACTGCGGGTTGGCCATGCCTACGATGAGGAATGCCATTGCCAGCAGGGCGAGTCCGAATTTAAGGCGGTGTTTCCAGCGGGAAGCCTCCGGCATAAGCAGTGAGGCCAAGTGAGGCTCGGCAAAGCGACCAATTGCCTGTTTGCGCCAGCGCCAAAAAAACCAAAACACCACGGCCAATAGTGGCAAAAGTGCGAAGACGTAGAGGTAGGATGGATGCTCGAATCGGAACATGTTTCGGATATAAAAGACGATAGACATTAGAATGGAGACAAGCCTGACTAGTGTCTAATGTCTATTATCTATCGTCTGTTTTTCGCAAAGTTCAAATTTTTCTCCGTAACAAGTCTCCGAGGGCGGGCAACAAATCGGGAAACTGGAATCTAAAACCAGTGGCTTCGATTTTCTTGGAAGAAACACGGGTGCTGTCGAAGACCACGTCGGCCATTTCGCCCATAGCCGCCCGAAGGGCAAACTCCGGCGCAGGCAATAGAATGGCAGGCTTGCCCAAGGCATTTTTTAGTTTAACCACAAGGTCACGGTTGCGGGCGGGATGCGGTGCCACGCCGTTGTAAATGCCGTTAAGTTGTTCGTTTTCAATCGCTGCCATGAACATCCGGCAGATGTCGTCAATGTGAATCCATGACATCCATTGTTGGCCGTTGCCGAAATAGGTAGCATTGAAAAAACGGAAGGGGATGAGCATTTTCTCCAGCGCCCCGCCACAGGTTGAGAGCACCACGCCGATGCGCAGCACCACTGTGCGAAGCCCGGTTTCAGCGATTTTTTCCACAGCCTTCTCCCACGCTGCCACCGATTCGGCGAGGAAACTGTCCTTGCCAGCAGGGTCATCTTCAGTCATCAACTGGTCGCCACGGCTACCATAGAAGCCGACGGCGGAGGCAGAAATGAACGCCTTGAGCGGGGTCGGGCGGCGCTCGATGGCGGCCTTGAGGAGCAGCGTGCTATCCACCCGGCTGCTGATGATGAGGCGCTTTCGTTCAGGCGTCCAGCGCTGGTCGGCGATGCCCGCCCCGGCCAGGTTGATGATGTAATCCGCTCGGTCAACAGCGGCTTGGTCAATGGTCTTTTTGGACAAATCCCAGGCGTATGCGGGGAATTTTGCCCCCGAATCCTGCTTGCGACTGAGGTGCAGCACAGTGTGGCCAGCGGCTTGGAGCATCTGGCTGAGGTATTTTCCGACGAGGCCGGTGCCTCCGGCGATGAGGATGGTGGACATGGTTTGACTGGTGAATTGGTTGAATTTGTGAATTGGTTGAATTGGGATTGGGCAGGTGAAAATTCAGGATTTCAAACAGTTCAACTAATTTAACCAGTTCCACCAATTTACCCAATTTCTCCTAACTTCGGGCGTTCATTGCCGGAACATAGAAAATTGCTTCCGGTTCAAAAAATCTCAAAATGAAAAAAATCAAATTTACCCTCCCTTTGGCAATTGTGGCCACGATGCTTGTTTTTTCTTGCCACAAAGATGAAACTGGTTGGAAGCACAACGACAACACCGTGCGGGTGCGGCAAGCGGCGGCCATCACCACGCTGAACCCCTACCTGGCTCACACGAAGTACGAGCGGGTTCCTTCGGACCTGATTTTCCAAAACATGATGAACTTTGATTATCAGGCACTTGTGCTTTCGCCGCAGCTTATCAAGGCTGCCCCAACTGCGCAGGACATCACAGAAGGGGAGTTTACGGGAGGGCAAAGTTTCACCTACGAAATATTGCCGGAGGCCACTTGGGACGACGGTAAGCCGGTGACGGGCAGTGACTACGAGTTCACGCTCAAGGCACTTTTTAACCCAAAAATGCCCACGCAGCGCTTTCTGGGCTACGTGGAATTCGTGCGGGACATCAAAGTGGACGAGAGCAACCCGAAACAGTTCACGATTTTTACCAACAAAAAATATTTCCTCAACATGGAGGCCATCTCCTCGCTGCCGGTGTTGCCCGAGCATATTTATGACGAAGGTGGTTTGATGAAAAAATTTGTCTTAAAAGACCTCACCGATCCGGTAAAAGCCGCCCCGCTGGCAGCCGACCCCGCCCTCCAACAGTTCGCCGATGCGTATACGTCGCCGAAGTTCGCCCGTGAAATCAACGCTGGTTCTGGCCCCTACAAGCTGGCAGAGTGGGTGGACGACCAGCGTGTCGTCTTGGCCAAGAAGCAAAACTGGTGGGGCGAAAAGCTGGCCGGACAGTACCCGCTGCTGCAAGCCTACCCTGACACGATTATCTTCCTACCCATCGAAGACGATGTAGCTGCCATTGCCGCCATCAAAGATGAGAGCGTGGACATGGCGACGGAACTGAACGCCAAGCAGTTCACCGAACTTCGTCAGGTGGATTTTGTGCAAAAAATCTACAACTTCTTCACGCCGCCGACCTACACCTACTTCTACACGGCCATACAAAACCGCAACCCAAAACTGGCCGACAAACGGGTACGTCGGGCGCTGGCGCAATGCGTTGATATGGACATGGTTATAAAAGACCTGTACGACGGTCTCGCCGAGCGGGTGGTAGGGCCTTTTTTTCCAGATAAAAAATACTATGATTCTTCGCTCAAGCCCATCCCCATGAACCTCGACGGAACTTCAAAATCACCGGATGACACAGGGTGGTCGGATGGTGCACGCAAGCTGCTGGCTGATGCAGGTTGGAAGGACAGCAATGGCAACGGCACGGTGGATAAAACCATTGATGGAGTCGTGGTAGAGTTGAAGCTGCAATACCTCTACACCACGGGCAGCACTTTCTCTGAAAACTTCTCGCTGTTGTTGAAGAACAATGCCCAGAAAGTAGGCATTGAAATAGAACCCTGGGCGTAGAGGGAAAAGTTTTAGGCGAAAAACTGAAGAATGGCGAGTTTGAACTCGCAGCCCGTGGCGCAAACGCCCAGCCCGTGGCAGACGATCCCTAAGCAACTCTGGCACACCGACAGCGCCGTACCCGGCGGCACCAACTACTCCCGCTTCGGCAATGCCGCTTCCGATGCCTTGATTGACGCCATCCAAAATGCACCGGACGAGGCCACTCGCACGAAGCTCTACAAGGATTTTCAACAGCTCATCTACAACGAACAGCCTGTCATTTTCCTGTTCAGCCCACAGGAGCGCATCGTCCTCCACCAGCGTTTCGAGCCAGTGGTAAACCGCCTCGGCATTTCGTTGCAGCATTTGAAATTGAAGAAATAGCGATTGTTAAATTGTTGGATTGCTGTATTGTTGATTTGAGCCTGAAGCAATTTAACAATTCAGCAATCCAGCAATACAGCCATGTTCCAATATCTCCTCAAACGCATCCTGCTGTTCATTCCGACGCTCTTGTTGGTGAGTCTGTTGTCGTTTGGGTTGAGCAGGCTGGCACCCGGTGACCCCGTTTCGCAATACTTGGGAGAAGATGCTTTTGGCAGATATTCGACGCCAAACGACCTCCTCGCTGCGGAAAATGGCTACGCACAAGCTGCCGCCGACTTTCATTTGGACAAACCCGCCTTCTATTTTTCCATCACTTCCCAAGCCTACCCAGACACCCTGCACCGGGTGTTCATCGGCTTCCGGCGGGCCACGCTCGAAAAACTCATTGGGCAGTACGGCAACTGGCCGCTGGTGGAAGCTTGGTACAACAGCGTCCGCTCCTTCGACCTCAAGCTGCTCGGCCTGACGGACAGCAGTTTGGTGGCAGCGGCAATGCCCTTGAAAATCCCGTTTCGAGAGCTGTACATCAAATACCAGGAAGGCGCCATCACGACCCGGCTGAAGGAAATGGAGGCCGCCTTTGGCGAAAGCCCGGCACTGTCGGAAGCGCTCGGCACTGAATTTATTACCCTAAAAAAAAACTACGAAACGCTGAAAAAGAGGCCACGCCCAGCAAGCTTTGGCTCCCAGCCTTCCATTGGTACGGCCTTGACAATCAATACCATACGTGGCTGATGGGCTTCGTGCGGGGCGATTTCGGCACCTCGCTTCACAAACGGCAAGCAGTAGCCAAGCAGGTGAAACCTGCATTGTTTTGGACACTGGTGGTCAATGTGCCGGCCATTTTTTTAGCCTTCTTGATTGCCGTGCCGTTGGGTACCTGGTCGGCGGTGAAACGAGGCCAGCGATTTGACAAAATCACCTCCTCGGGGCTGTTCATGATGTACTCGCTGCCTACGTTTTGGGTGGGCACCATGCTGCTCATTTTTTTTACCAACCGGGAGTACGGCATGGACATTTTCCCCAGCAAATTTCCCGACGACATCCCTACCTCAGCTCCTTGGTGGAAGCAAATCTGGCTGGCAGTGCCGCACTTGCTGTTGCCAATTTTCTGTGTGACGTACCCATCAGTGGCCTACATTTCCCGGCAAGCGCGGGCGGCATGGCCAACGTGCTTGGGCAGGACTTCATACGCACCGCCCGTGCGAAGGGGCTGCCGGAGCGGGCAGTGATTTGGAAACACGGCTTTCGCAATGCGCTTTTTCCGCTCATCACGCTTTTTGCTTCGGTGCTGCCTGCAGCAATAGCGGGGTCGGTGGCCATCGAGGTCATCTTCGACATACCAGGCATGGGCCTGCTGACCTACGACGCCATTTTCAAAAAGACTGGCCGATTGTTTTTACCGTGCTGATGCTTGGTTCGGTGCTCACGGTGGCGGGGATGTTGCTAGCGGATATTTTGTACGCATTTACCGACCCGAGGATTAAATATTAGTTTTGAGTTATCAAGTTTTGAGTTCGATGCTCCAACTCGATACTCAATAACTCAAAACTCAAAACTCCCACATGTGGCCATCATACATTAAAGGATTTCATGCGTACTTGTTATTGGAGCGCTCCATGTCCGGCAACACCATCGAGGCGTACCTGCGGGACATCGGGAAGCTGGTGCAATACCTTGACTTACAGCGACTTGCCAAGGCGGAAACATTGTCCGAAGGGCAACCAAACCCCATGCGAAACCCCGGCGACCTAGCGCTGACGGACTTCCAAAAAATGCTCAAATGGCTCAACGAACTTGGCCTCGATGTGCGTTCGCAAGCCCGCCTGATTTCGGGCATCAAGGCGTTTTATCGCTACCTGCTCGTGGAAGATATCCTTCAGACCGACCCCACCGAGATGCTCGAAACACCCAAGCTCGACCGCAAGATACCGGAGGTGCTCAACTACGACGAAATTCAGCGGATGCTCGCCGCCATTGACCACAGCGACCCACTTGGCCTGCGCAACCGGGCCATGGTCGAAACGCTCTACGCCTGCGGCCTACGGGTGACGGAACTCATCAACTTGCGCATCTCCAACCTGCACTTCGACGTGGGGTTTGTGAAGGTGCTGGGCAAAAACGACAAGGAACGCCTCGTGCCCATCGGCGAGGAGGCGGTGAAGCATATCGGCTTTTACGTGGAAGGCATGAGGCGGCATTTGAAAATCAAGAAGGACAACGAAAACGTGCTGTTCCTCAATCGTCGGGGCAGCAAGCTCACCCGCATCATGGTCTTTCTCATCATCAAAGACCTCGCAAAAAAAGGCGGGCATCGAGAAGAACATCAGCCCGCACACCTTCCGACACTCCTTTGCCACGCACCTCATCGAGGGCGGTGCCGACCTCAAGGCCGTGCAGGACATGCTGGGTCACGAGAGCATCACCACCACCGAGATTTACACCCACTTGGACACCGATTATTTGAAGGAGACGGTGTTGAATTTTCATCCGAGGAACGTGGAGATGCGGGGACGTTAACAGTTCGGCAGTTCGTCAGGGGCAGTTGGAGTCAGGTACTGCCACCACGGCCCTGACTGCCAACTGCCACCTGACGAACTGCCGAACTCAAAGCTGGTTTGTTAAACTTGGGCAAATGCAACATCTTTGGCCCCGCTTTGCGGAGTTTTTATGAAAAAAGGTCATTTGAAAATATCAACGCCAATGGCTACAGGACTGCCGAACTGGACTGCCACCTGCTACCTGCCGAACTGCCGAACTATTTTGCTGCTAGCCCTGTCCGTGTTCTTCGGTTGTGCCAACCCCATTCTACCGGAGGGCGGCCCAAAGGACCTTGACCCGCCGAAACTCGACTCCCTCCGCTCCACCCGAAATTTTCAGACCCGTTTCAAAAAACAGGACATTGTGCTGGCCTTCGATGAGTGGGTGGAACTGAAAGATGTGTTCACACAAGTGGTTATTTCACCGCCGCTGGCCAAACGCCCAGAAATCGTGCGGAGAAAAAAAACTATCCAGGTCATTTTCGATAAGGACGAGGTGCTGCGGGACAGCGCCACTTACGTCATCAACTTCGGGCAAGCCATCCGTGACATCACGGAGGGAACGTGAACCCCATCCTGTTCGTCTTTTCCACTGGCGACTATATTGACTCATTGTCGGTGGAAGGTAAAATCACCGATGCCTGGACGGGCAAACCAGTGGACAAGACGCTGTTCATGCTCTACGAAAACTTGGCCGATTCAGTAGTGCGCACAGATCGCCCGTTCTATTTTGCGATGACGGACAAGGAGGGCAGCTTCAAGGTGAACAACGTGAAGTCGGGCAACTTCAAGGTCGTGGCACTGAACGACCTGAACCTCAACTACCGCTTCGACAGCGATGCCGAGCAGGTGGGGTTTCTCGACAGTACGCTGGTGCTCGGCGAGGTGGTTGCGGGTGTTGTGCAATTGGACTCCGTGCAGCAGGACAGCCTGAAAAACGATACGGCAATCGTGGTCGTGGATACTTTGCTACAACCTTCAAAACAAGTCAAGCCCCTAGTTCCGACGGTCATTCTGCGGCTCTTCGCAGAAGAAAAGCCCCTGTTTTTGCGAAGCAAAGAAGCCACGAAATACGGGCAAGTGAAGCTCACTTTCAACCAGCCGCCGGACGGAACGATCGTCAGTTTCGACAGCGTGGGGCAGGTGGTGGTTTTTGAAAACGACAAGGACACGCTGCGGCTTTGGTACCACCACCCCGTGCAGGACACGGCGTGGCGGGTGTTCGTGCAGCGAGACACCAGTGTGGACACGGTTTTGGTAAAAAGCGGACTTCGGGCAGGTTTTTTGGCTGGCGCAAAGCTCACGACCACTGTAAAACAGACTGGTCAACCAATGAAACTTGCCCAGGGTCAGCCACACCGACTCCAGTTCACCCATCCGCTGGCCAGCTTCGACGCTACTAAAATCCGGCTGTTCGAAGACACTTCGAAGACTGTCGTTCAGCCTCTCCTGAGCATTGATTCTTTGGAACAGCGGAGTTTTATCGTGAATTTTCCGTGGAAAGAGGGCGTTGGTTACGAGCTGCAAATGCTGCCGGGAGGCGTCACCGACCTGTTCGGGCTGGGCTTTTCCGACAGCATCGTGCAGAAAATAACGGTCGGGCTGCGCAAGGACTACGGTACGCTGACGTTGAAAGTTACGCAGCTTGATACGGCCAAAGCATACGTGGTACACCTGCTGGACAAGCCCGACGCACCACTGCCAATAAAAATATGGACGGTGGCAAATGCAGTGGATTTCCAGGTGAAGGTTGACCTGCTGCCGCCCGCCACCTACGTTGTCGAACTGATTGAAGACCTCGACCGCAACGGGCGCTGGACGACGGGCAGCTATGACCTGCACCGCCAGCCGGAACGGGTGATTCGGAAAACGCTGGAGGAGCTTCGGGCCAATTGGGAGTTGGAAGCAGAGGTGGTTGCGGAGTTTTGAAAGGGTTTTGGGTTTCAGGGGAGGCCCTACGTGAAACCTGAAACCCAATGAAACCTGAACCCGTCTTAAAACTGTTAAACCTTGTTTTGCGCTGGTTAAACCTGCGTTAAAGTATGGGGCATCCGGGCAACCACCAACTCTTTAAATCGTTCATTGAGAGCAAGTTGCAAGGGTTTTTATCAAAAAGTTAATAAAATGCCTTTGTAACAAGGCCAAGTTCGAGTCTTAACTTTCGCTGTGCAAAGAGAAAGACGTAATTTTGACGGCGTTCTTCAAATTCACTGAAATCAAAATAAAAAAAATCAATCATGGTTAAGAACACAATTTTCGCAATTCTATTTATCGCCGCTTTTGCTTTCAAGGCTGAAGCACAGCGCATCGCCTACGTGGACGTAAAAGTCATCCTAGAAAGCATTGACGAATACCAAAAGCCCAGGACGAACTGGACCAAGTGGCTGCAACCTGGCGTCAAGAAATCGCCCAGGAATACGACAACATCAAGGGCCAGTACAACCGCTACCAAGCCGAACAAGTGCTGATGAGCGATGATGCCCGCCGCAAAAAAGAAGACGAAATCATGGAAATGGAAAAGAAAGTCCGTGAACTTCAAAAGGACAAATTCGGCCCAGATGGTGCCCTTTTCCAACGCCGCAAAGAACTTGTGCAGCCTATCCAAGACCGGGTGTACGCCGCCATCGAGGATTACGCCAGCGACAAGGGCTACGACTTCATCTTCGACAAAAGCAGCTCCGCCGGAATGCTCTTCGCCAGCCCCAGCTATGACAAAACTGGCGAGGTGCTGGAGAAGTTGAAGCGGAAATAGTTCGATTTCGGAATGCGGATTTGCGATTGCGGAGTACCCCCGAAACCCAATCATAAATCCGAAATCCGCATTCCGCAATTCAATGGCCAACCTTTTTGCTAATTTTGCGCACTATTAACAAACGGAAAAACCGCTGCAACGGCGAAAGCGCCGGAGGCGAGTCATACCATGAAAAACTTTTCTAGTACAATGATTAAGACTTTCGTTAAAGCAGGTTTAATTACCGCAGTACTCGCTTGCTTCGCCAACTTGGCACAAGCGCAGAAGTTCGGCTACGTCAACTCCGCTGCCATCCTCAGTGAATTGCCGGAGATGAAGCAGTTGCAATCCTCTTTGAGGCATACCAGACCATTTTGAAGAAAGACGGCGAAGCAAAAGTTACCGCTTTTCAGCAAAAAGCAGGATGCCGCCGCACAGAAAAAACAACGTGGCGAAATGACGCCGAAAGAAGAGGAGACCGTATCGGCAGACCTGCAAAAAATGCAGGAAGACCTTTACGCCTACGGCCAAAAAATGGAGGCCGACATGGCTGCCAAGCAGCAAAAGGAAATGGAGCCAATCCTTGCAAAGGTAAACACTGCCATACAAGATGTGGCCAAGGAGGGTAATTTCCAGTACATTTTTGATGCACAGTCGGGCGTGATTTTGTACGCCGACGAATCCAGCGACGTGACGAAGCTAGTGAAGGCTAAACTGGGGATACAGTGATTTTTTAAGGAAAAAGGAAAAAGTTTAAAGGAAAAAGTGAGGGCTGCAAACTTCACAAGTTGATTCGCCACTGACTTCTGTTAAGCTGAATACGACTTTTCCGACCATAAACTTTTCAAAAGCGGGGCGGCATAAATGCAGTCCCGCTTTTTTTTTTGCCGATAAGCCAATCTCCGCCCGCCCGGTACGCCCCCACTTTGTACTTTTGCCTTTTTACTTTTTACTTCATAACGCATGGCTACGCCAAAATCCGTCGCATTCCATACCCTCGGCTGCAAGCTGAACTACTCGGAAACCTCCAGCATCGGTAGGCTCTTCGAGGATGCTGGCTATTCGGAGGTGAGCTTCGATGGGGGGGCCGACATCTACGTCATTAACACCTGCTCGGTGACGGACTTTGCCGACCGAAAGTGCCGCCAAATCGTTAGGCGGGCGCTGCGCAAATCTCCGAACGCCAACGTGGTGGTGGTCGGCTGCTACGCCCAACTGAAGCCACAGGAAATTGCCGAGATACCCGGTGTGGACCTCGTGCTGGGTGCTTCCGAGAAGTTCCGCATTCTCGACTTTGTGGATAACCTTTCCAAAGCGCCCGGCAAGGGCATGGTGCAAGCTGGCGAGGTCAAGGAGGCCAACACCTTCACCCATGCCTTCAGCTTTGGCGACCGTACCCGCTCTTTTCTAAAGGTGCAGGATGGCTGTGATTACAAATGCACCTTTTGTACCATCCCGTTGGCCCGTGGCAGCAGTCGCAGCGACACCGTGCAGAGCGTGGTAGCCAATGCCCAAAAAATAGCGGAAATGGGCGTGAAAGAAGTAGTGCTCACCGGCGTCAACATCGGCGACTTCGGCAATGGAACAGAGGTTATCGAGGGCATGAAGCCCAAAAAAGAGGCGCTTTTCATTGATTTGATAAAAGAACTGGACAAGGTGCAGGGCATCGAGCGGTTCCGCATTTCGAGCATTGAGCCGAACCTCTGCAACGAGGAAATCATCGAGTTCGTGGCACAGAGCGAGCGGTTCATGCCGCACTTCCATGCCTCCAGGCGGCAACAACAAGCAATTGACCGCCATGCGCCGGCGATATCGTAGGGAACTGTACGCCGAGCGGGTGGCACTCATCAAGGAGCGGATGCCGCACTGCTGCATCGGGGTGGACGTCATCGTGGGCTTCCCCGGCGAAACGGACGAGGACTTTCTGGAAACCTACCGCTTCCTCAATGAACTCGACGTGTCATACCTCCACGTGTTCACCTACTCAGAGCGCCCGAATACCCCCGCCGCCGAAATGCCCGACCCCGTGCCGATGCAAACACGCCGCAAGCGCAATGAGATGCTCACCAATTTGTCCGAAAAAAAGAAGCGCCATTTTTACCAAAATCATCTGGGGCAAACGAGGTTAGTGCTTTTTGAGAACAGCACGGAGCCAGGCCGAATGTCGGGCTTCACGGACAATTATGTTCGGGTGGAATTGCCCTTGGAGGAAGCGGCCATCAACACCATTCAGCCCGTGCTGCTCCATGCTGTTAATGCCGAGGGCCTGATGGAGGTTTTGGAAGCGGCACAAGTTGGGATTTGATTGTTTGAAAAAGAGGCGCAGATTTGCCGCTTCGCTGAAAATCCGACGTAGAAGCGATACATTTGGATTTTGACAAATTAGCAAGATTGCCCGGCGAGGCATAAACCCATCTTTACAAAAACGGCTACCCTGATGCCCCGATATTTCATCCTTATTTTCATCTGCATGTTTGCTTCCTCCCTTGCTGAGGCGCAGAGCGATGAGCCATTGCCGCCTCAAACGCCCAACGAGGCATATTCGGGGAAGCGCATCGAGCGCCATGATTTCGACGAAGAAAAATGGGAGGCGCTGAAGGACGGCATTGACTATTCCATTCCCAAGGAAAAAAAGAAAAGGAGGCGGCAAAAAGGAAAAGAAGCAAAAGAAGTGGAGCTGCCAAGCCAGGGCCTGACCGGGTTTGGGCCAATATTAAAAATCGTTGGCATCGTCGTGCTTCTCGGCCTACTGGTGCTGCTGATCGTAAAAATGGCCAGTGGCGAAAACCTCTTCGGCCCCAAAAACAGCAAGCTGAGACCCGCCGTCAGCCAAGCCGAACTGGACAAAATCGAGGAGAACCTGCACGAAGCCGAGCTGAAAGACCCCATCCAGCGGGCAATTGCCGCAGGTGATTATCCAATGGCCGTGCGACTGTACTACCTCGCTGTCCTGAAAGAGCTTTCGGTGAAAAACCATATCCGCTGGAAGCGGGACAAGACCAACGGGGCTTATTTGCGAGAACTGGCTGGTTCGCCGTTGTTCGGCACGGTACAGGAGGTCACGCTGATTTTTGAGCGGGTCTGGTACGGGAAGGTGGAGTTGGCCAAGCCGGATTTTGACCAACTGGAAGTAAAATTGAAAAAAGCGGTGGCTACAGCCAGCGCCTAAAACCACTGTATCTTAACGTGAGGTCTGGATTAACTCAAGCTGCAATTTTCACAGATTTTGATTTTGACGGGAAGAAAACCCTTGGCTTTTCTTCCATGTGCTGATAGGCAACCAAAGCTGAGAATATATGCACCGATGCGTTCAATGGGCTGCGATGACGGGTATGCTCGATGTCGCAGACGGTTCCCAAGATGTCAAAAACGGATTCAATCACGGCCCTTTTGTTTATGAACAGGTTCAGTTCGTTTTCCACTGGCAGTGGCTTCATGTTCTTCTTTGGCTTCGTAATCAGGTGCAGCCCGTTTTCGTAGAAGAAGCTGAAAAGCGTCGTCAGGTAGCCCTTGTCGCCCACGCAGCGTCCTTCGAGCGAGGAGAGCAGCTTCCTGAGCAGGTTGTGGTTGTTGTCGCCAACGTTTCCCGGGGTCAGGTCGAAAGAGACAATCTCCCCTAAGTTGTTGATTACCAAGTGTATTTTCAGGCCGAAGAACCACCCGGTGGAGCTCTTCCCCTTTTTGGCCACTCCCTTGAACACCTTGTTGGAGTGCTCCCTTTTGAGGTGGCACGCTTGTAGTTTCTTGGAGTCTATAAAGTAAAGGCCCGTCCTGTTCGCACGCCCCACGGAGTAGAGCAGCCAGAGGTAGACAAGGTCTGCCGCCCGGGGGATGAGGCCGAGGAAGCGCTTGTAGGTCGGGGCCATTGGGAAGCAGTCGGCATGCGCGTCGAGCACCACTTTTCGATAAAAATACTCGAAGCACTTGTAGCCCGAGTAGTGGTAAGCGACCAATATCGTGCAGACTTCCGGCCCGGTAAGCCCCGTGACCCTGGTGGGCTTCCTGGGGGCGTCGCCGATGGATTTCCTGTATTCGAGGTAGGCATTGAAAAGGTCATCAACCTCAATGAAGAGTTCAATCAGCTTAATTTCCGAAATTTGGACGTTCATAAAGTGCTGGTTTTCTTGTTTTTGATACGATTTAGCAATCCAAATATCATAAAACTTTGAAAACCAGCCTTTTATAAAGTTCCTAATCCAAACCTCACGTTATCTTAAGTGTCAAAAAAACAGATACCCTATATTATTGCCGCCTTGATGCTGCTTTTGGCACTGCTTTTCTATATTTTAAAGGGCAACGGTAAGACCAATTACAGTTGGCGAGAGCACTACGACCCCAATAGCAAAGACCCCTATGGCACCTACCTCGTGCGCAATCTCCTTGAAACGTACTATCCTGGCCAACCTTTTGAAGTGGTGATGGACAGCCTCGGTGAGCGGCTCGATTCCGGCATTTTCATTTACGTCGGCAATGAGTTTTCGCTCGACTCACTGACGCTCAACCAGCTGCTGCGTTTTGTGGAGCGCGGCAACCAAGCTTTCATCGCTTGTTCCTACATCCCACAGGGCTTGCTGGATTCGTTGAACGATGAAGCCTGCGTCAGTTCCGACTCTTACGGCGAAGATTCCCCGTTTTCAACGGTAGTCTCTACCACGTTACGGATACTGTCGTGAGCATGAACTTCCAGCATCCATCACTGGCCGACACAACTGCCTACCAACTCAAGCGCCTGTTCCTGCGCCAACCCGTTATGTACGAGTGGACTTTTCTGCCAGAAGAATACCTCTGCGAGGAGCAAACCACCTTCGCCTCGCTCGGCCTCATCAACGGAGAGAACACCAATTTCATGAGCGCTGCCTACGGGAAAGGCGAGTTCCTGCTGCACACAACGCCCTTGGCTTTCACCAACCTGCACCTCGTAGAAAAGCGAGGATTGGAGTATGCTTCCAAGGCTTTTTCACACCTGAGTGCAGGCCCCATTTACTGGGATGAGCGGGCCTACGACCCCTTCAACGACATGGCTGGCGGCAACTCCGACAAGGAAAGTCCGCTCAAGTACATCCTGTCCCAGCCAGCGCTTGCTTGGGCATGGTATATTTTGTTGGGCATGGCCGTTTTTTACCTCATTTTTCGGGCGAAACGGCGGCAGCGGGTGATACCCGTGCTGGAGAAAAATGCAAACACTTCGTTGGAATTCATCGGCACCATTGGCAGGTTGTTTTTTATCCAAAACAACCACCGCCAACTCGCCACCCAAAAGATGCGGCTCTTCCTGATTTTCGTGCGGGAACGCTATCACCTGCCCGCAAAGAACTGAACGAGCAGTTCGCCAAGGGCCTTGCTGTCCGCTCCGATATATCGGAGGAGCATATCAACAAAATCATCAACCTCAACCTTAACATCAACAATTCCGGCTTCCTTTCTGAAGACACCTTGGTAGATTTTCACCGCCTAATGGAACGGTTTTATCGGGAATGTAGGTGAGGGTTGGGAATTCGGGAATTGGTTGAATTCGGGAATTGGGTTAGTCGCCAAGTCAGCCACAGCATACTCCAATTTCCCAAATTTCAATCCTTGATGGCCTTCTCGAAAAACGCATCCACCTCAGTCTTCGTCATCGGCTTCACGGGGCGCACCACCCGAAAACCGACATGCGGTGAGTCGGGATTCCACCAGCGGCTTTTCGGGATTTGCGGGTCGCGGGCCTGCCAGCGTGGCTCCGATTTTTTGCGGGCGGAGCAGGTGCAGTCCGAGGCATTGCTGTCGTAGGAGCCGCCCTTCACGGTGCGGGAGTGGCGCTTGGTCGGCTCTACCCAAGGGTTTGCGGCGGGGTCGCCTTGGAGGTTTTGCAGGTAGGCTTCGTCATAGGAATCGAGCGTCCACTCCATCACGTTTCCGAGCATGTCGTAGAGACCCAGTGCATTTGGCTTTTTTTGCGCCAGTTCGTGGTATTTTTCAAAGCTGTTATCGTAAAACCAAGCATCCTCGCTTAATTCGTGGCTCAACTGCCAACTGCCAACTGCCGAGCTGCCGGACTTAAAGGCGCAGGCATACTCCCACTCCGCCTCGGTTGGCAAGCGGTAGAAGTTCCCCGTCTTTTCATACAACCATTTGCAGTAGCGAAGCGCCGCTTGTTGGGTCATGCTCACCGCCGGGAAGCCTGACTTGCCCATGCCGTAGGTGTAGTCAATGTACTGCGGCGTGAGACGGCTGATGGCGTCGGACTTGTAGGTTTGGGCCGGGTGCGCCGTGGAGTCCGTGTCGTATTGTTTTTGGTAAAAAATGATGAACTCGTCGTAGCCGACCTCCGTCGTGCCAATCCAGAAGCTGTCGAGCTTGACTTGGCGTTGTGGCTGTTCGTTCGTGGGGCCGTTTTCACTGCCCATCGTGAAAGTACCGCCGGGCACGAGGGCTAAGTTGAAGTTGACTTTCGAGCCGGGGATGCGTTCGGTTTTGGTAGCGGTTTGGGCGGCAGTTTTTTCACCGAAAAAAAGCGCCAACGCAATGATGGCGAGGGTTTTGACGAAATGGTTCATGCTTGTTTTTTTGTAAAAAATTGAGTTCGTGGGCAAAAGTAGGGAAAGTAGAAAAATAGGTGGCGAAATTCCTGAACTTCAAGCGACAGCGGCATGGAACACATTCTTTTCGTAAGTTTGCCAATAAAATAACACCGAATGGCTGAACAGTTTGCGAACAAAATAAAGCGCCTTGAACTGGAAAACTTCACCTGCTTCGGCAAGGTGGCGATGGATTTTTCGCCGGGCATCAACGTCATCATCGGGGAGAATGGGACAGGGAAGACGCATTTGTTGAAGGTGTTGTATGCGGCACTGCAAAATACAAAGTACTTTTTCACGGTAACCAATCAAAGCAAAGGTTTTAATTCAGAAGACGCAAAAAGAGAGTTCTGGGCTCATTTGAAGGAAGGGTTAGAAAATGTATTTAAAACGGAAACCCTCGATAATTTAAAAAGGGATGCAGACAATGGATTTACAAATTGACTTTGAATTTCCAATTCTGACAATATCATCTTTACTTTTCCTCAAGAATATATGGTCAAGTTAACTGATTTTATTTCCCATACTGTTAATTCGATTTTTATCCCCAAACAATGAAATGCTCTCATGGTTTCAGGGATTTTCAAGCCTTTATAACCGCCGTGAAATATCTTTCGACAAAACCTATTATGACTTGTCGGAAGCTTTGGGGCTGCCTGTTTTGAGAAATTCAGAAAGGGATAAAGCGCAGATGCTTATTGATAAAATTGAGGAAGAATTACATTTAAAAATTACGAAAAAGGACGATAAATTTTTTATTAGTTGGAATGGTGAAAATGAGTTTGAAGCCTCACTCGTCGCCACCGGCATCAACAAACTCGCCCAACTCATCTACCTCATCATGAACGGCTCACTCACTAAAGACACCATCCTCTTCTGGGACGAGCCGGAGTCTGGCCTCAACCCCAAATACATCAAAATCGTAGCCCAATTCTTAAAATCCTTAGCCAACGCAGGCTGCCAAATCTTCGTCGCCACGCACGATTACCTGCTTCCATATCACCTTTCCCTATCCGTCGAATACGCCGATGTGATGAAGGAAATGAAACAACCAGTGCCGTCCATGAAGTTTTTCTCGCTGTACAAAGGGGAAAACGGCACGAAGGTGGAGGAGGGCGATACCATGCCGTCCATCCACCACGACGCCATCATGGAGGGACATCACTACCACAGTGAATTTGAAAGGGAACTGTTCAGGAAATCCGTAAACCAAGGCGCATGACTTTTGACGAAGAAAAGCTCAGGTTTGACTTCCTCGAAAGCAAATGGGCCAGCGTCCTGCCTTTCGACAAAACTGCTTTTATCAAAAAAGCCAAAGATGCCATTGAACCCACCAAGGCAGTGGATTTCTTGGGAATTTTTCAAGCGAATACACTAATATTCATAGAGGTGAAGGATTTTCGTGGACACCGTATTGAAACCAAGCCACGGGTGGAAGGGAGAGAAGACCCGCTTTGGCTTGAAGTTTCCAAGAAAGTGAGGGACTCGATACCTGTGATTGTAGGAGCCGCCCGCAATTCCAGCACCGACGCCAATGCTTGGAAAACCTATTCACGCTTCCTTCATGATGAAAAAAGAAAATCCATATTGTGTTGTGGCTGGAACAAGATCTTTCTCCAGAACACATTTAAGGCAAAAATCGAGAAATGGACGAGTTGTACAACTTAGAAATGAAGAATAGCCTCGAATGGCTGACCACTAAAGTTGATGTTGCCAATACCAACAACAACCCATTCCCCCAAGCCCTCACCGTCAGTTATTTGTAGCCCAGCCCCTTACAATTCATCCCATTCATTCCACAATTCATCGGAAATACTTCGCTTCCACCCACCCTTCCTCAGATTTTTGCCCCAATATCGCACAAACGGACGAGCCATCGCAGTCGTTTTCGAAGGATATCACATGTTGTGACGATTGCCTTTGAGACTGAAAGTGCGGATTTTTGCACCAAATTTCATAAAACAATCTTCAGTAAAATTCTCAGCGTCATGAAAATCACCCGACAGTTAAAAATTACACTTGCATTGCTGCTTATCGCAGCAATGGGCTTCGCCCAAACGCCACCCAAACCATCCGGGGCAGCGTCTTCGACCAGCAATCCGAAGTGCCGCTGATCGGCGTCACCATGGAACTGCTCGATGCGCCAGAGGCCACTGGCACAGTCACCGAACCGGACGGTTCTTTCGCACTGCCCGGCATGCCCGTGGGCAGGCAGACCCTGCGTTTCAGCTACATCGGCTACGAGGGCGTGACCATCCCGAACGTGGTGGTCACGGCGGGCAAGGAAGTTTTTTTGGAAGTCAAAATGGCCGAGTCGTTCACCCAACTGAACGAGGTTGTCGTGACGGCCCAAGTGGACAAGGACAAGGCCGGCAACGAACTGGCCACGGTCAGCGCCCGGCAGTTTTCGCTGGAGGAGGTCACCCGCTACTCCGGTGCCCGCAACGACGCCTCCCGCATGGCCGCCAACTTCGCCGGGGTGAACATCGCCGACGACAGCCGCAACGACATCGTGGTGCGGGGCAACTCCCCGACCGGTTTGCTCTGGCGCATCGAGGGCGTGGCTATTCCGAACCCCAACCACTACTCCACCCTCGGCAGCACGGGCGGCCCGGTGAGTGCGCTGAACACCAACCTGTTGAAAAACAGCGACTTCCTCACCTCGGCCTTCCCCGCCGAATATGGCAACGCCCTCTCCGGTGTGTTCGACATCCAATTGCGGAGCGGCAACAAAGAAAACCACGAGTACACCTTCCAGTTGGCGGCGTTCAGCGGCTTGGAGGCGATGGCCGAAGGACCTATCAATCGGGAGAAGGGCAGTTCGTATCTCGTCAGCTATCGCCACTCGTTTGCGGAACTGGCTGTTGAAGCCGGCATGAACATCGGCACGACGGCTACGCCGAAGTACAAAGACCTGTCGTTTAAAGTGGATTTGCCAAAAACCAAATTCGGTAATTTCAGCCTGTTCGGCATCGGCGGTTTGAGTACGATTGACTTCATCGGCAAAGATTTGTCGGCGGAGGATTTTTATGGAGAAACCGACCAGAACAGCTACGTGACCTCGCAGGTGGGCATCCTCGGCCTCACCCACCGCCTGCTGCTCAACGAGACGACCTACCTGCGCACGACCATCGTTGCCTCGAATTCTGGTAACACCTACAACGAGGAGCGGGTACTGGAAGACCAGAGCATCCGACGCCACCTGGAGGTGGACGACGCCGTGAACCGTTACACCATTTCCAGCTTGTTGAACAAAAAATTCAATGCACGGCACACGCTGAGAACGGGTGTAATTGGCGAAGTTTTCAACGTAAAAAACAGTGTGCGTGACCGGGAGGCTCGCCCCGATTGGGTCACGCTGCGCGACTTTGACGGCAACCTCGGCCTGCTACAAGCCTACGTACAGTCGCAGTATCGCCTCAGCGAAAAGTTCACGCTTAACTCCGGCCTGCATGGCCAGTACCTGATTTTCAACGAAACTTGGGCGGTGGAGCCTCGCCTTGCCCCTCAATTTTCACCTGACGGAAAACCAAACTCTTAATCTTGGCTACGGCCTGCACAGCCAAATGCAGCCGCTTCCAATGTACTTCCTGCAAGTGCCACAGCCCGATGGTAGCTACCTGCGCACGAACGAAAATCTGTAATTTACCCGCAGTCATCAATTCGTGTTGGGATACGATGTGAAGGTGGGCGGCGACTGGCGCATCAAGGCAGAGACCTACTACCAGGCCCTCGGCAACGTGCCCGTGGAAAGCGTGCCCGGCAGCTTTTCGATGCTTAACGCCGGCGCCGATTTCGCCTTTCCCGAGGAGCACTTCCTCGTGAACGAAGGCACTGGCAAAAACTACGGCTTCGAACTGACGGTGGAGAAGTTTTTCAGCAAGGGCTACTATGTGTTGGTGACCGGCTCTGTGTTCGATAGCAAGTACGAGGGCAGCGACGGCGTGGAGCGCAACACGGCGTTCAACAACAAATACACCTTCAATTTCTTGGCGGGCAAGGAGATAAAAATCGGCAAGGACAAGCGCAACGCCCTGACTTTTGACACCAAGTTCACGACGGCGGGTGGGCGTTTTTACACCCCGATTGACCTGGCTGCGAGCATTGCCGAAGGCAAACAAGTGTTTCAAGAGGACAAGGCGTACGGCGAGCGCATTGACTCGTACTTCCGCTGGGATGTGAAGTTTGGCTACCGCCTGAACAGCAAAAAGCGGAAACTGTCACAGCAGTTTTTCCTCGATTTCCAAAATGTGACGAATCATGAAAACGTGTTCACCTACCGTTTCAACAGGGAGAAAGGCGAGGTGCAGCAGGTGAACCAGATTGGGTTCTTCCCGGATTTGCTGTGGAGGGTGCAGTTTTGAAAGGTATGAGGTGGAAATCTTTCCGGGCTCGCACAGCCTCCAGAGAACATTCCGGTTACTCACTTTGGATAGAAGGCAAAAATCTTCCCCGGACTGCCATCCGCACCCTCATTGGCAATGAACAGCGTACCGTCCGAGTCAAAGCAGATACCTTCGGGCTGGCCGTGGACGCTTTTTTTGAGGCGCTCAAGGTGCAGGGTTTTGCCTTTTGAATTGAGTACGAGCAGGGTATTGCCACGAGCAGAGGTAACGTAAATTTCGCCCGTTTTGGGGTGGATAGCTATACCGGACGGGCTGAACTTCAATTCTGCTTCTTCTGGCGTGAAGATGCGTTCCATTTTCTTGTCGGCGTCTTCTTCGCCACTGGTTTTTAGAAAATCTTCCAAGTCGGGCAGTGTGAGCAAGTAGGCAGGCGTTTCTGAAACGGTCTTGGTTGCGAGGTCGAAGGCATAGATGGCCTTTTTGAGCCCAGCTCCATCGCCGCTTGCGCCTTTGCCCTTGCAGCCGATGAGCAGGCGGTTGTTTTTGGCGTCGAAGGCAAGGCCCTCCACGTCGTTTTCTTTGTTCAAAAACGACTTGAAACTCTGGACTTCGGGGTTGGGCGCTGCAAAGTTTTTTACCTGATAAAGCGTACCGTTGCTCTTGCTCACCCAAGCGTCGTCGCCCACGATTTCGAGACCCTCGTAGTCGCCTTCCTCCCTGAATTCAATTCTCGATTTTATCGTTCCGTTCGATTTGTCCAACAGAAAAATGATGCCCTTCTCGTCGTTGACGGCGGCGAGCATCTGGCCACCTCCAGCAAGGCTGATCCCGGATATTTCCTTCAACTCGTTGGGCATATCGAAAGCGGCATCTGGGTGGTCGAGGTGGTAGGGAAACGGGGGGTGGTCGCCAATGAATGATGGTACTGAACCATTATGGAAGGCGAACCAACTGGCGAAAAGACCAAGCATCAAGATTTGAGACATGGGTGTGTATTTATTTTTGTGAAAACTATTTGGGTTGCAAAACTACGGGTCTTTGGTGCTGATAGTTGCCAGATGACGGCGGTGCGTTGTAAAACGTTCTTTTTCAAAGTATTTGTATTCGAAGCTTGTCGGCTTTGACCTTGTAACGAAAGGGCAAAAAAAAGTCGCACCCAGAAGGTGCGACTGCCATAAACAAATTATAATCTCATGAAATAAACGAAAAAATCTTTGTGGCTTGGGGTTGGTAAAAATGGCTTTGATTGAACAACCTCGAATAACTTTCGGAAGTTTACAGAAAGAGTGGAAATAACAAGTGGAAGCATATTTTCTAACAGTTTTTAACAAATAGAAAAAAACATGAAGGGCATTGCCAGTACGGACATCGTGAAGGTGCAGGGCCAGCACCAAAGCCAAATGGTGGATTTCGTGGTAGCCGAAGAACCGCTCGAAATCAGGTTGGGGTTCCTGAAGAACGGCGTGCGACAACAAAAAAGTATTTCCGTGACGATGCGCACACCCGGCCACGACGAGGAGCTTGCACTTGGGTTCTTGTTCACAGAGGGCATCATCGGTGGGGCAGAACAGGTCACGGGGTTCAGCCGACCACCCGTGCGTTGGAAGCAGGCGAAGGAAAACGTACTGGTGGTAGAGCTGGCCGACGACGTGGCGGTGGATATAGGGCGCTTGGAGCGGAATTTTTACATCAGCTCATCATGTGGGGTATGTGGCAAGGCGAGCATCGAGGCGGTGCGGGTGCAGGGACAGTTTGAGCTACCGGCGCCTGTCCCTATCTCCCCTGCCGGGGTGTTGCACTCGTTGCCGGAGCTGCTGGCTACCCGCCAGTCCATCTTCGACTGCACAGGTGGGCTGCACGGGGCGGCCCTTTTCGACCGGGATGGCAGACTGATGCTGGCACGGGAGGACGTAGGCCGGCACAATGCACTCGATAAGCTCATCGGTGCAGCGCTGCGGCAAGGCATTTTACCCCTCTTCGAACACTTGGTGCTGGTAAGCGGGCGGGCAGGTTTCGAGTTGGTGCAAAAATCGGTGCTGGCTGGAGTGGCCGTGTTGGCAGCCGTGGGCGCTCCCACGAGCCTGGCCGTGGAACTTGCCGAGGAAGCGGGCATGACCCTTGTGGGCTTTCTCCGCAATGAACAGTTCAATATTTACACTTGCCCGGCGAGGGTTGTCTTCGAGATTTTGGACGGGCACCTTAGATTTTAGTGGGCGACGGAGCTATTTTTCTGATAGGTAGAAATGAGGAGAAGCGCTCAGAAGTTACAATTTCTGTTTTTCATCACAAAAAAACCTACTTTTGCCGTCCTTTTAAAGCACTTGAGCTGCGTTTTGGCGTGTCAGCAAATTATTTCACGTACATCCCACGTTTGCTAATTCGCTAAAACGCCAATTTGCCAAAGCGCTATTTTTCATCACCATTAAAAAGTACCTAACATGGGCAGAGGAGACAAAAGAACCACTAAAGGCAAAATCTGGAGGGGGTCGCACGGCAAGACTCGCAGCAAGAAGACGAATAGTGCGGCGCCGCCTAAAAAAGTAGTGAAGAAAAGCGCCTAGTGGCCGCTGGTTGTTGTTTGCCCCGCAAACTCGGACAAGCAACAACCAACTGACATTTTCGGCAAAAGCATTGGGTTAAATGAAAATTCGCATCCAAGGCTATTCCATCCGACTTCGGCTCTCGCAGTCGGAAGTGGCCAAGTTCCATGAGACTGGGAAGGTAGCAGACGGTATCCGCTTCGGCAATGAAGAGGGTGCTGCACTGAATTATGTACTGGAGCGCTCCGACCTGCCAGAAATGGCGGCGACCTTTGCCGAAAACCGCATCTGTGTTTTTGTACCGTCGGGGCTTGCGAGCACTTGGGCCACTGCAGAACAAGAAGTGGGGATGGAGCACCTCGTCCGCTTTCCGTCCAGCGACGGATACCTAAGGATACTGGTCGAAAAGGACTTCAAATGCCTGGCCGACCGGCCTTCCGAAGACGACAGCGACGGGTTTCCGAACCCTAATCTGAGCTGCTAATATATAGCGTCACTGAAACTTCTCACACCACAACCCGCCTAGCACCAGCCTCGGCACTTCCTTCAGTAGCACCTATTACCTTTTTGATGTTTTTTTGGGAAAATTCGCTGGTTCTTCCCTCATTTTGCACCACGGAACAGCAGCATTTTTTTTACCGCTGTTTTGGCTTATTAACCAGTTTTTCGATGTAGAAAAACACAGGGCGTAAACCGAATTCTGTTCGATAGACGCCCCGAGATGTTTTTTTTCAAAGGAATTGAAGAAAAACCTAATGAATATGGGTAAAAAGCGAGCAAATGCTGAAACAACCGCCCACCGCTATGCGTTATTTTCCTCGTTTATAGACATTTTTCGGGAAAAGTCCCGACTTGGTTTTTGACCGTGGATACTTGCCCTTCTTATCGGGTTGTACGTGTGCCGACTCGCTCATCGGACAGCCCGAGCCACGGTTGCAAGAGCTGGTGGAGAGGAGGATGAAACAGGCAGCGATGCCAAAAACAAGCAAAAAGGATGACTTCTTCATGTGCAAAAACAAATTTTAATCTGAAAAGAATGATGCAAAGTTGAGCAATATCCCTGTCAAAAGCGAGTATTCGTTGAAAAGGCCAATAAAATCAGGCATTTTTCTTCTCAAAACGTTTGTGGATAGGGATGCTTGTATATTTTTGCGCCACTTTTTTAAATCTGTAAATTTTTTAAACCATTTAAGATGAACAAAGGAGATTTGATCAACAAGGTTGCAGAAAGCGCTGGTCTTACCAAAGCTCAGGCTACTTCTGCCGTTAACACTGTATTCGAAGCTGTCGGTGAATCACTGACGAAAGGTGACAAAGTTACCCTCATCGGCTTCGGTACTTTCTCTGTTTCCAAGCGTGAGGCTCGCCAGGGCCGCAACCCACAGACAGGCCAATCCATCACGATTGCCGCTAAGACTTCCGTGAAATTCAAGCCTGGCAAAGAACTGGCGGATTCTGTAAACTAATCAGGAACCGAAAGCTCTAGCTTTCAGAAAGGAAAGGGCAACCGGGAATACCCCGTTGCCCTTTTCCTTTTTGGATTTTCCTACCTTTGCGGGCTGATTTTTGACACTTGGCACCTATTCCACCATGTACGAGGCAGTACAACAGCTGATGAAGCGCTGGTTGCCGAAGAAATTGCTGCTCAAAAACGAGTTGGCCCTTCGGAAAATCCTAGCCATCAGCTACAGGGGCGACAAGGTTGGCTGCAATATTTGCGACAGCAAACTCTCTGCTTTCATCACCCTCGAAAACGGAGAAATGCTCTGCCCTGCCTGTGGAAGCCTGCCACGCAACCGTAGGCTCTGGCAGGTGCTGAAGGGGCAGAACCTAATGCACGGCAACGTCCTCGATTTTTCGCCGAGCCGTTGTCTGTCAAGGAAAATGCGGAAGCAAAAGGGCATCCGCTACATCAGCAGCGACTACGCCGGGGAGTTTGAAGCTGAGAAATCGCACGACATCACAGCTATTGCAGAGCCGGACGACCAGTTTGACCTGGTGATTTGCTATCACGTGCTGGAACATGTGGACGACGACCGCCAAGCGATGGCCGAACTGTACCGAGTTTTGAAGCCTGGCGGGAAGGCGGTTATCCAGACGCCGTTCAAGGATGACGGTATTTACGAAGACCCCAGCATTGTCACGCCCGGAGAGCGCTTGAAGCACTTCGGGCAAGAAGACCATGTGCGGGTGTACTCGGCAGACAGCCTTGCGGAACGCCTCAGAACGGCAGGCTTCGAGGTAGAAATCAAGTGCTTCGAAGCTGACCATTATTTTGGAATGAAGGAAAACGAGACTGTTTTGATTGCTTCGAAGTGAGCCGTTTTCCAACAGAAAGAAACTTTAAAATGAAATTTGCAACCAAGACCATCCACGCTGGCATCGAGCCAGACCCCAGTACGGGGGCAGTGATGACGCCCATTTACCAAACCTCCACCTACGCTCAGGCCGCCCCCGGCGACCACAAGGGCTACGAGTATGCCCGCACACAGAATCCTACCCGCCATGCGCTGGAAGCCAACCTCGCTGCCCTCGAAAACGGCGCTGACGGCATCTGTTTCGGCAGTGGACTGGCGGCCATGGACGCCATCCTCAAGCTGCTCAACGCAGGCGACGAAGTGGTGGCTACCAACGATATCTACGGCGGCTCGTACCGCCTCATCACCAAGATTTACGAGCGCTTCGGGCTGAAGGGGAAGTTCGTGCCAATGTACGACGCCAGCCAGTTTGAGCAATACCTGACGCCGAACACCAAGCTGATTTGGATTGAAACCCCCACCAACCCGATGCTCAACATCGTGGACATCGAAGCCATCTGCAAGGTGGCCAAGGCACGGGGCATCCTCACGGCAGTGGACAATACCTTTGCTTCCCCATACCTGCAAAACCCGCTCGACCTCGGTGCCGACATGGTGGTACACTCCGCCACGAAGTATCTCGGCGGCCACTCCGACACGGTGCTTGGCGCCATCGTGGCAAAAGATGCCGAGCTTGCGCAGCGCCTGCATTTCATCCAAAATGCCAGTGGCGCCGTGCCTGGTCCGATGGACTGTTTCCTCGTGCTGCGGGGCATCAAGACCCTGCACCTACGGGTACAGCGAGCCTGCGAAAACGCCGAAAAAATCGCCCACTCGCTGCTCGGCCACCCGAAAATCAATAAGGTTTATTACCCCGGCTTCGCTGACCACCCGGGCCACGAACTGGCCAAGCGGCAGATGCGGCACTTCGGGGCGATGGTTTCCTTCGACCTAAAGGAGGATACCTTAGAAAATGCCACCAAAACATTGACCAAGACAAAACTGTTTACGTTGGCGGAATCGCTAGGCGGTGTGGAATCGCTGATCGGCCACCCATCTACTATGACCCACGCCTCCATCCCCCGGGAAGAGCGGCTGAAAGTCGGCCTGACCGATTCGCTCATCCGTCTGAGCGTAGGAGTCGAGGACGTAGACGACCTGCTGGCAGACCTGAAACAGGCGCTGTGAGCAGGAGGTTATTGGGTTATTGAGCTATTGTGATATTATTGGGGGCTAACTCAATTATCCCAATAACTCAATAACCTAATAACTCAATAACCCAATACCCAAACCTTGCGTGGACAAAGCCGGGAATGCCCGGTGACACATTGTCCAGCATTATTTTTCAAATTGGTTTTGGATAGTTTTAAGGTTGGATTTGAAGCCAAAAGGCGCATTTCCCCAACAACAATCAAAGAGCCAAACAATCTAGTTTTACATGACTTTTAAGGATTTGAACCTCATCGAACCCATCCTGCGCTCGTTGCAGGAGGAGGGTTACGACACACCGACGCCCATTCAACAGCAGTCCATCCCGCACTCCATCATGGGGAGCGACTTGCTGGCCTGCGCACAGACCGGCACCGGCAAAACCGCCGCTTTCGCCATCCCTATATTACAAAGGCTGAGCGAGAAATACCCCAACGGAACGGGCAGCAACCATATCAAAACGCTGATACTGACCCCGACCCGCGAGCTGGCTATCCAGATTGGCGACAGCTTCACGGCATACGGCCGCCACTTGAAGCTCCGCAATTTTGTGGTCTTCGGAGGCGTGGGACAGAAGCCGCAGGAAGACGCCATGCGCCGGGGGGTGGACATCCTCATCGCCACACCAGGCCGACTGCTCGACCTGATGAACCAGGGCTTCGTCAGCCTCCAACAACTCGAAATCTTCGTGCTGGATGAGGCTGACCGGATGCTCGACATGGGTTTCATCCATGATGTGCGGCGGATTATCAAGGCAATTCCCAACGAGCGCCAGACGCTGTTTTACTCTGCAACCATGCCGCCTGAGATTGCGAAACTGGCCCACGACATTCTCAAAGACCCAGTGAAAGTGGCCGTGACGCCCGTCTCTTCCACGGTCGAGTTGATTGACCAGTCCATTTTCTTTGTGGACAAAAACCGCAAGAAAAACCTTTTGCTCCACCTGCTCGAAACGGAGAACGTCAGCTCTGCACTGGTCTTCACCCGCACGAAGCACGGCGCAAACCGAGTGGTGCAGGACCTGAACAAAGCTGGCGTTCATGCACAGGCCATCCACGGCAACAAGTCGCAGACCGCCCGCCAGAATGCCCTCAGCAGCTTCAAGGCAGGTGAAATAAAGGTGCTCGTGGCCACGGACATCGCAGCACGTGGTATTGACTTGGAGGAACTGTCGCACGTAATCAACTTCGACCTGCCCAATATCCCCGAAACCTACGTGCACCGCATCGGCCGAACGGGTCGGGCTGGTGCGACTGGGATAGCGTTTTCTTTTTGCGACCAAGAGGAAAAAGCCTTCCTGCGAGACATCGAAAGGTTGATAAACAAAAAAATACCCGTTGTGAACGAGCATCCGTTCCCGCTCGGCAGCGCCCCCAAGGATGAAAGGCCCGACGACGACCGACCGCCACGCCAACCCCGCAACCAGCCTCGTCGGGAAGCACAACCACGTCGGGAGCAACCCCAACGGGGCGAGCGACGCCAACCAGCAACACCCCAAAGGAACGAACCCCAACGGGGCGAGCAGCGCCCACAACCCGCCCAAGGCGACGCCCGCCCGGAGACACCCGGCAACGGTGAAGAGCGCTCACAATCCTCCCGCAACAGGGGACGTGGAAGGGGAGGCCGGGGTCGGGGCAATGCGCCTTCCGGCGAAAACCGCCAGCCACAAGGCGGCGAACAGCGCAACAACAGGGAACAACCCCGCCAGCAACAGCGGCCACAACAGCCCAGGCCGCAGCCCGAAAAGCAGGAAAATTCATCGGAAGACAAGCCGAAGTCGTCGTCCGTCTTCAAGGAGCCGAACACCGGCAAGAAAGGCTTTGTTATCAAGAGCGACCGTGACGAGAACAAACCGAAGAAACGGTTTGAAGGGGATAGGAGGGGGCCACGGGGCAGTGGAAAAAGGTAGCGGCTTGCTTACGGTAGGCACGACTTTTTTGCATTCAACACATCCTCACTTGCCACGTCCTGAAAGGTTTTTCAGGACGTGGCAGTTAATGCAACCGTCGCTTCACCATCATTAAATCCTCCACTTTCTGCACCAATCCCTTTGGGGTCAGCACCCGCCAGTTGACCTCGTTTAGGTGCTTGCCGAAGCTCATATAGTACCCAAGTCGGGCATCGTTCATCTCCTCTTCCACGTGCGGGAAGAGGTTGAGCAGGCAAATCCAGCCATCCTCGTCCTTCACGTCCTCGTACCATTCCTCGTAGTAGCAGTCGTCGGAGGCGTGGAAGTTCAGCACGTTTTCGGCAATCAGGATGAACTTGTGGATGCCGTGCTTGATGAGTTCATCAACCACGTCCCGCTTCAGGAACATCACGTCGTTGTACAGGCAGTCGTTCCATTCACCAATCAGTTCAAAGATGGCAAAGCCCTCCTCGTAGTCGGCAAACAGGATTTTTAGGTAGAGCGTCTGAGAGCCAAACTCATCCCAATGCGGGTGGATGTAGTGGTTGTAAATCTTTTGGGTATAGTTCAACTCGTCGTACACCCGCCCGTAGAACGGAGATTTTTTGTCACGGGCAGCGTCGTAGTAATCCTGCCAGCGGTGGTATGGCGCAAGGTCTTGCACGGAAAATGTGATTGAGTTATTGGGATATTTGAGGAACAAAGCCTTTCAACCGATGAAAATAACCAATTTCGGTGGCGATTGTTTACGGATGAAACGGTTCGGAATTTTGATCAAAAGTAGGCGGTACAAATGGATTCTATCAATATTTCGACCCTGAATTGCACGAATTTCCGCTAATTTGATTCGTGCAATTTCGAGCAATGCGTGGCTTACTTTTTATGAAAAAAATAGTACTCACAGGCCCAGAGTCTTCCGGAAAAACTACGCTTGCAGCGCAGTTGGCCGGACATTTCGGAACGGTGTGGGTACCGGAGTTTGCGAGGCAGTACCTCAATGGCCTCGGGCGACCTTACACCGCCTACGACCTGCTCGAAATCGCCAAAGGGCAAATGGCTTTGGAGGATGAAATGGCGGGGTCTGCGACCAACGGCCTGCTGTTCCTTGACACCAGTTTGGAGGTGTTGAAAATTTGGTCGGAATTTCGCTTTGGTAATTGCCATCCCGAAACGTTGGAACTGATGCAGTTGCGACTGCCCGACCACTACCTGCTCTGCCTGCCCGACCTGCCCTGGACGCCCGATCCGCAGCGGGAAAACCCCGGCGACCGGGTCGTGTTGTTGGACATTTACCGAAGGGAAATAACTTCGCTCGGCGTACCTTTCAGCGAAGTTGGAGGCAGCAGCGAGGAGCGCTTCAACAATGCGTTAAACACGGTAAATGCCATTCAATCACCCAATAACTCAATATCTCAATAACTCAACATGCAGTATCCCATTTTACTTTTCGACGGCGTCTGCAACCTCTGCAACGAGTCCGTGCAGTGGGTCATCCGGCACGACCCCGGGGCGAAGTTCCGCTTTGCCTCACTGCAATCCGAGACGGGGCAGGCGCTGCTCCAACAGTATCACCTGCCCGCCGATGAACTGAACACGGTGGTGCTGGTTGACGATGGCAAGGCATTTACCCGTGCCGACGTGCCGCTACGGATTGTTGGAAAAATTGGCGGCGCATGGCCGCTGCTGTCGGTATTTTGGGTAGTACCGAGGCCACTCCGCAATGCCGTTTATGATTGGATTGCCCGCAACCGCTATCGTTGGTTTGGCAAAAAAGAAGCTTGCTGGCTGCCCACGCCGGAGCTGAAGTCGAGGTTTCTTTGAATGTGGTCGCCCAATTTATTGGGCTGACCGTGCGAATAGGTCAGCCCAATAAATTGGGCGACCACAATATTTAAACCTTCCACAACATTGAACAGATACGGCATGGTCAAGGTTTTTTCGTTTACTTAGAGGCCATTCTCAAAAAAAAAATGAGCTGCTGAACATTACCTTTGAATTCAAATAAAAAATGACCATGTTAGTGAAAAAAATCATCTTTTTGTTCGCCATCAGCCTTACCACGGCCATTTCCTGGAACTGCAATCTGCTGAAAAAAGTGGGCGACATCAACCTTTTTTCCATCGAAGATGACAAGGCGCTCGGCCTTCAAGTGAGCAAGCAAATCGAGAGCGATCCGAAGCAATTCCCCGTCTTACCAGAAAAGGGCAACGAAGAGGCGTACAAGTACATCCGGGGCCTCACAACCCAGCTGCTTCGCTCCGGAAAGGTGGCCCACGCCAACGAATTTGATTGGAAGGTAAATATCATCAAAGATGATAAAACGCTGAACGCCTTTGCCGTGCCAGGCGGCCACCTTTACGTGTACACGGGCCTGATCCAGTACCTCGACTCGGAGGACCAACTGGCAGGGGTGATGGGCCATGAGATCGCCCACGCCGCCGAGCGCCACTCCACGCAGCAAATGACGAAACTCTACGGCTTGGATGCCTTGCGGCAAATTGCCACCGGCAACAAAGACCCCGGCATGTTGGAGCAGTTGGCAGTGGGGCTGGCGTCGCTCAAGTTCAGCCGCAGCCATGAGGCGGAAGCGGACGAGCAGTCGGTCATTTACCTTTGCAGCAGCAGCCTGAACGCTGCCGGGGCGGCTGGCTTTTTTGAAAAAATGAAGGGTAAGGGCGGTTCGCCTCCAGAGTTTCTCTCCACCCACCCCGACCCGGGCAACCGCATCAAGGACATCAGGGCCAAGGCGAAGTCGCTGGGCTGCCGGGGCAGCAAGACCAACAAAACGGAGTACGACAAGATTAAGAAACTATTGAAGTGACGCCGGGGAAGTGGTTGTCGGGGCGGGCTGGGCCTGTTTCGACAACCGCTTCCGGCATAGTTTTCCAATGTTTTGAATAGACGATTTCTCCCATCATCGCAAGAAAAATCAAGACGATTTTACTCAATACCCCAAAACGTGTTGAGCAACAGGTTGGCCTTGATGTTGATTTTTGGAGAATTCTTGATGGGCACGGTGGGCTATATGTGGCTGGAGGGCTATTCGTTTAGGGAGGGTTTTTTCATGACTACCATCACCATCGCCACAGTCGGCTATGGTGAAGTTAGGCCGCTTAGTGCCGCAGGTGAATGGTTTACGTCGGTTCTTATTTTGCTCAATATCGGCATATTTGCATACGCCCTCTCCGTGTTTTCGTATTATGTTATCAATGGTGAAATTTTTAAAAATATCCACCTCAAGATGATAAACAAGAAGATTGAAGCATTGAAAGACCATGTGATTATTTGCGGCTATGGCCGCTACGGGAAAGAGGTTTCCAGGAATTTTCTCCATCACCACATGCCATTTGTGATAGTGGAAAATGGCAAGGCCGTCATCGAAGAAATACAACAGGGCGGGAACGGGGTACTGTACATCGAAGACGATGCCACGCACGACGATGCCCTGCAACGGGCCGGCATCATGAAGGCCACCGCTCTCATCACCGCCCTCCCCGACGATTCGGAGAACCTGTTCATTGTGCTGACTGCCCGGCAGTTGAACCCTAGCCTAAACATCATCAGCCGTGCTTCCGAGGCCAGGTCACAGCGGAAGTTGCAGCTTGCGGGCGCCAACCACGTCATCATGCCGGAGCAGATTGGCGGCTTCTACATGGCTACGCTGGTGAGCAAACCGGGCGCTACGGAGTTCTTCCAGTACATCACCAGCGAGGCGGACTCGGACATTGAGTTCGAGGAAATCCATTTTCGCAACATGCCCGCCTCGTGCAAGGGAAAAAGCATTCGAGACCTGCACATCCGCCGGGAGACGGGCGCCAACATCATTGGATTCAAACACACGGACGGCAATTATGTCGTCAACCCCGGCCCAGAAACAGTGCTCACCGAGGATTCTAGCTTCATCCTTTTGGGCACGAGGGTACAGTTGCAGGCGTTGCGACAATACATCAAGCAGATGCCCTAATTTTTCAATATACATGGAACAAATCAAACTGCTTCATGCTGTAGCTGGCGCAATTGTCGGGCTGACTGGCCTTCTTCAAATCCTTTTAAAAAAAGGTGGCAAAATTCACCGCCTCATCGGTACTTCCTATTTCTGGTCATGGCTGCTCGTGGTCATCACTGGCGCAATGATTGGCAGTGCGCTTATTGCTTTGTTTGGCGTTCTTGGGTTTTATATGGCGCTGACGGGTTATCGGTTTGGGCACCAACGGAACATGAACATCGGGGCATTTGACAAGGCCATCATCGGTATGGGGCTGGCATTTGCCATTGGCACATTCGGATGGGGCTTGTATTTGATACTCAATGGCGGCAATACTTTTGGAATAGTCGCATTGTTTTTTGGTGTGATATTTTGCTTGACCACTTGGCAGGATTTTCGGGAATTTGTGCTTGGCAAGCAAATCCGAAAGTTAAGCGGGCATAAGATGCAGTGGTATTTTGAGCATTTCGGGCGCATGTACATTTCTTATATCGCTGCCATGACTGCATTTGCCGTGATTCAAAACCTGTTTGGCGTCACCTTGCTGAACTGGACTTTACCAACCCTTATTGGAACGGGATTGATAATCCTATCTAATCAAAAATATTACAAGCAGTTCAATATTGAATAATCAACCATGCACAAGCCAGCCAAAGACAAGCATTTCATCAAACAGCCTTGGTACGAGGGCGGCCCGAAGGCCATGAAGCAGTTCGTAACGGACAACCTACGCTACCCGCAGGAGGCGCTTGCGCAACGGGTGGAAGGAACGGTCACAGTCCGTTTCGACATTGACCACAAAGGCGATGTGGTTGATGCAAAAATCATCGGCCATGCTCTCGGCCATGGCTGCGAAGAGGAGGCCATCCGGTTGGTGAAGGCCATGAAATTTATGGTGGATAAGCCCCGTGGGCTGCGGGTGGTTTATCAAAAGACGATTCAGATACATTTCAGGTTGCCCCAGGCGGCAGAACCAGCGGCACAACTACAAGTGCAGTACAATTACATGACAACAGCCACAGCACCGACCCCAGATGCCGTGGAAAAGAAACCCGGTGGGTACTCCTACAACGTGACCATCGGCTGATTTTAGCTATAAAATTAAGCCACTAAAAAAGAAAGAGGCTGCGCCAAATGAATGACGCAGCCTCTTCTATTTGCTCCTAAAAAAGGAGGCTTAATATCAATTATTCGTGATCCCAAAACAACCTAGTCCTCACCAAATCGCCACCGATGGCAGCAGCTGCAGCAGTGTAGCTGGCAGCATTGATTGTCTGCTCCTGAGCCGGGTAGGTAAAACGAAGCGGAATGCTCTCGTAGGTGAACTCCGGATCTGGAATGATATTGAGCACAGGATAGTCGAAGCGACGCCATTCCGTCCAAGCTTCAAAGCCACGATTGTAGAGGGCTAGCCACTTCTGCGTTCCGATTTTTTGCTTCCAATCGCCCGCAGCCGTAGCGTAAGCTACATCAGCCTTGGCAACGTAAACATCAACGCTGTCACTTGGCACATGCCAGTAGTCCATTGAAGCCTGTATACCCGCAGCATAATAGGTAGCGGCATCACCACCGATAAAGCCACGTTCCACAGCCTCAGCCAAGAGGAAGTTGCCTTCTGCGGCATCGAAAAGGATGGCCTCAAAGTCGGGGGCAATGATGCGGTCAGCAGGTTTGGAGAAGCTCGCGTAGTTGTTGCCGATACCATAGATGCCTCCCGTATAGGTGCTATCTGTATCATCCGTTGTGAAGTAGTAGGGCACTCGTGGGTCGCCCAATCCGTTCATGATATCAACGATGGTATTTGCAGCTACGAAGTCCTTGCGGCCACTCTGTACGAGGTCCACCCAAATCTGGTTGGTGTTAGGTGGTGCGGACAGGTAATGGAAGTAAGTATTGTCGTCATTGCTGGTGATGATATCGTTGGCAACCTTGCTGATGATACTGCCCGCCGTGGCGGCATCGTGGTCAGCAATGATCATGGCCAAACGAGCCTGTAGCGACTTGCCGAATTTTTTCCAACCCGCCATATCGTCACCGTAGAGGATATCACTGCTACCAAACCCTCCTGCACCTTCATCAATGGCATTGATGGCATTGTCAAGGCGGGTCAAAAGGTCACTGTAAATGGTAGCTGCATCGTCATACTTCGGGTAAACATTTTCAAAGTCCAGCGCTTCCGTGTATGGAATATCACCGAATAGGTTCACCAAAGTAGAATAGGCATAGACGTTCATGATTTCCACACAGGAGTTCTGGTTGGCCTTCACGGCTGGCGGAAAGAATGCATCATTCTGCCCCGGAATCAAGCTTTGAGCCTCGTCAAGGTTTTTCAATACGTTGACGTACATAATGTTCCAGAAGTTCTGCGGAATGTTACGGGTGGCCAAGTCGTACTGGGACTCATCGAAGTATGTGGTTTCTGTCCAGTATTGCGAAACCAAGCGGAAAATATTCCTGTTGACGTTGGAATTGGTCATCAGGTCCGTCATTTCCTTCTGGGCAGTTGAGAACAGCGCTCCCGGGGCTACCACAGAGGGCTTTTTCTTGTCCACATTCAGATCGCCAAAATCCTTGTCACAGGATGTAAGCGCAATTGAAGCGGATATGAGCAAAAACAATATTTTTTTCATAAGTCGAATTTATTAGAACAGTTTAAAAAGAATAGATGCAGCGTTTTTCAACGCTTATCATATTTTTAAGACCGTCAATTAGAATTTAACATTAAGGTTCACACCAAATATACGGGCTGTAGGATAGCTGCCACCCTGGTAGCCTTGTACGTTGCCAGAACTGAAGCCATCTTCAGGGTCTGCGTCAGGCAAGTTCTTGTGGATGATCCAAAGGTTACGGCCATAAACGCCAATCGTGGCACCTTTGATGACATTCGAACCTGAAAACATGCTCTGTGGCAGGCTGTAGTTCAGCGTAGCTTCACGCAATTTCACGAAGCTGGCGTCGTAAACGAAACCTGCTGCTGGGTTGCGGCGATAGCCATAGATACCGAACTGAGCAGCGTCTACGCGGTTGGCGTTGGGTGTGCCGTCTTCCAGTACGCCTTCCACGATGAGTCCACCACCTTGGTCGAGCGGAAGGCGAACTTCGTTGCCGAGGTCGTTCAGGCCTGCAGTTGAGGCTGGCAAGCCCGTTGCAAGGCCGTAGTAACGGTCAAGTGACCATACGTCGCCACCTTTTTTTACGTCTATCAAAAAGCTCATGGACAGATTCCCAAAATTGAATGTATTGCTCAAACCACCTGTCCAGTCTGGGTTGATGTTGCCGATGATTTCTGCAGAGGTAGCCGAACGGGCGTAGAATCCAGTACCGAGTACAACTTTATCACCATTTTCATTGTAAACAAAGTTGGTACCCCTGATGGTGCCATAAGCCTCACCTACAGCAGCATTGATGGACACACCACCTTGCAGGGAAGCAAGCTGAAGGTTGTCTATGCCACCGAGGTCGAGCACTTCATTGCGGTTGCGAGCCCAGTTGAGGTCCATGCGCCATTTGAAGTTAGGTGTATTGACCGGACGCATGAACATTTGAACTTCCCAACCTTTGTTTTCTACGTCGCCAGCATTGATGAACTTGGCGCTGTAGCCTGTAGCCCTTGACACGGCAGCAGGAAGAATCTGGTCAACAGTGTTCATCTTATAGTAGGTAATGTCGAAACCCAACATGTCCTTCAAGAAGCGCAGTTCCAAGCCAGCTTCGTAGCTCTTGGTACGCTCCGGCTTGAGGTCTGGGTTGTTCTTCGTTGAAATCACAGCACCGTTGGCGGTGTACTGCCGGATATCCGAAACGGATGCAGTAGGAGCATCACCATAGGCAGTGCCCAAGTTATAAACATCCCTTGTGCTTCCCCATGGGGCGGTATTGCCCACTTCGGCGTAGTTCAGGCGTAATTTACCAAAAGTAAATGCGTCATTTTCGCCGAGGAATCTTGAGAAGATAATGCCCAACGATGCGGCAGGATAATAGTAAATATTGTTGCCGTCGGGTAGGGTTGAGCCTTGGTCGCGGCGTGCGGAGATATCAAGAATAGCCCAATTGTCGAAGACAAAGCCTGCCTGACCGAACACACCATCTACCTCGATATCTTCCTGCCTTTCTTCAGGTGCTTCGATGGGGTTCTTGGAGTTTGTCAGGGAGTAAAGACGTGGCAAGGAAAGCCCACCATTTGTTTTTGCACGAATAGAAGAAATGCTCTGCTTGCGGATGTTGGTACCCAGCAATGCATTGAATTTCAGGGTACTCGTCAAGTCTATCTGCTTGAACTGGCCCATCAAATCATAGTTCACTTCCTGAAAACTACGATTGAAACGCTGATATTCGGAAACGTCAATGCTACCTACTGCTATGCGCTCTTCTTGTGTCTCTTCGTATTGGTCAAGTGACACACGTCCCGTGATGTCGAACCAGTTGGTGACGTTGTAGGTAGCACCCATGTAACCGAAATAGCGGTTGCGATGGTCGGTCGAGTAATTTTCATGCCTCACCCAATAGGTGTTGTCCCAGTAAATGGGTACGAGGTCGGTAGGGTCGGCCCAGTTCCAAGTGACGTTTTGCTTGGTTTCATTGTAAGCACGTTCCTGCTCCTTTACGTCCACGTTCATCTGCCACCATTGGCGGAAGCTGGTCATCTGGTTCCTGGATTCGTAGCCAGTACCGTAGCGGCCAGTGCCATCTGTAGCAGTAAAGTTGACAGAGGAGAACACGTTCAGTTTTTTTGTCAGGTTGTAAGCTGCACCGAAGTTCACTAAGTTCTTGTCTATCTGGCTATTTGGCAGAATGCCCTTGTCCGTGGTACGGGTATAGCCAAGCTTGAAGTAGCCATTCTCGTTGGTGCCATCAATGAGTACGCTGTTGCTAGTACCTACGGATGTTTCGAAGAAAGTTTCCGGGCCATTCTCGGCAGCTACCCAAGGGGTGGGCTTGCCGAAGTTGTCAGAAGATGGGTCGAAGGCATCCCACTGATAAACCAACAGGTTCGGGTCGAATCTAGCCCCCCAAGAAGCGTCTTCGCTGACGGTAGCTACGAGGTCGTCGGTGCCGTCACCATTGATGTCGCGATAGAGGAAGAAGCCGGTTGGATCTTCGTAATAGGGGCCGTATCCGCCACCATATTTCTGTTGGTAGTCCACAAAAGTGCTTTTGTCAATCTTGCCCATGTTCACGCCAGTGTTTACGCTGACGCCAATGCCCTTGCTTTTGCGGCCTTTTTTGGTAGTAATCATCACCACACCGTTGGAGGCACGTGAGCCATAGAGGGAAGAAGCAGCGGCACCCTTCAACACCGTTACCGATTCGATGTCGTCGGCATTGATGTCGTTGGCAGAGTTGCCGTAGTCAAAGCCTCCGCGGCCACTCGTTTGGTTGGAAGTGTTGGTGTTGGAGTTGTCAATCGGCACGCCATCAATGACAAACAGCGCTTGATTGTTGCCGGTGAGCGACTTGGAACCACGCAATACGACATTGGTGGAACCACCAAGGCTGTTGTTGCGCTTCACGTTCAAGCCAGCTACGCGGCCGCTGAGCGCGTTCACCACGTTGGCATCGCGGGTGTTGGCCATGTCCGCTCCTTCCACTTTCTGTGCCGAGTAGGCCAGTTCGTTTTTGTAGCGGGATACACCCAAAGCCGTAACTACTACTTCTTCAAGTACTTGTCCCGACTTCATCACAATGTCCACCACGTTGGAAGTGCCAATGACCACTTCTTCCGTCGTAAAACCAGTGTAACTGAAAATAAGGGTGTTTGCATCGGCGGCAACTCGGATAGAGGATTTGCCGTCAATGTCTGTGATGGTACCTGCTGAGGTACCTTTTACGAGCACAGTAGCTCCGAGTAGGGCTGAGCCGTCGTCGCCTGTAACTGTTCCAATAATGGTACGCTGCGCCAGCATAGCAACTACGCTGAACAGCGTTAGCACGAGGGCTAATGAAAGTTTTTTCATACTTAGCAATTTTATTTAAGAGTAAAAAATTATAACCTTATCCTGCTTGAAAACTTGAATGGGTAGAACACGTTACACGGATGGGGACTATTTCTTAGCAATTTCTTAACACAACGAAACTGGTATCTAAAATGCGGCTTGCCTTGATTTTTTTTTGGCCGCCTAACGCAATTGCCGAAGGTACATTTGAATGGTGTTCCCTAAGCCAAAATAAAGGGCATCGGAGATGAGGGCATGGCCGATAGACACTTCCAGCAGCCCGGGTACGTTTTCCTTGTAAAAACGCAGATTTTCGAGGTTTAAATCATGTCCGGCATTGATGCCGATGCCGATCTGCGATGCAAGTATAGCGCATTGGCGGTGAGGTTCCACCGCTTTCTCCTTATTTTTTAAAAAATCGTGGGCGAATGCACCCGTGTAAAACTCCACCCGATCGGCCCCAACAGCCTTGGCCCCGTCCACGAAGCGCTCCTCGGCATCCACGAACAACGACACCCGGATGCCAGCCACCTGCAATTCAGCTACCACTTCTTTCAGAAAAGCAGCGTTTGCCAGTGTGTCCCAGCCATGGTCGGACGTGAGCGCCCCAGGCGAATCTGGCACTAGCGTGGCTTGGTGCGGCTTGTTTTCCAGCACCAATTTCAGAAAGTCGGGCGTGGGGTTGCCTTCGATGTTGAACTCCGTTTTCACCACCGCCTTCAGTTGCGGCACGTCGTCGAAGCGGACGTGGCGCTGGTCGGGCCGGGGGTGTACGGTGATGCCCTGCGCCCCGTACTCCTCGCAGTCCATCGCCACCTGCACCAGGTTGGGGAGGTTGCCGCCCCGTGAGTTGCGTATCAGGGCGACTTTGTTGATGTTTACGCTAAGTTTTGTCATGTTCTGTTTTTAGTTCGGCAGTTCGGCAGTTCGGCAGTGGGCAGTCAGTCTTAAAGTTTGCAGTTCGACAGTTGGCAGTTGGCAGTCAGTTCGGCAGTTGTTTAGTCAGTGCCGTGGAAGCAGCCCCTGACTGCAAACTGCAAACTGGCAAACTGCAAACTAAACTTATCTTTGGCGCGAAATTAAGAAAACAGTCATCAAATGAACGACGTCCAAGTGGAGTCGGAAAATAACAGCACTTATTTTGCACCAAAGCCCGTCATGGTACTGCTGACCATGATGCTGCTCATTGGGCTTCTTGCCATTGTAGGCAATGGCCTGTTGATGCTGGCGGCGAGTTTTCGGGGCATGGGGCTGCACGAAGCGCTCGACATTGACGAAAACAGCAGCGAAGGCAGCCGCTATTTTGTGCGGGCGGCCTTGTTCCTCAACCACGCGGCCAGCTTCCTATTGCCAGCTCTCCTCACTTTGTGGCTTTTTTAAAAAAAGGGGACTAAAAGCGGCTTCGTTACACGTTCCGCCCGATTTGAGTACCCTGTTGCTTGGCTTGTTGTTCGTCATGTCTGCATTCCCGCTGGCGCAGTTGGCCTTCTTGGCCAACAAGTGGCTGGTCGAGCAGTTCCCGGCGCTTCAAGTCTGGGTGCATACCGAAAAACTGACCGTCAAGTTGATGGAAGGCCTACTCGTGATGCAGACGCCGTGGGAGATGGTGGCCAGCCTCGTGGTCATGGCCATCGTGCCGGCGCTCGGCGAAGAGCTGGTGTTCAGGGGCATCGGGCAACAGAAGCTCATCGAAATCACGGGCAGGCCCGCCCTCGGCATTGCGCTCACAGCCCTGATTTTCAGCATCACCCATTTTGAAATACAGCGATTTCTGGCCATACTGTTGCTCGGCGTGGTGCGCGGGCTGCTTTTTTATTGGACAAAAAACCTGTGGATTCCCATTGCGGCGCACTTCCTCAACAATGGCGCTCAGGTCATCATCGCCTGGCTCAACCAAGAAAAAATCAGCGAATTGAAGGAAGGCGCAGGCGATGATTTACCGCTAGCCGTCATCCTGACCTCTGCTGCCGTATTTGCAACCTCCGGCTTTTTTCTCTGGAAAGAACGAAATGAATAGAAATTGAGAAATTGGAAATTGGGAAATTCGGGGGCAGCCCCGCCTACCAATTTCCAATTTCCCAATTTCCCAATTTCCAACAAAAGTGAACCTATCGCCCACCCTCATCCTCGGCATTATCATCGCCTATTTTGCGATGCTCATTGGCATATCATGGTACACCAGTCGCCATGCCGACACTTCCGATTTTTTCAATGCCGGAAGGAAATCTCGCTGGTGGGTCATTGCCATCGGCATGATTGGCACTTCCATTTCGGGCGTCACGTTCATCAGCGTGCCGGGCTATGTCAACTCGTCGGCCATGAGCTACATGCAGGTGGTACTGGGCTACATGGTCGGCTACTCGGTGATAGCATTGGTGCTGCTGCCGATGTACTACAAGCTGCACTTGATTTCCATTTATGGTTACCTGGAGCAGCGCTTCGGGACGGTGGCTTACAAGACCGGCTCGGCATTTTTCCTCTTGAGTCGCACGGTAGGCTCATCGCTGCGGCTGTTTTTGATGGCCAAAGTGCTGCACGCCTTCGTCATCGGCCCTATCTTCGACATCCCGTTTTGGGTGACGGTGCTGGTGACCATCCTGCTCATTTTCACCTACACCTACCGGGGCGGCGTGAAGACCATCATCTGGACGGACACTTTGCAGACGCTTTTCCTTATAAGTTCATTGGTGCTCACCATCGTGCTAGTCGGACAGCACATGAACCTCGGCGTAGGCGAGCTGATCAGCACGGTGACCAGCGACGAACGCTCACAGATTTTCTTCTTCGAGGGCGGCTGGAGCGACCCGAAAAACTTCTTCAAGCAGTTCACCGCCGGGGCCTTCATCGCCATTGTGATGAGCGGCTTGGACCAGGACATCATTCAAAAAATCCTGACGGTGAAGACGCTCAAGGGTGCACAGGTCAACATCTTCTCCTACTCCAGCCTGTTGGTGCTGATGAACCTGCTGTTCATGGCGCTCGGCGTGCTGTTATTTATTTACGCTTCGCAAAATGGCATAGAAATACCAACGAAGGAGGTCACCAAATTTGCCGAAGGCGTGGCCACCACCGCCTCTGTGCCAGACACCGACCTGCTGTTCCCGACCATCGCCTTCCAATACGCCCCTGCGGCGGTGGGCATCCTGTTCATCCTTGGCATCACCGCCTCCAGCTATGCCAGTGCCGACTCGGCACTCACTTCGCTCACCACGGCCTGGTGCATTGATTTCCTTGGCTTCGGCAAAACGGAGGTGAACACCGCCGCCAATGCCCGTACCCGGCGTAGGGTTCACTTGGGCTTTTCGGCCATCTTCTTCGTGCTCATCATGGTATTCCACATGGCTGCCACGGGCGAGGTCATCAAGCTGGTGTTCGATTCGGCGAGCATCACCTACGGGCCGCTGCTGGGGCTTTTTGCCTTCGGGTTTTACACCAAACGACAGATAGCCGACCGCCTTTCGCTCTACGTCTGTGTTGGGGCAGTGCTTGTCACCAGCTTGGTTTACCTCGTCAACAACTACCTTGGCTATCCGATTTTAGGCTACAAGTTCGGCTTCGAGCTGCTGGTGCTGAACGGGCTGCTGACCTTTTTGGGGCTGTTGGCTATTTCGAGGGCAGGAGATGGTAATTTTGTGCGACGATAATTTCTTTTTTGCGGAGCAAAAGCTGAAGCCGCATTTAAACAGAACAAAAAATGAATTCAAAAGAAACTTCCCCAAACACACCCGAATACGCCTACCGCATCATTGACCCCGGCAGCGTGCCCCGTCACGACTTCCACCAGTTCATAGTCGGGGCCATCGGCCCAAGGCCCATCGCCTTCGTGAGCACGGTGGACAAGGACGGCAACCCCAACCTCGCGCCGTACAGCTTCTTCAACGCCTTCAGCTCCAACCCACCGATTTTCGTGTTCAGCTCCAACCGCCGAGCCACGAACAACACCGTGAAGGATACGCTCTCCAACGTGCGAGAGGTGCCGGAAGTGGTCATCAACGCCGTGAACTTCTCCATCGTGCGACAGATGGCGGTGGCCAGCGCCCAGTTTGACAAAGGCGTGAACGAGTTCGTGAAAAGTGGACTGACGCCCGTGCCATCGGACCTTGTGCGTCCATTCCGGGTGAAGGAATCGCCCATCAACATGGAATGCAAGGTGACGGACATCATCACGCTCGGCGAACAGGGCGGTGCCGGGCACCTTATTATTTGCGAGATGCTGCGAATGCACATCAGGGAGGAAGTGCTGGACGAAAAAGGACGCATCATGCCCGACAAGCTCGACCTGATGGGTCGCCTCGGCCCGGGCGTACTATGTACGGGCGAGCGGTAGCGCCATTTACACCATTGCGCAAGCCATCGAAGCGCCATGTATCGGCTTCGATTCGCTGCCGCCGAGCATCCTCCTGAGCCATGTTTTCAGCGCCAACAACCTTGGCCAACTGGCTGGACTAACCGCTGTACCGACGAAGGACGAAGTGGTTGAACTCAAGGAAACCGACGCTCGTGTGCAGGAGATTTTGGCTTCGCAAAACCCGCTCGATGGGCTGCACCGCTATGCCAAGGAGGCGTTGGAACGAAACGAGGAGTCGAGGCCCCTGGCTGGGAGGATTGCATGGGTGGGGGAGTATTTCAAGGAGCTATGAGTTATGGGTTATGAGTTTCCACTGGGGTCGTGGAATAAATACTGGGACGGTGTCGTCCGCATTTAAGTTTGCCAAACCTTCGCCGAGGTAAAGATTACCGAAAGTTCATTCAATAGTCCGTGAAAGTTTGAAGTGTTTTAGCCCCTTGATTGGCTGGACTAACTTACAGATTTGAATCTGTAAGTTTGAAATTAGGTTCAAATTAACACCGCATGATTTGCCAAATGGGATATGTATTGACCTGGCCGTGGAACCTAGTGCCATTGAATGGCATCACCCCCGACCTCTCTTTCTACGAATAGCGGGATGAAGGCAAAATCCTGCAATCGGGCAAGCTGGTGAAAGTGGAATAATGACCCGGCGCTAACTCAGTTCCCCATACAACCTCATATAATCCTTCGCCGAGCGCTCCCAAGAAAAATCCACTTGCATGATGCGCTCCCGCAGGCTGGCCAGCACGGTTGGGTTGTTGTAAACTTTCACCGCCCGGAAGATGGCCATGGTCGCATCTTCCACTGAAAACTGGTTGAAGCGGATGCCCCGCCCGCCTTGTTCGCCAATGTCAATGATGGTGTCCTTCAAGCCGCCCACGCTGCGCACGATGGGGATGCTGCCGTAGCGGCAAGCGTACATCTGGTTGAGGCCGCAAGGCTCGACACGGGACGGCATGAGCAGGAAGTCGGAACCAGCGTAAAGTTGGTGCGCCAAGCCTTCGTTGTACTCCAACGAGGCGTCGTAGTAGCCGGACATTTGGCTTTTCATTTCCCCAAAAATCTGCATCAAGTCGGGTTCGCCCGTGCCCAGCACGACGAAGCCCGCCCGTACGCCGCTGCCCAGCACCCGGCGGATAACCTCCGGGATGAGGTCGGCCCCTTTTTCCCGAACCAATCGCCCGATAAAGGTAATGATGGGCAAATCCGGTATGATGCGGAAGCGGTCGTGCAGCTTTGCCTTGTTCATTTGCTTGTACTCCGCTGTTTTGCCCCTCTCCAGTTTGTAGGCGATGTACTTGTCGGTGGTGGGGTCCCAGAGCGTCGTATCAATGCCGTTGATGATGCCCCACGCCTTTGGCATTTCGCTGTTGATGAGCGGCTCCAGGCCGCTGGCGTTGTACTTTAGCTCCTCCAGATAGCCGGGGGAAACGGTGGTGAACCGCCAGCAGCATTTCAGCGCCGAGGCCAGCGGGCAAATTGTGTTGCCCCAGTCGAGCAGCCAGCGGGCATCGGCTTGGAAATAGGGCAGCAGGTGCACGTTTTGCCATGAGAAAGCCCCGTTGTACTCGCCGTTGTGGATGGTGAACACCGTCGGCATATTGCGCAGCGAGCTGTATTCCGGGCAAAATTTCACCATGAACGGAATCAGGCCAGTATGGTGGTCGTGGCAATGCAGGATTTGCGGTTTCCACCGCATGTCCACCACCCATTTCAGCACGGCCTGCTGGAAGCAGAGGTAGCGCTCCACCTCGTCGCCGTACCAGCCGCCGCCGGGGTCGCCGTACACGCCGGGCCGGTCAAACTTGCCGGGAATATTGGCCACATAGAGCGGAAAGCCGAGGCTCTCGTTCATAACCTCCTCAATGGAGAACCAGACCTGCTCGTTGTGGAGCCGGATTTGGCCGCTGAACACTTGCCGATACCTTTGCGAGTTGAGCCATTTAGTGGCGAATTTAGGCATGATGACGGCGGTGCTGACACCCGCCTTGTTGAGGTAAATCGGCAGTGCGCCGACCACGTCGCCCAGCCCGCCATACTTGGCCGCCGGGTAACATTCCATGCTGATGTGGAGGATTTTCATTATTAAGAGGATTGAAGGAGAGGGTGAGAAGAGGAGTGAAGAGAGTGGAGCGAGGCCTGTGAATGCCCTTCTTCCATTCAATCACCTTCTCACGCTCTAAAAAAAAGCCACTCCACCGCCTTCGGGAATTCTTCGCCCCATTTCGTTTCGTTGTGCTCGCCCTCAGGGTCAATGGAAATATTGAACTCAATCTTGGTGCCGTCAAGCCCTTTGCGCTGGAGCGCAGCCTTCAGGCGCTGCACGTTGGGCACCATGTTGGCCCCTTCGTTACCGCCTGCGTAAAGGTATATTTTTGTCTGAAACGGGTTGAAAAAATTGATGGCGTGGAAATAAATCTTCGGCGTGAGCCAAAGGGATGGCGAGAAAATCATCATTTTGCCAAATGCCTCCGGGAAGATAAAACCGCTGTAAACGCTGATTAGACCGCCCATGCTGCTGCCCCCGATGCCCGTGTGCTGCCGATCGGGCAGGGTGCGAAAATTGGCGTCCACGAATGGCTTCAGCTCTTCGGACATGTAGCGGGCATACTGCTTGCCAAGGCTCGGTCCGAACTTCGTCACTTCTGGTGGTGAAAATTCCCGGATACGATCCTCGTCGGCATGGTCAATGGCCACCACGATGAGGTCGCCAATGCCACGCTCGACCATCAGGGCCAAGCGCTGGTCCACATGCCAGTTGCCGAATGGCGAGCGGTGTTCGAGCAGGTTTTGGCCATCTTGCAGGTATAGCACAGGGTAGCGCTTGTCGGTTTCGTGGTAGTTGTGAGGAAGTAAAACGGCGATACGGCGCTTCCTCCCCATCGGTGGAGGCTTCACTAAACCACTGATTACCTGTATCTTAGGCAAAAAATTGGGATTCATAAAAAGCGTTTCAAATAAGTAAGTCTGTTTAATTTTAATCCAATTCGGCTAATGGAGAGGCAAAATTAGCCGAATAAACCAAAGACAAAATGACTTTGGTCAGTGCGCCGTTTTTTTACTTTTGCTCCGCAATGCTGTTTTCAAAGACGGTTATTGAGTTATTGGAATATTGAGTTATTGAGCTGTTTTCCAAAGTTTAGGCATTGTTCAAAATAACTCAATAACTCAATATCACAACAACCCAATATCATCCCATTTCATAAAGTTTTCAAAAACCTTGCCCCGTGGATAGGGGTGGCAGCCACTTGACTGCATCACACAAAACAGAAACATTTTTATTTGGACCATTTAGAAAAATATTCCGCACTCGCAGCAAAGTACCTCGCCGGGCAAACCAGCCAGCCGGAGGAGCGGGAGCTATTTGCCTGGACAGCGGCCAACCCAACCAACCTAAAGTTCTTTGACGAATGGACGCAGGCTTGGGCGCTGACGGAAGGTACAGCAACCAGCCCCTTCGAGGCCGATATCGGGGCTGCTTGGTCGAAGGTGGATGCAGCCATTTCCCAGGGAAATTCGTTATCCGTGGAGCGCCCGGCGCCAAAAGTTGTCAGTTTGTCCAAAATTATACGGCGCTGGAGCGTGGCAGCCGCAGTTTTGTTCGCAGTTGCAGCGGCTACTTGGTGGCTCAACCGCCAGCCGGAGCAGGCTCAACTCGTTGAGGTTCAAACATTTGACCACGAAAAAAAGGAAATCATACTGCCTGACAGCAGCCATGTTTGGCTCAACGAAAACTCGAAACTTGTGTACAACCCCCGATTTGAGCAGCGGCACGTGACCTTGGAAGGCGAGGCGTTTTTTGAAGTAGAAAGGTTGGTGGAGCATCCATTTGAAATCACGAGCGGCGATGCAACGACCACGGTGCTCGGCACCTCCTTCAACGTTCGGGCTTACCCAACCGAGGAGAGAATCGAAGTGACCGTGAAGACGGGAAAAGTGGCGCTGGCTGTAACAAAAAAGAAGCAATCACCCGTCTTGCTAACGCCGGGCGAGACGGGCGTTTTTGACAAAAAAGAAGAAAAAGTCGAAGTAGCCACCCTTGAGATTGATAATGCCGATGCTTGGAAAACGCAAAAACTGGCGTTCGACGATGAAAAAATGGCACAAGTTATCGCCTCACTGGAACGTTATTTTGACGTGGACATCGAAGTGTCCGACCCTGCACTGCTTGAATGCCCGTACACTTCAACCTTTGACCAACCGGACTTGGACGCCATCCTGACCGTCATCGGCAGCACCATCGGCTTCGAGTTTTCAAAAACAGAACGGCGATACTTGCTGACCGGCAAGGGGTGCAACCACTAAAAGTTAGCAGTTCGCCAGTTGGCAGTGGGCAGTCAGTGCCAAGTTTGCAGTCCTTGACTGCCCACTGCCAACTGGCGAACTGACGAACTCAAGAAATGAGGCCAATTTTTGCAATCTACATATTACTTTTTACCACCACCAACCTACTGGCGCAGGGTGGTATTTTGTCAAAACGGGTGGCATTTGAGTACACCAACATCCGCCTGAAAGAAGCACTCGCCGACCTCACCGAACGCTATCAAATTCCCTTTTCTTACAGCACCGAGCAGGTGAACGTGCGGCAGCGCATCACGGCCAAGGTCGTTGACGCACCGCTTTCGACGGCCCTTGACAAACTGTTTGAGAACGTGAACGTGGGATACATGCTTGTTGGCAACCACATCGTGCTGAAAAATGACCCAGGAAAGGCCATCGGCAGGTCCAAAGGAAGCAAGCAGGGCAACATCAAAAAACGCACCCCCGAACCACAGCCTGAGCAAACGGTGGTATTGGTGAAACAGGAGGAAACTACAACCGAACAACAACCCCAGCCGCCCCCTCAAGATTCGGTTTTGGCTTTGCAAATGCCTAATGTTCAACCGATTAGGCACGACGGGGACATGCACCCATTTGACGAAACGCTGCTCAATTTTGAAAAATGGCGCTACCAGTCCGACACTTGGATCCGCCGCCCACCGAACGAAAAACGCATTGCACAGGTGTCGGTCCTGCCGTTCATCGGCACCAACACCCGGCAGAGCGACGACGTGACCAACAACGTGTCCTTGAACCTGCTCTGGGGGCTAAACGGTGGAGTGGACGGCATGGAGGTCGGCGTGGGACTCAACATGATACGAACTGACATGAAGGGTTTTCAGGTCGCAGGGCTTGGCAACAAAGTCGGCAGGAACATGACCGGCACGCAACGCAGCCGGGGCAGCTCAAAATGGCAGGCAGCCGGGGCGTTCAACCTGAGCCGAGGCAACACAAAATTTCAGGTCAGCGGTGTTTTCAATTCTGCAAATGATGTTGAGATTGGGCAGTTCAGCATACTTTTCAATCGGTCGAGGGGCGAAATGAAGGGCTTGCAGATTGGTTTGATAAACATTTCTGACACCGTGAGCGGTGTGCCCATTGGCCTCATAAACATCGTAAAACGAGGCTACAACAAATTTGAAATTTATGGAAGTGAAATTTTGCACGGAAATTTTCAACTCAAACTAGGGGCAAACGCATTTTACAACATCTTTCATGTAGGAGCGAGGGTTCCACCGGGCGACGGCTCGTATCAGTGGGGACTCGGCTACGGAATCGGCACCGTCACCACGCTCTCGCCGAAAAGCACATTGAACTGGGAACTTATGGCCATCCACATCAGCGAAAATGAAACTTGGACGAACACACTCAACAGCATTGGACAGTTCCGCTGGCTTTGGAACCACCAACTTGGGAAGAGCATCGGCTTCTTCATTGGCCCCACCGCCAACGTCATGATTTCGCAGCTAAGAAACTCGGAGACCGGGGAGATACGGTCGCCAGTGGTACCCTACACCCTGCTCGACGAGGATTTGAACGGAAAAACAAACCTCAAAGCTTGGGTCGGGGTAAACGCAGGATTTAGGTTTTGAAAATCAGATTGTTATATTGTTGAATTGTTTTATTGTTGACCCGTACCACTTAGCAATAAAACAATACAGCAATAAAACAATACAATAATTCAATCAATGAAAAACGCAATTGTAATCTGTTTTTTGCTTGCCGCAATGTCGGCTTTTGCCCAAAAGGACGAGACCATGTTCAGCGACGTGAACCGCATTGGCGGTTGGGGAGCGCCCATTTTTGAGTACACCAACCTGGACAAAGACGTGAACGTAGTGACTGGCGGCGGCGGCGCACTCGTGCTCAACGACTTCTACCTTGGCGGCTACGGAATGGGCACGGCTACCTACACCACGGACAATACGCTCACTGACGAGAGCCTCAAGTTCAAGCACGGCGGGTTTTGGATCGGCTTCACGCCCATCCAGCACCGGGTGGTACACCCCTATGCTTCTGTGAAGCTCCGCTGGGGCAAGGCCAACTACAAGCTGTACGACAACCTCACCAACTCAGAATTGGAGAGCCAACGGAGCAACCTCTTCGTGACCACCCCCGAGGCCGGACTCGAAGTGAACGTCTTTTCGTTCTTCCGCATCGCCGCTACGGCCTCCTACCGCTGGGTCAACGGTTTCGACCCGGTCGGCGGCTTCAAGGAGGACGACCTGTCCAGCTTTGGTGCCACGCTGACGCTGCGCTTCGGCGGCTTCGGCGACGATGATTGGAACGACAACTGATTTGCGATTTACGACTGACGATTTACGATTGGAAGAACTGCTTCAATCGTAAATCCCTGCCACTGACTGGGAAATCCTGCATCAAGTTTATTTGCAAACAACCAATTGCTACCGACTGGCATTTAGCCATGCTTTGCTCCCAGTGCCAATGACCTTAAATGACAAATGACAAATCAATAAACTGAAAATCAAAATTTTATAAAAATGAAAAAGACAATCTTCATAGCAATGCTCATCTGTTTCGCTTCGCAAATTTTCGCACAACGATGGAACGGCGGCGACGAGACGCTCTTCACCCGCAGCCACCGGGTCGGCTTCTTCCTCTCGCCGATCGTGGAGTACAGCGATTTCAAGCACGACCTGACCACGGCGACCGGTGGCGGCATCGGCATCGTCGCTGGCGACTTCTTCATTGGTGGCTACGGCCTTGGCACTACCGACTATGACCGTATCCTCAACGACGACTTCGACCGCCTTGACATGGGGCACGGCGGCTTCTGGCTTGGCTATGTGGCGCCGCAGCACGAGGTCGTGCATTTTTTCTCCAGCGTAAAAGCGGGCTGGGGTGCCGTTGACATCGAATTCGATGGCAGCGAGCCGGCCTACGAAGACTCGTTCTTCGCCGTCACGCCGGAGGCCGGCCTGGAGGTCAACGTCTTTCGCTGGTTCCGCATCGGCGGGGCGGTCGGCTACCGCTTCATGAACGGGCTGGCAGAAACGCCCAACTTCGACCCCAAAGACTTCCAGACCATGACCGCCTCCCTGACCTTTCGCATTGGAGCCTTCGGGCGCAAGCGCGACCGCTGGGACGATTAGAATTCTGGAATTCGGAAACCGCTTCTTTTCCCCATTTTATGTGATTGGCAAGAACCTACAGCCCGCATTTCAACATGAACGTGCGATGGCGCAGGCATTGGCTTTCCTCCAACTTTGTGCTGTAATTCATCCAAATTGTTCGATCCATTGTTCGATAAAACTTAACCAACCTTCTTTAATGAAGAAATAATGGATTTCCCATGAATTAGGATTTCGGAGAAGTCCTAATTCACAAATCCGCAATCAAAACACCCAACTGTTATCATGAAATCAATCATTGAAACCTTGCTCCTGCTCGGTTTCCTGCTGAACGCCATTTGCGTCTTTTCACAGGAACCCACACAAACCATCCGGGGCACCGTGACTGACAAAGAATCGAACATTACGTTGATTGGTGCCGAAGTGGCTGTCCTCAGCATTGACCCAGTGGTGGGTGATGTCACCGACTCCGATGGCCATTTCAAAATCGGAAAAATCCCCGTGGGGCGGCACACGATACAAGTGAGCTACCTCGGGTACGAGCCGATGACCGTTCCCAACCTGCTCGTGACCGCAGGGAAGGAACTCGTGCTGAACCTTGAACTGGTGGAAAGCGCCGTGCAGCTCGAAGTGGCCACGGTCATTGCGAAGCACGACAAAGCCGAAGCGCTGAACGAAATGGCCACGGTGAGCGCCCGCTCGTTCAGCGTGGAGGAGACGAGCCGCTACGCCGGGAGCTTCTACGACCCAGCCCGCATGGCGACCAACTACGCTGGCGTGGCCGTTGGTTCCTCCGACGACCTGAGCAACGAAATCGTGGTGAGGGGCAACTCGCCGAGCGGCATACTCTGGCGTTTGGAGGGCGTGGAAATCCCCAACCCGAACCACTTCGGTTCGATGGGCGGCAGCGGCGGGGGCATCAGCATGTTGAGCAGCAGCACGCTGTCCAACTCCGATTTTTACACGGGGGCCTTCCCTTCGGAATTTGGCAATGCGCTCTCCGGCGTCTTCGACCTGAACCTGCGCAACGGCAACAACGAGAAGCGGGAATACGCCATCATGTTCGGGGCGCTGGGGCTGGAGGGAGCTGCGGAAGGCCCGTTCCGAAAGGGTGGCCAAGGCTCGTACCTGATTAACTACCGCTACGCAACGCTGGGGCTGCTCGCTGCGGCAGGTATCAATATCGCCGGGGACGTGACGCCCAAGTACAGTGACGTCTCTTTCAAAATGAACATGCCGACCCAGAAGGCCGGAACGTTCGCCATCTTCGGCTTGGCGGGGCAAAACAGCGTCCAGTTTTCACCGAAAAAGACAGTATCACCTGGACGGGCGAGTTCGGTGAATGGGGCTTCAAGGAAACCGCTTCGGCGGCCACCGTCGGCCTCTCGCACCGCATCCTGCTCTCGGACAAGAGCTACCTGCGCACCGTGGCCGTGGCAACACGGGAGACGGAGCAAGGTAATGAGTACTGGCTTGACCCGGAGAAAGGCTACGAAAAGCACTTGGACGCTAAAAACGACATCCTCAACTACACCTATCGCCTCAGCTCGACCTACAACCGCAAGTTCGATGCCCGCAACACCCTTCGGGCGGGAGCAGTGTACAGTTTCACGAAGTTCACCTTCAAGTATGACGACGACGACAATTTTGACGAAGACAAGGGCGATGGCCTCATTCGGCTCTTCGACAACCACGGCGAGGGCGGTTTTGTGCAGGCCTTCGGCCAATGGAAGCACCGCTTCGACGACCGCTGGACGCTGAACACGGGGCTTCACTACTCCCTGTTTTTGCTCAACCAAAAAATGGCCATCGAGCCACGGGTGGCACTGGATTGGAAGTTGAACAACCGCCAGTCGTTGAGCGCAGCGGTGGGCCTGCACAGCAAGCGGGAGCACTTGGCGGCGTATGTGCTGGACGGCAAACTGCTCGACGGTACTGACCGCCACGGCAACCTCGACCTCGAACTGACCAAGGCCATGCATGCCGTGATAGGCTACGACCAGCGCCTCGGCGAAAGCATGAGGTTGAAGGCAGAGGTGTACTACCAATACCTCTTCGACGTGCCAGTGGAGACGCTGCCCGGCAGCACCAATTCGTTCCTCAACTACGCCAGTATGTGGGACTTCATTTTTGCGGAGCAAACCGGCAACGAGGGCAAGGGCCGCAACTACGGCGTGGACCTGACGCTGGAGAAGTTTTTTACCCAAAAGCTACTACTTCATGCTCACGGGGTCGGCCTACCGCTCGCTTTACACGCCCGTGAACGGCAAGGAGTATTCGACCCGCTTCGATGGGCGCTACACGCTGCACGCCCTCGGCGGCAAGGAATTCAAGGTTGGAAAAAACAAGAAGAACATCCTCGGTATCAACGGCAAGGCGTTGCTGGCAGGGGGTAACCGCTACACCCCGATTGATTTGGCTGCTTCCATTGAAAAGGGCGAACAGGTGCTGCGGGAGGACCAGCCTTTCAGCACCAAGGCAGGCGACTACTGGCGATTCGATGTAGGCCTGAGCTACAAAATCAACAAACAGCGGCTGACGCACACCATCTTGCTCGACATCCAAAACGTGACGGGCGGCTGAACACGTACAGCCAATACTACGATGATGAGACGAAGCAAATCGAGACGTACACCCAGACGGGGTTCTTCCCGGTGTTCAATTACCGGGTGGAGTTTTGAGGGGGATAATTTGAGGATTTGAGGATGCGAGGATTTGGAGGCCCCCAAACCGACTTAGGTAATCGCATTTGAAATTTGGGCTTAGATATCCCTTTGGGTTTCCCCCTCCAACGCCAAACTCAATGGGCATTCAAACAATCATTCGGTTTCAATCAAAATCTTAAGCCATGAAAAAATCAATTTTTTATTGGATGCTCCTGTTGGGCATCGCATTTTCATCACCCTCCTGTGTTCCCGACGACGACGGCTGGTTCGGCAACTGTCAACAGGGCGAAGGCCCAGAAGTGGAGCGGGTGCTCGACATGCCTGATTTTACAGGCGTAAAGCTCAGTTGCGAAGCAAAAGTTTTCATCACGCAGGGCGACGTGTTCGAGGTGGTAGCCGTTGGCGAAGAGAACGTTATCGAGGAACTGGAACTGGACGTGCGGGACGACACCTGGGACATCGAGTTCGATGACTGTATGAAGGACTACGACCTTGAAATCTACATTACGATGCCCACCATCGAATACCTCGGCGTGTCGGGGTCGGGCGAGATTCGGGGCGACAACTTCTTCACCGTGCAGGACATCGTGCTGCGGGTAAGCGGCAGCGGTGGTATATGCTTGGGGCTGTATGCTGAGGAAATGGACGGCAAAATCAGCGGCAGCGGCGAGGTGGAACTGGAAGGCGAGGCCGAGCGTCTGGACTTTGACATCAGCGGCAGCGGCGACCTCAAGGCGTTCAACATGCCGGTGGAGAAGGCTGACATCGCCATCAGCGGCAGCGGCGATGCCTCGGTGCAGGTGCTCGAAGTGTTGGATGTGCGAATCAGCGGCAGCGGGAACGTGTACTACAAAGGCTACCCAGTAATCAACTCGAACATTTCTGGGTCTGGGGATGTGGTTGATTCAAATTGAGGAAGGACAAATCGCATTCGCTTTTTTAATACCGTCAAATTTTTTTAGCCGAATTTGATAGCCATGCTGGATTTCATCCAATATGCACGGTGTTCGAACCGGGTGGAGTTTTGGTTTTGAGATGACCTTCTGTGTGGAGAAAATATCCTCAGTTTTCGCTCGATGCAGCTGCAATTCCCGACTCAATTACCTCCTCTGGCAAACTGACCCAAAAGTTGTTCATGCCCAGTCCCTGTGTAATCGTCACCAATTGCATGTTGAGCAGTTCGAGCAGGCCGAGGAAAGTCACGATGGCTTGGATGCGGTTTTCCAACTTCGCAAACAGGGAGCGGAAATCCGCCTTTTTGCCCTTCTTGAGTTTGGAAAAAATATAGTCCTGCTGCGCTGCGATGGTGTAGTCGAACTTGACGATGGTATGCACGACGTGCTTTTTGTCGTCCAGTTCCATGCGGTTCACCAGCTTTTCAAAGGTTTTCAGTAGCTTGAACAGGGTGAGGCTCTCCAACTCTACATCCACCAGTGCCTTCGTGGCGATTTGTTGGAGTTCCCGGCTCACGTTGCCACGGTGTTCCCGCAGCGCACGGGTTTCTTCGAGTTGGCGCATCTCGTCCAGCACGCTCTTGTAGCGCTTGTATTCCAGCAGTCGGGTCACGAGTTCTTCCCGTGGGTCTATCTCGTTGCCCTCCTCGTCCACGGGCTTGCGGGGGATGAGCATCTTCGCTTTGATGCGGCAGAGCGTGGCAGCCACGAGGATGAACTCGCTGGCAAGGTCCACGTTCAGCGCCTCCATCTGGCGGATGTACTCGAGAAAGTCCTCCGTGATGGTGTGGATGGGAATGTTGTTGATATCCAGTTCGTCCCGCTCGATGAAGAACAGGAGCAGGTCGAACGGCCCTTCGAACTGGGGTAGGTGGATATTGTAGGTGGCGGTGTTGGTCATTTTAAGTTTGGTGGTTTGGCAAGGGGCGGGTGTCACGACTACGCCACCGCCTTCATCCGAAGCATTGTCGCCATCTCCTCCAACTGCTCGGTCAAGTGCTTGCGTTGCGCCTTTGTTAGTTTACCCCCTTCCAGTTCTTCGCCGAGGGATTTGATGGGTTCCATCGTAAATTCCAGTAAATCCTCGACTGGCAAAGACAGCATATACTCCTTCAGCATGGTGAGTTGCTGGAAGCGGTCACTCTCAGCAAGGTAATTCTCAATAAAAACTTGATGTTTGGAAGCCATGTTACAATGAATTTAAGGTTTGGTGGTGTTCAAGCGGTTGATTTCGTCCAGCCTGCTGTCAATGAATTCTTGGTAGCCCCTTTCGCCCAATTTTTCCTTGAACTCCTTTTCAAACCAAACGGCAATCGTGAGCTGGTCTTTCATCAGCTTTATTCGCTGTTCACGTTGTTTGTCCGTCATGTTTTGTGGTTTTCTCTTGACAAATTTAATGGTTTTCTATCGGAATTTCTGCAAAGGGGTTGTCATTATGCCCCAACCGCAGCCGCCTCGTAAAGCGGGAAGTTTTCCATAAACCGGTTCACCTCTTTCCTCGTCTCATTGATAAGTTCCTCGTTTTCCACGTCCATCACCAGCGCATCAATCCACTCGACGGTGCGGCGGAAATCGGCCTCGGTGAAGCCACGGGTGGTCATGGCCGCCGTGCCGATGCGAATGCCCGAAGTGACCATTGGCGAAGCGGTATCGAAAGGCACCATGTTCTTGTTCACGGTGATGTCCGCCCGCACGAGCGCTTCCTCAGCCTGCTTGCCCGTCACGCCTTTTGAGCGCAAGTCAATGAGCATCAAGTGGTTGTCCGTGCCGCCGGAGATGATTTTGTACCCTTTTTCAACGAAAGCGGCAGCCATCGCTTGGGCGTTTTTCATCACCTGAGCGCCGTAAACCTTGAAGGCTGGTTGCAACGCCTCGCCAAAAGCAACGGCTTTCGCAGCGATGACGTGCTCCAGTGGCCCACCCTGCATCCCAGGGAATACGCCGCTGTTGAGGATGGTGCCCATTTTTATCAAAGCGCCGTTTTTGAGGCTGCGGCCCCAAGGGTTGTCAATATTTTTGCCCATCATGATGATGCCGCCACGGGGGCCACGCAGCGTCTTGTGGGTAGTCGAAGTGACGATATGACAATGCTCCATCGGGTCGTTGAGCAGGCCAGCGGCGATGAGGCCAGCGGGGTGTGCGATGTCGGCGAGCAGCATTGCACCCACCTTGTCGGCGATTTCCCGGAAGCGCTTGTAGTCCCAGTCACGGGAGTAGGCCGAGGCACCGCAGACGATGAGTTTTGGTCGCTCCGCAATGGCAAGTTCCTCCACCCGATCCATGTCAATCATGCCAGTGGCTTCTTCCACACCGTAGAAAACGGGCTGGTAAACTTTGCCGCTGAAATTCACTGGCGAGCCGTGCGAAAGGTGGCCGCCATGGGAGAGGTTCAATCCCAAAATCTTGTCGCCCGGCGAGAGCACGGCTAAGAAAACCGCCGCATTGGCCTGTGCCCCGGCATGTGGCTGCACGTTGGCGTACTCCGCCCCGAAGAGCAGTTTTAGGCGCTCGATGGCGAGTTCCTCCACCTCATCCACAACCTCACAACCGCCGTAGTAGCGCTTTCCGGGGTATCCTTCGGCATATTTGTTGGTCAGGCAAGAGCCCATCGCACGTATGACGTTTGCGCTGGCGAAGTTTTCGGAGGCAATGAGCTCGATGCCGTGGCGCTGGCGCTCCAGCTCTTGGTCAATCAGGTTGAATACGGCGGTATCTTTCGTGATAATCTTTGCAAAATTTTTGGATAAAACGAAGGCTGCAGCGCTTTCCATGCCTCCAAACCAAGCTTTCAAAAAAGCGGGGAATGAATCTTGTACAACCTTTTGACCGTAAACAGGTTTTGAAAAAAGGTTTTACCTTCGTGAAAAGCGGGGCGAAGTTACAATAAAACCCATTGGAAAAAACCTTTTGGAGGCCACAATCGAGCCGCAGCCGCCATAATTTGAACAGAAGTTTAACAATATGCGATGTGGCAAACCGTTTGATAAGCCGTCTCAACAATCAGCAGGAACACCCCACCATCCGGCACTAAAATAGAAATTGAATGTTGCATAAACGAGCCATCATATTCCAAACGCTGTTGCTGACCCTCTTGGCTGGCAGTGCCTTCGGGCGTACCGACAAGTTCAGGGTCATTTGGCAGGGCAACGCCTCCACCTCGGCCACGGTAGCTTGGAATCAAGTGTCGGGTGCCGACCCCGTGCTGCTGCTCGACGTGAACGATTTTGGCAAAAACGCAGACGAGTACGGCCTCAGCAAACGCCCCGACCGTATTCAAATGGCCGAGGACATGAACAACCACTTCGTGCGGTTGGTGAACTTGTTGCCCAACATGACCTATTATTTTTTGGTCAAGGACAGCGAGGGTACGAGCCTGCGCTACTTCTTCACCACTGCCCCCAACAGCCCCGACCGCAGACTCTCCATCGTATCCGGCGGCGACTCCCGCAACCACCGAGACGCCCGGCAGGACGCCAACATCATGGTGGCCAAGCTGCGCCCGCACTGCGTCATGTTTGGCGGCGATTTCACCGAAAACGATTTCCCTAAGGAGTGGCAAGAGTGGTTTGACGATTGGCAACTGAGCATCGCCGAAGATGGCCGTGTGACGCCCATCATAGTGACCCGTGGCAACCACGAAGCCAGCAACCGCTCACTGGTTGACCTCTTCGACATGCAGGCGGCGGGCGGTTTTTACGCTACCTCACTGGGAGGCGACCTTGTGCGCATTTACACCTTGAACACGCTCATCCCCGTCGGCGGCGAGCAACGTGACTGGCTTGAAAACGACCTGCGCAACCATGGCTCGAAAGCGCACTGGCGCATCGGGCAATACCACCACCCCATGCGGCCGCACACGGCTCGAAAGTCGGAGAAGAACGACCAGGTGGCGCACTGGGCACCGCTTTTCCTCAAATACGATGTGAACCTGATGGTGGAATGCGATGCCCACGTGGTCAAGAGCACTTGGCCCATTAGACCATACAACGGGCCGGGCAGCGACGAGGGCTTCGTGCGTGATGATGAGAACGGTACGGTCTATATCGGCGAAGGCTGTTGGGGCGCTCCGCTCCGCTCCAACGACGACGACAAGAACTGGACCCGTGCCAGCGGCAGCTTCAACCAGTTCAACTGGATTTTCATTGACAAGGAAAAAATAGAGATACGCACCATTCAGACGGACGGTGCTGGGCGGGTGGGCAGCGTTGACCCGAAGAACATTTTTAAGGCCCCCATTGGTATCCATATCTGGAGTCCGCCCGCTGGCGATGTCATCACCATTACTTCCAAGCAAATGGCCTTGCCAGCCTTTGAGCAGGACGTGCTGGCATCTCGTGGCGGGGCACAGGGCGAGCCAAGTGCAGGTGCAAAAACAGCACCTGCCCCAAAGTCTCCCGGCTCAGTAAATCAAACTGGAGTAGCGGTAGTTGAGGAAGAAACCGGCAACTGGGAAGCCTGTCCGCTCATTGTAGCAGACGCCACCACTGGTGAGGCGCAAATCAAGTACAACGTAGAAGAATCTTGCAACGTGGTTATACGGGTGATCAACCCAAAATTGCAAGAAGTGACCCGAATCGAACTCACCAACCAAACGCCGAAGGAATACCTCAAGACATTGAAAATAAGCCATTTGCCCCCCGGCAAGTATTTGGCTATCGTGAAGGGCGACCGGAAGGTGCTGCGACGATATCGCCTCGTGAAAAAATAACGAAAGGGCTTATGGTGTCAATTTACTGTAAGCCCTTTTACTTTTCAAGCCTCCTTGTCCCCCTTCCAACAAGTTGATTTTCAATGAGTTAAAAAAAGTCGCAACTAGCGCTTTGAACACCGCAAGGAATTTTTCTATCTTGCCCCAGTTTCAAAATAAAACAAAACTGGACAACATGAAGAATCAACTTTTTACCTTTCTCATTACCGCATTAGTGCTGGCTTCCTGCCAGAACAACCCATCCACCGAAACCACCGATACGAACGTGCCGGCAGTAACGCCCGCCAACGGTTTGTCGGAAGCCGAAAGCCTTGCAAGTTGGCGGCTGCTCTTCGATGGCACAAGCCTCACTGGCTGGCGTGGTTACAACCGCACCGACCTGCCCAAACTTGGCTGGTCTGTGCAGAACGGCGAACTGGTCATCGCAGCTACACCACATCCGAAGCCCGAAGATTTCGGCGGAGACCTCATCACTACCGAGAAGTTCGGCAACTTCGAATTCTCCACTGACTTCATGCTCACCGACTCCGCCAACAGCGGCATCCTTTACTTCGTAATGGAGGAAAAAGACAGCGCCATCTGGCACAATGCGCCGGAGTTCCAACTCATTGACAATGACACTTGGGCCAAAATGGACCCCAATTTCAACATGGACATGCACCGCACCGGCGACAACTACGACATGGAAGCTGGCGCTGGCTGTGCCATGAAGCCCGTTGGAGAGTGGAACACCGCCCTCATCAAGCACAACAACGGCAAGGTGGAGCATTGGCTCAACGGCCAAAAATGCCTCGAATACGAGGTAGGCTCTGCAAAATGGAAGGAGCAACTCGCCAAGTCGAAGTTCAAGGGCTATCCGCAGTACGGACTAACAAAGCAGGGCCATATCGGTCTGCAAGACCACGAGCATGAGGTGAGGTTTAGGAACATTAAAATCCGCAGTATTTAATTGAGAATTGAGAATTGAGAATTGAAAATTGAGAGTGACCGGACGGCATTTCAATTTTCAATTCTCAATTCTCAATTCTCCGTTCTTAATTTTTATGAAACGGAAAATAAGAATGGGTATGGTCGGCGGTGGCCGGGGTGCCTTCATCGGCGGGGTACACCGCATGGCGGCTGCCCTTGACTCAGAAATCGAGCTGGTTTGTGGGGCATTCAGCTCCGACCCAGAGAAGTCAAGGCTCTCCGGCGAAGACCTTTGCGTGGATCCAAAACGGGTTTATGGCAGCTTCAAGGAGATGATTTTGAAGGAAAAAAAGCTGCCCGAAAACAAGCGCATGGACTTTGTGAGCATCGTGACGCCCAACCACATGCACTACGCCCCGGCGAGAATGGCGCTGGAAAACGGCTTCCATGTTGTTTGTGACAAGCCGCTTTGCTTCAACATGAAAGAGGCGCTCCACCTGCAAAAGCTCGTGGAAGAAACGGGCCTTCTCTTCGCTCTCACGCACAACTACACCGGCTACCCGATGGTGAAACAGGCCCGTGCGATGGTGAAAAACGGCGACATTGGCCAGATTCGCAAAGTCGTGGTGGAGTACCCGCAAGGCTGGCTCACCACCAAGGTGGAGGACACCGGCAGCAAGCAGGCTGGCTGGCGAACTGACCCCTCGAAGTCCGGTATCGCTGGTGCGATGGGCGACATCGGCACCCACGCCGAAAACCTCGCCGAGTACATCTCTGGCCTAAAAATCAAAGAGCTTTGCGCCGACATCAGCACCTTCGTGCCGGGCCGCCTGCTCGACGACGACGGCAATGTGCTGCTCCGCTTCGACAATGGGGCGAAGGGCATCCTCCATGCCAGCCAGATTTCTGCGGGGGAAGAGAACAACCTGAACATCCGAATTTATGGCACGAAAGCAGGGCTGCAATGGTTTCAGATGGAACCCAATTCGCTGATAGTCAAGTGGTTGGACAAGCCGATGGAAATCCTGCGTACGGGCGTTGGCAAGCTATACCCTGAGGCCACGGCGCACACCCGCATTCCTGGCGGCCATCCGGAGGGCTACCTTGAAGCTTTCGCAAACATTTACCGCAACGTTGCCATCTGCATACGTGCCCGCTTGGGCGGTACTGAAGCCCCTGCTGTTTACCACGACTTCCCCACTGTGAGCGACGGCGTTCGTGGCATGAAGTTCATCGAAAAGGTGATAGCCAGTGGGAAGAGCAAAGCGAAGTGGGTGGAGGTGTAATTGCCATATTGTTGAACTGTTTTATTGTTGTTGGTCACGGCCATGATAACAATAAGACAATTCAACAATTCCAACAATTAGTCAAATGTCCAATTCCGAAAAAATAACCACCTCCGCCGCCCCGAAGCCCGTGGGCCTTTATCCACACGCCCGCCGGGTGGGCAACCTCCTGTTCCTCTCCGGCATCGGGCCACGAGACGCAGAAACGGACGGGATACCCGGCTTGCAGCGCAGCCCATCGGGCAACTTCACCGAGTTCGACTTCGAGGCGCAGTGCCATTCCGTGTTCCGCAACGTGCGGGCGGTGCTGGAGGCGAGTGGTGCCACTTGGGACTCGCTGGTGGACGTGACCGTTTTCCTCACCAACATGCAGCGGGATTTTCACACGTACAACCGCATTTACGCAGAGTATTTCAAAGACAACCAGCCCTGCCGCACCACGGTGGGCATTGATTCGCTGCCCACGCCGATTGCGATTGAACTGAAGTGCGTGGCGGTGATTGGCTAAAAAGAAAATTCTCCTACCTTTCGCCTTGCTATTTCAAAAAGAAAAACAACCAACGAATGAGTAATTTCCAAATAAAGAAAAAGCCCACGGTGTATGATGCCATCATCGTTGGCTCCGGTGCAGGGGGCGGCATGGCGGGCTACGTGCTTTCGCAAGCTGGCCTCAAAGTCCTGATGCTCGAAGCGGGGCCGTTTTACGACCCAAAACTGCACTCCCACCAGATGCTGCCGCCATGGGTATCGCTGCGGCGGGGCGCTGGCACCACGAGGGCATTTGGCGAATTCGATGCGGCGATGGGCGGCTGGCAGATTGACGGCGAACCATACTCCGCCAAGGACGGTACTGAGTTTCACTGGTTCCGGTCGCACATGCTCGGCGGTCGTACCAACCACTGGGGCCGCATCTCGTTACGGTTTGGCCCACTTGATTTTAAGGGTAAAAGTCACGATGGTGTGGGCGACGATTGGCCCATCAACTACGACGACGTGAAGCCGTACTACGACAAGATTGACGTGATGCTTGGAATCTACGGCTCAAAAGAGGGGCTACCCAACGACCCTGACGGAATTTTCATGAAGCCACCAAAACCACGCCTCCACGAGCTTTTTATCAAAAAAGCAGGGCAAAAAATCGGTGTGCCCGTCATTCCAGGTCGTGGCTCAGTGCTCACCGAGGAACTCAAAGACAACAAAGACCGCCAGAAATGCTGGTACTGCGGCCAGTGTGGGCGGGCTTGCAGGATTTACGGCGACTTCTCGTCATCGTCCTGTCTCGTCATTCCGGCACAGACCAAGTACAGCCTCGAATTGGAATGCAATGCGATGGTGCGGGAAGTTTTGACTGACAAAGAAGGCCAAGCTACAGGCGTTGCCTACGTGAGCAAGGACGACGGACAGGAGTACCAAGTGATGGGCAAAACGGTCATCCTCGCCGCCAGCGCATGTAGCAGCGCTCGCATCATGCTCAACTCGAAAAGCACCCGCCACCCCAACGGAATCGGCAACGGCAGCGGCGCAGTGGGTAAGTACCTCCATGACTCCACGGGCGTGGCTATGGGCGGCATCATGCCCTCGCTCATGGAGCGCAAGCGCTACAACGAGGACGGCGTGGGCAGCGTCCACATCCTCTCCCCGTGGTGGTTGGATGCCAAAAAGGCGAAGCTCGACTTCCCACGTGGCTACCATATCGAGTATTGGGGCGGCATGGGAATGCCTTCCTACGGCTTCGGCTTTGGGATGCAGGGCATCAACGGCAAGTACCCGACCAAGGACGGCCAGACCAAGGAGGCGGGCGGCTACGGCGCTTCGCTCAAACAGGACTACCGCCGTTTTTACGGCTCCAATGTGGGCATGGCAGGCAGGGGAACCGGACTTGCCTTGGAGAGCAACTACTGTGAGATTGACCCAAACAAGGTGGACAAATGGGGCATCCCCGTGCTGCGTTTCCACTACAAATGGACGGACGCCGAAATCAACCAGGCCAAGCACATGCAGGAGACTTTCCAGGAAATGATGAAGGCGATGGGCGCCGACATCACTTGGGGCATTCAGGGCAAAGAGAACAACTACGGCCTCGAAGCCCCCGGCCGCATCATCCATGAGGTGGGCACGGTGCGCATGGGCGACGACCCGAAGAAAGCACCGCTCAACAAATGGTGCCAGTCACACGAGGTCAAAAACCTCTTCGTCACCGACGGCGGCCCCATCGTGCAGCAGGGCGACAAGAACTGCACTTGGACGATACTCGCTCTGGCCATGCGCACGGGAGAGTATATTGTGGAACAGAAAAAACAGTCGAATATTTGATATTGAGTTATTGGGTTATTGAGTTATTCAGTAGCTCAATATCCCAATAACTCAATATCCCAATATCATTTTCAATGAAAAGACGGGATTCACTCAAATTCATAGGCGTAGGCTCCATCACGGCGGGACTGCTGTGGGAAAGCTGCAAAGTGGACCAAACGCCAACACCTGCCTCACCTGTGCAGACAACGGCAGACGACATCATCACCGCTGGACGGGAAGCGCACGAAATCGAGCGGGACAAAAAACTGCTCGGCGAAACCTTTTTCACCCCGGAAGAAATGGCGACCATTGCCGTGTTGGCCGACATCATCATTCCGAAGGACGAGGTGTCGGGCAGCGCCACCGAGGCTGGTGTGCCGGACTTCATCGAGTTCATTGTGAAAGATCTGCCTGAACACCAAACGCCCTTGCGGGGTGGCCTCCGCTGGCTGGACATGGAGTGCTACGGGCGCTTCGAAAAAGCCTTCGTGGACTGCACCCCGGAGCAGCGCCTGCAAGTGGTGGACGATATCGCTTACCCGAACAAAGCCAAGCCGGGCATGGAAGCTGGCGTTACTTTTTTCAACCGAATGCGTGACCTCACTGCCACTGGTTTTTACACCACAGAGATTGGCTTCTCTGACATTGGTTACAAGGGAAACACGCCCAATACCTACACGGGCGTACCGGACGATGTGCTGGAGGCGTTTGGGGTGAAGGATATGAATTGGGGATAATTTTGTAGCCGCCAAATTTATTTGGCTGGCTGATTGGTTTTTTTCGAGCCAGCCAAACAAGTTTGGCGGCTACAAACACGGCAGCCCGCTGCAAGCATTCCGCTTGCAGCGGGCTGTTGAGTTTTATTTTTGGTTTTTCTTCGCAAAATACGCTCAATCCTCGTACACATGGAACAGCTTTTTGATAGACGAAACAATCGTAGTTGCGAGAATAGCACCAATGAATGCCAAGAAAATATCCTTTTGGGCATCCCAAATATCGCCCTGCGTGCCAAGGTAAGCATCGCCTTGTTCCTTGAAGAAAACATCGGCCACGGCCCATTCTATCAGTTCGTAGAAAGAACCGATGGAAAGCGTAATCTCAATCGGCAGTAGCCAGGCCACCCAAGCGGGTGCTTTTAGCCACCGAAGGAAATGCTCCCGCATGGGATAGGCCAACAAAAAGCCAAAGCCGAAATGCACGATGCGGTCGTATTGATTCCTCGCCATGTGAAACACATCCTTCAGCCAATAGCCGAACGGGTTCTCCGCATAGGTGTACTTGGAGCCGTAAACATGGAAGCATAGGAAAATACAAATGAGCAGGTAGCTGAGGTCGCTCAACTGGTGCTTGCGGTAGCTGTAAATCAGGAAGAACAGCGAGAGGAATGTCAGTGCGTTTTCCAACAACCAGTTATTGATGTCGGTGGTGCCAATCAGCGAATTGGCCCAAACTGCCAAAAAGACCACGATATAGGCCAGTAGCCAATTGTTTTTCGTAAGTGGCGTCCTGCCTTTGGATATTGCGAGTGTAAAGCTCATATTGTTCGATTGCGATACCTGAGTTTGAATCGGCCCCATTTTCGGGGCAAATCTCGTAGCTCACAGTTTGATTCTTAGGTTAGTTGTTTAAAGGCAATTTTTGCCCACTAAATATTTGTATTCCGTAATCGCTCATCCTGGCATCTGCGCATGAAACTCCTCCCCAATCCGCCGGGCATAATCATCCAGCAAGGCCAGTACCCGCTCCCGGCTGTTGGAGGTGACGATGAAGCCGATATGGTGTACCTTCTCCAATCGCCAGCCGATTTCAGGGTCGTTGAAGGCCGAGGTGTCTGGGTGGCGTTGGCGGCTGAGGGAGTTGATGATGCCGCCATACAGTTTTTTAACAGGGGGCAGCACGTATTTGGTGCCATTGGCCACTGCGGATTCGAGCCGTGCCCACTCGCCCCAAAGGTTGATGCCGGTAGCGGCTTCCACCATCTCGGCGATATGCGCCCCGCCGACCCGTGAGGCCGTTTCGAGGAAGTAGAATTTGCCGTCTTCGTTGGACTTGATGAACTCTGTGTGGGAGGCGCTGTACCTCATCCCGAAGGCTTTCATCACGTCGGCGTTGTGCTTCAGCAAAGCCTTCTCGTCGGGGCCGCCGTGCTCGCAGATGACAGAGCGGAAGATGCCGCCGCCATGTGCCACGTCCCACGGCGTGCTGAGGTATTGCGCCACGCTGGCGAAAACCTGCTTGCCGTCCACCGACAGCGCGTCCACGTGGTAGATGTCGCCGGGACGGTACTGCTCGGCGAGGTGGAAGTGCCGATTTTCACCCAACCCAAACAAGACCTGCCAAAGCTCCGCAGCCGAGTTGACCTTGCGGATGCCCTTCGCTGCTGCCTCAAACCGGGGCTTTACCATGTACGGTGGCTGCACCTGCTCGGTGAACTGCCGCACCTCCTCATCGTTGAAAAGTGCTGTGAACGCTGGCACTTGGATGCCTTCCTCGGCGGCCTTCATGCGCATGGCCAGTTTGTCCCGGAAGTGGCGGGCAGTGGTTTGCCCCATGCCCGGTAGCCGGAAGTGCTCCCGAAGCTCGGCCACTTCCTCCACGTCGAAGTCGTCGAGCGCCACGATGCGGTCCACCTTGTGAGCGCGCATGAAGTAGGCCAGTCCGGCGATAAAATGTTCCATGTTCCAACTGCCATGCTCCACTTCGTCCATGAAGAAAATATCGTCAATAACGTCACGTGGCCAAGGCTCATCTTCGGTGTCCTTGGCAGTGACGAGGAAAACCCGGTTGCCTTCCGCCTTGCAGTAGCGCAGAAAGTCAAGGCCCTTAAATTCGCAAGAAACGCAGAGAAAAGTCATTCTGAAGAGAATTTTTGGTCAATGTAAATGCTGGTCAAACTTGGCATGGGCGAATCGAGTCGGGGCAAAATAGGGTAGAAAACCAAACTGCTGGGCATTTTTTCATGCAAAGGGGCAAAGAATTTCATGCAAAGGCGCAAAGCGTTGATAATCAAACACTTTGCGCCTTAATTTCTCTTTTGAAAAAATGGTTGTCAGTATTGCCCTACTGTTTTTTCAAATCAGAAAGTCGCCTTTGAATTTCTTCCACGAGCTGTTTTTGGAGGTCAATCTTCTGCGTGGAGTCGGCCTGCTGCTCTTCGTTCTTCACGATGTTCTCCTTGGCAGTTTCGATTTTCTTTTCGGCCTCGGCTATCTCCTTGAGGTAGTTTTTGTTCTGGCGCTGGAGCTTGTCCATTTCGTTCTCAAAGGACTTTAGCTTCTTTTCGGCATCTTCCAGTTCTTGTTTCGTGCCTTCCATTTTTACTTCGTGGGCAAATTTGAGCAGCATCTTTTCGGCCTCCTCGTAGTTTTGGCGGCGGCTGGAGCTGAGGTACTCGTCGCCGAGGTCGAACCAGGTGAGCAGCTCCACGTAGCCGTCCATGTTTTTGGAGGTGCGGGAGTAGATGGTCAGTGGGGTCACCCCGCCGATGCCGACGATGGAGGCTCCCGTAGTCACGTCCTCTTTTCCGCCCTTGGCGCCCTTGGTCTTGCCGTCGTAGTCCTTCATGTAGTCCTTCCAGGTGCGTTCCACGAGCTTCTCGCTGGTGACTTCCAGCACAACGATGAGGGCGTTTTTCGAGCCGTTCACCATGTTCTCTTCGCTCTCGTACACCTTGCTGTTGACGATTACGGTGGGCTTCTTGGCTGGCACTGGCTCCATTTCTACCTCTTGGCCAAAGGCGTTGGAGACAAATATTGCGAAGCAAAATGAAAGGAAAATGGGAAGTGGTTTCATGATTTGAAGTTTATGCTGTGATTGTGATGTTTTTGTTTGACGTGCATATCGGCGAACCGTCACGCCGTATTTGTAGAAACAAGTCCTACATTTGCGCCAACATGATGGACAAGCTTTGGCACAAATATCTGATTTTTGGCCTATTCTGTGTGGCCATTTACTTCCCCCTTTTCCTGCACCTCGACTGGCAGCCGATCAACAACTGGGATGAATCGCTCTTTGCCATGCGGGCCGCTTACATGACGGAGGAGGGGCATTACTTGCGCGACTACGGCCATTGGGTGGAGGGTGGCATGCTCCACCGCAGCACCAAGCCTCCGTTTACCACTTGGCTGCAAGTGCTTTCTTTCAAAATATTTGGTATCAATGAACTGGCACTGCGGCTGCCCATCGCCCTTTCTGCACTAGGCATTGTGCTGCTTTTTCTTTGGTTTTCGAGGAGGGCACTGGGCAATATTCATATTGGCTACTGTGCCGGGTTTGTGCTGGTCACTTCCGTGGGTTTTGTGCGGGAGCACGCCTCCCGTACCGGCGATCAGGACGTGGCGCTGGCACTTTATATGATGGCTGGCGCAATGGCCTTTTACTATTACCTGGAGGCCACAGAGAACCGCCAGCGCCTTGGTTGGCTTGCCTTGCTCACGGCCTCCAGCATCGCCGCCGTGATGACGAAATATGCCTTCGGGCTATTGTTTTTCCCTGCTTTTTTGATTTACGCCATATACAAAAAACAACTTTGGGCCATGCTGCGTCGAGGCTCTACTTGGCTAGCCGGACTTATAGTGGTGGTGGCATTGGGCAGTTGGCTTTGGTACATCGAACGGCAGTTGCCGGGGTTTGTGGAGCGGGCTTTTTTTCATGAAATGGCCGACCGCTACACCACGACCTTCCGGGGCCATGACCACCCATTCACCCATTATTTTGACCGCTTCTGGAAGCGTTACTTCATGCCTTGGCTGCTGCTCTTGCCAGGGCCGGTGTACCTGTTTTTTGTGAAACAACCGTCACGCCTTCGTGATTTCAGCTTATTAATGTTCCTCTGCGCTGCTATCCAGCTTTTGCTGGTCTCATTTTCGAGTACAAAAACCGACCACTACGATGTGGTGGCGTACCCGCCCATGGCCTTTTTGGCAGGTATCGGATTGTACCAAGTGGGGACAGCAATTGTACATTTTTGGAAGGAAAAAAGCCATCGGCCCACTCTTTTCATAGCAACGTTCTTGGTTTGTCTTTTTCTGATAATTCGTCCTTATGACACAATCATAAACAAGGTGTACAGGCCCAAGATGAACGACCGAACGATGGCCTATGGGTATTTGCTCCGCAAAATCCAGAAGACCAGGCCCAACTGCAAGGAGTTCACGATATTCTCGCCTGTTTACACCGGACAGGTCAACTACTACTTTCGCCATCGGCGTAAAACTCTGTGATGATTTTGACGACCTCCGCAGGCTCGTCCACCACCCAAAACAGGTTCAGGTCGGTAGGGTTGATATTGTGTTCCCGCTCTAGCATGGCCGATTTTATCCACTCGACCAGCCCTTCCCAATAACTTTTTCCAATAAGGATGATGGGTACCCGTTCGATGCGCTTGGTCTGCACCAAGGTCAGCACTTCGAAAATTTCGTCAAGGGTGCCGAAGCCGCCGGGCATCACCACGAAGCCTTGGGCGTATTTCACGAACATCACCTTGCGCACGAAGAAGTAGCGGTGTTCCAGGTTTTTGTCGTTGTCAATGTACTGGTTGTGGTTTTGTTCGAAGGGGAGGTGGATGTTCAGCCCCACGCTCACGCCACCGTGCAGGGAGGCGCCCTTGTTGCCAGCTTCCATGATGCCGGGGCCGCCCCCAGTGATGACTCCCCAACCCGCCTCCGTGAGAAGCTGTGCAATGTCAACCGCCGCCTTGTAGTACTGGTTGTCGGGTTTGGTGCGGGCCGAACCGAAGATGGACACACAAGGCCCGATTTTGTTCAGCCGCTCGAAGCCGTCCACAAATTCCGAAATCACCTTGAACATCGTCCAAGAGTTTTCGCCTTTGAGTTCTGCCCACTGCTTCATCTGGTGCTTGGCCACCACGGGCACGGTGCTATGATTCTCGCTCATTTTATGAAAGTAAAAAGTAAAAAAGGCAAAGGTAAAAAGTGGGGACGCCAAAACGTCGCACAATTCAACATTGGCTTAGCTTTCCAATTATTGTCAAAAAACTTTGCTTGTCGCAATGGAATTGTTTCAGTGAAAAAAGCCTGCCGGAAATTACTCCCGGCAGGCTTTTCATCGCAGAAGCAGTGCCACGACTGCAAACTGCCAAATACATTACTCCGCCCGCTGGAACGGGCCTACGTAATTCAGCACGTCCTCGGCGGTGATATCGTTGCCGCGGAGGATGATGAGGCGCTCCACGACGTTGCGAAGCTCCCTGATATTACCCGACCAATTGACGTTTTGAAGCGCAACGAGGGCCTCTTTCGTGGTTTTTTTTGGTGCGATGCCGTACTCTGTGCAAATCTGCTCAATGAAATGTTCTACCAGCATCGGGATGTCGCCGCGGCGGTCGTTGAGCGGTGGCACTTCGATGATGATGACGGCAAGGCGGTGGTACAAGTCCTCCCGGAAGCGTTTGGCTGCTATTTCCTCTCGAAGGTCTTTGTTTGTGGCGGCGAGTACCCGCACGTCCACCTTTATTTCCTTTTCGCCGCCGACCCTTGTGATTTTGCTTTCCTGCAAGGCACGCAACACCTTGGCCTGCGCATCAAGGCTCATATCGCCGATCTCGTCGAGGAAGATGGTGCCTCCATTGGCCTGCTCAAACTTGCCTAGGCGCTGTTTGTGTGCCGAGGTAAAAGAGCCTTTTTCGTGGCCGAACAGCTCGCTTTCAATCAATTCCGAAGGGATGGCGGCGCAGTTCACCTCCACGATGGGGCCTTTTGAGCGGTTGCTCTTTTCGTGTATCCATCTTGCCACGAGTTCCTTGCCCGTGCCATTGCTGCCGGTTATAAGCACACGTGCTTCCGTTGGGGCAATCTTGTCGATAGTCTCTTGGATTTTCTTCATGCTTGCCGACTCCCCAATCATCTCCTGCGTCTTGTAATGGGAGACTTTTTGCTTCAGCACCTTCGTCTCCGTGATGAGGCTCGATTTGTCGAGGGCATTGCGGACGGTGATGAGCAGCCGGTTGAGGTCTGGTGGCTTTGAGATAAAATCGAAAGCGCCCTTTTTCACCGCTTCCACCGCCGTGTCAATGTTGGCGTGACCTGAAATCATGACCACCGGGGTGTCCGGTGCCAGTGTTTGGATGCGTTCGAGGGCCTCCATGCCGTCCATTTTTGGCATCTTGATGTCCATCAGGATAACGTCGTACTGTGTTTTTTTCAACTGCACGAGGCACTCCAGTCCATCACAGGCTTCGTCCACCGTGAACTTTTCGAACTCAAGGATTTCTTTCAGTGTACGCCGGATGGGTACTTCATCGTCAACAATTAAAACATGTGCCATAGTGAGACTATTCTTTATTAATCTGTTAATTACGCATTTTGATTTTCGTCTATTAATGCAGCCTTTTGTACGCCAAAGGTAGTCATTTGGTTGCACACCATTTTTAATGCGTTGTGCCTCCCTTCATAAAAATGTAGGCAAGGCGCAGTATTTTTTGCGAAAAAAATCTCGGTTATAAAAGAACTTGGGAGTTCTTGTTCTTGAGGGGGATGACGATGGGTGAGCTTTCGACGTCAAAAATATATCTTTCGCAGGGGAACTAAAAATTTAAAAAATAAAAATATTTCAGGCTAGCCAACAAACGCTTCGCTGCGTGACCAATTCGGCAAGGTATTGATTCCCTGTTTGGTCGGTGGCTTTTACGAGATACGCCCAACCCGATGTAATACATAACCCCTTGGCCTGCGAGCTTAACTCAACCTACCCTTCGACTTCATCATCCTGTCAATGTCCCGCTTGGAGTCCTTTTCCTTGATGGTTTCCCGCTTGTCGAACGATTTCTTGCCCTGCGCCAAGGCGATTTCGATTTTCACGAAGTTTCGGTCGGAGAAATAAATCTTGTACGGTACGATGCTCAGGCCCTTCTCCTTCACCCGTTTTTCAAGCTTGCGCAATTCGGACTTGTGCAGCAGCAGCTTGCGGTCGCGGCGGGAGGGGCGGGTGCTATAGGAATTGGCGTTTTCGTACTCTTTGATGTACATGCTCTTCACCCACAGTTCCCCATTGATGAAGATGCAGTAGGCATCCGTGAGGCCAGCGTGGCCTGCCCGGATGGACTTCAACTCTGACCCGCCCAGCACGACACCCGCCTCGAAATTGCTGAGGAAATGATACTCGTGCGAGGCACGGCGGTTGACTATTTCTTTTGTGGTTCCCATGTTGATTGGGTTATGAGTTATGAGCGATGAGTTATGATGGGTAACTCATCGCTCATAACTACTTCAGTTTAACGGCGGTTCCGTAGGCTAAAATCTCTGCTGCGTTCTGCATCACCATTGAGGTCATGAAGCGCACGTTAATAACGGCATCGGCGCCAATTCGTTCAGCATCGGCCAACATTCGGTCAATGGCCTGCTCCCTTGAGTCGGCGAGGAGCTTGGTGTACTCTGTGATTTCGCCGCCCACGATGTTGCGAAGCCCAGCCATGATGTCACGACCAATATGCCTTGCCCGCACCGTGCTGCCCCTAACGATGTCAATGACCTCAACCACCTCACTTCCGGTGATAAAATCCGTGGTGGACATCCGAATTTTGCTGTTTTCCATATTGGTAAGAATTTGATTGTCAACTGTTCAAGGCACGAAAAAACAAAAAAACGCCGAACACGAGAAGCGTCACCCCTGCTATTTTCCGTATAAAAAGTATGTTTTTCGGCTTCAACCAGCGCCGAATAAACTTGGCCAGCCCCACCTTGGTGCAGTCGGTGAATATAATCGTACCAAACAGCCCACCGTAAAAAAGCTGTGCCTGTTCGGGCTGCAACGCCTGTGTGGTGAAAAGCATACCCGAAACGCCCAACCAGAAAAAGAAGGTGAACGGATTGATGGTGTTGATGAGGAAGCCCTTCGTCCAAAGCGAAAGCCTTGACGAGAACCTGACGGCTTTTTTTTGTTCAAAATGCTCCACGGGCGGTGGTTTCAGTAGCAACATGCTCGCCCCGACCACCAGCAGGATGATGCCTCCCGCAATGCCCAGCCAGAACTCCAGTCCGTCCCACTTCGCAAGTTCGGCCACGTAGGCCACGCCAAAATAGGTGATGGCCACAAAAATCAGGTCGCTGACCCAAATGCCCATCGCCACCATCACGCCCGCCCGAAATCCCTGCTCGATGCTCGTCTGCAACAGTGCAAAAACGATAGGCCCAGTGAGGACACTGAGCACAAGGCCGAGTTTTATGCCATTCCAAAGTAGCTCCATTTTTGATGAATCGGGGCGTACCGGATTCAAATTATTTTTTTCAAAATTTTAAATACCCTGAATGTCAGTTGGTTGCTGGATTTTTGACCAAGCTGACTGCTCTTCAAGAATAGACGGTTGCAACCAATTTGCGACTACCTCCGTAATTTCTGAACTCGCAAAGGTAGATGCCCTGCCAGGTGCCGAGGTTCAGCCTACCACCCGAAATCGGGATGGTGACCGAAGTGCCCGACAGCACCGCCTTCACATGGGCTGGCATATCATCCAGCCCTTCGATGGTGTGGGTGAGAAACGGCAGGCCCTCCGGCACGAGGCGGTTGAAGAACCCCTCGAAATCAACTCTGACCGATGGGTCGGCGTTTTCGTTGATGGCCAGCCCGGCACTTGTATGCTTGATGAATATGTGCAGCAAGCCTTCCGACGGCAAAGGCCCGGTTTGATGCAGCACTTCCTCCGTTATCAGGTGGAACCCACGGGGGTAGGCAGTTAGCGAAAACTCGGTTTGTTTGACCATTTTTTGAAAAACAGGTTTAGAGCTTGTTGCAAAATTAGAAAGATTGGGGCTTCAACAGCTTTTTTTTCACGAGCGGCTTTCCTTCGATTCATTGAAGAAAAAGGTGCCATGCCAAGTTTTTAGGGAAACGTGCCACTTAGATTAAATTTTTATGGCATATTTTTGGATAGTCAATCCGCTGCCAACCTGAGAACGCTGTACAACTCCTTATTTTGCTGATATTATTAATATTTTGGCTAATTTAGCTGCAAATAAATATTTCGGGCATTTTTACACGAACACTGGTTTTTTTGGAAAATTTAGTATTATTTTGGAAAAATTTTCCTCTCAGCATTCACTCTGGACAAGCTAACAAGAGAACACAAATCAAGTAGAAACGATGCTGAAACAACAACTTACTCAAAAGTTACAACAGAAATTATCGCCACAGCAGATTCAGTTGATGAAGCTTTTGCAGATACCAACTGCAATTCTTGACCAGCGAATCCAAGAGGAACTCGAATCAAACCCGGCGCTCGAAGAAGGAGAAACCTTGGAAGAGGAATTCATGGAAATGAACCGCACCGAGGATTCCAAAGCTGAAGAAGATCAGAGCGAAAGAGAGGGGGAAGGAGAGAGCGAAGGAGAGGTAGATGATTTGGAGCGGGAAGAAACCATGCCGGAAGAAGAGGTGCTGCTCGACGACTACCTCAACGACTACATGGACGACGACGAAGCCAGCTATAAGTACCAAGCCGAAGGAAGCGGCCAGGAAGAAGAAAACAAAACCTTGCCCGTAGCGGTGGAGGACACTTTCCACGAATACCTCGAAACACAGATTGGCATGCTCGACTTCAAGGAAGAGCGAGAGCGCATCATTGCACGGCAAATCGTAGGGAGTATTGATGACGACGGCTATCTACGTCGGGAAAACGATGCCATCCTTGACGACCTCGTGTTCTCACAGAACGTGAGTGCCCGTCCCGAAGAAATCGAATACTGGCTTGCCAAAATCCAGCGCTTCGACCCACCGGGCGTTGGTGCTCGCAACCTCCAAGAAAGCCTGCTGCTCCAGATTGAGCACAAAATGACGAGGTCCGATACCTCTTTTGACGAGCGGCTCATCTTGGCCATTTCAAGGAAAATCATAGCGAACTACTTCGACGAGTTCACCAAGAAGCACTATCCACGCCTGCAAAGGCAGCTCAACCTCACCGAGGACGAGCTGAAGGAGGCCATTGACGAGATACTGAAGCTGAACCCGAAGCCCGCTAGTGGCCATGTTTCCAACAGCCGCAGCACGCACTACATCGTGCCGGATTTCATCATCATCAACAACGATGGCGAGTTGGAGCTTTCGCTCAACACCCGCAACGCCCCAGACCTCCACATCAACAACCACTACCGGGACATGCTCCGCTCGTACAAGCACACCGTCAACGGGCGTCGTGCTACCAACAAGGAGAAGGAGGCCATCCTGTTCATCAAGCAGAAAATTGACAGTGCAAAGTGGTTCATTGACGCCATCCGTCAGCGGCAGCAGACGATGTTCAACACGATGTACGCCATCATGAACTACCAGTACGAATACTTTATCAGTGGCGACCAAAAACGCCTTCGCCCGATGATTTTGAAGGACATCGCCGACATCACCGGCTTGGACATTTCCACCGTGTCACGGGTGGCCAACAGCAAGTTCGTGCAGACGGAGTTTGGCACCAAACGCCTCAAGGACTTCTTCTCCGAAAGCCTCCAGACGCAGGACGGCGAGGAAGTTTCAACCTTGGAAGTGAAAAAAATCCTGACGGACATCATCAGCGCCGAAAACAAGCGCAAGCCGCTTTCGGACGAAAAGCTGAAAAGCATGTTGATGAAAAAGGGCTACAACATCGCCCGCCGCACCGTAGCGAAGTACCGGGAACAGTTGAACATCTCGGTGGCGAGGCTGCGAAAGGAGCTGTAAAACAACAGTTTACGATAAACAAAAACGGGCTTCGTCGGTATGACGAGGCCCGTTTTTGTTTATGACCCTCACAACGGTATATTCCCATGCTTCCTCCTCGGCCTATCCACCACCTTATTCTCCAGCATCGCAAACGCCTTGATGAGCTTCCGCCTGGTGTCCTTGGGGTCAATTACCTCGTCAATGAAGCCCCGCTGCGCAGCCCGGTAGGGGTTGGCGAAGGTCTCTTGGTACTCCCGCTCCTTCTCGGCCAGCATGGCAGCGGGGTCGGTGGCTGATTCGATTTCCTTTTTGAAGATGATTTCCGAAGCGCCCTTGGCACCCATCACGGCAATCTCGGCAGTGGGCCAAGCGAAGTTCATGTCGGCACCGATGTGCTTGGAGTTCATCACATCGTAAGCGCCGCCGTAAGCCTTGCGGGTGATGACGGTGACCCGTGGCACAGTGGCCTCGCTGAAGGCATAGAGCAGTTTGGCGCCATTGGTGATGATGCCGTTCCACTCCTGGTCGGTGCCGGGCAGGAAGCCGGGCACGTCCTCCAGCACCAGCAGCGGGATGTTGAAGCAGTCGCAGAAGCGCACGAAGCGGGCACCCTTGCGGCTGGAATTCACGTCGAGCACGCCGGCCAGGCTGATGGGCTGGTTGCCCACGATGCCAATGCTGCGCCCCGCCAGCCTTGCGAAGCCGACGACGATGTTCTCCGCCCATTCCTCATGGATTTCAAAAAAGCTGTCTTCATCCGCAATGCCGGTTATGACCTCCCGCATATCGTAAGGCTGGTGGGCGTTTTCGGGGATGATGTCGGTGAGCTGAGGGCGCAGTTCCTCGCCGAGTGGGTAGGGTAGGCGGGGCGTTTTTTCTTCGCAATTCTGTGGGATGTACGACAGCAGCCGCTTTATTTTTTCGATGCAATCGAGTTCGTTCACGGCGGTGAGGTGCGTCACGCCGGACTTGGTGGCGTGGGTGTGCGCCCCGCCCAATTCCTCGGCGGTCACTTCCTCGTTGGTCACAGTCTTCACCACGTTGGGGCCGGTGACGAACATATAGCTCGTGTTTTCAACCATCACCGTGAAATCGGTCATGGCTGGGGAATAGACGGCCCCGCCAGCGCACGGCCCCATGATGGCCGAAATCTGCGGGATGACGCCGCTGCTGCGCACGTTGCGGTAGAAAATATCGGCGTAGCCGCCCAATGAGTTCACGCCCTCTTGAATTCGTGCCCCGCCAGAGTCGTTCAGACCAATGACGGGAGCGCCGTTCTTCATGGCCAAGTCCATTATTTTGCAAATCTTTTCGGCGTGGGTCTCGGAGAGCGAGCCACCGAACACGGTGAAATCCTGCGCAAACACGTACACCAACCGCCCATGTATGGTGCCGTAGCCCGTGACCACGCCGTCGCCGAGCACGATTTGCTCCTGCATCCCAAAGTCGTCGCAGCGGTGGGTGACCAACATGCCGATTTCCTCAAAAGACCCCTCGTCGAGCAAGAAATGCACCCGCTCACGGGCAGTCAGCTTGCCTTTGTGGTGTTGTGCAGCAATGCGTTTTTTGCCACCGCCGAGCTTCGCTTTGGCTATTTTTTGGTCGAGTAGTTCGAGTTTTTTGTTCATAATTTGAATTTACGATTTGGTTCCCTTCGGGAATGACAAGCGATTTACGATTGCGGACCATCTTGCCGCTGACAGTCAATTTCAGGGGTAAAGGTAGCCACAAGCTTTTCAAACAAAAAAAGCCAATTTCTCAAAACAACAAAGGGCAAAGCCACCTCAGCAGCTTCGCCCCCAATCGTAAATCGTAAATCCCCAATCGTAAATCGTTTTATCCTTCCTCCTTCCGCCGCGTGATTTCGTCTCGGATTTTGGCGGCTTGCTCGTAGTCCTCCTTTCCCAGCACGTCTTCGAGCAACCGGGTCAGTTCTTCGATGGAGTAGGAGCTGAGCGAAGCACCCTTGGCGGGGCGCTGTTTGGTGGCGGCAGTGCTACTGCCGCTGCGGCTAGTAGAGGCTTTTTTGGTAGTGCCCTCTGGCTCTTCGAGCACTACGCCAGCAGCGTCGAGGATGAACTCGTAGGTGTAAATGGGGCAGTTGAAACGCACGGCCATGGCCAGCGCGTCGGAGGTGCGGGAGTCAATCTCGTACACCTCACCACCACGCTCGCAAACCAGCCGGGCGTAGAAAATTCCGTCCAATAGGTTGTTGATGATGACTTCCTTGAGGTCTATGCTGAAGGTTTCAAATGCATTTTTGAACAGATCGTGGGTCAGGGGGCGGTTGGGGGCCATGCGCTCCATGGCCACAGCGATGGCCTGCGCCTCAAACCCACCGATGACGATGGGCAGCCTTCGGGTGCCGCTTTGCTCTCCCAACACGACAGCGTAATTGTGCGACTGCGTGACGCTGTGGGAAAGGGCAACTATGTCGAGTTCAATTTTTTTCATCGGAGCCAAAGGTGTTTAAATCCGGTTGACGGTTAATGGTTGACGGTGTCCAAAACATTGAATTTCAGAACATTGCGTCAAATCAAAACTGCACAACCACCCTAGTTTTTTTTCGGTCGGCAAGAGGCTATCTATGCCTTCTGCCAAAAAGCCTGCGAATCTCTGTTTTTCCGTTGAAAACAACAATCCACATTTTGAAATATGTTGGTTTATGCTGCAATTACTTGGCCAGCGAACCAACGGGCGCATCTATTTTTTGTAAAAGTAAAAAGAAGGATGGAAATATGGGAGGAGGTAGGGCATTTTACTGGGGCAACTTTTAAAATCTTTGGGGTGAAACGGCCTAAGATTTTGATTATCAGCCATTTCACCCCAATAAAAAAGCATTTTACTTGTCAATTTCTATCACCGTCGCCACTACGTTCTTCCCGTTCAGGTCGCAGCTGAACTCCACGGCATCGGGCGCTGTGAACTTCACGTTCGGTACTTCATCCTGTGCGATAGCTTCGCGCACCTTGCCGAGGTAGGTGCTCTGGCGGCTGGTGTTGATTCGGCTGTTGAGCACGTTCCAATCGAGCGGAGACTTGGACACCACCACGGCGATGTAGTCCCGCTTGCCCTTGTCGTCGGGCGTCATGGAGTGGTCCTTCGGAAATAGGCGGGTGCCCGTGATGCCGCAGTACGGCGAGTGCTTTTCGGTGTAGGGGAACAGCACGTAGCTCGACCCGTCCACCTCCTGCCCGAACACGTACACGTTGCACTCGATGGAGTTGGTGATGGCCACCTTGAATTTGGTGCCAATCTTCATAGGCGCACGGGTTCGGAAGGTGCGGTCGCCCGCCGCTGCCAGCGGGATGAGCGTCTGGGTTGCGTTGTCAACCAGCCCAAATTTCACCATGAGCTTATTGGGGTCGTACTTGGCCGCATCGCCCATCGGGTAGAGGCCGTAGGCTTCTTTAGTGAAATGTTCAAACGCCTTGTAAGGAATCCATGCCGTGCCGTTGTTGCCCCATTCTGGCCCCCAACTGTTCATGATTTGCACCATCTCCTTGTCGTCGTCGTAGCCGATGACGCACATGGCATGGCCGCTGAAGCCGTAGCCGCTGTAATCGCGTTGGGTGGGCTGCCAAACGCTCTTGCCCACCATGTCCTGCATGAAGGTGCCGCCGACCATCATGCCGATGACGACGGGTGCGCCCTGCGCAATGTGCTGCTTCACCCCCTGGATATCAAGGCCGTAGTTGTCGCCGCCCTGCGAGAGGCGGTTGTAGCCTTTCGTGCGGAATTGAGAAGCTTCCGTAGCCATTGACTGGGTGGGTTGGCGGCTGCAGTCGCTGTCGTCGTAGCCGAACTTGGAGAATGGCAGGTCGCCGTGCTTGAGCAGGGTTTCCATGGCGTTCTGCATGTATGCTCCCTGGCATCCGTCGAGGGCTATCTGGTTATAGAGGTAGGAGGGGCTGAACGCCACGTTGTTCGGGTCAACGCCCGTGGCCCTGGCTTGCAGGATGGTGCGGGCGGCGTAGGAGCCTGCCCAGCCCACGCAGGAGCCTTGGTTGCCTTGGTGCATCCGCTTGGGCGCATATTTCAGCAGGGAAACGGAGGCTGGCAACTGGTTTTCGGCACCGCCGTAGCTCGTGGAAAGTGGCTCGAAGACATCGGCCTTGTCGTACTCCTCCTCACTGAGAACAGCCCCGAAGGTGAATTGCTCCTGTTCACTTGTACTGCCTTCGCCCGATAGGTCGCCATCGCCGGAGAGGTCTCCGCAGCCGCCGCTCACAAAATACCAGATGGCCACACCGGCCAGCACGAGCAGCAGCAGTTTAGGTTTTTTGAACAAAAAGCCGAGGAGAAGGGGGGCAAAACTCAGGAGGCCGCCCAACCCGCCACCGCCCGTGTTGCGGTTTTGACCTTGGTTATCATCTTCGGTCCTGCGGCGTCCCGGCTGTTCGGGGTCTTGTTCCATTCTGATTGGCATAGCGTCTGTTTTTTTTGTAGTTAAAAAATGTGGGATCAAGTAATTCCAGCCGTTCTCAGTTTTATTTTCCGGTGGCCAATTCCAGCCGCTCCATGAGGCGGGAAGACACTCGCAGGAAGTCCATTTCCGTGATGATACCCACGAGTTCGTTTTCCTTATCGTGTACCACTGGGAGGCAGCCCACTTTGTTCTCTCGCATGATTTTCAGGGCGTCCATGATGGACGTTTTTGGCGTGACCGTCAGCGGTTTTACCAGCATGATGTCCTTCACGATGGAGGTGGGCGTTTGGCACTGAGCTTATTGTGCTGCGAATAATGGCGCAGCAGGTGGCGGAGAGGTCACGAGCCCACGAGCCTGCCCTTGGCATCTTCCACGGGCATGTAGCGGATCTTGCGCCAGTTCATCATCTCCGCCACGAAGTCAATGAGGTCGTCCTTCTGGACGGTGATGAGGTCGGTGGTCATGAACTCCTCGACCCGGAGGCTGCTTGGCACGTATTCCTCCAGTTCGCTAGGGTCGGGCAGTGGCCAGGTGTGCACAGGCATTTCTTTTTCCTGATTTTTGACGATGCAGGCCGTCATTACGGCTGTGGCCTCGTCGGTGGTGATGGATTCTTTCAACTTGGTGAATGCACGAAGCTGCCAACGGGCGCCGGTCATGTGCGCCTTGGCCCGGTCGTGGATGATGCCGAGGTATTTGTCAATATCGCCAGAATCCACACCTTTGGACTGGAGTCCCTCCTTTGCCAATGGTACTAATTCGTTGATAATCAGGTCGGTAGCAGTATATTTTTTGTCGTTGAACCAATTGAACTTGGTATCAATGCCGAACTGTGCTGCCTTCATGAAATTGTCCCGAACATCTTCCCATGATAGCCTCTTGGTCACGTCGGGGCAATGTTTCTGCATCCCAATAATGGCACCAAGCCAGAAGGCGGCGTTGGCCACCTCGTCCACGATGGTAGGGCCTGCGGGCAACATCCTGGCCTCGATGCGGAGGTGCGGCTGGCCATTTTCGCTGATGCCGTAGCAGGGCCGGTTCCAGCGGTAAACGGTGGAATTGTGTACTTGCAGCGCCTTGAGCTTGGGCGTTTTTTTCTTCAAAATTTGCTCGATGGAGTCTTCCACCTCGTCAGCGGTCATCAGCACCCGGAACCGGGCGATGTCTTCTTTGTAAATTTCGAGGATGGAGCCTTGCAGCCAGCCGTTGCCGAAGTTGACCCTGGGGCTGCGCTCCCTCAGGTGGTCGTGCGAGGTGCGGGTGTCGAGCGACTGCTGGAAGAGGGCGATTCGTGTCTCGTGCCAGAGCCGCTTGCCGAACACCAACGGCGAGTTTGCGGCGATGGCGATGGTGGGGCCGGTGAGCATCTGGGCAATGTTGTAAAGGCAGACGAAATCTTTTGGTTCCACCTGAAGGTGTACCTGAAAGCTGGTGTTGCAGGCTTCGAGCAACGGCGAGTCGTGCTTCACGTGCAGCTCGTCAATGCCACTGAGGTTCAGTTCGAAATTGCTGCCAATGAGGTGGCTTTTCAGCGCATTCATCAGAGCCATGTAGCGGGGCTTTTCGGTCAGGTTTTCGAGGTCAAGGTCGGTCTTGCGCAAGGTGGGCAGGATGCCAGCGAGGGCAATATTGGCTCCCATGGGCTTCAATACCTTGCGGATGGCGGCGATGTTGACGAGGTTTTCGTCCTCCATTTGCCGAAAACAGTTGCCAGTGAACTCCACAGGGTTCATGTTCGTCTCTAGGTTGAACTGCGCCAGCTCCGTGTCGAGCCAAGCACAATCTTTCATCGCCTCAATGACTTTCATGTTAATTTTGGCCGGCTTGAACGTTTTGTTGTCCACGATGCACATTTCCTGTTCGGCCCCGATGCGTGTGATACCAGTCTCGAACCAGTTGTGTTCAATCATGTACTCTAACGACTGGAGGTCGTTCAGCAGGTTGCGCATGAAGGTTTGGAGCTCGTTCTGGTCTTTCGCTACTGATACTTTTGCTTCACCCATGAGTAAAATTGTTTGAGATTGCTTGCCCCTTTGGGGCTTGATGTTAGGATTGTTTAGGTTGTTGTCGGATTGCTTGGTTGAGATGGGCATGAATTTTCAGACGAAAGTCAAAACGTCATGCCATTTCAACCAAGACTTTCCTTTCAGCAAAAGAATCATATTTGTTGTAATTAGTCAAACTTGTACGTGAATAAAATTTTTTTGACCATGTTTTGCGTTTTAAGGAATAAACCTTCGGTGATGAAAATATCGACACTACTTTTCCTTGTTGCATTAACTTTTTTTGCTTGTAAAAAAGAAACCGAACCGCCACGCACCCGCATCAAGGTCGGCAACTTGAAGTTTGCCATTGACCCCTCGGTACAGCCGCCCTTCACGTACTACATCCCAATTAACAGCGTCAACCTAGGCTCGTTTGCCCAACTGAGCGCAGAGGGGATTGATACCGCCGACATCAAAAGCATCTTGCCAAGCAGGGCCACCCTCACGGCGTTGTTCGGCGGTGGCGACCTCGATTTCATCGAGGCCGTGTCCGTGCGCCTTTGCCTGCAAGGCGACAACGTGGAAAACTGTGGCCAGGAGGCATTCTACCGCGACCCCACGCCCTTCAACGTAGGGTACGAATTGGAGCTTGGCGGAAGTGCCGTCAACGACATCCGGGAGTACGTTTTACAAAAACAAATCAATGTGCAGGTAAAGTTGGAGCGCCTGCGCGACGTGCCGCAAGGCTCCTTTGAAGTGGTGCTGGAGATGGAGTTTGAGGTGAGGTGAATTTGGTTCGGCAGTTCGACAGGTGGCAGTCAATTCAGTTGGCAGTTGGCAGTCAGTTCGACAGTTGTTTAGCAGTTTATCGCAAAAACAAAAAGGGCGAAGTTGGTTATCCAATTTCGCCCTTTTTGTTTTTCTACAAACTTGAAAGAAAGCAGCCCCAGACTGCCAACTGCTGAACTGCCAACTTATCTTATCGTCAGCAAGTCGTGCATGATATTCAGCGTTTCGAGGAGATAGACATCCTTTTTCACACCTTTCAGCCATTCCTCGTTGCGGGCTTTTTTGCTTTCGTCGGATTGGAGACCCGCCATATCAACTGGGAGGTTTTGGATACTTGTGAGCACCTCTTTTTCAAAAAGCTTGGTGTAAATGTTGTCCTCTTCGTCCAACTTTTTGTTCTCGGCCAGGTATTCATCAAGGTTCAGGGTATGCTCCGAGTCGTCCCGAAGCTCCTTCAGGCGTTTGGCCCGCTGGTCTATTTTCTGGAAAACCTCGTTGCCTTTGATGCGGCTGTTTGCCATTTCCTTGATTTTTGGCAATGCACCGAGCGAGTACACCTTTTGGCCGTAAGGCACAGGGTCAATCTGCGTCCATTCCATTGGGAAGTCCTCTTCTTTTTCGCCCGTTTCCACGTAAAGCCAGTTGTCCGGCAGCACGATGTCCGGCACCACGCCCTTGAGCTGGGTGGAACCACCGTTTACCTAAAAAACTTCTGCACCGTTAGCTTCACCTCGCCGAGCGGCTTCACCTCTGGTTTTCCACGCGCCACGGCGTCGAGGTCGAAGCAGCGCTGCACCGTGCCCTTGCCGAAGGTGGAAGTGCTCGTGCCCACAATGATGGCCCGGCCGTAGTCTTGCAGCGCTGCTGCCAAAATCTCGGAAGCGGATGCGCTGAACTGGTCCACCATCACGATGAGGGCACCGTTGTACTGCACGGCAGGATCGTCGTCGGTAAGCACCTCTGGGGTGCGTGACCTTGATTTTACCTGTACGATGGGGCCTTCCTCCACGAAAAAGCCGCCCATTGTCACCACGTCACGCAACGATCCACCGCCATTGCCACGGAGGTCGAGGATGATGCCCTGCACATTGGCCTGCTTGAGCTTCTCAAGTTCAACGGCGATGTCTTCGGCGCAGCGGCGGCCGTCTTTGTTGTTGAAGTCGGCGTAGAACTTGGGCAAGCGGATATATCCGATTTGCTCGTTTTGAGAAGACTGGATGAGCAGCGATTTTGCGAAGCCTTCCTCTAAAATCACCACGTCGCGCTCGATGGTGATTTCTTCCGTCGTGCCTCCTTCTGCTTTTTTGATGAAAAGCGTCACTTTTGTCTGAGGCTTGCCACGAATTAGCTGCACCACGTCGTTGATGACCATGCCTGTGAGGTCGGTCCATTCGGCATCGCCTTCTTGTTTTACCTTGACAATTTTGTCGTTTTCTTTCAACATGCCCTGCTTCCAAGCTGGTCCGCCCACGATGATTTCGCTGACTTTGGTGTTCTCACCGTCGGTTTGCAGCCTGGCGCCGATGCCCTCCGCGGCCCGACATTCCAATGTCGAAGTTCTGCTTGTCAACTGGCTCGTAGTACTCCGTGTGCGGGTCGAATATGTTGGTGAAGGCATTGAGGTACATGCTGAGGAAGTCGTTGCGCTTGCGCTTTTCGAGGCGCACGTACCAGTCGTCATAGACTTTCAGCACGTCTTTTCGGGCATCGGCTTCCAGTTCCTCAATGGTTTTGTCCTTGAACTCCTCCTCGCCTTTTTCTTTTTTCTCCAATTTTTCGGTGAGGCGGCTGAGGGTTTCCCACTTCATCTGTTTGTGCCAGTATTCCTTCAGTTCTTGGTCGTTTTTGGCAAATGGTTTTTTCTCGCCGTCTGTCTCCACAGCTTCTTTTTGTTTGAAATCAAAAGGTTTGGCGAGAATCTCCTTGTACCATCCCTGCGTTTTTTTGATGCCAGCCTCTTGGATTTGGGTGGCAAGGTCGAGGAAGGCGAAGGTGCCTTCGTTGGCCTCTTCGTCCAGCTTGAGCTTCCAGGCATCCAACTTCTGCACGTCAACCTGGGTGAGCCAGCGGCGGCTGCCGTCGAGGCGCTCCAGAAAGAGGCCGTAAACCTTCTCCGACAGGTTGTCGTTCACCTCCAATGGCTGGTAGTGGTAGTAGTTCAGGTCGGTCAGGATTGACTGCATGAGCGTCGCCTCTTTCTGGGCGGTGTTCACGGGGAAGTAGAACGCCAGGAACAAGCCAGCAGCGGCCACAAGGGCGAGCAAGAGACCTTTGTTTTTCATAATCACTTCTTTTATGCGGTTTAAAATTGATATTGGTTGAGGATGGTCAGTCATTTTCATAAGTTGTTGAACAAAATCTGGGCTTCAAAGTTACGGGGCAATCCCAAGAATCCCAATTTGACCAACAAGTTTACAATTATTGGCGATGAAATGTTTGTGCCGCAACGGACCGGGGGATGGAATTTAACGGCGTTTTAACCACCGGAAGCTAAGGACGCTTTTTTTGGAAAATGATTGCACGAACGGCCAATTTCCCGGTGCTTTACACCAATTTTGCCAAAATGCTGCCAAAGACTTGGGAGAGGGTGAGAAAGTGAGGGAGTGAGCGGGTGAGAGAGTGGAAATTTGAAGTTAGAGTGTATTGGAAATTACCTATTGACCACACTGCTACCCGCTCACCCGCTCACTCTCTCATTCTCTCACCCTCTCGCTCTCTCACTCGCTCACATCCATGACGATGAACAAAAGAAAAATCTTCAACGACCCCGTTTACGGCTTCACGAGCATCCCCTACGGCATTCTGTTCGACCTCGTGGAGCACCCGTATTTCCAGCGGCTGCGGCGCATCAAGCAGGTGAGCCTGACGCACTACGTCTATCCGGGGGCACTGCACACCCGCTTCCACCATGCGCTGGGGGCGCTGCATCTCATGGGCGAGGCCATCGAAGTGTTGCGGAGCAAAGACGTGGACATCTCCCCGGAGGAGGCCGAGGCCGTCAGCATTGCCATCCTGCTGCACGATATCGGGCATGGGCCATTCTCGCACACGCTGGAGCACACGCTCATCAACGTCCACCACGAGGAGCTTTCGCTGCGCTTCATGGAGCGGCTGAACGAGGTTTTCGGGGGAAAACTGGCGCTGGCCATCCGCATTTTCAAGGACGAGTACCCGAAGAAATTCCTGCACCAACTCGTCTCCGGCCAGCTCGACATGGACCGCATGGACTACCTCAACCGGGACAGTTATTTCACGGGCGTGTCCGAGGGCGTCATCGGCTTCGACCGCATCATCAAGATGCTGGCCGTACACGACGGCGAATTGGCGGTGGAGGAAAAGGGCATTTATTCCATCGAAAAATTCCTCATTGCCCGCCGGCTGATGTACTGGCAGGTGTACCTGCACAAGACCGTGCTGGCCGCCGAGCAGATGCTCATAAAAACCCTCCAACGGGCCAAGCAACTGGCCATGCGGGGCGAACAGTTGGACGTGCCAAAAAGCCTCGCTTTTTTTCTCTACCAGGACATTTCGTTGGAGGATTTCGACGCCAAGCTGCCCGAAATGCTCGGCCACTTCGCCCGCCTTGACGACTACGACATTTTCTCCGCCCTGAAAGGCTTCGCCGACCACCCTGACCCGCTGCTGGCCTACCTCGCCGACAGCATCATCGGGAGGCGTATTTTCAGGATTGAGTTGAAAAATTTGCCTTTCGAACCAAGCTATCTGGAGGAGGTAAAGAAACAGGTGGAACAGCGTTTCGAGGGCTTCCCCGAAGGGTACCTCGACTACCTCGTGATGTCCGGCGACCAGACCAACCACGCCTACAACACGGCCAAGGACGAAATCAAGATACTCTACAAGGATGGTTCCGTGCTGCCCATTTCGCAGGTGATGGACTTTGGCTTGCAGACGAATGTGTCCAAGAAATACTACCTGTGCTACCCAAAAAACAGTGCTGTTTGAGGACCAACTGCAAGGTTTTTAAACGTTAATTACCTAAATTTGGGGCATCTAAAATTATCCTTTTGGTCATGCGTCGAGACTTGAAATACCTCATCGCCTATCTGCTGCCGTTGTCTGGCTACGTTGCCGTTTTGTGGCAGGGCTGGTGGTCGTTTTCGTCGGTGGTGCTGGCATTCGTGATCATCCCACTGATGGAGCAGGTCATCGGGGGCAGCGCACGAAACCTGACGGAGGCGGAAGAGGCCAAAAAAGCCGCCTCACCGTTCTTCGACCTGCTGCTCTACTTCAACTTGCCGTTGCTTTATGGCCTACTTTGGCTGTACTTCACCGCCATGACCAGCGGCAGTTTGGAGCCGTTGGAAACAATGGGCATGACCCTGAGCATGGGCATCATCGTCGGCAGCCTCGGCATCAACGTGGCTCACGAGCTGGGCCACCGCCAAACGCTGCACGAGACTTTGATGGCCAAAATCATGCTCACCACAGCGCTCTACACCCATTTCAACATCGAGCACAACCGGGGGCACCACCGCTGGGTGGCCACCGACCAAGACCCCTCCAGCGCCCGGCCCGGCGAGGGCCTCTACCGCTTTTGGCTGCGCTCCGTCTGGGGCACTTACGTCAATGCTTGGCACCTCGAAAATGACCGATTGCGCCAAGCGGGAAAGGCTGTTTTTTCTGTTTGGAACGAAATGATTTGGTTCCAACTGGCGCACCTCGGCTACCTTACGCTGGTCTGGTGGCACTTCGGCTGGCGGGGCGTGGGCTTCGCCGTGGCGGTGGCCGTGCTGGGCTTCCTCCTCCTCGAATCGGTGAACTATATCGAGCACTATGGCTTGCGCCGAAAGCGGCTGGCTTCGGGGTTCTACGAGACCGTGACGCCCCGCCACTCCTGGAACTCCGACCACGAGCTGGGCCGCATCTTCCTCTACGAGCTTACCCGCCACAGCGACCACCACTTCAAGGCGACCCGCAAATACCAAGTGCTGCGCCACTTCGACGAAAGCCCGCAACTGCCGCACGGCTACCCCGCTACAATATTGCTGGCGCTCGTGCCGCCGCTGTGGTTTCGGGTGATGGATAGGCGAGTGAGGGAGATTGAAGCGTGAATTCTTCCCGTCACAAGCTACCTTTGTCCCGTACCGTCTAAAATTTTTATCGAAAAATGCTAAAATCGGCTGCACGTTATTTCCTGCTACCTACCATTTGCACTTTGCTTTTCGTTGCTTGCGGCAATGATTTTATCTTCGAAAAAAGCATCAACATCCCCGATGCCTCGTGGAGCTACGATAACAAGCTGCCGTTTGAGTTCGAAGTGAAGGACACCATCCAAGCCTATCAGATTTTGCTCGAAGTCGAACATGCTGGCGACTTCGGCTTCCAGAACTGCTACGTCCAAATCACCACCAAATTCCCCAACGGGGAAGAAAAAAAGCAGCCCGTCAGCCTCGAACTGGCCGGACAGTCGGGCATCTGGAACGGCAAGTGCAGCGGCAACACTTGCACCCTCGAAATCCCGCTACAAGGCAAAGCGAAGTTCAACCAAGTGGGCAAGCACAGCATCACCGTGGAGCAGTTCATGCGGGTGAATCCATTGGTGGGCATCAAGGCTATTTCGTTGAAAATCAAGCAGTTGGAATAAAAAGGTTTAGAGGGTTTAGAAGGGTTTAGAAGGTTTAGTTTGGAGCAATTCTAACCCTCCTAAACCCTCCTAAACCTTCTAAACCTCCTCCAATGATAAAATACTACTCCATCAATGGCGAGCTGGTGCCAAAAGCGCAGGCCTCGCTCGGCGTCACCGACCTGGCCATCCAGCGAGGCTATGGGCTGTTCGATTATTTTGTGGTGAAAAAGGCCAGCCCGTCTTCTTCGATGATTACCTCGACCGGGTGGAGCAATCGGCAAAGTGGCTGCACCTAGAGCTGCCCGTCACGAGAGGAGGAGCCGGGAGCAGGTGCTGCGCTTATCCGTGCCAATGGTGAGCAAGAGGCTGGTATCAAAATCATCCTCACGGGCGGCTATGCAGACGACGGGTATTCGCCCGAGAAATGCAACCTCGTCATCCTCGAAATGCCGCCGCCCGTGTACCCGGCCAGCAAGTTCGAGCAGGGCGTGAAGCTGATGCTGTACGAGCACCACCGCACCTTTCCCAGCGCCAAATCCATCAACTACATCGTGGGCATCTACCTGCTGCCGCTGCAGCGGGCTGCCGGTGCAGAGGACGTGCTGTTCCACTCCGGCGAGGATATTTACGAGACCACCCGTGCCAATTTTTTTATCGTAAAAAACGACGACACCATCGTGACTGCGGGCGAGGGAATTCTCCAAGGCGTCACCCGCAAGAAGCTGCTCGAAATAGCCAAGCACCACTTCGTCATCGAAGAGCGAAAACCCACACTGGAAGAGCTGAAGTCGGCCAAGGAGGCGTTCATCACCAGCAGCACCCGCCTCCTCATGCCCGTGGTGCAGGTGGACGACATGACCATCGGTGATGGTAAGCCCGGCTCCGTCACCAGGCACCTTCTGGAACTGATGAAGGCGGAAGTGGAGCGGTACTTGAGCGGATTTGAGGGGTTGAGGATTTGAGGATTTGAGGGCTGGCCAATGTAACAGTACTTGCCAGTTTCTTTTTTCAAAATATCTTAGGGTTTCCATGCATTGGCCACATCTAAAGTAGAAGGTGGCTAGCGGTTAAGTATTCCTTAAAAACCACCCATTTTTATGGACTTGTCCGACTGGGTTGCCTCCTTTTCTCACTTGCCCGGAATTTAACAGTTGCCATAAAACAATACCGGGCTTCAACATCGTTTAAGTAAAAAACTTAGGTTATGAAGCCAATTTCCACCTTCGCAAAATTTGCCCTGCTACTCCTCCTCACCGCTGCCATCGGCTGCAACAAGGACGACGACGCGCTCCCCGCCGACCTCTCCAAGTTCTTCCGCATGAAAACTTTTGAAGTGGGTGTTATTCCAGAACAGCGCATGGTGCAGGTGCTATTCCAAGTGACCGACTACGACGGCAAGGGTGTCTCCTCACTGAAGGAGGAGGATTTCATCGTCACCGAGAACAACGGAAATATTGACTCCGAGGCCGACCTGCGGGTGGGCATCAGTTCCATTCCGTTCGAGCTGAAAACCGTGCTGCTGCTCGACATCACCCGCAGCGTGGAGGGTCTTGTGCCACAGATCAAGGACGCTGCCCGCTCGCTCGTCGAGTCGAAGTTGGCAGAGCAGCAAATCGCCATTTACACCTTCGACTCCGAGACCAATGCTGTGAAGACTTTTACCAAAAACAAACAGGAACTCCTCGCCGCCATTGACGGCATACCAGAAACGGGGCTGGTCAACTCCACCAATCTCTACGGAGCAATCATTGACGTGGCCAGCCTTTGGGAGGACAACTACCCATTGACGGCATCGTGGACGGCAGCATGGTCATCTTCACCGACGGCAGGCACAATGCCTCGCAAAACGTGACCCTGTCGCAGGCGCTGAGTGCGCTCGGCACCCGCCGGGCCTACGTGGCCGCACTTTCCAGTCCCGACCTCGACGAGGCCTCACTTAAGACCCTCGCCAACAACCCAGACCGCTACTTCAAAGCGGACGACACGGCAGGCCTGGAGCAGATGTTCGTAGACATCCAAGCGGAAATCCAGAGTCTCTCGAACAGCATCTACTTCCTGTACTACCAAAGCCCGATTTCCGACCCAACGCCCTACCTCAACGAGCTGGTCATCGAGATAAAAGACAATCTCAACAACGGCAATGACAGCCAACTGCTGGAGCTGTTCAACAGTGAAGGGTTTGGGAATTAGAAGTTAAGGAAAAGGTTTTGAAAATTGCGCATTTGAGGGTGCATTAAAATAAGAGCGGCCTACCGGGATTACCCGTCAGGCCGCTCCTTCTTGGTTGATTGTTCGACATAAGCCTTATTCTGCGCCGTCCGCCTTCGCAACATCCAAGCATAGGCGCCACAGGCTTTCCCTGCGTATTGCCCACTTCCGCATCAAAACGATAATGTATGCCTCCATAAATCCTTGATTCGGCAGCTTCCTGCGCCCAAGCATCAAATTGGGTTTTGTCAGCAGGAAAAAAATGCGCAAGCACGGTGGCTGCGGCAGCCGAAAAACTAGAGTGGCCAGAGGTGTAGCTTGGGAAGTTTGGTGTGCCAAGTATGGCCTTGAATCCCGGAATGGTTTGAATGGGCCGTGGGTAATGGTAATAATATTTGGCGTCCCAGCAACTGATGCCTGCATCCATAATGGCCATGTTCATGTAGGCAAAAGTGCGGGCGGTGCGCAGCGGGTTGAGTTTGTGGTCCACTATCTCATCGCAGGCGAAGCGGTTCCAGTGGCCCGGCGGTGTGTAAGTGCTGGGGCCGTCTGACCAGAAGTTTGCGATTTTCCGCTGCTCTTTCGTCAAGTTTTTGCTGATATCCTTTAACTCTTTAGCGTCTTTCTCGAATTCTGCTGAGCCAACTGCTGGCGGTGGCACTGGTCGCACTGCTTCCACGCTGGTGATGCACCAAGGCTTCACACGGCCAAAATAAGGCGTGAGGCCCACGGGCCTTATGGTGCTTTCGAGGTTTCCCACTACCAGCCAAAACTGTGTCTTGGCAGCAACCCGAAGAGAGTCGGAGATGGGCTTCGGTGCTTGTGCATTTTTCATCCCATCAGTCTTGGCCCTGTTTAGGAAAACGTTGGCTACGCCACGGCCCAACGAATCGCCGGCCACGATATCACTCTGTACGTTCACGCCCGCCCAGATGAGACTGTTCTGATGTTCGGCAGCTTTCTCAGCCAGGTATTCTTTTTCCAACGGGAACATAGCAGTCAGGATGGCCTTTGAAACCGCAGCCACAGCAGCACCGTCCGACGGATAGCCCGGCAGGTCGTTTTGTGGCAAATGTGTCATGACAGAAGCATCGGCCTTGTAAGGTGCCGGGCGGTTGTACTGGTATTTGTAGTGCCAAGTCGCGATCATCGCATCAAACTGGGCACCGCTCCAATAAGCCAGCATGCGGCAAGTGTAAGGCGGATGGGCAAATGGAAAATTCGGATAATTTCCAGGATTTGCTGGGTCGGGCAGTGTGTATGTGCCGTCAGCATTCGGAGCGGGTATCAAATTATACTTCGCCGCCAGTTCCCGTGCGATTTCATTCCAGCGGATTTGGCCGTTGTTGCTCCAATATTCTACTGCATCTTTTTGCTCAGATGTGAGATTGCTGGAAACAGCTTTTACATCAGCCAGTTCTGCTTGGTAGTTGGCAGCACTGGCACTTTCTGGTGCAGCAATTGCGATTTGGCTGGCACTATCGAGCAAAATGGGCTTCCAATTGCCGCCGTTTTCGTCCAACGAGGCATAGTCGTATGCCGAGAACGAGAGTTCGGTCGGCAGGTCTTTTTCGCAAGACTGAAAAATGACAAGTGCTGCGAAAAGCAGGATTCCAAGAAATATAATAATTTCTTCATTTCTTATTTTGATTTAAGCTGAAAATAATGGTTTGTCAAGGTTTAAAGTTTCAGAGCCTGTCCCGATTTTCGGGATTTCACGGAGTGCGCTGGTCTATTGAAGTGTGCAGTTCCTGAAACGAAACCAAAACCCCCCCCCCGCAACTTGATGGGTTTTCATTTCCAAAGGCCGAACTGATAGGTCAACCCGCCAGAAAATGCAGTGGATTGCCCCATGTTGCGGCCAGTGAGCACCTGGCTTCCCGAGACCAGTACACTTAAGATGCTCTCTTTGACGAACGGAATGTAGTACTGAAAGCTGAGGCTCGCCCTGGTAGCATCCATGTTGTTGGATGGGAATGGCATGTCCTGACGACGGATATCAAAGCCGCCGAGGGTGTTCATCCCATCGTAGTTTGCTTCTATTTTCAAATTGTTTTTGAGCACCAGTGCACCCAGTGTGGCACCAAAGGAGCAACATTTGGCATATCCACCTCGTCGCTGTAAACGCCGTGGGTCGTGTAATAATAGTCCCGTTCTATCGTCGTGTTGCTGCGCAAATGGTAGCCAGCATGGGCGCGGACATAGAAGCCTTTTTCCAGCTCATAAATCAGGATGCCACGTCCGGTGGCTTCCGTTGCACCGAGACCAAGGCTGAACGGCAGGTAATCAGCAAGATAGTTGGTGGCCGGGCTCGTAACTCCGAGCACAGGGTAGAAACCGAGCGTACCAGCGCCCAGTTTGAAATCTATGGCACGAGCTTTCACCCAAACACCCCAGTCCTGCAAGCCTTGTACGCCTACCATTTGTCCGGCGCTGGCTTCCGTTTTCATCCAGGGCAGTGCACCGAGCACGTTGATGCGGTCAGTGATGCCGAGCGAAAACATGCCCATCACAGATTGACGGGTCAGTGTGCCGATGTTGCCATTGCTGCGCTTGAGCGTACCTTCCCAGTATTCGTCCCAAGTATCGTGACCGTAAATAGCGGCAACGCAGAGTTGGCCTTTTTCCATCATGATGGCGTCGGTGGGGGTTTGTGCCACCAATTTTGGCGAAGCCAACAGCAAAAGCAGGGCTGTCAACGATAGCCATTTAAAGAATGAACACTTCATTTTAAACAAGATTTTAGTGGTAAAAAAAATTGCCAACAGACACCGTGGTACACGGTGCCTGTTGGGAGTACTTGATTTTTTATAGAAATAGGCGAGATTTATTAGTGCGCTCCACCAAAACGGTAAGATGCAGAAACACTGATCAGGTAGTCGGCAAAAGCGGCATCGCCTTGCGTAAATTTACCTGTTGATTCAGTAATGGCTTTATCGCTCACGCTTTGCGTACGGTTGCGATATACGGCAAATGGCACGTTCAAGGCGAAGTTGAAATCTTGATACCCCCAGTTAACACTAGGCTCTATGGAAATCACATAACCAGGGCGACGGTAGCCTTCTTTGCCACCAATGAGGTCTTCGGAAGCAACTCCTTCCACCCTGCCGCCAAGGTTCACCGAAAGGCCAGACATAGGCAACAGCGCATAGCCAAAGCCTACTCTCGCCGCAAACTGGTCAGGTACGGCATAATAATTCACGATGCTTTTCGGATATTCGGTAGTAATTGTTTGCCGTGCAACACCGTTGTGTTCTTGTGGCGTGAACATATAAAAGCCGCTGAAATAGACACTTGCACGGGGCAGTATGGAGTAATAACCCTGTGTTTCCAGCGAAACGCCCCAGCCACCATCGCCCAATTGGATGGATTGGTCAACGTACTTGTTGATAATGGTGTCCTGTCCTGTTGCGGTGAGTTTGTGAAAATCATCTTTCACTTCTGCGTTGCCAGTCGGGGCTTTTACACCCAATCCGATTGCAATATTGCCTTTGCTACCTTTCGCCGGATCTACCAACCAATAAGTGCCGGTCAGGCGCAGGTCGCCAATACCTTTCGAGCTGGTGTGAAAGCGGTCTTGGTTAGGATTGGCCTCGATGGAGTTGCCATAGTGCTCATATAATGAGGAGCGGTCGTTGAAGTTGATGGGCAAGGTAGCCGTGAACGACAAACGATCGGTGAGGGCATATCCAAGTCCCAATTCGATGGAATTGGCTTTGTTGATGACCTCAGTGTGATTCTCAACCCTTGCCGTTTCTTCGTGCGAGCCTCTGAAATGTTTGTAGGATTTGAAATAGCGGTAATTCGTGAGCAATTGGAACTGCCCTTTTTGCAAAAAGCCCGAGGTATTGCCGCCAATAGTAGTGCCGGAGCAGCCCATGTTGCGTATTGCCACGCAGCCTTGCGCTGAGGCATTTCCAGAGCTTATTATTGAAACAAGCAGGAGTGTGAATGCGAGAGTAACTAAAATGGATTTCATTGTATTAAACAGGTTTATAGCGCTTGCTGATAAACTCAGTGCCAGCGCACGATTATAATTTGCGAAGTCCGTCGCAATAGCCATAGACTGCACGTCAGTGCCCCGGTGGATATCGGACGAAAGGATTTTGAAATAAAATTGTGTGGAAAATCTTCTAGCAGTAGAAGTCGGGTGGCGGGGAGAGTGGGCTTGCTTGCAAATGCTCCTGAAAGCCCTTTAATTGAAAATTTGCGACAGCTAAACCATTGCTATCGTTTGAAGGAAGTTCAGCAGATGGGAACAAAAAATCTGAAAAAAGCAGCTTCAACAAGTTCGTTTGGGCAGCATCGTCGTCATGCTGTTTGGTTGGAGCATTGTATGCCACATCTTCCCAAACTGTAGTTCTGGGAGCGTAGTCAATCGTGAAATAGACAGTACCTGAGCTATCCGATTTTGAGAAGGCAAAGTAGTTGCCATAGTTTGCGCTCCATCTAACATGCTGGCTGTCAGGCAAGATAGTGACGGAAGCTTCGACCCCAGTCTGTTCTAAAATGTCGTTGGAAATTGAATGTTCCGCCGCGCTCATCTCCTGTGGGACTTCCATGAAATGGCGCACCTCGAAGCAGACATGGCCACCAATCCACTGGGTAGTGGACACGATAAGCAGCAGCCATGCGTAAAATCTTCTCATGCGACGGGGGATATTCATTATTAATGTATGGTGCAAATAACAGGCTGATTTTGATGAAAAAATCAGTTATTCCCCATTTCTAAGTAATTTCTAATTTTGACCAAACAAGTTCAAAACGAAAAACTGCCATGTTGCAATTCCTCGGTCGCCTGCACATTTTAGTCCTTCACCTGCCCATCGGCTTCCTGATTCTCGCATTTTTGATGGAGCTTGCCACACGGCGTTCAGCCCTTGCGCTGCGCCCCGCTGTTGGGTTTTCGCTGTTTTGGGGCATGGTGAGTGCCGTGGCCGCGGCTGCTTTCGGCTACCTGCTCTCACTTGATGGCGGCTACGACGAGGAGCTGCTCAGTTGGCACAAATGGCTGGGCTTCGCCACTGCCGGGCTGTCCGTAGCACTTTATATTTTTTATAAAAAAAATGCGGCTTCAAGTCTTTTCCTCTCTTTTTTCACCGCCACTGTGCTGGTACTCGCCGCCACAGGCCACTTTGGCGGCTCGCTCACGCATGGCTCGGACTATCTTTTTTCGGATGAAAAGAGCGATGCCACTGCTGCCGTCCCCATTGCCAACCTCGACAGCGCCCTGGTGTTTGAGCAAGTGGTGCTGCCCGTGCTGAAAGCTAAGTGCGGCAACTGCCACAACCCCGCCAAGCGCAAGGGTGGCCTCGTTGTTTTGACCAAAGAAGACCTGCTAAAAGGCGGCAAGAACGGGCCCGCCGTCGTGCCGGGCAAGCCGGATTCCAGCTTGTTGCTGAAAGCCATCCACCTGCCCCTCGAAGAGAAAAAACACATGCCACCCAAGGGCAAACCGCAGCTCTCCGACACCGAAAAACAACTGCTCGACTGGTGGCTCAAGGCGGGTGCACCTTTTGACAAAACCGTGGCCGCTGCCGCCATGCCCGCTGCATTGCGGAGCGCCTTGCAAGCCGCTACGGTGGCCGCCGCTCCCAGCCTGCTCGATGGGCTGAAGCTCGACCCCGTGAGCGAAGGCAAGCTGAAATCATTGCGAAGCGAAGGCATCCAGGTGTTTCCGATGGCGGCAGGCAGCCCGTTTTTGCAAGCGCTTTTTTCCGGCAAAAAAGACCTGACCGCCGGGCAGTTGAACAAGCTGAAGCCCATCGCCAACAATATTGTGCAGATCAATCTTGCCAACTCCAATGTGGACGACGCCATGCTCGCCATCGTGAAGGAAATGCCCCACCTCAACCGCCTCCACCTCGAACAAACGGGCATCACCGACAAGGGCCTCGCCAACCTCGCCGACCTCCAGTACCTTGAATACCTCAACCTCTACCAGACCAAGGTGACGGACGCCGGGTTTGCGCAGCTCCAGTCGCTGCCCAAACTGCGCTCGCTCTACCTCTGGCAAACGGGCGTCACCACGGACGGCGTGGCCAAGTTCGTTTCACAAAAGCCGGACATTTTCATAGACAATGGCATCAAAAACGACTCGATGTTCGGCGAGGTGGCGCTCAAGGCACCCATGATAAAAGCCTCGAAGGAGTTGTTCAACGACACAGTACACGTGACACTGGAGTCGGGCTTTGCGAAAGCAAATATCCACTACACCACCGACGGCAAGGAGCCGGACAGTACCAGCGCCGTGTACAAAGAACCCCTCGTGTTAAGCGCTTCGGGGAGGTGAAGGCCCTTGCCTACCTTGAGGGCTGGACGACCAGCCCGGTTGCTTCGAAGGGATTTGTAAAAGTGGGCTACAAACCCACGGGCATTTCGCTGGCCAAACAACCCGACCCCCGCTACAAGGGGGAGGGCGCAAAAACGCTGATTGACTTCCAGCGGGGCGGAGACTCCTTCAAGAGCGGTAAATGGTTCGGTTGGCAAGGACACAACTGCACAGCCACGCTCGACCTCGGCAAAGTGGCCGACGTGTCGAAAGTAACGGCGGGCTGCTTCGAGGACACGGGCGGTTGGATTTTTTTCCCGAAGGGCATGAGGGTTTCCACCTCCACAGATGGCAAAAATTTCAAAAAAGTGCAAGAAGCAGTCTATCCCATAGCCACCGAAAACACCAAGGCTTCCGCAAAAATGTTCAGTGCTGGATTTGCCAGCACCCAAGCCCGGTACGTGAAGGTGGAGGTGCTGAGTGTGCTGAAAAACCCGAAATGGCATCCCAATAAAGGCGAACCTTGCTGGGTTTTTGTGGACGAAATTTTGGTGGAGTGAAAACAGTGGGCGGGCATTTTGTCAGTTAATCTGACAAAAATCAAAAAGGGGCTTCGCAATGCGCAAAGCCCCTTTTTGTTGGACGGTGATTCTAATATTTCACTAGAAAAACTTCGAACGGTTGTCTTCGACATCGGCCTTGTCCCGTAGGGTCTGTATGAGGCCATTCCTTGCCGCTCCCCTTGCCGCTACTTGGTTTTGCTGGCGGATTTGGGCAATGTTGCCAGTGGCAACGCCTGGTGCCTTGTTGATTGGCGACACAACGAAGATGCCCGTGCTGCCAACGATTGGCTCGCTCGTTTTGTTAAGCTCGAGCTTGAAGGCTGTGGCCACTACTTTCGGTTCCACGTTGCCGACTTTCGGAAGGAAGCCGGAAGCGAAAGAAACTGCCTGTGCTGTGTCCACCTGAACGGAGTACTGGGCAGCAATGGAAGCGAGGTCTTTGCCTTGCGTCTGTTGCTTGACAAGTTCGGCCTTTTTGCGGTTTACCACTTGCGGCTCGATTTCTTCCTTGACGTCTTTCCAAGAAGGTGTGCCAGCCGGGATAATACTTTTCAGGCCCGCCACCACGTACTTGTTCACGAAGAACTCGCCCTGGTTTTGGAAGCTGTACACCTGCGGTGAAACTTCGCCTTTGTCCACTTCGCCAACGTTTTGGTCGTTGCCAAATGCCCAGCGAACCATTTCACGGCTACCCTGTCCTGCTGGGAGCGCTCCAACTGTGTAGTCATTGGCCTTGAGCGCCGGGGAAGTTTCGATGGCGAGGCCCTTTGCCGAGGCAGCCTTGAGGAGCGATTCCAGCGTCTTGTTTTCTTCCTGCAACTGGAGCGCCTGCTCACGAATGGCATCCTGTGTGGCCTGGCTTGGCACGATTGCCTGCGAGATATAGGCCACTCGAACGCCGGTTTCGCCAGCACCCATTTTTTGCGTCACTTCGATGAGGTGTACGCCAAATTGTGTGATTACGGAGTAAACCTTGCCGACTTCGGCCTGGTAAAAACATACTTCGTTGAACTCCTTGACCATGGCACCGGGCTTGAAAGTCCCGAGGTCGCCGCCCTTGCTGGCAGAGCCGTCTTCGCTGAACTTCACGGCCAACGAGTCAAAACGTCCTGCACCAGACTCAATCAGTGTTTTGAGGCTGTCAATGGTTTTTTGCGCAGCAATCAAGGATGCTTGGTCAGTTGCCTTGCGAAGGATATGGCGGGCCTTCACAGAGTCCGGCACTACTTTCCTGCCAAGCATTTTAGCAGCCATGTAGCTGTTGCCGTCCAGGTATGGGCCGAACACTTGCCCAACGGGCATATTGAAAACGGAGTCGGCGATGGCCGGGCTAAGTTCACTTTTCTTCACGTAGGCACCGTCAAGGGAACCGAAATTGTTCTCCACAAAAACCGTGTCGTTGTCGGTGGTCTTGAAGTTGGGGATAAGTTTCTCAATGGTCTGCCGGAGGTCGGCGGAATCTTGGACGGTTGGCTTCACGTCAAAAGCTATGTATTCAAGCTTGCGAGTCTCCTCGTTTTGCTTGAACTGTGCTTTATTTTCTTCGAAATAAGCCTTGTAGTCCTCATCGGAGAGGGTCACGGACTTGGTGTCAATTTCGTCGAAAGGCACTTGTACATACAAGAAGTCAACCTTTTGCGACTGCTCCAAGTCAATCACTTCGGCCATCCAGGTTGGCGTGTACATGCCTTTTTCGACCATGCTGGTCATTTTTTTCTGGAGACGATCCTTGATGATTTCCTTTTCCTGGTGCGCCCAGCGGTACTTGAAGTCTGGCACCAACTGCTTGTCGGTGATCATCTGGTCAATCTTGTTGTTGGTGATGATGTCCTTCAACTGGCTGAGTTGCTCCCTGTCCAACTGCTGGGTGGTCTGGTTGCGGTAGCGGCTAGAGATGATTGGGCTGAGTTTGGAGTCGTCGTCGCTGAACTGGAGTTCAACGAGTTCCGACCTGCTGACGCCGAGGCCAATGCAATCGGCTTCCTTTTCAACGATGGCTTTGTCCATGTAAAAGTCCACAGGTAGGCACGGTCGCTGAAGCCGTCGCCGCCGGAGTTGGAGTAGAGCATCTCATGGGTGCTCGCAAACTCCCGGTATTCGATTTTGCGTCCTTCCACTTCACCGACGGTGGTCTGACTGCCGCCAAAGAAATTTTGGTTCGGGTTGTCAAACATCAACATACCGATAAAAAGAACGAGTGCTCCTGCAAGCGTTCCAACCAACAACCATTTTTGTTTCCGAATTTTTCCTATCAGAGCCATGTGCTGTGAACTTTAGTTTTTTTCTGAAAAAACGATGAGACTATTATGCCGCCACTTGTACGAGGCATCTACCCAAAGTGTTTATCAAAAGGAAAAAAATAATTTTTTAAAAACTGATTTTAAAGGATTTGTGCCAGAAGACAGGCACCATGAAATAGCAGAAATGATGCCTCCGAAAAAATCCGGGCAAAAGTAAGCGCTTTGGGCAGGAAAACAAAATTTAGATAAGATGATGGAGGGGAATATTTGGGTGCTGCCCGACAAGTGGGTCGGGCAGCACCCGGCAGCCATGCTAGGCTTTCTTTTCTGCAAGGAACCGCTTCACCCAATCCAGGGTCACGGACTTGGGCCGTTCGAGTGGCATACCGAGCGCCCTTGACCAGCAGGTAGCGGCCAGCACGCCCATCGCACGGGACACGCCGAAGAGTACGGTGTAGAAGCTGTATTGGTCGAGGCCGTAGTGTACCAAGATGGCGCCTGAGTGGGCATCCACGTTGGGCCAAGGGTTCTTGATCTTGCCAAGCCCCTGCAAAATGGGCGGTACTACTTCGTAAATTTTCCAGACCACATTGACGATTTCGTCGTCGGGACAGTATTCTTTTGCGAAGCGCATCTGCTCGATGAAGCGGGGGTCGGGCTTGCGCAAAACGGCGTGGCCGTAGCCCGGAACCACCTTGCCAGCAGCGAGCGTAGCCTCCACGTAGCTGGCTATCTGCTCCTTGGTTGGGTTGCGGGTTTCGAGGCTGTTCAGCATCTTGAAAATCCAATGAATCACCTCTTGGTTGGCAAGGCCGTGCAGTGGGCCCGCCAGTGAGTTCATGGCACCGGCAAAGGACAGGTATGGGTCGGCCAGGGTAGACCCAATAAGGTTCATCGTATGCGCAGATGCGTTGCCTCCCTCGTGGTCGGCGTGGATGGTCATGTAGAGGCGCATGAAGTTCTTGAAGTCGTCGCTATCCGACACCCCGAGCATGTGGGCAAGGTTGGCTGCCCAGTCCAGGCTTTGGTCAGCTTTAATAAATTGTCCGCCATGATAACTGCGGCGGTAAATATAAGCTGCCACGTGAGGCAGTTTGGCGATGAGGTCCATCGTGTCCTCGTAGGTGGCATCCCAATATTCGTTCTTGTTCATGCCCTCGTTGTACCGCCGAGCGAAGTGCGACTCCGTCTGCATGGCGTTGATGGCGATGGTGAACTGGGTCATCGGGTGAGTGCTGGCTGGCAGTTTCTCAATCACCCTGCAAACATGCGGTGGCAGCTTGCTGCGGCGCTCCCATTGGTCGCTGAGCCATTCTACTTCGGCCTCGGTGGGTATTTCATCCACTAGCATCAACCAGAACAGTCCTTCGGGAAGAGGCTCTTTGCCCTTGCCTTTTGGGAGTTTTTCACGCAGTTCGGGTAGGGAGTAGCCCCGAAATCGGATACCTTCCTGGGCATCGAGGAGGGAGGGTTCCCACAGCATCGTGATGATGTCACGGGAGCCGCCAAACACTTGGCCCAGGGTTACTTCGTCCACGACAGTGTTGCCATGCTCGGCCAGCAGGACTTTTATTTCTTGCTTAACCTCGGTTGATTTTTGGAAAAATTTCTGTTTAAGCGCATCCATTTTACTGTGCTGGATTTTATCTGGTTGTGAAATTTTATTCGTTTGTGGAACGAACGCAATTGTATTGAATTGGTTTTTGTTTCGGGTCGTAAAAGTAGGAATTTTGACAAGCTTGGCCCATTTGGGCAACAAAAAAGCGGTGGGAATTATCCACACCGCTTTTTTGAAAAAATTGTGATGGCTCCGAAAACTGGTTTAAAGTGCTTCCAGGTCTAGTTCCACCATTTTTTTGTCAATCTCTTGCTGAGAAGCGCCTGCGGATTTCATTTCTTTGTAGGCAACTGCCTTTTTTTCCCGCAATTGGAGTTGCTGCTGCTTAAAAGTCTTGACCTGCTCGGCACTGAGGATGCGCTCAAAAGAAGCATCATTGCCAAGCTGGATGGATTGTATCTTGCGCATGTAGAGCGCTGGGTCGCTTGCTTTCATTGACTCGATTTCGGCTAGGTTGCGGTACTTCCGCTCTTGGATTTTCAGCATTTCGCCCTGCTGCTTTTCGTTGAGGGAGTAAAGCTGTGTCATTTTTTCGGTCGCTTCCTGTGCCGGGGTTTTCACGGCGGCGTTTTGGGCCGTTGCGCCGAAGGCGGAAAACAGCAGCACAACGCAAAAAATCAGATTTTTCATCAGCATCGTTTTTAATTGAAATACTTTCGCCGCTAAGTTACAACTTGTGCAACAACACCAGTCTGGTGCGCCTTGTTTTTTTACCATAAAAAGTAAGGCGTCAGGCAAAAACGGTTCATTTTGGTCATCGTCCAGGACATACTCGTCAGTGAAGACGTGCTCACCGAGCACTTCCTTTGCAACCTCGACGCCTGCAAGGGCGCCTGCTGTTGGGAGGGTGATTTCGGCGCTCCGCTCGAAGCCGCCGAAGTTGAAACCCTCGTGAACATTTACGAGGACATCAAGCCGTTTCTCCGGGCGGAGGGTATCCAAGTCATTGAAAATCAAGGTGTTTACGTTAATTACCCCGAACTGAACGGCCCCGGCACCCCGCTGCTCGAAAACGGAGCCTGTGCGTATCTGACTTTTGAAAAAAATGGCGTTGCCAAGTGCGGCATCGAAAAAGCGGCCGAGGCGGGCGTGACCGATTTCAAGAAGCCCATCTCCTGTCACCTTTACCCGGTGCGGGTCGCCTCCACGCCAGAGCTTGGATTCGAAGCGCTGAACTACGATGTATGGGACATTTGCTCAGCAGCCTGTACTGCTGGAAAAAAGGTGAAACTGCCGGTTTACCAGTTCGTAAAGGAAGCCATCATCCGAAAGTATGGGGCGGATTTTTACGAAGAACTGGACGCTGCAGCCGAGTATTTGAAGAAATAACAGCGCCGTTTAGTTTGGGGCAAGATTAAAGTCTGATTGAAGGTCGCCAAAGAAGAAGGAGGCGGTGATGCCTCCCAGCACGTACCAGTCGTTTTTATTGTTGTTTCCATTTTTGCTCACGCCATCGAGGTAGTCGCTGAACGTTGCCCGCCAGCCCAGTTCTGCACCCAACGAGAAAAACTCGAACAAGTCTGCCCGGATGCCCACCATCAGGGGAATGCTTGCCGACAGGGTCTTTTCGTCCTGTTCTGGGAACAAGCCAATATCCAATGGGTCGGTTACGCTAACCTTTGGAGTATGAGTTGCAATGCCCAAGCCCAAGCCCAAGTAGGGTGATATTTGTCGTGCGAAAATGCCCGTGTTGCCCACCCGGCTTCTACCAAGCGGGTGGTACTCTCCTACAAAACTTGTCTCTAGGATATTCGACTCGAAGCTCCAGCCTCGGTCTTTCAAACTGCCTTCTGCATTTGCATCATTCCCCGAAATATAGCCGTACATGAAATTGCCCCTGATTTTCACCTTTTTGTTCACATGGTAGCGCAGGAAGCCGCCGAAGGAGAGCTTGGTTTCAGAGACCACAATCTCGTCTTCGGCCAGGTCGCCCTGGTAATTGGCGAAGCCGCCAAGCACGCCGAATTCCATTTTTTGTTGTGAAAACAGGGCAAGGGGTAGGCAGCAGAGGAAAAACAAAGCTATTCTGCTCATCTTGAAAGTGTTTTGTTCACGGTGGTCAATGTCGTGCTTTTCGAGGTTTTGGGATTTGGGCATGGCGAAGCTAAGATTTTTTGCTTGGCTACTTTGACCCGAAAAACGAAGCCCTGTTGAGGTTCCAACATTTAAGAGGAGACTAAAATCCTTCGTTGGAATGCTTTTGAAGAAATTCTCTTTGAAAAATACTGGTGAGTTCGTTTTAGGAACTCACTCAGCAATCTCATACTCCGTCCGCCGATTCTGCCTTCTCCCCTCCTCGGTATCATTGCTGGCAGCAGGCTCCGTTTCCCCAAAACCTTTGTGCTTCAAACGCTTGGAATCAATGCCTTTTTGGGTCAAGTAATCGTACACCGCCTTGGCCCGTCCATCGGAGAGTAAAAGATTATCGGCCTCGGAGCCGACGTTGTCGGTATGGCCGTTGATTTGGATTTTCAGCGTTGGGTTTTCGTCGAGCAGCTTTTTCAGCAGGTCAAGCTCGATGAGGCTCTCCTTCCTGAGTGCGGCGGAGCCAGTTTCAAAAAAAACGTTTTTTAGCACGTTGGGCTTCGCTGCAACACCGGACGTGCCCCCAGATACTGGGTTCAGCGCTATCTCCAAATTATAAGGCTGGTCAATCGTGCCCGGTTCGTTGAGGCCAAAATTTTCGGAGTAAAACAGGTATTTTTCCTTGGAAACATTGAGTGCGTAATTGCCACCGGCTGGCAAGGTGACGAGGAACTCCCCGTCCGCTTCCGTGGTAGCCATGGCGAAAACCTTACCGGACGTCAGCTCCACAAACTCCACTTTGGCTTGGATGGGTTTTTGTGTGAGGGCATCCAGCACTTTGGCCTTCACATAGGTGACGGGCAGCGGCCGAGCTGCCACTGGCAGCTCGAAACTGTAAATATCCGTCGTGCCCTTGCCCTGCGGGCTTTCGAACGACGAGGCGCCTCTTTTCACATTGAGCAAATCGGTGGCGAAATAAGCGGTCTTGCCATCGAGGCTTACCGATAGCGCTCCTTCGTTGCCTTCGGAATTGATGGGGTAGCCGAGGTTTTGCGGTTCGCCCCAACTACCGTCAGGCTGCTTGCGGGAGAGGTAGAGGTCGAAGCCGCCCATGCCTGGGTGGCCGTTTGACATGAAGTACAGCGTTTGACCGTCGGCGTGCATGAAGGGCGATTGTTCATCGCCGAGAGTGTTCACCGGGACGCCGAGGTTTTGCGGCTCTCCCCATTTGCCGTTGGGCTGTCTACGGCTAAACCAAATGTCTTTGCTGCCCTTGCCGCCCTGTCGCTCCGTGGTAAAAAAAAGGGTCTGTCCATCGCCGGACAGGCTCGGTTGCGACTCCCAGCCTGGTGTGTTAATGGGAGCGCCGAGGTTTCGCACCGCCGTCCATTTGCCATTTTTTAGCTCCGCAAAAAACAGGTCGCAGCCGCCAAGTCCATCCCGACGATGGCAAGCGGTGAAGATGAGGAACTTGCCATCAGCGCTGATGCTTTGCGCTCCCTCGTTGTTGGGCGTGTTCACTGCTTCGATTGGCTCACCCGGTTGCCACTCTCCATTGACCTTCACGCTCCGGTAAAAATCCTCCTGCCCTCCACGGAAAGTGGTGTAGATAAGTACCTCTCCATCGGCGGTCAGAGTCGGGAGGTATTCAGCGTCTGGCGTGTTGATGTTCGGCCCGAGGTTTTTCGGCTCATAGGGAACGGGGTGCTTGATGGCTTCGGCGGCAAACTTTACATTGTGAAGGTATTTCTCGGCGGTAGCCTTGCGCTTAGGACTTATTTTCGGAGCATTTTTTAAGAAATACTCAAAATGTGCTGCCGACTCGTCGTACTTGTCCAAGTCGAACTCTACGATGGCGAGGCTGTAAAAAACGCTGGGTTCGTAGGTGGAGTCAATGGCGAGTACTTTTTCGTAGCCCTGCTCGGCTTCTGCCATTTTCAGTTGCTGGTTTTTGACGTTGGCCCACTCTATTTGTGCATCAATGAAGTTGGGGTCAAGCTGGAGGGCTTTTTCAAAATCTTCGATGGCATCGTCGAACTGCTCAAGGCTGGCCATCCGAACGCCACGGTCGAAGATGGTTTTCAGTTTGCCATTGGCAGTTTTAGTGGTGGTGATTTTTTTTTGGGCAAATGCAGTCCCACAAAGGCAAAACAGGAGTAGAAAAGTCGAGAAACGAATCATTTTTGGTGTCAATATTTTAAAAGCTCAGGTGGCGTATCCAACATTAAACGGTGCAAGTCATTGATTGTCAAAGCTTTTTGTCCTTCTGCTTATTAACGCCGCTGGCCGGGTACTCAAACGCCCGAAAAGCTACGGAGATTGCAGCGGTACATCCACAAAAAAAGGCCGCCGTTTTTGCGGCAGCCCTTTATTTGCTTTTTGTCGAATCATGTCAAGCTATTCCTTCCAACATGGCGGCGGCTTTTTTTGAACCAAGCCCTGCGGCTTCCTTGAAGTCGTTGACGAAGCCGCTCTCGCCAGCCTTTTGGCGGGCCATGCCCCTGCTCAGGAACTGCTCGGCCTTGGATGGCGCTTCTTCACGTTGCGCCTCAAAGCTTATCATGTTGTTGTAAATCTTTACGGCATCGCCGTATTGGCCAATTTCGTAAAGCGCCTTGCCGTAGTTGAACAACACGTTCTTCTGCCATTTGTAGTTTGGATCATCCTGCGCAAACTGGCGATTGGTGACCATTTTTAGTTCAAAAATAGCCTTTTGGAAATCACTAAGTTTCAGGTGAAGCTCACCTTTGAGGCGGCGAGCACTCCAGTACACTGTTTGGTGCGGGATGGATTTGGCGATGGCCATTTCCAAATCAGCCAATGCCCCTTCGATATCGTTCTTTTTTACTTTGGTATTGGCTCGGCCCCAATAGGCATCGGGCATATTCGGATTGATGTCAATGCTTTTTGAGAAGTCGTACATGGCATCGTCGTAGTTGCGAAGCCTGTAATTTACGTAGCCACGGCGCTCATAAGCGAGGGCATGGCGCTCGAATTTTTCGATGGCACGGTTGAGCGAGGTCATTGCCTCCTCTTCCATTCCTTTTTCCTTCACCAGCTCGCGACCTTGGATGAACGCCTGAATGGCAGATTTGTCGCCATCTGGCTCAATGGTGCGCTGCACCACTATCTTGCCTTCCTGAATGACCCATGCCTTCAAATCGCCGGCGACAGCATACTCCGCCATGTATTCCAGCATGTTGAGCATGTTTTTCCAGCTTTTTTCAGAGCATTCTGTGATGTAACGGGGAATGGTAAGAATAAAGGAATCTTCTTGAAAAACTTCTTCTGCCTTTAGGAGGATATCATTACGGTAGTAGTTCTCCGTGCGATGGAGGTAGAGTTTGAGCACTTGCTCATAGCTTCTTGCGTTGCCAAATTCCAGGCAACCGGAAAGGATAGTTTTGTACGTGGCGTTCATTTCGCTGCTGTTTTTTCGCTGTTAATAAGTTTGTTTTCCGACTGTTGTGTAGTTCCTCAAGCGCCGGTTGAGTATTCCTTGTCATAAGATTTGGTTTTGTCTCGCTGTAACGCTTTCACCGGGTAAGCAAAAAATAAATACAGAGTTTACAGCCAAGTTGTATCAGTAAGAATTGAATCTGTCACGGTCTTCTCAATAGTATTTCTTGTCAAAAAGCTCCTATGGGAGAGGAGTCGAGTTAGGTATGCTTCACAAAAGACAACAAGAATCACAAAAGTCGCAAAAGATTTCTTTCCACCAAATAAATCCAAGAAAAATTTCAAAGAAAATGAAAAAAATCTGGTTTTAGAATAAAGTATAGGTTGGTTTAAATTTTTAGCATCGCCTATTCTACCGTATGGTGTTGATTTGTGGGAAAAGAAAACAGAATTCTGTTCTTGGCTTTCGCTCAAAAGTCCGAAGAAACCTCTGTTTTTGACCCTGCGGTTCATTCATTGGTCTCCGGCCATTCTGTTACCTTTGCTATCTGCGAAAACAGCACAAAATTCTGACTAAATGGACAAGACCCAACAAGGCAACGTTTCGCTATCAGTAAAAGACGGAGTTGCCACCGTAGAATTTTCGCATCCCGCCCAAAACTCGCTGCCAGGAAGGCTGCTCGCCGATATGGTGCAGGTCATTGAGCAAGCCGGGGCGGACGAGGACTCTCACATCGTCATACTGCGCAGCGGAGGCGAGCGCACCTTCTGTGCGGGAGCTAGTTTCGATGAATTGGCCTCCATCCGTGATTTCGAAACTGGAAAGAAATTTTTCCTCGGGTTCGCCAACGTCATCAATGCCATACGGCGTTGCCCCAAGCTCATCATTGGGCGGGTGCAGGGCAAGGCTGTCGGCGGGGGCGTGGGTCTCGCCGCCGCCACCGACTATTGCATGGCCACGCAATGGGCCACGGTGCGCCTGAGCGAGCTGGCAGTGGGCATTGGCCCGTTCGTGGTCGGGCCTGCCTGCGAGCGCAAGCTTGGGCTGTCAGCCTTTAGCCAAATGGCCATCAACGCCACGGAGTGGCAGACGGCTTACTGGGCAAAGGAAAAAGGGCTTTTCAATGAAGTTTTTGAAAAAGTGGAGCAAATGGACGACTACCTGGAGCGTTTCACCAAGATACTCGTCAACTCAAGCCCGGATGCCATGCGGGAACTGAAGCGCATTTTCTGGCAAGGCACCGAGCACTGGGACACGTTGCTCGACGAGCGGGCAGCGATTAGTGGGCGGCTGGTACTGTCAGAGTTTACACGAAATGCGATTGAGGCATTCAAAGCAAAATCTTGAAACCAAATTTGCACCTAACCAAGCCATGATTTTGAGCAAAATCAACATCAAAAAAGACACCCTCCAGACGGCCTTCCGCCACATGGCCACCGCCAAGTGCATGACGGAAGTTTACGAAGAAAACTTCAAGTTCGTCAGCAAGTATGTCCATGCCACCAGCAGGGGGCATGAGGCGGCACAGATAGCCCTCGGCCTCCAACTGCTGCCGCAGGACTGGTTAGCGCCCTACTACCGCGACGACTCCCTCCTGCTCTCCATCGGCATGACGCCCTACGACCTCATGCTCCAGCTCATGGCCAAGCGGGACGACCCCTTCTCCGGTGGCCGCAGCTACTACTGCCACCCCAGCCTCCGTGACGACGACAAGCCCAAAATCCCCCACCAATCCTCCGCCACTGGTATGCAGGCCATTCCGACAACTGGGGTTGCGATGGGACTCCAATACTTGGAGAAATCGGAAATTGGAGACCTCCCAATTTCCCAATTTCCCAATTTCCCAATTTCCGTCTGCTCCCTCGGCGATGCCTCCGTCACCGAAGGCGAGGTGGCCGAGGCGATGCAAATGGCGGCCCTAAAGCAACTCCCCATTCTCTACTTCGTGCAGGACAACGGCTGGGACATCTCCGCCAATGCCGAAGAGACCCGTGCGCAGGACGCCGCTGAGTACGCCAAGGGATTCCACGGCATTGAAGCACGACGCATGGATGGCAGCGATTTTGTGGAATGTTATACCTTATTAAATGAAGTGATAGAAACGATGCGGCGAGAGCGGAGGCCATTCCTCGTACATGTGAAAGTGCCGCTGCTCAACCACCACACCTCCGGTGTCCGCAAGGAATGGTACCGAGACGATTTGGTCGAGGCGCAAAGCCGTGACCCGTACCCCATTTTCAGAAAGCAGCTTTTGGAGGAAGGTTTTTCGGAAAAAGATTTGGCGAAAATAGAGGCCGAAGCCCGAAAATTGGTAGAAGCAGATTTTGAAAAAGCCAAGGCCGCCGATGACCCCCGCCCCGAAGATTTATACACCCACGATTTCGCCCCGACGCCCATCATCGAGGAGTCGGGCGAGCGGGAACCTGCTAATGGGGAGGTGAAAGTAATGGTGGACTGCGCCTTGTTCGCTATCGAAGAACTGATGCACAAGCACCCGGAGTGCCTGCTCTACGGGCAGGACGTTGGGCGTAGACTCGGTGGCGTGTTTCGGGAGGCGGCCACGCTGGCCGAGAAGTTCGGAGACCATCGGGTGTTCAACACGCCCATCCAGGAGGCGTTCATCATCGGCAGCACGGTGGGCATGAGCGCCGTCGGGCTGAAGCCAATCGTGGAGGTGCAGTTTGCGGACTACATCTGGCCGGGGCTAAACCAGCTTTTCACCGAGGTGAGCCGCTCATGCTACCTCTCCAATGGCAAATGGCCCGTCAGCTGCATCATCCGGGTGCCCATCGGCGCTTATGGGAGCGGCGGGCCGTACCATTCGAGCAGCGTGGAATCGGTTTTGACCAATATAAAAGGAATAAAAATCGCTTATCCCAGCAATGGCGCCGACTTGAAAGGGCTGATGAAAGCGGCCTACTACGATCCGAACCCGGTTGTGATTTTGGAACACAAGGGCCTGTACTGGTCAAAAGTGCGAGGCACGGAATCGGCCAAGTGCGTCATGCCCGCTGAGGACTATATTTTGCCCTTCGGCAAAGCCCGTACGGTGGTTTTTGCGGAGCAAAAGAAGTGGAAAAAGGCGGTACGCTGGTTGTCATCACCTACGGCATGGGCGTGCATTGGGCACTGAACGCCGCCAAAAACTTCGAGGGCCAGGTGGAGGTAATTGATTTGCGAACCCTGTTTCCGCTGGACGAAACGGCCATGTATGATGCGGCAAAGCGCCACGGCAAATGCCTCGTGGTGACGGAGGAGCCGGTGCATTGCACCTTTGCGCAGAGCCTGGCTGCCCGTATTTCCGAGCAATGCTTTCAATGGCTCGATGCTCCCGTGCGCACCATTGGCGCAACCAATATGCCCGCTGTGCCGCTGAACGAAACGCTGGAGCGGGAGATGATTCCTTCGATTGAGAAGGTGGGGAAGGCGATGGGGGATTTGTTGGCGTGGTGAAAGATTGGAAAGCCCGAAGGGATTTCTAAGCTTTCGCCATGACCGGGCTTAGAAATCCCTTCGGGCTTTCCAATCCCTGATTGCACTGTGAAAAATTGACCATGAAAAAACTGCTGCTACTACACGGAGCACTCGGCGCTGCATCTGTGACAGAGCCGCTCGCCGGGCGGCTCAACGGCAACTTCGAGGTTCATATTCTCAACTTCTCAGGCCACGGCGGAGCGCCTTTCGCCGCTGCCTTTGGCATCGAACAGTTCACGTCGGAAGTGCTCGACTTTTTGGACAAAAATAGCCTCGAACAAGTGGACATTTTCGGCTACAGCATGGGCGGCTACGTGGCATTGAACCTCGCCCGGCTGCATCCCGAACGGGTGGGCAAAATCGCCACCCTCGCCACCAAGTTCGACTGGACACTGGAGGGTGCAGAACGGGAGTCGAAGATGCTCGACCCCGAAAAAATCGAAGCGAAGATCCCTGCCTTTGCCAACCTGTTGCGGGAGCGCCACGCCCCCAACGACTGGAAGGTCTTATTGCATAAAACGGCGGAAATGATGCTCACCCTTGGCCAGCAGCCCTTGCTGACGCCAGCAGTTTTGTCCCAAATCCAACACCCGGCGCTCATCTGCCTCGGCGACGCTGACCAGATGGTGAGCTTGGATGAAACAACCCAAGCGGCTGTATCCTTGCCAAACGGCCAACTTCAAATTTTGGAACAAACGCCGCACCAATTGGAAAAAGTAAATTTGGATGTCCTCGCCACCATAATTCGTTCGTTTTTATTGGCTGATTGAAATACCCAGCCAATTTCCTTTTTTAATTCCCGCCTTCGCCTTACATTTTCGGCCATTTTCACAACTAAACGAAAAACAAACATTCATTTATGTCAACAACTCGCAACAACGACGCCCCCGACATGGGACTTTTCTGGGGCTGTTTCATCGCGCTTATTGCCACGTCGTTCGGCTTCATCATCCGGGCGCTCATCATTGACGACTGGGAAGCCAGTTTCAACCTCACCCAAACCCAAAAGGGCGAACTCCTCGGCGTCGGTCTGTGGCCCTTCGCCATCAGCATCGTCCTGTTCAGCCTCGTGATTGACCGCATCGGCTACCGCATGGCCATGATCATCGGCCTCATTTGCCACGTGCTGAGCGCCATCATCACCATCACGGCGAAGGATTATACGATGCTCTACATCGGTACTTTCATCTGCGCCCTCGGCAATGGCACGGTGGAGGCGTACATCAACCCCGTGGTGGGAACACTGTTCCGCAAGGACAAAACCAAGTGGTTCAACATCCTGCACGCAGGCTGGCCCGGAGGCATGGTGGCGGGAGGCCTGCTGCTCATGATGATGGGCGGCGTGAGTTGGCAGGTGAAGGTCGGCCTGATTTTCATTCCGACCATCCTCTACGCCGTGCTGCTTTGGAACAAAAAATTCCCCGTACACGAGCGGGTGGCAGCAGGTGTGAGCTACAAAGAAATGCTCAAAGAAGTTGGTATTCTCGGTGCTTTCATCATCAGTTTGATGGTGTTCAAACAACTGGGCGTGATATTCGGCCTCGGCAACCTCGCCACTTGGGTCGTCATCATTTTGGCCACGGGTGCCTTCGGTTTTTACACCAAATCTTTGGGCAAACCGCTGTTCATCGTCATGCTGCTGATCATGATTCCACTGGCCATCACCGAGTTGGGCGTGGACAGTTGGAGTGCCGACCTGATGGCTGGCGAAATGGGCAAAATGGGCATCAGCGGTGGTTGGGTGCTTATATATACGGCCTTGCTGATGATGCTTTTGCGCTTTTTCGGTGGCCCTATCATCCACAAGCTTTCGCCGATTGGCTTGCTGGCTGCCTGTGCTGCTTTGGCGGCGCTCGGCCTTTACTTCCTCTCTTCGGCAACGGGCGGCATGATTCTTTTGGCTGCAACACTGTACGCCGTGGGCAAGAGCTTCTTCTGGCCGACTTCGTTGGGCATCGTTGCGGAGCAATTTCCCAAGGGCGGTGCACTGACGCTGAACGGCGTGGCCGCCGTGGGCATGTTGGCCGCTGGCATCGTGGGCGGGCCGTTCCTCGGCAACGTGCAGGACAAGCAGGTGGACAAGGAAGTGGCTGCTTATGACGCCGCCAACAACACCCAACTTCACTCCACCTACGTCGTCACTTCAAAGACGGGCATCTTCGGCGACTACATGGCCGTGGATGGCGACAAACTGAAAGCCGCCACCAACGAAGCCGACAAAACCATCATTGGTGGGATTCAGCAAGGTGCCAAAAAGGGTGCTTTGAAAACAGTGGCGATTCTGCCCGTTTTCATGTTGCTATGCTACATCGGTCTACTTTTCTACTTCCGAAGCCAGGGCGGCTACAAGCCCGTGCTGATTGGGGAGCATTGAAGGGGAGGATTTGAGGGCTTGAGGATTTGAGCGTTTGAGGGGAGGGGTAGCGGCCTTCATGCTGAAAAACAAAAACGCCGTGATGGGGTATCCCGTCACGACATTTTTTTATTTTTGAAAAAAGCTGAAATCAATTCCTCGACGACCCAGAGTAGCGTAGCACGAGGTACACCAGCATCACCAGCGATGAAAGTGCAGCAGAGACGTAGGTCAGAGCAGCCCATTTCAAGGCATCCTTGGCGCCTTCGTGCTCTTCGCCACGGGCGGTGCCGCTCTCTTCGAGCCAAACCAAGGCACGGCGGCTGGCGTCAATCTCCACCGGCAGCGTGATGAGCGCAAAGGTCGTAGTGATGGCAAACGCTGCGATAGTTATCAAAATCAGCGGTTTGAAACTGCCCATCAAAGCGATGATCAACAGCCACTGTTGAGCTTGTGCCGCAATATTGACAACCGGCACTACGGCAGAGCGCAGGCTGAGCCAAGCGTAGGCGTTGGCATGCTGCACGGCGTGGCCACATTCGTGCGCCGCTACTGCCGCCGCCGAAATGCTCCTTCCCTCGTACACGTCAGGGCTGAGGTTTACGGTCTTCGTGAGCGGGTTGTAGTGGTCGGACAGGAAGCCCTGGCCCTGCGTAATTTTTACGTCGTGGATGCCATAGTGCCTTAGCATCCGCTCGGCCACTTCCGCGCCGTTCAGGTTTGCCCGAAGGCTGAACTGGCTATAGTGCGCAAATTTGCTTTTCAAACGCCCGCTGACGAAGAACCCAATCAATGAAAGCCCACCCGCAAGCACATAATAAAACATCATTTTCTCAATATTTTGTGGTTAGTAAGTTTTTGAATTTCGCTTTGTCCTGAAACAGTAGAGGAGGGTTCCAAGTTTGTTTTTTCTGACAAAAAACAGCGGAACAGCACTTCAATGCCCCATATTGAACGACGAGGTTCTGACGAAATCCCGCCAATTCAGTCACCCCCTTTTTCACTGCATTGCAAAGTTGGTTTTTTACGGATTAATTGGAGCAGCAAATTTGTCAATTGCCGCCACGACCACCGCACAAGCCGTGCGGATTTCCCCTTCGGAAATGGTCAGCGGCGGGGCGATGCGCAGGCTCTGGTCGTTGAAAAGGAACCAGTCGGTGATGACGCCATTCGCCACGCATTCGAGGATAATTTTGCGGAGCAACTCGAACTCGCCCACCTCCACGGCCATGAGCAGCCCAGCACTGCGTACCTCCCGAATGGCTGGGTGTACGAGTAGCTGGTGGAACAACGCCTCCTTCTCCTTCACGCCTTCCCAAAGTTTGTGTTTGGTCAAAAAACGCAGCGTAGCGAGCGCCGCCGCACAGCAGACCGGGTGCCCGCAGAAAGTGGTGATGTGCCCCAGCGGGGGCTCGTGTCCCAGCACCTGCATCACCTCCTTGGAAGCGATAAATGCCCCGATGGGCATGCCGCCGCCCATGCCCTTGGCCAGCAGCAGCACGTCCGGCACGATGTCGTACTGCTCGAAGGCCCAGAGCGTACCAGTGCGCCCGTAGCCTGCCTGAATTTCGTCAAATACGAGCAGCGCGCCCATCTCGGTGCAGCGTTTTCGCAGTTTTTTCAAATAATCGTTTTGGGGCAAACGGACGCCCGCTTCAGCCTGCACCGGCTCGATGATGACGCAGGCAGTTTGCGGGCCGATTTTCTCCAAATCCGCCTCGCAGTTGAAGTTGATATGTCGGATTCCTGGCAGTAGCGGGTGGTAGCCCTGCGTGAAAAAACTGGGCGACATCAAGCTGGCAGCGCCCTGTGTGCTGCCGTGATAGGCTTCCCGGTAGGCGATGATTTCTGGGCGGCCCGTGTAACGCTTTGCGAGTTTCATGGCGCCCTCCGTGGCTTCGCTGCCGGAGTTGGTGAAGTAAACACAGCTGAGTTGCGTGGGCAAATTGGCGACAAGCAAGCTGGCCAGTTCCACTTGCGGCGACAGCACGTACTCGCCGTAAACGAGGGTGTGCAGGTAGCGGTCGGCCTGCGACTTGATGGCCTCCACCACGTCGGGATGCCGGTGCCCCAGCACGCTCACGCTTACGCCGGCGATGAGGTCAAGGTAGCGTTTGCCAGCTTTGTCGAACAGGAAAGTGCCTTCTGCTCGTTCGATTTCGAGCAGCATTGGGATGTCACTGGTCTGGGCTACGTGCTGGAGGAATTGTTGGCGTTGGGAGGACATGTGAGGAATTGAGAATTGAGTGAAATTTGGCGAACAGGGAAAGAACATAGCCGGTTTGGAATTTTTGGCGATATTCTTCTTGATTTTTTGTCAAAAATACGGTGAAAAGCTAAATAAGGGATGGGGATTTTGCCCCCAAAACTCATCTATGCCTGTAATCCGAAAGGGTTAAACATTTCGCAAGTCAATTTTCGAATCCAAAACTTGGGTAGTTTTGCGGCGAATTGGCCAGCTGCAAGAACTTTTCGATTGCTTGAAAGTTCTTGTGAGATGCTAAAAATGGCTTGGCGTTTGAAATTTGGTTTTCGCCAAGAACGCCAGGCGGCATTTTCAATTTTTTCACCGACACCTGAATTGAAGAAACTTACGCTTATGTATTTTAACATTTCTAAAAATCAACTGATTTTCAGCCTGTTTTTCCTGCTGTTTTCCGTTTCGGCTTTTGCCCAAAAAATGACTACCATTAAAGGTGCCATCATAGATGCAGGTACGCTGGAGCCGCTGCCTTTTGTTAACGTCTCGTTCAAGGGCACCACCATTGGCACTACTACCGACTTTGATGGCAAATATGTGCTGGAGTCAAAATGGGCCACTGCACAAATGGAAGTGTCATTTATTGGGTACGAAACCCAAATAATGGCCATTGTGCTAGGCGAAAGGCAGGTTTTTGATATTGCACTGCAGTCAACCTCCATCACCATGAAAGAAGTGGTGGTGAAAGCGAAGAAAAGCCGCTACAAGCGCCGTGACAACCCCGCCGTGGAACTGATGCGGGAGGTGATTGCCCACAAAGACAAAAACCGCATCGAAGCCTCGAACTTTTACGAAATGGACAAGTACGAGAAAATCCAGTTCGACATCAACAACTTTGACCCCGAAGAACTGCGCAAGAAGCGGGCGTTCAGGAAGTACCAGTTCATACTCGACAACGTGGACACCTCGAAGGTGAACGGCAAGCCGTTCCTGCCCTTTTTCATCCAGGAATCCTCGACAAAAGTTTACTACCGCAAAAACCCGGAAGACTACAAGGAGCACCGTAACGGCGTGAAGGTCACGGGCATGAAGGAGTACGTGGACGACAAGGACCTGAATGACATGCTCTCGGTGATGTACCAAAGCGTCAACATATACGCGAACGACATTCGCCTACTCGACCTTTCGTTTATGAGTCCACTGAGCACCACGGCGATTGGGTATTACCGTTTTTATATCGTGGACAGCACGGGCACTGTAAATGGCACCCCCGTAACCAAAGTGTCATTTTATCCCGAAAACAATCAAAACATCGCCTTCAAGGGTGACCTCTACATTACCCGTGGCGACTCGACCTTTGCGGTAATCAGGGCCGATTTTGGAATAACGCGCCAAATCAACGTCAATTTCGTTCAAGACCTGAAACTGCAACAGGAATTTGCGAAGCAGCCAAATGACACCTGGGCACGTACCAAGGATCAAGTGACGGTTGATTTTTCCATCTTGAAGAGAGGTACCGGTATCTACGGGACACGAACGGCCACGTACAAGGATTTCATCTTTGATAAACCAGTCGATGATTCCTATTATGTCGGTACTGAAAAAACAGTTGAAGCGCCCGATGTTTACAAAAAGGACGAGGCCTTTTGGCAGTCAGCCCGCCACGAAAAGCTGTCGGACAAGGAGCAGAACGTTTACCAGATGATTGATACCATCCAACGCATGCCCAGTTTCCGGCGCATGATGAACGCCATGTCGTTGGTATTCACTGGCTACAAGGCCGTTGGCCCCATTGACATAGGGCCTATCGCCAATTTTTACAGTTTTAACCCCGTGGAGGGCACCCGGGTAAAATTGGGTGGCGAGACCAACCTGAAATTCCTTCCAAAATTCAGCATTGGGGGTTATGGTGCTTACGGTTTTAAAGATGAGCTATTCAAATACGCCGGCTTTGCCACCTACTCTTTCCGGGACGACTTCAAGGTGAACCCTAAGCACTACGTGAAGTTTTTTTACCAAAAAGAAGTGAACTTGGTGGGGCAAATACTTTTGCTGAACAGCCCCGACAACTTCTTCCTCTCCTTCCAGCGGGGCACCCGAGACCGGATGCTGTTGTTGAACAAAATCCAGGGCGAATATTTCCTAGAAACGCCCAACCACCTGAGCTACCAACTGACCTATACCAACACCCGCCATCGCAAATACGGTACCACGGAGTTCGCTTACACCCCAGTGGGGGGGACGCAACAGGAGTTCTTTGATGAGTTCACTACCAGCGACGTGGGCCTGACGCTCCGCTTTGCACCCAACGAGAAGTACATCCAAGGCCGTACCTACCGGACGCAGTTGTACAACAAGCACCCGATTTTCCTGCTCAAGCTCAACGCAGGGCTGAAGGACGTGCTTGGCGGCGACTACTCCTACCAGAGCGCCTCGCTGAACGTGGTGAAGCGCTTTTACCTTTCGTTCCTTGGCGTTACCCGAATGGACTTCGAAGCTGGCAAAATCTGGGGCAACGGTGTGCCCTACTTTCTGCTCAACATGCCCAGGGCCAACCAAACCTACACCTACCGCACCACCTCGTTCAACATGATGAACTACCAGGAGTTTGTGAGCGACGAGTATGCCCTGCTGATGTTGGAGCATAATTTCAATGGTTGGCTATTCAACAAAATACCGTTGCTCCGCAAACTTAAACTGCGGGAGGCCATCACCTTCAAAGCCATTTACGGCGGGTTGAGCGATAGCAACAATCCTGAAACGCACCCGGAATTCATCCAGTTCTTGAAGGGTGAAACCGATGCCCCAGCGACCTACACTTTGCAAAAAGAGCCATACATGGAGGTAGGTGTGAGTGTCGGCAACATCTTCAAAATACTGCGGTTCGACCTGGTTCGCCGCCTGAATTATCTCGACAATCCTGAGGTGCCTTCTTTATTCGGCGTAAAAGGGCTTGGCATCCGGTTCAGGGCACAGATATCATTCTAACAGTTTTAGGTTGTTTAAATTTTGGGGTTCTGAAAAACGCCAATTTTTCGGGGGTGCAGTGGCGCTACGTGACCAATTTTTCACAAGTATCAGCCCCCGCCATCGTTTAACTTTGCGCATTGTAAAGAAAACCAGGCAACAGTGCAGCACATCAACTGCTATTTTAGTTAAGATAACTTGGCGTGGGCATTGTAGCTTTCGTCTTAAGGCCAAATTACTATGAGCGAAAACCTGCTAAAAAAATATGGACAGCCGCTTGTTTACAAAGTCATCAACCCACTGATAGAACTGTTGGTGCGGTGGAAGGTGAAGCCCAACACCATCACGACCATTGGCTTGGTCGTCAACACCTTCGCTACCGTTATATTTATTTATGGCGGTAAATATGGCGAGCGCAGCGACCACTCCTATATTGGGTGGGCGGGGGTAGTCATTTTGTTTGCTGGGCTTTTTGACATGATTGATGGACGGCTGGCCAGGGTGGGCCACATGGATTCCACCTTCGGTGCGCTGTACGACTCCGTGCTCGACAGGTATAGCGAGATGATCATGTTCCTTGGCATCTGTTGGTACCTCGTGGCGCAGAGCTACTTCCTCAGCTCGCTATTTGCCTTCATCGCGCTCATCGGCTCGGTGATGGTCAGCTACATTAGGGCGAGGGCCGAGAGCCTTGGGGCGAGGGCCGACGTAGGCATCATGCAACGGCCAGAGCGCATCATCATCATTGGCGTATCGGCAGTGGCCTGCGGCATCTACTCGGCACTGGGCGGCAGCGAGGTGAGGGTCACGGTGGATTGGCTTCCTATCCCGTTGTTTGAAACCATTACCATTTTCACCTTACCACTCATGGTGCTTGCGGTGCTGACAAACATCACAGCCATCACGAGACTGTTGCACAGCAAGAAAGAACTTGAAAAATGAGTAAACCTGTTCTAATTACCATATTGTTTTCGGCCATCTTGGCCATGCCACTTTTTTCGCAGGGCACTGCCAAAACTGGCCCCATGACGCTGTTGAGCCGCCCCGCCGACTTCCCGACGCCCCCCAAAACGGCAAAGTCCCTTTTTTTTATCCAAAGAAACAAGAACAAGAACACCGTTGCGTACGATGCAAACCTGGTTGGGGGGAAGTTTGACCCATCAAATCCGATAGATGCCTACTGGCTGCGCTACGGCAGCAATGGCGAGCGCAAGGAACTTACCTGGACGCAAAGCACTTTTGCCTACGGCTACAGCAGCAGGAAAGACGGCACGGGCAAGGGTTTCTACATCACCCTCACCGCCTACGACAAGCGCAAAATCCATCTCAAGACGGACTCCAACGGCAAACCATTGGCCACCATGACCATCAACGGCAAGAACTGCCAGTTGAACTATATCTGGGTCTTTGCCGATGATACCAGCAAATGGCCAGATGTTTACCACGTGGACCTGCACGGCACCGAGCTTGCAACAGGGAAAAAGCAGATGGAAAGAATCAACAACTAATACGCCGAAGTAGCAGGGGTTTTCTTTATTTTCGGGATATTTGCCACCAATTATATTTCAACACAAAACGAATGGCAATACCCTACGGTGAGATACTGGCGCAAACGGAGCGCTACCAGTCCGATTTTTTTCAAAAGAAAATAGGTGGTGAGTACGTTTTCCACGACTTCAACCACACGCTGGGCGTATTGGAGTCGGTGGTCGAAATCGGCACTGGCAACAACCTTGACGACCGCGAACTCAGTCTGCTACAACTGGCCGCTTGGTTTCACGACAGCGGCTACGACCAAGGCGCCGAGGGCCACGAGGAGCGCAGTTGCCGTTATGCCGTCAGTTTCCTGTCCAGTTTTGACCTGCCCGACCAAGACCTCGACCTCATCACCCGCTGCATCATGGCCACCCAACTGCCCTTCAAGCCCAAGGATTTGCTGGAGGAAATCATCTGCGACGCCGACCTGAGCCACCTTGGAAAAAAAAGCTACTGGGATCGCTGTGGCCGCCTACGGCAGGAACTGCTGCTTACCCGAGGCAAGATGATGTCGGAGCCAGAGTGGGTGCAGTTTGAGCTGGATTTTATGAACAACCACCGCTATTATACGGCTGTGGCCGAGGAGTTGTACAATCCCCGAAAGCTCAAGCACATCAACCAGTTGCGTAAGCACCAGTTTCGCCTGAACCCCTCCGGCGTGGAGTCGGTGGACGACCTTGCCCGCAAGGACAAGAAGCAGAAAACGGAAAAGGACCAAGCGGGTGGGGCGTGGTCAGGCGCCCGAAAGACCTGAGTGATGCTGAGGTCGGGCGGGGCGTGGAGACAATGTACCGCACCACTTACCGCACCCATATCAACCTTAGTGGCATGGCCGACAGCAAGGCGAACATCATGCTGAGCATCAACGCCATCGTGATTTCGGTGACAATGCCGCAGTTGTTCCCAAGGTTTGAACAGTACCCGCAAATCATCATCCCCACCATACTGTTGCTGCTGGTCTGCGTGACGGCCATGACCTTGGCCACCCTGAGCACCCGACCCAAGATTACGGAGGGAAAGTTCACGAGGGAAGACATTGAATCCCGCAAGGCCAACCTGCTTTTCTTCGGCAACTACTACAACATGAAGCTGGACGACTTCCATTGGGGCATGATGGAGATGATCAAGGACAAGGATTTCCTCTACACTTCCATGACCAAAGACCTGTACTTCCTAGGCGTGGTGCTGGCCAAAAAATACCGCTACCTGAGCTACTGCTACAACGTGTTCATGTACGGTGTGATAGGAGCGGTGCTGGCGTTTGCGGTGGCGTTTTTATTGTAAAAAAGCCTCACGCCAATTGGGCGTCCACTTTGATTTCACAGTTCAACAACTTGGAAATTGGGCAGTTCTTCTCCGCATCTGCGACACAGGTTGCGAATTGCGCTGCGCTGATGCCCGGCACGGTTGCCGTCAGTTTCAGGTTTGATTCGGTGACTGTGCCGTCGTCGAACGTGATGGTGCATTTCGTTTCCAGCTTCTCTGGCGTAAAGCCCGCAGCACCCAGCACGAAGGAAAGTTTCATGTTGAAGCAGCCTGCATGGGCCGCCGCCACCAGTTCCTCCGGGTTGGTGCCGATGCCGTCGGCAAAGCGGGTGTTGTAGGAGTACTGCGTTTGGTTCAATACATTGCTTTGGGTGGTGAGGTGGCCCGTGCCTTCTTTGCCGGAGCCTTCCCAAACGGAGGTTGCGTTTCTTTTGATTGCCATTGTTCGATTGTTTTTAATGTGAGTGATGTGATTGGTGTCGGCCAAAATATGGTGTTTTGTCCATATCCACTAATGCGTGTGGTGATAATTAGTTTTTATGAAAACGACTTTATTTGTTGTGGATGAAGTTTGGTGACAATGCTTCCATAGTCGGAGTGCGCTAATTTCCAGCTATAACCAATACTCTTCTTTCTACAAAATCCATTATTTTTGTAAAAAATTAAAAAAATGAGCCAACAGCCGCCGCTACGCCAACCGTTTAGCAATGTCCAATTAGAGCTTTTGAAGCTTTATGCCAGCAATGTGAGCGATGCGGATTTGCTCGCCATCAAAGCGGCAATGGCAAAGTATTTCTTTGAAAAAGCGAAGGACGCCGCCGACAAGGCTTGGGATGAGAAGGGTTTGACGGAAGAGATGCTCCTAAACACTCACCGCCGCACACCGTATCGGAAACCCCAATGAAAATAGTCCTTGACACCAACGTTCTGCTTGTTTCAATTTCCAGAAGATCCGCTATCATCCTATTTTTCAAGCCTTTGAAAACAAGCGGTTTTCATTGTTGCTTACAACCGACATTTTGTTGGAATACGAAGAAACCGTCTCTTGGCACATGGGCGCTGAAACGGCGAGGAATATTCTTGAAGGTTTTCAGCGAGTGGACAATGTGGGCCACATTGAAAAGTATTTTTATTGGAACCTTATTACTTCAGACCCCGACGACGATAAGTTTGTTGACTGCGCCGTTGCTGGCAATGTAGATTTTTGGTGACCAACGACGGCCATTTCAACGTTTTGAAAAATATCCCATTCCCGAAAGGTGGAAATCCTGTCCGCCGATGCTTTTTTGGAATTATTGTCAACTCCATAATATCGCCGCATCTTCGCCCTTCCAAATTCAACGCATATTTTGACATTCCAACTTCAACCTACCGACCCGAACTGCGCCGCCCGAGCAGGCCGCATCGAAACGGCACATGGCGCCATCGAGACGCCCATCTTCATGCCCGTGGGCACGGCGGGTGCCGTGAAGGCCGTCCATATCCACGAGCTGGAGCGCGAGGTACATGCACAAATCATCCTCGGCAACACCTACCACCTCTACCTGCGGCCCGGCATGGATGTGCTGCGGGCAGCGGGCGGATTGCACAAATTCAACGGCTGGAACCATCCCATCCTCACCGACAGCGGCGGCTACCAAGTTTATTCACTGGCGGCGCAGCGCAAAATCAAGGAGGAAGGCGTCACCTTCCAGTCGCATATTGACGGCTCGAAGCACGTCTTCACCCCGGAGCGGGTAATGGACATCCAGCGGGAAATCGGGGCAGACATCATCATGGCCTTCGACGAGTGTACGCCCTACCCCTGCGAGTACGGCTACGCCAAAAACTCGATGGGCCTGACCCACCGCTGGCTCAAGCGATGCTGCGACCGCTTCGACGAGACGGAAGGACTGTACGGCTACGAGCAGACGCTGTTCCCCATCGTGCAGGGCAGCACCTACCCCGATTTGCGGCGAGAGTCGGCGGAGGCCATCGCTTCGTTTGACAGGGAGGGCAACGCCATCGGCGGCCTGTCGGTCGGCGAGCCGGACGAGGACATGTACGCCATGACGGAGCTGGTTTGCGGCATTTTGCCGAAGGAAAAACCCCGCTACCTGATGGGCGTCGGCACCCCGATGAACATCCTGGAGTGCATCGCCCTCGGCATTGACATGTTCGACTGCGTATTGCCGACCCGCAATGCCCGCCACGGCCTGCTCTACACCGCCGAGGGCATCATCAACATCAAAAACCTGAAGTGGCGGGACGACCACAGCCCCATTGATGCCACAAGCACCAGCTACACGAGCCGTGTACACTCGAAGTCGTACCTCCGCCACCTCGTCAGTCGGGCGAGCACCTGGGCGGCATGATTGCCACGCTGCACAACCTCTGCTTCTACCTCTGGCTAGTGGGCGAGGCTCGGCGGCGCATCATCGCAGGGGATTTTTTGGAGTGGAAAAACGGGATGGTGGGGCGGATGGCGCAGCGGCTTTGATGATTACGGAATTCGGATTGCGGATTGGGGGCTCTCAACCCAATCTTAAAAGTTGTGCAAATGACATCCAATTCCTACCGTTGATTTCGTAGTAGCTTTGCCCCAAATCCGCAATCGTAAATCCGCATTCCGCAATCGAATAATGCTTAAGATTCTCGACCGCTACATCATCAAAAAATTCCTGAGCACGTTCTTCTTCGTGGTGCTCATCTTTTCGATGATTGCCGTCATCATTGACTTTAGCCAGAACGTGGAGGAGTTCATTGACGAAAAACTGGGGGCATGGCAGGTCTTCTCGGAATATTACTTCAACTTTATCGTCTTCATCAACGGCCTGTTGTGGCCGCTGTTCGCCATGATTTCGGTGATATTCTTCACCAGCCGCATGGCCTACAATTCCGAGATTATCTCCATCCTGAACGCCGGGGTCAGTTTCCGGCGCTTCATCCGGCCCTACCTGATTGGGGGAGGGCTGCTGGCCTGTTTGCACCTCGTGCTCAACCACTTCGTGATACCCGTGAGCAACAAGACCCGCCTCGATTTTTTCCACGCCTACATCGTGAAGGAAAGCGACAAGGGCAGTACCCGTGACGTGCACATGTTCGTGGACCCGCACACGAAAATCTATGTGCGGGACTACTTCAAGCGGGACAGCTTCGCCCGAAACTTCCGGCTGGAGCGCATTGACAGCAACCGCCTCACCAGTTACATCGAGGCGGACGAGGCCCGCTGGAAGGGCGACAAGCAGAAGTGGCAACTGAGCAACTACGAAATACACACCTTCAACGGCACAAAAGAGGGCATCGTGGTGGGTGGCAAGTCGAAGCTTGACACGGCCCTGCTGCTCACCCCCGACGACTTCGTGCGCTACGACGACACCCGTGAAAAAATCCCCTCGACCCGGCTCTCGCAGTTCATTGACGAAGAGCGCCGCCGGGGCATCGGCAACACGAAGGGCTACGAAATAGAACTGTACCGCCGCACCGCCGACCCCGTCACGCTGCTCATCGTGACGCTCATCGGCGTGGCGATGGCCTCCCGCAAAATCAGGGGTGGCATGGGCCTTCACCTGGCCCTGGGCATCGTGCTTGGTGCGGTGTTCGTGTTCGTGGCGAAGTTCAGCATCACCTTTGCGACCAATGAGGCACTGCCCGCCCTGCTTGGTGTCTGGTTGCCGAATATTTTCTTTGGGTCGTTGGCGATTTTGTTGGTGGCGAAGGCGCAGCGGTGAGCCAATGCAAGACCAAATGCCAAAAGTCACACTCGAACCTCACCAATTGGCCTAATTTTGCTCCGCAACAATTTTCTAAATCTAACCACTACATGAAAAAACTATTTACCGTCGCCATTTTATTGGCTTTTTATGGCTTCGCAAATGGCCAAACCAAGGACTGGCACCAAAAAGTGGACGCCTCCCTGCTGGCAAAAACGGCAGATGGCAAGTCCGTGCCTTTCCTCATTTTGCTGGCGCAACAAGCCGACCTCAGCGCCGCCCGACAACTGAAAACCAAGGACGAAAAGGCGACCTACGTCTTCAATACCCTGCGCCAAACCGCAGCGACTACGCAAGTCGGCATTAAGGCATTTTTGACTCAAAAAAATGCAACGCATTATGGCATCTTCATCGTCAACGCCATCAAAACGGCGGGAGATTTGAGCTTGATAAACCTGCTGGCGCAACGACCCGACGTGGCGCAAATCATGGACAACACGACCATCCACTACTCGGAACCCGTGGAGCGGCTGGACGGTGCCACCGATTCCCGCTCCGCCATAGAGTGGGGCATTGAAATGATAAACGCCAACGACGTTTGGGCGCTCGGCTACCGTGGGCAAGGCGTCACTGTGGGCGGCCAGGACACCGGCTACGACTGGACGCACCCCGCCCTGAAAGCAAGTACCGCGGCTACTTCGCTCCCACCGATACCACCGACCACAACTACAATTGGCACGACGCCATCCACAGCATCAGCCCGCTCAGTTGGGACTCACTCAACCCCTGCGGCCTGGATTCGCCTTTCCCCTGCGACGACAACAGCCACGGCACGCACACGATGGGCACGATGGTCGGCTCGGACGGCGACAACGAAACTGGCGTGGCGCCCGATGCCAACTGGTGTGCTTGCCGCAACATGGAGCGGGGCAACGGCTCGCCGTTTACCTACCTCGAATGTTTCCAGTGGTTCGTGGCACCGACCGACCTGAACAATGAAAACCCCGACCCAACGAAAGCGCCGCACGTCATCAACAACTCGTGGTACTGCTCGGAGGGAGAGGGCTGCAACCCCACCAATTTTCTGGTGATGAACCAAGCCGTGAACAACCTGCGGCTGGCAGGCACGGTGGTGGTGGTGTCGGCTGGCAACAGCGGCAGTGGCTGCGGCAGCGTGTCCACGCCCCCGCCCATGTTCGAAGGCAGTTTTTCCATTGGTGCCACGGCCATCAACGACACGATTGCCGGGTTCAGCAGCCGTGGGCCAGTGACGATTGACGGCAGCAACCGCCTCAAACCCAACGTTTCGGCACCGGGCGTCAACGTCCGGTCGAGTGTGCCGGGCGGCGGCTACGCCAACTTCTCCGGCACGAGCATGGCCGGCCCGCACGTGGTGGGGCTGGTGGCGCTCGTCATCTCCGCCAACCCCGACCTGGCCGGGCAGGTGGACCTCATCGAGGACATCATCGAGCAGACTGCCGTGCCGAAAACCACTGACCAAAACTGTGGCGACATACTCGGCACCGAGGTGCCCAACCACACCTACGGCTTCGGTCGGGTGGATGCGCTGGCAGCGGTGGAAGCGGCCATAGCGCTGATACCGCCACCACAGTGCGACGCAGGAACCAGTACCCCTGTCGGTCAGGGTTTTCCAAATCCTGTTGGCGAGCAATTGAACATTGAAGTGAAAAATGCTTTGGAAAATATGCGGCTGGAACTGTTCGACGTGAGTGGAGACTACTGCCGCAAAAAAGTTGGAACGCCGCTGCCAGTGCTTCGGCCTCGTGGATTTAGAGGCCAATCCGTCGGGCATTTTTACTTTACCGGCTGTTGCACGGCGAGCAAGTGATACAAGGCAAGGTGGTGAAAAATAGGGCGTTTGTTTCAAACGACGCCCGGCAGGATTTGAGCTTGCCGGGCTGTCGTGTTTAATTTGGTCTGCTTTTCCTGAAAACGCCGAACATCCCGGTAAAATAAAGCGCAATGCGTGGATACAAATGTTGGCAGCAAACAAAAAAGGAACTCAAATGATTTTCAAAATGTTGTAGCGTAAAAAAAGATGACAAGAAAAAGAAAGAACAGATGAAATGTCACAGCTCTACTTACTCAGAGAAGTAGTATTATCTGTTGTTGAAAATTTTGAAGAACAGTTAAGTAATTTGAAATCTCTTGAAGAAACAAAGAAGAGGTTCAAAACATCCTACCTTATTATCGCCAATAAGCAGAGGCTTTTAGATATTGATAATCGAATTGATTTCTTGAAGAAGGATTTTAGCTTTCTCCGTTGAAGAGTTATATTCCATGTATGGACGATACGACAAATTCGTTAGCATTGAATTCCACCAAAAACGAATTCCGGCTGAAAATTTGGAAATACGATGTTGGGAGTATTGAGGGATAGTAGAAGAGAGCGAGAGGACATAAATAAAATTCTAGATTCAGGTAGAGGCGAAAGAACCAGAGGCTATGTGAAAATATCTCTATCAAAGAATAGTAATCTAACTGGTGACCAAGTCAATACTCTTGAAAATAATGGTTTTGATTGTGGAGATGTATATCAAGTTTCCAAGTTTCAACGAAGAAGTTAAGGACGAATACTTAAATAAAGAGAAAAAAGAAATCCCAGGCACAATAAATGTTAAGTTTGACCCAACAGGTTTTAACTCAGAGTTAATGGGGTTTACATCTCTCCTTGATAGAAGAATTAAAGAAAACAATAAGCCTCTAATAGATGCTGAATGGGATGAATATTACGCATATAAAATACTTATGAGAAATCTGAAATCACAGAAGAGGAATGGGAAGGGCAAATTTTGAGGCGAATTCAAAAAGAATTAAAGAAAGAATTCAGCATTTTATCTTTAAAAACAAATTTGACGAAGTATAGAATTTCAGGATAATGAAGCGGTTGAGTTTAGGATAATATCTAGCAAAAGAAGTAAAGAAAGGCATGGGTTAGTTAATAAAGAAATCCAAATCGCTCAGCAAATAAGAAACTTGAGACATTATAGCAGAGAATGATGATGCGGTAGCAGAACTAAAAGGATTGCATACTTCTATGAAGAAGAAAATTTATCACCATTTGGGCAAGGCATCCTGTTTACTTGGAAGTCGAAAGGTATTTACATATATTCATGAGACATTTTGAAGACTTTCAGTTGGTAATTGGAAAGGAGGAAAAACATCATTTCAATACAATTTCAAGGATACGAATAGACTTCTAAAAAATTGTTATCGAAAAACTTCAACCCCAAATTGATGAGGCTATTGAAAATGGAAAAGAATTTAAATTTTATACGACATGAAAGCATTTTACTATAATGGCAACTATTATGTTGTTGCATATAGACAAGTATGGTAGATTACTTGCTTTTATCCACATGAAAATGAATGAAAAGTCATTTGCCATAACAAAATGCTTAACGTTCATTGCTACTTTGCGCAGCCATTCCGTAAGTACCAGCCGTTCCCCTCCACAAAAAAGCCCAGCGCTCCCGCCAAGCCAATTTCACCAATATGAAAACAAGAGAATATTTTATCCTTCCGCCACCGGCACCAACTCCACGGTAATACGATTGATCTTTCCCGCACCACCCGGCAATGCAGGAGCACGGGCCTGGTAGCCGGGTGCCGTCACCCGGATGTCACAGGGGCACTTTGACGGGCTTGATGATGGATTCGCCGCTGATGCTTGTGGTGGCGGAGATGGTGGTGCCACCTTTGGTCAGCATCGTTTGGGCGAGGTAGATGGGGGCTGTCGTCCTTGTTGAGAACGAGAACTGTACGGGTGACGGTGCGCCGGGCTGGAGCACCAGCGGGCTACATACCACTGGTTGATGAGGTCGGTGTCGGTCAGGGTGTTCACCATGTCATTCAACTGGCGTTCGAGGAGGATAACATTTCTCCTGACTGTTTTCGGCCTGCTCATTGCTGTTTTTGATGGCGCCCGTTTGAGGCGGGGTGTTGGGTGCTTTGGTGCGCCATTGTGGTATGAGGGCGGTGACGGCGTCGAGCGTGTGCCAGGTGAGGGCCGTAGTGCCGTACTTTACTGCCCGTGGCCTCGTCGAGATGTCCTGGCAGGTGGCTTCCCGGCGGTCTTTCTTTTCCCGGAAGTAGGCTATCTACCGTGACGTTCGTGGTATCGAGCAGTTCGGTGTCCTGGATGCTGTCGGCGTAGGCGAACACGGGGTCGGCGACCTTTGAAGGTGGCCAGGCAGAGGCTGTCCATGACCTGGTTCTTGCCTGGTGGCGCTTTTGGTATCGCTGTTGGCGATTTTGCTGGTGTCCCGTATGCTTACGAGCTTGTCCTTAAAGATGTAAAAGGTGGCCTCAAAGGGCTGGTACTTCGTCGAAGTCATCTTTGTGAAGGTTGTACAGTTCCCATCAACGGCACCGTACATGTTGATTTTGCAGTCTAAGAGGGCATTCATTTGAGGGGATTTTATATTCTTGCCGCTGGGTTTCGGCCTTTGTCAACTAAAAGCCGAACAGCTAAGAACATTTTATAATGTTTGTTACGAAATATGATGCCAAATTCCATACGGGAGGTGGGGGCGGGGCAGTGAATGCGGGAATTTTTGTGGAAGGTGGTGGAGCCTTTTGCCAATTTAATAGCTTTTATTTTCGTGTTTGTGATTAAATGGTTGAAATTGCATGGTTTTTCATCATTGTTTATCCAATCAAAGCTACATCTTATGAAATCAAAGATTTTTACCTTCGTGTTTTACCTCTTCTGTTTGGTCGGTTCCCAGGGCGCAGACCGGGCTGTTCATAGATACCAGCTATACGGCGGAGCAGATGGTGATGGACTTTTTCTCCAACTCCTGTGCCACGCCCTCCAATGTGACCTTCACCGGCTTGCCGAAGATGATGGCTTTTTTCGAGGGGGCAAACACCAACCTCGGCGTCAATGCGGGCATTGTCCTTTCTTCGGGTCATGTGGCGGAGATAGCTAATGATGTAGCTTTTTGCGTCTAAACTGCCATGTTGCAGGAGACACTTTTTGGAAATCAATGAGGCCATAGCTATGATGTGCTGCCGATTGAATTTGACCTGGCCATTGCCGATGATGGCGACCTAAGCTTCCAATATGTCTTTGGCGGAAGAGTACCCCGAATGGGTTGGCACTGGTTTCAATGATGTTTTTGCTTTTTTAGTGACCCCCGCCCGGTGCCCCGGCTCCTACCAATATAGCGAGGATACCAGTAGCGGTGTCTGGGGCCATTGATAACGTTAATGGTTCTTTGGACAGCCAATACTACGTTGCCAACGACACGTTGGGCAATCCCGACATCGCATTCGACGGGATACAACCCCAATGCTGGCTACCTTCACCGCAGTTGGTGGTGATACTTATCATATTAAAATCGGCGTATCCGACATTAGTGATGGTATCACGACTCGGCGTGTTCATCGGCATTGAAAGCCTCTGCGGGACAGCCTGCTCACGCCGCCGCCGAAGCGTTGGTGGTGGTGACTGGCAACACCGCCACGTTCGAGAACCACAGCCGCTACGCCACCTCCTGGCATTGGGACTTCGGCGACGGCACCACCTCCGACGAACGCCACAACAGCCACATCCCTATGCCCAGAACGGCACCTATACCGCCACGCTCACCACGCAGAACTGGTGCAACGGACACTTCCACAGCTTCACGGTAACAGTGGGCGAAGTCTCCAGCACTGAAGAAGCGCCGCCAGCCGTTTGCATTGCAGCCGAATCCGGCCACTGATTGGGTGCAGTTGACAGCCACTACTGGCGAGGTGCTGGATTATCAATTGCTCGACCTGGCAGGCCGTCTCGTGCTGCAAGGCATTGTCTGGCGACACCAAGCTGAACATCAGCGGGTTGAATCCCGGTGCTTATTTGTTTTCGGTGAAAAATAGCGGGGGCGTTTACAAGGGCTGGGTGGATGGGGTTTGGCGCATCGTTGGGTTCGTGTTAGGTCCCGCATCGTTGGGTTGCGACTCGTTCGGCTTGCGGGAGAAAACGCCCCTCGACCCCAATGCGGGGCTCACCAACGACTGTGAAGCGTGAAGACCTCCCCTGAAAGATTGTGAACGTAACTAGCACGACTCGTAACCATTAAGGATATTAAAAACCATCGTGGTTGAAGGGATATACAAGGTGGCGGGCTTCCCATGCTACCAGGCAATGATCCCGATGCCCACCAGCATCAAAAAAGCCCCTGCGAGGCGGGTTTTGTAGTGCGCTTCCGACAGCAGCCTGCCGCCCAGCAGCACACCGAAAACGATGCTCAATTCCCTGGCTGGTGCCACGAAATGAATCGGTGCCGTTTGCATGGCATACAGCACGAGTATGAACCCAAGTGGGCCTAACGTGCTGATGGCCAGTATTTTGGGCCAATATCCCTTCCAGATGGAGCGAACTTCGGGCCATTGCCGCACCGTGTTTGGCGTCAGCACGGCCACCCTGAACGGATGCGCCACATATTCTATCAGGATGGGCGACAGCGCTAGCACTTTTACGGAGTACCCATCCCAAACCGTGTACGCCGCAATCAGCGAGCCGATGACCAGGCCGTACAGAATGCCCGTTCGGGTACGGTCGCTTTGCCATGATTTGTTGGTGAGGCCAACCACCAGCAGTACGCCCGACAAGACCAGGCCCAGCCCGATAACGCCGATGAAGGTCAATTCTTCGTGCAAAAAACGACGGCACCCAGGGTGGAAAACAGTGGCCCGGTGCCCCTCGCCAAGGGATAGACGACCGACAAATCGGCTTTTGGTAGCCCGCTTGCAAAATCAGGAAATAGACAAGGTGCAAAATGGCCGTACCTGCCAGAAAACCAATACTTGTCCAATCGGTTGGGAACCCATAAACCGCCACATACCAGGTGACGACTGGCAATAGAATGACCGTGGAACACATCGCCACCAACCAAACGAAGGGCGCACCGCTGGGGATGGTTTTTGCCAAAAAATTCCAATAGGCGTGGAGTGCGGCGGCGATGAGGACGGAGATGTAAACAAACATTTGTGGGTGATAAAATTACAGCGGCGAAAGTACCTGTTTGTTGTACTTGTTCCGGTAATCCACCGGCGTCAGGCCCGTTATTTTTTTGAACACATCCCGGAACGCCTTCGTGTCCGTGTAGCCCACGTCGAACATCACCTCATTAATGTTCTTGCGGCTCGACTCAAAACTGCGCTTCGCCGCTTCTATTTTCACCCGCTGGATATATTCTACTGCGGTGTTATTGGTGGCAGCCTTGAAGCGCCGCTCGAAGCTGCGCCTGCCGATGGCGCATTTTCCCGCCAAATCGTCCACCGATATTTTTTCCCGAAAATGGTGCTCGATGAACTCTTGCGCCTGCCGAATTTCGTCGTCGGTGTGCATTTTTTGCCCCTTGAACATGGCGAAGGGCGACTGACTCTGACGGTCAAAGTCGAGCACGAAAAACTTGGCGGCGAGGATGGCCATGTCGCGGTTGGTGTATTTTTCGACGAGGTGCAGCAGCAGGTTCCAGTACGAATTGGCACCGCCGCTGGAATAAACGCCCTTGTTTTCGCAGATGATTTTCTGCTCCATCAGGTTCACCTGCGGGAACCGTCGGCGAAACTCGCCCGCAAACAGCCAGTGCGTGGAGCAGGGCTTGCCGTCGAGCAGCCCGGTGGCGGCCAGCAGGAAGGCGCCGACGCAGAGGCTCGCCACTTCCGCACCGTTTTCGTATTGCGCCAGCACCCACGGGAAAAACGGGCGGTTGACTTCGATGGCAGCGCTGAGGTCGCCGCTCACCGCCGGGATGATGATGAGGTCGGGCTTGCGGGCTGTTTGCAAGGCAACATCGGCGTGGATGCTGAACGCCCCGCCAGCCAGTCGCACTTCGGGCGTCATGCCGACCAGTTGGATGGAAAAAACGGGTGGCTTGCCTTCGCTTTTCAGAAATTCGTTGACCGCCGAGAACATGTAGCGGGGGTCGGCAACGGCCTCGACGACGGCAGTTTCGGGTACGAGAATGGAAATGTTTTTCATGTTGGCAAAATTAAAACAGTTTTGTCGCAATCACCCCTCAGGTTTGTCGCAAACATAATACATTTTGTTTTAAAAGTCGCCACATATTTGCAACGTAATTATTCACTAGCCCAGAACGTGAACAAAATGAAGGTTTATCCTTATCTAATATTCGAAGGCAACTGTCGAGAGGCTGCTTCCCCCCCCCCCCCCCCCCCCCCCCGCCGGGCCCCGCAACAACCACGCGCAGGGTTTTTTTACCAAACTCTCCGATGGCGGGATCGTGCAGATGGAGCCGCACCAAACTTTTTGGGGAGCCACTTTTGCCGAATTTACTGATAAATTTGGCACACACTGGCGGTTGAATTTTGTAAAAAACAAAACCACCAGCATGGACACCAGCAAAATTTTGGACTAAAAATAAATCGTATGAACACGACTAAGCCCAACAATATTGACGAGTACATCGCCGGTTTTCCGAAGGAAGTTCAACAAGTTTTGGAACAAGTTCGGGCGACCATCAAAACCGCTGCGCCCGATGCCGAGGAAACCATTGCCTACGCTATCCCAACCTTCAAGTTGAAGGGCAACTTGGTTCATTTTGCGGCATTCAAAAACCACATCGGATTTTACGCCACACCGACCGGGCACGAAGAATTTGCGAAAGAGCTTTCTTTTTACCCACAGGGAAAAGGCTCGGTACAATTCCCGCTCGACCAGCCCATGCCGCTGGATTTGATCACCAAAATCGTGAAGTTCAGGGTGCGGCAGCATCTTGAAAAGGCTGTCAAAAAGTAATGTTCAACCTATCATTTCAATCATTTGGGCAAGCAAGCCCATTTAAAAAGTATTATCAATGAAAAAACTCAATTTCTCAATCAGCATCAATGCCACACGGGAGCGGGTGTGGCAAATCCTCTGGGACGATGCCACTTACCGCCAATGGGCGGCCGTTTTTCACGAAGGCTCCTACGCCGAAAGCGACTGGCAGGAGGGTAGCAAAATCCGCTTCCTTGGGCCTGGCGGCAACGACGGCATGGTCAGCCGCATTGACAAACTTGTACCGAACGAAGTAATGGACTTTGAGCATCTCGGAGAAATGAAAAACGGCGTCGAAGACATGACCAGCGCCTGGGGCGGTAGCCACGAACGCTACTTCCTGAACGAGAAGGATGAAGGCACCGAGCTATCGGTTGAACTGGAATCCACGGACGAATTCGGGGACTATTTCGCCAAGACTTTTCCTGCGGCTTTGGCCAAGATTAAGGAACTTTCGGAAGCATAATTCACCAATTTTTTTCATCACCAATTAAAATCACTTGACATGGCAAGCGTAAGCACTTACCTCAATTTCCCCCGCAACACGGAGGAAGCGTTCAATTTTTACAAAACCGTTTTTGGCGGAGCGTTTTCTGGCGAAATCTCCCGTTTCAGCAGCGCACCCGCACAGGACGGTGCGCCCCCGATGGCCGAAGCCGACAATAACCTCGTGATGCACGTTGCCCTGCCCATCCTCGGCGGCGTACATGTGCTGATGGGCACGGATGCCCCAGAAACGATGGGCTTCAACGTGAAATTTGGCAACAATATTTACATCAACCTCGAACCAGACACACGGGCGGAAACGAAGCGCTTGTTCGATGCCCTCTCGTCGGGCGGCAAGGTGGAAATGGAGCTTCAGGATATGTTTTGGGGCGACTATTTTGGCAGTTGCACCGACAGGTTCGGCGTGCAATGGATGTTCAATTGTGCGGAAAAGGCTTGAGTGAAATTTCAGAACGAAAAGCACTTGACCAATGAATATCTTGAGCTTAACCTTTCTCCAAAAGCCAAAAACTATCACCTTTCACAAAAAATTCATCATGCAAAAAATCACCCCTTTTCTATGGTTCGATGGCCAAGCCGAAGAGGCTGCCAACTTCTACGTCTCCGTTTTCAAAAACTCAAAGGTGGACAAGGTCTTCCGCCAAGGCGAAAAGGCCCTAACGGTTGGCTTCCTGCTTGACGGCCAGCACTTCACCGCCCTGAACGGCGGGCCGATGTTCAAGTTCAATCCTTCCGTTTCCTTTTATGTAACCTGCGAAACAATGGCGGAGACCGACGAAGTTTGGCAAAAACTCTCAGACGGGGGCACGGCATTGATGCCGTTGGAGAAGTATCCCTGGAGCGAAAAATACGGCTGGGTGAAAGACCGCTACGGGCTTTCATGGCAAATCTCCTTCGGAAAATTGGAGGAGGTTGGCCATCAAAAATTCACCCCTTCGCTGCTTTTCACGGGAGCGCATTTTGGCCAATCTGAGGCCGCACTTGGGCTGTACACGTCCATCTTCGATGGCTCTTCCGTCATGGGCATTTTGCGCTATGGTGCTGGCGAAGAAGGGCCGGAAGGCACGGTAATGCATGCCCAATTTGCGCTCCACGGCGAGACTTTCATGGTCATGGATGACCCCCTGCAGCAGCAGGAGTACACCTTCAACGAAGCCATTTCCTTTGTGGTCAATTGCGAAGACCAAGCAGAGGTGGACTATTTCTGGAACAAACTCACCGCCGACGGTGGCGCTGAAAGCCAGTGCGGCTGGCTGAAGGATAGGTACGGCTTGTCCTGGCAAATCGTGCCGACGGAACTGCCCGAACTGCTCATGGACCCAGACCCAGCAAGGGCGCAACGGGCGATGGGAGCGATGATGCAGATGCAGAAAATTGACCTTGAGAAACTACGGCAAGCCGCCAACGACGACAGTAAAACCATCATTACCGTGCAAGCGACCATCCATGCGCCCATCGAAAAAGTATGGCAACTTTGGACGAAGCCCGAACATATCATCCACTGGAACAATGCCTCGGATGACTGGCATACGCCCCGTGCAGAAAACGACCTCCGGGTAGGCGGCAAGTTCAGCTCCCGCATGGAAGCCAAGGACGGAAGCTTCGGTTTTGATTTTGGTGGCGTGTACGACCAAGTGCTTGAAAATCAGCGCATTGACTACACCCTTGAAGACAACAGGAAGGTGCAAATCCATTTTTCAGAAGTAGAAGGCGGCACTTTCGTCATGGAATCGTTCGAGGCTGAGAACATGAACTCCGTTGAATTGCAGCGAGGCGGCTGGCAAGCGATTCTCGATAATTTTAAAAAATATGCGGAAAGCATCGGTTGATATGAAAAAGGTCGGCGAGGTTTCAAACTCCGCCGACCTTTTTTGATGTTTGTAGTCATCAAGAATTACATTTACCAGATCATGGCAAAATCAAAAAAAACAGATGAAACGCTGGTGGCAGAATATATGCAAAATCTGGAACACCCATTAAAAGCTGAAATTGAGGCGTTGCGGCAAATCATAAAAGCAGCAAATCCAGCCATATCGGAACGCATTAAATGGAATGCGCCTAGCTATTATGCAAAGGAAGATTTTCTGACATTTAACCATCGTATGGTGGACAAAGTACACCTCATATTTCACCATGCAAAAATAGCGGAAATTGATTCCCCCATATTGGAAGGAGATTACAAGGACAGGCGAATGGTTTAATAATACTGGCTTCCTAAATACGGGATTTTACATGAAAAACATCATAAGCATATTGCTCATTATTGGCTGTTTCGGTTCGGTTTATGCACAGTCGCCGGGCATGGAAAAAATATTCAACGGGAAAAACCTAAATGGCTGGAAAGCTCCCGAAAACAATATATGGTGGACAGCCAAAAAAGGATGCTTGAATGCGAAGAGCAGCCCTGATAAAAAAGGCTCCATTCTCTGGACAGAGCGACATTACAAGGACTTTGTGTTCCAAACTGATTTCAAAATGGGCGATGGGGTAGTTGATTCTGGCGTTTTCCTCCGTTCCGAAAACGACCAGATCCAGATTGGAATTTCAGGTTCCCTGAAACGGGACATGACTGGCTCTCCATATATCCCGAATTTGAGGTACGCAGCCGAAGCTAAAGGCGTGAAAGATATATTGAAACCAAAAGGCTGGAACACCATAAAAATAATGTCCGTCGGAAAAACTTATACCGTCTGGCTGAACGGCGTGGAAGTAATGGCCTATACTTCTGAAAACATGCCAGCCACTGGGCCTATTGGGCTGCAATTGCATCCGGGAAATGATATGACGATTTATTTCAAACATATTGTGCTGGCCGAACTTTGAACTGAAATCAAATGCTATATTGCGTGGGTAATAGCAGATTACCAAAATGATAATTCATGGAAATAATCAACAGCACACCGCAGGACTTCGACCGGATATTTGAGCTATACGATGCGGCCATCGAATACCAAAAAAAGGTTTTCGACAAGCACTGGAAGGGTTTTGAGCCTGGGCTGGTGACCAAGGAAATCAGCGAAAACCGTCAATGGAAGCTCCTGTTGGGTGGGCAAATCGCCTGTATTTTCGCCATTACTTTCAACGATGTTTCAATCTGGGGCGAGCGTGACCAAAACGACGCCATCTACATCCACCGAATCGTGACAGACCCCAGTTTTCGGGGCAACAACTTCGTCCAAGCCATCACAGATTGGTCAAAAGACTACGCTCGTTCGCTGGGCAAAAAATATGTGCGCATGGACACCTGGGGTGACAACGAAAAGCTTATTGCTTACTATCAAAAATGCGGGTTTACTTTCTTGGGCATCATCACGCCGGATTTTAGGAACTTGCCCAAGCACTACAATGGCATTACCTTGAGCTTGTTTGAAATTGAACTTTGAACAATCCTACCATGACCAAATTTATCGCCTTCCTCAGGGGCATCAACGTAGGCAATATCCGCATCAAGATGACCGACCTGCAATCGGCTTTTGAGAAAATGGGGTGCAAATCGGTGAAAACCTATTTGCAAACTGGAAACGTCGTTTTTGAATCGGACAAACCCCTCACCAACCTCAAAATTCTACTGGAAAAAGGGCTTTCCGAAACCTTCCACTATGAAGCGTACGTGCTGTTGTATGAGTTCGATACCTTGAGTGGTGTGATTGCCAAATACCCCATGCCTAGGGATGAAAACCACCACGCCTATGTCGTATTCATTGACAAAGAAGCAGTTTTTGAAGAACTCAAAACCGTGGCAAAGAGCCTTGGCGAAGAATCGGACTTCATAAAATTTGGCGACAACCTACTTTATTGGAAAGTGCCCATCGGGCAAAGCCTAGACACGCCATTTTCCAAAATCTTGGCAAAAGCGAAGTACAAAACCTGCACCACGGCACGGAACCTGAACACACTGGAAAAAATGGTTTGACCGCCTAAAAGCATCAGCCCCTGCTCATCCCCTTCACCATTTTGCTAAAAAACTCCGGCGTCACACCGATGTACGAGGCGATTTGCTTACGGGGCAGGCAGTTGACGAGCGAGGGGTATTTTTTGCAAAATTTGCGGTAGCGCTCCTCTGCTGGCAGACTGAGCTTGTCGAGCAGGCGCTGCTGGTTGCTCACCAGCGAGTTTTCGATGATGATTCGGAAGAAGCGCTCGAACTTCGGAATGTCAGCATAAAGCCGCTCCTGGTCTTCTTTTGACAACAAAAGCACCTCAGTAGGCTCCATTGCTTCGATGTACAGCGTGCCGGGTTTTTGGGCAATAAAACTGTACATGTCCGCAATCCACCAACCTGGCGGAGCAAAGGCCAACACATGTTCAAGGCCGTTTTTATCGAGGTTGTAGCTGCGCAAACAGCCCTGCGTGACAAAAGTGGAATGGCGGCAAACCTCGCCTTCCTGCAAGAGCATTTCCTTTCTTTTTACGGTTTTTGGCTTCAGCATCGCCACGAAATGCGCCTGCTCATCGGGCGTGAGCTGGATGTGCTTTGCAATGTTTTGGAGAATCAAATTGGTGTCCATCAAGCTGTTCATTTACACTCCCACACCCAATCGGCGATGGGATAAGTTTTTGGCTTGTACGAATAGTGCCACCACTCCGTCGTCGTGAACTTCATGCCCACTGCGGCCATCGTGTTGAGCAGGAGCTTGCGGTTGTCCAGCACCTGCTGCGGGTGGGCGGTGTAGGCATGGTAGGCTTCTTTCCCGAAAAAGTCGAAGTCGGTGCCCATGTCGAGTTCCTTGCCCTTTTTGTCCACGATGGTCAGGTCGGCGGCCATGCCCCGGTTGTGCATGGAGCCTTTGCGGGGGTCGGCCACGTAGCGGGGGTCGGGCACCTTTTTCCAGAGCTTCCACTGGATGGGGCGGGGGCGGTAGCAGTCGTACATTTTCAGGCCGTAGCCTTTTTTTTGCAAGGTTTTGTGCGCTTTCAAGAGTGCCTTCGCCACCGCCGGACGGAAGAAGCAGCGGGGGCATTCGTACATTTTTTCCTTCACAAAATTATTGTCGGTGGCATAGCGCAAATCGAGCAAGATGGTCGGGTCGAGGCGGGTGATTTCCGTCCACTGCGTGGTGTCGTAATCAATCGGGCCGGGTGTCGGTGGTTGGCTCACGCTGGTCGGCTCACGGTGGTCGGTGGTTGGTGGTGCCTTGGGCAGTTTGTCATCTAAGGAAGACGAGCCACAGTTTACCAACAGAAACAAGAGGCTGAGTGCGAGATATTTCATCGGAAACACAATTTTGCCCGCAAGTTCGTCATTTTTAAAAAACTGTCCGCCAATGCCTCAAACAACCGTTTGCCAAAAATAAATGTTAATCTCCGTGAGTTCAGTGGCCGTCATGCGCAGCAGCTCGTGTCTTTTGAAATACCATGCGTCGAAAACTGCGCTCAGGTTGGCCGTCAACCGTCACCCAACTGCCGTCCACCGTTAATTTTTCTACCTTTGTTTCATAAAATTCAAACTTTGAAAATGAAGTATTTCACCAGTCTGTTTTTTGCATTCATCATTGGTTTTGGCGGGTTGTTTGCGCAGCCGACCGAAGCCCCAGCCATCAAAAGCACCGCTCCAACTGCCGAAGAAAACGCCCTGCTCTGGCGCATCAGCGGCAAGGATTTGGCAACGACCTCGTACCTCTACGGCACCATCCACATGATTGGCAAGGCCGATTTTTTCCTCACGGACAGCACCCGCTCGGCCATTGACCGGGCCAAGCTCGTCACCTTTGAAATCAACATGGAGGACATGATGAACCTCCCCGCCCAGATGGGCCTGATGATGAAATCCTTCATGGCCGATGGCAAATCCCTCTCCGACCTCCTGAGCAAGGAAGACTATGCCCTCGTGAAGGCGCATTTCGACAATCAGGGCCTGCCGCTTTTCCTGTTCGAGCGGATGAAGCCCATGTTCCTCACCGTGCTGGCCGATGCCGACATGGGTGGCGGTGGCCTCGGCGGCGATGGCGACATGGTGTCCTACGAGATGAAAATCATGGAAATTGCGGAGCAACAAAAGAAAAAAATGGGCGGCCTCGAAACCGCAGAGTACCAAATGAGCATGTTCGACAGCATACCCTACGAGGCGCAGGCGAAGATGCTCGTTGAGACCATCAAATCGTCCGGCAGCACCGAGGACGGCCAGTTCGACCAGATGGTGGAGCTTTACAAAAACCAGGACATCGTGGGCATGGGCACCATGATGGGCGAGGACGAGGGCATCGGCGAGTACGAAGACCTGCTGCTCAACACCCGCAACCGCAACTGGATACCCATCATGGGCGAAATGATGCTGGCGCAACCCTCGTTTTTCGCCGTCGGCGCAGGCCATCTTGGCGGCGACCAAGGCGTGGTTTCTTTGCTCCGCAAAGCGGGGTACACGGTGGAACCAGTTAGGTGATTTACGATTTACGATTTACGACTGACGATTGACGATTGGGTACATCGGGTAAATTGAAAAGGGGACAGTGTACTTAGCACAGTCCCCTTTTTTATTTTTTGGCTGCGACCCCAATCGTCAGTCGTCAGTCGTCAATCGTCAATCACTAAAACTCTCCCCGCCACGTCAAAATCGGAATCAAGCCGAGCTGCCGTTTCAGCAGCACCTTGTCCTGCACGGAGTCGTAGTAGTGGTACTGTGCATTTTTCCGGCTCGTAATGTTCTGAATATCAAGCGACAGCATCGAGTTCTTGCCCGTTTTGTTCCATTTTTTATAGAGCCGCAGGTCA
>JADJYH010000007.1 GCA_016719855.1 Saprospiraceae bacterium | reverse complement strand
TCCGGTCATGGCCGTCCCGTCGGGCTGTATCTCGATGTCCCAGAGGGTGGCGCCCTCGTTTTCCGTCCAATCAAGGGTAGCGCCGGAGGTGGTGGGGCTGGTGGCCGTTAGTGCAGAGGGTGCTAAACACTGTGCCGATAGAACCGACGGGTGAAACAGCGCACTGAGCAACAGCACCGCAAATGGGAGTAAGCCTGATATTTTCACAAGAAATGATTTTTGTTGAATAAGCACGGAGAGAAGCAGATGCCTGTAAAACCAAGATTTCAAGCAAGATACCAGGTGGGCAGCCCCGTTGGAGGCGGTTTTTAATGAAGGTGGCCAAATTCTTAATGAAGGCCGTTATTTTTCAGAACTAAGCAAATCGGTGCAGAGGCATTTTTGAAAAAGTGATAGGTTTGGGTTTTTATCAAAATCACATGAAGTCCCTTTTTTTCATCCCGCTGCTTTTGTGCTGCGCCACCCTGTCGGCCACGAACCCCGACAGCCTGCGGCAACTGCTGTCACAGCGGCAGGGCGCGGCGCGGCTGCCCGTGCTGGTAAGGTTGTGCGGGGTTGAATTTGACGGGATGCTACCCAAGGCCGATGCCCTCGCCTTCGCCGAAGAAATACTCCGGCTGGCCCCCCTGAGCCGGGACACCGCCGCATGGGTCAACGGCTGCCTTTGCGCAGCAACCAACGCCGACAAGGCTTCCGATAACGCCCAAGTTGAAACTTGGCTCAAGCTGGCGCAACAGTTGGCGGTGCACCGACCAGCCCTGATGGTGGAAGTTTTGGCTGTGCAGTCTGACTTTTTGATGGATTTGGGACAAATAGACTCGGTGCTCGCCAATCTAAGCCTTGCCCTCTTGCTTTGCAAAACAAACAAGCTCCTGTCCCGGCAATCCAATTTGACCGGAGGTATGGCCAAGGTTTATAGCGAGATGGGAAAGGCGGGTAAGGCCGATTCGCTGGGTAGGCTCGCATTCATGCTTTGCCAGAACCAACGGGATTCGGCAGATGCCTTTCGGCGATGGGGCGGCACTCAGAAAAACCTTGGCCACACGGATGAGGCAATCAGGGCATTCTTGGAAGGATACCGCATTGAAAAGAAACTGGGAAACCCTGTGCAGGCCGCATTCAACCTGCACCAAACAGCGACCATCTTGCGGGACCAAGGTCGCTACGAACAAGCCATCAGGCAGTTCGAGGAGGTGGTGCGCTTGACCAAACCGCTCAATTACTCGCTCGGCCTTGCCCGTGCCTACAACTCGCTGGGGTCGCTCTACTTTGAGACCAATGAGTACGACAAGGCGCTCTACAATTTCCGCCAATCCCTTTCGCTGAAAAAGGAAATGGGCAGCCCCAAGAAAATCCTGACCACCATCAGCAACATGGCCGAGTTGTACCTCCATACCGAACAGTATGACTCCTGCCTTGCGCTTTGCGAAGCGTATTTGCCTTTGAGCCAAAAATCGAATACTTCCAGATTGAGACCAACCTGTCTTTTTTGGGGCAATGGCTGCCGCCAAAACAAACATCCGGCGCTGGCACGGCGCTATTTGGCCGTCGGCGAAAAAGCCATCGGCAAGGTGAAAAACACCGAGGAAATGCCGTCCGTCTACCAGTTTGCGGCGCAGGGCTATGCGCTTTTGGGCGATTATGATAATGCCTACCACTACCAAGTGCTTTACCAAACGGCACAGGAAACCAATTTCAACAAAGAAAAAAGCCGCATCATTTCGGAGGTGGAAGCCGAGTTTGAAACCGAGAAAAAGGAGCAACAAATCGCCGTGCTGGGCAAGGAAAACGAACTCCAAAACGCCCGCATCGCCAGCGACCGCAACCGGCTGCTCGCACTGCTAGGCGGGCTGGGGCTGGTCGGCACGCTCGCCTTTGCATTCTGGCGAAACAGCAGCGCCCGCAAACGCCACAACGAGGTGCTCTCGCAAACCAACGACCAGCTCAACCGCAAGAACCACGAAGTGGAAACCCTCCTCCGGGAAATCCACCACCGGGTGAAGAACAACCTCCAGATCATCTCCAGCCTGCTGCGGATGCAGGCCCGGCGGGTCAGCGACGAGCACACGCTGGAGGCGCTGCGCACCGGGCAGGCCCGTGTCCGCTCGATGGCCCTGCTGCACCAGCGGCTCTACCAAGGCGACCAACTCAAGGAAATCCCCATGCACCCCTACCTCACCGACCTCGCCCAGAGCCTGATGGACGCCTACCAAGTGGACGAAGAACGCATCCAGTTGCGCCTCGACCTCGACAACGACATCTCGCTCGACGTGGACACCGCCGTGCCGCTCGGCCTCATCGCCAACGAACTGCTGACCAATTCCCTGAAATATGCCTTCCCTGATGAACGCAGCGGATGCTTAATTTTGTCGCTGAAAAAAGCCGGGGACGCCGCCCGGTTGGAGGTGAGCGACGATGGCGTTGGCTTTCAGCTTTCCGACGGCAAGCCGCCCACCAGTCGGAGTTCGTTTGGGCTGGAACTGGTGGAGTCGCTGGCGCAAAAAATCAAGGCAACGCCCGTTTATTCGAGTGGCATGGGCGCAAAAACGGTGCTGCTGATTCCCGTGTAATATGATAAACCTGCTCATCATAGAAGACGAACCTATCATCGCCAGGGACATTGCCGATGCACTGGAAGACCTTGGCTACCGGGTAACGGCCATCTGCCGCAACCACCGGGAGGCGCTGGATTCGCTCCAAGCAGACCGCCCCGACCTCGTGCTCTGCGACATCCACCTCGAAGGCGACGACTGGGACGGCATTCGCCTCGCTGCCGAGATACGCAAGTTGTACAACCTCCCGCTCATTTTCCTCACCGCCCTCACCGACCCCGCCACCATTGGCCGGGCCGCCGAAGTGGAACCGGACGCCTACCTGACCAAGCCCTTCGAGGAGCGCACGCTGTACGCCGCCATTGAGTTGGCGCTTTCAAAATTTGCGCTGCGGCAAGATGCCCTACGACTGCCCCCGACACCGACGGATGCAGCCGCACCGCCGTTTATCGCAGGTAGTTTTTTCATCAAGGACAAAAAGCGGTTGGTGAAGGTGAGCGCCGAGGAGATACTTTGGGTGAAGGCCGACGGCGTTTATTCGCAGCTCACCACTGCCACCCGCCAGTATTTGCTGACCACCCACCTCGGCGCCATCGAGGACAAGTTGCAGTCCCTTCCGTTCATACGGGTACACCGCTCGTACCTCGTCAATTTCCAGCACGTCCAGTCCATTGAGGACTACGTGCTGACCATTGGCACGGAGCGAATACCCTTGGGAAAAAGCTATCGGGAGGAGTTTTATCGGCGGTTGCAGCAGTTGTGAGGGAGGCTGTGCAAGCTAACCCACCATCACCTCACCGCAATCCCCTTCTCAGTGGACATAATAAAAGCCGCCGGACGTGTGTCCGGCGGCTTTTCTGTTTGTATTTCGAGACTGCTTAGATTTTCTCGAAAGTATTTTCGATCGTTCCAAAAAGTGGCACCTCAATAGTCAGCACCATCGTGGCGTCCGTCAGTTCGGTGATGTCGTACTCTTCCGTTACCTGCGTGCCGTTGTCGTCATATTTGATGGTCAACGTTTCTGGCGTGGTCTTGTCCGAAATTGACCAAGTACCGGTAGTTTCTTGCGGGTCGGTAGGGTCGCATTTTGTGGCGCCTTCGTCCAAGTGATATTCACCATCGTCATGGAAAGTGGCAAAGTCGTCCTGGTCGCAGGGATCCAAAGTAGAGGCGATCCCTCCGATTTTAACCGAAACCAACTTCCAATCGTGTGCAGTAAGAAAATCCTTGGACGTCTTCTCATCGTCCTTCTTGCAAGAAGTACCCACGAAAACAAGGGCAAGCATCAAAATGGTGAGCAGTGTGAAATTCTTTTTCAAGTTCAAAAACATGGTATAACTCAGTTTATGGCCTCGCCCCAGGCGTTCAATGGAACCCCTGTTTGCGCTGACCGGGTTTGCTTATTTCAAAGATTGGTAGTTCGTCATCCCCAACTCTAACCACTAAGGTTGGCAACACGAAATTGGTTTGCCCCATCAGGCAGTTTTTTAATATGAACCGCTCCGCAAAGCACGAGGCTAATACGTTTGGGCGGGGATTATGCTGCCTTCGGTGAAAAAAATCATCTGTATTTGCCGCAAGGAATCCCACTTCGTAACTTCGCCGCCGCTTCAGCGGCATCGGACTCGTCATGTCGCTGCAAGCTTTTTTCATCCATAAAAAAATCACGACTGATGCGCAAGACCATTTTCGCTCTCACGCTCTTTTCGCTCTCACTGCTATTCGTAGCCTCCTCCTGCGGCAAAGGACAGTTCCGGCGTTGACTACGCTGCCAACGCCGATTGCTCCGCCATTGTCGCCGCGGACAACACCTATTCCAACAGCATCAAGGCCATCCTCGACGCAAATTGTGCCACCGCTGGCTGCCACGATGCCGTCACTGCCGCCGAGGGTATTGACCTCTCCGACTACGCCAAGTCAAAAGTTGCTTTTGATAAAAAGGATGTCCTCTGCTCCATCCACCACGGCAGTGGCTGTGTGCCAATGCCAAACGGTGGCAGCCAACTCAGCAACGCTGATATCAACAAGATTGACTGCTGGGTGAAGAGCGGGTATTTGAATTGAGAATGGAAAATTGAGGATTTGAGGATTTGGGCCAACGCTTCACCAAGTTCTCAGTTTCCGCATCAATTCAAAATGAAAGACCGCTTCCTGTCGCTCGATGCCTTTCGAGGTGTCACCATGTTCCTGCTCGCTGGCGAGGCTGCGCTGATGTACGATTCGCTGGCGCAGGCGTTCCCGGAGGGGCACTGGTTGCACGGAGTGGTGGAGCAGTTTCACCACCACCCCTGGGCGGGGCTGCGGTTCTGGGACTTGATTCAGCCGTTTTTCATGTTCATCGTGGGGGTGGCCATGCCATTTTCGCTGCGTAGCCGCCTCGGCCGTGGCGACACCTGGGCGCAGAGCCTGCGGCATATTCTTTGGCGCAGCTTGCTGCTGTTCCTGTTCGGAACGGGGCTGCACTGCGTGTACAGCGACAAGTTGGTGTTCGAGCTTTGGAATGTGCTGACGCAACTCTCTTTCACTATCCCGGTCACCTTTTTGCTCATGCGCACCCCTTGGAAGGTGCAGTTGGGCGTTTCCTCCCTGCTGTTGGCCATCACCGAAATTTGCTACCGGGCCTATGCTCCCGCTACCCCGTTCGTGATGGACCAAAACTTCGGCAGCATGGTGGACATGCTGCTGATGGGCAAACTCAACAACGGCGGCGGCTGGGTCACGTTCAACTGTGTGCCAACGGCGGCGCACACCATTTGGGGAGCTATTTGCGGTAGCCTGCTACTGTCCGACACCCCCGATTTCCGAAGGGTGAGAATCCTCGTCACAGCGGGCATCGTCGGGCTGGTCATTGGCTACGGGCTGCACTGGGCGGGCATCACGCCCATCGTCAAGCGCATCTCCACCACGGCCTTCGTCCTTGCATCGGGCGGGTGGGCGCTGCTGGCGCTGGCCTTATTTTATTGGCTGATTGACCTCCGAAAAGTGCAGGGCTGGACTTTCCCTTTTGTGGTCGTAGGCATGAACTCCATTTTCATTTACCTTTTCTTCGAAACGGTCGGGGTGCAGTGGCTGGTGCCAACCGTCCGCATTTTCAACGACGGATTTCTTGGTGCAATGGGCCTCGGCACTGCAACGCTGGCCGTCACCAATTCGCTATTGGTTTGGGCGATCTACTGGGGGCTGTGCAAGTTCCTGCACAAGCACAAGATTTTTTTCCGCATCTGACGGCGTTAAATTCTGTTAAAAGTTTGCTAGCACGCCTTTTTTCACGGAGACTTGCCCACGCAAATCAAGCAACTCAATTTCATTTCGTGCACAGAATCGCCTTCATACTCGCCATCCAATTCGCTATCCTCAGCACGCAGCCCGTGTGGCAGCCGCTGAAGCAGGCGTTGTTTGGTAGTTGCGGGGAGTCAGCGTGCAGTGTGGAAATGATGACTTGTGCGGCTTCCCCCACCCTGCCGGGTTGCCCGGACGGCAATGAGGATGAAAGCTCACCGGACGGTTGCTGCGTGCCATTCCAATGTTGCTTTACCTGTTGTTGCTACTGCCAGCAGGCTGCTCAGTTGCCCGATTTTGCCGAAGGCGAAAAGAACACACGCCCCAACGAGCAAACCAAAACCCTCCGTTCCACCATCACCAACGAGCATTTTCAGCCCCCAGAGTTTTCGCAGCAAAGTTGACCCAGCCCAGCGGGATGCTGTGGTTGGACGAGTTCATTTTTTTCCGGTGGGCAAATAGCGAAAACGTCATTTCTCCACCACCTTCTTTTTAAAATCCATTTTTATGAAACGTGCAATCTTGATAGGTTTGGCCATCACGGCCATCGCTGGTGCGGTTTACGCAATGGTTAGCGGCTGCTGTGGTGGCATCTGCGAGCCAGGCTGCTGCCCCCCTTTCTGCTAGATAAATAGGTGCGCGGAAATCTTTTCCGGTGACGACTAACACCGGAAAAGACTTCCGGATCAACACGAAACCCCTTGCAAATGCAAGGGGTTTCGCTGTTTATCTTATTGTTGAATTGCTGAATTGCTATATTGTTGTCACGAATAACAGTATAACAATTCAGCAATTCAACAATTTACTGAAACACCATCTTCCGCCGCTCCGTGCCGCTTGGCGTGATGAGTTGGTAAATATACACCCCAGGGCCGCCCATCATGGTTTTGTCCACCACTACTTCGTGCCAACCGGCTTCTCTGGTGTCTTGCAGCAGCGTGGTTTTCCTGCCGCTGAGGTCAATGATTTCAAGTTGTACGGGCATTTTTTCCTTGAGCATGAATTCGATTCGGGTCTCGTTGTTGAACGGGTTCAGCGGTTTTGCCCCAGCGTGAAAAGCGGGGCGACATCCACGGGCAGTTGTGATGCCTCGTGGATGCGCCAGCGGACGTTCAAGGGAATACCGCCATTTTTGTACGCAATGGCCGGCGTTATTGTGGAATTCATTGCTATTGCCTCTTCGACGGAGGCATCTTCATACATCAGGAATTGCAGGTAGAACAAGGTGCTGCCCGCTTCGAGCGGCTGCCCGGAAGCGTTGTGCCAGCTCATGGTCAGGCTGCCCGTGGCAGGTTCGCCGAAGTTGTCGGCGCCCAAGCCGTCCAGCCCCACCGGCATTGCACCCACGAACGACATTACCGTTGGGTCGAACTCAATGGTGCCTTGCAGCGCGGCCAAGTCAACGGCCTCGCCGCAGGTGACGGGTATGCGCACCTCCTTCCCGCCTTCGAGCTTCCAGTTTGGCACGGCAAGGGTCAACTCGCCCACTTGGTTGCGCTCCTCGACCTCCTCTTCGTTGAAGTTGAGCACGGCGTTGTTGTTCAGGTCGCCGATTTTCACCGCTACAAAATTGCGCCCTGTCATGTCGTGGCTGATGTCGTTCAGCCAAGTGCTTTCGGGCAGTGGCTCGACGAATGGATTGGCAGGGTTCGGGAAGTCGTAGCCTGCCTCGATGAACCGCCACGGTTCGTTGTTCGGGAATGAATCGGTCAAATGCAGGATAGCCTTGCGCAGCGCCACCATATCGAAGGTGGAAATGCTGCCAGAATTGTTCACGTCCGCCGCAATCAGCTTGTAGGGTGAATCGAGCAGTTGGATGCCCAGGATATGGTTGTTCAACAACACGAGATCAAATGAGGTGACGCCGTTCAGCAATCCGCTGTTCTTAACGGGCTGCAACTGACAGCTCATGCCAGGTGGCACATTTTGAAATACAAACAGGCCATAGTTGGCGGTAAATGCGTGGCTCATGTTGCCATTGTCCGAGAGCTGCACGTCAACGCCCGTCAGTGGCATGTGGTGCTCGTTGAAAATAAGGCCGCTCACCACCAGGGTATCGTCGTTGATGCCGCAGGCGTCAAACGGATCACTGAGAATTATCACGTTGGTGCAGGTGGACGAATTGCCGAAGGCATCTGTCACTGTGAGCGTGTAGGGCACAACACTTGGGTCAATCACCAATATGATTCCATTCGGCATAGTGTCGTACATCATATTGGCGCAGGTCAGCGTATCAGGGTCAATTTCAAAGGTGACATCGGTGCACGTATCCTCCCCGCCAATGAACCCATCTGCCAGTAGGCCGTCAATGTACAAACGCCGCAAATGCCGTCGGATCCAAGGCAATGTCGAACGGGTGAGCATTCAAGTGTGGATGGCGGAATGGTTTCGGTAATAATTACCACCGTCTGTTGCATGACAGAATTGCCGCAGCCGTCGGCGAACGTCCAGGTCACGATGGTCTCCCCAACTGGATAAAGGCCACTGGCATTTGCACCGTTGACATTGAAGCTGTTCGTGATGGTCACCGGGTTGCCAAGGCAGTTGTCGGTGGCCGATGCTTGTACGGTTACGAATTTTTCACAGGACAAGCCCACGATGACTTCCTGAATGGTATCAGGCCACGAGGGCGTTGGAGGAATGGTGTCGTTGATGTTGAAATCTTGGGTAATCAAAGCCGAATTCCCGCAGGTGTCCGTCAGGCTGTAGGTGCGCACCACCGTGCCATTACAGCCGGGATTGCCCAAGTCTGACACAAACTGAACGGTCACAGGGCCGCCACAGTTGTCAGCTTCGCCAGTCACATCCGCCACGTTTGGCGCAGGTATTTCGCTTGCGCAAGATAGGTTCTGCGACGGCAGCGTATCAGCCGTAGGTGGCACATCGTCGTTGATGAGGATGCTCTGCGTAATCAATGAGTCGTTGCCGCAGGCGTCCGAAAGCTGGTACGTCCGCACCACCGTGCCGATGCAACCGGGGTTGCCCGTGTCCGAGAGCCAAGTCACCGTCACTGGGCCGATGCAGTTGTCGGCCTCACCCGTCACGTCGTTCACGTCTGGTGCTGGTATGTTGGCAAAGCAGTCGAACGGACCGATGTTTGGAAGCGGGTTGGCATGTGGCGGCACTGTGTCATTTACAATGATTTGCTGCACAAATGGCACAGAGACATTGCCACAGGTATCAATGGCGCCGTAAGTCAAAGTCCTCATGAACTGGTTTGGGCAGCCGCCAGGCACCGTCACGTCAGTGATAACATACACCGAATCCGTCGAACAGTAGTCGGTTGCCGTTGGTGGTGGTGGTTTCACGACATCGCTGCCGCAAAGGAACACCCGGTCTTGCGAGCCAACAGGGTCGTCCCAAACGGGCGGGTTGGTGTCCAGCACTTTTATGAACTGGGTGTAGGAGGTGTCCATGCCGCTGCACCACTCCAAATAGGTATAGGTGCGGTAAATCTTTAGGCCACAGGGTATCGGAAAAATATCATCATGAATGTTCAGCCCGAACAACTCGCAATCCGCAACGACCGAAGGCTCTCCAACCTGGAGGCTGTCGAGCGGATGGTCGCAGCCCACGATGGTATCGGGCGGAAAGAAGAACTGCGAAGTGGTGTTGTCAATGGTAGTGATGACCTGTGAACAAGACGTCTGGTAGCCCGCAATGTCCACTACTGTGAAGGTGCGGATTATGTTGCCCACGTCGCACATGTTCGTGTTGTTTACATCAGCAAAATACAAGGTGTCAATGCCGCAGTTGTCAGTGGTCGTTGGCGACCCTGTAAGCGAAAGTGCTGGCGGCATGAACGTTGAGCAAGGAATCGTGATGTTCGGTGGACAAATTATCGTTGGTGGGTTTTTGTCCTGAACGTCCACCTGCACCATGCAGGTATTCGTGTTGCCCTTACAGTCGGTTACCTGCAAAATAATCGCAACTGGGTTGTCCACATCCGCACAGTTAAACTGAACGGTTGGCGTGAACGGAGCAGCAGGCTGGTCCATCCTTTTTGCCAAAAAAGTAACGCTTGGGCAGCAAGCATCGTAGCTGCCGCTGTTCAGGACAGCAGCTGCCAGCGAGGCAAGACCTTGGTTGCTCAATGCGACCACAGTGAACTCAATGCAGATGGCCACTGGCGAAACGTTGTCCGTAACGATGACGATCACTTGGCAGGTCGAGACATTGCCGCAAGCATCCGTGGCCTCATAAGTGACAATATAGCTGCCTTGCGGCAATGCGTACACCATGCCGCCGTTGCTGTTCATGGTTGCCCAAGGCGTAAGCGTACGCCAGGTGATGGTGGACGAGCAATTGTCGGTGGCACTCATGGCAGGAAGGAAGAAGGTGCTTGCGCAGCTTGGGCCGTTTGTACCAAAAGTCAGGGTATCGGGACAGTTCATCACAGGCCCCATGTCGTCGGCCACCTTAATTATTTGGTTGTGCTCGAGTATCTCGTTGGTGCAGCAGTTCAGCACCAACCAGGAGCGGATGACGCTCTGCTCGTTGGCGCAGCCACCGATGACGAGGTCTTCGTAGGTGACGCTCATTTTGCAGTACTGCGAGACGGGGTTGCCATCAATTGTCGGGTAGCCGGTGTTGGAGGGGTCGGTGTTGGGATCGCTGCACGAGAGCGCTGGTGCTTGAAATCCATCAAGGTTTAGCGGAAAAACGATGTCTGCAAAGCTTGGGCGTTTGACGTAAATCTTTTGTACACAGGGTGTTGCGTAGTTGTTGCTGGCGTCCGAAGCATGCCATGTTCGCATCAAAATGGCGCTGAACTGGCTGTTGCAGGATTGCATGACAGGCTGCCCGGTGTAGGTTAGGTCGGGGTCAGGGTCGCAATTGTCAACGACCATCGCATAGCCCAAACTGTCCGGCGAAAGGTCGGCGGTACAGTCCACTGTGAGGTCAGCACTGGTGATGATTGGGGGCAAATAATCCTGGATGAAGAGCGTTCCCCAGCAGGAGTTGCCTGAGTTTATGTCAAAAACGGTAACATTTAACGTTAAATTTAGCTGGTCGCATGTCACAGTATCTTGTAAGTTTTCACCTTCAGGCGAATACACAGTCACTGTCTTCGGGCCAGCACAGGAAGTCTCCTCTCCATCTAGCACAATTTCTGGGGTGATGATACCGAAACCCTCCGGAGGAAGGGAAACATTGACGAGGTCGTTGCAGGCTAAGGTGCATTGACCGTAACAAAAGTTTGTAAAGGACAGGCATGCGAGAACAGCCCAGAGTAGGTTGAAGTGTTTCACGGCAAATGGATTAAAATTTGTTATTCTGCCAAGCTTAGTCTAAAAATATTTACACAAATAACTGATTACCAATTATTTAAATAAAAAAGCTGGGCGTGTAGGTAGTCTCGCAGTATGTGGGAACAAGAATCGGTTGAGGTTAAAGAATCAGTTTTGGGCAACTCTAGTGTTTGCGCCCAAAGGGTTCTTCTTTGAATTCGTATTAGATACTTTTAAAATACAATAACCTTGCCAAGTAATTAAATTTTTATTTAATGTGTTTAAAATTCAACCATTTCCGGTATTTTAAAAGTAGGATGGCAAACCAATAGGAGATTTTGAATTTATTGAGTGATTATATTATAATCAAAATAAAAATGCTCAATTTTAAATGTCACAAAACAATATACTTTAATTTACATTTAGTCTAGTTTTGCCCGATTTTTGCTCTGCTCAAAAAATAGGGGCCAAAAATTGCTTCCCCACTTGGCCTACTAATCTTGCTTTATACACTATAAAATCCAGCCTGTAGCTCGATGCGCATTGCAACTCCCCAGTTCTGTATTGTGCGTGAACGTCAATCTTCTTCGAGCAAAGCAAAACAGTTTTCATCATTTACCGACAAAACAGCTGTAATTGAACAGGTGCAGTAGCGTTTCAATTTGGTGCTACAGTAAGCGTTCTCCGAGCAGCATTCACTGTGTGTTGCTTATCCACTTTTAGACTGAAAAATCCACGTTGCCTTTGAGCTGCTGCTGACAGGCCAGGGGGGCTTTTGCCATTTTACCATTGTCCGGTACGGGATGCGTCCTGGCTCGGGGTGGGGACTGGTATATCATTCATTCACTCTTTGCGGTTTCGTCCGCAGAAAAAAAAATTACATGAAAAAACATCTTTTTCTACTTCTTGCCACATGCTTGATGGCTTTCGGAGCTAGTTCTTATAAGAATATCGATGACACATGTCCAGAACCTTACAATGTGCATGTAACCGCTCAAGCCTCCGGTTCCATCTCCTTTGACTGGGATGATTGTGGCTGCTCCTCCACAAGTTTTAAGGTGAAATATGTCCGTAAGGCTGATGGCTACACCAGTCCAGAGTATTCCACGGGGAGTTCAAACTTCACATTCAGTAGCTTACAGGCTGGTGACTATATTTTTTATTTTGGGACAGACTGTGGGGGTGAAACATCAGGTTTTATTGGGGCTGATGATTTAATAGTTAATTAATACCAAATCAAAGGGTTAGTCATTGACGGCTAACCCTTTGCTTTTTTCTTAAGCCATTGCTTCAGGGCTATTACCTTCTTCTCTGTTAATTTGTTTAAAAAGGTAGCACGCTTTTTCATCTTTAGATTTCAGGGCTACTGACCAACTAGCGAGTGTCTTAAAATACCGAAGGAAATTCAGGTAGGAATCTAGAACTGGCTCAGCGTAGATACCGCTTCCGATAAGATGGCGTTCAAAGTTCTTTACCTGCATCAGCAGGTCATCTAAAGTCTCTTCTTCCTCTTTCAAAAATTTCGAAATGGATTCGCAGCATGGATGGCCGAAGTCTGATATCGAATTTCGCCCTGCCCGGTTGGAATCAGGTTCATGCTTTGAATGGCATTGTAAAAATCCTCCAAGTAGTTATTTTTCAAACCTTTTTGGTAGTACCAAATTCCCTTGCAATAATTAAGGGTAATTTCCCTTTCGTCTTGCGGGAGGTATTGATTGAAATTATTCACAAAATAATCAACCCAATCAAATTCATCAACCGACAGCCCAAAGAAACAATGTTCATAAAGGCACCTGTGCTTATTGTGTTCGCAAAAAAGCCCCGCTCCAGTTCGATTTTATATAAATCCAAGATAAACCGCCTATGTGGTACAGAGCCATGGTTGGCCATCGGCACAGCATAACTCCTGAGCAAATTGATGGCGTAATCCTGCTCAAACCGGCTCAATTGGTCGAAAGTTTCGAATGCGCTTTTCTTAACCTGGTCCAGGTCTTCCACTACTTGGTCTTGCAACAACATAACAAGGTGTCGGAAAAAATGGATTGCACTGGATGATGCAAACTCGGGCTTTTCCGAAACTTGCATTACCACTTCTAAATAGGAATCGGAACTTTGCCCCAGCTCAAGGCGGTTTCTCACGACATTATTCGACTCAATCTGAAGCGTTACCAAGGTGAAGTATCTTTCAAAATAATCTGAGGCTCTGTTCAAATATTCGTTTCGCTTGTTGAGTTTGTCCGAACCTGGATGGAAATATACCAATTCGTTCAGTTCGTAGCTTTCCCGATAATAATCTCGCCCCCTGTCAAGCTGTTTGTTCAATTCTCTTAATCTGGATTCCACGGCATCTAGAAACAACTCGAAACCGTTTCTGTCGCCGAGGGCCTTGGCCAGTAGCCTAGTCCGTAGTCCCTCCGATTTTTTCAATTCTTGGTGCAACAGGTACTCCTCAATCAACTGAGTTAGTTGGGTCATGAGTTTGCGCATCTTACCATCGTTGTAGGGCTGCCTACCGTAGAGCTTGCCGTAAAGTCGCTCCTTGGTTAGCTTGGGGTTATCCATCTCGGGGTGGAATTTGCAAATTAGGGCAAACAGCTTTACACAGTCGCTGTTTGCGCTGATAGGTGGCGAGGATAGGTATTTTTCAACGGAGGTGAGCTCCCTGCTGTGAAGCACTTTAATCAGCTTGAATATTTTGTGTTCGAGCATTGAAAAATCAATTTGAATTGACTAAAATCTAAGCAAAATTAGTCGAAAACTAGGAACAATACAATTTTCAATCATTATATTATAATCAATTCATTCCTAGTATTTTATAAAATTTTTCTGCCAACATTTAAATCTTTTTTGATACTTATTTCTAGAACAAGCCTCCCTTTGATGGACTTGCTATACCGCTTACCTTGAGCATACATTTGCTTTAACAATAGCCGCTTTGAGGAGATAAAGAATTCGAAAAGCGGTGTATGTAGATTCACCAGCTTTTTACCCCCTACTCAAGACTCCAATAACCAGAAAAAAACAGGAGCACAGATTTTATGTAAATCCTTGCTTCCAAGAGCTTCATTTATATCTGGCGGATAGGGTAAGCATAACACTTTATACCGCCAGATTTTTTTCTCGAAAAATAAACACAAAAACGAAAAGATAGCCAGCGCCCAACCGCCGCTGGTTTTTTTTTGCCCAACAAACTCAAACAAGAAAGGCGTGGTGACCATCCGGTCATCACGCCTTTACATTTTTTGTCTCTCAGTTTGCGCTAAAACACAAGCATCTTCTTCGTGACACCCAATCCGTTCAGTTTAACCTGATAAAAATAAGTGCCACTCGGCAAGTTCGAGCGGTCGAACCGTACCTGGTGAGCGCCAGTCGGGTAGCTGCCTTCGGCAATTTTCATCACGAACCGCCCTTGCGAATCCAGCAAGTTTATGGTCACCTGGGCGTTGGAAAAACTGGTGAACGAAATCGTCGTGGACGTGCGAACAGGGTTCGGGTAGTTGCCCACATTGAACCCATCCCACTTGCTTTCCCTCACAGGGCTTGCCACTTTGAAAATCGGCAGAATGTCAAAATCCTGAAACAGGATGTCGTTCAAGTTCGACAAACCGAACCAGTCCTGCAACACACTGGCGTACACCTGCCGGAAGTCGTGCTGCATGGGCACATCGGAACTTTGGTTGAGGTTGGCCGGAATGTCGGCATTACTGCCGATGATGCCCGGGTTCACACCCTTGCCGAAGACAAATAACGGTGCCGCCGCTCCGTGATCAGTACCAATGCTACCATTGGAAGCAATCGTGCGGCCAAACTCCGAGAATGTCATGCCAGCCACGTTCTCATCCTTGCCCATCAGTCGCAGGTCGTCCTGAAAAGCGGCGATGGCCTCCGAAACCTGACCCAACAAGTAGGCATGGTAACCTTGGTCGGTAGCACCGGGGTCCACCTGCTCGCTGTGCGTGTCGAAGCCGCCGATGGAAACGATATAAACCGGAGTTTGCAACCCACCGGCAATTAATCGAGCAACAATGCGCAATTGGTTGGCCAAGCCATTGCCCCCATCCGTCGGTGGGTACATCGAGGAAAGGTTGTTGGGCTGTGCCTCTGCGGCATTTTTTATCACTTCGTAATACTCCTGGGATTGCTTTTGCACTATCCTGATGTATTCCAGTTCATCGCCGTACGGGGTGGCCGGGGCAGGCTCCACGAAGTCGTTGAGAAAGGCATCATCAAAGTTGTCGGCACCGCCAAGGCTCATGCCCATCGGGAAGGCAGTGCCCATGAACGCCAACGGCAGACTGGAACCAATTTGGATGGCCAATGGGTCTGGGCTATCCGCATTCGGGAAGCCCTCCGGAAAGCCGGGGTACTCGCCCTCCAACGTTCGTCCCAGCCAGCCCGTGTCCACGTACTGGCCACTGTTGCTGGCCGTTTGCCAGATGTCCATGGAGCGGAAGTGGGAGTAGTCCTGCTCAGGGTAGCCCACGTTCTGCACCACGCTCACCAGCCCATCATTGAACATCTCCTGCAAGCCCGTCATGCTGGGGTGCAGACCCGTGTCGGGAGCACCGTTGAGGTCGAGCACCTTGTTTTCAGGTATCAGGATGCCGCCCCTGTGCAGGGACAGGTTGCTGTACTGGTCGAGCGGGATAAGGGTATTGAGGCCGTCGTTGCCACCCCCAAGTTCGATGAACACCATGACCTTGCCGCTGAGATTCGCAGCCGCCCCCAACATGCCAAACATGGAGCTTTTGGCCAATGGGCTGATGGCGAACCCTTTATGTAAGAACGGCGTGAGGGCTGCTGTGGCCCCTGCCGTACGAAGGAATTTTCTTCTTTTCATTTTTAAAAAGGATTGATGGATTGAAGGAACAATGGACTGAAGGGTGGCTACCGTCACCCACATCTCACCATACCCATTCCTAAGCAAGTTGATATTCGGGCAAAAGCAAAATATAGGCGACCAAATTCGTCAGCCGCGTATTGACGACGGCAACGGACATCGGGTCGCTCGGGCTGTTGACGTAGTCAAACCAAGCAATGGTCCAGTAGCTGTCGCTCGGAAGGCCGGAAAGCAGAATGCTTTTCAGCAGGGTCTTCTTCAAATCAGAAATCGGCTGCGGCAAGAGGAACTTCACCATCTCGTCCACCAACGTGACGGGATTGCTGGGGTCGCTGAACTGGCTGGCGAACGCAATCGGGTCAATCCTCAAAACATTTGTCGTGCTGGTTGAGAGGTTCCCAGAAAACATGGCCGCAACAAAGAAATTTCGATTGCGGGCTGTATCTCCGTTTATCCACATGCGGTAGTACTGCGGCACTTGCCGGAACGCCTGCCAACCTGCGACATTGGGCGGGTCACCGGGCAGCATCTGCATGACATCCATGAAATTCCTGAGGATATACTTCATGATAAAATCGTCCCACAAGGTGTTGGAAGGAATGCTCAAGTTGAAGCTCCGCATCGTACCAATCACAATATCCACTGGCGTTTTGATATAGCAGCCCTTGTTCACCGCATCGAAAAAATGAGTGCTCTTGAGCAGCGTTTCCATCACTGGCAGTATCTCATAGTTGCTGTCCCGGAAAATTTGCGCCAGCGGCTGAATGACGTTCTGTTCCGCCGCCGAATCAATATGATAATAGATGAACCAGCGGTAGAGCTTGCGGCAGATGTACTCGGAAACTTCATTCTTTTGGAAAATCATGTCGAGCAGGGCATCTAGTTCGGCATCGCCATCAAGGCCACCCGTGATGATCGTGTTGCCATAAAATGCGCTGAACTGCTTGTCGCCAGTGTCGTGGTTGCCACCATAAAACACGGAATGAATATCGGTCTGGTAGTTTTCAAGTGTCCACCCCGTAAGCACCCTTGCCGCTGCCACCACATCCTCCTCGGTGTAGTGGTCGGGGTTGTCCTTGCCCACCGTGAACAACTCCTGCAACTCCCTGGCATAGTTCTCATCGGGGCATTCTTGCTGTTGAGGTAGCCGTTGAGGTAAAAAAGCATCAAGACATCCTTCGTGACCAGTTTGGTCAACTCCTTGAAATTGCCCAAAGCATTTTCCCTCAGCAGCTTATTGTGCCGATAGCAGACCTTCCCATAAAAAACCGCCTCTGTCTGCGTAGCGAAATGGTTGTGCCAGAACAGTGTCATTCGCTCTCGGATGCTGGCTTCCTCGTTGATCATCAAGTTGAACCACCAGCCCCTGAAGCTCTCCGTGCGAAGTCCTTCGGCGGCGTTGTCGTAGTCGGCATTCACCCAAGTTTGGCCTAATGTCACTGCTGGGTCGTTATAATCGTAATCGGTGCCGGGGTTGTCCACATCGTAGTAGTTGTGAATTGGCACATCCGTGACATCGGGTTGCACCACGTTCAATACATGGTCCACCGCCCCATCCATCGTCAAGGCCATGAGCGTGTCGAGGTCGGCCTTTTTCACCCCGAAGCCCGTACGGCGCAGCAGGTGAGCGGCCTGCTCGAAGTCCCAAGGGCCGGTGTACGGCTCCAAGCCTCCGTTGAGGGTGATGGTGGTGGTGGGTGGTGGCACGAGCGGCAGTTCTTGGTTGCCGAGCGGCGCAAAGGGGCTCATTTTTTGCCCAAAAACCCCTGCGCTCCCTTCCTTTTTTTCGGTGGTGATGCTCCGCAATTTTTGAAAAAATGCTCGCCGGTCAAGCGTTGATACAGTCATGTTGAAAATTTTGGTTTGGTGAAACGTCGAATGGTTTTGGCGCTGTGAGATATTTGGCCTAAAGTTAATCTGAGGTGGCGGTTTTCCGAAAGGTTTTTTGTTTGAACGAGTTTTACAGAAAAAACCCTACCGGAATTTAAATGCTACCAATCCTTTCTGTTTGTTTTGTCCAAATCTTGACCCAAAAGGCAAAACAATCCCTATTTTTGCCAAGAAAAAACTGCCTTCATGTCAAATACAGAGACCATCAAGGACATACTTTCCAGCAGCAAGGAGTCGCTCTCGAAGGAGTTCGGCATCCGGCAGTTGGGCATTTTCGGCAGTGTAGCAGCAGGCAAGGCGAATGAAAAAAGCGATATTGACCTTTTTTATGAACTTGGTGAAGGTAATTTCCTCGACCTCCGGCAACTGGAAGCGTTTGAAAAAAAGATAAGAAAAATCTTGAAGTACCGCAAAATTGACCTTGTTAACCTAGCTTTTATGAATCCCATCGTCCGGTACAGGGCTGAGAAAAACTTCATTTATGTATAGCGGCAATAACCTGCTTTATATTTTGACAATACTGGAAGCCATCGAAAAAGTGGAAAAATTTGTTGCGCCTTTTGCAAATTCAACAGATTTTTTTCAAAAGGACGACCAGTTGCATTTCCACGCTGTTTCCCATATCCTGCTTGCCATAGGGGAGGAAAGCAAAAAGCTTGAAAAAGGATTAAAAGAGGCATTTCCAGAAATACCTTGGAAGCTCATGGCGGGCATGCGAAACCGCCTTTCGCACGACTATAGGGGCATTGATTTCAACATGGTCTTCGCTGTTTCAAAAAACGAATTGACCCCGCTAAAAGAAGCCATTTTGAAAATGATGCCCATGATTTCCTTTGACAAAGGTGAACTTGAAGCAGCCCTGAACTCCCAGTTTTACAAACACCTTGGTTATTTGAGAAAATTCCTCTGATACTTGCCACATGGAATCACTCCAACAAAAAAACGTCTGCCACGAGCCTACCTACCGCGAGCTCTTCTACGCGCATGCCCGCCACGTGCGCAATTTCCTTTTTTACAAAGGCGCTAGTGCTACCGAAGCCGAAGACCTAACACAAGAATCCTTTCTGCGCTTGTGGCGGGACTGTGAAAAAGTACCCGTCGAAAAAGCAAAGGGCTATCTTTTCGCCGTGGCCGGCAATCTTTTTTGGATGAAAAAAAACACGAGCAGGTCGTCCTGCGCTTCCAGCGGCAAGCTCCAGCTGTGGAAGCCACCAACGAAACACCCCAATTCGACCTCGAAATAAAGGAACTGCAAGACCGCCTCGAACAGGCCATCGCACAACTACCTGAAAACCAGCGAATTGTCTTCCTGATGAACCGCATGGACAAAATGAAGTACGCCGAGATCGCCGCCTACCTCGACCTCTCCGTGAAGGCCGTCGAGAAGCGGATGCACTTGGCACTGCTGGAACTTCGGCAGATTTTGAAAGGAATCTGACGATCGCATATTGCGGATTTGGGATTGCGGATTAGAACCTCGGTAGGGAAAATGGCCGCTCAATCGTTTACCCAAAAGAGAAAAAGTAAAATGGAAAATACCCATCACGACGACGAAATTCAGCCCAGCGGTGACGACACCTTGCTCGCACGCTGGCTGGCTGGCGACCTCTCGCCAGAAGACCTCGAAGCCCTGCGCAACCTCGAAGGCTACCCCGACTATGTCGAGATGCTTCACGCACTCGAAGGCATGGAAATGGACGAGTTCTCCCCCACCCTCGCCTGGCAGAAATTGCAGCCGATTCTGGAAAAAGAAAAAGAATTTGGAAGCTTGGCGGTAGGCATCACGGAGCTGGAGCCTGACAATACAGTGCTCAAAAATGAGCCAGTCACCGAGGACCCTACCGCAACACCAGCACCTGCAACCCCTCAAATTGCAAAGCAACCCGAAGCCAAAATCGTCGAAATCGCACGGCCAAGCGCTCCGACATTCGTCAATCGTAAATCGTCAATCGTAAATCGTAAATGGCTCGCCATCGCAGCGGCCCTCCTGTTCGGCGTGGTAGGCATCTGGTGGTTTTCGAGCCGCGACAATTTCAGCTTCGCCGACACCGCCTACCATACCCAGGCAGGTGAGAAAAAGGAAGTCAAACTGCCCGACGGCTCGGTCGTGACGCTGAACGCCATGTCAAAACTGGGCTTTGCCGCGGCCGACTGGAAGGATGGCCGCAAGGTCGCTCTCGACGGCGAGGCGTATTTCAAGGCAAAAAAAGGCAAAACCTTCACCGTGAGCACCGAGCAGGGCGCGGTGGAAGTGGTCGGTACTATTTTCAACGTGTATGCCCGCGGAGAAGAATTGGAGGTTAAATGTGCCGAGGGTCGGGTACAGGTCATCAACCCGGAAGGCACGGAGCGGGTGCTGCTGAAAGCGGGCGAACAGGTGACCGTGTTGCGTGGCAAAATGCAGAAGCGCCAGGGCTTGGCCGGCTACCCCAACTGGTTCAAAGGCGAGAGCGCCTTCCGCAGCGCCCCGCTGGAGCGGGTTTTCGGTGAAATGGAGCGGCAGTACGGCGTTTTGGTACTGGCGGACAGTCTCGGCGAACGGACTTTTTCGGGCAAATTTGTCCACAAGGATTTGAAAAAAGCGCTAAAAATGGTCTGCGACCCCATGAAGTTGAAGTGCGAAGTGCGGGGGGACACGGTGCTGGTGAAGTGAGCGAAATGCCCATTGGATTATGAACTGGGGTTTAAAGGGACGCTCCAAATATTACCCACAGGGGCAATCCACTACTTAATGCTGAACTATGGCAAAACAAACTATCAATGTCGAAGGCAAGGAAATCGCGCTAATTTCGCTCGAAGGACGGGACTACATCAGCCTAACAGACATAGCTCGACAAGTGGACACCAGGACAGATATAGTGCTCTCAAACTGGCTCAGGAACGCCGGTACGCTCGACTTCCTTTTTGAATGGGAAATGCTTTACAATGAAGCGAATTTTAAACCCATCAAATATGATGGGTTAAGAAGCCAAGCAGGGAAAGTGGGCTTTGTGATGACCGCAAAAAAATGGATTGAAACAACCGGGGCTACTGGCATAAAATCAAAGCAAGGCAAGGGAGGCGGCACGTATGCACATGCCGACATTGCCTTTGAGTTTTGCAGTGCAATTTCTGCCCGTTTTAAGCTGCAACTAATCAGGGAATTTCAACGGCTCAAATACGATGAGGCCGACCGATTGGGCCTGACCTGGAACTTGCGCCGGGAACTTGCAAAGGCCAACTACCCCATCCATACAGAGGCCGTGCGCACGAACTTAGTGCCAATATTGGACTGGAACACCAAACGCGAAACCCTACACTTTGCCAATGAAGCCGACCTGCTAAACCTCGCCATCTTTGGGGCTACCGCAAAGCAATGGAGAACTGCGAACCCAACCTCAATGGGAAACATCCGGGACAGTGCCACGGAAATAGAATTGCAAGTGCTGGCCAATTTGGAAAGTGCAAATGCCCTACTGATTGGCGAAGGATTCAACAAAGAGGAACGCTTTTCCATTCTGTCCAAACGTTCGGCCCGTGAACTCGAAATCCTTGGAGGTGTACAGTCCAATAAAATATTGAAATGAAGCTGCATTCGGACAGCCTCGGCGAGCGTACTTTTTCGGGCAAATTTGTCCACAAGGATTTAAAAAAGCGCTAAAAATGGTCTGCGACCCCATGAAGTTGAAGTGCGAAGTGCGAGGCGACACGGTGTTGGTTCATTGAGATAATTGAGATATTTGTATTTTCGAAGCAGTTTCAATGAAACGAATTAGGTCATCCGCACCAAAATTTTTATGCCAATCATTTCTCAAATCAGGTACTGGCTTACTGTTTTTTTGCTGTTCTGCCTCGGCTTCGCCAACGCCCAGCAGACCTCCCCCACCCTCTCCGCCAATTTCCGAAACACTGACCTCCGCTCTGCGATCACCTTTTTTGAAAAAAATTACGCCGTTTCCTTTTCCTACGACGACGAGGCGATCGAAGGGGTGCAAGTAACCGCCAGTTTCCGAAATTTTGCATTGCCAGACGCCATGAAACGACTACTCAAAGGCACTGGCCTTGTCTTCGAAATCGTTGACAATCAATACGTTCTGATAAAAAAATTGGACGCTACACCCCAAAATTCCCAATTCCCAATTCCCAGTTCCCAACTCGCCCTCTGTGGCACCATCTTCGACAGCGAAACCGGCCAACCCCTGCCCGGTGCCACTGCCTACATCAAAAACACGCCAGTCGGTACGACGACCGAAGCCGATGGGAAATTCAAGCTGGAGGGCGATTTTTCAAAAGACGACTCGCTGATAATCAGCTATTTAGGATATAAACAACAAGTACACCTCGTTCGGCCGCTTTTGGTGAAACCCTGCCAAGATTACCGCCTCCAACTCGAAGCGCTCACCATCCCCGACGTGCTCATCCGCGACTTCGCCACCGACATGATCAAACTCGCTGACGAGGGCGGCTTCCATTTTGACAAACAAAAAATGCCTACCCTCCCCGGCTGGGGCGAGCCGGACGTACTACGCAGCCTCCAACTGCTGCCCGGCATCAGCGCCGCCGACGAGAGCGGCTCCCGCCTCAACGTGCGTGGCGGCACCCCCGACCAAAACCTCATCCTGCTCGACGGCATCCCGATTTACCACACCGGCCATTTTTTCGGGCTGTACGATGCCTTCAACCCCTTCATCGTGGACGGCGTGGACGTTTGGCGCGGCAATTTCGGCGCTGAGTACGGCGGCCGCAACTCCAGCGTCATTGACATCAAAGCCCGGCCCGGCTACGGCTCGAAGACCAAATGGGGCATCGGCATGAACCTCCTCAGCCTTCAGGGCTACGTGGAGACCCCTTGAAAAATGAGCGGGTTTTCGCTGCTCTTCGCCTTCCGCCGCAGTTACATTGACGGGCTGCAAAGCACGGCCTACCAGAATTTTTTCAACCAAATTTTTCAAAACGGCAAAATCGCCTTGCAGGAAAAAGCCGTCAACGACAGCAAGTTCGTCACCTGGAACCCCGCCATCAGCTTCGGCGACGCCAACCTGAAACTGCGCTGGAAGGGACGGAAAACGCGGGAAAACGCACTCAGCCTCTACTCCACCGGCGACCGCCTCGACTACCGCTTCGCCTACGACGACAGCACGTTTTTCACGGAGACGGAGGACATCATCGCCGCCAGCAACTTCGGCATGAGCTGGCAGCACAGCGCCGACTGGTCGCCCGTTTTCAAGATAAAATACAGCGCCGCGCTGAGCGCCTACGAGAACGATTACACTTTTATCTGGAACGAGGAAGACCGCCAGCGACCGTTCATCTACCGCTACACGACCAACAACTCGATGACCGAGTTCAACCTCAACCTGCACCACGACTGGCAGGCGAGCGACCAGCACCGCATGTCGTTCGGCTACCAGTTCAAAGCCCAGGAGGCGGCGCTCGTGTTCCGCGACACCAACGCCGTGCAGCTCGAAGGCAACCTCTGGACCAACGACACGGTGCGCACCGGACTGCACACTTTTTACGCGGAGTTCACGTCCCAGGCCACCAAGAAACTCGACTTCACGCTTGGCGTCCGCGGGGACCAATTCCCCGCCAGGGGCCTCTACTATTCCGAGCCGAGGGCGAGTTTCAATTGGTTTCCCTTCGGGAAAAAAGTGGACGGCGAGAGTGGTAACCTCAGGATAAAAGGCGGGTTGGGGCGCTACTGGCAGTTCGTTTTTCAAATCATCGACTTCGGCGACCTCGGCGTTGGCGAGCCGCTCTGGGCCTTGTCCGACGACTTCATCCCGGCGCAGGAGCTTTGGCAGACGACCTTCGGCCTTAGCGTGGAAAACAAGACCACCCTGCTCGACCTGGAATTTTACCACAAAAAAAGCCGCAACCTCACCTCCCGCAACCTGCGGTTGGAGAACAGCTTCGACCGCGGTTGGAACTTCGACGGCGAGAGCACGGCTACGGGTTTCGATTTTTTGCTGCGCAAAAGGTGGCAAGGCTTCAGCACCTGGCTGGCCTACTCGCTCGGCGAGGTGAAGATGCTTTTTCCCGAACTGAACGGCGGACACCCCTTCCCCGCCCGCCACGACATCCGCCATCGCGTCAATTGGGTCAACACGCTTTCTTGGAAAAAATGGGAGTTCGCCGCCAACCTGAACCTGCGCAGCGGCACGCCGTACTCCATCCCCAGCGTGATGCAAGTGCCTTGCGACGACTGTACCGCCGACTCGCTCACCTATGCCCTCCGCTTCGACCAACTGAACACCGCCCGCCTTCCCGGCAGCATCCGCCTCGACCTTAGTGCCACCTGGAAATGGAAAAAACGGCGCAACCACGGCAAGGCTGGCCTCGCCATCTACAACTTCCTCAACCGCCGCAACCTGCTCGACAAGGACTACCTGCTGGAAACACCCGCTCTCGACCAGCCGCAGACCAGTTATAATTTGAAGGAACTCTACCGCCTATCTGCTGGGCTACGCCGAGCGTTTTCGTGATGTTCGAATGGTGAACCAATTGCGGATTTTCGATTTCGGATTTCGGATTGGAAATTCTACTTTTGGGCAAAACATTTCAACATGGGAAAAACAACTAGCCGCCGTACCGCTATGAAAAACATCGCACTCGGCACCGCCACTGCCCTCGCAATGCCCGGTCTTCGTGGGGAGGTCGTCCACCGTCCACCGTCCACCGTCAGCCAATTCGGCAACAGCGTTTGCCGATGGTGCTTCAACGACTTCAAGCTGGAGGAACTTTGTGAACAGGTGAAGCCAATGGGCATCACATCTATCGAGCTGACCACGCCAGACGAGTGGCCGATTTTGAAAAAATACGGCCTGACCTGCGCGTTGGGTTCCCACCCAAACCAAAGCCTGAGCGAGGGCTACAACCAGCCCGGCCTACACGGGATGTTGAACGAGCGCTACTTCGACTTGGCGAAAAAAGCCGCGGAGGCTGGCATCCCGACCATCATCGTCTTCTCCGGCAACCGCAAGGGATTGGACGACAAACTGGGCATTGATTTTTGCGCAAAAGGCATCGAGCCGTTGGCCAAACACGCCGAAAAACTGGGCATCCAAGTGGTCATGGAACTGCTGAACAGCCGTGTGAACCACCCCGACTACCAATGCGACCACACCCAGTGGGGCGTCGAATTGGTGGAAAAAGTCGGCTCGCCCAACTTCAAGCTGCTCTACGACATCTACCACATGCAAATCATGGAGGGCGACGTGATTGCCACCATCCGCAAGCACCACGACCATATCGGCCACTACCACACCGCCGGGGTGCCGGGCCGCAACGAGATTGACGAAACCCAGGAACTGTACTATCCCGCCATCATGCGGGCCATCGCCGAAACGGGTTTCAAGGGCTACGTGGCACAGGAGTTCATCCCGAAGGGCGCTGATAAAATGGCGGCGCTGCGACGGGGGGTGGAGATTTGTGCGGTTTAATTCCGTCGATTCGACGGAATTAAAGGCATCGAAATCGAAGCGTTTAATCTGTCCCAAATGGGACGGATTGGTGGGTTTTAATCCCTGCGAAATCGAAGGGATTGGGTTTTAAAGTGGTGGGATTCCACCACTTTTAGAATTCTAAACATATCGGATTCGATGTGTTAAACTGGTCGAATTCGACCAGTTTGGCCTAAAGTGGTGGGATTCCACCACATTAAGAAATTCTAATCACCTCGAATTCGAGGGAGATTAGACCCCTGTATTTGGTGGGGATTAGGATTAATGTCTGCTTAAAGTCGGGCAAATACCCGACTTTAAAACAAGTTCTAAACACATCGAATCATCCATACCATGACAAATAAAAAAATCACAGTCCGAGGCTTGGAAATCGTTATCGAGCGGATTGATAGCGAAGATTATATTTCTTTGACAGACATAGCGAAACAGACTGAAAGAAAGCCCGCCGATTCAATCGCCGACTGGCTAAGAAATTCAGCTACTCTACTATTTCTCCAAACTTGGGAATTCTTGCACAACGAAAATTTTAAAGTCGGGCAAATGCACGACTTTAGAATAAATGCTGCCGATAACCGTAAATCAATAAGCCCTCAACGTTACATTGAGGAAACGAGCGCCATCGGTATTATTTCAAAATCTGGTAGGTACGGCGGCACCTTTGCACACTCCGACATTGCCACCAATTTTTGCAACTGGTTAAGCCCGGAGTTTCAAGTTTATTTCATCAAAGAATTCAAGCGGCTCAAAGAAGATGAGGCGGAAAGGCTTGGCTTATCTTGGAACTTGCGCAGAGAATTGGCAAAAGCAAACTACCCAATCCATACAGATGCCGTACGCACCAACCTCGTTCCAGCCATTGATTGGAACACTAAACGGGAATCCATTCACTTTGCCAGCGAAGCTGACCTATTGAACATGGCAGTCTTCGGCATTACCGCCAAAAGATGGAAAGCAGCCAACCCAGAAGCAAAAGGAAATCTCCGCGACAGCGCTTCCATCAAAGAACTTCAAGTGCTAGCCAACATGGAGAGCATCAATGCAGCACTTATAGAACAAGGTTTCAACAAAGACGAGCGCTTGACGATATTGACCCGCCGTGCCGAACGCGAGCTTGCCATTTTAGAAAAATCAAAAGCCTTGGAGTCAACTAAAAAGTTGAAATAAAAAAAAGCAGCACCAGTTACCCAATGCTGCACAAGCTTAATTTCACAAAAGCGTTTTCTTAATTCCTGCCGAAGTTGTAGCTGAAGCCCAACGTGACGTTCGTCCCGAATTTTTGGCCAACTATCTTCGTGTCTTTATCGTCGTTGTACTTGCCGTTGTCGTCTTGGTCTTGGTAGAAAACGGACTCTTGGTTCAGCAGGTCACCCACTGTCAGTTTCAGTTCCCCAAAATCCCCGATCCGCTTCGTCAACTGCAGATCCAGCACCGTGCGGGGTTTTCCCAAGTGTGCAGGTACTGGTCTTGGCCCACCACCCAGATACGGCGTCCGATGCGGTTCACGAGCGCCGTTGCCCCGAAACCGTGGGTGCGGTTGTCGTAGTTCAGGCCGCCGTTCACAAGGTACGGTGACTGGCCGAACAGCGGGCGCTCCCGCGCTCCTGCCAGCGTGCTGATGTCCACGTCGGAGTAGATGTAGGACAGGTTGCCGAAGAAAGTGACATCGCGCAGCGCCGGGGCAATCCGCGTCAGCCGCAGGCGGTACTCCAACTCGGCACCGAGGTCAACGGCGCTCGGCACGTTGCGCCACTGGAAGTTGCGGGTACCAGCGCCCTGTGCGTTGTTGTAAAACTGCTCGATGGGGTTGTCGAATTTTTTATAGAAAACCGAAACTGCGAAATACTGCGAGCCTTTGCGATAGGTTTCGTAGCGAAGGTCGGCGTTCAAAATCGTGGTGCGCTTGAGGTCGGGGTTGCCGTCCACGCCAGCGAAGAGGAAAAAGTCGAAGAACGAGAACGGCGCCAGTTCCCGGAAGTCGGGCGGGCAACGGTCTTGGCCACCGAAGCGCGGATATTGGTGCTGTCGCTGAGGGCGTAAAGCAAGTGGGCGCTCGGCAGCACGTCTACGAAAGTAGTGTCGAGGATGACCGGCGTGGTGCTCAACACCTTGAACGAGTTCAGTTCCTGGTGAAAGCTCTCCACCCGTGCGCCGCCAATGAAGCGGAGGCGGTTCGTCAGCGCCTGCTCGAACATGCCATAGCCAGCCATCAACGTCGAGCCTGCGTCGTAGCTGTCCGAACGGTCGGTTGTTTCCTTCATGCGGAAGCCTTGGTCGCCGATGTTTTTTGGGTCAAAAATCTGGTCAATCGGCAGCGAGTACAGTTCTTGCGGCGTCTGGAACGAGGAGATGAAGCCGAACAAACGGGCGTCAAACTCCCGGTCTTTGATTTCGGACATGCCACCCAACTTGAAAGTCCCTTTTCTACTGCCCAAAAAATACGGCACGGCGAGGTCAACCCGCCCAGTGTAGAAGTTTTCGGCTTGCTCCGCAAAAAAGTTGCCCGCGTAGTTTGGCGACGGGTTGCCGAAAGGCACGACTGCTTGGTACGGGTCGGTTTCCCCAGCCTCAAAGTTTTTCAGGTACAGCATCCGGCGGTACGACGGGATGGTGCGGGTCAAGCGGTTGTACCCCAAGCCCCCAAGTCAGTTTGATTTGCTTGTCCGTGAGCGCATGTTCGCCCAACAACTGGCTGGAGAACATGGTGTTGCTGGTGTAAAACATGGAGTTGGAGCGCACGTAGCGTGCCTGCTCGATGTCCGTGCCAGTGCGCTCGAAAAGCTGGTCGTCACTGGACACGGTGTAGGTGTTGTTCAATTGGATTTTGCTCCGGTCGGAGAGCTTGTAGGCAAGGTTAAATAAGCCGCCAACGGATACGTTGGTTTTATAAATACGGTCAAAATAGTTGTAGAGCTGCGACTGGTCCACGTTGAAGTCGCTGCGGTCACCAGTCACGATTTTTGGCGAGTTGCTGTACGTGAGCGCACCCACCATGCCCAGTTTCCCGAAGCTGCGACCTCCCGAAAACTGGAGGCTCATGGACGGCCTCATGCTGCTCTCATCACTGATGGCCCAGTCGTTGGGAAACGTTTTGGCGTATTTCGCTTGGTTAGTCGAGTTGACATTGAAACTGTCGCGGCTCACGCCTTCCAGTTCGGTGGGCAATGCCCTCGTTCCGTCGTCGTGGCCGAGCCAGTCGGTGCTGCCGCCCTTGTAGGACTTGAAGTTCTTGAAGGTACTCTGCGAGTTGTAGCCCGTGCTGATGCTCAGGCTGGCAAAGCCCTCCTCTGGGATTTCCTTGGTGTTCAACTGCACGACGCCACCCGCCCACTCGCCCGGCAAGTCTGGCGTGGCCGTTTTGTAGATGATGAGGTTGTCGAGCAAATTGGAAGGAAAAATATCGAACGAAAACGCCCGCTTGTCCGGCTCGGTGCTGGGTAGGCTGAGGCCGTTGATTAGCGCGGTGTTGTATCGGTCGCTTAGGCCCCGGATGACCACGTAGCGATTGTCCTGCACGCTGGCGCCGCTCACCCGCTTGAGCACGTCGCTGGTATTTTTGTCTGGTGAGAGCTTCATCTGCTCCGCAGAAATGCCCGTCACCACGGCCACGCTTTTTTGCTGGAGCAGCATCAGGTTCGCGTAGGAGTTGCGCTTGGCCGCGGCCGTAATCACGATTTCCGTCAGGGTTTCCGTCTCGGTACCAAGTACGAAGTCCATCTTGATGTTCTCGCCGCCCTTGATTTCCAGGTCGGTCACTTTTTGAGACTGGTAGCCGATGGAGCTTATCTCCAGCGTGTACTTGCCGGGGGCCAGTTTCAATTCAAACGAACCATCAATATCGGACACAGTGCCGGAGCCAGTTTCGACGACCAGCACCGATGCGCCAATGAGCGTCTCGTTGCTCGTCTCGTCGGTGATGATCCCGTAGATTCTGCCAGTTTGAGCTTGAAGGAAGCTCACCAGCATCGAAAAGAGGAGGAAGGTAAAGCTAATTTTTTGCGCTTTCATGTGAAATTGTGTTGTGAAATTAAGGCTGCAAAGTTCCGATGGCGTGTGGTGGGAAACGGGTTTTCAAGTTTAAGTTTAGGTTAAGCGGAGGTTATGTTTTCCTAACAAAAAAGCCGCCCGGTACAGTACCGGGCGGCTTTTGCTAAATAAATGGTAGTATGAAAGTCTTTACTTTATCACCGAAATACGCACTACTTTCTGGCCCTCTTCTGAAAGCAAGCGCAGGAAGTAAATGCCCGTGTTCAAGTTGCTGGCGTTCAGTTCGTAGCGGTTGAAGCCAGCGTTGAACTCCCGGTTTGTAGAGCGAACCAACTTGCCGTTCACGTCAAGCAGTTGCACGGCTATTTCCATTTGGTTTTTAAGCATAAATTCTAAGCTGGCATTGCCGCTGGTCGGGTTCGGGAACACCTTCAGGGCAGTAAGGCCAGCCACGTCCTTCGTGGCAGTCAGGCCGACGTTGGATGTCGTTTCGGACCACAGCCACGGGCCGAAGTCACGGTCAGCGTCACATCGGTTGGGCCAGTTGCACCCGAGTAGGTGTGGGTTGGATTCTCTTGCAGAAGTATTACCGTCGCCGAAATCCCAGAAATAAGAAGGCTGCGCCCGCAGTTGTACCCGTGAAAGTCACCTCGTGGTCGTTGATGGTGAAGGAGATGCCTGGCGTCAGTCCGTAGTTGATGCTGTTGGTGTAGTCAGTGGTACCTGGCGTCCACTCCGTCCAGCAATCCGTCCAGTCGGTATTGCCCATGGCCCCGCGGTAGGTGGTGGCAGTGAAAAATGGGTTCGTCACCGTCGGGCTGGTGAAGTCAACACCGCTGAGTAATGGCGAGCCAGCCATCGGGCGGAAGTCGGGGTTGTTGCCAGCAAAGGCAAACGGGTTGGCCAGCATCAGGTTTGTCACCGTGGCCACGCTGTCATTGCCGGAGGCTTCAAACTCCGTTTTGACGGCGGGCAGGGAGGCAGCAACGGTTGATATCAGGTTTGCACCTGCTTGACATGCCATCGTATTTGCCACAAACTCAACTTCGCCGTTTGCAATGAAGCCATCAATCGTGCAAGCGCCATCAAGCTGAAGGCCCTTTGGAAAACCTGCAAAGGCCGAGTTGAACACGTCAAGGTACGAGCAGCGGCGGATATGCAGCGCCCGCTGGAAGTTGGTGTTGGGAGTGCCTTGGCCGATGGGACCGAGGATGGTCACGTTGCTGAAGTCGGCGTCAGTCTTCGGGCCGTTGGTGGTACCCTGTGCATCGTTGTCAGACTCGAAGCCATTGGAACCACTCACGTCAGCGATGGCTGGGTCGCTGATACCGAGCACCCACTGGTTTTTACCCTGGTAGCCAAAATCGGTGTCAAACATGTCATCCACCGTGCGGAAAGTTACGAGCCATTTGCCGTTCACCGTGCCGCCGAACCACTCGAAGGCATCGTCGCCACCGAAGCTCGTCTGCACATGCTCGATTATAGTGCCACTGCCCACGCCACCGAGGGTGAGGGAGTTCAACTCGTTGTTCGGTTGGAACGGGATGCCCGCAAACTCGATGCGCACGTAGCGCAGGGTACCAGAGTTGTCGGCAGCGTCGGTGCCACCGTAAAGTGCCTCGGCACAGCCGCCTTCCACGGTTGCTTCGCCAGCAGGCACGTTGATAGGCGCACGGCCCAGCAGCACGATGCCGCCCCAGTCGCCGGGGGCGCGCTCGCCAGGGGCGCGGTTGGAGGTGAAAACGATGGGCTGCTCCGGTGTGCCGTCGGCAATGATTTTGCACCGCGCTGCACGATGAGCGCGGCGGCTTCACCCCGGATGACCGTACCCGGTTGGATGGTCAGTGTCACGCCGTCACGGACGTAGAGGCAGCCATTTTGCAGCACATAAATATTGTTGTTCGTCCAGGTTGCGCTGGAAGTGATATGGTCGTTGATGATGACCACAGTCGGGGCCTGTACCCCGTTGGCAGTTTTGCAAATCTGGTTGGTACAACCGGCAGTGGTGTTTGCCGTCAGGCACACCGTGTAGTTGCCAGCAGCGGCGTAGGTGTGCAAAAGGCTTGCAGCGGTAGAGATAATGCCATCACCAAAGTCCCACAAATAAGTGTTGGCACCGGCTGAAGTATTTTGAAAATTTACGGTAGCACCAGTGACGGTGAAAGTAAAATCAGCAACTGGTGTTGGGTTCACGGTCACGGCCAAAGCATCAGATGCGGAGACGCAACCACGGGCGTTGGTCACAGTTACGGTGTAGCTGCCAGCAGTTGAAACGGTGATGCTTTGTGCGGTAGCGCCATTGCTCCACAGGTAGGAGGCGAAGCCAGCAGGTGCAGTAAGCACTACGTTGCCGCCTGAACAGAAAGTTGTGGCACCACCAGCGGTGATGACAGGCTTCGTGATATAATTAATAGGTGCAACGTCGTAGTTGGCGTTGGTAGGGTTGAACTCGCACCAGCAGTCCGTCCAGTCGGTGTCGCCCATGGCGCCACGGTAGGTGGTTGGGGTGAAATAAGCGTCCAACGTTGGGCTGGTGAAATTGGCACCGCTGAGGAGCGGCGAACCTGCCATCGGGCGGAAGTCAGGGTTACCTGTGAAGTTGAACGGGTCGGTCAGCATGAGATTGGCCACGGTGGCGAGGCTGTCGTTGCCGGAAGCAGTGAATTCGGTGAAAATGGCTGGCAACGATGCAGCGACCGTCGTGGTCACGTTTTTTCCGCTGGTGTTTGCCAGGGTGTTTGCCACAAACTCCACCTCATCGTTGGTAGTAAAACCGTCAACCGTGCAAGCGCCGTCGAGCAGCAGGCCAAATGGGAAGCCAGCCAGGGCCGAGTTGAAAATATCGAGGTACGAGCAGCGGCGGATATGTGCCGCCCGCTTGTAGTTTGAGTTCATCGTGCCCGCTTGACCGATAGGGCCGAGGATGGTCACGTTGCTAAAATGGGCGTCCGTTTTTGGTTCGTTGGTCGTGCCTTGTGCGTCGTTGTCGGTCTCGAAACCGTTCGAACCGCTCACGTCCGCAATGGCGGGGTCACTGATGCCGAGCAGCCACTGGTGCTTGCCTTGGTGGCCGAAGTCAACGTCAAAGATATCATCCACCGTTGCGTAAGCGACCAGCCATTTGCCGTTCACAGTGCCACCGAACCACTCGTAAGCGTCGTCGCCGCCGTAGCTGGTTTGCACGTGCTCGATGGTGGTGCCACTGCCTACCCCACCCATGGTGAGGGAGTTCAGCTCGTTGTTCGGTTGGAATGGAATACCAGCGAACTCGATGCGCACGTAGCGCAGGGTGCCGGAGTTGTCGGCGGCGTCGGTGCCACCGTAAAGTGCGAGGGAGCAGCCGCCTTCGACGGTGGCTTCACCGCCCGGCACGTTGATGGGCGCACGGCCGCAAAGGAGTATGCCACCCCAGTCGCCGGGAGCACGCTGGCCAACTGGCTTGCTGGAAGTGAAAACGATGGGCTGCTCGGGCGTGCCGTCGGCAATGAGCTTGGCGCCACGCGTGACGATGAGGGCAGCTTGGTCACCTTTAACAATAGTACCCGGCTCGATGGTCAGGGTAGCATTGTTGGTCACGTAAAGGCATCCGCCTTGCAGGAGGTAGATGTTGTTGTTCGTCCAGGTAGTGTTCGTGGTGATGTCAGCATTGACGACAACCTGTGCCGTCAGTCCCAACGTGGTAATGATGAGTGCAGTAATCAGAAGTAGTAACTTTTTCATGAAGCTGAAAATTGATTAAGAAATATGTGCGCTAGTAAGGGAGGGCTAGTTTTACGGGCATTGCGGAGCGAAAAACCTACCCTCAAAATGATGCGCAAAGGTGAGATGGCAGCTTTAAGTGGATGTTAAGCCCGTTTGATGAAATTGTAAGAACGGGAGGCGTGGCCGTTAACTTGGTGTAAATTTTTGGGGCAACTATCGCTACAATCCAATACAATCAGGATAATATACCCGCCAAAAAAAAATGCCCAGCAACTACTGTTGCCAGGCACCACACGTTTGAAAAAACTCGATTTGGGAGGTTTATAGTTGTTGAGTTATTGGGATATTGAGTTATTGGGCAATTGCCCAATACCCCAATTACCCAATCTCCACCCTCAGTACCTTACGCCTTTTTCCTCCAAACGCGTTATCTTGATTTCCGTCCGACGGTTTTCTTCGTGGGTGGCATCGTCACATTCCACTCCGTTTTCGCAGTCATTGACGAGCTGGGTTTCTCCGTAGCCCTTGGCCGTCAGGCGGCGCTTGCTGATTCCCTTCGAAACGATGTACTTCACGGCTGCGTTGGCCCGTTCCTGCGAAAGCCACTCGTTGTAGCTGTCCGAGCCACGGGCGTCGGTGTGAGAGCCAAGCTCGATTTCGAGGGTCGGGTATTTTTTCATCAGCTCCACCAGTTGGTCGAGGTCTTCGGCAGCGTCCTTCCGGATGAAAAACTTGTTGTAGTCGTAGTAAACGTTCTCCAGCTTGATGACGGTGCCGACCTCCATGTCCGGCGTAATGGTCTCCAAAGTGGGAGCTTCTGGGGCGAGGTAAATGCCGAAGGTGGGAACGCCTTCGGCGCAATTAAACTCGTCCGCTTTCCAACGTTTTCCGCTCTTGGCAAAACCCGTTTTTTGCACCAGCAGCACATACTCACAACGGCAGTCGAGCGGGAAGGTGAAGCCGCCTTTGGCATCGGTGCTTATTTCCTGCACGTTGTTCGTGCATTTGTTCAACACCCTGACCATCGAGCCGGGCAGTGGCGATTCGTTGGCCTTGTTGCGCACCACGCCTGTGAAGTTCGTAACCTTGGCGGCTTCGATGGGCACGAGGTACTCCGGCGCTGCCAGCATCTCGGTGGACGTGGCCAGCAGCCGAGCCGACTGGTAGCCGTCCTTGCTCACTTCCACGTAATAGTTTTCGCCGGGCACCACGGGCACTTTCACCTCGCAGCTTTTTGCGATCGGCCCCTGCATGGAAAATCCTTCGGTGTAAAGCACGACGTAGTCTTGCTCAGGATTGTAATTGTCGTCAATCGCACTCCAGGTTGAACCCTCAGCAAGGCGAACCTTTAGGTTGGCGTCTGGGATGCGCAAACCCGTCGCTTTGTCCACCACGCAGATGTTTGCCAACACGGGGCGCACCCCGTTGAAGCCCCAGCGGTAGATGTCGTCCTGGCCCTTGCCGCCGGGGCGGTTGGAGGTCAGGTAGCCCCTTGTCTCCGATTTATCCGTTGTGAAGGCAAAATCATCGTTTGGAGAGTTGACGGGGGCAGGCAAATGCATCGCCTCGCTCGCCTCGAACTCAATCATCAGCACGGAGTAGATGTCCAGCCCGCCCATGCCCTTCTTTCCATCAGAGGAAAAGTAAAGGTTGTTGCTGGCGGTCACGAACGGGAAAATCTCGTCGCCCATTGTGTTGACATGTGGGCCGAGGTTGATGGGCATACCCCAAGCTTCGCCTTCTTTTTTCACCGCATAAATGTCCATGCCACCGTAACCGCCCGGCCTGTTTGAAGCAAAGAACAGCAGGTTGCCATCGGCGGTCAACGTGGGGTGGCAGGTGGAGAAATCGTCGCTGTTGAACGGCAATGCCTGCACTTGCTCCCACCTGCCGCTTTCCAGTCTGGCCGAATAGGTTTTTAGGGCAATGACGCCAAGGCTGTTCACGCCGCTCCCGTTGTTGCGGGAGAAAATCATGGTCTGTCCATCCGGCGTAAAAGTCGGTGCACCATCGTGGTATTTGCCGTTGATTTCACCCCGCACCATGTCCGGTGAGAAGAAGCGGCCTTCGGCATCTTCCTTCGCAAAATAGAGGTCGGAGTAGCGCCCTGTGACCAGGTCTTGGTCACAAACGAAGACGCGCTTGCCGCCCCTTGCCGAGGTGAACATCACACCGCTGCCGTAGGGCACCGCGCAGTAGTCGAGGTACTGCGTGTTGATGTCTGCCATGTTTTCGATGGTGTAAGCGCCAATTGGCGGTACCTGCATCTTCACGTTGACCGCCCGTTGCGCCCCAGCCCAACCGGTGGGCAGCAGCAGCGCAAAAAGTATTTTCGATGATAATTTCATTGTTGAATTGCTTGATTGTTGAATTGTTGTATTGCTTGATTGTTGAATTGCTCCGAACAACAATTCAACAATATGACAATACAGCAATCCTGTTCAGAAAAACCGCAAGTGGCTCACCTCGCACGACTTGCACTTGAAGGTGTAGCCGAGCATGATTTCCCAGCTCCCGTCGGTCACTTTGTTGAGTTCTGATTGGGTCAAATCCCGCCCAACGCCGAGGCGCAGGCCGTTGCCAAACTCCATGCCGGCCAGTGCGTCGAACGAATCGCCGAGGCGGTAGCTGCCGCCCACCCAAAAAGCGTTCATCAGGATAAAATTGGCGTTCAAGTCCACGTCCACGGGCGCAGCCGGGTTGATGCTGACCAAAATGGAAGGCACCAACTCCACGTTGCGGCTCAGCGTGGCACTGAACCCGCCCGCCACGTAGGTCGTGCGCGGGTTGTCGTTCTTGCCGCTGCGGTTCAGGTAGAGGCCATTTTTCAACAGGCGTGGCACGGAAAGGCCGAAGTAGTATTTTTTGCCCAAAAAATAAGCGCCCGTGCCGAAGTTGGTGGCAAACGCCGTTTCGTCGCCCTGCGGGATTTCCGGGTCGTCCGGGTCGAGAGGCGTTGCCTCCGACCACTTGAACCGCAACTGCTCCAACCTGCCGGACACGCCGAGGCTCAGGGTGCTCGACTCGCCGAGCTTGATGCGGTAGGCGTAGCTCAGGTCAACGGAGTTGGTGCTCACCTTGCCGATTTCGTCGGAAGTGAGGGCGATGCCGAGGCCGTTTCGCTTGCCCGCAAACGGCGTGTGGGCGTTCACGTGGATGGTGCGGGGCGCCCCGTCAATGCCCGACCACTGGTTGCGGTACAGCGCCAGGGCGTCGAACGAGCCTTTCGCCCCCGTGTAGCCGGGGTTGTAGGCCAGCTTGTTGAAGGTGAAGTGCGTGTACTGCACGTCACTCTGCGCCGCCACTCCCCCAGCCAGAAAACTGAGCATTAAAAGATGGATTAGCTTTCTCATTGTATTTTTTTGATGTTAGATTTTAGATAATAGACCTTAGACTGTAGATGCCAGATTGCCGAAACCTGCCACCATCTATTGTCTAATGTCTATCATCTATAGTCCTTTCTATCGAGTTATTGTGAAATAGCCCTGCAAGCACTCATCGCTGTTCCCCTTGTCCAATTGAATCAGGTAGAAGTAAGTGCCAGCTGGCAGCAAGCTGCCCTTGAAGCGGCCATCCCAGTCGTTTTTGTACGCATCCTGCTCAAAAACCTTGTCGCCCCATCGGTTGAACACCCGCATGTTGTTGTTCTTGTAGGTATCCTCCAGGCAAGGCACCTCGAACACGTCGTTCCTGCCATCGCCGTTCGGCGTGATGATGTTCGGCACAAAGCAGGTCTGATTTTCACTGTTGCCCAGCACATTGATGCGCACCGTTGCCCGGTCGCAGTCGTCGGGACAGTCTGTGTTGCAGATTTCGTACACCAGCACATCGGGGCCGTAGAAGTTCTCACGGGGCGTGTAGTTCAGTTGGCCGTCCACCACATTGGCCGTGCCGTTGGTCGGCGCTTCCACGATGGTGATGTCCCAGTTCTGCACGTTGCCCGGCTGGTCGTTGAACACCAGCACACCGCCCTCCAGTTGCTGGTTGAACTGCACGTCGAACATGTCGTCCGCTGCCGCAATGCCTGTGAAGACGTAAACCGTAGCAGGTTCAGCGGTGAAGCTGCACCCCTCAATCGTCAGCGTGGCCGTGTATTCGCCCGCCTGACCAGCCGTTGCCGAAGGCAAAACGGGGTTCGATACATTGGCGGTGAAGCCCTGCGGGCCGTTCCACTGGTAAGTAGCGCCTGCCACTGGTGTCACGTTGAGTTGCACGAGGTCGCCACGGCAAGCCGGGGTATTTTCATCGGTCGAAGTGAATGTGACAAGTTGCGGTGCCTGCGTCAGTTGCACGGCCTCCAGGTTGGAAGGCAATGTGGAACAAGTGCCATTGCTGGCAGCTACCGAGTAGGTGCCCACGTTGGCCGTTCCCATGTTTTGGATAAAATAAGTCGGCACGTCCGTCGTCGCCAGCAGCACGGGGCCGCTGCCGTCGTCGAAGTACCATTGGTACTGAAGGTTGGTGCCCGGTGCGGTGCTGCTGTTGAGAACCAGCGTTTCGCCCTCACAGAGTTGTCCGGCGGAGACGCCGAGTTGCAGCGCTTGCCCAAGCACGTTGCTGACGGCCACTTGCGCCGTGTTCGAGGGCTGCGTCGAGCAATTGCCGGAGACAACCACCACCGAATAAGCGCCAGCATTGGCCGCTGCCGCATTGGTGACGAAGTAGGTCGGCACGTCCGTCGTGGCCAGCAGCACGGAGCCGCTGCCGTTGTCGAAGTACCACAGGTACTGGACGTTGGTGCCGGGATAGATTGAACTGTTGAGCGCCAGCGTTTCACCCTCACAAACCTGCGCTGCCGAAACGGCCAACGTTGGTGCGTTGCTCAGGGCGTTGGTCACGTAGATGTCCTGGGCATTGGACGGCTGTGTCGTGCAGTTGCCCACGGAGGCCGTCACGGTGTAGATGCCCTGGTTGCTGGCCGTCATGTTTTGGATAAAAAACGTGGGCAAGTCGGTCGTGCCGAGCAGTACCGTGGTGGTGCCGTTGTTGAAGTACCAGTTGTACGAGACGTTGGTGCTGGGGAAAATGGAGCTGTTGAGTTCCAGTAGTTCGCCTTCACAAATCACGTCAGACACCACCGAGAGCGTCATTGCCGGGCCGATGTCGTTGGTCACGCTCACGTTCTGTACGTTCGACGAGGGCGTGAGGCAGTTGCTGTTGCCAGCCACCACGTAGTAGAGACCGGAGTTGTTGGAGGTCAGGTTGCTCAGTTGGAGGCTGGGCACGGTGGTGGTGCCAAGCGACACTTGGCCACTGCCGTTGTTGAAGAACCACTCGTACTGCACGTTGTTGCCGGGCAGCGATGAGGTACTCAGGGTCAATGCCTCGCCTTCGCAGAGCACGTTGGCGGAGACGCTGAGATTCGGTGCCGTGCCCATCTGGTCGAAGACCACCACGTTTTGGCTGTTGGACGGCTGCGAAGCGCAGCCGGAGATGCTGGCCTGCACCATGTAGAGGCCGCTGTTGGCAATGGACGCGTTGGTGATGGTGAAGCTGGGCGACTGTGACGTGCCGATCGAAACCGGGCCGTTGCCGCCGTTGTAGAACCACTCGTAGGTGGCGCCGCTGATGCTGGTGCTCGTGAGTTGCAGGGTTTCGCCTTCGCAAAGGTTGCCCTGGTTGGCGGTCAGCACCGGCGTTTGCGCCAGCACCGTGCTCACCGTCACGGTTTGCGGTGCCGACTGCGGCGAGGTGCAGCCGTTGGAGAACACCGCCACGCTGTAACTGCCCTGATTGGCGATGGTGATGTTGGGGATGCTCAAGCTCGGCGAGTTCGTGATTTCAATCGGGTTGCCGTTGAAGTACCAGTAGTACTTCGCACCGCTTCCCGCCGACGCTGTGCTGAGTTCGATGGCCTCTGTTTGGCAAAGCACGGCGTTCGCCACCGTGAGGTTGGGCGCTTGCGCAGCGATGGTGTTGACTGTCACATCTTCCATGTTGGAGCTTTGCGGCGGACAGCCCGTCGTGCCAGCTACCACTAAGTAAGTGCCTGAATTTGAGCTATTTACGTTGTTTACCTCAAAAGACGGCGTGGCAGTTGTGCCAAGGTTGACCGGGCCGTTGCCGCCGTTGAACATCCACTGGTAGATCACGTCCAAGCCGGGATAGTCTGTCGTGGTCAACTGCAATTGATCGCCCTGACAAGGGGTATCGCTGTTGGCGGCAAGCACTGGCGCTTGGCTCAACAGGCCACCAACTACCACCGCCTCCGCGTTGGAGGGTGGCGAGGTGCAGCCGCCAGCCGAGGCTACCACGGAGTAGCTGCCCGTGTTGGAGGGCGTCGCGCTCAAGATGGTTAACGCTGGAACCGTCGTTGTGCCAATCAATACGACCGAAGTGCCATTATTGAAAAACCACTGGTAGCTAGCGCCGCCGGGAATGCCCGTTGCCCCGAGGCCAAGGATTTCGCCCTGACAAAGTGCGTCCTGCGTGACGGTGAGGGTTGGGGCAAGGTTCGCCACGTTGCTCACCTGCACCACCACGGGTGCCGATGGCACGGACTCGCAACTGCCCCTCGCCACTATTACGGAGTAGCTGCCTGTGTTCGATTGGTTCACGTTGGTAAGCTGGAAGCTCGGGGTGGTGGTCGTGGTGAGCAGCGTCGTGCCAAAGTACCAGCGATACTCGACGTTCGGCCCAGCTTGGGCGGCGGTGGAGAGCATCACGTCCTCATCGTTGCAGGGCTGGGGGTCGCTCACCGTGAGGGTTGGCGTGGTTGGTATCGTGGTCACCGTTACGCTGACGGTGGCAGGCTGCGATGGGCAGTCATGCTCTGTGTAAACCACCAATGTGTACGTGCCGCTGTTTGCCGCCGTCAAGTTGTTCAATGCCACGGGGAATGGGCCTTGTGGTGCCGAAGTGCCCGTGAAACTGAAGTTGTTCGGGCCGGTCCACGTGTAGCTCACGGTGCCGGGCAACAGTACGTTGTTGCTGCCGGAGAGGTTGATGGATTCGCCTTCGCAAATGGTGGCAGCACTGCTCAGGTTGGTGATTTGAGCTACCGTGGTGCCAGCGTGGCAGGTGTATTCCCGCCAATCTGGTATGCCGTCCGTGTCACTGTCCGGACAGGGGTTTCCGCCAGAACACTCTTCGGCGTCGGTCAGGCCGTCGTCGTCAGTGTCGAGGTCGTCCACGTCGGGTATGCCGTCGAGGTCGGTATCGGAGCAGGGGGTCGAGTTTTCACATTCGTAGGCGTCGTCAATGCCGTCGTTGTCGCGGTCGAAGTCGCGGAAGTCGGGCGTACCGTCACCGTCACCGTCGGTGCAAGGCCCATCAAAGGGGCACTCGTCAACGTCCACGATGCCATCATCGTCGGAGTCGAGGTCGCGAAAGTCGGGTTCGCCCAGGCCGTCCGTGTTTGGAGGTGTTGAGGTCGGTGTCAAGTTCGGTGCGTTGGCCTGGCCGCTGGCGTTCACCGTTGGCGTGCCGCTGCCGATGATGCCATCGTGGTCAGTGTCGGGCTTGCTGGCCTCGGTCACATCCCAAATGCCGTCGTTGTCGGTATCGAGGTCGCGGAAGTCGGGTTGCACGTCGTTGTCGGTGTTTTGTGGCGACGAAGTCGTGGACAAGGCGTTGCCCTGTGGGTCGGTGGTGGCGCGCCCGTCGCTGTTGACGGTCGGCGTGCCCGTGCCGATGATGCCATTGTTGTCGCCATCTGGCTGAGTCGCTTCAGCCACGTCGTTGATGGCGTCGTTGTCGGAATCGAGGTCGCGATAGTCGCGCACGCCGTCGCCGTCCGTGTCGGTCGGCTGAGATGTTGGTGAAATATTGGCCCCCGTGGGAATACCTTTATTGTTGACGGCTGGCGCTCCGGTGCCGGGCATCCCGTTGTTGTCGGGGTCGATACCCCCAGCCCCTAAAGGGGAGCTTTCTGCCACGTCGTTGATGCCGTCGTTGTCAGCGTCGAGGTCGAGGTAGTCGGGGCGGATGTCACCGTCGGTGTTTTTCTGCACCGAAGTCGTGGTGAGCGTCTGGCCGTTTGCGTCAGCAATCGCTTTCCCGTTGGTGTCCACCACGGGCGTGCCCGTTCCGATGACTGCGTCGTTGTCGGAGTCTGGCTTGTCGGCCTCCTCCACATCGTGGATGAGGTCGTTGTCGGAGTCGAGGTCGTGCCAGTTGCGGATACCGTCGTTGTCGCGATCCGGTGGCAGTGGGATTGGCTGGCCAATGATGGCCGGGTCTATCAAGGTGGAAAGTCCGCTCGTGTTCACGATGGGAGGGCTAGCAGCGCCACCTCCGATGCGGCCATCGTTGTCGGTGTCAAAAACGCCGTAGCCAGCCTCGGCCACGTCGTTGATGCCATCGTTGTCGGAGTCGAGGTCGTCGTGATCCGGCACACCGTCCGCGTCCCACTCGATGCGGCCGTAAGTTTCAATTGCGTTCGGATCATCGGGGTCGGAAGCGATGGGGTTGTAAAGCCCATTGAGGCCGAATATTGCGGGATCGCCATCAATCCTGCCGTCGCCGTTGACATCGGGCTGGTTGTGGCCCGCCTCGAAGAGGTCGCTGATGCCATCGTTATCGGCGTCGAGGTCAAGGTGGTCGGGAATTTTGTCGCCGTCAATGTCGTAAATTGGGCTTACCTGGTCGCAGATGCCGTCGTTGTTGGCATCCGTACAGCCGTTGGGCACGGCGGGGTCGTTGGCATCCCTGAAGTTCAAGATGCCGTCACCGTCTGCATCCTCACTGGGATCGCGGCCACCGGGCAGGCAAGCGAAGCCACCGCTTGGGTTGCAAAACTCCTTTTTGTCGGGGATGCCGTCGTTGTCGTCGTCAATGTCGAGGTTGTCGCGGATGCCGTCGCCGTCGGTGTCGGGGATGATGGCCACGAGGCAATTGTCCACAATGTCCACCATGAAGGTGCCGAAGGCAGCGCCGCTGTAGGTTACGAAGGCCCAGTAGTCCAGGATTTTGTTTTCACCAAAATTGTTTTGGTAAATAAACGGTATGTTGGTTGGAGCTGGCTCCCCGTTTGGGTTGTTGCCGCTCATCGGCCCGCCCACGTTGGAGTGGTTGTAGTAAAATTGGTCGAACGACGACGCCTTCACGTTGCTTATCAACTTGAAGATGACGCCGCCAGCGTTGTTTTCAATGTCCGTGAGCAGAATATGCGTTTCACCATCGCGCAGTTCCAACTTGTATCCAAAGGTAAAATTGGAGGTAGCGGGGATGACGTTGCCCTTGCCGTCCTTGCCGTTCCAGAAGATGGAATCAGGTCCGACGATGATGTTTTTGTTGAGGGTAAGGTCCACCGAGTCGGTGAAGCTGCCGTTGTTGTTCAGGTCAAGGGTGAGGAATGCAACGCCGCCCAAGGTGGATTCAAAATGAATCCACGCGCCAAGGCCTGTTTGCAGTGAGCCTGGCAGACAGTCGCTGCCCGAGGGGTTGAACGCGTTCAGTTCAAATCCAGTGATTTCCGGCTCCACCGATGAGGGCATGTGGAATAGCCACGTGGTATGCGTATTGCTCCTGAAAATATCTGTGACCATGGCCGTTTCTGGCATGGTCTGGTCAGGCTCGTTTAAAAAAATCTTGTTGTTGATGAGGTTGTTTGGTGCGTAATCCGCTGCCTGTGGTTCGTAGTAGTAATTTTGGCCAAGGACCCAAGCAAGCGGGTTGTCGGAGCGCGAAACGTCCGCTCGTTGATGAGAGTTGTAGGTAGGCTCTCCACTGCCGTTTACGATGCCTCTCGAAACGGAAGTTATCGGGAAACGGTACGGATCGGTTTCCATGAACTGTACTTCGTAGAGATACCCTCCTTTCGTCAGCACGTAAAACAACGGGGAGGTCATGTAGCCGTTTTGACTGATGACCGACACGTATTCGTTGGAATATACCCGACCCGATTTCATGGTGCCTCCGGCATTGGCGGCGCCTCCCGTCGAAACCGTGATGTCCCAGGCCGTGATGACGGTTGGGGTGATGGGCTGGTGGGTAGCCCTGTCCCAAGGGTCGCTATTCAACAGGTTCAGGAAACTGGCTGCCTCATAGACCGGGAAACCCATCTGCACCGTCCAGACGCCACCCTGCCCCACTGGCACGATGACAGTGCCGGGCGTGTAGCCCGCGCCGCCAGTTGGCCCCTCCAATTCCTGCCAATTGTTGTAAATAATGGCCGTGTTGCCGCCACCAGTGCCATCGAAGGTGGCAACCATCACGCCGTCTGGTCTGTAAACCCTAATGAAGCCACCGGCAATGCCCACGTGGCTTGCACCGACGTTGATGGTCTCGCCTTCGGCGGCATAGACCTTCAACTGCTGCTCGTTGCGGTTGTCGAAGAACAAGCGGTAGCCAGGGTAGCCAACAAAGTCCATTGAGCCTTCCGCCCAAAGCCCCGCGCCCGGCAGCACCATTAAAACCAAGGCCAGCAGTTGCAAGGCTTTGGCTTTTCTGTCCATGAGATAATCAAACATGTGTTTCATAATGAACTCGGTTAAGTGAATACATAGCGAATCTGGTCGTCTTGGGGCCAAATCAGGCCCCAAACGCTTCAGCATACTGAAAATTCGGTACAAGAATTTTTTCAGGAGGGAAAGCCCTATCTGATTTAATTGCCAGCAGCAGTCAGGGCAGATGCAGTTTTCTCATAGTAAAAGTTCCGCAAGAGCGGTAACGGCTGCTGTTGTAGGAAGAAGGCAATTTTACCGGGCATCTATCCAAAATGGAGTACGCCACGGGTAAACTTTATTTACCATACAAAATTCCATGCCAATATTTTTAATATGAGCTGGTTTTGCTGGAATTCCCGTAACGCTAAAATTTGTTGCCGCTCCGCAATGCACCGCCCTGCATTCCAAATCCGACAACGGGTTAACTTTGCGAAAAATCAAAATTTTCCAATCATGCAAGACCTTCCCCGCTGCCCTTGGTGCCACGGCCACGACATTTACATCCGCTACCACGACACAGAGTGGGGCGTGCCCTCCCACGACGACCGCCACCTCTTCGAGATGCTCTGCCTCGAAGGCGCCCAGGCTGGTCTCAGTTGGCTCACCATCCTGAACAAACGGGAAACCTACCGCCTCGCCTTCGACCAGTTCGACGCCGAAAAAATGGCCAACTACGACGATGGCAAGCGCGCCGCCCTGCTCGCCGACCCCGGCATCGTGCGCAACCGCCTGAAGGTCAATGCCTTCATCGAAAATGCACGGGCTTACCTGAAAGTGAAGGAAGAATTGGGCAGCTTCGAGCGCTACATCTGGCAGTTTGTGGGCCACCAGTCCATCGTCAACCAACGGGAAAAAATGGGCGACATTCCGGCCACCACGCCGCAGAGCGACGCCATGTCGAAGGATTTGAAAAAACGGGGATTCAAGTTCGTCGGTTCCACCATTTGCTACGCGTTCATGCAGGCGACGGGGATGGTGGACGACCATGTGGCGGGGTGCTGGAAGCGGAAGGCTTAGGCAAACAACTCCTCAGCGGACATCTGAAAATCGGGCATTGCAGGCGCACCGCTGCACACTGTTTTGCCACGGCAAATTGTCACCTGCTCCGGCGAAGTATAAACGTCCACTTTTTGCGAATGCGGGAAAATATGCCAAACGACTTGCACACCAGCATTGAAGTATTCAACCAGTTTGGCATTTATGTCCTCAGCCCTATCGGTTGGTGAAATGACCTCGCATACCCACGGAGCCACTTGGTTTTCACCAGCCCACATTTTGGGCAAATGGGCAGCAGCATAATAGGCTATGTCCGGCCTTCTCAACTGGACGGGGGAGGTGTCCATATCTGTAAGCATTATCAAAGTTCCACCTTCGCAAAATGCTTTTGTCTTCAAAAACGCATGTAATAAACGAAGATAAAAAACTGAATTTCGCTGATTCATGCCTTCGCCTTTTTCAACAATACCTTCGTTCCATTCATATTTGTAGCCGTCCTCCCGGTTGGAGTAGTAGCGGAGGAAATGTCCCTTTGAAATCCGTTTGGGCTCACGGGGAACCTTCCTTGACTTTGGCGATGCAATTGCTGCTGCTGCCGACATATTTGAACTATTTGTTTTGGCAAAAATAGGATTTCATCGCTTAAAAACCAACAAGCTCTGTTAGCGCTCGAAGCGCTAACAGAGCTTGTCAAATCAAATCTTCCCCACCACCAACTTCAGCGCCGTCGCTCTTCTCCCCGCCGCCTGCACCCACACCGTGTACCACCCCTCCTGCACGTCCGTCAGGTCAATTCGGTACGGTTCCAAAGACGCCGACTCCACCTCCATTTCCTTCACCAGCCTACCCGCCCGATCCACCAGCAGCAGCCGCACGATACGGCCTTCCACGGCCCGCAGGTTCACGTCCACATAGTCGCCTGCCGGGTTTGGAAACAGCTTGTACTCGTCCAAATCTTCCCAAAACTCCAATAGTTGCACGTTCGAGAAAGCCACCGATCCGTTGTCTCGTAACTGAACGATGCGGTAAAAATTCACCCCTGGCAAAGGCCGCAGGTCGGTGAATTTGTAAGTAATAAAATTGCTCGTCGGCTCGTCGTTCGGCTGCTCCGCAATGGGTGTCCAGACAAACCCATCCGCCGATCGCTCAATGCCGTACTGCACACAGTGGTCGCCACTGTTCGTGCTCCAGCGCAGCTTTGCGGTAGCGCCATCCTGTTTCACAAACAGCGAAAACACCTCGCCCGGCGCGCCAACCACCGGGCTGGTCGGTGGGTTCAGCGTCCAGAGCGCCTCGTCGTCCTCCACAGGTGTACCCGATGTGTTGTTGTTTGGCGAGCTGTCCACGTCGGCGGGACTGGCCGTTTTCACCTGCACGAAGTAGGGCAGTGCCGTTGTGTTTTGCAGGCAAAACAGCTTGATGGTCATCGTTTTTGTCGTGCCTGCGGCCAATGCGCCCACCGTCCACTCGCCCGTTCCGAGGTCGTAGCTCGTGCCAGCGGGTGGGGTGTTCGAGGTGTGTGCCAAGCCCTGCGGAATGGGCACGGCCAGCTTTACGCCACTCGCCGACGCCGATCCGTTGTTGCTCACGGCGATGGTAAATGTCACATCGTTCCAAATCAGCAAAGTCGGGCTGCTGGCCGTCAGCGTCACTTCGAGGTCGGGGGCGCTGCCACCGGGTGCTGTCACCCCGAAGCTACGGGTCACGTCGGGGGCGGGGTTGTACTGTGCATTGCCCGCTTGGCTGGCTTTGATGCTCACCGTGCCGGTCGCACCGGTCAGCGTCACCGTGTTGCCACTCAGCGTGGCCGGGCCGCTCACCAGCGTGAACGTCACGGGAAGCCCACTCGTCGCTGTGGCGCTGAGGGCAAACGGCGCATCCGTCGTCACTTTGTTTGCCAACGCGTTGAACGTGATGGTCTGGTTGAGCAGCCCTGGTGCGCTCACCGTGAAGCTCCGCTCAACCGGGGTAGCAGCGTTCCAACTGGCATTTCCAGCTTGACTCGCCCGGATGGTCACCGTGCCCGTTTGCCCCGCCAAAGTCACTGTGTTTCCTGACAAAGTTGCCGGGCCGCTCACGATGCTGAAACTGACGGGCAGCCCACTCGTTGCGCTAGCGGAAATGGAAAACGGCGCATCGGTCGTCACTTTGTTTGGGATTGCGCTAAATGTAATCGTCTGGTTCTGTGGGCCAGCCCCCGGCGCTCCGGCGGTGATGGCCGCCTCGTCATCCTCGTTTGCCGTAGGCGCTGTGCCGTTGCCGGGGGTGCTGTCGTTGTCGGCTGGGGTAGCGGCTGTCACCTGTGCGTAGCCTGTGAGCGGCGCATTTTGCAGCACAAAAAAGTTGCAGGTAATCGTGGCCGTCTCGCCGGGGTTCATCGTGCCTACCGTCCACACCTGGTCAGTGAAAAGCCCGAAGCTGCCCTTGGACACAGTCACCTCATTTCCACCCACATAAACGACACTTGAAGGTTTGGGGAAGGCAACCTTCACGCCGCTTGCCGCCGCGGTGCCTGTGTTCGTGAGGGTTGCGGTGAAACCGATGTTGCCCCACTGCGTCACATTTTGCGCCGTGGCGGTCATCGCCAATTCCAAGTCAACGCCGCTGCCGCCGCCGGGTAGGCTGACGGTGAAGGAGCGGTCAACGTTCGGGGCTGGATTGTACGATGCATTGCCCGCTTGCGAGGCACGGATGGTCACGGTGCCGGGCTGCCCGTTCAGTGTGACAGTTGCGCCGCTGAGTGTGGCCGGGCCACTCACCAGTGTGAACGTGACCGGTAGGCCGCTGCTGGCTGTCGCAGAAATTGTGAACGGCACGTCAGTCGTCAGTTTGTTCGGGATGTTTGAAAATGCGATAGTCTGGTTTTGCAGGCCCGGCTGCCCCACCGTGAAGCTGCGGTCAACGGGCGTGGCGGCGTTCCAACTGGCATTGCCGGATTGCGAAGCACGAACCACGACCGTGCCGGTCGTGCCGCCGAGCGTCACCGTATTGCCGCTCACAGTGGCCGGGCCGCTCACGATTTGGTAGCTCACGGGCAGCCCACTGCTGGCCGTCGCACTGAGGGCAAACGGCGCATCGGTCGTCACTTTGTTCGGAATCACTGGGAACGTAATCGTCTGATTTTGAGGCCCTTGGCCGGGGGCAAGCACTGTTTTGGCCACCTCGTCGTCCTCGTTGGCGACGCCAGGTGTACCGTTTGCGGGCGACGAGTCGGGGTCGGTTTGGTCGCAAGCGCTCACTTCGGCCCAGCCCGTGAACGGCGGTGCGGCGAGCAGGTACCAACCCAAAGTCAGCGAGGCGGAAGCACCCGGAGCGAGGTTGCCCACGTACCAGACTTTTGCCCCAAAATGGTCGAACGTGCCCTGCGTGGACGTCCACTCGGCACCGCCCACGTACACCGTGCTGGCTGGCAGCGGCGCAAACACGCGGACGTTGGTCGCTTGCGCCGTGCCGTTGTTCGTCACGGTGAAAGTGTAAAAAATCGAGTTGTAAACATTGACCGTTGCGGGGCTGTTGCTGGCCGAAAGCGAGAGGTCGACGCTCCCTCCCCCACCCGACTGGGTCACGGTGAAACTGCGGTCAACGGGCGTGGCGGCTGCCCAGCTCGCATTGCCGGACTGCGTGGCGCGAACGGTCACCGTGCCAGCCTGTCCCGTCAGCGTGATGGTGTTGCCGGAAATGGTGGCCGGACCGCTCACTATTTGAAACTGACCGAAAGCCCACTGCTGGCCGTGGCTGAGATGGCGAACGGCGCATCGGTCGTGAGCTTGTTCGGGATGGTCGGGAAAGTGATGGTCTGTGTTTGCGGAGCAGCCGAAAACGGCGAAAGCCTCATGCCGGGGATGGGTCGCTCCAGTGTACCACCGGGAAGTTGCCAGCCCACGGCGAGGTTGTCGCCGCCAGTGCCCTCCTTCACCAGCGCCTCGATGTAGTATTGCTGCCCAGCGGTGAGCGTGATGAGCGCCGATTGTTGCGAAGCAAACTTCGTCCACTCCTGCGAGTTCGTCCAACTGGTCACGCTGGCGATGAGCGCCTTGTTGGTGGGGCTGCCGGTGGTCGAGAGCCACAGCTCGCCGTTGTCGTCGCTGGCGATCCAGAAGCGGTACTGCCCCGTGACGGGCGGGCAGATGTAGCCGCGTACCCGCGTGCCGTAGTTGTCGAGCGCGTTCACGGGGATTTCAAAAATGTTGAGCGTTCCGGTCTGGTTGGGCGTGTTCGCAAGTGGAATTTGTGAAATGGCTGTTCCGGTGATGCCCGTCCATCGCTCGTAACTAATGCTGCCCGTGCCGTTGCAACTGCTCGGCGGAGCCACATTTACCCAAAAACTTTGCTCAGCGTTGACGGCGGGACCAACCGTTCCGTTGCCGGGCTGGGTAGCGGCGATGATCACTTTGCCTGGCACACCGAGCAGCGTCACTTGGTTGCCGAGTACTTGCGCCGGGCCTTCGGTCACGTAGAAAATGACGGGCAGTCCGCTGGATGCGGAAGCGGTGAGGGTGAACGGTGCAGCCCCCACTAATTTGTCCGAAATCGCAGAAAAACTGATGGTCTGGCTCGTTCCGGCGCAAGCCGGGAAAATGTCTTTTTGAAAGGTGTCGCTGGCCCCGGTGGGGTCGCTGACCTTGAGTTTTACCCGGTACCAGTAGCTGGCGTTGTAGCACTCGACGGGCGTCAGGTTGACGTTGGCCGTGGCGGTGGTGAAACTCTGCACGGGGTGCGAGTGCGCATTGTGGAACAAAATGACCTCCCACTGGTAGCTCAACTGCCCCGCCGAATGGTTGGCATCGGTGATGGTGGCACTGAGGCTGACGGGCGTGGTGGCGCTGGGGTTGAAGGTATTCACTGCGTCAATGCTCGTGGCCACGATGTCGGGCGTGCTGTTGTTCAGCGAAATATTGAGGCTGGTTTGGGCGGTCAAACTGGTGTTGTCGGTGACGGTGAGCGTTACGGTGTACCCGGTGGGGGAGCTTCCGGGGCTGTAAGTTTTGACGGGATTGGCCTCGGTGCTGGTGGTTCCATCGCCGAAGTTCCAAAGATAGGCGAGCGTTCCGCCGTCCTGATCGTAGGTGTTGAAACTGGAAAACTGCACAGTCAGCGGTGATGTCCCGCTGTTTGGCGAAGCCGAAGCAGTAGCCACGGGCGCGTGATTGGTGGTGCCGGTGAAGCTGACCCGCCGGATTTGGTCGGGGTAGCGCACGTACCAGATGCCGCCCTGCGTCGGGTGGGTGTTCACGAAGACGCAAGCGCCCGCCACGTCCACGAAGTTGCGCACCTCGATGGGGTTGTAGTTGGCATCGAAGCGGAAATTGCGGATCCAGCCAGCGCCGTAGTCGGCGTGGAAGTAGGTGTCGTGCCAAGTTGGCGGGAACTCGTGGCCGTGGTACCAGACGCCGCCCGTGCTGGCGTTTCCTGTGAAGGAGGCACCTGGCAGTTGCGCCGAACCGACGTTGACGACCGAACCGTTGACGAGGCCGCGGGCTGCTCCGGTGCGCCAGTCCACTTTTGGCTGGTTGTGGGTGGCTGGGGCGTAGGTGGCATTGTTATAACCGGGTTGCAGGGTCATTCCCTCATATTTTGGCCAGCCGAAGTTCATGCCGGGAGCGTTCACCACGTCCATTTCTTCGCGACTGCTCCAGCCCACGTCCCCCAACAGGAACACGCCAGGGTTGCCATCAGCGGGGTTGTGGCTGCCGGTCTCTGGGACATGGCAGAAGCGGTAGGGGTTTCGGACACCGCGTGCCCAGGTGCGCGAAGCGACGGACTTGGGGCTGGACGCGTTCCAGTATGGATTGCTGGGATAGCCGTCGCCGGTGGCGGGGTTCAGGCGAAGTATTTTTCCAGAATACGAAGTCAACGTCTGGCAGCGGTACGCCCCGATGTTTTGGGCGGAAGTGATGATGCCGTCGGTGATGGCCTGCGACCAGTAGGTTTCGGGGTCGCTGCCTTGGTCAACGGCATTGTAGCTGGCCCCATCGCCCATGCTGGCGAGCAGCGAACCATCTTGGCCGAAGGCCAACGAACCCGTGCCGTGGCTTTCGTGGAGGATGGGCGGGCCGTCGTTCACCGAGTTGCCCAGCAAAACAAATCGGCTGCCGGGCACGACGCTGGCGTAGGTGCTGATGTCCACTTGGTAGCGCGTGATGCGCCCGATGGTCGCGTTGAAGTATTCGTTGGTGGAAACGTTGTACTGCCCTGTGCCGAACTTGAGCAGGTGGTGGCGGTCAACGACGTAAAAAAGGTAAATGTAGCCGTTGCTCAAAAAATTGGGGTCGAGGGCGAAGCCGAGCAGGCCGAAGTCGCGCCAAGCGCCCACCTCTGCCGAGATGTCGAGCAGCGCAGGAGATTGTTTGACGCCGTTCACGACGACCCAGACCTTGCCGACGGTTTCCCAGACGTACATGCGGCCGTTGTTGTCCCAAGTGAAGCCAGCCACTTGGTCGAAGCCGTTGAGATAGATGTTGTCGGAGAAGCCAGCGGGCTGTGCGCGGAGGCTGCCTTTGAGGAAAAAAAGGAAAATGCCGAGGGAGATGAGGATGAGCGGCCAATAGCCACCACGGGCTGAAACAGGTGTTGTGCGGTTCATAGATTTTGGATTTACAAAATATCAAAATAGCGGCTGCTTGGCGCAGGCCAGCAGTACGGGGGGAGTCCAAACTTAAATTCGAAAGGGATGTGAGTGGAGCTATTTTTGGAGAAGACCGATTTGGACTACGAAGGTAATTTGAATTTTTGATTTTATAGCGTTTGCTCAACATTTTTAGCATTGAGCTGACACCTTCCCCCGGTTCTTGTCTGCTGAATATCACAATCATGCAATGGGTGAAGATGTCACCTCAATGGTCAAACAGCCAGCGGTGCATTTTCGGAAATTCTTGCCCCCAGAACGACTCGTTGTGCCTGCCCCGCTCCCGGATGACCACGTGGAATTGTTTATCGGTGAAGCCCCCTTCGTGAAGCGCCAAATGCAGCTTGTTCAAGCCAGACTCCATGCGGCTGGTTTCCCGGATGCTGCCTGCAACGTAAAACCTGCTTTTTTTGCCAACATCGTTCGCTGCCAATTGAAACACCTGTGGGTTGAACCAAAGAGAGGGTGATAGCGCCCCTACCCTGCCAAACACTTCCCCAAAGCGCAGTCCCGCCCACAGCGCCAACAACCCGCCCATCGAGCTGCCAATGATGGCCGTCGTTTGCTGCTGGGGCATGGTGCGATAGCTGCCGTCCACTTCTGGTTTTAGCTCGTCCATGATAAAACGCAGATGCTCCAGTCCTCCCCCACCCTGGCGTCCGCGCTTGTAAGGGGCATACTCTCGAATTCTACCCAACCCTGCATTGTCAATCCCAACAACGATGGCTTGCAGCTTCTTTGGCATCTTCGACATCGTTTCCGGGATTTTCCAGTGCTGACCGCCAAAGGCAGTTCTTGCCTCAAAAAGGTTTTGCCCATCAAGCGCATAAATTACTGGATACCGACGCTCCGACATGCGGTAATCAAGTGGCAGCAGTAGGCGCACCGTGCGTTCCCTATTATCAGGCGGGATTTTTACCTGGAAAAAATGAAGGTTTGGCAGTTGATTCATTCAGGCTTTTTTTTTTGCAACGGTTGTTTTTTTCAATCACGAAGATGCTGTTTTTGGGAATGACTGACGAACGAGGCAGGGTTATTACTTTAAATTTTGTGAAAAAATGGTGGCCGGATTTGCATGCCGAGTTGACCCAAAATAGAAACATTGCCCGTTCCGACAAAAACGGAACAATTATTGCCCTCTCAAAAATCTCCTTCTCAAAACAAACGGTAGAAGTCTTGCCCACGCGGCACCAAGTCACGGCTGAATTTCCCTCATATTTAAAATTTAAACTTTTGGACACGAACAAACACTTGGTTAGCCACCTTTCCGTTTAGTTCTCATCCTGAAGCAGCCAGAACCCTTCCGTTTTTACCTATTTTCCCTTTCACAAAAACATCCTTCGACCCTCCACGGTACGCGCTTTTTTTGGCCTGTTCGCACGGACTGACAGTCCGTGTTGCCCACTTGCTTTTGCCTACGGCAAATGAGCCAAGCTTGTGCGAAAAAGCGACGTCCAGCATAATGGTCACTCATTCACTTTTAATAAAAATTCACTTTATGAAGAACATCTCACTGCTAATTTGTCTTTTCGTGCTACCATTTCTGGGCCATTCCCAATCCAATGCGCTGGCGCAAAAAGTGCAGGAGGCCAAGGCACAAAAATCGGTTTTTACCAACCCAAACCTATTTCAATTTGCTGGGCTGGCGAAGTCCGCCAGCCAGTTCGACGACCTCGTTGCCGAAGGCAAACTGCTCACCCTGGACCTCGGTCGCTTGAAGTCGCTGTACCAGTCCGGCCCAGAATCATTGGAACTTGAATTGCCGAACGGCGATCAAAAGCCGCTCAAACTGGAGCTGGTCAGGCACCAGTTGCTCACCGAGGATTTCACGCTCGTTACCAGCACATCCAACGGCCAACCCGTTGATTATGAGCCGGGCGTGTACTACCGGGGCATTGTGCAGGGCAATGAAAACTCGATAGCAGCCATCAGCATTTTCGAGGATGAAATCATCGGGGTGGTGAGCACCTCCAAAGAAGGCAACATGGTACTGGGCCGCACGGACGGCACTGCCAAGTCGGCCAACTACATTTTTTACAAGGAGGATGACCTGCTGCTCGAAAACAATTTCGAGTGTGGTGCAGGCGAGGAACCAGTTTCCGAAGGAAAAGACTCACCAAACACCGGAAATGAGAAGGTGGCAAAATGTGTGCGCGCCTACCTCGAAGCCGAGTACAACCTTGTGACCGAAAAAGGCGGTGCCACACAGGCCACCAACTTCCTCACCGGCCTGTTCAACGCCGTGGCTGCCGCCTACCAAGCCGAAGCCATCACGACCTACATTTCCCAAATATTTACATGGACCACCGCAGATCCCTATGCTACCAGTTCCACTTCTGCGGCCCTGACTTCGTTCCGGAACTACCGGCCGACCTACAACGGTGATGTGCCCCACCTCGTTTCGAGGGGAGCCCCCACCGGTGGAGGCATTGCTTGGGTGGATGCACTGTGCACCAGCTACGCCTACGCCTACAGCTACATCAACAGCACCTACAACCAGTTTCCTACCTACTCCTGGTCGGTGGAAGTCCTAACCCACGAGATGGGTCACAACCTTGGCTCGCCGCACACCCACGCCTGTGCCTGGAACGGCAACAACACCGCCATTGACGGCTGCGGCCCAGCAGTGGGCGCCAACGAGGGCTGCAACGCCCCCCTGCCAGCGCAAGGCACGATAATGAGCTATTGCCACCTCGTGAACGGCGTGGGCATCAACTTCAACCTCGGCTTCGGCCCACAGCCCGGTGACAAGATCCGCACCGAAGTGACCTCCGCCACCTGCCTGACCACCTGCGCCAGCCAGTGCCTCACCGTGGCCACCAGCGGCATCAACGTGAGCTGCTTCGGTGGCAACAACGGCTCGGCCACTGCCACGGCCGGCAACGGCACGGCGCCCTACACCTACGCCTGGTCGAACGGAGGAACCACACAGACCATTAGCAACTTGACAGCAGGCACCTACACCGTGACAGTGACCGCATCAGGCAACTGCACGGGCACGGCCACGAGGATTGTCACAGCCCCGGCTGTGCTCAGCGGCAGCACCACCGTGACCAACACCAGCAACGGCCAAAACAACGGCACCATCAACCTGACCGTGAGCGGCGGCACGCCAGCGTACACTTTCTTGTGGTCAAATGGGGCAACTACCGAGGACATCGCCAACCTCGCTCCCGCCACATACACCGTCACCGTGACGGATTCCAAGGGTTGCACGGCCACCAAATCTGCCACCGTTTCCACTTCCAGCGCACCGCCCATCACGCTCAGTTTTTCTGTAACCAATGCCTCCAGTGGGCAGAACAACGGTGCCATTGACATGACCGTGAGCGGCGGCACAGCGCCATTCACTTATCTTTGGTCAAACGGTGCTACCACGCAAGATCTCGTCAACATTGCCGCAGGCACCTACAACGTGACAGTGACGGATGCAACGAGCACCAAAACGGGCAGTGCCACGGTTGGCACGAACTCCGGCGACTGCACCTCCGCCAACCTGCCGCACACGCAGAGCTTCGAGAGCGGCCTCGGCGATTGGTCGCAGGCCACCAACGACCAGATGGACTGGACACTGCTCTCGGGCAGCACGCCCACCGCCTCCACCGGGCCGGACAACGCGGCCAACGGCAGTTTCTATGCCTACACGGAGGCCACTGGCAACACCAACAAAATAGCCTACCTATTAAGCCCTTGCCTCAATATTGCTGGGATAAATACATTCCAGCTCAGCTTCAACTACCATAGGTACGGCTCGCAGATGGGCACGCTGCGCCTTCAGTTCAGCTTGAACAACGGCAATACCTGGAGTACCATTTGGACCAAGCAGGGTAATCAGGGCAACTCTTGGAAAACACAGACACTGAACTTCACCAACAACGGTGGCAGTAGCATTCGATTCCGAATGTTTGCCACCACGGGTGGCGACAGGAGCGACATGGCCATTGACAACTTCTCGGTCGTGCAGACTGGCAACCTGACAAACGGAGACCCGGGCGAAACATCCATCGTGCTGAACCCCGACGTGAAGACAGTTGATATCTCCCTCAGCCCAAATCCGGTTGACGACGAACTGACCGTTTCTTTCTTTTCGGCAACGGGCCAATCCGGCAAAATCATGGTCAGCGACCAAATGGGCCGGACAATACAAACTAAAAACATGGAGGCTACCGAAGGCAACAACTACTTCCAACTGGACGTGGCGGGCTTGCCCACTGGCTTGTACTTCCTTACCGTGGAGGAAGGCCAAAACCGACGGGTGGAGCGGTTCGTTGTGCTTCGCTAAAACATATAAATCCTTTATTTTCAACTGTTTAAATTCTGATAGTCGGCGGTGCGCACTGGTGCGCACCGCCGTATTTATTTAGGGCAAGTGCGTTTTTTTTAAGAATTTTACCCCATGAAAAAAATATCCCCAACTATCGGCCTTGTGCTCTCCGGCGGCGGTGTACGCGGTGTTGCGCACCTTGGCCTGCTTCAAGTTTTGGAAGAAATCGGCATCGAACCAGTAGCCATTTCCGGCACGAGCGCCGGGGCGCTGGTCGGGGCGCTACGGGCGGCAGGGCACTCCATCAGTACCATCCTCGACTTTTTCAAGACAACCTCCATTTTCAAAATCGGACACTTCGCCACGCGCAAGCCTGGCTTCATTGATTCCGACAAGTTTTACCCAATTCTAAAGGAGTTTTTGCCCGACGACGATTTTTCAGCCTTGAAAAAAAAGCTCTACGTTACGGCCACGGACATGGTTCGTGGCAGGCAGCGCACCTTTTCGCACGGACAACTCATCAGGCCAGTACTGGCCTCTGCGGCTTTCCCGGTGATGTTCACTCCGATGGAAATCGAGGGTCAGCTCTACACCGACGGCGGGGCGCTGAACAACTTCCCCGTGGAGCCGCTCACGGGCGAGTGCGAGCTGATCGTCGGCTCCAACGTCCACCCGTTCAAGGACTTGCAGCCCGGCGACATCAAGAACACCTTGGCGGTGATGGAGCGGCTTTTCCACCTCAGCATCCACCATCACTCGATACACAAGTACCACCTGTGCAACGTGGTCATCGCCCCGCACGAACTGGCGGCGTTCGGCACTTTCGACCGGGCGCATTTTGATGAAATGTTCGAGATTGGGTACAGGGCGCCACGCAAAGCGGGCGAGTTGGAGGCGCTGTTGAGGGATGAGTAGGCTCGTTTCAGCCCTTTCCAAGCGGGTTGATGCCTTTCTGGGCGAGGTATTTGCCAATGTTGAAGGTTACGCCGTCCAGCACTTCGGTATCCTCGATTCCGACCCAAGTACCCTGATTTTCGCCGTTCTTCGCCCGACGATGACTTTTCAGCCCTTGACAAAACCCAGAAGACCTTCGGCGCCCGAACTTGAACAACTCGTTCGTTTTCAGGGTGATGTAGCCGGTTTCGCCGAGGTCTTCCACATCGGCACGGATGTCCACTTCTATAAAGATTTTTGCGGGGACATTCACATAGTGAATATCCACCAAGTCGGGGGTGAGAACGGAAGTCGGCTCCAATATCCACCCGTCGCAGGATTGTTGCCCGGTGGCTCAAGGAGGCCAATTTGCGTTGCAAAGCAGCGGCTTTTCCACCTCAGCATTGACCATCACCGATCATCAAGTAGCTGACGATGATAGATTGTAGTCCGCTGGATCCCATAATTTCTTCAATGGTTTTTGTTTTGTTCAGCACATCGCGGTAGCCTTTGCGGTAAAACACCCGCCCGGCAAGGGTTTCGTAAACAAACTCCTCCGGCAGGGTTTTCGCAGGTTTCTTCGTTCTTTGATGACAGCGGCTACTTCCATTGTTAAATTTTTTACCAAAGTTAATTCAAAACCGGACTTTTGCCAAACAGTTCCTGGTTCATCATTCCACCAAACCCACACCGACATGCGCACCGTTTTACCATTCCTGCTCCTGCTTTCCATTTCGCTCCAAGCCCAAAACTTCGACGACGGCTTCCATTTTTACATGCCGCCCGGCGACAGCACGGCACAGCGTTTCCTGCCCGAATTTGCGAAGCAGCCCATCACCGATTTCGTGGGCGTGAGCATGGACGGCCACTTCGAGGCAGGCGGCGAGCGGCTGCGTTTTTGGGGGGTGAACGTTACGAACGGCGCTTGTTTTCCCAAAAAAAATAAAGCGCCGTGGGTGGCCGCCCGGATGCGCAAGTTGGGCATCAACCTCGTCCGATTCAACGGCATGGACAATACCTGGGCGGGCGACGATGGCTCCATTTTTTACCCAAACTCCAACACCACGCAGGTGCTCAACTTCTTCACGCTCGACAAGCTGCACTACTTCCTGGCACAACTGAAGCAGCAGGGCATTTACGCCAACATCAACCTGCACGTGGAGCGCCGGTTTCAAGCAGGCGACGGGGTGCTCAACGCCGACAGCATCCAGGACGCTGGCAAGGCTGTGACCATTTTTGACCGACAACTGATTGCGCTGCAAAAGCAGTATGCCCAGCAGTTGCTCACGCCGGTCAGCCTGTACACGGGCCTGGCCCTCACCGACGACCCCGTGATGGCAATGGTCGAAATCACCGACGAAAACAGCCTGTACAGCTACTGGCGCGGCGACCGCCTCCAGCATTTTTCGAATGACGGAATGCTCATGCAGCGCCACTGCGACACGCTCGACCTGCGTTGGAACCAGTTTTTGCAAAACAAGTACGCCAACCAAGCGTCCCTCGCCACAGCTTGGAACGACAACGCCAGCACCCCCGGCTCCAACCAGCAATTGCTCGACAACAACTTCGAAAACGGAAACCCCAACGGCGATTGGAAGCTCGAACTTCACGACGCCGCTGCCGCTACCCTCAGCATCGTGCAAACCAATCCCTTCGAGGGGCAAGATTGCGCCCTCGTCAGTGTGACCAACGTGACGGGCACGGGCTGGCATATTCAGTTCAAGCAAGAAAACCTGAGCGTGGAGGCGGGCAAGACCTACACCGTCCACTTCGCCGCCCGGGCCGAACAGCCCGCCACCATCTACGCCTACACCATGCGCAACCTCGACCCCTGGACATGGTACGGCAGCAAACAGATTAGCCTCACGCCGCAGTGGCAGGAGTTCAGCTACACCTTCATCGCACCGGAGGACAACGCCGACTTCGTGCGCTTCGCCTTCAGCTTTGAGAACCAGCTTGGCAATTTTTATTTTGACAAAATGAGCCTCGCCGACGCTGGCGCAACGGGCGTCATCCTCGGCGAGAGCCTTGCCAGTGGCAACTTCCGGCGCATCATCTACGGCGAGCGGCTGGACTACACTCTTCCCCGTGTGGCCGACATGACGGAGTTTTACCTTGCGCTCCAGCGCAATTATTTCATGGAAATGCGCGACTACCTCCGCAACGAACTCGGCGTGCAAGTGCCCATCTCCGGCTCCAATTCACTGGGCGGCCCTTCCGATGTTTTCACCCACCAGGACATGGACTACGTGGACGACCACGGCCTGTGGGACTACCCCGCCTGGTATTATGATGGCACGAATTGGAACTGGGAAATCATGAACACTCCGATGGTGAAAAGCGACTGGTGGACGACGCCCAACGAGCTGTTCAGCGGCTTGGCCATGAAGGGCAAACCATTCACGCTGAGCCAATATTACCACGCCTTCCCCAACCGTTACGAAGTGGAAATGATGCCCTGGATGGCGGCCTACGGCGCGTTCCACGATGCCGACGCCATCGTGTTTTACGAGTACAACAACGATTTTGAGGAATGGGAAAAAGACATGGTCGAGGATTTTTACCTCCTCAACCGCAACTCGGCGCAGATGGCGCTGTCGCCAATGTACGCCTACGCTTACCGCAACGGGCTGATTTCGGCAGCAAGTAACCCACTTGAAATCACCTACTCGAAGGACTACATGCTGAACCAAGTGCCCCTCACCGACAACGCTGGCCGCTGGGGCACCCACCTGCCCTACAACAGCCGGTTGGCGCTGACCACGGCCATCCGCACCGCTGGGTTCGATGGGACGGGAGCGCCCGATTTCAGCGTACTGCCCGCTGGGCCGGGGTTGCAAGCCACTACCTCCACGGGCGAGACGAGCGTTGATGCTGAAACAGGCATTTTGAAAACGGTAACGCCGCAGTTTGTCAGCATCTGCGGCTTCGTGAACGAAAACGGGCCGCACGAGGCTGGGCCGCTGAAGGTGCTTTCGGGCAACGACTTCGCCGCCGTCAGCCTCCTGTCACTGAATGACAAACCCATTGAGGAGTCGGCGGAATGCGTGCTGACCATTTCCTCCAAAATCAAGAACACGAACATGACCTGGCAGGGCAACAGCGTCAACAACGGCTGGGGCCAGCAGCCCACCGAGCTGTTCCCGATGCAACTCTCGTTTGAACTCACCACACCCGTTGGCACGAACAGCCTGCGCATTTACCCACTTTCGCCGACAGGCGAGGAGAGCAGTTTCACGTTGTACGTACCCGTGTCGCCTAGCAAGTTTCTGGTGAACGTTGACCAGTCGGTTGACCAGACGCTGTGGTACGGCGTGGAGGCTTCTACGTTTTCCGCCGCTGGCGAAATAGCTGCCAGCAACACCATCCGCCTGTCGCCCAACCCGGCCACTGCGCGCAGCTTCGCGGAGGTTTCGTTGGAAAAAGCGGCTCCGCTCACGCTCCGTTTGATGGATGCGCAGGGACGGTCGGTGAAAACCATTTACCAAAATAACCTGCCTGTGATGGCGGTGCGGGAAGCCATCGAAGTGGGAGCGCTTGCACCGGGCACTTACCTCGTGGAGTGCCGAGCAGGGGATTGGGTGAAGGTGGAGAAGCTGGTGGTAGAATGACCACAACATGGTCATTTCCGAAGACTAAAAACAAAAGGGGCTGGTTGATTCATATCAACCAGCCTCTTTTCATTTCCAGTTGCTCCACTCCCCCAAATTGGGTGGCGGAGTAGTTATCTCCATCCGCTCCCCCGTCTTCGGGTGGTCGAAAACGAGGCGATGGGCATGTAGGCCAATCATGGAAACGTCTGATTTTATGGGCTTTGCGCCGTATTTTTCATCGCCGAGCACGGGGCAGCCGATGGTGGCCATTTGCACCCGTATCTGGTGGTAGCGCCCGGTTAGCAGCTCGATTTCCACGAGGCATTTCCCTTCCTTTTTTTTGCAAAACCTTGTAGAGTAGGCGGCATTCTTTCGATGCCTTCGTGTGCGGATTGACGATGATTGCGCGCTTGTGCTCGTCGTCTTTTTTAAGCCAATGGACCAGTTCGCCCTCGTCCTGCGGGGGGCATTTTTCAAGAATGGCGAGGTAGAACTTGCCCACAGTCCGCCCCTCAAACTGTGAGCCGAGCGACTTGATGGCAGCGGGTGTTTTTGCAAACAGTAGCACCCCGCTCACCGCCCGGTCGAGGCGATGGGTCATCACGGCGGCAAGCTGCTTTTTCAGGGGATAGGTAATTTTGAAATAAACGGTCACCTCCACCTCTGCACTGGGATGCCGCCACTTGTCTTTGTCGGACTGCATGCCCGGTGGCTTGTTGACGGCGAGGAGATAGTTGTCTTCGAAGAGGATTGGAAGCATGAGTCAGGTATGAGGTATGAGGTATGAGGTGCTTGGTGACTCGCACATTTCATACCTCCGACCGATTATTGTTGTTGTTTGAACCACTGCTCGCAGTAGGCTTGCACGCTGTTCTCAAGCAGTAGCTTATAGTTGGATGCCGTTTTGAAGTTTTCAAACGCATCCTTGCGTTCCTTGTGGATGCGTTTGTAAACGTCGGCATGTTCCTTTTTGAAAATGTCAAAACTGAAAACAGCCTTCTCTTTTGGGGGAGCATCCTGCTTGGCCGTTGGGGTAAAAAGGTCGGCGCCCTCCCCTACCCTGCTCATCCGACTGGCCTGGTTGGCGGCTTTTTTTTGCAAGGAAAATGCAGGCTCCATCGTCTTTCCGATGGATTTTTCTTCTTCGAGCAATTGGCGGAAATCGGCGGCAGTGATGTTTTTTGCGCGCTCTCGGTTGATGCGCTCGTCGTCCTTGAGGCTTTTTTTGCGCGAAACCACTTGTTCGAGCAGTTGGGCGTATAGGTTGGCCTCTTCGAAGCGGCGGTTGGTTACCCACCCCGCAAACGCCTTGACTTTTTCTTTCGGCCCTTTAACGTTGGTCTTTTTTTCAAAAAAGGCGAGCATGAACAGCACGAAATAGTCCTCGTAACCGAACAGTTCGCTGCCCTTGATGATGGGCAGCACCTCGTCGAGGGCGAAGACCATGCTGACACCGTATTCGGTCAGCGTGTTGAAGGCGCGGCGCTGCGCCTCGGTCAGTGATTCGATGCGGGTTTGGAGGTCGTTTGCAGGCTTCCCGGTCTTTTTCTTGGTTGCCTCCACTGGCGCTTCCGCTGCTTCCGACTCTGGATTGAAGTCGGTCTTTTCGTTGATGACGATGCGGAGGTCGGTGATGCTGCGTCCTTTTTTGATAAAATCGTATTCAATCTTGAGGTGTGTTTTTTCGTTGATTTCGTCCCTGGCCACATCCAGCACCTTGCGGCGGAAGTTGCGGAAATCGGGGTACTTGTCGGAAATGCCCAGCCTTGACTTGAAATCTTTGATGTTTGCGGCAAACACGTTGCGCCCATGCCGGATATTTTCAAAATAATATGCCTTGCACATCTGGTAAATACGGATGCTGAAGCCGCTCTTCATCTTCGCCACTTCAAGGAACTCGAACCGAGTGAACCGCTCCTTGAGGCCAAGTAGAAAGGGCTTCATCTGAGGTGAAAAACCAAATTCAACGCAGAGCACGCCGTGCTCGTCGTACTTTGGCACTGCTCCGGCTACCCAGTTGATATGGCCGCGGAGGCGGTGGCCGTCCACGGTGAAGTCAGTGGGAAAAGTGATTTTTTTATCAGTGATGCTATCGAGGAGGTCGTCAAGGCGCTCGTAGAAGGAGCCGTGTTTTTTGGACTCGTCCGATTTCAGGATGTACTCGATTTCGGACACTGGCACAAGGTAGGTCTCGAAGTCGCTGTCCTCCGGGCGTAGCAGCGTGGCCATGTAGAGGATGAGCTTTTGCTCTCGGGGCGTGAGCTTGTATCGCGCATGTTGAATGAACTGGTTGGCAATGGCGGCGACCTTCTTTGTCTTTTCCGGATGCATGGTGACTCAATTTGGAGGCAAAATATTTTCTCGCGTGTACATGACAAAAACATGGGGTACACTTTTTTTCAACATTTCCCACAGCGGGTACACATCAAGGCAAAAAACTTTCGTTTTAAATGAAAAACACTCCCACAGCGGGTACACATCCTGCATGTTTTTGTAAATTCATTGCCGTTGATAACCCGGTTAACGACGCTTTTTTTGGTAAAAAAACACGCACACAGCAGGAACACCACAAAACACCTGCAAATACTGGCGTTCCCAAATAGGGTACACATGAGTGAAACAAAAGAAAAACTTCTTCGTAATTCTGCCCCACTTCGGGTACACATTTACCCACACAGGGTACACGAGTAGCATAATAACTATCTTAACTACTTGTAATTCAATAGGTTACAAAAAATTGTGCCTATGTGTTATCTCTACCCTTTTCGTTCATTTCCCACATCAAGTACACTTGGCGACTGCTCAACCTTGCATTTGCTCACTTGTTGGCCTATTTCTCTTGGTAAAAGTCGTGGAAATGGCGGGAAATCCAGCTAAAGCATCCCACTATTGGTACACAACCCACTAAAAGTACCCCACTTGCCCACTTCTGCTACGCGAAAATCCCACTTTGGGGACACTTGGCGCCCACATTTAAAACGCGGCAAGCCCACGTCAATGACACATAGTGCCCACATCAGGTACCCGAAATTCCCTTCAAAGGCACACATAAATCCCACTTTAAGTACACAAGTTAGTTTATAAAGCACTGATTATCAAATAATTAAACTGCATGTAAATGTATAAAGATTAACAATGAAAACTTTAAACAACCAATTTAGATAAAGGAGAAAGTGGTATTTTTTAGTTTCTATGTTAGATGCTGCATCGCATTTTGCCCAGTACGATAGGACTTTCATGAGTCTTGATGTGTACCCGATGTGGCAGTTTTGATAGATGAGGTATTTCGACTTGTGCGTGGCATTTGGGCACAGAGGTACTTCCGGAAACTCAATTTTCAGCAAATAACGATTTCGTTATTTCCCTTTTTCGTTAAATATCCCCCTATCCCTTTTCTAATTAGTCGTTGTGCTTTAGCTTTGCCGCATCAAAGCAATTCGGCGTTAAATCGTTATTTCGTTAAATCTATATCAATCAAACAAAATACTATGGCATTGGTCATCGGAGTCGTATCACAAAAGGGGGGCGTAGGCAAATCTACCGTTGCCCGACTTGTAGCCTGCAACTATGCCGCCAACGAATGGGCAGTGAAAATAGCGGACATGGACCTCTCGCAAGGAACCTGCACCAACTGGAACCGCCGCAGGCTGCAGAACGAAATCAACCCAATAGTCGCAGTTGAGCAGTTCGTCAACGTTGCCGATGCCATCAAGCATGGCGACCGCTACGACCTCATCATCTTCGACGGAGCGCCCCACTCCACCAGCAAGACGCTCGACATCGCCAAGGCCAGCGACCTCGTTGTGCTGCCCACGGGCGTCTCGCTCGACGACCTGGAACCAACTATAAAGCTTGCCCACGAGCTAAAAAAGAACGGTGTTCCAGCTGAAAAACTGGCCATAGCCCTGTCCCGCATCGGCAACAGTGAGGCTGAACTAGCCGAGGGCATGGAATACGTGAGGGCAAGCGGCTATCATTTGCTTGATGGCGTACTCTTCGAAAAGACCGCCGTGAGGCGCGCCAGTGATGAGGGCAAGTGTGCCACGGAGACTGGCTTCAAAACCATTAATGAAAAGGTAGACATACTGGTGCAGGCCGTGGTGAACCGAGTGGAAGCTGTGAAAAAAGGGAAGCGCAAGTAGGAACGAATTCATTATTTCGTTAAAACGTTAATTCAATCTATTTTAACATCCGGTAAAAGCAGCATATCATGGCAAAAATTAGCAAACCAACCACCAACCGCAAGGGCGCTCCGCCTCCGGAGTTCGAGGCGCCAGCCAACCTCACTCGTAATGCCGACCAAGACCTCAGGCCACTTAACTTCAAGGTGGCCGCATCCTTCAAGCGTGAGTTCAAGGCTTATGCCAACGAAATGGACATGAGCATGGTCAGTCTGCTCACCACTTGTTTCGAACATTTCAAGAATTCGAGGTAACGATTTCACTATAACGTTAAATAACGATTTCGTCATTTCGTGTAATCGTTACGATTTTGTCTCGTTTTTTACTCAAGGTTAGGCGAAAAGCTGAAAATGGCAGCGGGCCTGGGGGATGCCGACTTGAAATTTGGTCGTTTTTCGGCGTTCTAACGAAATCAGCATCCCATTCAGCAACGCTGGGTCGCCTCGCATGAAAATCGACGCTTGTATTCGCCCAAAACCGTCCGACCGATTTTGGGTTTGATGGCAATGTTTAACGAAAGAAATAAATAACGAAATAACGAAATGCGCTTTTCGTTATTTCGTTCCAAAAACATCATCATCCACCAACTCCGACATCTTTATTTTCATTAAATCGTTATTTCGTTAAAATCACAATTATGGAAAACAATACCAACTACTTCCACGGCCTGCGCACGGTCATCTACGTCAACGCCGATTTGCAGGCTGCCCGCGATTGGTACGCTGACGTGCTCGGCTTCCCGCCTTATTTCGATGAAGCATTTTACGTCGGCTTCAATGTCGGTGGCTACGAACTGGGCATCATGCCCGCCGATGGGGTCAACCAACCGGGTGGGGGAGGGGTGCTAGCCTACTGGGGTGTGGGAAATGCCGAGATCGCATTTGCCCGACTGCTGGAAAAAGGAGCCAAGGAACGGGAACCCGTGACGGAAGTCGGTGGTGGCATCAAGGTGGCGACGGTGTTTGACCCGTTTGGGAATATTCTGGGAATTATTGAGAACCCACACTTCGTCTTGCCTAAGTAACGAAAACGTTATTTCGTTAATTATAAGCCAATTTGGCGATTCATTCAAGAACCTATGCGTCTATCACGAGGAGTATGGGAAAGGAATCATATAAATTTGCTTAGTAATTAACGAAAACGTTATTTCGTTAAATCATTAACTGCTTCCGCCAACCGCTTCCGCTCTCGCAATGCCCTGTGCACCTTGTACAACTGCAACATCGTAATAATCATGGCTACCATCACCACGATGCCCAACAGCGGGTAGTGCTCCAAGTACCCGCTTTCCGTTTTCACCACAATCATTCCCGCCACCGCTGTGGCGATGCCGCCGGACACCTGTGCCACGGAGGAGTTGATGCCCATAAAAGCCCCGCGGTCGGCAGGGTCGGGTACAGCGGTGTTTAGCGCAGAGGACGAAATGAGCCGCGAAGTGACGCCCACAAAAAGTACTGAATTTATGACGATGGCCAACCAAAGCGGCGTGATGCCAAGGTTGGTGTAAATCAATACGACAACAATGGTCAGGATGGAACCGGCCACGAAGACCCTGTACGAGCCAATCATATCTGACAGCTTGCCAATCAACGGCCCGGCAATCATGGAACAAATACCTGTCACAAAGTAGATGAGCGGCAGTTGTTCCATTTTTAGGCCCAAGTTGCCGACGGCATAGGCCGTGCCAAAGGGCATGAGCATGTAGCCGCCCGTGGCGAGTAGGGTAGTGGCGAGGAAAACTTGCAGGTAGCGGCTATCGGCGACCGTTTTGAACATGTGGCCAAAGGCCGAACGCTCGTTTTGCAGTGCGAGGTGCGCCGTCACGGGCTGCATTTTTAGGATAATCGCCAGCAAAATCAGTACGGCCAGCCCCACGATCATGAGGAACGGCGCGTGCCAGCCCCAGATATTAGCGAAGTACAGGCCAATCGGTAGCCCCAGCACTTGGCTGGAGGCAAAGGCCATTTGCACGAAACCCATTACGCGGCCCCGCACCTGGAATGGGAACAAATCGGTGATTATCGCGAATGAAACCGACCCGATGACACCCCCGAAAATGCCCGTCACGATACGAGCCATCAGCAGGAAATGGTAGTTCGGCGCAATGCCGCAGAGGAAAGTCCCAATGACAAAACCCGTGTAAAAAAACATCAGCAACCGCTTTCGGTCGAAACGGTCGGCAAAGCCGGAGGCCAGCAAACCCGAGGCCCCAGCGCTGAACGCGTAGGCCGAAACGACCCAGCCAAACTGCCCGGTGGTGATGTCCAGTTCCTTGAGCAAGATGGCACCGAGCGGCGAAAGCACCATGAAGTCGAGTACGATGGTGAACTGCGTCAGGGCGAGGATGACGATGATGAAAATCTGGTAGGGGGTGAATATTTTTTCCTTTGAGTTGGTCACGGTTGGACTGTTTTGAAAAAAAATGCCGCCCGTTTTGCGCAAGCGGCATTTTCTGAAAGCGAATGAAGCGGGTTTTGGTTCGATAGGGTGGGGTAGTGGCGGATTCTTTTTTCCGCGAGGAGCATTGGAACGCGGATTAGATGGATTTGACAGATTCACACTGATTTAACCCACGTTGCAATACTGCTCGCGTGAAAATCAAATCCGACACTTTATCGGAATCCAAATCTCCTCCTCCGAGTCCGGGTCGCCGTTCTTGTACTTTTCCCCCAACAACTCAAAATGCGGCCGGTCGTCCAGCAGGTACTCGGAGTTTGGAAGCCAAGTACCGTAGATGTACTGGAAAATGCCGGTGCCCGGTCCCTTGTGCGGAAACACGGCGTACAGCCCGCCCGGTAGCGTGAAAGGTTCCATTCCGTTCGGCGAGGTATCGAAATCAGCTACCTCAGCGGTAGCCCATTTCACAAACTCAACTTGCGGTGAAAACTGCTCGAAATATCCGGCAGGATAAACTTGCAGCGAGTACAATTCTGTGCCGATTGCATTTGTGATTTCCCGGCGGCGGGGCATGAAGCTGCCCCAAAGTTCGCCGGTTCGGTCGTTGGCGAGGGACATGGTAAGGCGCTTGCCGACGAGCTTTTTTTCGCTTAAAACTTGAATGGTTGGTTGCATGGATTTCAGTTTGATGGCGTAAAATAGAGATGCCCCCCACAAAGGCGGGCATCCAAATCGGGTGATTTTTTACTTTTAGAAACCCTGCTCATCAGCGCTTGGCCCGTAGCTACCCGGGATGGGGATGTCCAAAAGCCGGAGGTACACGCCCAACTGCGCCCGGTGGTGGATCATTTGGCTCAGTGCCATGCGAACGACGCCCCATCTGTCAGCATCCCACAGAATCATGTCGCCGTGGCGCAGCACCCAACGCTCGCCGAGGCGGGCCGTGTTTTCCTCCACAAGTTGCGCCTTGCCATCCACCATGCTTTTTTCGAAAATAGCCAAAAGCACTTCCGCGCTGTCGGCGGGAGTTGGCTCGTAGGGGGCTGCTGCAAAGTCGAGTTCGTCGGCGGTGAAGGCCATGCTAATCCAGCTCGGCAGCTCGGCGATGTGGACGGCCAAGTTTCGCATGACCATGCTCTTGGGGTGCGGTTGCCAGTCCAGTTTGTCAGTGGGAATGAGGGACAGCATTTTGCGGGTGGTGAGGGCTTCTGCCTCTAACTCCCTGATAAACAATGAAATAATCGTCATAATGATTTAAGTTTTGATGAATAATGGGACAAAGATGGGGGCGAAGACTGACAACTGTATGTCAGTAGGATTTTGGTTTTTAAAAAGGAAACGCCCCCCCCCCCCCGCCCCCCACCCCCATTTGTGGCTTTTGAAAATGGGTCAAAATTTACTTTGCCCAAATTGATTTACCCTCGATTCCAATTCTCGGAGGTACTCGTTCAACTCGATATGGTCGGCCTTGCGGAACGGCATTATCGAAGCGGTCAGCCGCCGGATGCGGTTGGTGCGAAAATCTCGGTAATCGTTGCGCAAGTGGCACCAGCCGATGAGGTGCCAGTTGAGGGAGTAGAACGTGAGGCCAATCGGCTCCACCTCACGGCTGCTGACCTCCTCCTCGGCATTGGCGTACTCCATTTTCAGGATGGTTCGATGGACAATAGCGTTTTGGATGACGGTCAAAAAGTTGGTGTCTGGCATCAGGTGGGCGAATGCCTCCGGGATGTAGTGGGCAGTTTTCGATTGGATGTTTTCGAGGTTGTCGCGCTGCTGACTGCCGAGCGCCATCTTGATTTTTGCCAGTGCCGTACCTACGTGCCGCGCCACCTCCCTGTCGGCGAAGCGCAGCACCAGTGGCTCGGTCAGCGCCAGTGCGTTGGCCTCCTCCGCCGTCAGCGAAACGGGGGGTAGGAAGTAGCCCCCGACGATGTAGTAGCCCCGCCCCGCCTCAAAGCCAACGGGAACGCCGATTTCGTTCATGGCGCGCAGGTCGCGGTACACGGTGCGCACGCTCATCCCGAAATGCTCGGCGAGCTGTTCGGCGGTCTGGTATTTTTTAGATTGGATATGGGCGATGATGCCCATGAGGCGGTCGGTGCGGTTCATCTTTCTGGTTGATAAAGTTGATGTTGGGTTGATGGCTTCAGGTTACAAATATCTTTCGTGCCACTGACATTAGTATGTCAGTAGAGTTGGGGATTTTGAAAAAAAGCGACTGCTCCAGGATAGACCGTAGCAGTCGCTTTTTTAAGCGTTCAGGAAATATTGAAAACTGGTTTAACTCACACCAATGACCACGTTCCCCTTTTTATGCCCTTTGTCCACGTAGTGGTGCGCCTCGACTAGCTGTTCCAGCAGGTATTTTTGTCAATCACCGCTTTCAGTTTACCCGCCTCCATCAACTGTTTGAGAAACCCTACCGCCTCCGCCGTTTCAGCGGCCACGCCGAAGACGACCTTCCTTTTGCCAGCCAACGACGCCAATGCCCCCCGGATCATTTCGGGAAACATGGCAGCACCCAGGAGCAAAGTTCCGCCACTTTCAGCGCAGCGAGGCACGACGAAACCGAGGCCTTGTTCACCGTTTCATAGACAACATCGTACTGCTCGCCGCTTTTCGTGAAATCAGTTTTTGTGTAGTCAATCACCTTGTCGGCGCCCAGGGATTTCACCATTTCCAGGTTGGCGGTGCTGCAAACAGCCGTCACCTCCGCTCCGAAGTGCTTGGCAAGCTGCACCGCCGTCGTGCCAATGGCCCCGGAAGCCCCGTAAATCAAGACTTTTTGCCCGGGTTGGATATTCGCTTTTCGGAGAAAATGCAATGCCGTGGTGCCGCCAAATGGAACGGCGGCGGCTTCTTCGTGGCTCATATTTGCGGGTTTTAGCGCCAATGCTCCGCTTTCTGTAGGCAGGCGTATTCGGCGTAAGCGCCAAAGGCCATTGCGGTTGAGCCGAAGACTTGGTCGCCGACTTTGAACTGCTTCACGTTTTTGCCTACCGCCTCGATTTCACCGGACAGTACGCCTCCCAGAATGGTTTTTTTGGGTTTGAAAAGGCCGAAGAAAAACCGCACTGCAAATGGGTCTGCCTGCCGCAAGCGGCAATCGCCGGAGTTGACCGCTGTCGCATGGATTTTTATCAGGACTTCATTTTCCTTCGGAGTGGGCTTCGCTACTTCCTTGATTTGGAGGACTTCTGGTGAACCGTAATTCAGATAAACTGCTGCTTTCATTCTTCAATTAGGGGTCACGGTCGGTGTTCATTGACTTTCAGTAAGAAATGGTTTTTGACAAAAAAAAACGCCCCCGTTCCTGACACAAATATCAAAAACGGGGGCGTTCAGCTTTTGGAAGACGGCTATTTCAGCGTAATCCTTTTCCGAATCCGGCTCAACGATTCCGGCGTGATGCCGAGATAGCTCGCCAACTGGTATTGCGGCACCCGGTCCAAAAGGTCGGGCCGGGTTTTCAGCAGGTTCATGTAACGCTCTTCGGGGCTGTTGAGGATGTAGGACGACAACATGCCCTGGCTTTTGCCAAGTTCTTCCTCCACGGCCATTCGGCTGGCGGGTTCGAGCCTTGGGAATTTTTGGAAAAATGCCACCTCGTCTTCCGGCGTGCCGATCGTCAAAATCGAATCCTCGATGCAAGTCAGGTAATACTTGGAAGGCTTCCGCTTGAAAGTGCCCTCATAAGCCGTGACGGGCTGCCCTTCGGTGAAGAAATTGGTCGTCTTTTCCTCGCCATCAACGAGGTAATACTGCCGGACGCAGCCTTTCAAAACAAAGTAGCACAGCTTTGAAACTTGCCCTTCTTTGACCAAATGGTCTCCTTTTTCAAACGACTTGAACTTGATATTTTTGGCAACCTCCGCTGCTTCCGCCTCGCCCAACGGCATGAACTGCGAGATGTAGTTGATGATTTCCTGCGTTGGGCACTGCGTTCTGGGCTTTTTCGCGGTAGGGGCGCTTGGAGCAACTGTCGTTGTTTCAACCATATCAATCATTTTTTGAAAACTACAATGAGGGCTTCGGTGGGGCAGATGCAAAGCTACTGAAATATTTCATCGGAAATCACCTCGCGCAATCCGATAAACAAACGTGTCGTCCTCGCCGAATGTCCGCCGTTCTTCGAAGCGGAAGCCCAACTGCTTGTAGAATCGGTGCGCCGCCGTGTTGGAGGCCAGTGGGTTAATCGGCACCGCAGCGTCAGAAGGTCAGCGATGGTGGCAGAGCATATCATTTTTTGCTGTTTTCAATCCTCAATTTCCTCATCGTTTTTCGCCGCCTCGAAAGCCGTGTTCATCCGCTCGAAGAACGCCGGGGTCGGCCCCTCGCAGCGGTAAATCTGGTTGCCGTGCTGCCGGGAGAGCGGCATGTCCAGTTCCCAGACCTTTTCGATTTTCTGAAAAAAGCCGGGCATGTCGTCGCCCAGTTCGTCGTTGATGTAAATCAGGGTGTGGAAGTTGGCGGGCAACGAGTCGGGCAACCAGTACTGGTAGTTGTCGCTGAAACTCAGCACGTTGGGCACGTTGTATTTTTTGCTGAAATGCTCCACAGCCCCCGCCTGTCCGTAACTGTCGGCGAAGATGGCAGCGGTCGTTTTGTCGGGTATGCTTTGCCAGACTTCGCCCGTTTTTTGGGCCAGTTCCTCCCAGCCGAGCATGTCGGCGAAGTCCTGCGGCAGTGCGTGGTAGTTGCCGTCCTCCCAGCGCAGGATGCCTTGCAGACCTGGCAGTTTCGTCAAGCGTTTCACAAAATTGGCCTCCTTTTCTGGTGGCAGTAGGGGTAGGGCGGCGGGCATGACGAGCGCCCCAAATAATAGCATGAAAGCGGGGATTGCGAAGCGCAACCAGCGCATTTTATCAGCGGTGATTTGTTCCAAAAACGATGCGCCAGCGGCAATCAGCACCGGGTAAGCGCCGAGCGAGTAGTAGCTTTTGGCACTAAAAAACAGCAGCACGGCGAGCGTGGTCAGGAACATCCAGCCGAAAATGCGCCACGGGGCAGCCGCTTTTTTGACCAACAAAAAGTACAGGCCGCCGAGCCAAACGGGCAGCGCCGGAAGGAAGAACTGCAACTGGTCGCTAAAAAAGCCGCCGAGGGTGACATGGCCGAACTGCGTCTCCGCCAGCTCGCCCATGTGCCGGAAAACGGGGAAGCGGTGCGCCGCCTGCCAGGCGATGTTCGGCGAGAAGACAAGCAAGGCCAGCCCGACGGCCAAGTAAAATTTTTTGTCGAAAAAAATGCGGCGTTGTTTCGTGAACAGCAGCCCCGGCAGCATGGCGAACAGGAAGATGAGCGGGGTGTATTTGTTCAGCAAGCCCAGCCCCGCCGCAGCGCCGAACCACAGCAGCCACGCCGATTTTTCGGTGTTGATGTACTTCAAAAACAGCCAGCAGAGCAGCGTCCAATAAAAAATGTCGAACACCACGGGCATGAACAACATGCAGGGGCGCAGGTACGCCCCGCAGGTCAGTCCGGCCAAGCCGACGAGCAGCATGGAGAACCTGCCACCCGATTGCGGATTTTGGATTGCGGATTGCGGATTGCCCCCGACGAGCAGCATGGCGTACCTGCCCCCGAGGTTTTCCTTCGGCAAAAACTCCCTTGCCATCAGCCCGGTGAGCAGCACCGTGGCCGTGCCGAACAGCGTGGAGATGAGCCGAATGGCCCCCACCGAGCCGCCCAGCACGATATCGCCGAACCAGGCCCAAAAGCCGATGCCCGCTGGGACGGAAGCATAGCCCCAATCCAAGTGCCTGCCGAGGGCGAGGTAGAGCAGCTCGTCGCGGTGGAACGACCACTGTGCGTTCAGGCAGATGTGGAGTAAGAGTTTGGCGGCCAGTAGGCCAACGAGGACATGGAACCAAGCCAGTTTTTTCATGGTGTAAATATGGTTCACAGACTTGGCGTTTCCACTCATTTTATTTTGGAAAAAAATCGAAATTCACGGCTCAAATCAAACCCATCCGTCATGCAAATCTTCGTTGACACTCCCGACCAGTACGTTGCCCAACTGCCCGACGACCGCAAGGTCGCCATCAACGCCCTTCGCCAGACCATCATGGAAAACCTGCCGCCCGGCTTCGAGGAGGCCGTGGGCTACGGCATGATTGGCTACGTGGTGCCGCACTCGCGCTACCCGTCGGGCTACCACTGCGACCCCAAGCAGCCGCTGCCGTTCATGGGCATGGCTTCGCAAAAGAACTTCGTGTCCGTCTATCACATGGGCATCTACGCTGACCCGGCGCTCATGGACTGGTTCACCGCCGAGTACGCCAAGCGGGTGAAGGGCAGGCTCGACATGGGCAAAAGTTGCGTCCGCTTCAAGAAGCCGCACGAAATCCCCGTGGGGCTTATCGGTGAGTTGGCAAGCAAGATGACGGTGGAGGATTGGATTGCGTTGTACGAGAAGGAGCTAAAGCGTTGAAATACCAGCGTCAGTCCAGCCAGTAATACCGCCAGTTCGCCGACCCAGCCTCGCCTTCTGCGTGATGCCCCTTCACGTTGTGCTGCTTGTTTTTGCTGTAAATCACGCACTCCTCCGTTGCGCCGAGGTGCTGCCAGAAGGAGAGCCGGGTTGTAGTTAAAATAAATTTCAAATTTTTTTTCATTCCTACTTGCGTAACCAAACGGTTTCTTTTTATATTTGCAACCGTTTGGTTACGCAAGCAAATTTCCAGAGCACATGAGACGAGACGTTTTTCAAGCCATCGCCGACCCGACTCGGCGGGAAATCATCAGCCTGCTGGCTCGCAACCCGTTGAACATCAACACGGTAGCAGACCGATTCCCGACGAGCAGGGTCGCCATTTCGAAGCACCTGAAAATCCTGACAGAGTGTGGGCTAATCATCGTACAGCAGCAGGGCCGGGAGCGCATTTGCGAAGCGCAACCCGAAAAACTGCGGGAGGTGTCTGACTGGGTGGAGCAGTACCGGCAGTTTTGGAACGAGAATTTGGACTCGCTGGAACGGTATCTAAACGAAATTCAAGCAAAATGAACCCTACCATTCTGGAAACCCGCTACGTGCTGGCAGTCAAGGATTTAGCAGCCTCTGCCAGTTTTTACAAGGAAAAACTGGGATTCACGACCGACTGGGCGCAGGACGGCTGGCACCAGTTGCGGCGCGGCAGCTTCGTCGTCATGCTCGGCGAGTGCGCCAACGACCGGTCGGCGTTTGAAACCCGCAACCACTCGTACTTCGCATACGTGCAGGTGGAGGGCGTTGACGGATTGCACGAAGAATTGGCTGGCAATGGCGTCGAGATTCACTATCCTTTGGGCAGCAAGCCCTGGGGGATGCGGGAGTTCGGCGTCATCACCATTGACGGGCATCGCATCATGTTCGGGCAGCAACTTGATTAGCGAAGGATTGGAAAGCCCGAGGCACGAGGGATTTCTAAGCCTGAGCGGCAGATTATGTACTGAATGCGGGCTTAGAAATCCCTATCGGGCTTTCCAATCCCTTCGGCAGAAAACACTGATTTTCAAATAATTAAAAGCATGGAAAAAGCAAATCAATTCACCATCACCCGCACCCTCGACGCTCCCCGTGACCTCGTTTTCAAGGCATGGACGGAACCGCAGCACCTCGCCAGCTGGTGGGGCCCGGCTGGCATGGGGCTTCGGGTTGTAAACTTCGACCTGCAACCCGGCGGCATTTTCCATTATGCAATGGTGGCACAAAATGGCGCTGAAATGTTTGGCCGAATGGCCTACCACGAAATCACCCCGCCGGAGCGCCTCGTCTGGGTCAATTCCTTCGCCGATGCGGACGGCAACGTGGCGCAATCTGCGTACTTCCCGAACAACGAATTCCCGTTGGAAATACTCAACACGCTGACATTGACCGAGGAAGGTGGGAAAACAACGCTTCGCCTCACAGGTAGTCCGCTCAACGCAAGCGCCGAGCAAGCAGCGTTCTACGTTTCCATGTTCCCAAGCATGGAGAAAGGGTTTGGCGGGACGTTTGATAAGTTGGTGGGGTACCTTGAATCAATCAAAAAATAACAAATCTATATGCTGTTCATCACCCAACTCATCTACCTAAACGAAGGCCAGGAAGCGATTTTTGACGAGTTCGAGGCGGTTGCCATTCCATTGATTTCAACGTACAATGGGGATTTGATGCTGCGCTTGCGTCCCAATCCAGCAGATTTCATTGAAGCCAGCATGGAAAAGCCCTACGAAATCCACCTCGTCAGTTTCCCGCTGAAACAGATTTTACAGCGTTCATGCTTGACGAAGAACGGCAGCGATTCCTGCATTTGAAAGCGCAAGCCATTCGTTCAAGTTTTTTGGTGAAAGGGGATAAATTGTAATACTACCACAGCTTACGCCACCTTCCACCTAAAATCGCAGCACTTCGCTCCGTTCGCAATCGTGCCGCTCCGAATCAGTTCAAGCCCGGCCAGCGAGGAGGTCAGCTTGTCCACTTCGCAAAGGATGCCAGCGTACTTGCCCGCCCCGTGCTTTTGGAACAGCTTGCAGATGCCGCACTCCACCACGTCAATACCGTAGCCGAGTCCGAAGGTTTTGGCGGGATCGGTGAGCATGTTGACCCGGAAGCCGTCGGGGTGGCCGAGTTTGCTCGTCTTTTTTTCCATGAAACGGGTGAGCAGCCCGCCCAGCGGCGAGGCGATGATTTTCACGGGCAGGCGCTTGAGCCATGCGTGAAGTGCGTTTTTCGGGCGCACGTACTCGTGCGCGATGTCGAGGCAGATATGACGGATTTGCTCGAAATCTTCGCCTCGTTTTTCCAAGACCTGAATCGTGGCGAGGAAGTAGGCGGTGAAGTCGAGTCGCCGGTCCATCGGGTTGGCGGAGCGGCGGGCGAAGGCTACGTCGGGAAAAATAGCTTGGTAGCGCGTTTCTATTGCTTCGCAAAGCGGCTGGTGGTCTGTCGGGTACTGCTGCCGGAGGGCTTGGTAGAAGAATTTTTGTAGCTCATTTGGCGCATTGGTCGTCCCCAAAGGTATAAAAAGGCAGGTTTTCGAGTAAGTCATCAATATCAAAAAAAGGCCGCAACTTATCAGTTAAAGTTGCGGCCTTTTTTAGTTAGGACTCCATCAGAAATCGGTGTTCATGCTCCCGTTTGTTTCAACCTTGCCATCCTTCTCGTTGAGCGTGCCCTTGAAAAAGAAGGTAAAGTCGGGTTTCAGTGGCTTGCCCCAGTACTTTTCGAGGCCCGATTTGTACTTTTTGAACAGGGTGCCGGGGGCATTTTCGCCGTCCACGTTCAAGCCTTTTTCGTCAAAAATGACGCGGGCCTTGCCGTTGAGGGAGGAGATGAGGCCGTCTTTTTTCAGTTCTTGGAAAAACCAGTTCGTCATACTCTGGTGCGTTTCTCCCATCTTCTCGCCGTACTTGCCCATGACTTCACCCAGTTTGCCCATTTCCTCGCCGAGTGCGTTCATCTTGTCGCCAAGTTCTTCCATCTTCTTCTGGGCGCTGGTGGATTGGCCTTCGCTGCTTTCCAGCTCTTTGCCGTATCTCTCCATTTCTTGTCCATAGCTTTCCATGACTTCGCCCAGCTTTTCCATTTCCTGGCCTAGGTTTTCCATCTTTTCGTCAAGGACGGCCAGCGTCATGTCGTCAGTGGAAGCGGTTTGCGAAGCGGCCAAAAATGGCCAAGCGAGCAATGCCAACAGGCAACTGAAAATCGTTTTTTTCATGATGTTAATCAGTTTGGTGATTGAAAGATGATTTTGTAATCTCCTTCATAGACCCAACAAACCTTGATTGGTTGCTCCAACAAACTGATTTTTCCCGCATCCATTTTCCAACTACGTTCCCTGCAGATCATATATCTTCCGGATCTTCGCAAGCTCCTTTCCCATGTCCAATTTCAGGTCCTTCAAGTAACCGTTGTGCAGGTCATAAACCCAGCCGTGTACCGTCGGAAGGCGCTCTTGGTACCAGCGGTTTTGCACCTCGGCCACCTTCACCACGTTGATGCACTGCTCCAACACGTTCAGCTCCACGAGGCGGTCGTACCGTTCTGTGAGGTCGGGGATGGCGTCCAGTTCGTCTTGGTGGATGCGGTAAACGTCGCGGATATTTCGCAGCCAGGGGTTGAGCAACCCCAAGTCCTGTGGCAGCATGGCCGCCTTCACGCCCCCGCAGCCGTAGTGCCCACAAACGATGATGTACCGCACCTTCAGGTGTACCACGGCATAGTTGATGACCGACTGCACGTTCATGTCAGTGTTGACGACAAGGTTGGCGATGTTTCGGTGGACGAACACTTCGCCCGGCTCCAGGCCCATGATTTCGTTGGCAGGTACGCGGCTATCGGAGCAGCCGATGTAGAGGAACTCGGGGTTTTGGTCTTTTGCCAATTTTTCAAAAAAATCAGCGTCCTGTTCAAGCTTGGACTCGACCCATCGCTTGTTGTTTTCAAAGACTTCGCGGTATTCGTGCATAAATGTGTTGATAAGGGTTGATGAAGGTTTATGAGGGTTGATGGGGCGTCGTCATGCTGGCAATCAACTCTTATCAACTTTTATCAACCCTTATCAACCTCAAGATGACTTGAACGCGATCGGATGGAACGTCTTTTTGTGCTGTCCCAAGAATACGCGGGCATAGATACGCAAAATGGCAATCTCGATGAACAGAAAGGACAAGGAAGTGATGACCACCATGATGACCTCTTTTTTGTGCAGGTGGTTGAACAGCAGGTCAATACCAACGAATGTAGGTGTGAACGGCAAACCGATCATGCCCAAGCATGCCAGCAAAAAAACACCAGCAATCAACGGCTGTTCGTAGCTGTAGCCATGGAACTGGTTCAGGAAGATGTCGTTGTCAATCGCCCTGATTTTGCGCAAGCAAACATAGCCCACCGCCGCCGAAGCCGCCGAGCCGCTGAGGTAGGTGAGGATATGGTTGTGGCCAAAATTGTCGTTGAACAGCGCAATGGAAACCGCGATGAACAACTGGCTCAGCACGATGAGGCCCCAGGCCCGCAAGGCATCGCCTTTGGTGGTGAACGATTTTAAAATCAAAGCCAAACTGAGGGTGGAGTAAAAATACGGCAGCACGTCGAACAGCCCTGCGGGAATGCTTTGCTGAAAATAAAAACCAAACAAGCCAAACAGGAAAAACAGGGTCAGCAGCAGCACGGTCGTCGTTTTGTTCAAAAAACCAAACAGGCTTCCCACCCATTTAAATGGTTTCCAAAGGAAATGGAGGAGTGCGAAATCGAGGTTCCAATCCTTGACGGAGAGCATGTAAACCGTGTTTTTCAGCTTCGCAAAAAGGTTCCATGCTCTTCGGCAGGGCCGGGGCGGAAGCTGAAAAGCATGTCGTGAATCCGGTAGCTCAGCACCGACGGCGATATCAACAACTGGTAGGTGCGCAGGAAGGCGTTCCCCGCAAAATGCACCAGCGCCAGCACGTGCCAACCCAGCGCCACTTCGATGAACATCAGCCCGATTTGCGCCACGGAGGCGTAGGCAATCTGCGTCTTCACGGTCGGCTGCACGCGGGCGATCAGCGTAGCCACCACGCAAGTGAACAGGCCGATGAAGCAAATCAGCGCCTTGACGAAGCCGATGCTTTCCCAGTACGGATAGGTGCGCAGCAACAGGAAAACCCCCAAGTGAACCGACAGCGACCCGTAAAAAATGGCGCTGGAGGTCGTCGGCCCTTCCATCGCACGGGGCAGCCAGGAGGAGAACGGGAATTGGGCGGATTTGATGGTAGCCGCCAGCACCACCATGCCCGCTATGAAGACGCCGTACCATTGGTGCTCGGTCAGGTGGTCAAGCACGGCGGCGGTATCGTTCAGTTGAAAAAACGTGATGTTCTCGTGCCAAAGGTGGTGGCTCATCCACATGGCCAATATCAGCGCCACGTCGCCGAGGCGGTAAATGGAGACGACCTTCATCGCATTCCGCACAGGCAGGTCGCGGTCGCGGTAAAACGCGATCAGCAAAAAAGAAGTGATGCCCACCAGTTCCCAGCCCGCAAAAAGCGTCTCGAAATTCCCGGCGAAGACCACGATGTTGTACCCCGAAAAAAAGAAAAGGAAGGCGACAAAATACCGCTTGAACCCTGCCTCCCGGTGCATGTAGGTGCGGCTAAAAAAGGCAACGATGACCGCAATTGCGGAGCCGATAATGCCAAACACCGCCGTGGTTTTGTCAAAATAAAAATCAATGAAGATGGCGATGTCATCCTGCTCAAAAATGGTGAAATGCTTGATGTCCAGGGTGGGGGATTGGTTCAGCAGCCAGTTGGCCACAAATCCGACCAAGCCCAGCAAATGCGCCACTACCGTGGCAATCACCACGCCCGAAATCGCCCGCTCGTTTTTGTGCGGCAGCACCAAGGTTATGAGCAGGCCCAAAAATGGGAGGAGTATGAAAAGTTGAAGAAGTTGCTCCATGTGTTTTACAGTTGAGAAGGGTTGAGAAGGGTTTATAATGGTTGATGAGGGGCGTTGTCATGCGGGAAATCAACCCTTCTCAACCATATCAACCCTTATCAACTCAAAAGATAAACCGGCAAATTTTCCTGCGTGGCATCCACGATGCCGTTCGTTTCCATTTCCTTGGCTTGTTCCACCAATTGATAAAAATCGCTCACCACATCGGCTGTCTGGCCGAGCGGTTGGTACGGTTTGAATTCGCCATTTTTGAAATAATAAAACCGCCCGTCGTCGGGGTTGGCCGCCACGATGTGAACCCATTCGTTGACGTACCACTCGTACATTTCTGGGGTGGTCTGGATGACCTTCAGCACCACTTCGGGGCGGTGTTCCACCACCACCAGCAGCCGGACGGGGTCGTGCACCTCGATCATCTGCACGGGCAGGCCGGGGCGCAGGTCGCCGTCGCAGCTATTGGCCACGCCGATGAGGCCCATCACGTTGTGCGGCAACTTGGTGCCAGCGCCGAGTTTGTAATTGTCCACCCTCGAAAAATAATACTCCAAATTGATGCCGCCGCAGACGATACCGATGGGGCGCATCACGCCCGTGAGCAGTGTGCCGTCGGGGTCGGTGCGGTGGTCGTAGGAGTTGAGGAAGGCGCGGCGGTCGAGGAATACGCCCTTCGTCATATCCCGTTTGCCGATGATGCAGAGCGTGTTGGTGCCGTGCCCAAGCTCCGGCCTTGGCTCGAACATGGATACAGAGCGGCGGAGAATTTCCTGCCGCACGTTCTTCAAGCTATCCTTGGTTTTTATCGAGGCAAAACGGCGGGAACGTTCCTTGGCGTTGGCATCCAGCGCCTTTTCCCAAATGGTGATGTTGGCTTTGTGGCGCTCCCTGTGCTGTGCGATGAGGGTGTGTTCGTCGTAAAAAGCAATCTGGTCGCTGGCCGTGTCGTGCAGGCTGCCGACGAACCGCGTCCATTCGGGGATGCTCAGTCCGCGGGCGTTCAGCAGTTCGCGTACCTTGGCATGGTTGGCCATGTGCGCCATCACGCGGGCGTTCACAGAGCCGGGCCGACCGCTGCAAGCGCCGCAATCGTGGGCGCTGTGGTGCGGGTTGTTGGCGCTGCTGGAACCGTGTGCGACGAGGTAAACCAACGGCGCAAAATCCTTCACTAAACCGATGCTCCGCAAAAACGCTTCTACTCGATTGGTCATTTCCTCCACCGTGAAGCCGATTTGCAGGTCGTTCTCGCGGTCGTCCAGTTTTTATTTTCGATGCTCAACACCGAATGATGGTGCATGTGCGTGAACGCGTTGGAGATGGCGGGACTCATTTTTGGCCGAAACTGGTTGAGGAACAACTGCACCGCCGACACAAAGCCGAGCGTCAACGTGCTGAGGAAACCGGGCAGCAGCGTGTTCGTCTTTTCGGTGTAGAGCAGTTCGTGCGGGCGCACTTCGTTGGATTGCGTTTCTTTTATCAGGTACTTTGGGGTGACGGGCGCTGGGCAGAGTTTTTCGTAAAACTGCCCGTTTTCCGGCTGGAAGAAAAACTCGACCGTGAAAAAACCTGGCGAGCCAAGTGTTTCGGCCTGGGGGTCCATTGCCTCCACGTGTCTGCGCAGCGAGCACTCACGTTCGTCAATGCAAAAAACTGCCTGAAAACTCTTTACGGTTGGGGCTGGCTGCTGCCGTTTTTTGTTCGCAGCGATGCCCGACAGCACCTCGTCGTAGTAGCTCCACTCGAAGGCATCTTGCCAGAGGATGAACACTTCCTGCAACTCCGAGCTTGGCACGTCGGCAAAAAGGTCGAGTGGGGGAGCGGTGACCCGGTTGCAGAGAGGCTCCCAGTTTTTGCCAACATGAAAGTCCAGTGCGTCAATTTCCAGCAAAAGTTCAAAAACAATGAGGTCGTGCAGCGAGATGTCCCGGCGGTCGAGGAGGGTCTGCGGCATGTCCTCGATGGCGGCGGCGATGCCCGACCAGCCCTGGTGCGAAAACTGCTGGTCGAAGAGGTACTGCTCGTAATATTCCGGCTTGCCGACCACGATTTTCAGCAGGTCGGGCAGTTGGCAATTGCCGCTGAGAAGCAGTTGTTTCGCCCTTTTGGTTTTGAAAAAACTGCTGAAGCTGTTGCGCTCCATTTCCCGAAGGGCACCCAAAAAGGACTTGGTTTTTACGGGGAAACGCCAGAGGGAAATCCCTTGGTCGAGGTAGCTGCACAGCACCCGGAACAGCAGCGGGTGTACCGCAGCGTCGAGGTCTATTTTGTATTGGCTGCGCCAATTTGCACGCAGTGCGCCGATGCGGGCTGGCACGGCGGTATCGTAATCTTTGGTCAGCAATTTCTCCTTCCAAGCTGGGGCGTCTGCCCCTTTTTTGTCTCGAAGCACCTTGTCCAGCACGGCGGTTTTTATCCTGCCGATTTTGTGCAGCTCCCGAAACTCCGTCAACTGGAGCGTGATTTGGTAGCCGAAAATCTTGCCCGCCTTGAAGATGGCGTCGTAAAATTTCAGGTGCTGGAATCCGTGCAGGGTATTGTGGTGGATGAAGTCCTTGATCGGCGTCTGCGAAGGCAGGTAATGCTTGAGTTCATGCAGCACGTGCGCCTCGTCGAAGCCGATATGCACATGGGTTGGCGCAGTGACAACGCTTTTTCCATTCACCACGATTTTCTCGTGGGCTTTTGTTGCTACGTCTCTCATTCTTCAGGAATTATTGGTGTATTTCAATTTTGCGCAAGCTGAATTATACTCACACGGAAGTCACATGCGACGGCGAATCGTCAATCTTGTACTGCTCCTTGAACCCGATGAGGGTAACTTGTATGTTCTTGTCCAGCGAGCCGATTTTCAGGAAATCCTGGATCAGTTGGATGACGTCGAAATCAATATAAACACTGTTGGAGGCATTGATGACCAGCTTGCTGTTTTCGGGCAAATGGGACAACGTCTGCTTGATGGCCGCTTTGTTGAGGAACGAGACCTCTTGGGCCAGCTCTATTTTCACGGTCTCGCCCTCGTGGTGTTCCTCTTTTTTGAAGAAATAGGCCACCTTCAAATTTGCCCGCAGGATGAAGAAAATACTCACCACCATGCCGATGCCCACGCCCTTCAGCAGGTCGGTGAACACGACGGCCACCACCGTGGCGATGAACGGGATGAACTGGTACTTGCCGCTGTGCCACATGTGCTTGAACACGGTGGGGCTGGCCAGTTTGTAGCCGATCATCAGCAGGATGGCAGCGAGGCAAGCCAGCGGGATTTTGTTCAAGATGCTGGGGATGGCCAGCACGGCAATGAGCAGAAAGACACCGTGGGCGATGGCCGCAACTTTGGTGCGGGCACCGGAGTTCACATTTGCCGAGGTGCGCACGATGACCGAGGTCATGGGGAGGCCACCCAGCAAGCCGCTCAGCATATTGCCGACGCCCTGTGCTTTTAGTTCGATGTTGGTGTTGGTGAACCGTTTCAGTGGGTCCATCTTGTCTGCCGCTTCGATGCAGAGCAGGGTCTCGATGCTCGCCACGGCGGCGATGGTAGCCGCCACTATCCACATATTGGCGTTGGAAATGGCCGAAAAATCGGGGGCTGAAAATTGCCCGATGAACTCGTCGAAAGAGGCTGGCATCGGCAGGTTCACCAAGTGTTCTTGGCCGATGGCGAGGCTTGAGCCAGTAGCTTTGAAAACCTCGTTGATGACCACGCCCACAACGACGGCCACCAATGCGCCAGGCAGTGCTTTTATGTTTTTTAGGAATGCAATTTTGTTCCAGGCAATCAGGATGGCCAACGAAATGGCGGAGACCAAGATGGCGCCCAAGTGCGAGAAATTGATGGCGTCAATGATGGCAGAAAACGTGTTGTGCCCCGTCCCTTTTTCGATGAAGAAAAAATCGCCCTCGTGGTCCACGTCGTAGCCGATGGCATGGGGGAGTTGTTTGAGGATGATGATGATGCCGATGGCCGTGAGCATCCCTTCGATGACGTTGGAGGGCAGGTAGTTGGAAATAGTGCCTGCTTTGGCGAAGCCCAGCAGCAGTTGCATCGCTCCGGCGATGACCACCGCCAACAGAAAGGTTTCGTAACTGCCCAAGCTCGTGATTGCCACCAGAACGATGGCCGTCAAACCAGCGGCTGGCCCCGATACGCTCAACTGCGAGCTGCTCAAAAGCCCGACCACAATGCCACCAATGATACCTGCGATGATGCCCGAAAACAATGGTGCGCCACTGGCCAAGGCAATGCCAAGACATAGCGGCAATGCGACCAAAAAAACGACCATGCCAGACAGTACGTCTGTTTTGAAGTGCTTGGAATATAGTTGCATAGCTGTGAATAATTTTCATGCCCTTCCCGCTCCTGTGGTCACATGACCGCAGCAGGGATGGTTGTGTTTGGGTAGAACTTTGATTATGAAGGCTGGAATTTTAACCCGATGCAAAATTAGTGCTTTACAAAAAAGCACCAACGGAAGTGCGCAATTCTAATCGCATCCTAATCTAGGACAGGGATGAGTTAATCTTGGAGTTGGCAGTTTGACAGCGGGCAGTTTGCAGTCAGTTTGACAGTTGCTTAGTCAGTCTCGTGGTTGACGACCTAAGACTAATGGGCTGCAAGACTCCAAGACTGACTGCCAACTGCCCACTGTCGAACTGCCAACTTACTTACAGGCCACCTTTACAAACTGCTTCCAGGTCAACTTCGAGGCGTCCTTGATTTTCAAAACGCCGCCCTCGCCCTCCGTCAGTTCGCCCTCGCCTTCGGCGAGTTGGTCGCCGGTCATTTTCAGCACCATTTCCTGTTGCTGGTTGGAGCCTTCGATGGTGTAATCGTACATCAACTTGAGCAGGTCGCCCTCTTTTTTGCCGGTGAGCGTACCGTGAGCGCCGTCCTTTTGCCACGGTGTCCAGTCGTAGGAGCCAGTCACCGTGCCGTCGGCGGAGATGTTGAGACTGACCGTGGTGCTGTCCTGCCCTTCGGCGAACAGGTAGCAAGCGGGTTGCGCAGCGGCAGGTTCGGCGGCTGGTGCGGTGGCCGTGGAATCAACGGCTGTGGTGTCGGCGGTGCCGGTGGAGCCTGAATTTTGGCAGGAAGCCAGTGCCATCAGGCATGCGGCGACGAAAAGCGAGTTTTTCATTTTGAAGGATGATGTTTAGATGGTAACAAAATGCCCGGGCCTCCGGGCTTGGGGCCAAAGGTAGCTACTGGTGAAAAAAGTAAAGCAGGTTTTTTGAGGCACAGGCTTTTCATAAGAAAACTTTTTTTTGGCAACGACAGGGCTAGTTGAAACCCGAAATCCCTTCCTACCTTCGCCCGAAAAACGATGAACAAACCCGGCCAAGCCACCGTCGTCTTCGACCTGCGCCGCTACCTGCCCGGGGGCTGGTACCTGCCGGGGGCGAACATTGTCGGGACGGACGCCGACGGAACGCTGAACTTCCTGCTACAAACGGCTTCCCCCATCACCATCGGCAGCTACGGCATTGAGGGTCGCCGCTGCTAGCGCAATTGTTCGACCTCATCGAGAGCCTGTCGGAACGTGCATTTGAGGCCAAGTTCAATCCGCCCAAGGGCAAGCCCAAGCCCCTCGACGAGCTGCTACAAAACCCCGACATCAAGCCCATTGCAGAGCGATATGTCCACCGCCAGATGGATGTTTTTTTGAAAAAAATGGTGGAGCACCGCCTGCCGCTCACCTTCATGGCCGCCAAGAAGGTGATGATGAAGGACGTGCTGGTGCGCTACCCGGACTCGGAAATCATCCCCCACCTCATCTTCCGAAAGACGAAGGACAAAATCATCTACCGCCTCAACTTCACGACAGGAGGCACGGCCACAAGTGAGGAGCGCTGGCTGGTGCGCTGGAAGCAGCCCATCGTGCTCACGAACCATCCCGGCTGGGTGCTGGTCGGCGACGTGCTGTACCTGCTGCCCGGCCTGAACGGCAACATGCTCAAACCGTTCATGACCCGTGATGAGCAGCCCGTGCCGAACCACATGGTGAAGGAGTATTTCCAAAAATTCATCCTGAAAGCGGCGGAACGGGCGGAGATAGAGGCTGAGGGATTCGAGGTGACTTCCACCCGAAAAATTGAGGGCTGCGAGCTGGCGCTGACAAAGCACCTGTTCAAAAACGAATGGCTGCTGGCGGTGAGTTTCCGCTACCTCGGCACCCAGTTTCCCCAGAACGACCCACGGCAAATGCGCACCGCGCTGCACTTCGATGACGCGGGCGAGATACGGGTGATGCAGGTGCGCCGCCAGCCGGAGGCCGAGCAAGCCTACCTCGACAAGCTCACTGGATTTGATTTGGTGCAAACTGAAGGCAGCCTTTGGCAGTATAGAAATAACGAAAAAACGAAAACCGACGACGACCCGCTTTTCCGCATGGTGGAATGGCTGCGGGAGCAATCGCCAGCGCTGGCAGCGGCAGGCTTTACGCTGGACATGCCCGTTTTTGAGGATAAAAAAATCAGCCTACGCTCGGCAGAATGGTCGCAGGACGTGCAGTTGGTCAACGACTGGTTCGACCTGCGAATCACCGTTAGGGTAGGGGAGTACGAGTTCCCGTTTGCGAGGCTGGTCAATCATATCCGCACGGAGAACCGCTGGTACGAACTGCCCGATGGCTCGTTTTTCATCATCCCCGCCGAGTGGATGGCGAGGTTTCATGGGCTGGCGCACTTGGGGCAGCTCGATGGGGACGGGCTTCGGTTGGCGAAGAGCCAGCGGCCTTTGATTGCGGATTGGGGATTGCGGATTGCGGATTCAGCGGCTGCTGAACCTGTTAATTTTGAGCAACCTGCGCTATTGAAGGCCACGCTTCGGCCCTACCAGTTAGAGGGTGCAAGCTGGCTGGCCAACCACTACCGGGAAAACCTCGGGGCCTGCCTCGCCGACGACATGGGCTTGGGGAAAACGTTGCAAACGCTGGCGGTCCTCCTCCATGCCAAAGAACAATTGATTTCGGATTTCGCAGGCGCGGGCGCGGCCCCCGGGACCCCACGAGATTTAGCAGCCCTCCAATCCGCAATCCGAAATCCGCAATCCGAAATACCTCCCCTCAAAGCCCTCATCGTCCTCCCCTCCTCCCTCGTTTTCAACTGGGAGCGAGAGGTGAAAAAATTCGCCCCCGGCATCAGCATTTGCAAGCATATCGGCTCGCAGCGCACGAAGGACGCCCGCATCCTCGCCCGCTACGACCTCGTGCTGACGACCTACCAGACCGCCCGCATGGACATGGATTTGCTCCGCAAAATCGAATGGGAATACGTGGTGCTGGACGAAAGCCAGTACATCAAAAACCCCGAAAGCGCCGTGTTCAAGGCCGTTGGCGAACTCGTTGCGAAGCACAAAATCAGCCTCAGCGGTACGCCCATCGAGAACTCCTTGGCCGACCTCTGGGCGCAGATGCAGTTCCTCAATCCCGGCATGTTGGGCAGTTTTGGCTATTTCAAAAAGCATTTCATCCAGCCCATCGAGAAAAAGCAGGACGAGGTGAAAAAGGCCGAACTGCGCCGCCTCGTGCAGCCCTACCTCCTGCGCCGCACCAAGGAGGAGGTGGCTCCCGAACTGCCTCCGCTGACGGAACTGGTCTTCTACACCGAAATGACTGAGGCGCAGCGCAAGCTTTACGAGCAGGAGAAGAGCGCTGTGCGAAACCAAATATTGAAACTCGACCCTGCACAGCCGCAAAACCGGATTGCCGTGCTGGCGGCGCTGATGCGGCTGCGGCAGATTGCCAATCACCCCGGATTGATTGCGGATTCCTCGATTGCGGATTGCGGATTGCGGATTGCGGATTGGGAGCCTGCCCAATCTGAAATTCCCAATTCCGAAGCAAACCCTGCAGCCCCCAATCCGCAATCCGCAATCCCAATCCGCAATTGAATGCTCCGCAATCCGCAATCGAAAGCGGCAAGTTCAATGACGTAGTTGAGTACTTCGAGACGATACGGCGGGCAGGGCATAAGGTGCTGATGTTCAGTTCGTTCGAGCGGTACTTGCAAATCTTCCGGGCGCATTTCGAGGAGGCGGGCTATGCCTACGCTTGGCTGACGGGCGGGGTTTCGCAGGCGCAGCGGAAGCAGGCGGTGGACAAGTTCAGCAGCGACCCGACGGTGCAGGCATTTCTCATCACCACCAAAGCGGGTGGGGTAGGACTGAACCTCACGGCTGCGGACTACGTCTTCGTGCTCGACCCGTGGTGGAACCCTTTCGTGGAAGACCAGGCCATCGCACGGGCGCACCGGATTGGACAGACGGAGAAGGTGGTGGCCGTGAAGTTCATTGCCAAGGATACCATTGAGGAGAAGATTTTGAAAATGCAGGAGCGGAAAGCGGCGCTGGCGGGCGAGATACTCGCTACGGGGGATGGGGTGGCGTTTTCGAGGGATGAGTTGGCGGAGTTGTTGGGGTAGTTCCTATCGGAGAAAGCCATTAAAAACAAACCCGTCCTTGCCATCATATCTAATGAAATTCCATGTCCCTTTGATACCCTCTACTTCGACGCTGCCACCATAGGGAATGTCACAGGTTTTAACTTCCGTGCCGTTTTCCAATTTACCCAATATGGGTGCTTTCAAGCTGGGAGCACTCCTAACCGTCAGGCCGCTTGGAGCATTGACGCTCTTAATCTTACGAAATTCATGGCAACCCTCAATCTTTACGTCACTCCATTTAATATATCCTTTCTGGATGAAATATTCAGTGATGAACATACGCTGGCCGCTTTTGGCAAATGACAATGCCGAAACTTGGGTATCGCCATAACGATTTACCTCCATAGCAGGATTTGCCCCATAAGTCAATAGTAGCTGAATAATTTCCAAGGATTTTTCAGGATGCTGGTAATATTCATCGGACCAAGGGCTGATTAAGTGGGCATTAAGCGGTGTAGTTAAAACTACCTTTTTGATTGGGATTGGCCCCCTTTTTCAAATAGAATTTTACCATATCAACGTTATATTTTACCGCAGCCGAAGCCAGCGCCGACGTGTTTTTCGTTTCAATAGTAGCCCCTTTTTGAAGGAGGTAATTGGCTGTTTCTACGTCATTTACTTCATCCAAAACGGTATAGGCTCCTTCGCACACGTAGTTGATATTAGCACCATGTTTTATCAGAAGGTCTATGATTTTCTTGTCAGGTTTAGGTTCTCTTGAAAGATAAAAGATTGGCGTTATGCTTATAGGGCAGAAATAGCAATCTTCGTGGTCGAGCGTAAATTTGGCATTGACGTCAACACCTTTTTCCAGCAACATTTTAACAATGCTGGCATTCCCACCTGAGACTGCTTGAGTAAGCGCACTCAAATCTTCTGTCCTATAATTTACATCAGCACCGTGTTCTATCAACCATTTGACGTTTTCAGGCTTTCCGCCCCAGATGGCGCAAAGTAGCGGCGTATCAAAAGTATTTTGATCGTCTGAGAAAACCTTGTTCACGTTTGCCCCTTTTTCCCACATCATTTGCAAAATCTGGGGTGTGAGGAAAATTGCAGCATAGTGAAATGGCGACAAATGATCTTTAAAATCTTGGTTCGGATCGGCTCCATGATCCAGCAACAACTTAATGGTGACCGGATCGGAAGCCATCCTTAAAGGAGAAAGAACTATATCGCCATTAAGGGATATGCCGTTAGGGTCACACCCTTCTTCCAGCAGGTTTCTGACCCCTGTTGTATCTTTGCGGAAGGCTCGCCAATTCAATTTTTCGCTGCAACTACTGTCTTGGGGTTCTATCGCAGAAGCAGATGCTGTAATATTGGTAGTCAAGACAGCAGTCGGAGTCTGCTTCTGTTCACTTTGGCAGGATAATAATGCCATCACTGCAACAAAAAAAAGGGTCTGAGTGAACGCAAGCTGCTTCATTTTCTTGGGTATTTTATATCAAAGCTAATGAATTTAAAGTAGAGATGTGCAGCATCTTTATTGTCTGAAAAACGCAAAATTTACCCGAAAAGCGTACTCCAAGTTATTCCAAGTGTTTTTTGTGAATACCTCCTGACAAGATGGAGGTGTGACGAAAATGCAGGAAAAGAAGGCGGCGCTTGCCGGGTGAGATACTCGCCTCGGGCGATGGGGTGGCGTTTTTCAACTTACAAGTCGGGCGCCTTATCCTCCTTGATTGCATTCGAAAGTAAGCGTGACATCCTGAACTACCTCCTGCGAAATATCAAAACAGGCATATTGTTCATACACGCCAGTAAGTGAAAAAACGTGTTGGCCACCAGGAATATCAGTCAGGTTGAAAACAAAGAAATCGTCCTTATAAATAGGTTTCATTTCCACTACTGCGCCATCCACCACTGGCATTATCTTGCTTCTGCTGAGTTTGTAAATATTGGGAGTGATGCGCAGCTGCACATTAAATCTAGCAATGCTGTTATCGTTTGGAATTTGTCTTACACAGTTCAACTTCACGACGCTGTTCGACAGAACATTGGTTTCAACAACCTCGCAACTGGTCAAGCCATCGCTGAAGACTGCTTCGACTTTGTGCATCCCATTGTCCACCGTCAGCCTGACCTCCTGGAGTCCGGCTCCCTGCTCCACGGGCTTTCCATCCAGCAGCAATGTCTCGAAAGGGTAGGGTGATATGACCAGTAGTTCGTACAGCGTGGAAGAAGGCTTGTCCACCCGGCAATGCATTGGATTTGCCTGTTTCAGCAACGCTTCGGTGATGGTAATGGTGTCCGTGCAAAGTCCGTTTTCACTCACAACTTCGATGGCATAAGTTTCACGCACTATCAGGTCGTATATGGTGATGGTGGAAAAACTGGCGTCGTAGCCCGACTTTACGGGCTTCCCATTCACCCTGACTTCGGGGTTCTGTAATTGTTTGTCAATCGCAAACTGGACTTCCACCATGCTCTTGCCCGGACTTTCGCGGTTGAAATACCATTTGGTCGCAACTGCCAGCGCCACAACTGCAATAATGCTTGCGACGATGGTCAGCAGCTTGGCAGTCCCGCCCCGCTTGGCGGGGAGGTCGAGGTTATCCAAGCGGGGGCGGTCTGTATTCGGGGGGTTGTATTGCTCGGTTGGATATTGAGGCTGGACGTTTTTGGGGACATCGGGGTAGGAAGGGCCGCCATCGCTTTTTGTAGCCTCCTTTTCTATAGTATGGTCAAGATACGGCGGAATAACAGGGGTAGCGACTTTCTTATTTTCCTTCAACAGGTCAATCAGGCTGGTGCCTTTTTCTTCTGAAACTGCCTCCAAGACGGCCACTCCGTTCCAATTCGAGGGCACAGGCGTGGCATGGCTCAAATGCGCAGCCCTTGTCTCCACCACAACGGTAATGTCGTACACCTCTTCGGCATAGCGGTCCTTTCCGTCAATGTATTTCACCGTCGAAATCTTCAGCGTCAGGCTGAACTGGCCCTGCCGCAAGGGCGTCACGTCGTAGCGCCACTGCGCAAAATTGTCGAAGTCCACTTCCTGTTCCGACCGGTTCACGGTCTTGATGTCAAAAGCGTCCTTCTCATCGGACAGCAGTTGTACCTCCATCAGTTTGGATACCTTGATTTCCTCCACCTTCGCAAACGCCTCCTTTTCCATGCCCTTCATCAGCGCATCCACGACGGCCCCGATGCGGATGGTGCAGCGGGTGGGCAGTCCCATGGGCATCCTTTGGGGGATGTTGTGCATGAGCAGGCCATGCCCGGAGCGTTCCGCCCGCACGGCGGCATTGGTTTCGTAGTCCCGCAGTTTGGCAAGGAAGATGGTGATGGAATCGGTGAGTTGGCCCTCCAATACGCTGATTTGGTCGTACAGCAGGGTATGGCCCAACTTGGCATTTTGGATGCTGCTGAACTGTCTGCGCAACTGGATAACATCCCCAATCAGCTCGTTGGACTGCGTATGTTTTTCAAAAACATAGATATCCACAAGTTTGACGGCTTTCTCAAGTTGGCCATCAGCCAGCAGTTCATAAACTGCACGAAGCAGGTTTTGTAGCTCCATATTGGGAAAGGGTTATTGTACGCCGCTAATATCCATCACAAATGGGGATAATTGGAGTTTTTGCGGTAGTTTTTAAGCTTGGCCCGTTAAATGCAAAACACCTTCGGGAAGCTGATGGCGGTAAAGTTCATCGCCAAGGCCGCCATCGAAGCGAAAATCCTTAAAATGCAGGAGCGGAAGGCGCAGTTTGCGAGGGAGATACTGGCCACGGGGATGCGGTTGCGTTTTCGAGGGACGAGCTGGCGGAGTCGATCAGATAAACCCCAATCTTCCTTGTGAAATCCCTCACTAAACCGCAACCCCATCCATTCATGCATTCACTTACTTGGTTGCGGTGCTTGCCTTTATATCCTTCTCGACCGTTCCGTCGTGGATGAACATCATGCCTTTTAGGTGAAGGTTGTCCTGGAAGTAGCTTCCAGACTGTTCAAAAACGACCAATTGTGCTGATTCTTCAACGGTGAGAAAGGCGTTCGTTTCGAGGAACAGCGAGTTTACTTCCATCCTGCCATTTTTGATGACCGGTGCTGCCAATGTTGTAGTAGAGACATCGGGGATGAAGACATTGGAGAACGCATTGGGCACCGAATATGTGCTCCAGTTCTTTGGGCAGTTCCAGTCATTTTCCATGCCGGGGCACCACCTTTCCAAACAGTGGTTTTTTGCGCAAAAACGATTGTATTGAGGAGGAGTAAAACGGCGGTAAGGGATAGCCCTATGATAGAACAAGCGGATTTTTCATGATATTTTCTTTTTGAGAAGTTATCAGGACAAAATCCCATTCCGGTGATTTTTCGGTCTTAGGTGCCGTTCGGAACGGCATTTTAGCCTGTGAGATTAGTTAAATGGTTAATTGGGAGTTACTTAGAGGAACCGTCTCATGGGGCAAATGTTCAGTTTCCGTCAATTGTAAGTCCAAGAATATTGGCGTTCGATTTTGCAATAACCGCTCGCATTTCCTGTACGCTAAAGCCTGCATTGCACGGGATTTATGGCCTTTTCTTGCTGCTGCCAACGGTGTTCAATTGCTTTGGAAAAGGCTGGAAAAGGAGTGAATCATGTAACTTAATTACAAAAAGGTGTAATGCCATCCGTTTGAAACAGGCTCAACTTTGTACCTCAATAATACCGTCATCCATTAAAATTAAAACAATGACAAATACAGCAACGCCCATCGAGAAACTCGCATCAAATGGACAGACCGCTGAAACCAAAAAAGGAACCGACAACCATAAAACCATGAAAGCCTTGGTGTACGGCGGCACTGGGAATATCGAATGGAAAGTAGTGCCAAAACCAGGCATTGAAAAACCAACGGATGCGTTGGTCAAGCTATTGAAGACCACTATTTGCGGAACTGACCTCGGTATCCTGCATGGCAAGACTCCAACGGTAAAGCTGGGGACTACGCTCGGCCATGAGGGCGTGGGCGTGGTTGAGGAGGTTGGAACAGCGGTCCGGAACTTCAAAAAAGGAGACCATGTGATTATTTCGTGCATCACTTCCGATGGCACCTGCGAATATTGCAAGAAACAGATGTATGCACATTGTGAAGATGGCGGCTGGATATTGGGCCACCTTATCAATGGCACGCAGGCCGAATACGTGCGCATTCCCCATGCCGATAACAGCCTTTATCCCATACCCGCGGGAGCGGACGAGGAAGCCTTGGTGATGTTGAGCGATATATTGCCGACAGGCCATGAAATTGGCGTGCTGAACGGGAATGTAAAACCGGGGGATACCATCGCCATCGTGGGGGCCGGGCCAATCGGCATGTCTGTTTTGCTTACCTCCCAGTTCTATTCTCCAGCAAAGATTTACGTGATTGACGTGGACGAAAACCGTTTGAAAATGGCCAAAACCTTTGGTGCCACCGATACCATCAATTCAGGAAAGGAAGATGCCGTGAAAAGAATCATGGCAGAAACGAAAGACGGGGTGGATGTGGCCATTGAAGCAGTGGGTGTGCCTGCCACTTTTGACATTTGCCAGCATATTGTACGCCCTGGTGGGCATATTGCCAATATTGGGGTGCATGGGCAAAGTGTGAACCTTCAAATACAGGACCTGTGGATTCGCAACATCACCATCACGATGGGATTGGTAAACACAAATACAACGCCCATGTTGCTCAAAACCGTTTCCTCCGGGAAAATAGCACCCCAAAAACTCATTACCCATCATTTCAAAATGGATGAGATACTCCATGCTTACGGAGTGTTCGGCAATGCGTCAAAGGAAAAAGCCATGAAGGTTATTTTGGAGCCTTAGTAACCATGTACGTTGATGCCCACCCACTAGGGACAACTATCTTCCCAGCAACTGATTTTAATCATTAGCATGGGTCATTGGGCAGGATAAGTTTGCGGGTGCAAAGAGGGGTTCTCCAATCTTTCAAATGCCAGAAAATTGTTTTTAAATTAAATAGCCATGAAAAAGGATTCGCTCGGATTTGCCTTGGCAGGTGTTGTTTTATGCCTTTGTGCGATTTTGCTTCCGCAATGCACCAACTCCACTGAAGAAAAGGCACCCGCTTCCACGGAACCCACTGCGATGACTGATACGATTTCAGCCCCATCCAATATAGATACAGCTGCTGCAGTGGCAATAAAAGAACCGGAGGTTGCAAACCAACCGAGTGCCACAGCAGTGAATGCAGCACCCGCTGCTGCACCGGCAGCCAAGAAGCCACCGGTGGCTGCTAAAAAAACGGAAGCCAAACCCAAAACAAGTACATCAAAGCCAACCACTACCGTGCCTGCGACAAAAGCCCCCGAGGTAGTTGTCCCCATGCCTGCGCCAACACCCAAGGTGGAGAAAAAAGCGGAACCCACTCCCGCACCGACTCCCCAAACAGGCAACGGTGAAGACAGCTGACTTTACTTTAAAAGCGACGAAGGCAGTGGTGCAAGGCTCGTCAACATTGCATGATTGGGAATCGAAGGTTACCAAAATGGAAGGCAAAGGCTCGTTTCAGACCAAGGACGGTGAGCTTGTGGCCATCAAAGACGTGGAAATAAAAATGGCTGTAAAAGGGATTATCAGCAAAGAGGGAAAAAAGATGGACGACAAAACCTACGAAACTTTCAATTCAAACAAAAACCCCAATATCGTTTATACTTTCAGCAATGCGACGGTAAAAGTGGATGCTTCGAAAGCCGTCACCATTGAGGCATCCGGCAAACTCACCATGGCGGGCGTCACCCAGCCCGTGACACTTACTGCTACTGGAAAAGAGCTGTCCAATGGCGACTTGCAGTTGTCCGTTTCCAAGAAAATAAAGATGACGGACTACAAGATGGAGCCACCCGTCATGATGCTCGGCACCATAAAAGTTGGGAACGAGGTAACGGTGAAATTTGACTTTGTGTTGGAGAAAAAATAAATGGAAAATGGAGAATTGAGAATTGAAAATGGAGAATGCAGCCCCGTGCCACATTCTCCATTTTCAATTCTCCATTCTCCATTCATTTCCGACACGGCGTTGGTCAATTTATCCGTTGCCCCACCGCTGCTGAAAATATCGCATTTTTCCGTTGCTTTGTAGCTGGACAAAAACCAATGCCCATTCAGCCCTATGCAGCCCATTAAAATCTTCCTCGCATCTTCTGGTGAACTCCGAGCCGAGCGTGATGGTATTTTCAAAATCGTTGCACACGTCAACAAACTTTATCCTCATCTCCACCTTGAAATAGTGGAATGGGAGATTGATTTGCCGTCGGGCAATTACGATGGCAAGCGAATACAGGATGCCATCAACCCATTGCTTTGCGAGTGCCAACTTACCTATGTGCTTTTCTATTCAAAAGCAGGTGAATTCACTATTGAGGAACTGAATCTGGCACAAAGCATTTGCCCAAAGCTTTTTGTTTATTTCCAAAACAGGTTTCAGCACGACCGACCATGCGAAAAACAAAGCATACGACACAGTGCTTGAAATCAGGGAACAATTAGAAAAGGCGAACCAAGTGCTTTTCAAGGAATATGGCGACCTGACGGGCTTTGAATTACATTTCAAGGATGACCTTCACAAATACCTTTTTCAAAAGTTCCCGAAACCCGAAAGTCCCCCTGTAACTACACCCCTTGCCCCCCGCACCGACCTGTTCCACCTCCCCGACCTCCAGCCCTACTTCACGGGCCGGGCTGCCGAACTTGAACTGCTCGACGGGGCATGGGCCAACGAAAACACCCACCTCGTGCAGTTCGTGGCACCGGGCGGCACGGGCAAGACCCAACTCATCGCCTACTGGTTGCGCAATCACTTGTCAAAGAGTATAGCCGCAAAGCCCGCCGCCATTTACGCTTGGTCGTTTTACAGTCAGGGCAGCGACGAGGGGCGGCAAGCCTCGTCCGACCTTTTCTTCGACCGCTGCTCCCGGTTCTTTGGCATGGAAACGCTGCCCACCGACCCCAAGGAGCGTGGCCGCAGCCTCGCCGCCCGGCTTCGGGCGGAGCGCTGCCTGCTCATCCTCGATGGCATAGAGCCGCTGCAATACCCGCCCACCACGCAGGCGGGGCTGGCAGGGGCTCAAAGACCCCGCCCTCGCCGCCCTGCTGCGGGAACTGAGCTTCGGGCAGCCGGGGCTGTGCATCCTCACCACCCGCATCGCCGTGACGGAACTGGCGGGCATCGGCGAGCCGCAGCACCTATGCCGTCCGCTCGAAAATTTTGATAAAATGGAAGGGGCGACCTTCCTCCGCAGCCTCGGCGTGAAGGGCAAGCAGGCGGACCTCGAAGCCGCCGCCGTGGAATACCAAGGCCATGCCCTCGCCCTGCGCCTGCTCGGCAACTACTTGGTGGACCTGCTTGATGGCGACGTGCGCCGCCGTGACCGCATTCCCCACCTCACCGACGACGAGCAGTCTGGCGGCCACGCACGGCGAGTGATGGAGGCGTATGTGCGTTGGTTTCGGGAGAGTGGCGACGCCCACCCACCCGAACTGGTGCTGCTGAACCTGATGGGCCTCTTCGACCGCCCCGCCCCTGTGGAGGCCCTCGATGCACTTTGCGCCGAGCCGGACATACCGGGGCTGACCGAGGGTCTGCGCCAGCTCGATTCTCTTCGAATGCAGCGGGCCTTCCAGCACCTGAAAAAACTCGGTTTGCTCGAAGAAAACCGCCTACGCTCTGGCCAGCTGCCCCGACACCTGACCCACCTGCCCGCCTTGCGGGAACTCGAAAGCCTCGATGCCCACCCGCTGGTACGAGAGCATTTTGGGCAAAAAATGGAGGCTTGGCGGGAGGCGAATACCCGCCTTTATCGTTTTTATTGCGCTTTGCCCCAAAAGTACCTGCCCGATACATTAGAGGAAATGGAGCCGTTGTTCTTGGCAATGGCCTTCGGGTGCCGGGCTGGCTTTCAGCTTGAAGTGATGGAAAAGGTATATTGGGAAAGAATTAAAAGAAGAAAAGAGCATTTTCCTATTTATAAACTTGGTGCCTATGGTTCTGATTTGGCAGCTTTAGCTCATCTGTTCAAGCAGGTTTGGGGGAAAAGCCTTCTCAAATCCTGACAGGGAATATCAGGCAATGGTACTAAGTTGGGCTGGTTTTCTCTCCGTGGTTTAGGTAGGTTACGAGAGAGGCAGAGGAACCAATGCATTGCAAGTTTGAAAATTGAAAAAGTAGAAACCAATGGGATGGGGCGGCAGCAGTTGCTTCTAACCTAAGCCAATTGTACCTCAGCCTCGGTACCGTGCCTGAGGGGTAGCTTTGGGCGACAGGCAGTGGAGTTGCCATTGACCGGAGTGGGATTAATTTTATAATGGTAGCTTCAAGTGCTACCCTCGCATATGCCATGTATCAATCTGGCGAGTTTGAAGCGGCGCAGCGTCTGTTTGAAAAAGCGGAAAACATGCAAAGGAAGAGTCAGCCTGAATTCCATTACTTGTATTCTTCAAGTAGTTTTGAATATTGTGACCTACTATTGGGGCTAGGGAAATGGGAGGAGGTGCTGGAGCGGTCGAGGGAAAGTTTGAAACTTTCTACATATAGCAATTGGCTGTTGTCCATAGCCCTCGACCAACTCAGTATTGCCCGTGGTCACTCACAAGCCGCCGAATCTGCCACCAGCACTAACAACCACGAATTTGCTGCTCGCTACTATGACCTTGCTGTGAAGGGCTTGCAAAAAGCTGGTACATTGGACATGCTACCCAAAGGCCTCCTCGCCCGTGCCCATTGGCATCTCCAAACCAACCGACTAGACCTCGCCGCCCAAGACCTCGCCGAGGCATTGGAAATCGCCGAGGGCGGCAAGCATGGGGCTGTACCTCGTGGACTACCACATCGGCATGGCCCGCCTGCGGCGGCTGGAGGGGCAGCACGAGGAGACCGAGCGGCACAAGGCAGAGGCGTTGCGGCGCATCGAGGAGACGGGGTATGAGCGGAGAAGGAAGGAGGCGGAGGCGGTGTAGGTTCCAAACCTCCCCCCGACGTTGTGCGAACCTCTGCTAATCCACTACCACCTGCACCACGCCCCGCTCCTGCCCGGCCACGATGGCAAAATAATAGACACCAGCGGGCAAGCCGCCCAAATCCACCCACTCCGAGCCATGGCCAGCGGGCCTTGCCGCAGGGTGGAGCACCGTTTTCAGTGGCCTCCCGAAAGCGTCGTGAAGCACGATGCCCACTTCAGTGGCTTTTGCCAAATGGAAGTCCAGGCGTACCGCACCCGTTGCCGGGTTGGGATAAGCGGCAAGGTTGCCCAATAGGCTGGCCCGCTCCGCCGCTCCGCTCGGGGCCGTGCCGAACCTTGCGATGGAAAAGCCGGTGCCGCCCACCACCACGATGCGCAAATACTCGTCTAACTGCATGGTGACAGGATTGAAGCTGTTGCTGATGAAGTGGGAAGCATAGCCGTTGGTGCCAAAGCCCTGGTCAATGCTGCCATTTTCGAGCAGCCGAAAAAGCGTTATGTCCTGAAAGCTCGTCGCCACCACCAGCACCTTGCCGTCCGGCTGCAGGGTCATTGCGCCATCGGCGTCCAGGTTGTCGTCGTTGTAAGTGAACCGACCGTTGGTGCCAAAGCTGTTGTCCTTTTGCCCATCGGGCAAAAAACGGTCAACGACCATCTGCAGGCCCGTGCCGGACGGCTTGTAGTTCACCCCTGCCCGCAGTATTTTCCCGTCTGGCTGCAACGCCAGCGAGTTCATGAAGGCCGCTCCATTGTCGGTCGTATTGGTGAGGACGCCGTTGGTGCCAAAACCGAGGTCCAGGCTGCCGTCGGTATTGTAGCGCATCATGGTGCGCCTGAAGCCGAACAGGTGGTTGGTATAGCCAGTGGTGAGAAGCTTGCCGTCGGGCTGCACCAGCACGTGCCAGCTATTGTCGTAGGAGTTGGGGAGGAGGGTGCGGGCAATGCCGCCCGTTCCGAAACCTGCGTCGAGGCTGCCGTCCGGCAAGAACCGCAGCAAGGTGTAGTCGCTGTCGAATGGGACGGCGCTGCTTGCCCCGGCTGCGATGATTTTGCCGTCGGGCTGCACGGCCACCGAGTAGGCGGCTTCCCGGTCATCAACGGCGTCCACGTTCACCACGGCCAGGCCGCCATTGCCAAAGCTGGGGTCGGGAGTGCCATCTGGCAGGAACCGGGCGACAGCGGTGGCTGGGTCGCCATCGGTTTCCATGAAACCAGCCACCAAGATTTTCCCGTCTGCTTGCAGCTTCATCAGGTGTTCACTGGCGTTTCCACTGTTTTCGACGGTCGTCGCCAAAATGCCGTTGTCTGCAAAGCTGTTGTCCAAGCTGCCGTCCGGGTGCAGGCGGATGAGATAAATGGGCTGGTATCCGAGGCTGTCCGTGCGCTTGCCCGCCACGAGCAATTTGCCGTCGGGCTGGAAGGCCACGCACATGGCCCGGCTGGAAGCGTCAAGGTTGAAGAATGCTTTTCCGCCGTTGCCGAAGCTGGGGTCAAGCTCACTGGTTTGGGAGAAAATGGATGAAACTTGGCCGATGGCCAGCTAGGAGGAGTAGAAGGTGTTTGACCATGATGGGTGGTTTCGTGAATTGGATTTGATGAACCACAAAACTAAATTAGCTTGGTGGAAGTGCGGGACGAATGGGCGATATTTTTGTCATTGCTGCGCAACGACAACCCGCTCAAAATACCCTCGCCAGCACCGCCTCCCGGTAACTGGCACCGATGGGCAGCTTTTCCTTGCCCACTTGCACCTGGTTGCCTTCCAGTGCGGCAATCTTGCCAATGGCCACGATATACGATTTATGGATGCGCAAAAACTGGTCGGCGGGAAGTTCTTCCTCCAGGCCCTTCAAGGAGTTCAGCGAGAGGATGCGACCGCTCGGCGTGTGGAATGCCACGTATTCCCGCATACCTTCGATGTAGTAAATGTCCTCGTGGCGGAGCCGATGGACTTTGTGCTCTGATTTTACCAAGATGAAATCCTTTGCAGCGGCGGCAGTTGCCTGTGGGGTGGGGGAGGCTGCCACTGTTTTGCGAAGCGCCAACAATTCGCTCGCCTTGTTCACGGCCTGCACGAACCGCTCGAAGGAAAAGGGTTTTAGCAAGTAATCCGTCACATCGAGACTGTAGCCTTCCAACGCAAAATCGGGGTAGGCGGTAGTGAAAATGACGAGCGGCTTGTTTTTCAGCGTCCTCAAAAACTCCACGCCCGTCAGTCCGGGCATTTGGATGTCAAGGAAAATCAAGTCCACTGGCTGGGCGTTGAGCGCATCAAGTGCCTCAAACGGGTCACGGCACTTGCCCACCACAGTGAGGTGCGGCAGCCTGCCGATATAGTTTTCGAGCAGGTTGCGGGCCAGCTCCTCGTCGTCCACGATTAGGCAATTGATTTTTGACATGATAACTGGTCATTGGTCATTGATGGTCATTATACTTGAATCTTCAGGTAAACAGCGAACTCCTTTTCCCTTTGTTCTACCTTCAGTTCGTGCCGACCGGGATAGAGCAACTCCAACTGTCGGCGCACGTTTTCCAGCCCGATGCCGCCTGCTTTGTCCTTGGTGAAGCCGCCTTGCGGAACGCTGTTTTTCACCGTAAAGCTCACGGCGGACTCCTCTGTTTGCAACTGGATGTCCATCCAGCCGTGCTCCAAATCCTCGATTTTGCTGTGCTTGAACGCATTCTCCACGAACGGGATGAAGAGCATTGGCGCTATGCGCAGGTTCGGGCGACTCTCGTCCAAGCTGGTCTTTACGTTTAGGCCACGGCTGTCTTTCAGCAGGTTGAGGCCGATGAAATCCCGGAGGTACCCGATTTCTTTGCCAAGCGGCACGGTGGCCTCCTTGCAGTCGTACAGCACGTAGCGCAGCAGCCCGGACAGCTTGAGGATGTTCTCCGGCGCAGCATCCGATTTAAGGACGGCGAGGGTGTAGATGTTGTTCAAGGCATTGAACAAAAAGTGCGGGTTGACCTGTGATTTGAGGAATTTCAACTCCGTTTCGAGCTTTTCGCTCCGCAAAACGGCCATTTCCTTTTCCTTGCGGCGGGTGTAGGCGGCCATCTCGAAAAGGGTGCTGCCAATCCATGCCGTGAAATAGGGCATGGCAGTGCCGATGTTCCGTAGCCATTGTTGCGCCGAAAGCCCGTCCCGGTCGCCGAGCCTGTTGCGCCCCGATGGCCGCTTGATGTACTCGGCCCAAGGCGCCCCATTCCATTCGATGAACAGCACGACGAGCAGCAGCAACCCCAACCCCACCAGCAAATAGACCAATTGTTGCTTTTGGAAAAAAAACCGTGGCAGCAGCACCTCCATGTTCACCCATATCACGACGGCGATGCCTGCCAGCACGACGAGGTTCCTGACCAGGAAGCGGTCGGCGTTCTCCATGTCGCCAGAAAGCAACAAGGGGACGAGCACCCAGAAGCTCCCCCAGAAGAAAAATTGCAGTACCGTGTTTCTTTGTAACCTGACGTTCATAGCGTAAAGGTGAGCAATTGCGCCGTTTGCGCAAACGTTTTATCCATGAACGAGGCGGTTTCCTCAACGAACAGGGGATATGGGCCAGATGGGCCGTGGTGCCTGGTTGGTGGAGGATTTGGCGGCGTTCATTGAATAAATTAGCGATGCGAGAGGGTTTACCGCAATTTTGTTTCATCAATTTAAACCAATCAATTTAAATCTATCAAGCATGAAAATCTTATTGAAATCAGTATTAATGGTATTCCTGCTCACGGTAGGCTTTGGTGCAGCACAGGCTCAAAAAAAGGGCGGACACGATTTTGACCCCGCAAAAAAAGCCGAGCACCAGACCGCCATGATGACGGAGAAATTGGCACTTACCGAGAGCCAAGCGGCCAAAGTCAAAGACATCAACTTGAAGTACGCCCAGAAAGGCAAGGCTGCCCACGACGCCAACAAAGCTGCCAGAGCTGCCAACAAAGATGGCGACAAGGCCAAAAACAAAGAAGCCAGGCAAGCCCTCCGCACGGAGCATACCGCCGAACTCCGCAAGGTGTTTACTGCCGAGCAGTACAAAACTTGGGAGCAAATGAAAGCCGACCGGGAAGCTAAAAGGGGAGAGCATGGTAAAAAGGGCAAGCATGGCAAGCCGGACAAATCAAAAATCAAAAGAGGTTAATCATTAATCGGGTTATTCTTGTCGGCCCTGCCTGAACGAAAGTTCGGGCAGGGCTTTTTTGTGTTTAATGCCGCTGGAAATAATGCTCATGGCTCCGCTATTTCCGGTCTCCGACACCAGTGGTCTGGAAGCCCGAACCAGCGGTGATCACTTTTACATATTTTACATGCCGTTTACCTTCTTTTACATTTGAAAAAGCCCGGAAAAGGTGGTTCCCAATACTTTTGTGGAAAATGAATTTATCAAATGAAGAGAGTCAATTTAAGCTCACACATCTGTCCATTGCTTTTCATGATGGCCATTGTCACTGCTTGCAGCAGGCAAACCAATCCAAATGCCTTGGAAAGCAATAATCCTGGATTAATATCAAGCCCAAAACCCGCCCCTCAAATAGGTGATTATGTGGTAGAAATATTTGAGGACTCAAAAGGAACCCTGTGGTTTGGCACTTTGGGCAATGGTGCCGGACGTTATGACGGGAACTCGCTCACTTATCTTTCCACAAAAGATGGCTTGGTGGCGGATGAGGTTACAAGCATGGTGGAAGACAAAGCAGGGAATCTATGGATTGGCACGCAGGCTGGCCTTTCCAAATACGACGGAAAAACATTCACCAATTTCACACGGGAAGACGGCCTGTGCGACGACCGGGTTGCCAATATCCTGATAGATAGGGCCGGCAATATTTGGGTGGGTACTTGGAGTGGCGTTTGTCGGTACAACGGCACAGGCTTCTCCGCTTTTCCCCTTCCCACGCCCGATATTGAAGTGCCAATTTATCAAGCCACAACCAATTGGGTTTCGGCAATCATGGAAGACAAGCACGGGAATATTTGGTTCGGCAGGAGTGGGTATGGGGCTTGCAAATATGATGGAAAAACATTCACGCAGTTCAACAAAAAGGATGGCCTCCCCTCCAATTGTGTGCAGGCCATTGTGGAGGACAAGCAGGGCAATATTTGGTTTGGGTGCAGGGTCGCTGAAAATGACCATCCCGATCGCGATAAAAGAACGGGGGAGGGGGGACTTAGCAAATATGATGGCAAAGCATTTACCCATTATCCAGCACTGGAAGGGCTTAGCATGAACGACGTTTATTCCATCTATGAAGACAAAGCAGGGAATATTTGGATTGGCGCAACGGGTGTCGGGGTTTATCGGTACGATGGCGAAACCTTCAAAATTTACAAAGGAACCGACCGCATGGACTTGACCTATAGTTTTGGGGTTCAAAGTATCTTGGAAGCCAGCAATGGAACGCTTTTTTTCGGTTTTTCTGGCGGGCTTTTTCGGTTTAATGGGGCTTCTTTGGTGAATGTTACCACGGATGGCCCTTGGGAATAAATTAAAAAAACGACCTTTACCCGGCACCACCTAAATCGCTACTGATGAAATCATTCCCCTACCTCTCCACTGCCCAATGGTTGAACCTGCTTCGAGTAGCCGTCAGCTTGTTCATGGTGGCGCATGGCGTCATCAGGATATATGCAGGCACGGTCGGTGATTTTGGCGGCTTTCTGGAATCGAAAGGTTTCCCCCTTGGCGCAACCATCGCCTGGGGCATCACGTGTTTCGAAATCGTGGGCGGTACCACGTTGGCACTGGGCTTTTTCAGGCGGTGGATTGCCGCCGTTTTCATCCTGCAACTGCTGATGGGCATTGTGCTGGTTCATGCCCCGAACGGCTGGTTCGTGGTGGGGTACACGAGCGGCGGCGTGGAGTACAGCGTACTGCTGATACTGTGCTTGCTGTTGGTGGCTTCGACGGGCAGGAAGGAGGACACTTCAACCAGCAACTAAAGGAACTGGCGTGGGAATGAATAAAAAAGGGCGGAAATCTTCCGCCCTCATGTAATTGTTTTAAGTTGGGTTTTTTAGTTCACAGCCATTGCCAATTGGTTTATTTTTTCTTTGGCAAGCACGTTGAGTTTTTCATCGGCATTCTTTTCCTCGTCCAGCGTTTGGCCCAGCAGCGAATGAACTTTGTCCTCGCCGAGCAACTTGGCATAGTAGCAGGCGGTTCCGTAGCCTGAAATTTCGTAGTGTTCCACTTTTTGACAAGCACCGATGATGGCGGCATCCAGCACTTCCGGCTCGAAATCTTCTTTGGTCAGCTTATCGCCCTCTTTGAGCAAACCCGCCATGCCAGCGCATTTATCGCCATGGGGGGAGACGCCGAGCAATTTGGCGGCCTGTTCCAGCCTTTGAAGTTGCATCTTGGTTTCTTCCAGGTGCTTTTCCAGGGCCTTTTTCAGGTTGGGATGGGTAGCAGCTTTTGCCAATTTGGGCAGTGCTTCGGTTATTTGTGTTTCGGCGGAAAAAAGGTCTTGTACCTCGTGTTTGAGCAGTTCTTGCAGATTCTTCATGTCAATGAATTTTATGGTTAGAAAGTCAGCTCCATGGAAAAAGTAACCTTTTTACGGAGCTGTGCCTATTATTATTTTACCGGAGGATTTGCGATAGGAGTTTATTCCTTGGCGATGTTGTTTGCTGGTAGAAGGAAGAAAGGCATCAAATGTTCATCGGATGGAAACAGAAGATTGAAAAATGATACTATTGCCCCGCTACCGCCAGACGCCGGCCGGTGTTTTCTCTTGCGGACGCTGTCCGCATCGGGGAACAATTTGGAGAGTTGGGCTTTTTGGAATTGGTGGAAAACTTAATCATCCAAACTTACCCATGCTTCAGCGGCAAGGCATGAACGGCAATACGGTTCCCTTCGGTATCTATGAAAACGCCCATATAACCTTGTTCGGGCGAGATTTGCGTGGATGGCACGATTACCGTGCCACCTGCCGGTTCCACCTTTGCCAACAGGTCGTGGACGCTGGGATTGGCGTTGAGGTAAATGAGAGGCCCAAGCGTAGCGGAAGGGACGTGAAACCCATCGGTTTTCACCAAGGCACCACTGACCGCGTGTTCATCGGGCGATTCGACCGGAAACATCCGCATTTTCAGGTTTGGAAAATCCATCGGTTTCAGTTCGATTGAGAACACGGCCTCGTAAAAAGCGGTTGCCCTTTCCAGGTCTTCCGTCGGGATTTCAAACCAACTGATTGCATTTCGGTGTACCATATTGTATTTTTTTTGACAGTGGGTGAATGATAAGAACGCTGCGAATATAGGGCAGAAAACCTAAATAGACGTGAATTCGGAGAGTGAGTTAGCCGCAGAGCGGCGATGATGGGGGCCCCCGGGGGCCGCGGGGCGGGGGGCGCGGCGGGGGGGGGGGCGGCCCCCCCCGCGGCCCCCCGCGGGGGGGGGGGTTTTTCTACAACGCCGGCCCCCCGGGGGGCGGGGAAGGGGGTGGGGGGCCGCCCCACTTCTCCCCCCCGCGTAGGGCGTTTTGATTTCGGAAATCAACCCGACCGCACCATTGCTGGGAGAAGTGGATACAAAAAAATCCTTCCCAGCACTGCCTTTGTCAATTATGAAATCATGCTGGGAAGGCTCCTGTAACTCAGTTTGCGTGGGCTACTTCCTTTTCCTTGCCTGCGAGGAATTTTTCAAGTACGTCGGGCACCTTTTCAATGGCTGCTGACAATCCATGGCTGGTTTTTGAAGGCACGAACGAAATCTCGTTGCCCTTGGTGACCAAAAAGCCCAGCGGCTCAATGCCGATGCCAGCACCAGCGCCACTGCCTTCCCCATGGGCATGTTTTTCATCGCCGCCCTCGCCTCCGCCATAACCGAAGCCCAAGCCTATCCGAATGACGGGCACACAGGTAAACTCGTTTTCCGAGAAAATTGATGCGCAATTGCCGACGGCCCCGGCTCAACAACTGGAATACCGGATACAACCTGGCATTGACGCAAAATCGTCCGTGTCCCAATCAACACGGAAGCGCCGCACATCCACCGCCCGAAACATGTTTTTGAGCATGCTCCAAATTTGTCGTGGTGTGAAAGACGGCTTTTTCTGTGCTGCTTTCTTTTGCTTGGGTGCTTTCGGTTTTTGCGGTGTGGGAGCCCACTCTTTTTCTACCAAGAAAACCCGATAAAACCATCGCCATTTGTGGGATTCGGGCACGGCACGGATGCGGAGTATGCCTTGCCACCTTGCTTGAAAAACCTGCTTGGCCGTGTCAATTTCGATGCTCACGGGCAGCACCAGCAGCACTGTCACCAATATCAAAAGCACGCCGAGTAGGATTAACCAAACCATCGCTTTCAATTTTCGAGCGCAAATTGGCTGGTATTATTGGCAAGGGAAATGACTTTGATGAGTCGGTGCTATGAGTTTTGTCAACCGAGTAAACGGCTGCTGCTTTTGGGTTCGAGATGAGCAAATTCGTGCCTGCAACGGTGCTGGGCAACTGCGATGCGCTGTGGTTCAAATGCCCCGCCTTCAATGCCAACTTGATTTTTATGAAATTTACCATTAAACCCTACTCCTCACTCAAGGTCAAAAGCCAACATTTCAACCAAATTTCATCAACTTAAAAACAACAATCGCAATGAAAGCATTCGCATCCATCCTTTGCCTCCTGTTCGCCGCCAACCTTGTAACGGCCAATCGTCAATCGTCATTCGTCAATCCAAAATCGCCCCTGCCGCCCCGTTGGGAAAAGCTCGGTGAGCGCAATGTCAACTTCCGAGTGGACCGTGACGAAATCATCGTCACCGCTGCCGAGGGCCGCTTCACTGCCCTGAAAATCAAGGTGCGCAAAGGTGCCATCAACCTGCACAAGATGGTCGTCCACTTCGGTGACGGCTCTGAGCAGGAGGTGGAAACCCGCAACAACCTCGCCGCTGGCGAGGAGAGCCGGGTCATCAACCTGGAAGGCAACCGCCGCATCATCACCAAGGTTGTTTTTGTGTATGACACGAAGAACTTCGCCGATAGGAAGGCGGAGGTGGAGCTGTGGGGAAGACATTGAATTAATGGAGAATTGAAAAGGAGAATGTAGCACTGGCCGCATTCTCCATTTTCAATTACTTGCATGGATCTTCGATTTCTCCCTTTTCAATTTATCATACGCCTCACTGATGACGAATTGCCCAGTTCAATACCACGCCCTTTCCCCCGCCACGTAATCCACGCAGCCATCGAACCGGCCGGGTATGGGATTGTACCGCAAAGCCATGGTCACCCCCGGTTCGGAAGAGAAATAGCCCTGCTTCGTGAGGTCTTTCATGAGGGTAAAGAAGTGGGGTAGGGCGTCTTCCGCCGTTTTCTGCGCTTCTAGGTCGAAGCCGTTCAGCAGCTCGATGCGCTGCGCTGGCGTGAGGTTCAAGAAGCCTTTGGAGTAGGTTGATTTTGAACGTTTATCAACTTCCGCAAGCCCCGCCAAGAAGATGGCCTGCTGCTTTTCATCGTAACAGTCCGTCACCATCAGGGCTATGAACGCCCCGATTTGTGCCTCCTTGGCACCCGGCGACTGCTCGGTCTTCGGCAGGATTGCCTCCCCGATTTCGTCGAGCAGGAGGATGTCGTTCTCCGAAAACAACCCATCCGTGTGCACTTCGGCCTTGCAGCCGGAAAGGAGAACATTGGTTCCTACCAATGTGCCGCCGATGATGGTGGCGGTGTAGGCGATGGCTTCTCTTCTTTTCATGATGTAGGTATAAATTTTTTACCTCACGCAGGCACTGAGGCACAGAGAAACACATAGCTCGTGAAATCTCCGTGCCTCTGTGCCTCCGTGTTTATTTTCCTCGAATTTCACAACCTCCCCGCCTTCACCTCCGCCGCCGCATAACCCGCCGCCCGTGCCGTCAGCGCCATGTACAGGATGGACGGGCTTTGGTTGCCCGTGCTGGTCATACAGGCACCGTCGGTGACGAAGACGTTCGGACAGTGGTGCAATTGGCTGTGACCGTTCAGCAGCGAGGTAGCGGGGTCTTTGCCCATGCGCACGCCGCCCATTTCGTGGATGTCGAGACCGGGGGCCTGCTTGCTGTCGTGGGTGACGATGTCCTTGCAGCCGACTTTTTCGAGCATGGCTTTGCTTTCTGTTAAAAAATCGGCCAGCATTTGCTCCTCGTTGTCGGAATAGCCCACGTCGGTGACGATCAGCGGGATGCCCCATTCGTCCTTTTTGTCAGGGCTGAGGTACACCCGGTTGGTGTCCCGTGGCATCGTTTCGCCCTGCATGTACATGTATGCGTACCAATCGCCGGGCAGGGTGAGCGCCTCTTTGTAGGCTGCGCCGAGTTGCATTTGCCCTTCGGGCAATCCTTCCTGCCGCACCCGGTAGGCCCCTGCGAAGATGGTATAGCCGCCGTAAAAAGGCATATCGTGCTTGCCGTGGTTGCGGTAGTTGGCGAGGATGCACTCCGTTGGGTTGCGGCCATAGATGTACTTGTCCTTGAACCCTTCCAAGCGGCCGTTGGCGTAGCCCCGGTAGTTGTGAAAACCAATGTACTTGCCCAAAAGCTCGTTGTCGTTGCCAAGGCCATTGGGGAAGCGCTCTGATTTCGAGTTGAGCAAAATCAGGTTCGTGTTGAGGGCGGAGGCATTGACGAAGACGACACGGGCCGTGAACATCAGCTCCTCCTTCGTATTGGTGTCAATGACTTTTACGCCGCTGGCCTTCTTCGTTTTTTCATCATACACCACCGAATGCACCACCGAAAACGGGCGGATGGTCAGGTTGCCCGTCTTTTCGGCCCAGGGCAGCGTACTGGTGACCGAGCTGAAATAGCCGCCGTAGGGGCAGCCCCTCATGCAGAGGTTGCGAGACTGGCATTTGCCACGACCCTGGTCGAGGTGTATCTGTTCCGGCTGGCTGAGTTGCGCCCAGCGACCCTGCACCAGGTGGCGTTCGGGCCAATGCTGGCGAATGGTGTCGCTCATGTGCTGTTCCACGCAGTTGAAGTCAAAGGGCGGCAGGTATTCGCCGTCGGGCATGGACGCCACGCCGTCCCGCTTGCCGCATACGCCGATGAACTTTTCGACGTGCGAGTACCACGGCGCCATGTCGGCGTAGCCCACGGGCCATTCGATGCCGTAGCCGTACTTCGCTGGCGACTCGAACTCCGACTGGCTCCAGCGCTGGCAGGCCCGTCCCCAGATCAGTGACTTTCCGCCCACCTGGTAGCCCCGTATCCAGTCGAAGGGCTTCTCTTGCACATAGGGGTGGTCGGCGTCCTTGACGAAAAAATGCGCCGTGTCCTCGCCGTAGCCCGACGCCTTGGAGATGAGCGGGTTGTCGTCCAGCACGGCCTTGGCCAGGCTGCCCCGGTGCTTGAAGTCCCAGGGCTGCATCAGCGCCGTGGGGTAGTCCTCGTTGTGCTTGATGTTGCGGCCCCGTTCGAGCACGAGGGTTTTCAGGCCCTTCTCGCAAAGCTCTTTGGCGGCCCAGCCGCCGGAGATGCCGGAGCCGATGACGATGGCGTCGTAGTCTGTTTGCATGGTGTGGTTTTGTTGGGTGAAGGGTACAAATAGGAAAAACTGTTTGGACTTTAATCCATCCCCCCCCCCCCCTTTTTCCCCCCGGGCGTTTTTTCTGCCCCCGGCGGTTTCCCCTTTTTTCCCCCCAGCTCAATCATTTGGGCTGCATATCAAAATTTCAGGTTTCAAAGATAAAGGGCCTACATTTGGAAATGAGCCTGCCATTAAAAATAGGACCTTGCCTATAATTTTTAAAAAATGGGAAGTATACTCCATCATGGGATCTTAATGGCATTCATTTAACTGATTTGTTTTCTTTTTCAAATCAGATTTTGTTTGTAAGAAAAAATTTTTGAAAAATTTCGTTTGATTATGTGTTTTTGACGTGTAATCACGAAACTGATGATAATTAGTTTAAAAGCCAATTTTATAGCCGAAATCCTTTGGATAACAATATATAATGCTTTCAATTTTGACTTTTAAACTTGATCTTTGGAAAAATATTTTTGAGGCCACTGAGGATGTAATTGCTATTAAAATCAACGTGGTGAACCAAAATAAGTTGTAGTGAGGGGCTATTAAAAAGCAAAAAGGCTTTGACTACCCTTTTTCCACTCCTGCTATGGCTGAATTTGCTCACCTTTGGCAAAAGACCAAGGCAATAATGCACATTCGAGCGGTCTCCCTTCTTTTGGATTATTTGAATATGCAAAGGGCATCAAGTCAAATATTAGAAGACACTGAGCCGATTTTTAAGTTCTGGCCCATATAAAAGACTTATCCTCTCAAGAAAGGTGGATATTGCCAAACTCATCAGGTTGCCTGCCATTGTTATCCCTTTACAACAAAGGACTATCATCGGCAGAAGGGGTTTACTTGATTTGCCTTGAGGCAGAAATGAATGACCCTATTAATGCGTGAAAGATAACCCATCATTTGGTGCCGTACGACCGCAGGAATCGATATAGGTTACTTGAAAACCCTTTAGAATGAACGCTGTACAGCGTCACAGGGCTGTCATGAAATATTGCCCTTTGACGCCCAACAAAAGTTTCTTGAGCATTTTGTAGGCAGGTTGGACCTCAAACCGCACTGGCTTCGTGCCATTCATTCCGATTGAACAAGTGGGGGTTTGATAACCCGGTCTCAGGCTAATGCAGACCGAATTTCATCCCAATTCACTCGTAACCAGTGATGAGCGGTTTAAAAGAGATTTTCAACACCTAGCCTTAGCAACCTCACCCACACCCAACCAATCCACCCTGCACCGCTGTCTTCGGTGTTAAAGAAAAGAGGCGCCCTCGGTTCTTGTTGAAACCAATTTTTCAACCAATTCAAAAAATTACAAGTCATGAAAACTTTTCCAATGATTCTCGCCCTGCTGTCGCTGACAGCCCTGACCTTCCAAGGTTGCCTGAAGGACAAATGCGAAAGGACGGTTACCTACACCCGCTTCGACCCCGTCTATAAAACCCTAGAGGAGGTCCACAGCAGCACGGCCGTGCGGGAAGCGCCAAGGGAACTCAAGACGCCCGGCCAAATCAATTACTTCGACAACAAGATGTTCGTCGTGGAGAAGGCCGAGGGCATCCACGTCATTGACAACAACAACCCGTCGAACCCCGTGAACACGGACTTCATCAACGTGCCGGGCATCACCGACCTGGCCATCAAGGACGGCTACCTCTTCGTCAACAGTTTCGTGGATTTGCTGGTCATCAACCTGGACGACTACTCGGTCGTTGGCCGCACCGAGAACATGCTGCAACCGCTCTACTGGGACGTGGCCAATGGACAAATCCTGGTAGAGTACAAAGAAACCGTGGTGACAGAGGAAGTGGACTGCGCTCAACAAGACCAATTTTATCAATTCAATGGCGGATGGGTCAAGCGGGGCGGAGGTTTTTTAGATGATGTTGCTTTTGGCGCAGCGCTTAATTCGGCGGGGAGCAGCAGCAGTGGCAATGTGGGCATCGGCGGCTCGCTCTCGCATTTCACCATCATCGGCGACTACCTTTACACCATCCAGCACGATGGCTACAACTTGGAGATTTATGACGTGTCGCAGCCGACCAGCCCAAGCCATGCGACGACCGTTCAAGTCGGCGTTCACCTCGAAACGCTGTTCCCTTATGAAGACAAGCTCTTCGTCGGCTCCAACGTGGGCATGTACATCTACGACAACAGCGACCCGCTGAACCCTGTGCAACTCAGCGTCTTCGAGCATGCCCGTGCCTGCGACCCCGTTTATGTCTTCGGCAATTATGCCTACGTGACGCTCTGGGATGGCAGCGCCTGCGGTGCCGGCCCCAACCAGCTTGACGTCATTGACATTACCGACCTGACGCACCCCGTTTTGAAGAAATCATTTTCCATGAAAAACCCGCACGGCTTGTCGGTGAAAGGCAACAGCCTCCTGCTTTGCGAGGGGATTTATGGCCTTGAGATTTACGACAACACCAACCCGGAAACCGTGGGCGACCACCTGCTGGACAAAGCCGATAATTTCTACGCACAGGACGTGATTTCGCTGCCCGGAAATGCCAACGTGGCCATGGTCATCGGCGACGACGGCTTCTACCAGTACGATTTCAACGACCCCACGGACTTGAAGCTGTTGAGCAAGATTTCGATTGCGAAATGAGTGGAGGAGAAGTTTGGTACTGCGAAAAAGAAGGCCCCGGCAGCTATTCAGTTAGCTGCCGGGGCTTTTTTGTGGTAAGAACTGCGTTCGTTTCGAGGAACATGGGGGTTCACCTCCATCCTGCCATTTGAACTGCACGAACTGCGGGGCACCGAGTGTGCCCCGTCACCGAATGCTACTGTTTGATGAATTTCCCCGCACACACACGCTCTCCTACGACAACTTCCAGCGAGTACATCTCCGGTACAAGTCCCTTAACATCAAGCGGTTGCCCAATGCCGAGCCGCTCGTTGCGGAGCAGCCTGCCTTGTGCGTCGAAGATTTGAACGTCAAGCATTCCAATGCCCGCTTCCGGCAGTCGGATGTTCAAAAAGCTGCCCGCCGGGTTGGGCGAAACCGCCACTTCGACTGCTGATACCTCCCTTGCAGCGGACACCATAAAAAACGGGCTTTCAAACGCCCCCATGTCCACCCGCTCGCCTTGGATGCGGGGAGCGCCAGCGAGGTCGGTGGTGGCGGTCACGCCGTCGGGGTTGCCAGTGTCCACGCAGGGGCTGTTGGCGGTCAGGTGGTAGTCGCCGCTGCCAATAAAGAGCGGGTCGAGGCCCTGCTTGTCGCCGGCACCCAACTGGACAGTGAGGCTGCTGTCGAGGACGAGGTTGCCGCCGTTGGTGGTGAAGTTGGAGTTGGTGGAAGCGGTGTACTCAACATAACCGGGGTTGGCGAGGATGGTGTTTTGGAGAAATACAGCGCTTTTATCAACAGCCTGGATGCCATCTGAATAGTTATTGGCAATGGTGGAATTGATAATTTGGGTATAGGATACAGAATCCAAGTGAATAGCCGAAGTCTCGCTGGAATTTTCTACTATCAGACAATTTTCGATGCGTATGTTGGCATCTGGAAGTATAGCTCCTCCGAAGTTGTAACCTTCGATGGCACCTCCTACTGGGCTTTCATTGTTCAGGATTTCACACCGGTTTAAAAATAGCTGAAAGCCATTACTTCCCGGAGAAAAGCTGACCGCCCCTCCTCCGAATGTAGCTGCATTCCCATCAAAAAGACAGTCCTCTATCAGGATATCCATTGGGGAATTTTCGTTGTTATACAAGTCAATAGCACCACCTTTGGCTGCCATATTTCCAATGAACCGGGTGTTTTTAATGGTACGGCTGACAGACGACCCTCCATTCCATGCATTTCCACACTGAATGGCAGCACCAAGAAAACTGGAATTATTTTCAAACAAGCAACTATCCACGAGGAAGGAACCAGTTCCATTATTGGTACCCCACAGACCGACTGTTCCTTCTCCCATGTCAGGGGCCTGATTTCCAGAGAAGGTACAACCCAGAATCTCCATGGTCATATTGAGTCCCCGCAGGATGGCAAAGATGGCACCTCCATCTGAGTAATTACCAGTAGCGCTATTTCCGTTAAACGTACAATCCTCAATCAGGTAGTAAGCATTGGCGACATTTGGAGAGGTTTGTGAGAGCACCATAATTGCGCCTGCTTCACCACTACTGTTTTCTGTGAAAGCGCAATCCCTGACTATTAAGCTACTGCTGTTTCCACCATTGATAAGAGCTATGCCACCTCCGTTAGTTTTCGCCGTATTTTTCAAAAGAACAGTTTTCCAGTACCAGGCTTTGCCCAAAATTGGAATTTTGACTGATAGCTCCACCTGAACGGATTGCATAATTCTGGTTAAAACTGCATTGCCTTAAATGTGATGAGCCGGTTGAATAAACTGCACCTCCATTTTGTTGGTGATTATTTTGTGACCCATCCGCTTGTCCGTTGCTGATAGTAAATCCATTTACCAATGTCTCATTCGTCACGGCTGCTGTCACTGTTACCACCGTCATCACATTATCTGCCCGGTTCGTCACGAAATTATCCGGCACATCATCCCCGTTCAAATCGCCAGACAGCACGCTGGGATGCTCGGCAGGATCGCCCTGCTCGGTCAGCAGGCACTCCGAGCCAATGAAGCCGCCGTAGAGCCGCAGGTTTTTGTCAATCAAAAAACTATATTATTGAATGACCCTGAAAGTGCATTGCAAACGGCTTCTACATGACAGCTTGAGAGCATGGGATTGTCATAAATATTAACTCCACTTAATGTCAAATTCTTATTCAACCCACATAGGGATTGCAGAGAGTCATTGTAACTTAAATTTAACCAATTCAACGTGGTGATATTCTCCAGCCCCGAAAGGTCTTTCAATGAACTGTTTCCAATCAAAGTCAAGCTACCTCCGATAGAGGTTAGATTTCTCAGCGCCAACAAATCCGATAGAAGTATGTTTCCCCCAGTACCATGCACGGGAGACCCATATCCAAAAGCAACATTTCCACCAACTGAGGTGAGATTTTCCAGCCCCGACAAGTTTGTGAGATAATCATTGGAATGAATTCCCAGATTTCCTTCGAGTGTATGTATGTTTTGGAGCTTGCTTAAATCAGTCAAACCATTCCCTCTAATCACAAGATTTTCGGAGATTGAGGACAAGTTATCCAAGCCGTTCAAATTTTGCAGAAAGTAATTGCCTAAAATCTGCAAACTTCCAATATGGGTAATATTTTCCAAGCCAGATAAATCTATAATATTGGCATTTCCTATTGGATAAGACCCGCTGGGGCTATACTCGTAAGAGCCTATTGATAATAGGCCTGGTATAGAATCAAAGTTTTCCAGACCCGACAAGTTTGTCAAAGAATCCAACCCAAAGAGGATGAGAGTATCCACAAAAAGCATTGTACTTAATTCACTCAAACTTGGCAGGGGGCAGTAACTGATGGAAAGCGTACCAGTTATGGAATCAATGTTTTCAAGCCCTGTCAAACTGGTTAATGAGTCGAGTCCATAGATGAAAAGTGAACCAACTGATGCAATGTTAGTCAATTCAGAAAGGTCAGGAAAAGGGCAGTACCCGAGTGAAAGTACCCCAGGAATAGAAGTGATATTGAGAACCCCTTCCAAACTTGACAAAGAGGAATTATAGGCTATGGTCAGGTTTTGAACGGTGTTTATGCCATCCAATTCAGTCAAATGGGTCAGCGAGTCGTTTCCAACAATTGTGATTCCACCAACTGAAGTTATGTTGTCCAGTCCAGTTAAGTTTTTTAATACGGGGTTACCCCTGGGACCAGGTGAGGCTGCATCATGATAAAAACCTACCGTGAGGCTACCCGACAAAGCCGTGATATTGGACAAACTTGATATACTCTCCAGCAGAGGATTTCCACTGATATTCAAAGAGCTTCCAATTTGATTGAGATTTTCAAGCCCGTTTAAATCCATCAAGGCTATGTTCCCACGAATGGTCAGGGTTCCATTTATTGAAAATAAATTATCCAATCCTGTGAGGTGATTCAAATTGTCATTAGCACCGCTTAACCCCCATCCAGAATAATTTCCTCCAATGAGCAAGTCCCCTCCAATTGAAACAACTCCAAGCAGACCATTTAGATTGGTAATATCGCTTCCTTGAATTGTCACATTGCCAGGTACATCCGTACAATTGGGGTAGAGCAAAGGAAAACTGTCAATCTGCGACTGAGAAATAAAAATAACGTCCCCCGTCGGGCACTGCGCTGCCAGCCACTGACAGCAAGAGAGTAGAAGATGGAAGGTAAAAATTGCTGTTTTCATAAAGTGAAAATTGAAAGGTAAAAATTGCCATTTGCAGAGAGCATTTCGCTCTCTGCAAATGGTGTAAGATTAAAATTATTGCTTGACAAATTTCCCCGCAAACACCCGATCGCCCACGACCACTTTCAACGAGTACATGCCCGCTGCAAGTCCCTGAACGTCAAGCACTTGCTCGTTGGCGAGCAGGATTAGCCTGCCCTGTGCGTCGAAGACTTGCACGTCGAGTGGGGCAGTAGTTGTTTCCGGCAGTTGGATGTTCAGGAAGTCAGTAGCAGGGTTGGGCGAAACTTGCAGTGGATGGTTAGCGTCCACTTCCCGGATAGGCGAAGGCAGCTCAAAATCCCAACGATAGACCTCCCCGTTGCTCCCCCAGGGCACAATCTTTCCCAACGCCCCGACCGCTGTATTTTTATCTAAAAAATCAATGGATATCAGGCGGGTGTTGTCCTCCAATTCCCAAGTTTCCCCCAAGTCATAGCTGATGGCAGTGCCCCAGGTGCCGCCATAATTAGTATGGGCAACCATAATTAACACACTGTCAGTGTCCGGGATGAAGCGGGCGCAGGCCGGTGTCACGCCGGGGTACGATACCTGCCAGGTTTGCCAGTTGTCGGTGGTGGTGTAAGCAAGGGTGCCAACCGTGGCACCAGTTGAAAACCGGGTGTTGGAAGCAATCATCACGGTGGAAGTATCCTTGACGGCAATGCTCATTAAGGCATAATCTTCACTGGCAAAAGGTGTCTCCACCCGTTTCCAGTGCAAACCCTTGTCAGCACTTTGCCAATAAAATCCATTGCTGGAAGAAATGACCGACAAATCCCCCACCACATCGTACCCACTGTTATTGGCGAAGTTGAAGCAAAGAAAACAGTCGGCAGGATTGTACTCTGGCAAGTTGGCGGGCGGCACTACTGTCCATGTATCTCCTCCGTCGGTGGTAATGGCGACGGCAGGAATATTGCCGGGCTTCACGCCAAAAAACCAACCCTCGTTTTGGTTGAAAAAATGGACGGCATAAGCAGTCGGAATACTGTCAGAAACAGGGTGCTTTTCCCAGCTTGTGCCTCCATTTTGAGTCCAGTGCAATCCTTTGATGTCCAATGCAGCAAATGCATTCAGGCTGTCTATCCCCGCAACATCCCATCCATAACCTCCTGCCGTGTTGGGTACCGACGAACTATGCCAAGTAACACCGCCGTCAGCAGAACGGAAAATCACAGGGCTATGCGCCGTAGGCGGTGGAAAGGCATCGTATGCTGTCATCGCCCAGATGGTGTTGGCATCCGTCATTTTGATTGACCAGACGCGGTAGTTGGTGGGGAAAATACCGGTGGCAGTTGTTTCCCATTGTGCCTGCGAGTAATTCCAGCAAAGGGTGAAGAGTAAAATTGCGAAGGGTAAAAATCTTGTTTTCATGATGAAAAGATTTAAAGCCTGCCTGTCGGCAGACAGGGGTGAAAAAAATACCCTTCCCCGCTCAAAAGAGGCAGGCTCCTTTGGCGGGAAGGGATTGGTAAAAAATCATTGTTTCACGAATTTTCCAGCGTAGATGCGCTCGCCCACGACCACTTTCAGCGAGTACATGCCCGCTGCAAGCTCCTGAACATCAAGCACTTGCTCGTTGGCGAGCAGCACCAGCCTGCCTTGTGCGTCGAATACTTGTACATCGAGCATTCCAGTACCTGTTTCCGGCAGTTGGATGTTCAAAAAACTACCAGCAGGGTTGGGTGAGACCACGACCTCTTCAACCAATTTTTCCTTTGTGGATGAAACAAACGGGCTTTCAAAAGCCCCCATGTCCACCCGCCCGCCTTGTACCCGTGGGTCGCCGCTGAGGTCTTCGGTGGCGGTCACGCCATCGGGATTGCCAGCGTCCACGCAGGGGCTGTTGGTGGTCAGGTGGTAGTCGCCGCCGCCCATGAAGAGCGGGTCGAGGCCCTGCTTGTCGCCCGGCACCAGCAGCCCGGCGAGGCTGGCGTCGGCGATGAGGTTGCCGCCGTGGGAGGTGAAGGTGGTGTTTTCAGATAGCGCAGTGTACTCGGTGAAGCCGGGGTTGTAGAGGATGGAGTTTTGCAGGGTGAGGGCGCTTTGGTCGCCAAGTGACTACCACCGCAGGTATTATCGGCAACGGTGGTGTTCAGCAATCTCAAAGCCAGGGAAAGAGTCCAGCGTGATGGTACGACCGTCGCCCGTGTTGCCGCTGATGAGACTGTTTTCGATGGAAAACAGAGCCTTGGTGGGAAAAGAAGTACGTTGAGTTCAATCGGACTGGAATGCAATCCCAGCACCTTGAGGACTTTGGTTGTCCCGGATTCCGCAGTTTTTCATGGTCGCTTTGAAGTCTTGGCTGCTGGTTAAAATCCAAATGCCTCCGGCCCTTTCGTCAGCAACGTTGCCATTGATTTGACAATCCTCCACCGTAAATGTGGGGGAAGACCCGGCATCTCCCCAAATGTCGAAACCGCCGCAGAATCTTTCGGCATGGTTGTCCAAAAAAGAACAGTTGGAAATGGTAAAATCGAATGGCCCTGAGTTCTGACCACTCCCAATATCCAACCCTCCTGTTAGTTGCATTGTTGTTTTCAAAAAAGCAGTTGCCACGACCGCAGTTTGGCAGCGTTGAATGTTGCAAACTCCAGATGTTGGCGGTAGCATAATCATTCAGTAACAGCGTTTCCATCGAAAGTTGAGTTGAGAAGCCGAAGTTCACGCCACTTCCATCCAGTTCTGCTGCGATTGCGCCTCCCCTTTCTGCGGAGTTTTGTGAAAAATTACAACTATCAATAATAAAACTTGTGTTAGTAGAAGCTGTATTGACGGTTATAATTGACATGCCACCTCCAAAGGCTGAACTATTGCCAATAAAAGAACACCCCTCGGCAGTATATGTGGTGTTGCTGCCAAAACTTAAAAAACTTAGCCCACCTACGCCAAAATTTGAGCTGTTGCCATTAAATATGCAATCAATAACCTCAACTTCCGAATTACCTGTCCCAGCGGGATTCCAAATACCCATCCCACCAGTAAAATCAAATGCGTTGTTTTCAATAAAAAAACAATTCCGAACAGTGCCGCTTGAGTTGACGATGCCTAAACCTCCTTCGTTCGCTTGAAAGGTACCATCAAAGGACTCATTTTGCTGGAATGTACAATTATCAATTAAAAAATTTGTAGTAATCACTCTGGCACCTCCACCACTATTGGCCCTATTTTTTTCAAAAACACAATTTTCCAGGGAAAGACCTTGCCCAGTATTAGCATTCTGCCCCAGGGCGCCTCCTCCTAAGATTGCATAATTTTGCTTCAAAATGCAACTTTTGAGACGTGGTGACCCAGTTGAATAAACTCCTCCACCATTTTGTTCGCTATTAGTAGTTATTACCCCATCCGCATGCCCATTCCGAATGGTAAACCCATCAATCACCGTTTCATTCGAAATATTAGAATTGATGGTCACCACCGTCATCACATTATCCCCACGGTTCATCACAAAATTATCGTCCACATCATCTCCGTTCAAATCACCGGAGAGGATGGTGGGGTGCAGCACGATGTCACGCTCCGAGAGGTTGCACTCCATCCCGGCAAAGCCGCCGTAGAGTTTCAGGTTTTTATCAATCAAAAAGGTGGAAGTGGGGTCGCTGCCGGGCAGGTAAGTGCCTTCGGCCACCCAGATTTGGTCGCCCTCTTCGGCGATGGCGAGGGCGGATTGAAGGTTGGTGTAGGCGTCGGCCCAGGAGGAGCCGTTGTTGGTGCCTGTGGCATCGTCATTTACAAAAAGCTTGTTGCCGGGAAGATTGCCGCTCCATTTGAATAAAACGGGATTCCCGCCGTAATCATGGGAAAGAATGGTTCCGGCCCATCCTGCAACGGGGGATACAAACTCGACCGCATTCAGGGGAAAATCATCCATGACCGTCCAGTTTAGCCCGCCATCCAACGTATAGGCTGACACATATTGATGGGTTAGCCCCGGGACGAAATCTTTGAAAATACCGCCCACGCCAACGAAGGCACCATCTATACCTGGGACGTCGGTTATACCTTCCAGCGGAATATCTACTATCGGCAGTTCCGTCCAGGTAGCACCTCCATCTGAGCTTGAACTGATGTGGGTCTCGCCCAGTACTCCTGCGGGGGTAGTATTGGATGCGGCCAAGCCCAAGCCGCATTGGCTGAACGTAATACATTTTGTTTCCGCATTGTCGCTGAACCCATTGTCAAATGATTCCCATGTTGCCCCATTATCCGTGCTCCGGTGGATGAATTTGCTGGTTCCCCACCAAATGGTATTTCCCTTGGCGTCCATCCAGTTGGTAGGGTTGGCCATGCCCCATGTTTCTCCAGAAGTAAAAGGCATCATATTATTGGATTGCCAGGTTGCTCCACCATCATTAGTATGGCTGGCTTTGATAACGGTAGGGTCAATCATATATCCACTTGTCTCTCCTCCAAACTGTAAGGCTGGCCCGATTACGAAACTCCCTTGGTAGCTGTGTTTTACATCCAAGGTTTGGCCTGCATCTGTTGATAGATACAGTCTGGCTGTGCCAGATGATTCCCGGTAAACTATCCAAATCGTATCAGCGCTGATAGCATGGATGTCTTGTGGAATGCCGGGCATGATGGAAAGATCTACGACATTCCAGGTGATGCCACCATCTGTTGTGCGCACCAATTTCTGTTCGGTATAATCGTCATTTTCACAAATTGCAAAGACTGTGTTTTCATCAACTGCCGATAAGGACCAAGTGTAAAAATTGTCAGGTAAAATATCCTCGCCTACTGGGATCCACTGTTGCGAGAACAAGCTGGTTGATAGCAAGAAATAGGTTAGTGCGGTGAATAAAAAATCTTGTTTTCATGTCAAAAAATTTAAGGGTGAAAAAATGAAATTCGGTGCAACGGTTGTCGCACAGTTGCAGGTGTGCTATCGTTTGGGCAGGAAATGAAGGGGGCAATTTACAAAATATGGGAAAACGGGGTTTGCACGTATGTTCCAAATGTTGTCCTAAACTAAAATAAATGGCTGCCGGGGCTGCAACGGGCCACTTTTTTTTGTCCTCCGTTAACTGAAATCGGGGCCTCGTTAATCCGCTTGGGCGTTTCGTGAATCGGGCAAAAAATATGGGAGAGGAATCCCAGAGCTTTGACACCGTTGAAAATGCTGCGTCAGTGGTGCTCCCAAAGCAAGTATGGGAGATTTCAGGAAATGAATCCAGTGCTTTTTTTTGCCATCATCAAATTGCCGTGCGACCATGAAAACACTCACCCGAACCCTTCCTCCTCATGACAGTTTTGTCCAAAATATCCACGTCCATATCGAGACACACTTGTCGGATGCTACCCTCAATGTGAAAAGACTGCTCCGGCTCGTGGCCATGAGCCGCAGCGACCTGCACCGCAAGCTCGACCGGACGGTCGGCATGTCCGCCACCGCTTACTTGCGGTATGTCCGGCTGCAACAGGCTGCGAAGCTGCTGCTGCAGCAGCCGGAGTGGGGCATTTTCAAGGTAGCATTGGAGGTGGGATTCAACAGCCAGAGCTATTTTACGAGGCGGTTCCGGGAGGTGTTTGGGTGCTGCCCGGCAGCATTTCGAGCACAGCGGGAAGGATTAGAGCAGGGGTGAGTTTTGATGTTCCCGGCTGATTCATTGCTGGCGAGTTGAATATCCAAGAACAACCTTCAAGACCGTGGGCTTTTACATGCCAACGAATAACCTTGACCATTTTCTATCCCCACACCAACTCCAACTGCCGGACCTTCTCCTTTTCTTTCTTGCCGTGGTTGTGCTGCGCAAAGTCCCCCGTGCCAAAATTGCAGACCAACGCCTCCACCACCGTCCTTCTGTTTTCGATGCTGCCGCCGTTGTGGTAGAAATGGTCTTTGGTTACCACGTTGAACTTGTTCCAGAACTGGGCTATCATATCGTTTTGACTTTAAGTCACGCCGTCACCATGGTTTTAAGCCCCTCCATCACTATTCCCAAAACTCGTAGTAGTACCTAAAAACAGATTCAATGGTCATTTCTCCACGTGGAAAACTCGTAATGTGGCTTTTGACAAGACCATTTTCGTAGTAATCAAAAGCTTCTACTGTTGAATGTTTTGATTCAAAAGAGCAATCAATTCTTTTTACCATTTGGCCCTGGCTGTTATGCTGATAGTTCACTGCAAAAGAACCATTTTTATAATCATGGAAATAATGGCTAACCGTCAAGTCAGGGTTAAGATAATAAAGCGTTTTATTCAGCATGTGACCTGTGGAATCAAGAAAACAGTGAGTGTAAATATGATTGATTGAATCATAGCTGTCATAAAAGCTTTTGCTATTAGTAGCATTTCGTCTTTTTGGAAAAAAATAAGCATTATTTTGTGCTGTGATGTCAATTAGGCTGTCCTTTTTATCATAATGGTACTTTGTCCATTTCCAGTGTTTCTTCGAAATGTCAGGAGTCCATATTCCAGAAGCACTAACCCAACCTTCCGAGATGGAATCAATTAACCCGTTGGGCTTGTAGAATTCAATCTTCATAGTGTCAGTCTTGCCATTGTTAGTTGAATGTGTGGTAGTTTGCAGTCTCACCTTGTTCTTGGCAAAAAGTTCTTGTGCTCTTCGATTTTGCAGCTCTAATGGGCCTGGGGTTTCAGTATAAACATCAGGGCCAAAAATAGCCTGTGCCTTTAGTTGGATAGCAGAACATATTATCATGAAAAATAACCAATTGTATTTCATCTTGCTGATTTTTAAAAACTAAAAGTAATTTACTGAAAGTGTAGCCAGCAAAGGTTTTAGTTGCCTGATAGCAGACTATTCGCCAGAGTCACTAGGATTATAATCACCACTTCGGCCAGTAAATTACTTCACCACCATCACATCCCCCTTGTACAAAATCACCACCTCGTCGAGGAACTCCACCTCCGCTGTCCAGGCGAACACGGCGCCCTGCATCTCCTTGCCGTTGAACGTGCCGTCCCAGCCGATGCCCGCGTTGTTGGGCATGAAATCGTACAGCTCGAACACATGCTCGCCCCAGCGGTCGAAGACCTTGAAGGACTGCACCCGCAGCACCTCCGCCCCGCCGAAGACGTTGAACAGGTCGTTGATGCCGTCGCCGTTCGGGCTGAAGGCGTTGGGAATGTACACGTCCCGGGTGGCGTGTATGTCCACGAAGATGCTGTCCGATGCCGTACAGCCGTCCTCGGAAGTAACGGTCAGCGAATAGCCCATCGGGTGGAAGATGTAAACGTAGGGCGTGGGGCAGTCGTAGCAGGAGAGGCCAGGTGTTTGCCCCCAGGCGTACAGCTCGGCTCCGGTCACGATGAGCGGCGTGATGCGGAGGCTGTCGCCGAGTTCCAGCGTGATGTTTTCACCCAAATCCAATACGGGAATGATGGCCGCTTCGAGCTGCACGGTCGAGTCGAGGAAGCAGCCGTTGGCGTCCTGCACGGAGAGGGTGTAGGGGCCTTCTCCGAGGTCGGTGAAGCTGGTGCTGTCGGCGAACGGGCTGCCGTTCAGCGAGTATTGGTATGGCGCAATGCCCCCGGCCACGCTCTGTGCGGTAATGCTGCCCGTTAGCGGCCCATCGCAAACGGGGTCGTTGAACAGGGCGGCCAACAGCAGCGGGTTTGGTTGGTCGAGGGTGTAGCTGGCCGTGAGCGTGCAGCCGACGTTGTCGGTGACGGTGAGGGTGTAATCGCCTTCGGCGAGGTTTGTGGCCAATGCGGTGGCTGCTCCGCTCGACCAAGCGTAGCTGTACGGCGGAAGGCCACCGCCTGCACTTGCCAGCAGCGAGCCGTCCGAGCCGCCGTTGCAGGATACATTGAAGCCGCCGCCGTACACCGATGGCGTGGCGATGACGGTGAGCGGGTCGGGCTGTCCCACGTCGGTGAGCAGCACCCGGTCGTTGCCGAAGGCGTCCTGAATGTTGATGACGTAAGTGCCCACGGGCAGGCCGGTCAGGGTTTCCAGCACGTTTACTCCCGACAAATTGCCCATGCCGCTGGGGCCGGGCTGTCCGAGGCGGTACCAGTCGAAGGTGAAGGGCGGAGTGCCGTCGTCCACAGAGAAGGTGACGACACCGTTGGAGCCGCCGTAGCACTGCACTTGGCTGGCGCCAATGGTGGCCTGTATCTCACAAATAACGACGAACAAATCGAGGTTCACGGTGCTGTCGCAACCGAGCCAAGTGGCCAGGTTTTCTTGGTAAATGCCCGTGTCAAAATAGGGGTTGCCGCCGACCCAGAGCGTGTCGCCGTCGCAGATGTTGAGGTCGAGGTTGGTCACCTGGTTTGGCGCAGCCGTGATGGTCACTTGGATGACGCTATCGCAATCAGCGGGCGTTTGGTAATGGAATTCATAGTTGCCAGCGAGGTACAGCACCGTGTCGGCCACCACGAAGGAGTCGCCTCCGCAAAGGTTCTCCACGTACACGGTCGGCGGTATCTCAGCGATGGTCACGAATTGGCAGGTGGGCGTAGCCTCGTCACAGACGTTCTTGGCTTTCACGCAAAGCTGGTAAGTGCCAGTGCCCGGCCAAGTGTAGGTCAGGGAGGTGTCCGTATCGACCACGTTGCCATTTACCGTCCATTCGTAAATGGTGGCGGCGGGCAGGTAGGGCGTGGTATAGGTGAGCGTGGAACCGGGGCAGGCATCGAAGATGCCCGTGATGGGGCCGGTGCTGGAGAGCAGGGGCACTTGGGTGCTGCCGCTCACCACGTCAATGACGTAGGTGCAGATGTCGCCGTCGTTGCCGTCCATCACGAAGTAATAATACTGGCCGATTTCCAGCGGCGCTATCGTCGTGAAGTTCTGGGAAGTGCCGGGCGGGATGTCGCCGTCGCAATTGGAGATAAGCTCGAAGTTCTCGCAATCCAGGCTTTCGTAAATGCCGACCTCAAGCCCGGTGAAGCCGCCGATGCCGCCACTTGCGCAATTTGACACGCTGACGGACAGGGTAAGGTTAGTGCTGGCCGCCCGGAAGGCAATCCATTGGGCGTTGTGGACGGTGGAGGTGCAAAACCCCGGGGGGGCTTCTCCCGAGATATTGGAGTCGTTGATGCCGGTGAAGCCGTCAATGTCGCAGACCACGCAGGCGTCGAGGCAGAAGGAGGTCATGGAGGCGGGATTGCCGCAGGGTAGGGGCTGCGCCGTGGCGAGGATGTTCAGCGCCAAGACGGCCAACGATGCAAGTAGTGTCTTTTTCATAAAAAATGTTTGCGCCAGCAAAGGAACGGCACAAGATAAGTACAAAGCGGGGTAGGTGGATGTTATGTCGGGAAGGTTGCATGGGGAGTGTTGCGTTGGCCGTTTGTACGCCATGCCAGTTCCGGTGTAAACAAAAAAAGGGCGGAAGACCCCAGTCCCCCGCCCCTTGCGCAAATATTGCGAATTGATTCATCCAGTTGAAAGCGTGTTTATCGCCTTGCTTTTTGGGTCATGACCTTGGCCATTTTTTGCTTGACTTGGTTTTGCACTTTGGCATGTTGTTTTACGGCAACTTTTGCAGCAACTGAATGCTTGCCACCGAGCACCAGGCCCTCGCCACCGTTCACCACACAGTCGTAGCATTCCTCAAAAATGGCGTTCAGTTCGTCGTCGTTGTTCACCGAAACCACAGAACCGTCGGCAGTGAGCGTGACACTGATGGGGTACTGGAAACTTGGGTCTTCCTCGCTGTTCGGGTTGTTTTCGTAAAAATCGAAAATGGCTGTCCAAAGTTCCTCATCGTTGTTGATGGCGGGGGTGCTGCCGTCCGGCAAAACCAGCGTGAGCGGGTAGTTGAAGGTGAAACAATCCTCGAAGCCGCCACCTTCACCACCGTAACAGTCATCAATGATGGCGTAGAACTCGTCGTCGTTGTTCACCGTCACCAACTCGCCGTTTTCCAGTTGGAGGTTCATCGGGTAGGCGATGGTCGGGAATTCCGACGGGTTTTCAGGGTGTGCCTCAAACCATGCGGTGAAGACCTGGTCAAGTTCCTCGTAGCTGTTGGCCGTGGCGGTGGTGCCATCGGGCAGGGCTACCGTTACCGGGAACACGTATTCGAAACAAATTCCGGTTGGTTCCTCTGGCTCCCACGTCCCGAAACATTCTTCAAAAAGCGCATTGATGCCAGCTTCATCGGCCACGCTGACGGGCGTTCCGTCGGCCAAAATGACGTTGATGGGAAATGCAATGGTGGGGTACAGCGTATCGGTGGGGTGATTTTCAGACCATTCGTACATGGCCTCGCCCAACTCCTGGTCGCTGCCGACGGTCGCCGTAGTGCCGTCCGGATAAAGCACCGTCACGGGGTACTGGATGGTGAAGCAGTCCTCCCAGCCCAGGTCAATGTCCACCTCGATGCAATCTTCCAACAGGGCGATCAGTTCTGCTTCCGTGGCCACGGAATGTGTCGTGCCATCTTCCAAGGTCACGCTCAGGGGGTAAACGATGGCCGGGCAGGTCGTGTCTGCTGGGTTGTTCTCGAACCACTCGTTGTAGATGTTTTCGAGTTCTTCCATGTTATCGGCGGTCTCCTCACCGCCGTCGGGCAGGGCCACCATCACCGGGAAACCGATTTCAAAACATAGGCCATCGTTGTCTGGGTCGGTATTGCGGCTCACGATTTGGTTCATGCTGTTGTCCATTGAAAAATCGCCTTCAATGGGGATGGGTGTGGTGGGTTCGTCTTTTTTGCAGGCTGCAAAAACGGCGATGAACAAGAGGGCTAACATGTTGATTTTCAAAAGATTGCTGATGTTTTTCATTGCTTTAGAATTTAGATTTTGATTAATTTTTGGCAAAAAATCCCCAGCTCTACTGGAAGGTGCACCTTCCAGTTAGTTTGCCTCATTGGATTCCAAGCCAGCCTTAGATTGATTTTTTCAGAAATGAAGTTGAAACGGGCAGCGCTTAGCATCGCTTTTTTCAACCTTTATATTTACCAGACAATCTCGGTTTGGGATTCCCCTAACGGGTTTTTATTTTTTTGAAAAAAAGTTAGAACACTACCTCAAGCTGTGTCCGTTCCGTAGGAACGAAATCTTTGTAGAATCCGCCAGCTATCTGGATTTCCGTTCCGTAGGAACGGTATTATGAAAAGCCGTTCCTACGGAACGGAAACGTCGTATTGCAACATACTTAAGATTTCGTTCCTACGGATTACTAATAGTCGTGAAAATTATTCGATGCAGGGAGTCCTTGACGAGTTGCGATAATGACCAATGACGATTAAATGACCAATGATTATTTAAAACCGCACCCCATAATACACCCCCGGCATCATCGGAAACAGGTGGACTGGCTTAAGTGCCGGGTTGCCCAACGGGTCATAGTCAATGGTGTAGAACGCCACGTTCTTGCGGTTGTAGGCATTGAAAACGCTGGCCTTTAGCTGGTGCTCCAGCCGTCCAGTTTTCACCGAGAAGGACAAGGCCAGGTCCAGTCGGTGGTAAGGCGTACCACGGAGGCTGTTCGTCTGGCCGGGCGGTGCTGACACGTTGCCTTCGTCGGTCAATTGTGGGTTGGGCGAACCGTACACCCAGTTCAGGCTGGCTTGCCAGTGGCTGTTGAAGCGGTAGTAGCCGAAGAGCTTCAGTTCGTGCCGACGGTCAAAGCTGAAAGGGTAGGGCTTCCCGCTGTTCAGCAAGGTGGAATGTCGGGTGGTCTTCGAAAGCCGTAGCCGACCCACCCACCCAATCGGCCCTCCTCCCTGCGCAGCAGCAGTTCCAGCCCTCGGCTCTTGCCGTTGCTGGAAATAAAGACATCCTCTGGGTCAACCTCGCCAAAAATTGGGTCGAAAAAAAACGAATCCGGAAAGGCCAACAGCCCGTGCATGGTTTTGTAGTAGGCTTCCACGCTGAATTCCACGCCCTTGCCCAATTTGCCCTCCATCCCGACCGTGCCCTGCCATGCCTTCTGCGGCCCGATGCGGGTGTTGGTGGGTGTCCAGTAATCGCCGGGAAACAGAAACCCGAGCGTGGCCACCCGGTGCAGGTACTGCGTGGTGCGGGTGAGCGAGGCAGTTAGTTTTTGCTTTTTGCTCAGTTGGAAGGCGGCGTTCAGGCGAGGCTCCGGCAGCAGAAAAGCCTTACCGTCCGAATAGAAACCAGACAAGCGCAGCCCCGTGTTGAGCGTCAGTTTTTGCCCCAAACGCCATTCGTCTTCCACGTAGGCGTCAAAGCTGACGGCATTCAATTCCTTGCCCGACCGTTGCTCCAAATAATCGCTGATGGTCAGGCTGTCGAAATTGAATTCACCCTCAATTTCTTCCTGAAGCACTTGTGCGTTGGGCAAAAATTGGTGTCCCGTCACGCTTGCCCCGAATCGCAGGTATTGGTTGGCGGAGGGGGAATAGTCGAAGTCCGTTTTCCATGCCAGGTCACGGATTTCGGATGTCAGCCCAATGAAATAGGAGAAGGAAAAAGGCACGTCTCCGGGCTGCCCAGAGTCATAGACAGCGGAACTGAGGTTGCCCAATGAAAAATTGAAATGGCTATAAGTAAACGAAGTATTGGAAAACAGTTTTGGGTTAAACAGGTGGTTCCAACGCAGGGAAGTGATGGTGTTGCCCCATTTTAGCTCAAGCTCAGTGGATTCCGTGGACACCTCGTCCTCATATTCAAACATGCCTCCGTAGAAGTCTTTTCCACGGTAAAAGCTGAGGTAGAGCTTGTCCTTGTCCGAAAAGCGATAGCTCAACTTGGTGTTGAAATCATAAAAACGATAGGTCGGGTCAATAAAATCATCCGTTGTCAGCAGTTTGTTCAAAGCGGGCAGCAGGTAAAAATCGCTGTGCGTCCGCCTTCCGCTCACCATCAGCGTCCCTTTTTTGTGGGCAAATGGCCCCTCCACCGTCGCCTTCACCCCGATGACATCGGCACCGAGTTCTCCGCCCCAGCGGTTCTGGTTGCCCTCCTTCGTGTACACGTCCATCACCGACGAGATGCGCCCGCCGTACCTCGCCGGGATGCCGCCCTTCAGCAGCTTGGCGTCTCGGATGGCCGAGGTGTTGAAAATGGAGTACATGCCCATCAGGTGGTCGGCGTTGTAAACCGGCACACCGTCCATCAGCACCAGGTTTTGGTCGGCATTGCCGCCCCGCACGAACATGCCGCCCGTGCCGTCGGCGCTCGTCTGCACGCCCGGCAGCATCTGCATGATGCGGAACAAATCACTCTGTCCGCCGAGGTCTGAGGCCGCCTTGTAATCATCTGGCTTGAAGCGCCGAAGCGAACCTGGCGAGGGCAGTAGGTTGCCCACTGCGGTATCGGTCGGCATCACCACCACCTCTGCCAGCATCAATGACGGTCGGATGGCACGGCTGATGCGCTGGCTTTCTTTTTGGGTCAAAACGACCGTTTCCTCGCTGTACCCGATGTAGTTGAATCGAAGTTGATGGGCCGTGGTGGGCAGGGTCACACTGTAAAATCCGTACTCGTTTGTCACCGTGCCCTGCCCCAGTTCCGGGCAATAGACAGCAGCGGCAATGAGGCGTTCGCCCGTTTCGGCATCTTCCACGAAGCCGCTGAGGGTCATCAGCCGAACCTCCTCCACGGGCAGCAGGTAGAGCACCAGTTGGCCGCCCGCTTCCCGGTAGCCCACGCCCGTGCCTTCCAACATTTCGTCCAGCACCTGGCGCAATGGTTTGGCTTTCGCCTTCACCGTTACCCTGTTTTTTACGGTAAAAAAGCGCTCGCTGTACGCCAGCCGCAGGTCGTTCTTTTTGGCCAATTGTCCCAGCGCTTCCGGCACGGTCAAGTTCCGAACCGATAGGCTGACCGGCTTTTCGAGCAGGCTTTGCGCAGCCAGGTTGCCGTTGCAAATGGCCAAAACGAGAGCAACCTTCACGAGCAGCCAAAAGGCCCGTGAAGGTTGCAGCGAAGCGTATTTTTTTCTTAATTTCCTGATAATCAATTGGATATATTTTGTTTCCAAGTAAATCAACCGCAGCGCCCGCCCGTTAATCGAAACCCACCGTCTGGTGTTTTTATCACTTTGGCACCGAAGAGCGTACTGAGCGTTTCCAGCGCAGCGTCCAGTGTCGCCTTCTCAAATGTCACCGTCACGGGACACCGTGCAACTGCTTGATTTTCAACGGATAAGGCCACGCCATGCAAAAGCGGACAACTGGCGAAGCACCTCGTCCAGTGGGGTGTTCTCAAACACCAATTTGTCCGTGTGCCAAGCCGCCGTGTTGTTGGCAGCGCCGCTCGTTTTCGTCAGGCTGTTTTTCTTTTGGTCAAAAACGCCCGTTTCGTTGGCCACCAGCAGCAGGTTTTCCTTGACGCCAGTTGGTTGAAGGCGCACTTGCCCGTGCTCACGTTCACTTCGAGGGTGGGGCTGCCTGGCAGGCTGCGCACGTTGAAGGAAGTGCCGAGCACCGTCACTTCGCCAAGGTTGGTCTTCACCACGAAGGGCCGTTGCGGGTTTTTGGCTACTTCGAAAAAGGCTTCTCCGGTCAGTTCCACCCGGCGGTCTTTTCCCTCGTTTTCGGTGAAAAATTGCAGCGAAGACTGTGCGTTCAACCAGACTTTTGAACCGTCGGCCAGTTCCAGGGGCTGCACGGCAGGGGAGTCGCCCGTTGCGAAGCGACCCATCTCAGCATTGCTGCCCATGAATTTGCGGAGCACCAAGGGCGCAGCCACCAGCAGCAAAATTGCGGCGGCGATGGCCAACCAGTTTTGCCGTGGCTTCATGGACACGAGCTTGGCCGAGGGAGTTGCTTCCGCCGCCGCTGCAATGCGCCGTTCCAGCCGCTCGAAATCGGCATCGGCATCCAGTTCGACATCTTGTGAGAAGCCGCCACTGAGCTGCCAAGCACGTTCCACCTGCCGTGCAACCAGTTGGTTGTCAGGTGATTGCGCCAGCCAGTCGTCCAGTTCTGACTGCTCATCCGGCGTCAGCGAGCGGCTGAGCTGTTTTTGTAAAAGTGATATGTACAGTTCTTCTTCCATAGAATCGAGGGATTGAGAGTATGAGAGATTGAGGGTTTGAGTGGGAGGACAACCCAATTGTCAATTCCGTGACAATCCAAAAAGGCGTTTCCCCTAATGGAATCCGGCTTTTATTCAAAAAAATTGCGCCCGGTCAGCCAAGCCAGTACAGCCGGGGTCACGTAAGGCCCGACGGCTTCCCGCAAGGTGGCGAGGGCACGGGTCATGTGGTTTTCGATGGTCTTGGTGGAAATGTTGAGCTGCTCCGCAATTTCCTTGTGTGACAGGTTTTCGAGCCTGCACAGCGTGAAGATGACCCGGCAGCGTTCCGGCAACGCAGCGATGGCCGATTGTATAACTTGCTCTAAATCAGACACTTCGAGCTGGGTTTGGGCATCAATGGCGTTGGAAGGGCGCTCCGGGAGCCGCTCCGGTTCTGTAAAGTCGAGCCGACGGGATTTGATGAAATTGAGGGTTCTGTTCACCACCGATCGGCGCAGGTAGGCTTTCAAGTTGGTCTGTACTTCGATTTCCTCCCGCCGCCGCCACAGCTCAAAAAACACATCCTGCGCAAGGTCACGTGCGGTTTCGCTGTCGCCGAGGATGTTGTTGGCGGTGACGACAAGGTATTTGTAGTACCGGTCAAAAAGTGCCCGGTAGGCGGTTTTATCGCCCGTTTTTACCTTCAAAAACAAGTCTTGCTCCTCCATTGAATACTCGTAAACCATAGGCTGTGCGGGATATTTGCGCAAAAATCCTAAAAAACAGCCAAACGTTTTGGTTTAGTGTTGACGAGGCTTGCCATTTGCTTGATATGATGGCTGTGCGACAGTAAATCATTTCTGTCACTTTTCCTCCAATCAACGGGTTTCGAATATGGCGTCAGGTTCATCTTAATAGGATATTTTTTGAGGTCGTAACCGTTCTTATGTTGAATTGAATCAGTCCGCAAAAATACCGAACCATCATTTTAACCTTTCCTACTCCGCTGTGTTCTCGAAAAACATTCACCATTTAAAACAACCTAAACATGAAAAGAATTGGAATACTTGGTTCGGGCGCTGTTGCAAAAGCGTTGGGAAGCGGTTTCATCAAGCATGGCTACGAGGTGATGCTCGGCACCAGCGATGCCTCAAAACTGGCTGATTGGCAAGGCAAAAGCAAGGGAAGGTGGGTAGTTTTCGGATGCGGCCACTTCGGCGAAATCGTGGTATTGGCGGTGAAAGGCGCACACGCCGAAAGCGCTCTCCAAATGGCGGGCGGATAAGCTCAAAGGCAAAACCGTCATAGATACTACCAATCCGATTGATGAAAAGGTGGGTCCACAAAAAGGGGTATTACATTTTTTTACCGACCTGGACACGTCGCTGATGGAACGGCTGCAAGCATTTGCGCCAGCTGCAAATTTCGTGAAATCGTTCAACAGCGTGGGCAGCAGCCTGATGGTTGACCCGCAGTTGCCGGGCGGCCCGCCCTCCATGTTCATCTGCGGAAATGAGTCCAAAGCGAAGCAAGAAGTTACCGATTTGCTCCACGAAATCGGTTGGGAAGTGGAGGACATGGGCGATGTCGAAGCTGCTCGCGCCATTGAGCCATTGTGCATACTTTGGTGCATCCCAGGGTTTCAGAAGAATCAGTGGACACATGCATTCAAGTTGCTGAAACTATGAAAAATTGGCGGCGTGGCTCGAAGCCACGCCGCCAATTGTCATTTTCACCCTGCAAGATTATATGCCTTCCGAATCCAATCGAACACCTCTGCATCAATATCTTCGGCCTTTTCTACCCGGATTTTATGGGAGCACATGCCACCCGGCGGGCAGCCTTCCAGCTTACCTGCGGGTTCCACGCCCTTCATGTTCAGGCCAACTTCGAGGCGGGTTTTTGTTTTTGGCTCCAAGAGGCAGAACTGCTTTTTCCGGCGCAAACTGACCGAGGAATTCTTAGGTGCTACTTCGATGTCGTCGCCCAATGCAAGGATTTCAGCCATGAGAATCTCGTAAAAAGGACGTAGATTTTCCTTCCCTTTGTACTGGTTTTCAATGAGTTGCGTCTTGTCATCCGCAGAACCTGCATCGGTGGCCAACGCCTTGTGTACTACGAAATTGGCATAGCCGTGGCCGAGACCATGCTCCGCTTTCAGGTAGTTTACCATTTCGCCGTGCTTCTGAAAGCCAGCGCCCAGGGCAATTTTCTTCCAATCCTCCAGGCTCTTGCCCGTGTTCTTCTGGAGGTTTTCCATCATGGTGATTTCTGCTGCATCCATTGTTTTGATATTGAATTACTGAGTTATTGCGATATTGGGTTATTGGAGCTTTGGGCGAATAACCCAATAACTCAATCCCCAATATCAATTCATTTCCTTACCCACACTGGCGACGATTCGTAGCCCGGACCATCCGTCAAGCGGGTGAGTTGCTTGGTTTCATAATCCCAAAGGTAAATGTCGCTTGGCGAATTTCCGTCGGCGAAAAGCTCCACGGCCAAATAGCGGCCATCGGGACTCCAGTCGTGCCAACCCGCCTCCATGCCGAAGTCGTGCAATAGGAAGTTCCGTTTACCATCCGGCGAAACGGCGTAGAGGCCATACTTGCCGTTCTGCTTCGATTGGTAGGTGATGAGGTTCAGCTTGGCGTTCCAATGCGGCGGCCCGGCGTGGTAGGCATGCCATTCGGCGGTAGTATCCGTTGGCGGATAGTGCGTGAGCTGGCGAGGATTGGAACCATCGGCGTTTGCCATCCAAAGCTCGGCCTTCTCGATGCGGTCACGCTTGTGCTTTTTGTAGCGGTAAACGATTTGCTTGCCGTCCGGCGAGAAAGTCGGGTCGGCATACTGGGCAGCTGTGTCGTTGGTAATTTGGCGGAATTTGCCCGAATCCGTGTCCACGATGAACAACTGGTAGCGTAATTCCTTTCCAATCCGACCAGCGACGATTAGCTCGCAGCCCTTTTTTCTGCTCGCCATCCAAGAGTCTTCCAACCGCGGCCCGCCCACTTTTTTTATGTCCTTGCCGTCGGCATCGGAACGGTAGAGGTAATAGCAGCGGTGGCAGGTGTCCCGGTCCGAAATCCAGTAGAGTTTGTCACGGTAGGCATAATACGTCCAAGCCACGTCGGGGTGCTTGGTGATATTGGCCTTGCCCGTGCCATCGGGGTTCATTATGTACACCTCGTAGTCGTCGGCGTCCCTGTTTTCGAGCAGGTTGTAAGCGATTTTGTAGTCTTGGAGAGGGTTTTGGGCTTGTGTGAAAATTGAAATGCCCATCAAAAACAGGACAAGCAGCATTTTTTTCATGAATAAGATTTTGCGCAAAGTTGGGTTTGCTGGCGCAAACGGCATTGTAAAAATTTTACCTCTCACCGCATGGGTAAATAATTCAAATCATCCCCCCGCTCGCCGAGGTAGGCCACAGGCGACAGCCCCGAAAACCGCTTGAAATCCTTGATGAAATGCGCTTGGTCGTAGTAGCCACAGTCGTAAACAAGCCGTGACCAATCCACAACGGCCTCCGTTCCAATGGCTTCGATGGCTTTTTGAAAGCGGGAAATGCGCACGAACTCCTTGGGAGAAACGCCCACGAACTTGTCGAACAGTGACACAAGGTGCTTGTGCGACCAGCCCGTTTTCCGGGCAATGGCGTCCACGGTCATTTGCGCTGGTCGGCAAGGATTTTTCAACCGCAAAAGCCACAGCGGGGTGTATTTCGATGCCCCGGCGCAACGCTCGGCGATGAATTGCAGGGTAAAGCAAACTTGTCCTCCGGCGTCGGGGCGTTTACCAACTGCTCATGGAGGCGGTGGATGTCGGGGTTCAGCGTCAGGTCCGCGGGCAAGACCTGGTTTTTGAGCAGACCGATGGGCATTTGCAACACGGATACGCCATGCCCTCCTAAACCGCACCACCAACATACTGCTGCCCGGTACGGCGGAAATAGTGATGTACTCGTGCCGCAGCCCAGCTATCCAAGCCTTCCGGCAGGTCTGCGTGACGGCCAGCGAATCGTTGTCGTAGATGAACTTTGGCGGGTCGGTGAGGTCAATGATAAGCTCCACCACGCCCTGCGGCAAGAGCCGCTCGTGGGCGTAGTCCGGCTGGTAGTCAGCGTACCAAGTCAGCAGTTCCACGTACTGCGAAAGCGGCGGCGGCGGTTGGCAGAATTTTACAATCATGCAAAGTTGGTCGGTGTTGGCGGCGAAAATAGTGGCTATTTTTGAAGAAAACCTTGTCAAATATCAGCTCGTAGCCCCGTTGGTTCCGGCCTCCGACCAGAATCCGCTATCCCACCGCCACCGGACGTACACCACAAAGCAAAATGGTCTTTCAAAAGAAACATGCCTCACGTCAAAGACCCTTGCCTTTTATTTTGAACCTTTGCAGCCTATCCATTGCCGCTATGAACACCATTTATGTCCTCGACCTGCTCGGCACCTTCATTTTCGCCATCAGCGGCACGGCAACGGCTGCCGACAAAAAATTCGACCTGTTCGGTGCAACCATCATTGCCTTGGTCACTGCCGTCGGCGGCGGCACCATCCGGGATTTGCTCATCGGCCACACCCCGGTCGGGTGGATGAAGGATTTGAACTACCTCGCCGCCATCGGGCTGGCAGTGCCCATCACCTATTTTTTCAAGGCCACACTGCTGCGCCTGCGCCGCACCCTGTTCTTGTTCGACGCCATCGGCATCGGCTTGTTCACCATCCTGGGCCTGCAAAAAACCCTGGCTGCAGGACTGTCGCCGGTGGGGGCGGTACTGATGGGCACGGTGAGCGCCGGCTTTGGCGGGGTGGTGCGGGATATTCTTTGCAACGAAGTACCCTTGATTTTTCGGAAGGAAATCGATGCGACGGCCTGCATGGCAGGTGCCGTTCTGTATTGCCTGCTGGATTCGCTGGGGCTGCAATACCACGAATGTGCGCAACGGTAGCCTTTATCATCGTGGTGCGGGTGATGGCGGTGCGGTGGGGCTGGGGATTGCTGGTGGTGAAGTGATTGGGTCGTTGGCCGTAGAGCGTAGGCCAAGCGACAACTTGCGGTTGCCAGTCCCGATAGGCCATCGGAGCAACCAAGGCCAGTGTGATAGCTCAGCTATCAACGAGCAGTGCCGTTCTTTGATTGACAGGTGGTGGGCTAGCGGGGAAGACTTCGTGCCAGCGACTTCAAATCTGGAAGCGGCATATTCAGCCATTACATGCTAATCTCGTTCTCGATATTTTGAATGATTTGAAGCAGTTTTGTTGGTTTTTTGATTTTGTTCAAGGTACTCGCTGTATGCTTTTTCGGCATTGTCGATGAGTTGTTGGTGTTACGACTGAATTCCCATGGCGGACATGGATTTATTGAACGTTCTCTATGTTCAGGGTATCCCACATTCTTTCAAGGCTTTTCCCCACAACACATATTGCCTCAATAATAGGGGTTTCGGATGGTTGTTTTTCTTTAAGTAGCTTTTCAAGGGCACGGATATATTTGTCAACTTGGCCCTGTAAATCATATTGACTTGTCTTTACGGAAGCTCTTTTAGTTCAACAATTACATGCTTGCCTGTTGGCATTTTGTACTTGATGTCCATTCGGCCTGCTTGTTCCTCTTCTGTCAAACTGGCCGAAATTTTTCCAAATTCAGCATTCACCCTCTTTTCCATTATCGGTGTTTCCGTTGACCTTTCCCAAGATGGGTCAAGAAGCCAAAGGTGGTCAAAAAGGAGGCTTTGGAGGGCTTTTTCAAGAGCGTTCTCGTCAATTTTTGTATTTAGTTCACGCCGTATCACGCCAAGCCTACCTTCTGTTATTTTGTAGTAAAGCGTTGCGTCTATCCATCAAACTTTGAAAATCCGAAGGAACTCGTCCAAATTTTCAAGCGAAACCTTTTCGAGCGACTCAAGAGTCCTTGTAGCGGAAACTCGAATGCCAACACTCCGTGAGAAATCAACTGCTTTTTTGTGCTGTTCGTCCACGGCAATTTGGTTGATTCTGCCCATGGAATTTTTCGCTCTTGACTTGGTTTCCCTTTGCCAGCTTTTTTGTACCAAGCATTCACGGAGTAGCTTTTCCAACTCTTTTCAGCGTCGTTGCTTTTGTACTCTTCCCTTTGCGTTGGATATGCTTCAACTCGTTCCACAAAAGTCTTTCAATGCCTTGTAGCGTTCATCCTCCTCGAAGATGTCCTGACGGCTGGATGTGGCAATGTCTGGCTGTTCGCTATCATCTAAGAAATCCGCCCTGATTTCGCCGAACAGGTATTTTGAAAACAGACCACCTTCCTGAATTCTTCCAGCATGTCCTCTTTTGCCATCTTGCCCCTTACGAGCAGTTACAATTTTATTCAAATTATCATCACCATCTGTCAAGTCGTTCGATTCCTTTACTAGACCCAGCCAGCCAGATATGCGATGCCCGCCGTTGAGGAGGTTGGGCCGCTTTCGCTATTACTCTTCTTGGTCGCAAGCGCATCGAACTCCGCAGACTCATCGCCATAATACCACAGGTACTCGATTTTATGAAAATAATCCCTGTCCTCCACAGTGATTTCGACACCATTTAGCCATACTTTGAACTTGTTTTTAGTGCCGATGATGCTGAACCGACGTGCCAACCGTTTCTTGAGTGAGATGTCTTGAATGACGGTTCGCCTTTTCTTTATCTCTTTCAAAACGATGCGAGTGCCTTTCTCAAAATCTACCGAGGATGCATCTATTTCTTTCGGTTCATAATCAATTGACTTGGATGGAGAAGATATTATTTTTTGAATCTCTCCGGCATCCATGAGGAAAGCATTGACCTGGCTTCCCTTTTTACTGTACACCTCGATTTTATTTGCAATAGAAAACAAGGACAGTTTTGCTGATGCCTTTTCTGCCCATTACAGGTCGAGTGTGGATTGGCGTCGTCCGCCCTTCTTTTTCTACCCTTCTCTGGTAGCCAACCAATAGGAACTTATTGTTGATGTCCGATATGTCCATTCCTGTGCCCGTATCCCGTATGGTGATTTCCGTTTCTTTGAAGTCAATGAAAACCTCCTCAGCATCGGCGTCCCAAGCATTGGCAACAACTTCAGATATGACTGCCGGGATGTTGCTGTAAAGGTTCATGCCCAAATGGTTTAGCACATTCAGGTCAATGGTCATCATGAATTTCGGGGTAGGAGTGTTCATATTTCTTCGATGTGTTTTAGGATAGATTTACCTATGACCTCTCCCAATTGCACGGGTACTGCATTGCCGATATGGACGCCAAGGCGATTGAGGGTAATGTCGTCCATGTTTTGGTAGAAGTCATAGTCAGGAGGGAAAGTTTGAAGCAGGGAAGCCTCTCTGATGGTCAATGCCCGGTCTTGTTCTGGGTGCCCGAACCTACCTGTACCGTAGTTGTAGAATTGTGTGGTAATGGTCGGGAGGGCTGCATCCCAAGCCATCCTGCCATAAACTGATTTGTAGGAAGCGCCCGTCTCCTTGATGTGGCAGGCAAGACGTAAATGTTCATCCCAATCCTGCCAAGTACCATTCGGCTTTGAAGAGCGGATGCGTTGCAAGTTTAAATCCGTTAGCTTGGTGGTCAAATGTAGCGGGTCGGTTTCGCAGGCTTCGCCCGCCTTCACCTTTGGCAGTTTGCCAATTGCATCTCTTACTGTACGGTAGTTTTCTGGGCGATGTGTCTTGGGAATTAATTCAATTTTTCCAAACTTTGACGCCAACAGCACCAATCGTCTGCGCTTTTGAGGGATTCCGTAATCAGGGCAATAGACAGTCGAATGGCTAACGTAATACTTGTTCTTCTGAAGTAATTCAACAAAATCTGCAAAGATTGTCTGATTGGCAAGGTTCGGAACATTTTCCATGGAAACGATGTCGGGTTCGCTTCGCCAATGATTCTGGAGAACTCGCTCAAAAGGTTCCATTTTTTGTCCTCTGTCTTGTTTTTCAGTTTGTTGGCGTGGGCAGAAAACGGCTGGCAAGGTGCGCATCCAACCAGTATTTTCAAATCGTCAGCGCCCGACCAGTAATTCAGCAACAAATCCTCCCCTTTGACCGACGCCACGCTTTTGGTGAACAAATTCGGCGTCGTTGTTTTGCTCGTAGGCATATTGGCAAGTCTGGTCAATGTCAATTCCAGCCTTCACCGCTATTCCAGCCTGAACTAGCCCTTTGGTCAACCCGCCCACCCCGCAGAATAGGTCCAGAGCAGAAAGGCGAGATACTGATGGTTGGAGCTTAGTCATTTTTGAGATTGTGATGTACAGAATTGTGGGCAAAGTTAGCAAGATTGCCAGTTTCAGCAATGAAGATGACTGATACCCCACTAGCAACCCTACCCTACCTGCCCCACCAACCACTCCCGTTCCGTCAGCACCTCCTCCTGCTCCAACTCGCCCTTGAGCGCCTCCACTTCCCTCTTATTGTTCCAATTGAGCTTCAATAACTTGTCCGCAAAGCGCACGATGTTCAGGTAGTTGGTGCGGTGGTAGCCGATAACCCGCTTTCGGTGGATGTAGTTGCGCATGGCGTCGAGGTGCGATTGCAGCAGGTCGTGCTCGCTGAGTTCGTACCAGGTTTTCAGGAGGAGGGTCTTGGCGGCGAGGTTGAGCAGGGGGTCACGGTAGTTGGCCTTTTGGAGGAGTTCCAACACGGCACCGTAGCGGCGGCGGCTGAACTCCAGGCGGGCGAGGCTGAAGCTAAACGAGCTTTCCCGGTAACTGCGTTCGAGGCTGTTTTTGTATTCGTGGATGAAGAAATTGACCCAATCCAAATCGCCGGAGCGGAGGCCAGCGCCCACGATATTGTGGTAAGTAAATCGGCTGAGCACGCCATTCTCGATGAGGTGGCCCGTGGCGAGGCCCGATTTGTAGAGGTCGAGCAGTTCGTTGAGGTGGTGGTTCTGGCCATCGTTTAGCCGCCGGATGCAATAGTTGATGGCAAAGAGGTATAGCCCCCGCATCTCGTCCTCCTCGAACTGACCAGTGGCACTGACCAATTGCTGCTTGAAGGATTGGAAATGCCCCTCCTCTGCTGGCATTTTGAGCATCCGGTAGCCAGATAGATGGCCACGGCAGGCACTTCCATCCATTCTTCCTGCTCCGCAAATGCCACGAGTTCCGACTCCATAAACGATTGGTTGTCAGCCCGATAGACGCTCTGTTGCGCCATTGCGAAGCAAATCAATCGGAGCCTTGTGCTCAGGTAATATACGTCTATGTCCCCAGCGAGGTCGGCCAGGGGCAACAGGGCGGCGGGGTTCTCGGCGGTGGCGGTGCGGTATTTTTCCCAATGGAGTTGGAAGCTGTTTTGGTAAAAAAGCGCATCCCGGAGCGGCTGCTCGTTCATGGCCTTTTCCAAGCTGGTGCGGGTGCGCTCGAAAGCAGTGGTCATGCCCCGTTTACGGTAAGCGATGGCCAAATGCAGGCGGTTGTTGAGGTCGTTTGCCGATACTTCCTTGACCGTGAGGTACTGTTCCAACAAGCGGTGCAGGTAGCTCATCAGCAGCCGCAGCTTTTGGTCATCGAAGGCTGGTCGGGTTGGAGGTGTTGCCAAACCTGCTCTTTGCTGGCCGATTGGTTTTCCACCAAATAGTCGAACAACTGCACGAGGTCGGTTCGGGTATTGTAAAATGGCGAGGTGAGGAACTTGCGAAGCTCCCGCAATTCCAAGCTCGAAAACGATTGCAGCAGTTGTTGGAGGTTGCTCGATTGCATAACGGGTAGTTGAATTTTCGCACGGATTCGTAGATGGAACCAGCGAACGCCGCATTTCAGTGGTCAAAACTCGTGCTTTTCTTTCAGCTTCTTGCAAAACATTTCGCTATTCTTTTCTACAAAACATCAGTCGTCCATTTATTTTACAATGCTTTTTGCAAGTATTGTTTCAGACTTGCTCTACAATCCCCTTTTTTTGATTTTGTTTCTACGCATCGCTCCCAACATTTTTGCATCGTGAAAGGAATGTACTGAAAGACTTTAGATGAGAGACATTAGACATTAGATGAGAAATCGCATTTGCAAAATCCATTGGCATGTCTAAAATCTGAAGTCTAATTTCTAAAGTCTGTTCACAAACCGATTATTATCCTCAGTTGGGCATTGGCCGTAACTTCCCCTCCCAAACCGGAGAACGGCACCTGACCAGCTTACAATTCAGCGTAATCCTATGAAAAAAGTTTTTCACTTTCTGAAACCCATCTACATGAGAAATTCCCTGGTATTCAGCCTATTGTGTTTGTTTTTACTGGCCTTCGGCCAACGGGCGGCAGCACAGTGCAGCCCAGACACTGAGCCGCCAACGTCCGCTTGCATCGTGCCAATGGACTTCGTTCTCTCGGCAAATCAAACGGGCACCCTCTTGGCAGCCGCCCTCAGCGACGGCAGTACCGACAACTGCTCCTCGCTGCTGAGTTTCTTCCTCAACGATGGCCTGCCAGCCCCCACGCTGCCCACCGCCTCCAGCCTTGACTTCGACGCCGACGACATCGGCACCCACGACGTCACGCTATGGGTGGTGGATGAAGCGGGCAACGCCAGCAACTGCGCTACCACCATCACCGTGATCGACGACTGCAATGGCGGCAATTCTACCCAGAGTTTGGCTTGCAACGCGCTTGTCTCGGTAACGGTCCCGATGGGCGATACCCTGAACGTTTACCCCGGCGAGGTGCTCGAAGGCGGGCCGTACTGCTCCGATTTCCAAATCAAACTGGGACAGAACGGCACCTACGCCAATTACCTTGAATTGGACGAATATGTCACACAGACCTACTTGGTTACGGTCGTTGATGTTGCAACGGGCAACACCTGCTGGGGACAACTCGAAGTTTTCGCCTTTTGCCTGAACGATACCGTGCCGCCCGTGGCTTATTGTACCTTGTTTACGGAGGTAAATGTGGCATTGGGAAGTGAGGAAATATTGGCCACCGATATCAACGACAATTCTGTTGACAACTGCATCGGTGTATTGGATTTCCGGCTCGAAGAAGGCACAGGTTCGGCCACACCGCCCACTACCACTTCCGTTACCTTCGACAGCGATGATATTGGCTACAACAGCTTGACCATGTGGGTCATTGACGAAGCAGGAAATTCTAATACCTGTGTCGTGAATGCCTTCGTTGATACCTGCTTTGGCGGTGGGAACGTTGCCTGCACCGACCATATAGACGTGATGCTCGACACTGGCGAAACCGCTATCTATTTTCCGCTCGACTTCTTGGTAGGCGGCCCCTACTGCCCCAACCAATTGGCCATTTCATCAGCCTTGGACAACTACGTGCTGCACGACAGCCTCGTTTTTTCGGATACCGATGCTGGCAGCCACATCGTTTCTGTCACGCATTTACTGACAGATAATAGCTGCTGGGCTACGCTCAATATTCTCACCGCATGTGATAATGACACCACGCCACCAGTGCCTGTTTGCGACCCATCCAATACCGTGCTGCTGGGCCAAGACGGCTTCAACCTGACCATCGTGCAAGCGGCATTGCTCGACAATTCCAGCTACGACAATTGCTCACCCGTGCATTTTGCGGTGGAGATGGGCGCTGCCCCTTCGGGTACCATTCCAACGGACACCAGCCTTGCGTTCACGGCAGTGGGCATCTACGACAACGTTTTTCTCTGGGTGGCTGACGAGAGCGGCAATACCAGTACCTGCCAAGTCACAGTGGTCATTGACCCGCCCAAGTGCAGCCCCGACAACACCGACCCCGCTATCATTGCGCCAGCCAGTATCGTATCTTCTTCCACTGACTTTGAGCAGTTGGTGCTCGATTTCAACGACAACGCTACGCTGGATGCCGCTTTTGGCGAAGCCACGGCATGGGATGCCTGCGGCAATGCCACCATCACGCAATCCAATGAGGTGCTGTACGACCTCTGCGACCGGGTCTCCAAAATCACCCGCAGCTTCATCGCTTGGGACGGGGCTGGGAACAATTCCGCAACGGCAACACAAGTGATTGATGTCAATTACAAGTACAATATCACGCTGCCCGGCGACCATTATCCCAACGACCTCGGCAATCCGGCATTGGTGGAATTGTTCAGCGTTGACAACAGCAACCTGCTCGGAGCCTCCTATGATGACACCCTGTTCGATTTGAACAACGACGGCAATACCGACCGCATTGACCGGGTTTGGACCGTCGTCAACTGGTGCTTGTTGGATTTGCAAATACCTACGCCCGTACTTCCCCGCCTCGACCAAAACAACGATGGATTGGTTGGCGACAGTTTTGTCGTGCGTGCCCATCATGACTTTTTGTACTTGTACGAGGGCAATATAATTACCCAGGAATTGGCACCCCAGGTGGGCAGCGTGAAATACACGCAAAAGATTTTCCTAACTGACTTGCCCTGCAACATTGACACCGTCCCACCCGTGGCAATTTGCGCTCAATCCATACAGGCGCAACTGAGCATCAACGGCCCGAACCTGACCATCCTTGATGCGCAAACCATTGACGATGGCAGCTTCGACACCTGCTCCATTGTACTGTTTGCCGTGGAAATAGCTGCCGTGCCTTCGGCAACGATGCCGACCACGACCACCGTTTCGTTTACCGCAGAAGGCGTTTATGATAACGTGATAATGTGGGTGGCCGACGAGAGCGGGAACACCAACTATTGCACTATCACCGTGGAAATCGTGCCGCCCAAGTGCAACCCCGACCAGACCAACCCCTATTTCACCTACGTGCCGTTGGATACGGTCATCCACTCCGACGACCTCGCCGCCATGAACCTCGACCCGCAGAACTACCAGCAACTGAACCAGTATTTTGGCGAAGCCCAAGTATGGGACTACTGCGGGATGGACACCGTGCTGCAATCCATTGATTTCATCACCAATTCCTGCAATGGCATTAAAACCATCACCCGTAATTTCTGGGCGTTGGACGAGGCGGGCAACTCAACCGCTGCGCAGCAAACCATTACGGTGAAATACGACTACTCCATCAACCTGCCCGCCAACTTCAACCCCGGCGATGCTGGCCAGCCAGAAGAAGTCACATTCTTGCAGGGCAATGGCTCGCAATTGGCGGTCACTTACTTCGACTATGTTTATGAGTACAACTGCGACTCCAACGCTGACATTATCCATCGCACTTGGACTGTAATTGATTGGTGCAACCTACCATCTGGCGCACTCTTGCTTGACAATCTCGACATTGACAACGACGGCAACACCGGCGATGCCTACACGATATGGAACGATGGCGACGAAGTCTATTTACTTGACGAAAACGGCTTGCCGGCCCAGTTGTTAAGCCCATTTAACGGCTCAATAGGGAACTATCAGTACACGCAAATCATCCGCTACAACTACAACGACACCATTTCCTACCGGTGGCCGGAACGGTTTTCCAAGACAACGACGCCAATTGCAGCCTCGATGCAAACGAGCCGGGCTTGGCTGGCTGGCCCGTGAAGGCCATCGGCAATACCACTGGACAGGTTTACACCACCGCCACTTTGGCCAACGGCGTTTATCAAATCAACGACATCTGCCCCACCGATACGGAACTGGAACTGAGCCTCGATGTGCCGTTCAACTACGGCCAAACCTGCCCGACCACTTGGACGGTTCAGACCATCCAGAACATGCCCGCCGTGCAGCATATCCCCGTGCAGCTCGACACGGAATGTGCCTTGATGGAGGTTGACCTCGCCACGCCGTACCTGCGCCGCTGCTTCGCAAACAATTACACGGTGAGCTACTGCAACTACAGCGCTGAAACCATCGAAGATGCCTACTTGGTGGTGGAGTTGGATACATTCATGGAATACACGGGCAGCAGCATTCCCGGCACGCTGGTGGGCGGCAACACTTATTCTTTCCAATTGGGGATTTGGCCGCTGGCCAATGCGGCAACTTCATCATTGACTTCGACCTGAGTTGCGAAGCGGAACTCGGCCAGACGCATTGCACCGAGGCACGCATTTACCCGGACACGCTTTGCCCGCAAAACGCCAACTGGTCGGGTGCAAACATCGAAGTGGAAGGCAATTGCGTGAACGACGAGGTGCATTTGACCATTAAGAACACGGGCACGGGCGACATGGTCGCTCCATTGGATTATATCGTGGTGGAGGACGTGCTGATGTTCGATCAAGGCAACTTCAACTTAGGCGCAGGCCAAACCATGCAATTGCCGCCCATCGCCGCCAACGGAGCCACTTGGCGCTTGGAGGCCGAGCAAGTCCCTGAGCACCCCTACCCCGGCAGCGTGGCCGTGGCGCTCGAAGGCTGCGACGGCATCAACGAACTGGGGCTGGTGAACCTCTTCCCCATCGAAAACCCGAACCCGTTCATTGCCGTGGATTGCCGGGAGAACCAGGGCGCTTTCGACCCGAACGACAAGCAGGGCTTCCCGGTCGGCTATGGCGAGGAGCATTTCATCCACCGCAATACGGACATCGAGTACCTCATCCGCTTCCAGAACATGGGCACGGACACAGCGTTCACGGTCATCGTTCAGGATTCGCTGTCGCAATACCTCGACCCGACGAGCATCCGCCCCGGTGCGGCCAGCCATGCCTACTCGTTTGAGGTGATTGACGGCAATACGCTCCGCTTTACCTTCAGCGACATCATGCTGCCCGACTCCAATATCAACTTGGCTGCTTCGCAAGGCTTTGTCCAGTTCGTTGCGAAGCAAAAAACCGACGTGGCGCTCGGCTCGGTCATCGAAAACACGGCTGCCATCTACTTCGACTTCAACGAGCCAGTGACCACCAACCGGGTGTTCCACACCATCGACGAAGACTTTATTGAGGTGATAAACGATGCCCATGAACCTGCGAGCGTCCACGGTCAGCCGACGGTGTACCCCAACCCCGCATTCGGCGCCGTGACGTTTGCCTTGCCTGTCGAATTGGGCGATAATGCCAGCTTCATGCTGCACGACCAAATGGGCAAATTGGCGAGGAAGCAGGCTGTGAGCGACAGCAAGTTTGTCTTTGAACGCAAGGACATGCTGCCCGGCATCTACTTCTATTCGATTGAAAGTGAAGGTGTTAAGTTGTTCTCTGGGAAAGTTGTCTTAAAATAGGCCCAAGAAAAATCCTTATGAAAGTATTCAGGGGTTCGCAGCCGACGGGTTGCGAACCTTTTTTTGTTGCTCCCGCTGACTGGCTTTGATGAATTCCGGGTGGTGCTTTGTGGCTTCGGTGGCGCAACGGCCCGACCCTTCAAAACATATCAGTACATCCACTTTGCATCGTTTTCCAGTACGTCCTTCAGCCGGTGCGCCGCTATTTTTTGAATGAGCGCTTTTGGCAGCGGTTTGTCGTAGGGGAATTGAATGGTGTCCTTGCCAGTTTTGTACCCGGCCAGTTCCGCTTGGAAGGGTGACATGGACTGGCCGGTCGGCATGAAGTTCAGGTGCGATTTGAAGGCAGAAAAGGAGAACAGAATCCGTTGCTGCTCCAACACCGGCTGCCCCCATTTTATCTGCTCCACAGCATCCGGGGCCACAGCTTTCAGGATGGAGCGGATTTCCAGTAGCTTCTCCTGCGCATCGGGCGGGGCAGCGATGATGTATTGGTCCACGGTGGTAGGTTTTGGCTTGTCCATTGGTCGTGCGTTTTTTTGGCAAATTTACATAATTGGTGTCTGAATGCTGGATTTTGCATTCAGCGCAATCCCAAAATCCGTCCAATCCGTGGTTCAGACGCTTTGATAGCTGGGCGGCTCTCCTCACCTATCGCCCAATCACCAACTGCTTCGTCAAACCGCCCCACCGCTTTCCAATTGCAAGGCATAAACCCCTGCTGGGATACCTTCCAAATCCAACACATGCGCATGATGGCCGGGCCAAAGCGAAACTTGTTTTTGGTAAACCGCTATGCCCTTTTCGTCAAAAATAGTGACCACAGCCTCCAGCGGTTTTGAAACGGTAAGGGAAATGTTCGTGGACTGCTTGGCAGGATTGGGATGAATAGCAAAGGCAGTCACTCCACCATTTAGCCGGACGTGTCGGGTACCCGAATAAGTGAAACTGCCATCCAAGTCGTTCATTTTCAGGCGATAATAATAATCCTGCCCCGGCGCTACTTCATAATCATCGTAGCGATAAACCCGTTCGCCAGCTCCTTGGGAGGTCGGGGTGACGGTGGCAATTTTGGAGAAAGCATGCCCGTCTGTGCTTTTTTCGACCTCGTATTTTTCAAAGTCTTTTTCCGAGGCTACCCGCCATTCCAATTCAATATAATCGCCAATGGGCATCGCCTTCCACGTCATCAATTCAACGGGCAAAACCAAAGCTTGAGCAAAGCCCAAGCTATTGCCAAAACTCGTGACCCAAACCTCGTCGGAGTCGTAGGGATTGAAAAAGACCCGTAGCGGGTGCTGGAACGCATATTCGGGCACATAAGAAAAAGCGGGGCTTCCCGTAGTGCCGTTGCTGCTGTACCAAAGCCCTTCGTATTCGGTGGTCAGCGCCCCAACCACTGAAAACGCCGACGTACCAAGTGTTTTGCGTCGCATCGTTGGGGTCAACGGTGAGGTCTTTTGTCCAATAATACATGCCCGTGTGGGAGCGGTCGCTCCAGGTCGTGCCGCCGTTGGTGCTGTAAAAAACACCGGAGCTTTGCGTGAAAACAGTCGTGCGCCGACCCGAATAGGTACAGACCACCGAGCCGTCGTTCAGGACTTCGACATTGAAAGGATGCCCTTCCGTGCGGGGCGGGTTCGTCATTTTGACCCACGTAGAAGCTGCGCCCGCCGAGAGGTTGGTCGTTTTGAAAATACCACCTTGCGTGCTGTGTATGACGCTGGCGTAGGCGATGTCGTTGTTGGTCGGGTCAATGGACATCGCAATGACGGGGTTGTCAAAATCATGCAACGTACTCCAACTGCTGCCGTTGTTGGTAGAAAAAGGATCCTACCATGGCTGCTGTTGCTGGTGCCATCAATCCGGGCGTCGGTCAGGTAGGTGCTTTGGTACATATCGTGGACGGAGGAGACGCAGGCATACAGCGTCGAATTGGCGGGATGCTTCACGTACTGGTAAGTCGAATTGTAGGTGTTGCCGCTGTTGCTGAACGACCAACTGTCGCCGCCATCCACGGACCGGACGCCCGTGATGTCGGTATAGGCCGTCCAGAAATTGGTGGCACTCGCCCATTCCATCCACCAGGAGGCCGTGTTGTTCAGGCCATTGCTTGGATGAGGAACGCCCGGTGGCGTTGGGCTTCCCGCCGGATTGGAAACGGTGGAATACAATTGCTTCCAGGTCGCCCCGCCGTCCTGCGTCAAATGCGCAAAGCCAAAATCGGTGACGATGGCGATGTTCGGGTTGTTCGTGGAAACGGTGAAGCCAAGCGCACATTCCGCCCAGCCCCAGTTGCGGTCGCCGCCGTCGCCCATCCAGCCCGTTTGGATGTTTTGGTTGTTGACGGTGTTCAGCACCGCCGTCCAAGTCGCCCCGCCGTTGGTGGATTTATAAACCGATGGGTGGCTTGGATACTCGGTTGCTCCAGAAGCATACACCACGTCAATATCGTTCTGGCTCATGCCGATAAAAAAAGGAAAGTCCGCAGCCGGAATGCCCGTGCTTGACACCGCCCAGTCGCCCACGCCCCAGTCCCGTCGGTAGATGTCTTGGTCGTCGTATTCAAAGTCGCTGCCCTGTATGCCGGGATAAATGTCGCCTTCGTCCCTCACCACACCGAAGAGCCGGGTCGTGCCACCTTCCTTCGCCCCAGTGAAGGAGAGAAACCCATTGTCGGCGGGCAGTCCCGTATTGTTGAGGGAAAAAGAAGCACCGTTATTGGTGGAAACGAGCAGCCCATCCTCTGTGCCCACGAAGATATTCATGCCGTCCCAGAAAGCGCCCCCCACATACAGCTCGCTGCTCGAATGAACGAGCGAAAAACTCGTGCCGCCATTGCTCGAAAAATAGAGGTTGCTGTAACTCGACACCAGTAGCCGGGTCGTGCTGTTCGGGTCGGCCAGCACGTACCAAACATCACTTCCTGTGGGGTCGCCAGGTAAGTCTACCCAGGTTTCGCCGCCATTCGTGCTCTTCTTTAGCGTGCGGCCATCCACTGCAAAATTGCTGTTGGAGGCATAGCGGATATTGGGGTCGCTGGTGAACTGCACCTGCGTTTCCGCAAAAGCCCGGAGTTGGTTGAAGTCCACGGCGCTCCAGGTCGTGCCAGCGTTGGTGGAGCGAAAAGCCTCCGTCATGTCGCAGGAAATGTAGAACTCATTGGGATTGTGCGGACTGATGGATGGCATGAAGAGCGCACCGCCGCCGCCAATGCCGGAGGTCGTCCAATTGGAAGCTTGTGCAGATAGGAGAATGGGGGACATACAAAAAAGGAGAACCTTGTAGTAGCTTGATTTCATACAATCAGTTTTTGATGGCGGGCTTCAGGTGTGAAGGGCTGGGGCAGTTCCTTTCTACATGTGGAGAATAGGCTATTTGTGCGGTCAGAGGCTTAACAAATTTTCATCCGTGATTCAGACAAGGTTTTCCGATTAGTCAAATCAGGCTGTCTTCCGGTACGTCCACACCGCCAGCGCATTGAACAGCACGCCCAGCCCTATCATCACGACGAAATTATAGCGGATGTCCACCCAGCCGCTGCCCTTGAGCAGTACCAGCCGCATGACGGTCACGAAATGGGCAATGGGGTTCGGGACGGTCATGGCCTGTGCCCACTGCGGCATACTTTCTATCGGGGTGAAAAGCCCACTCATCAAGATGAAAATGACCATGAAGAACCACGCCATGAACATGGCCTGCTGCTGCGTGTCGGCGAAGTTGGAAATGAAAAAACCGATGCCCAGCACGCAGAAGATGTTGGCGACGCAAAAGGCGAAGATCAGCCAAAGGTCGCCCTCCAGCGGGATGTCGAAGATGAGCTTGCCGACCGCGAGGCCCAGCGCCAAATCGAACAGGCCGATGAAGAGGAACGGCAGCAGTTTGCCCAAGATGAACTGCCACTTGCGGATGGGCGTCACGTTGATTTGCTCGATGGTGCCGATTTCCTTTTCCCGCACCACGTTCATTGCCGAGAGGATGAGCACCAGCATGGCCACCAGCTCGCCGAGGATGCCGGGAACCATGAAGGTCTTGTAGTCGAGGGAGGGATTGTACCAGTAGCGGACTTGAGGGATGAGGGATGAGGGATGAGGGATGAGGAAGGCTCTGGTACTGATGAAATTAGGTTGTAATTCGGCCAGTTTTTCTTGGCTGAAACTTTGGAAAACTTCGCCGGCGTAGCTGGCAGCGAGGCCTGCTTTTTGGCCGTTGATGGCGTTCACCTGAAGTTGTAGGCTGGTGGGTTGTTTTTTTAAAACATCCCTTTCAAAATGGGCGGGGATGGTGAGGAAGACGTCGGCTTGGTCCCTTTGAATCAGGTCAAAACCAGCCTCGTTGCTCAGGGTCATCCCCGCCAACGTGAAATAGCTGGAGGCCGTCAGTTTGCTGACCAATTGGCGGCTGGTGCTACTGCGGTCTTGGTCGAATACGGCCAGGGCGATGTTCTTCACATCATGCGTAGCCGCAAAGGACAGGATAACCAACTGGATGATGGGAAACACGAAAATGATGGGCAGCATCGCCCGATTACGGAAGATTTGCAGAAATTCTTTTTGAAGGAGGAGGAGGACGGTACGCATTTCCCTTAACAATTTAGCAATTCAACAATTTAGCAATCAAGTCAGTCTCATCTTAAAGTTCTTCATTGCCAGCAACAAGAAAAACAGTGACATGCCTCCCAGCACTGCCGCCTTTTGCCAGATGAAATGCCACCCTACGCCCTTTAGCATCACGTCCCGCAGGATGGCGATAAACCACCGGGCAGGTATCGCATTACCGATGACTTGCAGCGGCACGGGCATGGATTTCAAGGGGAAAATAAAGTCCGAAAGCAGCACCGTCGGCAGCATCAGGGCCATGAGGGACATCATCATCGCCTGCTGCTGGGTCTTCGCTTTCGTGGAAATCAGTACCCCAAGCGACAATGCCGCCAGTACGTACAACACGCTCATTGTCAACAACAAAAGCAAACTGCCCTGAATCGGGACACCGAACAAAAACACGCCCACTGCCAGTACGAGCAACCCATCCACGAAGGAGAGCAGCACGTAGGGCAGCACCTTGCCCACCACCATTTGCAGCGGGTGCAGCGGCGACACGAGCAGCAGTTCCATCGTACCCAATTCCTTTTCCCGTGCGATGGTCAGGGAGGTCATAATCGCCGAAATAAGCATCAAGATGAGCGCCATCACCCCCGGCACGAAGAGATAGGCAGATACGAGTTGGGGGTTGTAGAGCATCCTTGTTTCGACGAGGATTGAAGGATTGGAGGATTGAAGGATTGAAGGGGTGACTGTTCCTGCTGGAAGGTGGAATCATTTGCGAAGCGTAGGCGACCAGCGTACTGGCGTAGTTCGGTTCGCTGCCATCGGCGATGAGCTGTACTTGCGCCGTGCCACGTTTGAGTTCTTGGTCAAAATTCGGGGGGATGACGACGGCCATCTTCACCTTCCCGGTCTGGAACTGGCGGTGGATGTCTGCGTAGTTCTGCACCTCGCCGTCCAAGCGGAGGTGGCCGGAGGCAGTGAGTTTTTCGGTGAGTTTGTGGCTGGCGTCGTCCCTCGCTTGGTCGAGCACGATGATGTCGGCATTCTTGAACTCGTTGGTGATGGCATAGCCGAAAATGATGACCTGCGCCACGGGCATTCCCAGCAGGATGAGCAGCGTCCGCCTGTCCCGTAGGATGTGGCGGAACTCTTTTGTGATGAAGGCCAAGAATTTTTTCATGTATTTAGCCTTTTTGAGGCATTCTGTGTAAGTTTGTTTTCCAAAAAAGGTCAATAAATGCAAATCATCATCGAAATCAAAAATGCTGGCAAATTCAACCGTTTGCTCGAACTGATTCGGCAAACCGAGTGGTTGAGCGGGGTTCGTGTTTGGAAAAAGGCCAGTGAACAAGCCAAAATCGAGCTGGTAATTGACCGCATTGCTCCAGTCCAGTCAAGCAACTCCCGAATTGACTACCGAGATTTTTGGGGCTGTATCCAACCACAAATGGGCATTTTAACCGTTGACCGCCTAATTGCCGAAATGCGGGAAGATTGATACATGCGCTACATTCTCGACACAAACACCCTGATTTATTTCATGGACGGAACGCTGACGCCCAAAGGTTTTGAGTTTGTGTTGAATGCACTCCAAAACGAGGATTGCGCCCTTTCCGTCATTTCAAAAATCGAGGTGCTCGGCTTTCCTTTCCCTGACGTTTCGCAGGAAGTAAAAGCGGAGAAATTCGTTCACAGTCTGCCAATCTTCCAACTGACGGAGGATGTGGTTGAAAAATCCATCGAAATCAGGAAAGCCCAAAAGCCCAAAATCGCAGATGCAATCATCGCCGCAACCGCCATCTTGAAAGGCATGACGCTTATTTCGAGGAATGAAAAGGATTTCAAAAACCTGCCCGGACTGCACTTCATAAATCCGTTTAATTTATAGCTGCTCAATCGTAAGTCGTCAATCACAAAATTGTAAATCGCCTACCCCCTCGCCAGCCGCAAAAACACCTCATCCATGCTCCCCGCCGAATACGCCTGTTTCAGGTTCCCCGGTGTGTCCAGCGCTTCGATTTTACCGTTGACCATGATGCTCACCCGGTCGCAGTATTCCGCCTCGTCCATGTAGTGGGTGGTGACGAAGACCGTAACGCCCTGCGCCGCCGCCTTGTAAATCATCTCCCACAACTGCCGCCGGGTGATGGGGTCCACACCGCCCGTCGGCTCGTCGAGGAAGACGATGCGGGGGTCGTGCAGCAGTGCCACGCTGAACGCCAGCCGCTGCTTCCAGCCAAGCGGCAGCGAGCCAACCAATTGTTTTTCAACGCTTTGCAGTTCCAGTTCTTCGAGCAGCCGCTCCGTTTTCTCCAAAACCTCCCGGCGCTTCAATCCGTAGATGCCGCCGAAGAAGCGCACGTTTTCCCGCACGGTGAGGTCGTCGTAAAGCGCAAACTTTTGGCTCATGTAGCCGATGTTACGCTTGATTTTTTCTGCCTGTTTGTAAACATCGAAGCCTGCCACGCTACCCTCTCCGCTTGTCGGCGAGAGCAGTCCCGTGAGCATCTTCATGGCTGTGGACTTGCCCGCTCCATTCGCACCGAGGAACCCGAAAATCTCGCCCTCCTGCACCTCGAACGAGATGGCGTCCACGGCGGTGAAGGCGCCGAATTTTTTGGTGAGCTTAATTGCAGATATTGCAGTTCCCATAAGGAGTTGTATCAAACCTTTTAACTTTGAAGTCCATTCTTTCTGGTTAAATCTTAATTCATGAAAAGAACTTTGTTCGTTTTAGTCCTGCTGGTAGCAGCTTTGCCATCGTTTAGCCAAGCCGAATTTGCCCCGGCTGGTGCTGCTTGGAGCTATTCTTACCAGACCTATTGGACCAATTTCAACGGCTTTTTCGTGCTGAAATATGAAAAAGACACCATGCTGAACAATTATACTTGCAAGAAGCTCCATGGTTCAATTTTGGATAGTTCTATGGCACAGGTGCATCAGCAGGATTACTTTATCCGTCAGTCCGGCGACTCTATTTTCACCGAATTTGCAGGTCTTGACTTCAGCATTTTCCTCTTCAAAAACCAGTACTTTGTCAATGAAACTGCTGAGTTTGGCTTTCTCTGGAATTCGCCGCTCACCGTTTCAAGTATTGAAACCTTGACCTTCAATGGCCAGACTACCAAAAAATATATTCTCGATTCGAATGGGTTTCTTTTTGATGAGACCGCCATCTACGAACGCTTCGGCCCCGAACTTGGCTTCTTTCAAAGTTGGTGGGGGGTAGCCGTTGATGGCGAATCCTACAAGCTGCTGTGCTATCAAGACGATGAATTTCCGCTCGCAGAAGTCGGAAATGGCCCTTGCTTTGGCCTCACGGCCACTGTGGAAAATGCCACTTCGAAAGCCGGGCTTACAGTCTTTCCCAATCCAGCAACATCTGAAATCTCATTTGATTTCCCTGGAAAAGAAGCCTCATCATTGAACTTGGCCATTTGGGATGTCACCGGCAAGACCATGATTCGAACCTCGCTTTCAAAGGACGAGCAACTAGACATTTCCTCACTGCCAAATGGCATGTGCTTCGGAAATATCTTCACCAATGACCAAATTTTGCCATTCAAATTTGTCAAGCGGTGACAGCGTGAGGCAAAGTGCCCAAATACCCCGTCGATACTGTCGGCTTTCACTGCATCAACGCCATAAAACAGTCCTCAACCGTCGCCGCTGCCGGTTTCACTTCTATTTTTTCATGCCCTTTTTTCTGTAAAAAATCAGCGACTGCGCCCTCCCCTACCCTGTCCTTCGTGGTCAGGTGCAGGTACTCGCCGAAGGGAAAGGCCGTGTCCGTTTGGTCGTACTCCCGTAGGTCTTGAATCAGGCGGTACATGCTCGCCGTGCGCACCGCCAGCAGGGGCTTTTTGTAGCTTCGCAACAGGCCGTCGGGAGTATCCAGCGACAGGATTTTACCATGCTGGATGAGTGCGATGCGGTCGCAGCGGCTGGCCTCGTCCATGTACGGTGTACTGACTAAAATGCTGATATTCAACCCTTTAATGCGGTCGAGCATGTCCCAGAACTCCTTGCGGCTCACGGCATCCACGCCGGTGGTCGGTTCGTCGAGCAACAGCAGTTCGGGCTGATGGATGAGTGCGCAACTGAGCGCCAGTTTCTGCTTCATGCCCCCCGAAAGCTGCCCTGCCCGGCGGTTTTTGAAAGGCTCCAGTTGCGAGTAGATGTCTTTTATCAAATGGTAGTTCGCCTCGATGCTTGTCCCGAAAATGGCTGCGAAAAACTCCAGGTTTTCCCGCACAGTCAGGTCTTGGTACAGCGAAAACCTGCCCGGCATGTAGCCGATACGCCGCCGGATTTGGGCGTAGTCCTTCACCACATCGTAACCGAGCACGGAGGCATTTCCGCTGTCCGGCAGCTGCAGCGTGGCGAGGATGCGGAACAGCGTCGTCTTGCCCGCCCCGTCCGGCCCGATGAGGCCGAACAGCTCGCCAGGGCGCACGTCGAAGCTGACGTCGTTCACGGCCATTACTTTGCCGAAAGACTTTTGGATATTATGAATACTAATTGCTTGCATCGAAAAAATCAACTTAAACCATTATTTTTGCCCATCAATCAATCAAAATGAACAAAGCTGATTATGTCAAATATTGGGCAACTACTGCTGCAAAGGACTGGGAAGCAGCCACCCATTTATTTGAAAAAGGCGATTATTTGCACAGCTTGTTCTTTGCTCATTTGGTGTTGGAGAAATTGCTGAAAGCACATTTTGTAAAAGATAACACAATTGATTTTCCACCAAAAACCCACAACCTGCTGCTGTTATCCGCTCAAACCCAGCTTTCACCATCCGTTGACCAGTTGCGGTTGTTGAGCCAAATGAACCAATTTCAGTTGGACGCTCGTTATCCTGATTACAAACTGAACATGTTCAAAATTGCTACTGAACCATACACTCAATCGCTTTTGCAAGAAATCGAAATTGTCAAACAATGGTTAGAGAACAGCCTATAATCAAGCAGGTCCGCCAATTTGTTGCGGATGTCCGGAAGCAAGGCGTCCAGCTTCGCAAGGTTTTCCTTTTTGGCTCTTATGCCAGAGGAGAACAGCGGGAATTGTCTGACATTGACGTTGCGTTGGTTGCCGATGATTTTACGGGCGTCAGTTTTGAGGATGTCAAAAAATTCATAGACGTTTCCATCAAAAAACCATACATCATGTTCGAGTTCCACACGTTCAAGACCTCCGATTTTGAGGAAGGCAACCCTTTTGTGGACGAAATCAAGCGCACTGGCATTCCCGTAGCCTGAAAGCTGCGTTAATGCCGACTGCCAACTGCCGACTGCGAACCTAAAACCACCTCCCCCGGCATCCCAATCTTCAACACCCCCTCCCCGTTCGCCACTTTCACTTTGAAAGCATACACGAGGTTCACCCGCTCTTCTTTCGTCTGAATGGTTTTTGGGGTAAACTCTGCTTTGCTCGAAATCCAACTGACCGTGCCTGACAGCGACTGGACTCCCCCACCCGATTGGTCCACCAACACGTTCACCGACTGCCCGATTTTCAACGCTGGCAACTGGTCGCCGCTGACGTAGGCCCGCAGTTCCAGCGTGTCCAGCGCAGCGATTTTGTAGAGCGGTGAGCCGAAGCCCACCACCTCCGATGGCTCGGCGATTTTGGTCAGCACCACCCCATCCAGCGGGTTGCGGACGTAGCAGCGGCGGATTTGTTCGTTGAGAACCTTCACCTGCGCCAGCACGGGGTCTTTTTCGCCCAAAATGCCCGTGTTCACTGCCCCCGCCGTACGCCGTGCCGCCTTGATTTGCGCCTCCGTCACTTCGATTTGGCCGTTCAGGTCGTCGAGTTGCTTGGGCGTGGCGGCCTTGTCGGTGAGGAGGCGCTGCACCCTGTCACGTTCCCGCACGAGGTTGCGCTTCTGCTCTTCCAGCACGGAAATCTGCGGGTTGGGGTTTTGCGTCTTTTTGCCGATGGTGCCGAGGCTGGCCAGCAGTTGCTGTTTTTGCAGGTGCAGCAGCGTCGTGTCCACGAGCGCCACCAGTTCGCCCACCTTTTGGTGCTCGCCTTCGGCAACATTCAGGAACAGCAACTTGCCGTTCGCCTCCGCGCTGACGATGGTTTCCACGGCCTCGAAATTGCCGTAGGCGTCGGAGCGTTTTTCTTCTTTTTTGCAGGAAAAGCAAGGTTAAAGCGCTGAAAATGAGTATTTTATGAAAGAAATCCATTTTGATAATTTTCAATTGCCTGAGGTTTGTTTAGAAAGGGATTTCTAAGCCCGGCTCCTTCGACTTTCAAACCCCGCTCAAGCTTAGAAATCCTCAGGCTTTCTAATCTTTCGCTGCGCCCACCCACGTCCGCCACGCCGCCTCTGCCTGCGCCAACTGCACCCGGTGCGCCTCCATCGCTAATCGCGCTTGTAATTCGGCATCCGATTGCAGCAGGTAGTCCGTGGCCGTGGCCACGCCGTTTTCCAGTTGCGAGGAAAGCTGCTTCAATAGCTCCGCTTGAAGCTTTGCAATCTCCTCGTCCCGCCGGATTTGGTTTTGCAGCTTCGCAACGTCTTCCCGAAACTTGCCGTCCTGGTGCTGTAGGGTTTGAGTAAACGTTTGCTTCTGATTTTCAATGAGTTGCGTTTGAACGGACAGGACTTCCCGCTCCCGTTCTGCTTGCTTCCAATCCCAAAACTTCCACGAGAACTGCACCCCACCGATGAAGTACGGGCTGATTTTGTCATCGAAAAAATTCAACGGGTCGGGGTAGCCGACGCCCGTGGTGGCGAAGGCGGCGACGCGTGGTTTCCATTGCGCATCAATCATATCGGAGGAGGCCATTACCTGTTTTTTTTGTAAATCAAACAACGTTATTTCGGGTCGCAGCGACTGCTGACTGCCAACTGCCAACTGCCAACTGGGAACTTCCAACTTCGCATTTTCATCCAAAGTTTGCCCGATGAGACTGCCCAACACCGACAGCAATGCCCGGCGGTCACTGCCCATTTCCTCGATTTTGGAGCGGACTTTCAGTTGCTCCACCTTTAGCTTCAACACCTCGCTTTCGAGGGCCACACCGTGGCGGACTGCTGCTTCAATCTGCGTGGTTTTTGCTTCCAAATCCTTCAGCGTGAGTTCGAGGGATTTCGATTGTTCTTGCAGCAGCAACGCCCCAAAAAAGTACCTGTCCACCTGCTCCCGCAGTTTGTTCAACTCCACTGTAACTGATTGATTGTCAACGGCCAATTTCGTTTTTTCAACAATTTTTTTCGCCTCAGCTAGGCCACCATCCAGCAGTACGTAGCTGGCCTCCAAGTTCGTCAGCACGTTGTATTTCGGGATGTCCAACTCCACGCCTGGAATGTTGAATGGCAGCCCAAACACCTCGTTTTGCCAAGTGGCCTTGGCGTTCCACTGCAAGGTGGGCAGGCGACTGGCGTCAATGTTGTCGAGCTTGAGGGCGGCGATTTTCTCAAAAAGCTGCGGGTTGTTGGCAATGGCCGTGTTCGCTTCGGCGAGGCGGTAACAGTCTTGCAAGGTCGTGGCGGTTTGGCCAAAAAGGTTTGACCAAAACAACAGCAGACTGGCAGTAAATATGGTGCGGATGGTTGCGCTCATAATCTTTTGACTTTCGGGGTCAAAGATGCGTTGGCATAGCGCCCTTTTTCAAAAAAATGCAACGAGCGGCGGGATTATTCCTGCGAATGGAAATCAAAGTCAAGCAATGAAGGGCAGCATCGCACAATCATGTGGTTTGGTGGCTGCAAGGCAAGGTGCGAATACATCTTTTATGCGATTTCGCCGCTTGGCGCAGTGCCTCAACTTTGCAGCATCAATTTTTCACTTGAAGTACCGACCACGTATTTCATTTTCATCAATCAAGTTAAAACAATCTAAATGACGCAACCAGCCAGACCATCGCTTGTGGTGACGCCGCACAAGGGCATCCGCCATGCTTTTTCCCAGCTTTCATTGATTGCGGGAAACACCGACTACAACAATAAATACGAAGTTGCCGAACTCAAAGAACAATTGGAGGAGTTTGGCGAACTGCTCGAAGAACACGCACACCTTGAGAACGAATTCATCCTGAAAGCGCTGGAGGCGAAGGTGCCCGGTAGCTCCGACCACGACGAACAAGACCACCTCGACTTGGAAGCTCAGCAAACAGAGTTGCTTGCAAAGCTGGAAGAACTGCTCGACCCAACCATCTCGCCAGCGGAGGCGAACCAGAAAGGCTACGGGTTTTACCAAGACCTCAGCAAGCTGCACACCGCCCACCTCGAACACATGCTGGAAGAAGAGCAAGTGACTCAGGCCCTGACATGGCAACACTTCACCGATGAGGAAATCATGGGGCTGCACGTCCAAATCATCCAACACATCCCCCCTGCGAAAATGTTGGCGTGGATGAAATACATCCTGCCAGCGCTGAATCATGGCGAACGGGTCGGGCTTTTGAAAGGGATGCAGGCGGGGGCGCCAGCAGCCTTCTTCGAGCAGGTCATGTCCATCGCCGAGATGGTGCTGCCTTCCTTGGCATTTAAAAAACTTGAAAACAATTTGATGGTGGGAGCTTTTCAGTATTAAATCCAGCGAATCATTTTGAAAACAATTACGTGGCAGTTGGCTGGGGCAATCCTCGCCAACTGCTTTTTTATTGGAGACCATTCGTCGCGGGAATCGGGTTGTTCGTTGCAAAAAATCATGGCCTTCGGCCCTGCTGCCTACCTTTGCCGACGATGAAAAACAAAGCAACCATCATCGGCCATTTCGTCTTTTGGCTGTTCTACCTCACGGTGGTCGGTACGGGCGGCTCGCTCATCGCTGACCGGGCGCAGGGCTGGGCCTTCGTGTGGAACAGCCTCGTGTTCGGTGGCCTCGTGATTTACGGCAACCTGTTATTCATCCTGCCCTTTTTGTTGGAGAAAAAATACCGCCGCTTCGCAATGTTAGGGCTGGGCTTCGTGACCATTTTGATTTTGATTCGCTTTGAAACGGAGCACTGGTTTGGCCTCCATTTGACCGACCAATTCGGTTGGCCAGCGGTATTTTTCATGTCGGTGCAGGTACTGGCACTGTTCGTCCTCAGCACCATGTTCGGTGGCTTTTTGCAATGGTTCAAAGACCGGGAGCGGGCCAGTTTGTTGCAGCAAGAAAAGCTGGCGGGCGAGCTGAAATTCCTGAAAACACAGGTGAACCCGCACTTCCTGTTCAACACCCTGAACAACATCTACTCCCTCGCTTACCGCCAGCACCCCAACGCCGCCCCGATGATTGCCACGCTGTCGAAAATCATGCGCTACCACCTCTACGACGGCAGCCGGGAGCGGGTCAGCCTTGAAAAAGAAACGGAGATGTTGCAGGATTTCATCGCATTGCAACGCCTCAAGCACGGCGACACCCTCAACGTGGACATTTATACCGAAGGCATTGAAAACCAGCACGTTATCGCTCCGCTTTTATTGATAAATTTCATCGAAAACAGCTTCAAGCATGGCGACGCAGACACGAACCCGGATGCCTTCATCCATGTAAACCTGACCGTGGAGGATGGGAAATTGCTGTTTGCGGTAGAAAATTCTTTTAGGTTGCCTTCGGCAATGACAAACAAAGGAGATGACGAAGGCTTCGGATTGAAAAATGCCCAGCGGCTGCTTGATTTGGCCTACCCCAACCGCTACGAGCTGTCGCAAAAAGCGGAGGGCGGAATTTATTCCGTGCAACTCAGACTTGAAATTGCACACGGATGAAACGGATTTTTTGGATAATATCTGTGCCCAATCCGTGTCATCCGTGTTCAATCACCTCACATCAACAAATCTGCACCGAATACACCATCGGCAAATAATTGCTCAACGCCTCCCAGCTTTCCCCCCTATCGTTTGAGGTGAAAACATTCCCCGTCGTTGTGCCGAAAACAACATCGTCGCCAGCGGCGGCGAGGGCGTGGCGATAAGCGATGTCGAAGCAGTTTTCCTGCGGCAAACCCTTTCGGAATGCCTGCCACGACTTGCCGCCGTCGTCTGTGCGGCAGATGCAGAGTGCGTTGTGGAAGGCCACCCGCTTCTCGTCGCTGGTGCCGGGAGCGACCCAAGCCTGGTCGGGGTTGTCGTGTGCCACGGCGATGCCGAAACCGAACTTGGCGATGCCATTCACGTCTGAAACGTCAAGCCAGTTGTGGCCTCCATCCAATGAGCGGAAGATGCCGCAATGGTTTTGCTGCCAAATCACGTCGGGGTTCGAGGGCGCTGCGACGAGGATGTGAGGGTCTTGTCCCACCTCCGAATCGGGGTCGGGCAGGTAGTCGGCTCTCATGCCTTTGTTGCGCACCGCCCAAGTCTTGCCAGCGTCGGTCGTCTCGAAAACGCCCGCAACGCTCACGCCGACCAGCAGCCGGTCTTCGTTCCGTGGGTCAACGATGATGGAATGGATGCCGGGGAAGTCACGCCCCGCACCGAACCAGCCCTTCTCCCGGCTGGGGTGGTTCCAGAGTGATTCGATGAACTGGAAATTCTCTCCGCCGTCGTCGCTGCGGAACAGGCCGCCCGGTTCGGTGCCAATCCAAATGCGGTTGGGGTTATTGACGCCGCCATGCTGCACCGCCCAGAGGTAGCGGGTGGTGGCAGCTTCGCCGGGCTTGACTTCTGTGCCTTCGGGGTAAGCGGGGGCGGTGACTTCTGGCCAGGTCTGTCCTTCGTCGTTGGAGCGGTGGAGCTTTACGCCCCAGTGCCCGTGGTCGAGGCAGGCCCACCAAGTGCCGTTGCGCTCGTCGGCGTAGGCAATGGAGACGGGCACGCCTTCGAAGTGCAGGTCAGTGATTTTCCAATTGCCGTGCTTTTTGCGGCAAACGATGAGGCCCTTGCGGGTGCCGAGGAGGAGGGTTTGTTTCATGTCGAGTGATATTGAGTGATATTGGTTGAATTAGTTAAATTGGGGAACTGGTTGAATTGGGGGGTGCCAATTTACTAATCCCCAAATTCAACCAATTTCCGAGTTCCAATCAGCCACCAGACAGCGATTGCACGATGTATATTTCGCTGGTAGCGGTAAATTGGTCGCCGAGTTTCTCGCGGTCGTTGATTTGCTCGCCGTCAATGAAAATCAGGACGTGCTTGCGCAAGGCGCCCCGCTCGTCCACGATGTAATTGCGGATGCCGGGGTAGTGGCCGTCAATGCAATGCAGGAGCTTGGGCAAATCTTGAGCGGACACTTCCGTGTCTTTTAAATTTGGAAAAAAACGCCGCAAGGCGTACGTAAATTTGACGGTCGGCATGGCAGTTGGTTGAGCGGCTAAAGGTAAGCGGTAAAACCAAATACGTGTATATTTTTATCAAAATTATCACAAAATGTTTCAATATCGAACCCTCATCGTAGACGATGAAAAACCCGCGGTCGAGCTGCTGCTCGCCTATGCCGCTAAAATCCCCGAACTGGAGGTGGTCGGGACTGCGCACAGCGCCATTTCCGCCAAACCCATTTTGCAGGAAAAACCTATTGACCTCCTCTTCCTCGACATCCAAATGCCCGACCTGACTGGCTTGCAACTCCTGCGGATGCTGAAAAATCCGCCCGCCGTGGTGCTCACCACCGCCTACTCCGAGTTTGCACTTGAAGGTTACGAACTGGATGTGTTGGACTACCTCTTAAAACCTATTGAGTTTGAGCGATTTTATCGGGCAGTGAGTAAATTAGTCGGCAGTCGGCAGCCCACAGTGGGCAGTCAAGCAGTGCCGTTGCAGGATGAATATTTTTTCGTGAAAACCGACCACCAAATCCTTAAGGTCAACTTTGCCGACATCCTGTTCATCGAGAGCCTTCGGGAGTACGTGCGCATCCACACGACTACACAGCGCATCGTGGCGAGACTGGCGCTCCAGCGATTGGAGGAGTTGCTGCCTGCGGCGAAGTTCATCCGCATCCACCGCACTTATATCGTCAACATTGACGCCGTGCAGAAAATCGAGGGCAACCTGCTGTACGTTGGCAAGGAACAACTGCCCGTGAGCAAGGGGAAACGGGAGGAGTTCATGCAGTTTGTGGAGGGGAAATTACTTTAGCGGCTCCGTCCCGTACCTTTTCCCCTGCGCCGTCATTTTTATCAAATACGCCAGGCGCTTTTGTGCCTCGGCTTGCCGGTTGGGAGTCAGGTTTTCACTAATCCACATAATCTTCAGCCGCTTGTAAAAATGCGGGAACGCCTCGAAGTTCTGCCAAACTAGCTCGTCCTGTTGCAGCGCCTCCTGAATCCAGTCGGGGATGACGAGTGGTTCATCCGGCGAGCCAATCTGCGCCTCAATGGGGGCAATGCCCGCCGGGGTCATCAGTCCAAGTTTTTGCAGTTTCCAGATGCGTTGGCGGTTGAGTTCGCTGAGGAAGCTCTTCTTGCGGCGGGGCGTGATGCGCCGCACGGCGCTTTCCTCATCGTACTTCTTGGTCGTGCCATCAATCCAGCCGAAGCAGAGGCACTCTTCCACCATGTGGTCGTAGGGCAGCGAGGGCTTGCCGGTGGCCTTGCGGAAAGTGCGCAGCCAGACTTCCGGTTTGGTAGTGCCGTGCGTTTCGAGCCAGTTGCGCCATTCTTGGCGGGTATGCGGGTAGAAGACTTCGGTGATGTCCATTTTTTTTGTTGAAAAGGGCTGATGGGTTGAAAAGGGTTGGTGGGGAACTTGGAACTCATCAACCTTTTTCACCCTACAAAATTATCGCTCGTTCATCCAGCGCAAAAAATCGCTTGCACGGGCCTTGCTCACGGTAATCGGGTCGGGCGTTTTCAGCGTCAACTTCACGGCCAGCTTGCGGGCGAAGTCGTTCTCCACATGCCTCACGGCGGCAAAGTTAACGAGGTACTGGCGGTTGGCCCGGTAAAATTGCCGCTCGTCCAACATGCCTTCCAATTCTTCCAACGAGTGCGGCAGGTTGTAGCTTTCGCCCTTGAAGGTGTAGAGCCAGGTGTACTCGCCGAGTATGGTGAAAAATGCCACATCCTGTACCGAAATGGGCAGGAACTTGCCTTGGAACGACACCAGGAAACTGGACTTTTTGCCTCGGTGCATCTGCTCCGCCACCTGCGCTATTTTCTCGTGGCCAGCTTGTCCCGCCCCAAAAAACTGGCCCAAGAATTTCACCTTGTCGAGCGCCCGGCGCACCGAATTTTCATCGAAAGGCTTGAGGATGTACTCCACGCCGTCGGTCTGGAAAGCTTGCAGGGCATAATCGTCGAAGGCGGTACAAAACACCACGGGGCAACGCACTTCCACTTCCTTGAAAATATCGAAACTCAACCCATCGGCCAGTTGGATGTCAAAAAAGGCAAGGTCGAGCTGCGGTTTTTTCCAAAAAAGCCACCGTGCCTTCCACACTGTCCGTGATTTTGACCACCTCGGCGGCAGGCTCTACGTCTTTAATGGTGTTGGCCAAGTCAATGGCCGTGCGGGGCTCGTCTTCTACGATGAGGATTTTCATTTGCGAGTTACAGGTTTCAGAGGAGGTTTAGAGGGGTTTAGCAGGGGTTCGCAACCGCTAAACCCTCTAAACCTTCAATCAAGTTAATAAAGTGGCCCCCTTGCTCAAGCAATTATCGGCATTTTGACCAAAAAATAAGCCTCGGTTTGCTCCACCTCCACACCCCTGCCAACGAGTAGCAGGTAGCGCCGGTTGATGTTTTCGAGGCCGGCACCGTTGCTTTCTTCCACCGATTTTTTCAATTGGAGGTTGTTCCGAATGGCGACATGGCCTTCGTCAGGACAAAAAATCTCGATGCGCAGGGGCTTGTCCGCGCTTACAACGTTGTGTTTCACGGCATTTTCCAACAGCAACTGGAACGTGAGCGGCGGCACGTAGCTTGACAATATCCGCTCCGGCAGCCGTATGTCCAAGTCAAAATTGTCCGCAAAACGGGTCTTGAGCAGGAAAGCGTAGGAACGAAGCATGTCCAATTCGTCACGGATGGCTGTCTGCTGTTTCATGGTGCTTTGCAACAGGTATCGGTACACGCCCGAAAGATGGACGATGAAATTGGGAGCTTCCGGGTCGTTGGCCTTCACCATGCTCTTCAACGTGTTCAGGGCGTTGAAAAGGAAATGTGGCTGCACTTGCTGGCGCAAAAGGTTGAGCTGGGCCAGCACGTTTTCTTCTTTTAGTGCTGCGTTTTCCACCTCTACTTGCTGTCGCCGACGTTGGCTTTGCATCGCAAAATAAATGACCAAAATCACCGAATTGTGAAACACGCCCCGCAGGAAGTAAAACAGGATGTTGCTTCCTTCCTCCCTAAAAAAACGGTGTACCACGCTCTCCACCACCACTACGATAGCGGCGCCCGTGCAAAAAATCAACAGCACCCTGAACAACAGGTTTCGGGAATTGTCGGAATCGTGCTGCCGTTCGTGGTAGTCGTCTACGAAAAAAATTGAACTGCCAGATAAGCCAGTTGCAGCCGAAGACGGCCAAAAAATCAGCCGTTGCGCTGCCCGTCTCGGGGTAGTCGCCGAGTGCAAACTGCCGGGCAATTTCAAATACAGCCAACAGCAGCGCCGACCAGAAAGCTATTTTGTTGCGGTTTTTAAAAAAGTCCACAATGACTGGATTTCATGGCAAAATTGGCGAAAAGAAAGCGTAAGCAAAACTGACTTCCCCGAAACGGGCAATTCCGGCGGTGAAGCGGGCAATCAGCCTGCTCAATTTCGACTTGGTGGCCCACAACTTTGTGCTGTCCAACAGTTTAATTTTTGGCTTTCGGTGCGTGCAGGTTCCTAAAATATTCCAAGCAATTCCCGATTGAAACACTGCACCGCCGATGGCTGAAAAATTTGCGGGTGAGAGAAGTGAGAGGGGTGAGCGCTGAGGACTTCAATATTAATTACAATATCGGCTTCAAATCACTTTTTTAAACCAAAATAAAATTGCCATGAAAAACTTGAAATTGTATATCGTCGTGGCAGCCCTGCTCGGCAGTGCGCTTACACTTGTTGGTTATAAATTTTTGGAGGAGGAAAATGTCCAAATCCACCAGACTGGAGGCGGCGCTCCGGATGTCCGCCTTGCCAGTCTGTCAAACAGTGGGACTACCCTGCCCACCGATTTCACCTATCCTGCGGAGCAAACGCTGCCAAAAGTGGTACACATCAAAGTTTCGCAAAAGGTTAAAAATCAAGCGTTCAACCCATTTGGTGGGCAACAACTGCCGGAGGAGTTGCAGCAGTTTTTCCAACCTTTTCCAACCGACGTGGCGGCAATGCTCCAGGGGAATTTAGGCAAGAGGGCGCTGGCAGCGGCGTCATCATCAGCCCCGATGGGTACATCGTGACCAACAACCACGTGGCCGGGGACGCCGACGAATTGGAGGTTTCGCTGTACGACAAGCGGACGTTCAAGGCTAAGCTCATCGGCAAAGACCCTTCCACCGATTTGGCATTGATAAAAATTGAGGCAAAGGACCTGCCGTTTATCCAACTCGCCAATTCCGACGAGATAAAAGTGGGGCAATGGGTGGTGGCCGTCGGCAACCCCTTCAACCTCGAAAGCACCGTCACGGCGGGCATCGTGAGTGCCAAGGGCCGCAGCATCAACATCAATACCGACAAAGCACCCATCGAGGCGTTTATCCAAACCGATGCGGCGGTGAACCCCGGCAACAGCGGCGGTGCGCTGGTCAACTTGGAAGGCCAACTTGTGGGCATCAACTCCGCAATCGCCTCTCCGACAGGAAGCTTTGCAGGCTACTCGTTCGCCGTGCCTTCCAATCTGGTGGACAAAATAGTGGCCGACTTGCGAAAGTTCGGCGTGGCACAGCGGGCGTTCCTTGGTGCCAAAATCCGCACAGTGGACGGCAGTTTTGCCAAGGAAAAAGACCTGAACGTGAACCAAGGCGTGTGGGTGGAAGAAGTGAACGACGGTGCCGCCGCCGCAGCAGCTGGCCTTGAAAATGGCGACGTCATCACTGCCATCAATGGGATTGCCGTGGCGGATTCCCCGGCACTCATCGAGCAGATAGGCAGGCATCGCCCTGGCGACAAGGTGTCCCTGACCTACCTGCGCAACGGTAAGGAACGCAGCACGGTTGCTATCCTCAAAAATGCCAGTGGCAACACCGGTGAGGTGACGCAAACGAGTTCTTCGCTCGGCATGGCGGCGCTCGGAGCCGACTTCAAGGCACTGAGCAACGATGAACTGGACCGGATAAACCTCTCGCACGGCGTACAAGTGGAGAAATTGCGGGAAGGCAAGCTGAAGAAAGCTGGCGTTGAAGAGGGCTTCGTCATCATCCGGCTGAACAACCAACCCGTGAGCAGCGAGGACGATATAGAACGGATTTTGAACGAGAACGATGGCAATGGCTTGCTTATCGAGGGCAAGTACAAAGGCGACGACCGCATGACGTACTTGGGGCTTGGGCTATAAAATTTGTTATTGAGTTATTGGGGTTATTGAATCATTATTAATAGTTGTCCCAATAACAAATGACTATTTGCCATGAAAGATACTATCCAGCACGGCAACAAGATACAATGGTTCGAATGGGCAATGTTGTTGCTCTCGTTTGGGGTAATCGTTGAGGCGTTAAGGTATTCAGATGTGGACTTTATGGAACCAGGACGAACGGCAGGGGGAACGCATCACCGGGTAAAAGCTGAACCTGACGTTGAGCAGGTTGGGGTGATGACTCCTGCCGCCTGGAGACGACTTGCAGAAGAAGCCATGCTGATGGAAATGACATTGGCAAGCAGCGGCAGCAACCGAATGGAGCAGCTCGATTCAAGTCGGAATTGGGAAGCGTACGGCATCCCGGCAGATGAATTGACCTTTTTTGATTTTTATCAAAAAACCCTTGACACCACCCTACTCGATGCCAGTGGTCGGCTCGTCAGGATGCTAGAGGCTAGGCAGCTTTACCAATCGGTTGGTGAGATGATGCGGCAACAACGGGAGCAAGAAGCGTTTTTTGCCAAAATAGAAAACCGCTTCCGGATACCGGTTGACCATGCCCGATTGCACTATCTCCAAAAACGCCCGTCAACGACCGGGCAATGGGCAACCTTCGTTGCGCTGCACCGGCCCAAATGAACAACGGCCTCCAGGTGCGACAGCGAAATACAAAGTTTAGGTGATTTCAGAATAATTGAAAAGTGTTACAAAGTTTCCATTCTCAGCGGGCGTATGCCCGGAAGTTCGTGCGCTAAAGGTTCAAAAATTTGAGTTACTGCTTCCGGGCTGCCCCACTTTTATCACTGGGTGATGCCGCCACAATGCACTTTTTCAGGTTGCTTTTAGAAGAAAAAAAACTGTTGGGCAAGCTTTTGATTACATCACTTTTTAAAAATTTTCATCATGAAAAAAATGCTTTTTATCGCAGCCGCAGCAATCTTTTGCGGTACGCTTTCCGCCAATGCCCAAAGCACAACTGCTCCGGCCAAACCACAGCCGAAACCTACAACTACTACCACCTCGGCAGTTGGGTTAAAGGACCCTGCAAAGCATGCAAAACCGATGGCTGAGGCCCAGGCCAAACAAGCGCCAAAGCCCCCTGCAAGTTCAAAGACGCAATCGTCAGTTTCGAAGACTTCGAGCACGGCGACCACTACTTCCGCTGCGACTACCGATACATCGGCAAAAACTCACCGCAAGCACCGCAAGGCAAAAACGACAAACACCACACAGTCCTCCACTGGTGCTACCAATGGGGCAGCGTCCAAAACAGCCCCTACAGCAAAGCATTGATTGCTATCAGCGGAAAGCCCTCCCTCCGAGGTTTTCCAATCCGCCGTGGCCCGCTAGAGGCCCGGCGGTTTTTTTATTAAACATCAGGTAAAATGGTACGAATCGTAAAGAGCATCTTTATTGCAGCGATTGCGCTGTATATCGTGTTTGTTTTCATACGCCGAAAAATAGCGGATAAGCGACTAAACAAGCGCAAGTAATTTTCGCAAGTGGTTGATTTTCATAAAGTTATGAAAGTAAAACTAAAAGCTCGGAACTGGGCAAATTGCCATAAATTCGCCCGAAATAAAATTCCCTGTCATGAGTTTTGAGCATAAATTAAAGCCACTTGCTCCGGTTGCCAAGTTCCGTCGGCGGGTGTTACGGCATTTTGTCGGCGGCTCAGCGCTGATCGCCTTTTCACTTGTACTCGGCACTGTCGGCTACTGTTATTTCGGGAAGCTCCCGCTGGTGGATGGGTTCTACAATGCCTCCATGATACTGACGGGCATGGGGCCCGTCAACCCGCTGGACTGCACGGAAGGCAAGCTCTTCGCCTCGTTTTATGCACTGTACAGCGGCATTGCCTTTTTGGCCGCCGTTTCTGTGGTCATTGCGCCAGTACTGCACCGCTTCCTGCACGCGTTGCACTTGGATGAGGAGACTTAGTCTCCTCACTTCTTCTTGCCCGCAATCCCCTCCAGCAATTCCACTTGGTACTTTTGCACGTCCAGCAGCGTCTTGAACTGCTCCTCCATCAGCAGGTTGATTTTCTGGTGGAGGTTTCGGATCTCGATTTCCGCTTTCAGGTTGATGATGTAGTCGTTTTCCGCCCGCTTGCGGTCCTTTTCCTCCTTCCGGTTTTGCGACATCATGATCACCGGTGCCTGCAAGGCGGCGATGGTGGACAAAACCAAGTTGAGCAGGATGAAAGGGTACGGGTCGAAGGCCCTCGTGGCCATTACCACGTTGACGGCAATCCAGCAAGCCAGTACTCCGCCAAAACCAATGATGAACGTCCAGCTCCCGCCAAACGTCGCCACTTTGTCGGCAATCCGCTGCCCAGCGGTGGAATTTTCATTGGCTTGCAGCCTCAGGGTCCTTACGATTAAATCCTCCTCCTTCAGCGCAGCTGCGACCAAGCTGTGCAGCTTTTTTAGGTGCTGGTCTTCGGTGTGGAGCATTTTTTCCAGGTATTGATGCTGGAAGTTGGCACTAGCTTTCATGGCAGTATTATTAAATTGAAAAGATAAATGGGTTGCAAAACCTTCTATGCTTCCCCTCCCTCTTTAGCAAGTAAAAGCGATGAAAAATCTTCGATAGTCAACAAGTTGACCTTGGGGAATCCCATGTTTTTCAGCACGTTAAAATGCTTATCCATTGGTAACGATGAAATGGGCATTGGCTGCAAGGGCCAGTCAAAAACCCGGGGGGGGGGGGGGGGGGGGGGGGGGGGGGGGGGGGGGGCGGGGGCTGGGGGGGGGGGGCTTGGGGGTGGGGCCCGGGCCGCGGGGGGGGCGGGGGGGGGGCGGGGGGGGGGGGGTTTTTTTTTTTTTTTTTCCCCCCGCGCCGCGGGGGTGCGCGGGGCCCCGGCCCCCCCCACCCCCCCCCCCCCCGGGCCCCCGCCCCCGGCGATACTTCGACCAAAGTGGCAGGGCCGTGATGATAGCGTTTGTGTCCAAAACGATTTTGAGCCTCATGGATGATTAGGATTCTTCGTTCAACCATTTTTCCAGCGTGGCTTGGTTGTAGCCTTTATCCTTGCTGATTTGTGTGGCTTTTGTCCGAGCTTTTTCAAGCAAATACTTGGCAATCATCCGGCGGATGGCAAGCAAGTCCTCATCCGGCAAGTTCATTGCGTAAACCCGGAGCAATTCATGTTGAAGGTTGGTAAACGGCGTTGAAACTGGAGCATTCATGGCACTGATTTTTACAAAAATACGAAACTTATAAAACCCTACAACTCCCCCCGCTTCAACTGTTGCACCGCAATATCCGCCGCCCGTGCCGTCAGCGCCATGTAGGTCAGCGACGGGTTCTGGCAGGCCGTGCTGGCCATGCAGGCACCGTCCGTCACGAAGACGTTCTTCACCGCCCAGAGTTGGTTGTTGCCGTTGAGCGCCGAGGTCTTTGGGTCAGTGCCCATGCGGCAGGTGCCCATCTCGTGGATGCAGTGGCCCGGCGGGGTCGAGTCGAGGTCGTCGAACTGCCGGATGTCCTTGTGCCCAGCCGCTTCGAGCATCTCGGCGGCGCAGGCCATGATGTCCTTGCGCATGGCCTTTTCGTTCCCCCGGAACTCGCAGTCAATATGGATCAGCGGCAGTCCGTGGGGGTCGGTCTTGCTGGTGTCCAGCGTCACTTTGTTGTCAAAATGGGGCAGGTGCTCCGCCCAACCACCGAGCCAGAAGCTCCATTGGCCAGGGTCGTGCATCTCGGTTTTCAGCGCAGCGCCGAAGCCCGGCTTGCCGTTCACCCGGCCCCAACCGCCGCGGCCAGCGCCGCCCTGGAAGCCGAAGCCACGCACGTATTCCTTCTGCTGTTCCTTGCCGGGCAGGTTTCGGAAGCGCGGCACGTAGATGCCGTTGGCGCGGCGGCCCGACACGTATTGGTCGCCAAAGTCGTCGTGCGCCGCAGAGGCGCCCACCCCGTAGTGATGGTCCATGAGGTAGTGTCCGATGACGCCGCTGTCGTTGCCGAGGCCGTCGGGGAAGCGGTTGCTTTTCGAATTGAGCAGCACGAAAGTGGTGCCGATGGTGCTGGCATTCAGGAAGATGATTTTGGCAAAATACTCCTCCGTCTGCTTGGTGTTGCGGTCAATGAAGCGCACGCCCGTTGCGCGCTGCGTTTTATCATCGTACATGACCTCGCTCACGTTGGCGTCGGTGCGGATGGTGAGCTTGCCTGTGGCCATCGCCGCCGGAATGGTGGCCGAGAGGCTGCTGAAGTAGGCCCCGAACGGGCAGCCCCAGTGGCAGCGGTTGCGGAACTGGCAAGCACCGCGGCCGAGCTTTTTCTGCACCTCACCAACGGCGGTCAGGTGCGCCACCCTGCCGATGATCATGCGGCGGTCGTTCCAGTTTTTCTTGATGGCCCCGGCGGTGTGCGTTTCGAGGCAGTTCATCTCCATGGCTGGCAGGAACTTGCTGTCGGGCAGTTGCGCCAGCCCCTCCTTCGAGCCACTGATGCCGGCGAAGGTTTCCACGTGGTCGTACCACTTTTCGAGGTCTTTGTAGCGGATGGGCCAGTCGGAGCCGTTGCCGTCGCGGGCGTTGCTCTCGAAGTCCATCTCGCTCCAGCGGTAGCTCTGGCGGCCCCACATGAGGGAGCGCCCGCCGAGGTGGTCGCCCCGCAGCCAGTTGAAGGGCTTGTCCTGCTGGTAGGGGTTTTCTTTATCGTTTACCCAAAAATATTGGTTGTCGGCCTGAAAGGCGTAGCACTGGCTCTGCACGGGGTGGTCGTCGCGGAGCGCCTGTGGGATCATGCCGCGGTTCTTCACGTCCCAGGGATTGTTGAGCGCACCTTTGTAGTCCTTGATGTGTTCGAGGTTTTTGCCCCGCTCCAGCATGAGCACGTTGAGGCCCTTTTCGGTGAGTTCCTTGGCGGCCCACCCGCCGCTGATGCCGCTGCCCACGACGATGGCGTCGTAGGTGCGATCCTGTTGTGCTTTTCCGTTGATGTTCGGCATGTTTGCAGTGGTTTTGATTGGGTCAAATGTAGTTTTTTTATGAAAAAATAATGACCCAACTAAAATGAGGTGGGCGGGCGGCTTTTGAAGATGTTCAGCCGTTCTGTTCATCGGGTTGAGCGCTCCACCTGAAGTTCAACCACAAAATTTATATCCATGAAAAATGCCCTGATTTTCCTCGCCGCAGTTTTGTTTGATTTGCTTGTCATCTTGCGAATGCAGTAAGGTGGACTGCGCTGATGGCGACATCAAATGCTGTTCATTTTGTCAAAGCGACGCAACCTCATCCTTGGCGGGCAGTATTTATTGGACAGTCTGACAATTACGCCCATTCTGATTGACCCAACCAAGTCCGGTGCCCGCCCGCATGAACCAATACTATATAATGCAGAAATTTGGGCAGACAATAACACCACAGGCTATATCATACAACTCGACACCTTGCCTCCTGACACCCTCCTGGCCACGACTTTTGAACTCGTAGCAGGCAAGGACGACTGTTGCCCCGGCTTTACCTCATTTGAAACGCTCACGCTCAATGGTCAAGCGATTCCCAGTGACTACACCGTTTGTTGCATCAAAATTTTCAAATAAAGTGAGGGTTGCCAATTTTTTAACTTTGCGCACAATGCTGACCCTGACTGTCAAAACAAACTGCAACAACTGTCCTTGATGAAAAAATTTATCCTACTCGCCTTCACCATTTCAAGCCTTATTGCTGCCTCGTCCTGCAGCAAATGCTTCACCGAAGAATGCCCGGGCAACGACATCAAACTCATTAAATTCGCCTCCTCGGCGGATAGCACCGACCTTATCCTTACAGGGAAATACTTGCTGGACAGCTTAAAAATCACACCCCTCCTGGCAAGCCAAGGGGGAATCATTCCCAACTATGAAATAACCTTCAGCAATCCGTATATCGTGGCCATCGAGGCTGGTGCCAATACCGCTGGCTATATTTTTCAGTTGGACAGCCTACCGCCCGATACGCTCTTCACCATCATCGGCTTCGATAACAGCAGCAAGTGCTGCGAGGGCGTTCATACTTTCGAGCAGGTAATTTTGAACGGCGATACCTTGTCCAATACCCGTGATGACTTGAGTATTTTCCTTTTTAAATAGCTGGATGGGCGGGTTGCCACTCTTAAAATTGATTTTGGCTGTTGGCCAAATGCAGATGGCCAAAAGCTAACAGCCAGAAGCATAAATCAATCCTCCACCCCCACCAGCACACAACAACACGTCACCCCACCCTCTGCTTTTATCACCTCCGAATTGTCCACCAGCAGCAACTCGATGCCTTCTTCGGCCAGCAGCAGCGCCGTGAACGGGTAGTCGTCGGGGTAGATGACCGTGTCGCCGATGAGCAGGGCATTGGCGGCGCCCGGTTCGTCGGGGTCGGTCTCGATGATGTCGAAGTCGGGGAAGTAGTCGGGGTGTACCCAGTCGGGGTTGAGTAGCAGGAGGTCGTCGGCCACCTGGGTCACGGCGGACTTGAGGTGGAGGCAGCCCTCGCCCATGCGCACGGCATCCACGGAGTAGCCGTAGGGCTTCAGGATGGACTGCATTTGCAGCACGGCGTCGGCATTGGTGCGGCCGCTGAGGCCCACCCAGATTTGCTTGCCGATCCGCAGCACGTCGCCGCCGTCGAGCAGTCCTGGCGACTCGATGTAGTAAATTTTCTCCCGGAACTGTTCCAGCGCCTCGGCGATGCTGTACACCTCTTCCCGTCGGCTTTCGGCACCGGGTCGGGCGATGATGGCCAGCTCGTCCACCACCACGGCGCAGTCCTCCACGAAGACCGAGTCGGGGTGGAAGGGCATCTCCATGGCATGTTCCAGCTCGCAGCCGAGGCGGCGCAGGGCGTCGAGGTACTCCTCGTGCTGCTTCTCGGCCAGTGCAACGTCAATCGGCTGGCGGTCGAGGTGGGTCAGCTCGCACTTCTCCATGCGGGGGCTGATGGTGCGGACGATGGCGACGAGTTTGCTCATGATGAGGGGTTGAGTTAGGTTCCCTACGGGAATGACAAAGGTTTGAGAGGATATGCGAAGATTTGAAAAAAGCGGGAGAAAAGGGCAGGAAAGCGAGGATTTCTTTTGTGGAACTTCTAAGTGAAGCGTAAAATAGGGCGATTCCAAAGCAATTGTATTTTCCACTCATTTGCCTACCTTCGCCATACCGTCAGCAAGCAATACTACCGCCATAAAATACCCGTTCAAGATGATGGAACTCGAACCTTTGCGCCGCGAATTGCATGACCTGCTCGTACAGGATCCCGAAGCAGCTTTTTCCAAGTTGAAATCACTGCTCCCACCCTCTGCTGTCCGCCACAAGGACTTGCTCTTGTTGGAAGCCCGTTGGGAAGAACTGGAGCGGTCAGTTACCAAAGGCATCATTGCCTCGGACGAAGCGGACTTGAAGCGGAACAAAATCATGGAGGGGCTGCTCGACACCATTAGCGACCTTAGTGCCGATGATTTTAAGGCCGGTTCGGTAGCGCCAATTGCTGCCACCAAAAACAAAAAATGGCTTTGGCCCGTTTTGGGCGGGCTTGCCGTTTTGGGCGTAGTCGTACTGTTGCTCTTGTCGCCAAAAACTCCGGGCACGGCTGACCCCGCCATGACCTCCCCCACCCTAAGCAGTGCCGTGCCGAGACACTGACCGATGATAGAGATGGAATGAGATACCGCATCGTGCGCCTTTCGGGTCGTGTTTGGATGGCCGAAAACCTTCGCTTTCAATTGCCGAATTCGGCCTGCTATGCAAGCGATACGCTCCATTGTACCGAATTCGGTCGGCTTTATAATTGGCAAGATGCAATAACTGCTTGTCCGCAGGGTTGGCACTTACCATCCGCTGCCGAATGGAAAGACCTTGCACAGAATGCTGGAGGCTATCAGCTCAACGTGAAGACACCGCCCGAAGTAGTGGGCAATCCTGCACAGGCGCTTGTGGTGCTGATGTTGGGCGGCAATAGCGGCTTCGATGCAGTACCGGGTGGGTACCATGACACGCAAAAGTTTGATGGAATGGAAAAATTCGGCGGGTACTGGTCATCGTCAAAAGCTTACGGGGACTTTGTACTTTCCGCTGTGTTCGACACATGGCGGAAGCGACAGTTCATTTTAGAAGGCCAAGCACCCGATTGATGCTGTCTTGTCGTTGCGTGAGGAATTGACTAATGACAACTAAAAACCACACCCCCGTCCCCACCGCCATGTTAGGCAGGCCGACGTCGCCGACCTTGGTGCCCTGGTAGCCCGCATAAATCATGAACTGCTTGAGGTGTACCTGCATCCGCACCTGGTTTTGCCGGGCGAAAGCACCGTTCGGATAGCCAATTTGGGTGTCGGCATAGAGGCTGAGTGGCCGCTTGAAGTACCAGGTAAGTCCGGCGTTGAAGGAGGGGCTGCCGTACAGCACATCGTTGCCGCCGCCATTGAGGAGCATAAGCCCCCCACCCCACCAAAGCTGGAATTTTGAGTTGTGTACCCGATTGTAGGCGAGGTTGAGGTTGGTAATGGCAAATTGGTCGGTGCTGCTGCCTGCCCCATTGTTATCGTCCAGCGTTTCGAGAAGCTGCAAGTGGTTCACATCGAGCGTGATGGCACGGTTCGGCGACCATTTTGCCTGAAAAAAGCCACCGTACACGGCGTCTTGGTCGGTTTGGAGGTGCGCCGTCAGTTGCAGGCTCATGGGCTTGTCGGCGAAGTAATCGGGCGGAAGGTAGAGGCCGTTCTCGCCGTCGGCGTAGGGGTAGTCGTTGAACTCGACGTAGTTGGCGGGCGTCTCGTTGGGGCCACGGTAGAGCAGCCACCAGGTTGGTTCCCAAGCTATGTTGAATATCAGGTCAGCCCACCAGAGGGAGTTGTCGTTGTTGCGACCGCCACCGTTTTCGCTCGATGAGCCGCTTTTGACGGCGTCTTTTATTTCACCGAGTTTCTGGGAATGAGCAAGCAGCGGAAGCAGCGATATTGCAAGTAAAAAGAAGGTTTTTTTCATGGTTGAAAGGCTTTAGGTTCTCTACAATAACGATTTTCAAAGTGCCACCGTTGCATGACGGTTGGCAGTTTATTTTAAGACAGCCCAAATGGCTTTCCCCCCTATTTGCCAACCAATTTAAAGTCCGCAATTTTCCCATTCTCCTTGCCTCCATTTTCGCCTTCGGCAAATTTCAATGCCGAGTGGCCTGCCAAGCCCCGTATTTCACGGAAAGACAATACTACTGACATCCCAAGCAACATCTGTCCCACGGTCGGGGCTGATAGTCCCATACCTTGGGCCATCTGTCCGAACGAGGACGGAAACACGACCACAACTTTGCGACGTAACTGAAATCGAGACGATAGACTTTAGATGATAGACATTAGACCGCCCACGGCCTCGTCTAAAGTCTAATGTCTCCTGTCTAAAGTCTCAAAAAAATCATCCGACATGAAAAAACAGCTCATTTCGCTCGTCGCAGGGTTGCTGTTCAGCACGGCAGCCATTTACGCCAACCAAGTTCCAGTCAGTGCCAACCGCTTGATTGTGAGCATTGAAAAATCCACTGATGCCACTTCGCTCGACCTGCGCATGGCCAACCTGGAAAAGCAGGGCACGCTAATCCTCTTGCAAGACGTGAGCGGTAACAACTGGTTCTCACATTACGTCTGGCACAAGCACGGCTTTGCTAAAAAGTTGAACCTGAAAGGCATGCCCGATGGGGTATATACCCTCTCGGTAAAACACAGGGATGCAACAATTATTCAGGTGCTGCATCTTTCAAAGGGGGTACTGGAATTTTCTGAGCATCAGAAGATGGAAGTACCCACTGAACCGGGTAAAGACTTGGTGAAGGGGTAATTAAGTGATTGGGTGATTGAGTTATTGAGTGATTTGGGCTTGCCGTCGAGAATCAATAGCCCAATATCTAAAAAGCCCAATAACCTAACGCTCCAAGCACGAAACTTATAGTTTTATACAATCTGGGCAGGGCGGGCACGAGGCCCGTCTTGCTTTTTCGATATGACGTAGCCCCTGACCCCTATCGGGGTCGGGGGCCAAACCCGACTTATGAAAAATGTAATCACCCAACTGTTGCTGCTGCTGCTGCCACTGAGCGGAAGCTTTGCGCAGCAAAAAGCAACGACACCGGGCCGCCTCGACGGCCTCGACATGGAGCTGTTCGAACTGCCCAACGGCGACCCTGGCAACCACGTCCAGGCCATCGTGCAGGACCGCTACGGCTTCCTGTGGTTCGGCTCGCAGTATGGCCTGCACCGCTGGGACGGCAACCAGTTCAAGACCTACCTCAACGATCCTTCCGACCCGCATTCCATCTCCGGCGACTACGTCGAATGCATCTTCACGGCCAAGGACGGCACGCTTTGGATCGGCACCTGGGGCAGCGGCCTGAGCCACTACGACCAAAAAACCGACCGCTTCACCCGCTACTATGAAGGCCGAAGGGACGGGTTGAGCAGCAATTTCGTCAACGCCATCGCCGAAGACCGGGACGGCTACCTATGGCTCGGCACACAGGAGGGTCTCGACCGCCTCGACCCCCGCACTGGTGACATCGCCCACTTCCGCTATGCGCCGGGCGACAAAACAAGCCTAAGCTGCAACCAAGTGCGCTCGCTGCTGGTGGACTCGGAGGGCACGCTCTGGGTCGGCACGGGTTTCTTTTTTGACGGTTCCAATGCGGGCGGCCTCAACCGCTACCGGCCCGAAACCAACGATTTTGAACGCTACCTCAGCAAGGCGGGAGACCCGACCAGCCTTGTCGGCAACGAAGTCCGCACCATTTTCGAAGACTCCAAGGGCAACTTCTGGGTGGGCACCAACGGCGATGGCCTCCACCTGATGAACCGCAAAACCGGGACTTTCAAGCGCTTCAAGAACAATCCCGACAACAACAACTCGCTCAGTATGCCCCGTGTCTACAGCCGTGGCAGTTCGCAAGTGACCTTCATGCTCGAAGACCGCAGTCACCGCTTTTGGCTCGGCAACTGGTCGGGTGGCATCAAGTGCTACGACCCCGTCAGCGACGAGGCGAGGATATACAATATTGAGGGTAAAAAAGGTAGTCGCCTGAACGAAAACAACGCTTGGACGGCCTTCCAGTCCAAGGACGGGGTACTGTGGTTCAGCACGGCCAGCGACGGCGCACGGGTCTATCGTACCGCCGGGAGGCAGGGCATGTTCAATGCGGTTTACCTGCCCACCAAGACCGATTTCGTGAAGAGCTTCGCCGAGGACGACCACCAAAACCTCTATATTTCCACGGACCAAAACCTCGTGGGCAAACTCAGCCCACACCCGCCCGGCGGCTCCGGCGACCTCAAATTTCTCGAACAGGACGCCGTGCTCGCTGGAAGCGAAAAAATCGTGAAGGACGCGCAAGGGCAACTATGGGGCATGAAGCGCTCCGGTGGCCTCGTCTGCTACGACCCCGAAAGAAAGACGACCAAGCAATTCGCCCATCAAAATCAAACCCCACCAGCCTCCCCCGCTGCGCCGCTTCGGGACATCCTACCGGACAAAAATGGCAACCTCTGGCTGGCCACCTACGGCAATGGCGTGGTGTTTTTCGATAAAAAATCGGAGCAGTTCACCGCATTCAGGAACCAAAAAAACAACGAGAACAGCCTGCCGCACGACTACGCGGGCAAGCTGTTCATGGACGAGCAGGGCTTCCTCTGGATTACGGGCGGTGGCAAGGAAAAAGACAAGACACCGTTCTACATCACTCGTTTCGACCCTGCCACAAAGACCTTCACACGCTATCAAATCAACGGCATTCCCGATTACAGCAAGCTCTGGCAAAGCCCACCCGCACAGGACAAGGCCGGGAACATCTGGGTTTGCCTCGACGCTGGCCTGCTTAAACTCAGCCCCGAATCGGGCGAGTGCAGCTTTTTTGACCAAAACCGCCTCGGCAAAAAGGGCAGCCGCCTGAAGGGCATGGTCATGGACAACGATGGCCGCCTCTGGATCATGTCGGACAAGCTGCTGGCCTTCGACCCCGTGAAGGAAACCGTGTTTTCCTACGGCGTCGGCAGCGGGCTGAAGGCGCTGCCCTTCGAGCAGGACGCCATTTTCAAGACCGAAAAAGGCGAAATCTTCGTCGGTGGGCGCTACGGCTTCCATTTTTTCGACCCCCGCCAACTCGACAGCATGAAACTGACGCCGCCAGCGGTGCGCATCACTGGCTTCGAGCTGCTCGACGCCGACGGCCCCGAAAGCCGCTACGACACCACCGTGATGCAGGGCAATCCCATTAACTTGGGCTACGACGAGAACGTGTTCTCGTTCAGTTTCTCCGCCCTTGACTTCAACGACCCCGCAGCCAACCGCCTCGAATTCATGCTCGAAGACTTTGACGACGACTGGCGGGTGGCCGGGCAAGACCTCAAGGCTACCTACGTGAAAGTGCCACCCGGCACCTACCAGTTCCGGGTGCGTGGCGCGAATAGTTACGGGGTTTGGGGCGAGGAAACCTTCGTCAAGCTCGTTGTTTCGCCGCCGTGGTGGAAGACGTGGTGGGCGTGGTCGCTGTACGCCTTGTTTGTTGCTGGCGCAATTTTCATGGCCTACCGCTTCCTGCTCAACCGCAGGATGGAACGCTCGGAAACCCTGCGCCTCAAGGAACTCGACGCCGTGAAGAACCGCTTGTTCGCCAACATCACGCATGAGTTCCGCACGCCGCTGACCATCATCCTCGGCATGGCGGAACAGTTGGCAGTTGGCAGTCGGCAGTTGGCAGTCGAGCCAGCGGAAAAGGCCAGTTTTGAAGATGGCTTCGAAATGATTCGCCGCAATGGCACGAACCTTCTCGGCCTCGTGAACCAAATGTTGGAATTAGCCAAAATGGAGGACGGCGCCGTGCGCCTCAACCTCACGCAAGGCGATGTGGTGGGTTATTTGAAATACGTCACCAACAACTTCCACGCCTTGGCCGCCGACAAGCGAATCGGCCTGCATTTCCTCTCCGACCTCGACGAACTGGCGATGGACTACGACGCCGAAAAAGCTGCAACGGGTGCTATCCAACCTGCTGTCCAATGCGCTGAAATTTACCCCGGCAGGCGGCAATGTCTACATCTCCGTTTCGCGAAAAGAGACTGATGGAGCAGCATTCGGCCATTTTGGTGAAAGTGCGTGACACGGGCGTAGGCATCCCAGAGGACAAGTTGCCACATGTTTTTGACCGCTTCTTTCAAGCCTCCGAAGGGGCAAACGGCCAGCAAGGCAGTGGCATCGGGCTGGCGCTGACGAAAGAATTTGTGAAACTGATGGGCGGGGAGATTACAGCCCGTAGCCGGGCTGGGGAGGGGGCGGAATTTGTGGTTTCGCTGCCAGTGAGGGGGGATTTACGATTGACGACTGACGATTTACGATCGGGGCGCTCGGAGAACGAACAGGTCAGCATTTCACATGTGGAGGCCGATGTGGAGCATTTGACAGAAAACACTTTTGTAGCCACCGCATTGCCAATGGAGGTTTGTGAAGCAACAACCGAGCGAGACAGCGACCTGCCACTGCTGCTCCTCATCGAGGACAACCCAGACGTGATGACCTACCTAAAATCCTGCCTGTCAGATAGTTACCGCATGGTTGCTGCTGTGAATGGGCAGGAGGGAGTTGAGCTTGCCACGAAGCTTGTGCCCGACCTCGTGGTCACGGACGTGATGATGCCCGTGATGGACGGCTACGAAGTTTGCCGTTTTTTGAAAAACGATGAACGCACCAGCCACATCCCGGTCATCATGCTCACGGCGAAGGCGGGTCTGGAGAGCCGCCTGGAAGGACTTGAACTGGGAGCGGATGCCTACCTCGCCAAGCCGTTCCACCGGGAAGAATTGCTGGTGCAAATCAGGAACCTGCTGGCCGTTCGGCGCAGGCTGCAACGGCACTACCGCAGCGTGGCGGGCATCGGCGGGGAGCATTTTCCGATAAAACTGACCAAACCAGCAGCACCCGTGATGACGGAATCCGAGGATTATTTCGTGAAAAAGCTGCGCCGGGTGGTGGATGCCCACTTGGACGATTACGAGTTCAACGTGGAGGGGCTTTGCCGGGAAATTGGCTTGAGCCACTCGCACCTGCACCGCAAGCTGACGGCGCTAACAGGCTGCTCGGCCACCAAGTTCATCCGGCAGATACGCCTGAGCAAGGCCAAGGAACTGCTCGAAAACCCCGGCCTGACCATCACCGCCGTCGCCTTCGACACGGGCTTCAACGACCCCGGCTACTTTGGGCGGGTGTTCAAACAGGAGTTCGGCATGACGCCCGTGGAGTGGCGGGAACGGATGGCGGGGGTGGAGAACTGAGGGGTTTGAGGATTTGAGTGGTTGAGGGTTTGAGACCGACCTGCGTCCATGTCTCGGCGGCGTCTCGGAACACGCCGCTTTGTCATTGCCGCAGGCAAACTGCGACGTCTTGTAGGCATCACGCATGGCGTTGCAGGTCGCCTGCGGCGATGACAAAAGCGACGACAACCGTGACTCCTACAAACCAACCCATCAAACCAAAAAAGTAAATCACCTAAACACGACTGTTATGTTACCAAAACAATTCGCCGCAGCCCTGCTGCTGCTTGGCCTTTATTTCTTTTGCCTATCCCCTACCCTCGCCCAGTCGCAACTGAGCGGCGAAGTGACGGACATCCGAGACCACCCGTTGCCGGGTGCATCCGTTTTGCTCCTGAATGCTGCCGATTCCAGCCTTGCCAAGGGCAATGTCAGCAACAACGACGGGACGTTTCGACTCGAAGAAATCAACAACGGGAACTACCTGCTGCGGGTCACGATGGTCGGCTTCGCCGATTATCAGTCTGCCGTTTTTCCGTTGGAAAATGCGGGGAGCAAGTCGTTGCCGCCGGTAGTTTTGGTCGAAGAAGCGTCTGAGTTGAAGGAAGTTCAAGTTGTCGCCAAGAAGCCATTCTTTGAACAGAAGATTGACCGGATGAACATCAACGTGGCGGCCAGCAGCGTGAATGCGGGCGGCAATGCGCTGGCGGTGTTGCAGCGTTCGCCGGGGGTGCTGGTCAACAAGCAATCGAACAGTATTTCCATGTCCGGCAAGTCGGGCGTCATCATCATGATAAATGGGAAAATCAGCCAACTGCCACCCGACGCCATCATTTCGCTGCTGGAAGGCATGTTGGCGGACAATATCGAGCGCATCGAACTCATCCACACGCCACCTGCCAGCTTCGATGCGCAGGGCAGCGCTGGGGTCATCAACATCGTGCTGAAACAGACGGCGGATGCGGGGCTGAACGGCGGCTACTCCATCAATGGCGGCTACGGCAAACGGGAGAAGTACGGCACCAGTTTTAACCTGAACTACCGCAAGAACAAGCTGAACCTCTTCGGGAACTACAGCCTGCAATTCGACCACAACCCGCAGGTGTTCACCAATTACCGGGGCATCCGGCGGGACGGCGATTTCATCGAAACGGACGGGAGGAGCATACGTGCGCCGGATTTGTACAACCAAAATGCCCGCTTCGGCGCTGATTTCCAGTTGACGCCAAAGACGGTCGTCGGCGTGGTGGGCAACTACTTCGACCGCTACTGGGACATGGCCGCCGAGAACGAAATCCTGCACCGCACCAATGGGGTACAAGACAGCACGACCCGCATGTTCACCAATGAAATCAACCATTGGCACTCCCTGGCGGCCAACTTCAACGTGCAGCACCAATTCAGCGACAAGCAGACCCTCAGTTTCGACGCCGATTATATTGATTACTACATTGACAACCCCAGCGATTACCGCTTTTTCACCGAATACACCGACGGTGGTACGGGCGACGAGCAGCAACTTCGGGTGAGCAAGGAAACGCCCATCAACATCGCCGTGGCGAAGGCCGATTATTCGCAGACTTTTAAAAAGGAAACGCAGTTGGAGGCGGGCGTAAAGTTTGCCCAGTCGCTGTTCGACAACGACGTGCGGGTGGAAAACCTCGAAAACGATGGCTGGCTCGCCGATTCCATGCTAACTTCCCGGTTTAAATTGACGGAAGATATAGCCGCAGCGTATAGCACTATATCTTTTAAATTAAATGAGAAAACCGACATGAAAGTCGGATTAAGATATGAATATACGAACACCAACCTCGGCTCAAAAGAGCAGCCAGATGTGGTGGATAGGCAATATGGAAGCTGGTTTCCGAGCGTTTATTTAATGCGGAAAATCAACGAAAACCAAAGCATTAATTTATCGTATAGCCGCCGCATATTCCGGCCCGGTTTTACACAATTAGCGCCTTGGCTCATATTTTACGACCCCAGCACGGTGTCGGGCGGAAACCCATCGTTGCAGCCTGCCTTCGTCCATGCGGTACGGGCAGATTACCGCTACAAGGTCTTCAACCTGACGGTGGAATACAACAAGGAAACCGAGTCCATGCGGGACATCCCGCACGTGGACGTGGAGAACAACTCGCACTTCACCTACCCCGTGAACAACGGCTCGACCCAAACGGCCTACGCCATGCTCAACTTCGCCGTTCAACCCACGAAATGGTGGGAAACGCAGAACAATATCTTCGTGGCCTGGCAAAGTTTTGAAGTGAAATTGGAGGAAACGGACTATCACTATGACTCCTACCTGACGGGCTTCAACACGAACCACAGTTTCAAGCTGCCCCGCAAGTTCACCGTTGATGTCTCTGGCCAGTACGTCACCGCTAACCGGTGGGGTGCCACCAAGTACCGACCCAACGGCTCGCTCAATGCAGGCATCTCCAAGGATTTGGGCGAAAAATGGGGCAAACTCAGCTTCAACGTCAATGACATTTTCCTGACCAACAACTACCGTGGCACCACCCGGCAGGACGACCTGAACCTCTACGTGAAGTCGGGCTACCTGCAAGCCGAGCGGGTGTTTATGCTGACGTGGAGCAATAAGTTTGGCAACAAAAAGCTGCGGGAAGCAAGGCAGCGGGACGGCGGAGCGAGCGAAGAGCGGAGGCGGCTGTAGGGGAGGTTTAGAACGTCGGAGGGGTTCAGCCCCCCCCGACGCTTAAATCCCTCCTAATCCAAAAAATCATTAAAATGACGATGGAAGATGTGTAGAAAATTTGATGGAAAAATTCGGGTTATTAAAATATATTGAAAATGCCACTCCCTGTGGCAAGGTTGGCACTACTGCCAACCCAACTAGAGCTTCTTTGTAAAATCGGCTACCTGCAAGCCAAGCGTGTTTATGTTGACTTGGAGCGAGAAATTTGGAAATCGGAAACTGCGGGCTGCGAAACAGCGGGGTTTTTGTTAAAAAATCACCACAGACCTAAACAATTCATATTACTTTACCTTTATCTTTTAGACCCTAGAAGCTGTCTTAAAACCTCTGACGACAGAAAAGTCAACTTTGACCAGACGAAGAGAATTTTGCTGTAAGTAGCTGCAAAAATTTTATGCGCCAAAAGATCAAAGCTCCAGTCAAGCGAAAAGACGTTCGATTTTTTGCAGATTCAAAGAAAGTTATCGCAAGATACCTCACCTTTTCTCCAGAGCGAGCACAAAACCTCGTGGATAGGATTTTGGAAATGCCGGAACCCACGGTGGCCACCGTGCTGAGCCAAACCCTGCGGGAATTTGCCATGCGACACCGTAGTATTACACGAATTTTTGAAGCAAATTTTAATCGAGTAAAATGGGCGGTCCGCAATAATAAGGGACTATCCAATGAAAGACGGCTGCTAATTGGTGCCTATTTTACCAGTGAATACTCCATAGAATCTGCGGCATTTTTTAACCCCTCCGCTGTGGAATCACCTGACCAAACAGGCTTGGAAGAAGGGCAAAAAAGAATCATCGTTAGTTTACGGGCCACGGGAGAGGGGCATATTTCTTCTATCGTTTTTAGGCAGTTGGTGATTGATGCCAACAACGATATTCAAGTCATGCCTTCGGCTCGAAGGGTAGAGGTCACGGACGTAGTCAAAGACCATTTGTATAAAAAGCCCAGTTTCACCACAAAGCTGACAGAAATGAACCTGCCGATGGAATTATCCCATTTGGTGCTCGACAAACTCCCGGAGAAGTTCAATTATTTGGAACTGGTGAATGCCAAAATCCATGCGATGAAGACGCTTGCTGAAGACTCGCCCTACCGAGCTGAGTTGGAGAAAATCATCTGGTTGGCCGATTCGCATTACGAACTGCACTTTTCCCTCGATACCGACATCACGGAGCGGGTCATTTTTCCCATCAGCGATTTTGAAATGCGAGGCATTGAGGACGCACGTTTCGTCAAGTTTAATTACCAAAATGGTCAGGTAACTTATTTCGCTACCTACTGTGCCTACAGCGGTGAGACTATTTTGCCGAAGCTCATACAGACAGAAGATTTTTATAATTTCAAGATACGGCCGCTGCATGGCTGGGGGGCCCAAAACAAAAACCTGGCCTTGTTTCCTAGAAAAATCAAAGGCAAGTATTACATGCTGTCCCGGATAGATGGTGTGAACAATTACATCATGGTGTCCGACAAAGTGACCGTTTGGGAGCATCCAATTCTGATACAAAAACCAATGTTCCCATGGGAAATGGTACAGATGGGCAATTGCGGCTCGCCTATTGAAACCGAAAAAGGTTGGCTCTTGATAACGCATGGCGTTGGGCCGATGCGCTGCTATTCCCTCGGCGCTTCGCTGCTGGACTTGGAAGATCCCACCAAAGAAATTGGCCGCCTATGCGAACCGCTGCTTATCCCGAACGTCGAAGAACGGGAAGGGTATGTGCCAAACGTGGTCTATTCCTGCGGCTCCTTCATCAGCAACGGCGAGGTAGTGATCCCGTATGCCATGTCCGATTATGCCTCTGCCATCGTGACCGTACCACTGAATGATTTGCTGAACCGGATTATTGAGGATGGAAAAAAGATGAGGGAAACGTCATCTAAAGCAGGCAAACTTACAACGAAAACTGTGGCTAAATAAACGAGTGCTTAGGATTACTATACCTTCGAGGTTTAGTAATCCTTCTGCCCACAAAATCTCCGAACTCACGTTAACTCAAAATGCGCTGGTAGGCTTGCCAATAATCCGCGGCCATGCGCTGCCTACTGAAGTTTTTGAAAGCATGGTGGTGGCAGTCCAAACGATTTATCCCTCCGATTTCTCCTACCGCCGCTGTGGCTTCTTCCATGTTTCCAACAAGGAAACCCGTTTCGCCGTGTTTTATCAACTCCGGCATCGCACCTTTTTTGTAGGCAATAACTGGCGTTCCGCAAAGCATGGATTCCACGACACTCAGTCCGAACGGCTCCTCAAAATTGATGGGGTGCAACATCGCAGCCGCATTTCCGAGTAAGGCGTCACGTTCCTCAGGTCCCACATTTCCAACATACTTCACTGCCTCACCGTCCACCAGTGGCGCTATTTTTTCCTTGAAATATTGCTCGTCCTGTACAAGCCCGGCGATGACAAGCTGCCGCTTGCTTTGTCGGGCAATTTGAATGGCATCCCAAGTCCCTTTGTGTGGGTGGATGCGCCCAAAATATAGCAGGTAAGCCCCCGGTTTTTCTTGCAGTGAAAACTGGGTGGTATCCACGCCGTTATAAACCGTCGCTAAATAGCGCAAAGCCGGATGGCGGTCGGAATGGCTGATGGAAATATAATGGCTGGTATCGTTGTAGCGCCGGTAAACCGGAACAATAGCTTCTGATGAAAAGCCATGAATAGTGGTCAGCATCGGTGGTTTTATTACCCTGGAATAAGTCAGCGGAAGGAAGTCAAAATGGTTGTGGATTAAGTCGAATTCCCCAGCCCGCTCCATGAGGTGGCTGATGTGCAAGCATTCCAGCACTTTTCCATCGGCCCCCGGTGTTTCGGCGTAGCCGCTTTCCACGACAGCCGCCAGTTTTCCGTCAGTGGCAGAGTTTGCGGTAGCAAACACCGTCACATCAACCCCCAATGCCACCAAGCCTTCAGCGACATTCGAAGCAACTTGCTCCCACGGCCCGTATTTCAGCGGTGGCGTCCGCCAAGCAACGGACGAGAGGATGGCGATTTTCATGCGGTTTTGGCGTCTATCAAAGGTTTGCAACAATGCGGATCTTCTTGCCAGGCTCCCAATCTTCACTTTTTTTCAAGGCAAAAACTTTCTCCTTACTGGATTTCGAACCTTTTGGCGACATGATTGCTTTCCCACGACGGTTGTGTTTCGCCTGAGCTGCTTCCACTGCCAAACTGCAAAGCAAATAAGCCAACGTGCTTTCTGCACCTTGATTTTGGTTGACACCTGTTGCTGTCAAGCCATCACAACAGCCGCCCGTTTCAGCATCGTAGAGGGAAAGCCGCAGCTCGTTTTTGCCATAAAACCAAGCATTGCAGAGCAGGGCTTTTTCAAAAAACTCCTGCTTCCCCGTCACTTTATAAGCTTGGGGGAAAAGCAAAACATTGGAAAGGACATCCATGGGTTGTTGGTCAAACACAGCACATTCACTGCCTTTCTGGTAAAAATTATTGCAGCCCACCGGGCGACAAAACCCCTCGGACAAACTTGTTTTCTCCAAGAAGCGAGTGGACTGCATGGCAGTTTCTAGTACGGCAGTGTCCGGCAGGTATTCCAGCGAGTGGAACAATGCCAGTGGCAAAATAGCATTGCAGTAGGTCATATAAGGCTCGAACCAGTGCCAGTCTTCCGTTGAATGGGCTTCGAAACCATAGCAAAGCTTTGACCGCAGTAGGTGCAATAGGTTCAGCATGTTTTCATCGCTGGAGTTTTTCTTCAGGTAGCTTGAAATGCCAAGGATGCTGAATGCAATCGCCCGCAGCGATTGAAGTTGGCTGCAATGCGGCAATGCACGTTTGAAAATTTCCATGGCAAGCGAATAAAACCCACCGTTCAGTGGGTTCTCGATTGCATATCCAACAGCACAGATTCCCCTTCCGAAAGCATCCTCGGAGCCGACGCTTTCCAGAAACTGGCGGTCGTAACCCATAAAATTCTTGAACTGGCCATCCTCGTTTTGACAATGGTAGATAAAGCTCAAATAGGTACCCGCAGCTTGGTCGAGCCAAATGTTGGGGTGCTGTTTCCTTCCCGAAAGAACAGCAATCAGCGCACGGGCATTGTCGTCGAGGCAATAACCTTCGTTGCGGTTCGGCAGCGAGTACTTGGCGTGTTGCAGTATGCCAGTATCGTCGGTCATCGTTTGAAGGTGCTTGAAATTGATGGGCGGCAAATTGGCGATGTCCTTCAAGTTCTTCGCTAAAACAATTTTTTTCTCCCTCACCATTTGTTGGAATAGCTTCAAATACTGTTTGCCGATCAGGCTCCATTTCAAATTTTTGCCATACTGTGCAGCCAACGAGCGCATGTTTTCCAGCTTCTCATCGTTGCCGAAAAGGTCGAGTAGTATCTCCGCCAAAGTTTCATCATTCCTGAAATCAAAAAATTGCCCCCTGCCATCTTTGAGCAGTTCCTGCGCATGCCAGTAGGGCGTAGAAACAACGGCTGCTCCTGCCCCGATTGCATAGGATAGCGTTCCACTAGTGATTTGGGCTTCGTTCAAATAAGGGGTAAGGTAAATATCGCAAGCGCGCAGGTACTCCCAAAGCACGCTTTCCTCGGCAAACTCATTGACAAATAGCAAGTTGTCGGCCACTCCTTTCTGCTGCGCAAGGTCGAGCAGGTACTCCCGGTATTCTTCCCCCGATTCCCTTACGATGCCAGGATGCGTTTTCCCCAGTACCACGTACAGCGTTTCCGGACGCACTGCAACGATAGCTGGGAGGGCATTTATCACCGTTTCCAGACCCTTGCTCCTGCCAATCAGGCCGAAAGTGAAAAGTATGCGCCGCCCTTCAAATCCCAATTTGCTTCGCAATTCGAGCCTACTGGCCGTTTTACATTCAGGAACGCCATGCTCGATGATGGCGATTTTATCTTTGGGCACTTTATAAACTTCCTGCAAGAGTTGCTTCGCCAAGTGCGACATCACGACGACCTTACCCACTTTCGATGCAATGCTGTGCAGCACGAATTCTTGGCTACGTGATGGGTCTTTCAGAACAGTATGAAAAGTAGCCACTGCTGGCTTTTGAAGTTCATCGAGCAGCGTGAGCACGTATGCCCCATCTTGTCCACCAAAAATGCCGTACTCGTGCTGCAGCACCACCAAGTCCACGTCGCTTTCGTTGAGGAGTGCCGCCGCCGCCAAGTAGCTGCCCTGGTTTTGGTCCTCGATGCAAAAACTGACCGCTGAAGGGTAGGCTCCCGCTTCGTTGCCATCGGTCATGGCGAAGACACGGGTACTATTGGACAGCTTCGCACCACCATCATTTGCGCAAACCGCTTTGATTAAGTTTTGAGTGAAAGTTCCTATTCCACAGGCCCTCGGTGGGTAGGTGGCCACGTAAGCTAATTTCATAATCGGTGTTTGATTTGAAAGCTATATCGGTCGAGGGCGGGCAAAAGTTCATAAGTAGAAGGCAAGTAAATTAATAACCTTTGCCTTATTTTTCGGGACACCACCCGTGAGGACGACCTGAACCGCTGCGTGAAGTCGGGCTACCTGCAGGGCGAGCGGGTGTTCATGCTGACTTGGAGCAACCGTTTTGGGAACAAAAAGCTGCGGGATGCGAGGAATCGGGATGGTGGGGCGAGCGAGGAGCGGAGAAGGTTGTGAGCGCGAATTGACGGCGTGGCCCAAAAGCCACGCCGTCAATTACCACTACCGCTCGAACACCACTTTACCCTCCAACCCATACCAGTCGTGAACCTTTTTCGCAAATGCTTGCTCCACCTGCTGCCGCCTGACTTTCATGGAGGGCGTCATCTTGTTGTTCTCCACCGTCCAAGGCTCCTTCACCACCACCATTTTTTGCACCCGCTCGTAAGGTTTTAGCGTTGGGTTGAGGGCATCGAGCGTCTGCGTGAGGCTTTCGGCGATGGCATCCTGGCTTTGCGCAGCCGCCAGTTCTGACAGCACGATGAGTGCAACGGGCTGCGGCATACCCTCCCCCACCACGCAAACCTGCTCGATGAAGGTGTTGCTGGCAAAGCCCATTTCAATCTGCGAGGGCGCAACATACTCGCCCTTGCTGGTCTTGTACATTTCATTCACCCGACCAGTGATTTTGAGGTAGCCATCGGCGTCCATTTCCCCCACGTCGCCCGTACGAAGCCAACCAAACGAATCAATGGTCTGGGCGGTCATGGCTGGTTCGTTGTAGTAGCCGAGCATGTTGGAGGGCGACTTGGTGCATATTTCCCCGGTTTTTGGTCAAGCTTTATTTGCGTACCGGGGATGGCCTTGCCCACCTTGCCCGGCCGGACGCCGTTGCGTGGGGTGATGGTGACGATGGCCGTGGTTTCCGTCATGCCGTAAGCTTCTTGGATGACGATGCCGAGCCGTTCGTACCATTCCAGCAGGCTCACGGGCATTGGCGCAGCCGCCACCAAGAACACCTGTACGTCGGTGAAGCCCAGCGCTTTTCGGATTTTGCGCCGCACCAGGTTGTTCACCACCGGTATTTTCAACAAGAAATCCAGTTTGCGCTGCGGCATCTTGGCCAAGATGCCTTGCTGGAACTTCGTCCAAATCCTCGGCACGCCGCCGAAATGGGTGGGGCTGGTGGCCACCAAGTTCTTCGCAAACGTATCCAGCCGCTCCGCAAAGTAGATGGTGGCGCCCAGTGCGTAGGCCACGTTTACCAATACGCCACGCTCCGCAATATGGCACAGTGGCAAATAGGAAATGACCCGGGGGTCGGCCACGTCGAGGCGCAGGTGCTCCCGTGAATTGTAGAGCATGGAGGCCATGTTGCCGAAGGAAATCATCACGCCCTTCGGATTTCCCGTGGTGCCGGAGGTGTAGATGACGGTCATCAAATCGCCTAGTTTCGGCACGGGCGAACCGGCGAGGGGCGGCTGGTTGGCCATGATGTCGGCCCACTGCGCATGGGCGGGGTCGGGATTGTAGTTGGGGAAAGCGATGCAGGCCACGCCCGCTGGTACACCCGATTTCATGCTCGCCCAGTCGTCGAGCTTGCCGACAAGCAGCACTTTGCAGCCGCTGTGGGTCATCACGAGGTTGATCTGCGAGGCGGTGAGCGTGGGGAAGAACGGCACGGACACATGCCCCGCCATCATGATGGCCAGGTCGCTGATGAACCACTCGGCGCAATTCTTCGATACCAGTCCGACGTGGCTGTGCGGCGGCAGCCGGAGCGACTTGAGGTAGCTGGCGAGCTTGCGGGCCTGTTGCCCAGCTTCCCGCCAAGTGAAGTCCCGCCACTTATCGCCAAACGGCTGCTTGAGAAAGACCTTGTCAGGTGTAGTTTTTTCCCAGTGGTAAAAATGTTCGATGAGGGTTGTTTCGGCGGTGAGTTTCATTCTCCGTGAGTTTTTGGGCAAGGTAGTGAGGTGGGGGCAATTGTGCAAATTTTGCATTTGGGAGCGTGGTGGTCGGGCAAGGTGGCTTCCCCGCCGTTGTATTTGTCGCCCACCCCCGTGCCACTGACCAACGACATGCCACGGGTTGACTTACATCATTTGAGAACTGCCCAAAAGGAGTGTTCTTTTGCAAAAGGATGGGCAATACCGCCCTTCCAAACCTTTAAATTTAGGTAAAGATGAAAACGCTGAATGTTCTTTCCCTCAGAAAGCCACGGGCGATGTCAATTTGGCTGACCATTGCTTGGGCGGTGGCGCTACTCGTGCTTTTCCTTTTGGTGGCTGGTTGCGATAAGGAGGAAAGCAGTAAATGTGGCCAAGAAATAATTGATGATACGGGCGTTGTTACTGTAACGAAGGCTGAACTTAATGCAGGGAGTGGCACTTATGGCACTATTGCCTACTACTACGATGAAGGTGCGGATATCACTACTTTTACCTTTTCCAGAAGGTCGGTGGGGGGTGTTTGCACCAAGGACGAAAATGGTTCGGACTTATACGAATGGGCTTCCGCTTGGATATATGCACCAATTTGGCCGATTCCAGGCTTGACCGTCAGTGGCCACATTGAGCGACCAAACCTCGGCCGTACTGACTATACCTTTACGACTAGCGGTGCAGGGGCCAATGAATACCACTACCTTGGCACGAACGGCTGGATGGATTTATCGGATAATGAGCAAGATAATGAATTTATATCCCGGTTGATATTGAGTTTTGAAAGCAAAGAGAACAAGACTGCCGACATAGACTATGCGGTGGATTCGCTTCAACTGGGATTGCAGTTTAAGGCAGAGTATGCCAAACCCAAATAAGACAATTAGATGTGGAGAGGCCCCTGTCTGCGCCTTGCAGGCGGGGGCTTTTTCTGTTAAGCAAATACTTCTTTCCTTTGCACAAAAAATCAACCGATGAAGGACTTGAGCTACATGCGAGATGAATTTGAAATGGCTGGGCTGCACCGAAAAGACCTCGACCTTGACCCCGTGAAGCAGTTTGCCCGCTGGTTCGAGGACGTGCAAAAGGCTGAATACCGGATGCCCAATGCCGTTACCCTCGCCACCGTGAACGCCGACGGGCAACCCTCCCTCCGCATGGTGCTGCTGAAGATGTTCGACGAGCATGGCTTCGTTTTTTACACCAACTACGAAAGCCGCAAGGCACAGGAAATGGCGCACAACCCCAAGGTGGCGCTGCACTTCCCGTGGCACGACCTGGAGCGGCAGGTTTCCATCACCGGCACGGTCGAGAAGGTCTCCGCTGCCGAGTCGGTGAAGTACTTCCTGACCCGCCCCAAAGGCAGCCAGATTGGTGCTTGGGTGTCCAACCAGAGCAGCGTCATCACCTCCCGTCAGGCGCTGATGATGAAATTCGAGGAAATGAAAAGGAAGTTCGAGCATTCGGAGGTGCCGCTGCCGTCGTTCTGGGGCGGCTTCCGGGTAGTGCCCACCAGCTTCGAGTTTTGGCAGGGACAGCGGAGCAGGCTGCACGACCGCTTCCGCTACTCGCTGGATGCGGCTGGCGGCTGGGCGATTGAGCGGTTGGCGCCGTGATGGTTGAAAATTCTTTTTAACGTGAATTCGGAAATTAAATGATTGATTATTAGCTGTTTAGCCGCAGAGCGGCGTCAATATTTGTAGAAAAATGAACAAAATGCGTTCAGCACCAGCGGTGCGAAATATTAGATTACGCACCGCTGGTGCTGAACCCCTTGCCATTGCTGAATTCTACAAAGATTAGCGCCGCTCTGCGGCTTTTAATCTCCGAACTCACGTTTTTTTTGCTAAAACCCGGAGCAACTGTTCCAACCAGTTCCTCAGCCTACCTCATCAACAGCACATCCCCCTTCACCAGTTGGGTACTGCCATCCACAAATTCTATGATGGCGAAGTAGGCAAACACCGCAGCGTCCATCAGCTGGTCGCGGTAGGTGCCGTCCCAGCCGTATGCAGGGTCGTTGGGCGGAATGTTGAAGTAGGTAAAGACCGGCTCACCCCAACGGTCGAATACCTGAAACTCCTGGATTTTGACAACTTGCGGGCCGCTAAAAATCATGAAAACGTCGTTGAGTCCGTTGTCGTCCGGGGAGAAGGAATTGGGAATGTAAACATGGAAGTCTTTCTTCACCACCACCGTCAGTTCATCGCTGGCCGAGCAGCCCAGGCCATCCACGACCGTGACGGAATAGTTGCTGGTGGCAATGGGTGCTACGGTGACACTTGGGCAGTCCGGGCAATCAATTCCCCCCCAATAGATGGAATCCAGCAACGAGTATGGCAGGTTGGTGATGGCTCGGAGCAACATGGAGTCGCCGTACTGCAACTCCACATCCGGCCCAAGCGAGACTGTTGGTTGGGTGAACGAGTTGATGAAGGCGTAGGTTGACGCAATGCAGCCATTTGCATCTTCTACCTCTACCAGGTACTGCCCCGACGCCAGCCCTTCAAACAGCGGTTCGACCTGCCAGCCATTCCCGTTCAGCGCATACCGATACGGCCCGCTCCCACCTGTTACCTGCGTGATGGCGATGGCGCCCAGCCCATTCGTGAAGCAATCTGGATGGGCCAAGGACAAGCTGAATTGCAGGCTGTCTGGGCCATCTAAAAAGATGGAATCAATTGCCTCACAGCCCACCCCACTCGTAACGGTGACGGAAGCCCATCCCTCTGCCAAGCCATTGGCCAGCACGGTTTGGCTGCCGTTCGACCAGCTGTACGCGAAGGGCGGAAGCCCGCCGCCCAGCACCGCCACGGCAGCCGAACCATCGGAAGCACCGTAGCAAGAAACGCCGTAACCGTTAAAATCGGAGCTGACTTGAAGGTTCAATTGTATGGGGTCAGGTTGGAAAACGACGGCACTCAAAGTACCTATCAGGTTGTTGGCATCCACTATTTCGAAGGTATATGCTCCTGGCAGCAGCCCGCCGACCTGTTGCGGCAGGCCAGTTTGGTTGATAAATCCTGACCCCGTGTTCCCGCTCTGGTCTGTCCAGGTGTATGTGTAGGGCGGTGTGCCATTGGAAAAGGTCAACCACAGGCTGCCTACCGTTTCCGCGCACCCGATAGTGTCTCCCAGGATAAGGGCATCCAACTGGCAAGCAGAGGCTGGCAGTAAGTTGGTTTGCTCGAAAATAAGGCTGTCACAGCCGTATTGGTTGCTGAGTTGCGTGACGACAAGCCCCGTGTCCGTTGGCAAGCAGCTGGAGAAAAACAGCCAAGTGGTGTCATTGGGCAATTGTGCGGTATTGGTGATGATGAGACTATCGCAACCGAACATGTTGGTCAGTAGCACTTGGGTGATGCCCACTTGGCTGGGGTCACAGCTACTGGCTTGCACGAACGTCGTGTTAGAAGGCAACAAGGTGGTGGTCGTGATGATGAGGCTGTCGCAACCGAACGTGTTTTGCAGGTGTACCTGCACCGTGCCGACTTGAACAGGGTCACAGCTTTCGGTAAAGAGCAGCGTGGTATCCGGTGGGATATAAATCGTTGTGGTAACGATCAGGCTATCGCAGCCATATTGGTTCGCAAGTATTACCTCGCTCTGCCCAGCTTGGCCGATATTGCAGGTAATGGCCTGCAAATAAGTGGTATCGGAAGGCACCAAGCTGGTCGTGGTAATCACCAAGCTATCGCAGCCGTACTGGTTGAAAAGCAAGGTTTCAACCGTGCCGACATTCGCCGGGTCACAACTTTGTGCCATGACTTGGACGGTATCGGAGGGCAGTAATATTGTCGTAGTGGTCACCAAGCTGTCGCAACCATCCGTGCTCACCAGCACCTCCACGAACACGCCCGCCGCGGCCGGGTCACAGGTGGTAGCATTGATAAAAGTGGAATCGGCCAGTGCATAGTTGGTAGTAATGACGAAGAGGCTGTCACAGCCGAATTGGTTCGTCAGCAGCAGTTCTTGGGTGCCGGCCTGGGTTGGGTCGCAACTTGTTTGGGATAAAAAAGTCGTGTCCGAAGGCAGCAGGCTGGTTGTACTAATCACGACGCTGTCGCAGCCAAGGCTATTTGCCAAAACTACCTCAAAAACACCCACTTGGGCCGGATTGCAGCTCGTCGAAAAAAGCAGCGTGGTGTCTGCCGGAACAAAAGTCGTGTTGGTGATCACCAAGCTGTCACAGCCATCTTGATTGGTCAACAATTGCTCGCTTTGGCCAGCCTGGTTGATGTTGCAGGTATTTGCCGTCAGGTAAGTGGTATCTGAGAACAACAGGTTGACAGTGGTGATCACGAGGCTATCACAGCCATCGGTTCCAGTGAACAAATCTTCCGACACTCCTGCCAACTGCGGGTCACAGGTGGTGCCGACCAACAAGGTGGTGTCAACCAGTGAGAATGTGGTGGTCGTTATCACCAAGCTGTCGCAGCCAACGCTGTTGACCAACAACACCTGCGTGACACCTGCATTGGCAGGGTCGCAGCTTTGGTCAAACACATAAACCGTATCGGAAGCCAGCAGGAAAGTCGTGGTGGCCACCACGCTGTCGCAACCGAATTGATTCGTCAGGTTCTGCACCACGACCCCCGTATCCTGCGGAGAACAACTGTAATCCGAGAGGAGCAAGCTATCCGCAGGCAAGAGCGTCACCGTTTCGGTCACCACGCTGTCGCAGCCGTACTGATTGGTGAAGGTCTGGCTGAAGGTGCCGACATCCTGAGGGTCGCAACTTTCGCTGAACAGGAAAACGGAGTCCGATTCGCTGAAGCTGACGTTCGTGGTCACGAGGCTGTCGCAGCCGTACTGGTTGACGAACAGTGCCACGAACACCCCGGTATCCTGCGGGTTGCAACTCGTCTGGAAGACCTCCACGGTGTCCGCCGGGTACTCCGCCACGTCGTGGGAAGCCGTCCCGATACAGTTGTCAGCATTGGTGACAGTCACAATATAAGTGCCCGCAATGTATGCGGTGATTGCTTCTGTATTAAACCCGTTTGACCAGAGGTAGGAATCAAAACCCGGGCCTGCATCCAAGCCAACGGGCGTTCCGGCGCAGATACTATTTGGTCCGATGATGATGGGAAATGGGTTAGTCAAGGGTTCGACGATCGTAAAATCGGAGCCAGTGCAGCCGAAACTGTTGGTGACGGTCACAAAGTAGCTTCCGAACTGGGTAACATTAATGGTTTGGGAGAAATCCCCGGTTGACCATTCGTACATCGAGAAGCCCGGCCCGGCATTCAGCGTAATGGTGTCGTAGAAAAAACAAACTCCCGTCGGCCCCGTGATGTTCGGCATCGGCAAGGGGTTTTCAATGAGTGTCGTACTAGCCGTACCCGAACACCCGGCGGCATTGGTGACCGTGACAACATAGGTGCCGGGGGCGCTGACAAAGATGGGGGAACCCATATTGCCGTTCGACCACTGATAGGAGGAATACCCCCCACTAACGGCCAACTCGACGGTCTCCCCGGCGCAAAATTCCGTGGGGCCGGTGATGGTGGGCTGTGGGTCAGGGTTGTCAGAAGCAATGAAATAGGATGTTGACTGAGAACATCCATTGGCGTCGGTGATGGTGACGCCGTAACTTCCCGGCAATAGCCCGCTGACATCTTCGGTCGTGGCGCCGTTCGACCAGAGGAAGGTCGGCATTGCCGCACAGTCCGTGCTCACGTTGATGGAACCGTCCGCCGTGTTCATGCAACTGGCATTCTGAGCGCTACCAGTGAATTCGAAGGCCCCAGCACAGCAAGCCGTGCCGCCGCAATTGATCGTGATCGGGCAATTGAGTTCGGGCATATTGACGTATATCGGGTTGGCAGCCGAGCCGTACACCAGCGAAAATGCGGTAATTCCACTACTGATATTGGGGTTGATGGTAAAAGTGTTTCCGCAGCCGACGCCGCTGATCACGCCACCGTCCGTACAGCAGGCGGCCCAGTTGAAATTGCCCGTGATGAGTGGTGGGCTGCCCGCCAGCTCTCCCGCGTCATCGGAAGAATCAACAAAAGCACTACCGGGCAGGCAGTCTACCGCTATAGTGGCGTTGCCTCCAGAGCCGTCATTGGCCTGGTCGAGAATCATGACGAGGCTGGTATTTCCGGTTGTTGCATCTTCGTACAACATGATCAGCATGGTCTCCGACATCTCCAGTCCGGTATTGGCAGAAGCGCCAATGGGATTGCCATAAGCATAAAAATTGACGGCAGAGGTATTCCCGCTCAGGAATGGCAATTGAGAGGAAAAACTACCTTGGGTGACGGTGCAGTTGCAGGAGGGGGCGGATGGGGTTGCAACCTCCGCAACGGGTTTAGGTACTTCTCCTGAAAAAGGGAAGAACAAAAAGGGAAGCAGGACCCAAAAAAGGGTAACAGACTTGTCCATAGTGGATGCGCTTTTAACTGTTGGCTCCCAGGTGTTATTCGCCACGAAAAAGGTGACCATCGTAAAGGTAAAAAAGTTTTTATCCTCGAATAAATCTTTGAGCCAATAGCACTCACCGGGAGATATTGGTGATGCAAGGTCTATGCGTCATCGGGCCTAAAGCACCGTAATTCTCACTTCCTCAAGCTCGTCCCGCAATACTTGCAGTACGCCGCATCGGCGTCATGCCCCTCCTTGTTGCAGTTTTGGCAGTGCTGCGCGCTGTTTCGCCTTTGCAGTTGCACCATTGACGAAGTCACGATGCCCGTAGGTACGGCAATCACGGCATAGCCCATGATCATGATCAGCGAAGCGAAGAACTTGCCCGCCCCAGTGACCGGACTGATGTCGCCGTAGCCCACCGTGGTGATGGTGACGATGGCCCAGTAAATGGAAGTGGGGATGCTGCTAAAATCAGGGTTGGCGTGGTGCTCCACCACGTACATGATGGAACCGAAAATGCAGACCATCAGCAGCACGAAGAACATAAACACGAAGATTTTCTCCCGGCTCTGCCGAAGCGCCAGCATCAGTTGGTTGCCCTGGTTGAGGAAAATATCCATCTTGAAGATGCGGAACAACCGCATCAGTCGCAGGGAGCGCACCACCATCAATGAGCGGGCTCCGGGGAACAGGAAATCGAGGTAAGCAGGCAATATGGAGGCAATGTCAATGACACCGTAAAAGCTGGTGGCATACTTCATGGGCTTATACACGCAGTAGAGTCGCACCAAGTATTCGATGGTGAAAAAGATGGTCACCACCCAGTCCAGCGTATGAAAAGTGCTGCCCCATTTGGCTTGGAGCGAGGGCACGGTTTCCAGCATGAGCAGCACGATGCTCCCGAAAATCATCACCAGTAGCACCACGTCAAAGAGCTTGCCCTCCGGCGTGTCCGACTCAAACACGATTTGGTGGATACGCTCCCGGAACGGGCTGAAGTTCGCTGGCTTTTCGCCCCTTTTTTGTGTGTCGAAATTGATGATTTTCATGGCTGCGTTCTTTCTGCCCCTGTCCACTCAACGGCAGTGGGATGCTTTCCAAAAGCGAATGTACCATTTCGGCGGACTTTGTCCCGCTGGCCCCAGGGCTTCCGCTCAAAGAACGTCGTCGCCAATTCCGGTCACGCTAGCGGGCGCCAACTGGAAAAGGCGCAAAACGAACTTTTTCATCCGCTCAAAATCACCATGCTCATTGACGATTATCATGCTTACTGCCTCGGGAACCGCCTACCTTACACCGAATTTTAACCAAACAGTAAATGTTCTAATCTATGAAACATTCACTGCTCTTCAAATACATCCTGCCTTTTATGCAATGGTACGTGCTGATGATATTGATTACCATCGGCATTGATTACCTGCTCCACCGTCTCCAGTTGGTTTGGGTAGGTCGTTACTTGGGTTATGTCGGCACTTTTATCGTTCTGCTGTCTTTCATCTATTCCCTTCGGAAGCGCAATAGGATGGAATCGGGTTCCCCGAAAAAACTGTTGATGCTGCACGAGTACTTGGCATGGGGCGGCTCTATTTTGCTGCTTGTCCATGCGGGCATCCATTTCAACGCCATTTTGCCTTGGATAGCCATTGTGATGCTACTGATAACTGTGGCAAGTGGCCTGGTTGGCAAGTTTATTTTGAAAAGGGCTGCCAACACCTTGAACGCCAATAAGCAAGCCTTGATGAACGCAGGTTTGGGACAGGAGGCAATAGACAAAAAGCTATTCTTCGATTCCGTCATGGTTGAAGCCATGGATGAGTGGCGGTCAGTCCACATTCCGTTGGCCTTTATCTTGGGATTCTTTTCGCTCCTTCATATCATCACCATATTCATGTTTGGCAAATGAAAAACCTGATCATCTCTGGAACAATAGGAGCCGTCATTTTCACCTTATTAATGGTGAAGTATCCAGATTTAATGCTCAGCCCAGGTGAACTTGTGGAAGGGCACCAAGATTTAAGCCGGCAATGCTTCTCCTGCCACCAAGCATTTGGAGGAATTGAAAACGACAAGTGCATCGCCTGTCACACGTTGTCCGAAATAGGCAAGGATACGCTGGGCATCATTAACGGCGTCGTTACCCTGAGCGACAAGGTGTTGTTTCACAAAAACCTCGACAAATATGCTTGTACCACTTGCCATACCGACCATGCTGGCTTGAACCCCGTAGCATCCATGAACGGGTTTGAGCATGATGTACTGCCAAAAATGGTGATAAATGATTGCATTGGCTGCCACCAAAAGCCGGAAGATACATTGCACCAACAACTGACCAATGCATGCGCAAAATGCCATAGCACCAACGCCTGGGAACTGGAACTTGCCTTCAACCACGATATGGTACAGCCTGCCGATAGGGACAATTGCGTGGGATGCCACCAAAAGCCGGATGATAAATTGCACCAACTACTGACCGAAGCCTGCGCAAAATGCCACGTCACCACCGACTGGGAATTGGAAGTCGCCTTCAACCACGACATGGTACAGCCTGCCGATAGGGACAATTGCATAGGATGCCATGAAAACCCCACCGATGCATTTCACCGTACACTCAAAGACAACTGCTCAAAATGTCATGGCACCAATAAATGGGTCCCCTCCACCTTCGACCACTCCGCCTATTTTGTGCTGGACAGCGACCACAATGTCAAGTGTGCTACCTGCCATTTGAACAATAATTACATCAAATATACCTGTTATGGTTGCCACGAACATACGGTAGGCAACATCCAGCATGAACACCGAGAGGAAGGCATCGCCAACCTAAACGACTGCGTCGCTTGCCATAAAAGCAGCAATGAAGATGAAGCCAAAGAAGGACGTCGAAAAAATAACGGGGGTGGCGATGATGATGGCGATGATTGATTGCTACATTGTTTCCAACCGAAGTATGGTGGTTGTCAAGCGTTATAATTTCGAGCGTCAGGTTTTGGCCATTTGCAATTTATGCGAATTAGGGATTGAAATCACCCAATATACCTAAACCACAGCCGCATAGCGGCGAAATCTTTGTAGCCAAGTAGTTGAGAAAGTGGGTTGAGGTGCAGCGCACCGAAATTTCCGGGTGCGCTGCACCTCGATACCGAGAAATACCACGTTTCCTACAAATATTTTGGTGCTATGCACCTCTATATCAACCCCTAATTCGCATAATTTACTTTTGGCCAAAAGCCAATGGCTAAAAACTAACGGCCAGGAGTTGAACCATACCTGGCCTGGGATTGTCAAGCCAAACCTTGGGAATCTCCATCACCCCTTCTTGTACTGCTCAAAATCCGCATTCAGCCCATCCAGGTGCCCATAAAATTCCACCACGGTCTCGTCTTCTGGTGGGAACAAGGCCAGCCGCTGCTCCAAATCCGCCATCAGCGCCAGCCCGGCGGTGTGGTGTCGCTCGTCGTGGGTGCTTTGCAGCAGGGCTTGGTGAACGATGGCGAGGTTGATGCCCGTTTCGCAAACATCCAAGCCAAACACGTCGGGGTTCTCTTCCGCCAGCTTCCGCCGGATGTCCAACCCTTCCTGTAGGATGGTTTCCGCTTCGGCGAAGGATTCATTGCCTTGTAGCAACGTCCCCAAGCTGTTCAGGCTCATGGCCAAATCCGGCAGGAAGGCGTCAGGGCTTCTTTTTGTAAGTGACCGACGGATGTCCAGCGCTTCCCGGAACGCCGCTTCGGCCTCGGGGTAGGCTTCTTTGTTGATGAGTAAGTTTCCCAGGTTGTTCAGGGCCGTTGCCATTTTGGGCTGAAAGACATCGGGGTTTTTCACCGCAAGTGTTCTCCATATTTTTAAGGCTTCTTGATAGGAGGCCTCCGCCTCGGGGTAGGCTTCGTTTTCCGAGAGCAAGTTTCCCAGATTGTTCAAGCTCATGGCCAGATCTGGCAAGAAAGCATCGGGGTTTTTCTCCGCCAGCTTCCGCCGGAGGTCCAGTGCTTCACGATGGGCAACCTCAGCCTCGGCTTGGGCTAAATTATCGGAGAGCAGGTTCCCCAGGTTGTTCAAGGCAGACGCCAAGTTGGGCAAGAAGGCATCGGGGTTCTTCGCTGCCAGTTTTCGCCATAATTCCAGCGCCTCCCGGTAGATGGGTTCCGCTTCAACGAAGGCATGTTTGACCCTGAGCAGCAGGCCCAAATTGTTCAGGGTAGTGGCCATGTCGGACAAAAAGGCATTGGGGTTCTTCGCAGCCAATTTTCGGCGGATATCCAGCGCTTCCCGGCAGATGGTTTCCGCTTCGTCAAAATCTTGGTTGTCAAGCAGCAACGTTCCCAGGTTGTTCAATGCCTCGGACAGGTCGGGCGAGTAGGCATCTGGGTTCTTCGTTGCCAGTTCCCGCCGGATGTCCAGCGATTCCCGGTAGGCGGTTTCCGCATCGGCAAAATTTTGATTTTCGGACAACAAGTTCCCCAAGTTGTTCAATGTACTGGCCAATTCCGGCAGTATTGCGTCGGGGTTTTGCGCCGCCAACGGCCTCCGAATGTCGAGGGTTTCCCGAAAGGCAGCTTCCGCCCCGTCAAAGTCTTGATGCTCGACCAGCAAAATCCCCAAGTTGTTCAGCGTTCTGGCAAGGTCGGGCAGTACCTCGTCCGCATTTTTCTTTGCCAGTTCCCGTTGGATGCCCAATGCTTCCCGAAAGACAGCCTCAGCCTCCGCACGGGCATGGTTGTCGGACAACATTGCCCCCAAATTGCTGAGTGTGCCTGCCACATTGGGCAACCAGGTGTCGGGGTCTTGTTCTGCCAATGCCTGATGGATTTTTATGGCTTCCCGGTAGGCCATTTCTGCTTCCACAAAGGAATTTATATTGGCAAACAAATTTCCCAAGCTGTTCTGTATCGAGGCTATGTCCTCATCCGTTTCCGCCAGTTCCAACGCCTTTTTGTACAGCGCAATGGCGGGCTGAAAGTCGTTTTGGTCAGACAGGAAATAAGCGTACTCCGAGAGGTTGCGCAGCGTCTCTTTGGCCCGCAGCGATTTGTCGAAATACGAAACGGCCAGGCTGGCCCAGTCCGGCAGGTCGTACTGCATCGTAGTGATTTGGGCTTTCACCAGCCACTCGTCGGCGTTGTTCAGCAGTTGCTCGTCGAGGGCTTTCAGCTCCTGCTCCTTGCGCAGCTTGGCGTCCAGCAGCTTGTCCTGGTCGCTGCCAAGCGCCTCGGTGTCCAGGATGGCGCTCGCTTCCCGCAGCCGCCCATTTTCAAAATGTTCCTTGGCCGCTTTCAGGCGCTCGGTGTTGATGGTGATTTTGTCAAAAGTCGCCGCCAGCCGCAGCACGCCGTCCCGGAAGTCCCGCTCCTGCTTGCGGGCCGCCTCCAGCTTCTCCAAATACGACTGCCGCTTCTCCACGTTCGTCTCCGGGATGACGGACAGCATCTCCTCCAGTTCAGCGATGCGGTCGGTGATTTCCTTGTACTCCGCCGACCTGCCCGTAATCTGCGTGATGTTGATGTTGCCCTGCGCCGTGACGCCTTGCAGCACGACCGTGTTCAGGTTGTGGGAACCGACGTTGCTTGCCGTTGAGGATTGGTCGCTCATGGGTCAGGACATGTTGATGGTGAAATCGCCGCCGCCCGTGTTGATGTCTTTTTCTTGCAGCACGACCGTGTTCTTGTTTTGGTCGCCAATGGAGCTGGTGTTGCCCTTGGGCGCAGGCGGATTGCCAGCGATTACGGCATTGGGCTTTAGCCTACCCTCTTCCGTTAGTTGGTCAACGATGGAGAGCAATGCGACTTCCACATTGGCGAACTCCCGCCTCACCTCATCCGGGTGGGTGGTATTGAGCAGCTTCGTCCGCTCGGCTTGTTCCTGGCGGGACGACTGAATCGTCACGAGGTTTAGCAGCTCGTTGTCGCCAAGTGCCTGTGCGGATACCAGTAGCGATTGGATTGCTTGCCTTGCATTGCCCTCTGAAACCAGGGTCTTGAGTTCGCCTTTTGTCATCATAAAGTGAATGATTGGTTGTGGCGTAAATATACAAGTGTTTTGAAGGGATGCAAGGGGGCAGAAATGGTGGTGGGGATTTCAGTGGGCGGGAACTATACCTGCTGCGGCGGCAGAACGTGCGCCAGCGGGGTGGCCCCGCCGCTCATTTCAAATGAACCTCGGAAGTAGTTCGATGCGAAATCAACTGCCAGCACTTCTTGTGACGGACAAAGACCCGCACATACCAAAGCTCATAGCCCGAAACCGCTACGCCCTTGGCCCGCTGCACGGACAGCTTGCCCCGAATGATGGCAACGTTTTGGTGCAGCTCCGTCGTCAGGGAATCATGGGTTCTGGAAAGGAAATGCGTAGCGGTATCGCCCACCGTCTTCAACCAGCCCTCCTTGCCTTCTACCAGGCCAGTGCCATGTGTAAAGACAAAATCGTCGGCGTACCAAGCACGAAGCTGCTTCAGGTCTTTGCTGCACACTGCTTCGTCTATGCGGCGGTTCAAGGCTTCTACGGCCAGCGCCTCGACTCCTTGTGCTTGAAGGAGCATGGACATGCCACAAAGAAGGAGGGTTAGTAATTGATTCATGTTTTCCGTTGCGCCAAGTGTTCTACCACCTTCCCTCGAACCTACACACTTTTTTTTGTAAACCATGCTCAAACTACTGTTTTTTCGCAGTTATTTAGGCACTGCCTGAGTGGGAAAGTGGAAGACTTGCGCCAACTGGGTAGTAAGCCATACCTCAAACATTCACCTGTCGGAGACAGGCTGATATTTGGTTCAAGTCTGGAGGAAATTGTCTTAAACCAGCGAGGTCAAACCTCCTCACCCCCACCCCATCCTCAAATTTCTCCACAAACTCCTCTATCTTCCCAACTATCCGTTCCGCCTTCGCACTTCGTTCAAGAAAGCTAGACGGCTTGTTCTGCATTTTATAAATGGTGTTGGGCAGCGGGCGTCGGCCCGTATAGAGGTACTCCCCGATGGCATCCTCCACTACGTCCGGTTTCAAGTCTTCCTGTTGGTAGAGCTTGGTGAAAGCATCCTGCCGCTCCAAAGTCCAGAAAGACTTGAAAGCGTAGGGTATGTCCTCGGCGTCCTTGATTTTTGGGAGTTGCTCCCGGATGAACTTCTCCACCAGTTCCCGCTTGCTGCGTAACTGGATTTCGCCGCCGAGCAGGTCCATGATTTCCTTCATTTTCTGCTCCTTCTCCTTGGCTTTGCTGGCGTATAGTTCACCGAGCAGCCGCATGATATAGGCCACGTTGATTTCTACCCGTTGGATAAGCTCTATCTCGAAGTCAATATCCTTCAAGATGCTTTCTTTCTGCACTTGGTTGTCGTGCTTCACCTTCTGGTAAAGGTCGAGGTACTTGCTCTGGTAGTCCACGAATTCCTGTTCCGAAATACCCAGCGCTTCAAGGTCGAACTCATCGAAGCCAGAAAGGATGGTTTTCAGGCGGGCCAATTGCCGGAAGGCTTTCACGAATTCCAGTTCGTCTTCCTCGGTGAGGAGGTCGTTCACGCTGTCCACGTCGGGGGCGATGGCCTTTAGTGCTTCCAGTGCCAGCTTGAACAGCCCGGCGTAATGCTCATAAGGTTCCAGCAAAATCTCCTCGACCGGGGTTTTGTTGGAGAACATCTTCACGGCATCGTCGGTGGCCAGTTTCAAGTTGCGGAAGCAGACGATGAAGCCGTGCGTCTTCTTCTCGCCGATGATGCGGTTGGTGCGGGAAAACGCCTGAATCAAGCCGTGGTGCTTTAGGTTCTTGTCCACGTAGAGCGTGTTCACCTTTTTGGCGTCGAAGCCCGTGAGGAACATGTTCACCACCAGCAGGATGTCAATGCGGTCACGGTCGTCGAAGGTTTCCTTTTCCCGGTTCTTCAGTTTTTTGCCGATGTCGAGGAAGTAATTGTAGAACTTGAGGCCGTCCTTGGTACTGAAATCGGTCTTGTACTGCTCGTTGTAGTGCTGGATATACTCATCCATTTTACTCCGGCTGTGCTTGTCCACATGGCCCTCGTCGGGGATGTTGAAGTCGGCGATTTCGCCCGTTTCTTCGTCTATTTCTTCGTTCACCCCATAAGAGAAAATGGTGGCGATGCGCAGGTCGTGCTTGCCTTCTTCCCGTTTTTTGCGAAGCAGGTCATAGTATTTGATGAGCATGGGGATGCTGCTCACGCAGAAAATGGCCGAGAAAAACCGGTGGTGCGTCTTGCGGTCGTGGTGCTCGATGAGGTAGTTCACCACCGTTTCCACCCATTCGTCCGATTCAAAGACTTCCTTGGTGTCAATAGCCTGCACCTTTACGTCCGATATGCTTTCCAATTTCTGCCGGAACACCTTGTTAAATTCCACCGAAAACCGCAGCACGTTCTGGTCACGGATAGCGTCGGTGATGACGTATTTGTGTAGGCATTCGTCAAAAAGGTCTTTGGTGGTGCGCAGGCCTTGCTCGTTGCGGTTGGCGTTTTCGGCGAAGATGGGCGTGCCCGTGAAACCGAACAACTGGTGTTTTTGGAAAAAATCCTTGATGCGCTCGTGCGTCTCGCCGAACTGGCTGCGGTGGCATTCGTCGAAGATGAACACGATGCGCTTGTCACGCAGTGGCGCCATGCGCTGCTGGAAACGGGTGTTCTTGATGGCATTGTTCAGTTTCTGGATGGTGGTAACGATGAGTGGTGTGTCCTTCGGCTCTTTTGTGCCAGGGTCTCGGAAGGTATCGGTGAACTGCTGAACCAGTATCTCCGTGTTGTCGGAACTGTCCACGCAGCCGCTCTGGAAGGCTTCGAATTCTTGGATGGTCTGGGCGTCGAGGTCACGGCGGTCCACCACGAACACCACTTTGTGCACCTTCGGTAATTTGACCAAAACCTGGCTGGCCTTGAAGCTCGTCAGCGTCTTGCCCGACCCGGTCGTGTGCCAGATATAGCCGTTCTTCATGGTGTTCTGCACCCGGTCAATGATGGCCTCCACGGCATGATACTGGTAGGGGCGCATGGCCATCAACTGCTTGCTGCTCTCGTGCAGCACGGTGTATTGCAGACCATTTTGGAGAGGTGGCATTTCTCCAAAAAGCCGTGGCAAAAGCGTCCAAGCGGGTGATTTTGCGGTTTTCGGAGTCCGCCCAATAATTCGTCTGTTTGAAGTCCTTACTGCCGTTGTTGGCGAAATACTTGGTGTCCACCCCATTGCTAATAACGAACAACTGCACGTAGAGGAACAGCCCGTTGCTCGCCCAATAGCTGTGCTTTTTGTAGCGGTCTATCTGGTTGTAGGCTTCTTTGAGTTCCAGCCCACGGCGCTTCAATTCAATCTGAACCAAGGGCAGCCCATTGATGAGCAAGGTGACATCAAAACGGTTGGCATACTTGCCCTCCATGCTCACTTGGCGGGTGACCTGAAACTGGTTTTGGCACCAATATTCGAGGTTCAGCAATTGCAGGTAGCCCGTGTCGCCATTGTCACAATCGTAGGAAATGCGCTCCCGCAATATTTTCGCACGGTCGAAGATGCTGCCCTTGTTGAGTTGGTTGAGCACCTGGGCAAACTCCGCCTCGCTGAGCCGGACGCCGTTGTGCTTTTCGAGCTGGCCCTTTAGGTTGGTGAGCAGGGCGGCCTCGTCCTTGATGTCCACGTATTCATAGCCAAGCGAGTCCCTGAGCTGTTGCACAAGGATTTGTTCGAGCATTTCTTCTGATTGGGTTGCCATGTAGTTCTGGTTGATTTGTTATGCCCCCCTTGTTGTTACCCTTATTTGTGTAGTGTAGTTTAATTTGTCAATCCTTAGTGCCCAAGGCTTCAAGTGCTGTTAGCCAATCATTGAAATGAGCGCATTTTTCACGATCGTAGCAAGCCCGATTTCATCTGCAACGGATACACCATCGTCTATCTTTCCATAGTATGCTGCTAGAGCGATAATTCGCTTAGATGGCGCTGTTAATGGATTGTCGTTGATATGCTCAGGTGAAGGAAATTGTTCCAATATATTGGCAAAGCAACCCGCTGGCAGTTCCCTATCCAAACTTAGCCATTCTTCTAGCACTGCCGGGTCTGAAAAAAGCAACGCCTCAAATTCATGTAATTGTAGATATGGGATGAATTTTTTGTTGTGCAGTTTCTTGGCTGCCAAAATATCCGTCAATATTTCAGCTTCTATGGCTTTTACCTTGACCAATGCTTCTTTCTTTTTGTTGGCCTCGTAGCCAGGGTAATGACCTTTGATGCCGTACAAATCTACCAAAGTAGTCACATAAGCTTCTTTGTCGCTGTTCAACATCTGAATGATATGGTGTTTCAAACTTTCATAATTGAAACCACCATCCAAGCTGCTCGCCGAGACAACTATTCCGCTGTCAAAGAAATGGCGGTAAAGCATCCTTTTAACAAACTGCTCTTCGGTTGGTCCTTCGCAGATGATGTTGATTCGTTTCATGGGTACCTCGATTATGTTTTTCTCCCAGATTTCCCCCAAACTGTATTCATTTATCCAATAGGAGAGATTTTCTTCATCCAACCGCTGAAATGTAGATTCCCCGTTCTGTTCATCCCGTGCCACAACGATGATATGTTCTGGCTCTAAATCATCTACCAAGTTGGTGGATTGTGTCGAAACAATGAGTTGGGTACGGTGGGAAGCCTTTTTTAACAACCCCGCCAACATGGAAATGGCCATCGGATGAAGCCCCAACTCTGGCTCGTCCAATAAAATCAAACTTGGCACCTCCGGCTGCAAAAGCAAAGTGGCCAAGCATATAAACCTTAACGAGCCGTCCGAAAAATCGTCGGCATCAAAAATCATGTCCGAGTGGTTATCCTTCCATTTCAACAGGATGGTATCCTTGTTTGCTGGAGTGGGATTCAATACAAAGTCTTTAAAAAATGGAATTACCAATTGTATGGTCTTTACGATGCGTTGGTAATGCTTGACATCCTTGCGCTGCATCAAGTACAAAAACGCTGCAAGGTTGGAGGCATCTTCCCGCAGATAATCCACATCGCTGATTTTTCCTGTTTTCTTGACCCGTGCCGTATCGCTGGTATCATGGAAATGATAGACCCGCCAAGCACTCAAAGCTTCATAAACGTATTTGCCGACACCGTACCCTTTCTGGCGGGTATATTCTGCCAAATCCGATTCGGTCACAGTTGTATTGATGTTTTTCGGTGTAGCGTTTGTCTGGTTTTGTATCAAAGGCACAATACTCTTTTTCAAACAAAAGTCGGTCGCCTTGCCCCGGCACGAGCGAAAAAGCGTAGTGATTAGGGACTATATCAATTACCACCTTCAAGGCTTTGGTTTCATTGGAACCATAATACAGCACCTTTTCGGCCCCACCATGTTTGGCTATATACAACTGCATCCGCTCTTCCACCAATTCCCGGATGAACCGAAACAATTCAATAAAATTAGACTTGCCCGCCCCATTGGCCCCTATCAGCACATTGAGGTCGTGCATCTCTATCTCCAACGCCCGGATGGACTTGAACCCCGATACTTTGATTTTATTTAAACGATGCTGTTTTTCCATTTCCTTGTTTTTCAAGTACTTATCCAGTGCAAATTAACAACTTTCCCTCCAATTCCCGTTCCCCTCACACAAACATCCCCTGCAACAACCCTTTCTTCCACGCCCTTAACACCGCCAACTGCCGACCCACCTGCTCTATCCGGCCATCCAACGCCGTCAAATAGGCAGCGATTTTTTGCTGCTCTTCCAAGCAAGGGATTTCCCATTTCAGTTTTAAAAACTCCGATTTGCTCATAACCCTGTTTCGGCCAGCACCGCCGGGAGATATTAATTCAAGCATTAGCCTAAATCAGTAGTGTCCGGTTAAGGGTTTTTGATTCGGGTAGAAGTTATTGATTTGCAATAAGTTACAAAGGATTCTATACGGGAACGATTTGAAATCGTTTGTGAACCTTGGCCGCTCAAAAGAGAGCGGCCATGAATTCAGGAAAATATGTTTTCGCCCAGATTATGTCCCTTGTCAACCCGAAGGACTTTGCCAAGTGCGTCACCCGCTACCAAGGGGATGCCCGGACCAAGCGCTTCACCTGTTGGCACCAGTTCCTTTGCATGAGCTTCGGGCAGCTCTCCCACCGGGAGAGCCTTCGGGACTTGGTGCTCTGCCTGGAGGCACAAGCGCCAAGGCTCTACCACATGGGAATCAGCAACGGGGTGAAAAAGTCCACCCTTGCGGATGCCAACGAAGGCAGGGACTGGCGCATCTATGCCGACTTTGCGCTCGTGCTCATCCAGAAGGCACGCCACCTCTACCGGGACAGGAACGGCACGGGCATCGAACTGAAGAACGTCGTTTACGCACTCGATTCCACCACCATCGAGCTTTGCCTCGACGTGTTCTGGTGGGCAAGGTTCCGCAAGCACAAGGCTGCGGTAAGGCTGCACACCCTGCTCGACGTGAAGTGCGAGATGCCCTGCTTCGTCCACATAACGGACGGCCTGACGCACGACGTGAACGTGCTGGATGTCCTTCAGTTCGAGGCCGGGGCGTTCTACGTGATGGACAAGGGCTACGTTGACTGGAAACGGTTGTACGCCATCCACCGTGCGGGGTCGTTCTTCGTCATACGTGCCAAGGAGAACTTGGCGGCTGACAGGGTCTATTCGCACCCTGTGGACAAATCGACCGGGCTGCGCTGCGACCAAACCGTCAGGCTCAGTGGCTACAAGGCCCGCAAGGACTACCCCGAGCACCTGCGCCGGGTAAGGTATTATGACAATGAACATGGCAAAACATATGTCTACCTGACGAACAACTTTGAAATCCCGGCACTGCAAGTGGCCATCCTGTACCTCAACCGCTGGAAAATCGAGCTGTTCTTCAAGTGGATAAAGCAGCACCTGAAAATCCAGGCTTTTTGGGGCGAGACCCAAAATGCCGTGAAATCCCAGATTTGGATTGCCGTCTGCACATACGTGCTGGTTGCCATCCTGAAAAAAGAGCGCAACTTTTCGCACTCTATGAATGAAATCCTACAGATTTTAAGCGTCTCCTTATTTGACAAAACCCCTGTAAATCAACTACTTATGAAACAACAGCTACAAAAAAATAATACGGACTCTCATAACCAATTGACATTGTGGGAGTTATAACCGGACACTACTGAGCCTAAATCGCTTCTGAGGATACACGTATTGGAAAAACTCGCCGATGACAACACCACGATTAAAAGTATAAGTCGGGAAGCGATGTGAAACAAGCCCACCATCGTCTTCTTTTTTAACCATAGCAATTGCTCCTTCCCATGCAAAAGTGATATTTACGATAAGGTCGTTTTCTTTAACTTCGTACAGCGTGTCCATTGCATTTTTCTCTGGGTCTGCTTCAAGTTTTTGAAATGTCCCTTTGCAATGGCTTCTAATTCCTATCGCCAAATAAAGCCCATTTGGTTTATCAATAGCCCGAAACGTTGGAATCAAAAAATCCCCCAGTCGCTTCTCCTCCCACGCCGGAAACTCCTCCCCCTTCTCCCCCTTAAACCGCAACTGCTGGCTGAACAACTGCTGCATCACCCCTTTTTTGTACTGCTCCAGCAGGGCCTTTTTGCGGGCCAGTTGTTGCAGCTTCGTGTCAATGGCGCTAAGGAAGGTGGCGATTTTTTGTTGTTCTAAGAATGATGGAACGTATCTTTTTAAAACGTGAATGTCATTTCTATTTAAAGTTGGGACACCAGAACCAGTTGAAAATTCTTGTAGATTTAGATTTATATAAAAGTAGTAAACGAATTTTGGGAAATTGTTTTTAAAGTCTGTAACCCATAATGAGGTGTTATGTGGCCAATAGTCTTTGTCTACGTATGTTACCTTTCCTATTGTTCCAGAACGTCCGGTTACGACTCCTGGGGCCTTGGCTACAAATGCATTGTGACTTTTCAATATTCCATTTGAAAATACAACAGGAAATTCACCCTCCACAATTTGATTTACTGGTAAGTCAAAGCCCCTTTGGAGCGGAGCAAAGTTTAAAATTTGTTTTATTTCCCATTCCCCCTCAAACCCCGGAAACCTCAACCCCGGCACCTTTCCATCTGCTTGCTTGCTCATTGCTGGTTGTTTTTTAGCATTCATTTTTTGATAATCCCGACGAAGCAGGGATTGGAAAGCCCGATAGGGATTTCTAAGCCCGAAGCCCCGAAGTTCCGAAGCCATTTATCCGAAGCCAACCCGGTCAGGGCTTAGAAATCCCTCCTGCGTCGGGCTTTCCAATCCTTCGCTACCACGGCGCATCAATCCCCAATTCCCCACAAAACCCCGCTATCTCCGCATCCGTCGCCTTCATATCGGCTTCGAGTTGGCGAAGTTCGGCGGCCACAGCGTTCAGGTCCACGGCGGCCTCCTCCTCGAAAGTGTCCACATAGCGGGGGATGTTCAGGTTGTAGTCGTTCTCCGCCACCTCGCTCAGCGGGGCCAGGTAACTGTACTTCTCCAGTGTTTGGCGGCTGCGGTAGGTCTGCACGATGCGCTCGATGTCCTCATCCCGCAGGCGGTTTCGGTTCTTGTCCTTGAGGTAGTGTTGGCTGGCATCTATGAAGAGGATGCCGTCGGGTTTTTCCCGGCATTTTTTCAGCACGAGGATGCAGGTCGGATGCTGGTGCCGTAGAAGATATTGGCGGGCAGCCCGATGATGGCGTCCACCCAGTTGCGGCTCTCGATGAGGTAGCGGCGTATCTGCGCCTCCGAGCCGCCCCGGAACAGCACGCCGTGGGGCAGCACGCAGGCCATCGTGCCCGTGTCGTCGAGGTGATAGACCATGTGCTGCACGAAGGCGAAATCGGCCTTGGAACTGGGGCCAGCACCCCGTACTGGCTGAAGCGGTCGTCGGTCATGAAGACCCGGCTCGCCGACCAGTTGGCCGAGAACGGCGGATTGGCCACAACGGCCTCGAAGCGGAGGTCACGGTGCTGCGGGGACTGGAGCGTGTCCTCCTGCCGCAGGTCGAACTTGCGGTAATGCACCCCGTGCAGTATCATGTTCATGCGGGCGAGGTTGTAGGTGGTGCGGTTCAGCTCCTGCCCGTAGAAGTCGGCCACGTCCTTCACCTCCCGTGCCACCCGCAGCAGCAGCGAGCCGGAGCCGCAGGTAGGGTCGTACACGGAGCGGAGGCGGGTCTTGCCCGTGGTCACGATTTTGGCCAGCACCTTGCTCACCTCCTGCGGGGTGTAGAACTCCCCGGCCTTCTTGCCCGCCCCGCTGGCAAATTTGCCGATAAGGTATTCGTAGGCATCGCCCAGCACGTCGGAGTCGGCATCGTGCAGCTCGAAGTCAATCTTGGCGAGGTGGTTCAGCACCTTCACGATGATTTTGTTGCGGGCCTCCGGCGTCCGGCCCAGCTTCGTGGAGTTCAGGTTCAGGTCCTCGAACAGGTTGATAAAATCCTGTTCGCTCTCCGTGCCCATCGTGCTGGTCTCCACGCTTTTCAGGATTTTCGCCAAATCGCCGAGGATAAAATTCTCCTTGGGCGTTTCGTCGTCCCCCCTCGTCCTCGTCTTCTGCATCCGCATCCGCCAAGCTCCCCCGCCGCACGATGCTGGTAAACAGTTCGGAGGGCTTGAGGAAATAGCCGAGTTCTTGGAGGGCGAGCTTGCCCATTTCCGAAAGGTAGAGCTGGCCGTCTTCGGTGCTTTCGTCAAGGTCTTCGTACTGCACGGCCTCGCCCTGCAACTGCAAGTCCGCAAAATCGAGCATCCGCTCCGATAGGTACTTGTAGAACATAAAGCCGAGGATATAGTCCCGGAACTCATCGGCGTCCATCTTGCCCCGCAGGGTGTCGGCGATGTTCCAGAGTTGGGTTTCGAGTTGTTTTTTGTGTGATTCGGACATTGATGGTGGTTGTTAGTAGTAGATTTTTACGTTAGGGAGGGCGGCTTGAAGGGCTTGGCATTGGGCGATGAAGGTATTGGTATCGTTCAATGATTTAAGTACCCAATCCCTTTCCAGATTTAACCCCTCTATCCATTCTCTCAATCTTTTTAAATCATATTTCTCTTGGTCTTCTATATGAAATAATAAGTCAAGCATTTTTAAATGATGCTTTTTCTCCTCAATTTCAAAGTAATTTTTGTTTAATGTTTGCTCTGAGTTTGTGATGTGTAAGTTAGTAGATGGATTTGTGTTTTGTGTTAGACTTATTTCAGTTCTTAATTTGATTTCACGCAACAGTGAAAAAATATCTAGTTTTTCTTTAAGAGCTAATAATTCTGAATTTTCAAAAATAGTGAGCAATTTTTCAATTGCGCAAGCTTCTTGAGCTTCTATTGCTTTTGAATTAGAAACTAATTTCCATAATAGATAGAGGACTACGTATAATGAATAGAGATTTGAGTAAAAAGATTTATTATAGGTTGCCAGATTTTTAAGAGAATGTAGCCTTAAATAAGGAATTTGTTCTAGAGTGCTACTGTCAATGTCTTTAAGTGTGAGGGAGTGGATTTCATTGCTTGATTTTCTATTATAATTAAATAAAGGAAATTCAGCATTTATTTTTTTGAATGAATAATGACCATGACCTCTGTTTAAGATTTTATTTTCAAACATTTCACAAACAAACATTTTAGTAGTATCTATGTCTTTGAAGTTTATCTTTTTAAAAATGTATTGTTGTTAAATGCCTCTTTTGCTAGGAAAAATTCAAGAATAGACTTATGGGAGAAATTGTAAAAATTGTTTGAGCTTCGAACTAGCAACGAACGGCTTCGCCAATCTGTTTCAGACCAAGTTTCAAATATTTCATTTATTTGTAATCCTGAAATAGAAATGATTTTTCTATTCATGTGAAACGACATCCATTCTCCGTTTGTGTTACGGTTAGTGTAAAGGTCTATTGCTAGTGCATGAGAAAATTCTAACAAAATTTTTTGATAAGTTTCTTTGCTCCCATATTTCTTTCCAATCCCTGGTTTGTTCGATTCTCTTTCAGCCCATTTCTGAGTCAACGCTTCATAAATCTGAAAGCTGTATTCATATTCTCGTTCCTTACTTACCAAATCTTTTATGTGTGACAACAACATCGGTCGCACCATTATGTTTGGACTAGTTAGGACGATTCGTTTTGCTTTGCTGCGGTCTTTCCATTGCCAGAATTTGAAAGCGCTTGCGCAGGTAGCCGTTGATGTCCTTGTTAGTAAAAGCAGAAACGTAAACTTTACGGAAAGAATGCTCCCTCCTTCTGTCCCATACAGTTCAAGTCCTGTCTTATTTGGTTCTTCATCGTCACTAGGGAAGAACTGGGTACGGCAGGTAATCACCACCTCCCGAAACTTCCAAGTCTTGTCCAGTATCTTACCAAGGCGCTTTTTGTAGTCCTTTACCGCTTCCACGTCCTCGTCGAGGGCATCCAGCAGCAGGATGGTGTGTTCGGGGTTGGTTATTTTCTCCACCTCCGCCAAGGTCTGTGGGTGACCCAAGGGCAGCAGCCGGATGCCGTGCTTTTGCTTCCAAGGCCTCTGGTTTTTGTAGGCGAGGAAGAGGTTCATCATAAAAGTCGTCTTGCCCATGCCGGAGTCGGCGAGGATGAGGTAGTAGCGGCTGTCATCCTGCTGGAAGGCGGTTTTCAGCATCATCGGTATCAGCTTCGCTTTGGGCGAGTCTATGAAGCTTCGGCTGGGTTCGTCGGCCTGCGAGGAGGCGGTGTCCTGGTACTTGGTGGGGATATAGTAGCGGGTGGCCTTGTCTATCTCGGCCTTGGTATAGAAGGGGTGCAGGTCACGGCTGAGGCGGCGGCGGTTGTTCCAGAAGAGGAGTTTGGAGATGAGCCAGTGGGCAATGTAAACCACTAGCCCTCCAATGACCAAGCCAGCTAGCAGGAACAAAATGATATTGACCAAAAACTCCGGCACCCCTAATCCAAGCAGGAACCTTTCGATGATGTCGAGGAGGGCATTTAGGTTATCTATCATTGGAGGTGACTTTTCATTCCATTGGCTTTGGTTTTCTCGACTTGTACGTTTCGGTTTGTCATTTGCTTGAATGGGCTATTTGTGGGTATCATGCATTTGGTTGTTTGTGCGCCGCAAGATAGCGAAACACCTGAAAATAAAGCCCACCCATGCTGATTTTTGCTCATTCTTGTGGTGCTTTCCCATTTTCGGCTTCAAAACCAGCAGTTAGGCTTCCCCGGTGGCCTTCCATGCCTCGCTGTTCAGTTTCCAGTGAAAAGCAACCAGCTTCTCTAGGCTCGTATCCACCGCCAAGTCCCAACATACAATGTACAAAGCAGCCTCGTTTTAGCCCATCGCAGCCAAATACTATATGGCCGAAGGAATAAAATAACATCAGTGAGTATCAAAACCTCATTCCTAAGGTGCGTAAAACCCTTCGTCGTCTCGTCCAAAGGCATCGAAGCCTTAAAAAAGGCTTGTGAGTCGGTTTTTTTGACATGCGAAGAGGCCATTTTGTCAGGTGAGGATTAAAAAAACACCTTGGTTTTGAAGCAAATCAATTGTTGAGCGGAATACATTTGGCATCAATATTGAATATAAAAATTATTAATTCATCTTGCCCGAAAGGCAAACTAAAATTCCTTCCGAATGAAAAAGACCTTGGCCATCAAGTACCTGGCTTACCACCGCATCCAGAAAGTATTGGTAGAAAACCCCATCGCAGTAGCCAGCACCCAGGTGCTGACGGATGCAAAGGCGGATTTGGATACAAAGCTCACCGCCCTTGACGAAATTTATGTGCCCGAGGTCAAGGACACCAAGCCCAACACTGCATTGAAGAACAAGAAGATGGAGGAAGTATCGAACCAATTGTTGGCCGTGTGCGACGGACTGTCGCTCTATGCCGCTTCCGTTTCGGACATGGTGCTGGCGGGCAAGCTGACCGCTAACATGTCCGAACTTCGTGACGGTATTGAGGTCACCCAGCTTCAGCGCTTCTGGAAGATACTGAATGCCGCCAAGGCCATCATTCCGGCCACTTTGGTGCCTTTCGGCGTGACCGCCGCCCAGCTCACGTCCATCGAAACGCTGCTGACCAGCTTGAACGATATGATTGGCTCGCCCCGCAGCGCCATTGATGCCCGTGTGCTGCTCAACGACCAACAAGAAACGGCGTTTGAGGAGATGGACTACTTCCTGACGGCCACCCTCGACCTGGCCGTGCGCAACCGCAAGGTGGCATTCCCGGATTTTGTTTCTGCCTACTACCTGGCCCGCAAGCTGCACGATATGCCCTCACAGTCCATCGAGGAGGAATTGGCCGCCATCAACGCTAAACTGGTTGAAGCACCACCCTCCCCTACCACCGCCGACCTTCAAGCGGCATTGGCAAATATGGGCACGACCCAGCTTGCCACGAACGGGGTGCATTGAAAAATGGTGCCTGTGGCAAAACCATTGAAATTTGCAACCCAATTTGCGGATAATTCAAAAAGATTCTTTCTTCTCCGACTCTAGGGTCGAGCGTAGATAAGTCATAATTCTCGTCCCAGCGGGACGGCATCTTTGTAGAAAAATGTCCAACCAGCGTTCAACCGTTCCATCGGAACGGTATCTGTCGGTATGAGATACCGTTGCGATGGAACGGGGAACGAGGCTAATTTGCCAATGCTACAAGATGCCGTCCTGATGGGACGATTATTCTCAAATAATGCTCAATCCTAACGGCTCGCCAAATCGATGGTTTTTTAACCATTGCTATAAACCTGACTGCCGGTAGGATTTCCGCCCGATGGAGCGATTCAATCCACGAATTCATGTTTTGTTAAGAAGAAGAAAGGTGAATACAAAAGCCGATGGGTATTCCCCAGCGGCTTTATCATTATTATAGTTCACGCTAATAGGTTTTGTGCAAATAGGGGTTTGGGGCGGAACGCCCCAAAAAAGACCCTCTCCCCGAAGAGCCGCCGAAGAGCCTGTCCCGCTGTTCGGGACGGCGAGGAGGGGCAGCGGTGCATAATTTTTGATTTGCACAAAACCCATTAGTGCAGAGTATAACAATGGTTCGTGAGGTTTTTGGTTTCAAGTTTCAGGGAAAAGTCTGCTTACATCATTTTTGACAAGGTTGATTTGCCAAAAAAGCCATTTCAATAATGCCATTCATTCTCAAATTAGCAGGAAACCCCGTGAAACCCGAAACTTGAAACCTTCACGAACCATTGATTAAGACAACCCTTTTCATTTATTCTTCACATCGTAATACTCCGCCTCCAGCGTCACGTTTTGGAGTTTGTTGAAGAGGTACATCGTATCGGCCTCAAAGCTGCCCTGATAGGGGAAGTCGATGGTGGCTTGCAAACTAAACTCGCCTTCGCCAGCGTCGCCATAGACCTGTTTGAGTCCAATCTCGCCGTTGCCCTCCCACGTCCTCGAAACGCCGTCGTTGCCGATGTTCAACGTCAATGGTTCCTCATAGAAAAAATACCAATAGCCCTTCGACGACACGTTGAAGTCGCCCTCGATATTGGCACTCACGCTGCACTTGACCTTCACGTGTTTATCGGGGCAGACGTGCTGCACCCATTTCTCCAAAATCAACGTGGAGCGGTAGCCTTCCCCACCGGGAGTGTAATTTCGGTCAAGGGTGTAATCCACTGCGGGGTCAGCGAAAAAGCCCGTGCCGTGGGATGTTCGGTAGAAATAGCCTTCTCGTTTGTCGCCGCATACTTTGTCCTCCCCAATGCCAAGCAGGTCACAGGAGGACTGGCTGACAGCGAATAAGATGGCCAGTAAGAAAATTAGCTTTTTCATGGCAAATGTTTTTTGCCTCCGGAAGATTGCCCGTCAAGCTTCGCACTGCGTCAATTCTTCTTTTTCGGCGTGGTCGGTTGGCGTTCAACCCTGGGGGCAGTTTTAGGTTGCGTTTGCTTTGGTGTGCTCAATTTTGGCGGCTGCACCTTTGGCCTTTCGGGCTGGGTGCGCTGTGGAGTTTGGCGCTTTTCCTTTTCCCACGCGTCCTGATGGTGCTTTTGCGCCTGATCTACCTTGCCGAGGTCAATCTTTGGCCGCTGCTTCGGTTCTTCCTTTTTAGGAACGGTGGGCTGTGTAGGCTCCCTGCGGGGCGGCTGTACGTCCGGCTTTGTAGGCTCCCTGCGGGGTGGCTGCACTTCCGGCTTTGTAGGCTCTTTCCGGGGCGGCTGCACGTCCGGTCTCGTGGGTTCCCGTCTGGGTTGTTCGGTTGGCTTCGCAATGGGCGGGGCAGGGGCATTGCGCTCTTGTTCCTTTTTGCGCTCAACGGTGGCGGAAAGGTCGGGGTACTTTTTGCGGTTCTTTTCCAAATAGCCTTGCGGCGTGGCCGCCTTGGACGGGTTCGCCTGGTTGTACCGCTGCCGCTCCGTCTCAAACTTGCCGTACTCCCGGAAGGCGTTGGCGTCCGTCCTGGCCCTGTTCATCCACTCGTCGGTCACGATGTCCCGGTTGCGGTTGTGCCAGTTCCTCACATTGGAGGTGATGCTGCCGGAAGAGCCACGGTGTCCGTAGTAGTGGTTGGTATAACAACTGGAGAGGTGTGGGTAGTAGTAGTGGTGCCAAGGCTCGTAGAAATACCAATTGACGAACCAGTAGGACGGCAGGTCAACGATGACGATGACGTTGCCGGGCCCCCGATAAAATCCCCAATCGTACCAGTAGGGGTAAGGCCGCCACCGTGGGTACGGGTACCAGTACGGATAACCAAACCAGTAGGGGTAGTTGTAGTGATAATAATGGTACTCAATGAGGGTGCTGTACCGGTCTTCCTCGTCGTAGTAGAGGTCGTCGTCGTAGTTGTAATACTCGTCATCATAGCCATACTCGTCGGCGTAGGCCTGGGCCGACTGTTGTAGTTCCTCCTCGGCTTGTGGGTTAGCCGCTAGGCTTGATTTCCACGCTTCCAGTTCCTTGGTTCGTGCCTCGGCCACCACGATGTTGAGCGAGTCCATTTGTTGGAGCAGCCAAGCGGGGTTCTTTTCGTAGAGGTCGCCCACGAGCACCGTCAAGCGGATATTGTCGGTGAGCAGCGAGAGCACTTCTGGCAGGTCAGTCAGTTGCTGCAAGGCATCCCTCGTCACGGGCAAGTAGATGGACACCATTTCCCGGTAGGCCCCATCCCACTGGCGGTTGAGGCGGTGTACTTCGCTGAGCAATGGGAAATGATCGTATGACAGCTCCCTCGCCCGTTGCAGTATCTCCGGTGGAAAATTCTGCAAGGCCACGTCGAAGTCAATGCCCGATTTTGGGCCGCCCTCCACGATGGTGGCTATCAGGCCGGGATACCTCGTGAGGTCCCAGACCTTCTCCTGCAACTCTTTCGGATATTTTTCTAGGAGCGATTTAAACGCAGCGCTTGTCCTGCTTTGCAGGCTTTCCATTTTGATGAGCGCCTCGGGGTACTTGGCCGCTTCCAGAATGGCCATCCTCGTGGATTTAGGGTAGAGGGCCAATGCCTCCACGCTGCTTTGCTCCTCTTCGAGCAGTTGCGCCAGCAGTTCCTGTTCTGTTTGGGCGAAGGCCAAAAGCGGCAGCACCACCCAAATCAAAACGGCGAGCATTTTCAGATAACTTTTCATGGCTTTTGATTTATATGCCGAAAAACCCTTCCGGCAATGGCGGCTGCCGGAAAGGATTTCGGGCGTGCTTGTTCAAAAATTGGCTTTTCGGGGTTTCGGCATTGGGGTCTCGGTTCTGGGAAATTGGTTTTTTGAGGGGAAAACCTTTAAAGCTCAACAGCTTCTGAGGCCTCGGTACAAAAATGCCGACATGGGGAAAAAAATACAATGACTGTTGTCAGGGATGAAGGTGATTTAGGGCAGGGATATCAGGAAAGTCATTTCACACTAAAAATCACCCACTATGGTTGACTATCATCATTGGCGAAAGCAAACGGCCAGAAGTATAATTGCGCCGTAAAACCAGCCCTGCACATATCGCCTGTTCGCCAGAAGTTTGAGAAATATCAAATCCAAATATCATGACCTCCAATGAATTTATTAACCTGTCCAACCCACTAAAAAGTATGCTTTTTTCCTTTGCCATGAAGCTCACGAAAAATCGAGATGACGCAAAGGACCTCTTTCAAGAAACAATGCTGCGGGCATTTGCCCACAAAGAAAGCTTTGCGGTCAACACCAATTTCAAAGCGTGGATTTCGACCATCATGCGGAACAACTTCATGAGTGAATACCGTAAGCGCCGCTCACGGAACAATATCGAGCTGAAACTGGAAGAACAGGGAGCGTTCCCGATGCAATATTCGGTCAACAATGAGGGCGGCTCCAACTTGGTGATGAAGGAATACGACCTGATGTTCAAAACCATCAATGAAAGCCAACGCCGACCTTTCGAGCTATTTTTTAAAGGATATGGCTATAAGGAGATTTCGCAGAAACTCGGCATGCCCATTGGCACCGTGAAGAGCCGTATCTTCTTTGCCCGCAGAAAAATGAAGGACCTTCTCGCCAAAGTGGATGCCAGGCGGGCTTGAGGTGGGATTTCCACCTTTCGGTTTTGCGAATGCGGCAGCACCGCACCAAATCAATAAGTTTCCCGAATCTGATATGAATCACCGCCCGCTCTGACATCCATCATTGTAGGTAGCGCATCATCGAACCTAAGTTTGTTTTCGGGAAAATGAGAAGATAAAATGTCTGGTCATTTCCCTTCAATTATAACCAAAACAACAATACCATGGCAGTTTTAAAAGTAATCGAAGTGATGGGCAGCTCCAACAAGAGTTGGGAGGACGCCGCTCAATCGGTGGTAGCCGAAGCCGCAAAAACATTGAAAGGCATTCGCTCCATCTACATTAAGGACATGTCTGCGAAAGTGGAAAACAACAAAATCGTTGAGTATCGGGTGAATGGCAAATTGTCATTCTCTATCATGCACCATGAGTAAGGTGCTTGCTGTTATACTTCGCAAAAATAGGTTTTGTGCAAATAGGGGTTTGGGGGCGAAGCCCCAAAAGCCCCCTCCCCCGACGAGCCGCCGAAGGCGGCGAGGAGGGGCAAATGAGCTATGCTTTAACTCATTTGCACAAAACCTATTTGTGCGAAGTATACTAAAATCGTTACATAGTTGGGCTTCCCTTTTGGGCACAGTTCCCTTTATGGCTCAATGTTTTTCGTCATACACGAGCGGGCAACCGGGTTAAAGAAACAACCGGGAGGTGGTTCATATTGCTGACCTCATAATAGCGCTTGCATTCCTCCTCACGCCCTCTCACCACCCTTCTGCCTTCCAATGGGCCACTTGTTTCTGTAACCACCGTAGCTTGGTCTTCCTTCCCGTTTTTTTCATAAAAAAGGATCACCCAATCATTGGTCTTGTTCAATTTATGAGCACGGGCGGTATTGGAAAACAAAGTCGTGAACGTCCAATTGCCCTTTTCTACATGGTAGATGGGCAACCATGTTTCGTTGTCGGGGTTGAAGCGTTTTGGTGCAATTCTTTTCAATTCACCAGCCGATACTTTTTGGCGATATTCCTTGTCCACCTCAAGCAACTGGGCAATCTCTGGACGGTACGATTGTGGTTTTACCTGCGGAACTGTCCGCATCACGCTACGCCGGGCGAAGCCGCTCAACATGCCGGCCAAGCTCATCTGGATAGCCTCCACGCGCTTGCTGCCAAAACCTTCGACCTTGCGCAGCTTGCCGTCATGGGCGGCTTGCTCCAATTCTTCAAGGGTTTTGATGCCCAGTTCATGCACGATGCGCTCCGCAAGGTCAGGGCCGATTCCGGGCACTTGCTCGAACACCTCCTTCGGTGCCACCTCTCCCATTAGGCGCTGAAGCTGTTGCGATTTACCCGTTTTTACATATTCCTCAATGGTTCGGGCGAGGCTTTCGCCAATGCCGGGAATGCTTTCAAGGGCTACCCCATCGCCACCCGCAACGACGTCCGAAAGATTTTCCGCTCGTTGCAATATGATGTTGGCAGCGCGCCGGTACGCACGGATACGGTGAGGATTGGCATCCTGCATTTCGAGCAGGTTCGCAATGTCATTAAGCAAGTTTGCAATGTCCCGGTTGGATTTAGATTGATAGGTCATGGCAGTAGGAATTTTATAAAATGCGTGAATTCGAGATTGATATATTGACAACCAGCAGATTAGCCAAAGTGTTGCCTTCAAGCCGCCATTTTTCTTCCGTTCAGTTCTCGCAAAAGCGCCATCACTTCGCTGTCTTCCACTTGTTCGAAATCTTCGTAAAAGCCGCCCACGCCAAAGAAATCTTCCGGCGTGTACACGCAAATAAAGTCGTCCACCAAGCCTTCAAACTCGCTGGCGGCGCTCGGCGGCGCTACTGGCACCGCTACCACCAACCACTTCGGCTGTTTCTTTCGCAGCAGTTTGATGGCTGCCATGATAGTGCGCCCCGTGGCGATGCCGTCGTCAACGACGATGACGGTTTTGCCTTTCAAATCAATGGGCTTTCTATCGCCCATGAACGATTTGTAGCGTCTTTGCAGCTCCTTGCGTATCCGTGTTATTTCTTTTTCGATAAAATCCGGCGGCAGGTCGAACCCCTCATCCACAAAGCTGTCCTCCAGCGTAACCGCACCGATCGCAAATTCCGGCTGCAATGGATGCCCCAACTTTTTGGTCAACAACAGCTCCAAGGGAAAGCCAAAATACTTGGCGAGGTAATGCCCAATGGGCACACCGCCACGCGGCACGGCGAGTATCACGCCTTTTTCGTTGCGGTATTTTTCCAACAACGGCGCAAGTTGTTGGGCAGCGTCAAATCTGTTCCTGAAGTACATGATTTCTGTTTTTGGTTGATTGAAAAAACAACTGCTCGAGATCCGCCAGCGGGTGTTTCAACGAGTGGCATAAGGTTGAGCTGGCTTTTTCACCGAGGTAGCGATTTCCTCGAACCATTGCGGTCGGCAAGCTGAGTTACTATGAACTAATCTCCGATATCACGTTAAAAAAAATTCTGCTCGTCATACTTTCAAAGTGCTGGTTCTGGCTTTTTCACGAGGTAGCGCTCGAACCATTGGGTGGCAAGCCGGGCTACTTCATCCAGTTTGCCAGGTTCTTCGAACAGGTGGGTGGCACCTTCCACGATTTCCAATTTCTTTTGGCAATGCATGGCTTTGTAAGCCGCCCTGTTCATTTCAATGACCGGCCCGTCGAGCGAACCAACTATCAACAGCGTCGGCGCATTCACTGATGGCAGTGCGTCCTCCGCCAGGTCAGGCCTTCCGCCCCTCGACACCACTGCTTGGATGCCGTCTTTCAGAAACGCCGCCGCCCGCAGGGCAGAAGCAGCCCCCGTACTCGCTCCAAAATACCCCATCCCCAAGCCTTCCAGCATTGGCTGTTCTATCGCCCATCTCGTGATGCCCACCAACCGCTCGGTCAGTAGCTTGATGTCAAATCGAGTTTCGTAAAAACTATCCTCTTCTTCCGTCAGCAAGTCGGCCAACAGCGTGGCCATGCCCTTCTCATTCAGCACCTCAGCGACGAAGCGGTTTCTTGGACTTTGGCGACTGCTCCCACTGCCGTGCGAAAACAGGACAACACCTTTCGGGTTATCGGGAACGGTGATATAAGCATCTAATGTCACACCCCCCACCGGGATTGATACGGTGGTCAATTGTACGCTGTTCATGATATAGAAATTGAGGGCTTAAATTACTGCTCAAGGCTTTCAATATGCTATGATTATTCTCATAAAACAGTTTAATTCTTCTCATTGCATGGGGTAGTATATGGGTGTTTATTAGCCAAAAAAATATTGCTATGTCCAGCTTCATCATCCAACAGAATGGGGGGGTTCTTAACCTGACGGATTTCATTAAAAGCAACTCCGTGCCACTGACCGACGAAAAAGCCATTGATTCATTGATGGAGGCCATCGGGAACGCCCGTTGCGTGTTGCTCGGCGAGGCGTCGCACGGCACCCATGAGTATTATACTTGGCGCACGGAATTGAGCAAACGATTGATCGAGGAAAAGGGGTTTTCCTTCATTGCAGTCGAGGGCGACTGGCCCGATTGCTACCGCCTCAACAGGTACATAAAAAGTTATAAGGACAGCGGTGATTCCGCCCAGGACGTCCTCCATGATTTCAACCGATGGCCAACGTGGATGTGGGCCAATTGGGAAGTCATAGCACTTGCAGAATGGCTCCGGGAACACAATCGCCAATTGCCAGCCAATAAGAAAGTGGGCTTTTACGGCCTCGATGTTTACAGCCTATGGGAATCGCTGGAGTCCATCATCAACTACCTGAAGAAGGTGGATCCGGCAGCCGCAAAAACAGCACTCAAGGCTTGGGAATGTTTCGAACCGTACACGGATGAGGGCAGTGAATATGCCAAGGCAACCGTTGACCCTTGGGTGCCAATTTCCTGCGAAAACGAAGTGGTGGAAATGCTCAATGAGGTGCTTTTCAAAATGCCGCAATACAACACCGACCATGAAGCCGTCATGAACACCGGCCAAAACGCCTATGTGGCAGTGAACGCTGAGCACTATTATCGGGCGATGATTCAGGCAGGGCCAACGTCCTGGAACATCCGTGACACGCACATGATGGAGACGCTGGAAAGGCTGGTGGATTTTCACGAGCCAGCCGGCAAGGCCATCGTATGGGAGCACAACACCCATATCGGGGACGCCAGGGCCACGGGCATGAGGGCGCATGGCATGGTAAACGTTGGGCAACTTGCGCGGGAGCGGTATGGGGTTAAGAATGTGTTTGCAGTCGGGTTCGGTTCGCATGTCGGGCACGTAATCGCTGGCCGAAAATGGGGCGATGTGATGCGGAGCCTGCCTGTACCACCTTCAAAAGCTGGGAGTTGGGAACACCTTTTCCACTTGGCTGGCAAAGAAGACCGGCTGATGCTGATGACCCCCGAAGTCATGAAAGTCCTCGGGAATAGGGAGTTTGAGCACCGGGCTATCGGTGTCGTCTACCACCCTGAGAACGAAGTTGGAAACTATGTGTCTAGCCTCATGCCTCGTCGCTACGACGCATTTATGTTCCTGGATGAAACGAAGGCATTGCACCCGCTGCACATCCAGCCGGATGGCCATCAAATACCAGAAACCTATCCATTTGGGGTTTAGCGGTTGTAGAAATAAGTGTTTGAACATGGTGGCGAAGCGGTTTAGTTGCGCTTCGCCACTGCTTTTTATTCTCTGCAAATAGGGGTTCCCCCCCCCCCCCCCCCCCCCCCCCCCCCCGCCCCCCCGGCGCCCCCGGCCCCCCCCCCCCCGGCGAAGCCGGCGGAGGGCAAGCTTGCTTTAACTCATTTGCACAAAATCTATTAGTGAAGTATAACAGGGCAAACCCCAACAATCATTGAATTAAATCATTGCCGCAAAAGGCCAAATGTCATTGGCAAAAAACAGGCGTTTTCGTCAATTTTGGAACTGCACTTCTCATGGCGTAAGGGATTGATTGTTCCTAACTAAAACACTAGGCCATGAAAAAATCTATCCTCCTGCTTTTGCTATTTGGCCTTTGCTTCCAAGTGGCAAAAAGCGAAACGGAACCCAACGACAGCGCTGCACAGGCTAACTTGATTGCCCTTAATGGCAGTCAATCAGGTGATATCATTGGTGCGGACATCCACGATTGGTTTTTGCTAAACGTGCCAGAAGGCGGCATCCTGACGCTGACCGTCGTGAAAACAGGCACTGGCAACGCCAGATTGTACCTTAAGGATGCCGAGACGGCTGGCTTCCCTGAAATCACAAACCTGTACCTCGGCTTTGGCGACTCACCGCCGACGGGCTGGACGACTACCTACCCTGTGCTACCGGGTAATTATTACCTGCACTTCGAGCGGTACGATTCCCCTGTGAACTACACCCTGACCCCTACCCTGTCGTTGTCAAACTATCCGCAGGACGTGGAGCCGAACAACACTTCGGCGCAAGCGCAAACCATGCCCGTGAACGGCTCGGTGAGCGGCACGCTGCGCTACTATGGTGCCGGTGAGGGAGCCGACATGGAAGACTGGTACAAAATGACCATCCCTCAAGCGGGTATCCTCCATTTGACAGTCCATAAAAAAGGCTACGCCAATACTTATATTCGGTTCTTGGACGGCGAATCTTGGCCTGCTTGCCCGAAATCAGCAATTTCTATGCTGGCTATGGCGATTCGCCCGCCGAAGGCTGGAACTGGAGCTATCCCGTGCTGGCTGGCATCTACTATTTCAAGGTATCGGACGGCGAGTACCACCTCGACTACAAGTTGGATGCCTCGCTGACGCCACCCAGCTATGCCGAGGATACCGAGCCGAACAATGGCTATTTGGAAGCGCAAACCATGCCCGTGAACGGCACAGTGAGCGGCACCTTGCGCTACTATAGCGCTGGTGAGGGTGCCGACCTCAAGGATTGGTTCAAACTGACCGTGCCGCAAGGTGGTTACCTGAATTTTACCATCCATAAAAAAGGCCCCGGCAATACTTGGATGCGGCTGAGGGATGGCGAAAAAATAGACCTTCCGGAAATCTCCAATTTTTACACGGGCTATGGCGAGTCGCCTGCCGAGGGATGGAACTGGAGCTACCCGGCGCTGGCGGGCACCTACTACCTGCAAGTCGAAGAAGGGGAATACAACCTCGATTACCGGATTGACAACGCACTTGTGCCATCGCCCTGGGGCGAAGACACCGAGCCAAACAACGACGTAGCCACTGCCCAAAACTTCCCGTTGGGCGACTCCATCGGTGGGCTGCTGGGCTACTACGACCCCGGCCTTGGCTACGATGATTGGGATTGGTACAAGATGACCACCACCGAGAATGGGCTGCTGTCGTTCCAAATCAATAAAATTGGTTACAACAACGGCAACATCCGCTTGCGCAATGCTACCGCCGAAATCGCCACGCACTACCTCAGCTATGGCGACCAGAACACCACGTTCAGCAAAGTGGTGCCCGCTGGCACGTACTACCTCGGCTTTGAAAAATACGGTGGCGACTTCCGCTATAAAGTCCAGTCGAGCCTTCAGCCTACGCCTGTCGCTGGTTTCACCTACGCCCAAACGGGCAATGTTTTCACTTTTGAAAACACGACCCTGCACGACGCTACTTATCTCTGGAAATTCGACGACGGCACGACCGCAACGACCGTGAACGCCTACCACGAATATGCCGAGCCGGGCAACTTTGACGTATGCCTCATCGCCACCAACCCAGCTGGCGCTGACACCGTTTGCCAAGTCGTGGTGATGCCCGGTGTGGCGAGGGCTTTCCCCGCCGAGGGCGGCAATATCGGCGATGTGACCGTACAGGTTTTTGGCGGTGGCTTGGACACCAACTTTGTGGCCAAAATCATGAACGGCAGCACGGTGGTCGCCACTTCCGCCTTCACCGATTTTGGAGGCAAAAGCTCCATCAACGTCCAGTTCGATTTGCGCAGCAAGCCTATCGGTACCTACGATTTACGCATCGAAAAACCGGGCGGGCCTGTTTACACCCTGCCGGGCGGCTTTAAAATAGTGGCCGGTGTAGCGGCAAATCCGTGGGTGCGCATTTCCGGTCGCAACCGCATCCTGTTCAACACTTGGACGACTTATACGCTGGATTATGGCAACTACGGCAACGTGGACGCCACCTTCGTGCCCATCTGGCTGGCGTTCTCCGACAATCCCGGTTTGGATGTCCAGTTCCAAAAGGTGAAATTTATTGACCCCGACGAGATCAACCCGCCACCGCTGCCGGATGAGGTTTATGCGGAACTGGATTCCCTGTTTGGGAAACCCGAACCGTCAGGGGTGTATCCCGCTTTTATGCGAAAAATCCCCGGCAACACATCAGGCACGTTGACCATCAAAGTAAAGACGAGTGGAGACCTGAAAATAAAAGCATGGACGGAAACGACCTGGTTCCAATCGCCCGTTGACCAGGGTAAAGTGGACTGTTTTGGCGAGGCATTGTCAACCGCACCGCCGGAATTAGGCCTGAATGAAGACAAAGTGAATTGTGCTAAAACATTATTTATATTCTTTGCCCAAGAGTTCGTTGGCAATGAGAAATATGAAAAACCTGACGACCCCCTCGGGTTAATCCCTGTAATCGCAGCCATCAAAAGTGCCACCAAAATCTGTGGCGTTACCGACCCGAACGACCGAAAGGAAATCTCTAAATGGGTCACCAATATCATTCTCAATGGTTGGCTCGGCAGAATCAAAGTGCCGCCTTGACCACGGAAAGAGCCGACGAGCGCAGCGGCGAGTCCTGCCCGCCGAGTTCGCTCCGCAGAACCCGACCTCGAACACCCTGACCGCCGTCAACTCCCTCGACCCCAATGAAAAGAGTGGGCCTGCTGGTTTTGGCACCGAGAACTACCTGCGGGACACCCGCAGCTTCCCCTACTCCATCCATTTTGAAAACATGGATACGGCCAGTGCGCCAGCGCACACCGTGACCGTGAGCGACCAATTGGATTTGGCCAAATTTGACCTTGCCACCTTCAGCTTCGGCAACGTCTTCATCGGCGACAGCGTGCTGTACGTGGAGCCGGGCCTGCGGGAGTTTGTTTTGGATAAAAAACTGAACGCACTCGGCGTGACGGCAAGGGTGCATGGCAAATTGAACCTTCAAACGGGCCTGCTCACCTGGACTTTCCGCAGCCTCGACGCCGTGACTTTGGAAGAAATCGAAGACCCCGACTTGGGCTTCCTGCCGCCAAACGTCAACACGCCGGAAGGCCAGGGCGCCGTCTCGTTCTTTGTGAAACTGAAAAATACGCCGCTGAACAACCAGCAGGTGAAGAACTCGGCGAGCATCGTCTTTGATGCCAACCCGGCCATCGTTACCAACGAGCACTTGGTCACCTTCGACCTCGTGGCTCCGCAGAGCGCCATCCTGCCGATTGACCCCGTGCAGGGCACGGCGCAAGTGGAACTGAACTGGTCGGGTACCGACGTAGGCTCCGGTATGCAGGGCTACAATATCTACTACATCCTCAACGGCACGGACACCGTGCTCTGGCTTGGCGGCACGACCGAGACGACGGCCATCTTTACCGGTGAAGGCGGCAACCAGTACGAGTTCTACTCCATCGCCGTGGACAACGTGGGCAACGTGGAAGCAGCCCCCGGCCACCCCGATGCCGTAACGACCATCATGACTGGAGCGGACGAGCAGTTTGCCAGCAATGCCGACCTGCTCCTCTACCCCAACCCCGCCAGCGACCAGCTCACCATCATCAACCGCAGCAACGACGACGGCTGCCTGACCCTCGTGCAAACGGACGGGCGCATCGTGGCCAAACTGCGCTTGCAAGGCAATGGCCAGCAGCAAGTCAGCGTGGCGAACGTGCCGCAGGGCTTGTTGCAGTGGCGCTGGTCGCCGGGCTGTGAGGGGACGATGCAGACGGGGAGGGTG
>JADJYH010000006.1 GCA_016719855.1 Saprospiraceae bacterium | reverse complement strand
ACCAGCGATTTGGCGATGGGGTGCGAGGAATGCCGCTCCATTTTGAGCATGATGGCGTTGATGAGGATTGCGGATTGGCAGCTATGTAAACCACCAAGGGTTTGGGATAGTAGTTGATTTTTTGATTTTAATCGCCGTTGGTCAGCGTCCCCGTTTTGTCGAGGGACGAAGAAGTTTTTATACCCCAAAACCCCTCAAGCGTCTGGGCGCCTTTCACCATTATCCCAATCCTGGCGCACTCGCTTGACGCCCACCATCACGGCGGTCAGGAGAGGCCCATCGCACAAGGACAGGAGGATGACCAGCACGGCGATGGCGTTGAGCATGGCTTTTTGCGGAGCGATGTCGAAGAAAAACACGGACACGAAGAAGGTCAAAATGCTAATGCCCAGCACCACCGGCACGAAGACGCCACTGATGCGGTCGGCCAGCCGCTGGATGTCTGGCTTGTTGATTTGGGCGGATTTCACCAGTTCAATCATCTGGCTGAGGGTCGTGTCACGGGTGGTGGCCGTTGCGGCGATGGTGAGGTTGCCACCAGTGACGATGCTGCCGCCGAGCACCCGGTCGTCGGGCAGGCGGCTCACGGGCAGACTCTCGCCGGTGAGCATGGACTCGTCCACGTCCGCCGAGCCTTTGAGTACCGTGCCGTCCACGGGGATTTTGTCGCCCTCGTTCACTTGCAGCCAGTCGCCGGGCAGCACCTCGCTCGCCTCGATGGTGACGACTGTGCCGCTGGGCATGATTTTCTTCGCCCACTCCACCTGCAAGCGGGTCAGGTCTTCGATGGCGCTGGTGGTTTGCTTGACGGCCCGTTTTTCAAACCAATTGCCGAGCAGCACCAGTGTGATGATGGTGGCGCTGGTCTCGAAAAACAGGTAGTTCGGCTCGTTTATCACGGCTCCGATGGTGCTGTACACGAAGGCTGCCGTAGCACCGATAAAAATCAGGATGTCCATGTGCGTCGAGCCATTGCGGAGCGCCCCCAGACTTGTTTTTCCAAAATGAAAAAAGCCGACGACGTAAACCGGCAGGCAGATGGCGAACTGCACCCAGGCGTTTCCCAAAAGATGGATGCCCGCCATCATGAGCAGGTGAGAACCTAGCAGCGGCGCCGTGAAAATGGCGCAAAAGATGAGCTTTCGCTGGAGTGTCCAGTACGGCGTCACGTTGTCTTCCACGACGTGGTAGCCGAGCTTGTTGATGCCTTCTTTGACCAGTTCCATGCTTTTTTCTCCAAATACTTGGTTATGTTTGCTGCGCAAGAGGCGCAGTCCATGCCTTCTACTTTTAGTTCGACCATAAAATTATAATTGTGAGAGAGTGAGTGGATGAGAGAGTGAGCATGTGAGAGTGTGAGCGTGTGAGCAAATGAAGAAATATTTGAGAATCAAACAGTTAGAACAAGGTTTTGGCTTGAACTTTCTGACTTGATTTCCATTTTTACAAACAACTGGAGGCGAAGCCTTTACTTTGCCCCTTTATTTTTACAACAATCAAAAACTAGTTTCGACATGAAAGCAAAGATGTTTTTTCTTTTGACAGCATTTACCATGGTGTCGCTATTTTTTGCCGCCTGCGGCAATGAAGCGGGCAATACCGAGAACAAAGATGGAGTCGCTGCTGATTCGACTGCTACCGATGCAACTGCACCAGCATCCAACATCCGACTGACACCGTTCCCATCCTCCACGGAGTTTCCGAACGCTTCCCTGACCTTTGGCTATGAAAATGGCAAGTTTCTCTTCCACCCCAGGAACTACCAGTTCAAGCAGCAAACACCCGACGCACCACAGAAAATGTGCGCCAACTCGAAAGACGGCCAGCACGTCCACCTCATCATTGACAACGAACCCTACGATGCGGTGTACGAGTCGTCGTTCGCGAAGGACGTGCCAGATGGTACGCACTACATTCTCGGCTTTCTCAGTCGCTCCTACCACGAGAGCATCAAGACGAAGGATGCTTACATGGCCCAAACAACAGTGATAAAAGGTAACACCACCGTTAACAACCCGATGATTGAAGAGGCGATGCTGTTCTACAGCCGCCCGAAAGGAAAATAAGTGGGCAAGGCCGAAACGGAAAAGGTAATGCTCGATTTTTCCTCATCAACACCACGCTCAGCCCATGGCTACAAGGTGAAAGTGCTGGTGAACGGCGAAAAGGAATTTACGATTGACAAATGGGAACCCTACTTCATCGAGGGCCTGCCGATGGGCGACAACAAAATCAAACTTACCCTGGTGGACAATGTCGGCAACCCGGTCAACGTACCTTTGAACCCCGTGGAGCGGGTGTTCACCCTGCTGGAAGACCCGACGGAGGCGAAATGAGCGGATAATGGGTTATTGAGGTATTGGGTTATTGAGATATTATTGGGTAGTCCTGGGCAGTGTTCTTGCTCAGGACTACTTGATTTTAGACGCTTTTGATTTGTTCCAAAACCCGTTCGGCTACCCAGCCAGCTACCTCGTTGGATGAAAACGGCGTCATCGTGGACATGTTCGACGCCTTGAAGGTGGGGAATGCGGACTACCAGCGGCTAGTTATTGTAATTGAAAATGGAGAATGGAAAATTAGGCGAGGCGTGAACCCCAATTTTCAATTTTCAATTTGGGGACTAAGCAATTGAATATCAATGCTTTGGCTTCTCAATTCCTCGATTTCGTTAGAATTTGTCGCAAAGAAAGGGATTCCGGCGAAGAGCAACGGGAAAACGGGAGGTGCTTTTTTCCACAGCAGCAGAAAAATCGGGTGTCCAAGTGGTTAGGCGGCGAGCTTGCGCCATTCGAGGATGGCCTTGGCGGGTTTCAGAGAAGTGATGATGATGTCGTGAGTTTCGCCCAATTGCATGGTGATGTGGTCGCCCTGGCCAAGACGAACGATGCGGGTTTCGCCTTTTTCATTGGTGATGTGGCACTCGCAACTGCCTTCGAGAATGAGGAAACTTTCGAGCAGGTCGTAATGGACTTCTTCAGGCACCATTTCCTTGACCCAAGCGACAAATAACTCCCGTTTGTCGTTGGTCTCAATTGAATGCAGGTAAATATCCTCAAAATCGGTGGGTGCCTCAATTCCGGCCACCACATCTTCCCAATCAAGCCAATTCGTATTGTCGTCCAACATGGGCAGGTTGTCAAGTTGCAATTTTTGGCGTTGGGCATTTTGGCCATTCAACTGACTGATTTTCGACATGATTTTGTCTCTCAGAAAAACTGGTGGGGCAACGCTGTGCGCTTCAACATACGCAATCAATGCATCTTCCGCCTCCATCACATCCTGGGGAAGTGGTGATTGATTAGCGCTTTTTGTGAGCCAATCCTTGATTTCTGTCCGTGATATGTCGCTACGTTTTTTCAATTTATTTATTTTGGGTATTTACCTAAAAATACGTCCTTAACTCCTTGATTGCCAACCGGGTACGTGATTTTACGGTACCAAGTGGAATACCGAAATTATCAGCTATTTCTTGCTGTGTGTATCCGTCAAAGTACATCCATTCGATGACCTCCCGGCATGTTGGTGTCAACTTGTCCACCAATTGCCGCAAGCCCAACGTTTCCGGCGTTGGCTGAGTTACGGAACGACCCGTTTCTGCACCTACGAGATTTTCAAGGCTTTGGTTTTTCTTCTTTTGAGAAAAATATTTTGACCTGGTGAAATCAATGGCTGTGTTGCGAGCAATGTTGATGAGCCAAGTGGCCAAACGGCCTTTGCTTGGGTCGTATCGGCCAATATTTTGCCAGATTTTAACAAAACAGTCCTGCAACAAGTTTTCGGCCTCCCGCCTATCCCCCACGATACGCACTACGGTACCAAATAGCAAAGCGGCGTAATTGTCGTACAACAAAGCAAAAGCCGATTCTTCGCCCGATTGTAACATCGAGACGAGGGTCGTATCCCTGTCCTGCGTTCCGATTGGCATTAAGTCTTGCTTTGTTAGTTGGTTCATTTTCAGGCTGTTAGCACTGAAGTTCATGCAAAACTAAAAAAATTTAATTGCCAGTAATCCAAAATTAAATCCAGTTCGTAATTGCGAAAAAACACTAACCCAATACTTCATCATCAAAATCCATAAAATGAGCAACAATCTTTCGACAGTTCAACAAATCTACGCTTGCTTCGGACAAGGCGACATTCCCGGAATCCTTGAAAAACTGGACGACAACGTCCGTTGGGAGGAGTGGGCCGACAACTCCGCTCAAAATGTGGGGGTGCCCTGGATGCAGCCTCAAATTGGAAAAGAAGGGGCATTGGCATTTTTTCAATGCATCGGCAGCACCATGCAAATCAAGGATTTCCAAGTTTTGTCACTCATGGATGGTGGGAATCAGATCGCAGCTGAGATTAAAATTGAAGCTGACATGCTGAATTCTGGTCGGCATTTCAATGACGAGGAAATACATTTGATAACTTTCAATGAGGCGGGAAAAGTTGTTCGGTTTCGACATTATCTGGATACGCAAAAGCATATCGAAACAAACAATTAATTCAAAATGGTGATAGTTGGAGTGGGTTGGGAATCATTTGGTTATCAACCACTTCCATCAATCTAAGCTTAGAATTCAAACAACATCTAATTCGAATGCCCGATTATCAATTCATCACCATGTGGCGGTTCGAAGCTCCGCTCGAAAAAGTCTGGAAAGAAATAAAGGCCATGAGTCGCTGGCCCGAGTGGTGGAGCTATGTGGCTAGAGTCGAACTGTTGAAGCAGGGCGACGCCAACGAACTCGGTGCCATCCGCCGAATAACCTGGAAAACTGCCCTGCCCTACTCGCTCACTTTTGACTCCGAACTTGTGGAGGAAATCCATCACCAACGCATGGAAGGTCGTGCTTTCGGCGAACTGGAAGGCACGGGTACTTGGACTTTCTCGACCGAAGGCGAAGCAACGCTCGTGCGCTACGACTGGCAGGTGAAAACCACCAAATCCTGGATGAACTTGCTGGCTCCCCTCGCCCGTCCCATCTTCGCCTGGAACCACGACAAGGTAATGACGGCTGGCTTTGTTGGCATGAAAAAACGGCTGGAAACTAGCAGCGCAGCTTGAAAAGGACATCCAAACTGCTAGCATTTTTTACTCCGTTTTTCTTCCCAAAAAGCTTAATATTTGCGGCAAAATTGGCAGCAAAGCTGCCCATCCAAACCCACTTATGTCCGCAAATTCCTTCATTCCAAAACACCTCCAAGGCATCCTTGCCATCGTTCTGGCCGCTATCCTCTGGAGCACGGGTGGTGTTTTTGTGAAGCTGTTGCCGCAAAACGCCTACACCATCCTCTCCTACCGCAGCTTGATGGCGGCATCCGTTTTCTTTCTGTTTTTTGGGAAAAGACTGTTCAAAATGAACGGTCGGGCGTGGCTCAACGCCGTATTTTACTGCCTGCTCGTGCTCAGTTTCGTGGTTTCCACCAAGCTGACGACCGCCGCCAACGCCATCCTTTTGCAATACACCGGCACCATCTATGTGCTGCTCGCAGAGCCTTATTTCTTCAAGGTAAAAATGGAGCGGGTCAATGTCGTGACCATCGTCATCTGCGCCGTCGGCATGATAATCCTCGTGTCGGGCGACCTGGCTGCGGGCAACATGCTGGGCAATTTCATCGCTTTTTTGTCGGGGTTCCTCATGGCAGCCCTGTTCATCGGGCAGCGGCTCAATGCGCCGGAATACCAGCCGGGTTCTATTTTCTGGGGCAACATAATGATGGGCCTCATCGGCCTGCCGTGGCTGCTGGCTTCACCACTGCCCACGCTGCCGGAGGCGGCCATGCTGGGCTTCCTCGGTATTTTCCAATTGGGTTTGGGTTTTGTATTGTTCACCTACGGCCTCAAGCGGGTGCTGGCCATCGAGGGGGCACTGCTGGCCATGCTCGAACCCATCCTCAACCCCGTTTGGGTTTTGATTTTTTATGGTGAAAAACCAACTTTGGGAGCCATAGTTGGCGGGGTAATCATCATATTTGCGCTAGCGGCAAGGATTGTTTGGCTGGAAAAGCACAAACGTAAATTGCGAAGCCTGCAAAGTTCTGTTTGATTTCAAGAACAAAAGCAGCCCTGAACTTGTCCTAGTCTTCAATTCCAAATGGCTAATTTCTAATATCCAATTTCCACAAATGCTCGGTTGGCAATTTTCTGAATATACCCCTGATGACGGGGAATCCATTTTCGATAAGCTTTTGAAACTGTTTCAAGAGTTGCTGCTGCACACCTCCGGCAACGTCAGCGAAGCACTTTCGTGGCTCACCGAGCTTGACCGTAAGTACCGCCTCACCAACGAGGAATACGGCATGGCCGACTTCATCCAGGATTTGATTGAAATGGGCTACATCACTTCCGGCGAAGTCAGTGGGATGCCCGGCTACGTGCCCACCTCCAAAATGGAAATCGCCCTTCGCCGCAAGGCGCTGGAGGAGGTTTTTGGCAAACTGAAAAAAACCAAGCTTGGCAACCACTCCACCAAGTTCGACGGGCGGGGCGACGAGCAGGCCACCGAGCTGCGCCCCTACGAGTTTGGTGACGCCCTCGACTCCATCGCCGTGTCGGAGAGCTTGCGCAATGCACACATCAACCACGGCATCGAGGAGTTCAAGCTGACGCCCGAAGACCTGGAAGTGCAGGAGACTTTTTACCAAAGCCAAACCAGCACCGTACTGATGATTGACATCTCGCACAGCATGATTCTCTACGGCGAAGACCGCATCACCCCTGCCAAAAAGTGGCACTGGCGCTGTCCGAGTTGATTACCACTCGCTACCCGAAGGACACGCTCGACATCCTCGTGTTCGGAAACGATGCTTGGCAAATCGAAATCAAAGACCTGCCCTACCTCGAAGTGGGGCCGTACCACACGAACACCGTGGCCGGGCTTGAGCTTGCGATGGAAATCCTGAAAAAACGCCGCAACCCCAACCGGCAGATTTTCATGATTACCGATGGTAAGCCAACATGCATCAAAAAAGGCAAGAAATACTACCAAAACTCCTTCGGCCTCGACCGTACCATCGTCACCCGCACCCTGAACTTGGCGATGAAATGCCGCAAAATGGGCATCCCCATCACCACTTTCATGATTGCCCGTGACCCCTATCTGGTGCAGTTTGTTGACCAATTTACCAAAGCGAACAACGGCAAGGCGTTCTACTCCAACCTCCAAGGACTGGGCGAATTCGTGTTTTTGGACTACAAAAACAACAAGCGGAAGCGGAAGTGAAGTTTGCAGTCCACAGTCCACAGTCCACAGTCCACGGTTCGACAGTCCACGGTCCACGGTTCGACAGTGGGCAGTCGGAGGACTTCAAAATTTGGTACTTATTGCTATACTTTGGAGCGAAAGGTTTTGTCCGACCCTGACCTGTTAGCACTTGAAGTGCTAACAGGTCTTGCTCCTGCAAACAGACAAAACCTGGCGCTCGAAAGTATAAATTAAAAACTTACCTACCTTTACACCCGATTTATAATTGGCAAATGCAGTGGGTGAAAAGGTTCCCCAGCACTGACTGCACACTGCCAACTGCCAACTGCCAAGAAATGTACGTTTTCGATTACCAAAAAAGGGTTCGCTACAGCGAAATAGACCAAATGGGCTACCTGTACCATGGCCGCTACGTTGATTACTATGAAATCGGGCGGGCGGAAATGCTGCGGGCACTTGGCATGACCTATCAAGAAATGGAGCAAATCCACCGGGTAATGCTGCCCGTGGCTTCCTTGGAAATGCGATATGTGCGCCCCGCCAAGTACGACGAAATGCTCACCATTCGGACTACACTTCGGCAGTTCCCAACGGACAAGCACATGGTTTTTTATGTGGAGGTGTTCAACGAAGCTAAAAAAATCGTCAACGGCGGCAGAGTCCGGTTGGTTTTCGTTGACAAGGACACCACTCGCCCAATGCCTGCACCCGCCTTTTTCCTCAAGTTACTGCTACCGTTTTTCCCAGAACAAAGCCTACAAACAACGTTGCCGGAACAGCAACCGTAAACTTTCGTTAAAACGCTGTTTGAGGCAAACAAAACCAACGTATCTTCGGGTTTTAGTGGGGCAGTTGTGCTAAGGCTGCATTTCCCCATTCTTACTTTTTATGGAAGACCCTACGCAAAAGATTGAAAATCAGGAACTTGGGAGTGTCCGCAGCAAACGGCGGCGCCTGCTGCCCTTGATACTCCGGCGGTTGTTGCAAATCGTCCTGACAATTATCTTTTTGCCAATCCTAAGTTTCCAAATTCCCTGGGTGCAAAACAAGGCTGCTCATAAACTTACCGAATTCCTATCAAAAGAATGGGGCACCGAAGTCTCAGTTGGCAATGTGCGGCTCGGCCTTTTCAACCATATCAAGCTCGAAAATTTTTACCTCGAAGACCTCAACCACGATACACTGCTTTACGCTGGCATTCTTGAAATCAAGCATTCCGGGGTTTTTGATTTGGTGCTCCGTAAATTTAAGGTGGAGTCCTTGCGGCTTGCCGATGCCGAAATCCGAATCAGCCGAGCGTCAGAAGCCAAGGAACAGAACTACCAATTCATCGTTGATTATTTCAGCCCAAAAAAACAAAAGTCCAGCTCAAGAAAGGAGCCTTTCCAGCTTGACCTGCGGCACCTCTACCTCGACCGGGTACATTTTTTAAAGCCAGATGGGGTAAAAGGAGAGGTGTTCGATGTCCACCTTGCCCATGCTGAAGGCCATTTCGACAAGTTCGACCTTGCGGGAAAGCACCTCAGCCTCAGCGATTTCGAGCTTGACTCGCCCGATGTAAAAATCACGCTGACTTCCAGCTTCCCGTTGCCTGCCTCGACTCTGCCCGTTTCAACCACCGTTGATGAAACCAGCACCGACACGAACAAGCTCGTCATCGAAATCAAAAATTTCGATTTGAACGGTGGCAAGTTTTCGCTTCGCAACTTGCGAAAAGAGCCGACTCGGCTTACGCATGCCGACCTCCTGAATTTCAACTACCTGGACGTGATGGACCTCGAAATCCACTTGAACGAGTTCCGTTTTTCTGACCTGGAGTTTGACGGTGAGGTGGAAAAAATTTCGCTCCGTGACACAACGGGCTTTGTGCTGGAAAACCTTTCAGCAAAGCAAGCAGCCCTTTCCTGCCGAGGCATGGAACTCTACGGCGTCAACCTCAAAACACCGTTCACGGAGCTGGGCGATACGTTGGTTTTCCGCTACGGCGGCTCGTACACAGCTTGGGAGGACTTCGTGAATGAAGTGAAAATTGATGGGCGCTTCCACGATTCGCACGTGGCATTGCAGGACATCATGAAGTTTGCCCCGGCACTGGAAAACAACCCATTTTTCAAAGAAAACAAATCACAAGTGATTGATATTGAGGGCCAATTCAAAGGCCCTATCAACCGCCTCGATGGGAAAAACCTGAAAATAAACATCGCACAAGGGCTAGACATCGAGGGCAGCTTCAGTACCAGGAACCTGACGGTGCAAGACGAGCAGTTCCTCCACCTCAACCTCACGAAGCTCCGCACCGACGTTAGGACGCTCAAAAAATGATTCCACAGTTCAGGCCGCCAGACAATTTTGACAAGCTCGGAAACCTCGATTTTAATGGAAAGTTCGACGGCTTCTTCGTGGACTTCGTGGCAGACGGCAACCTAAAAACCGACATCGGGCGAGCAGAAATGTTCATGAACCTCAAGCTTCGGGAGGGCAAGGAAAAGGCCCGCTACTCAGGTGACTTGTACCTCCACGATTTCGACCTCGGCGCTTGGTCCGGCAACCGTGAACTCGGAAAGGTGACGCTGGACACCCACGTGAAAAAAGGGTTTGGTCTGACGCTGCATACGGTTTCGGCGGAACTGGACGGTGTGGTGGACAGCCTGGTGTACAAGGGCTACAAGTACCGAAACGCCAATATCAAGGGCCAACTGAAACGCAACAGCTTCGTCGGGGACTTTACCATCAACGATGGGAACATAGACCTGGTGTTCGGCGGTGAAGTCAATTTTACCGACTCCCTCCCCACCTTCAACTTCGTGGCCGATGTGAAAAAATTGGACCTGCGGCCCCTGAACCTGACCTCAAGAGACCTCCAGTTTTATGGGAAAATGGACATGAAACTTCGGGGCAAACGGCTCTCTCTGATATCACAGGCACTGCACAAGTAGTTGGTTTCCAGATAATTAAGAACAGAAAAGATACTTTGACCATTGACTCGGCGTTGTTGTCTTCCATTTGGTACCCTGCGCAACAGGAGAAAATTTTTACGCTAAACTCCACGCTGGGCGACCTCTCCGTGAAGGGCAATTTTGACATCGAAAAAATACCAGCACAACTCACCCGTTTCGTTTCCTTCAACTACCCCCATTTTGCGGAGCGCCTAAAAATCAAGCCAGCAGAACCATTGCGGGACACCGCCAAGTTTGAATTCGACCTCCAAGTTTATCAGCTTCAGAACCTGGTCAATTTTTTTGAGGAAAGCCTGAGCGGTTTCGATGCTTCGTCGGTGAAGGGCAGCTTCGATGGGTTCCAAAATAAGGCATACCTCGAAGTAGAGGTGCCGTCTTGGGAGTTCCAGAACATCAAGTTCAAAGACGTGTATTTTAGGAGCAAACTCAATGGCCCCGAAGGGACGCTCCAGGTTGGCGTGATAGAAACGGCGTTCAGTGAGACACAAAAGTTGTCGCCAGTGTCGCTCATCGGTTCGATTTATTCGGACACGCTGGAGTTCCTCATCATTTCCTCCAACTTTTACAAAATCCTCGACAACATCAACATCAATGGTATTGTGTCGCTGGAACCCGACAATGCCTGGCGTATCAGCTTCAAGCCCAGCGATCTCGTGGTGCTGAACGAAACCTGGGAAATGAACACGGCCAACTACCTCAGTATCGGGGATGGCAAAGTGGAAACCAACAATTTTATGCTCACATCTGGTCAGCGACGCATCAAGCTCAACAGTGTGAGGAACGAGGGGTTGGAGCTGCAATTGGAGAACTATCCCATTGATTCCCTGGAGTTTATACGTGGAATTCAGAAGCACAAAATCAGGGGATTGGCGACGTGACGGCTCGGGTGAAAAACGTTTTTAAGTTTCAAGGGCTTTCGGCGCTGGTACGCATTGACAGCCTGAAAATCAACGGTGACGACTACGGTGTGCTGCGCGTTGACGCCTCGGCGAACAGCATCAAGGAGACGGTGACTGCTACAATTTCCATTGAACAGGATTCGAGTTTGCTCATTGCCGACGGCTACTTCAACCCACCTGGATTCAAGCCCGTGGCCAACCGAAATTGGATAAAAAACGAGGCGCTTTACTTTGATTTCAACGTGGACATTGATAAATACCCGGTTAAAATCATCAACTACTTTGTGCCGGAAGTGCTAAACCCAAAAGGCAGCCTGAGCGCCAGCGGGGTTCGTGTTTTTGGAGTGCCGTCCAAGCCCGAAATTTTCGGAAAGGCCACAGTCAGCAACGTCGAATTTACCATAAAACCGCTACAAGTCACCTACCGGATACCCGAAGGGCAAGTGGCCATCAACAACCGGATTTTCGATGCGAAGGACACTTGGGTGTACGACCGTTTCAACAACAAAGCCCAGGTTGACGGGGGCATTACCCACAACCATTTGAAGGAATTTGGGCTTGACCTGACCATCCGAACCGAGCGAGGCAGGCCATTCCTTGGCTTGGAAACCGCTGAGAAAGACAACCCCGTTTTTTACGGAACTGCCATTGGCACGGGTTACGTGCGGTTCACGGGCAGCTTTGCGAAGCCAGAACTTTATGTGAACGCCACGACTACCAATGGCACGCACATGTACCTTCCCATGACGGGCAAGGCGTCTTCAAAAACTGTGAATTTCATCAACTTCACCAAACCAACCATTGAAACTGCTCCGCAAAATGGCGGCACCGAAACCGTTAAAGAACTGCGTGGCCTCAATATGGAATTTGACGTGGAAATAACGCCCGTGGCCAAAATGGACGTGGTGTTTGACCGTGCTTGGGGCGACTTACTGCAAGGTACCGGCAACGGAAAGATGAAAGTCATTTTGACCCGTGAAGGACGATTTGACATTTACGGCGACTACACGGTTGTTACTGGCAACTACCTGTTCACGCTGATGAACATCGGCCTGAACAAGCCCTTCATTGTGGAGCCGGGCGGCACCATCACATGGGGCGGTGACCCGTATCAGGCGGTCATCAACATCAATGCAACCTATTTTGGGCTTTCCACTTCGGTTTACAGTTTCATATCGGAATACCTCGCTGCCGCTACAAATGACGTAGGATCTTGCCAGAAACAGCGCCCCCGTGTACCTGACCATGCAATTGACTGGGCCGCTCCTCAAGCCCGACATAGCCTTTGATATTTCGTTCCCGAGCCTCGATTCGGAGCTGCGGAACTACGCCGAAAGCAAGATGCGCAGTGTGCGCCTCGACCCTAACGAACTCAACCGTCAGGTGTTTGGCCTGTTGGTACTTGGACAGTTTTTGCCGTCGGGATACACAATCCAGGCTGGCGATGTTGGCATCAACACGGTGAGCGAGATGCTTTCCAACCAACTTTCCATTTACCTAACGGAGTTTTTCTCGGAGTTTTTGACGGGCAAAAACCTGATTCAAGGCATTGACTTCGACATTTCTTTCAACCGATTTTCGAGCAACGACAATTTAGACCCAACCAATCCCACGGCCAGCTACACCAACAGCGAGCTGCGCACCCGCCTGAAAGTCATCGTCAACGACCGGATATCGGTGCAGTCGGGCTTCAATTTTGGCAACCAAACTTATACCGGGACAAACGGGCTACTGGCAGGCGAGTTCGTGATTGAATACGTGCTGACCAAAGACCGCCGACTGAAAATACGGGCCTATGCCGGTACAGAAACGGACATTGCCAGCGGACGTCGAAACAAGACGGGTTTTGCGTTGAGTTATAAACGGGAGTTCGACTCGTTCAGCGAACTGTTTGAAGCAAGCAACAAGCGGAAAGCAAAACGCAACCTGTCAAAAACAGGCCAATAAATCCGATCATTTCAGTTCCACGTACACTGGCAGATGGTCGCTATACCCACCGAAATAACGGTCGCCGCCGTAAGTCCTGTTCGGGGACAGCCCATATTTATCATCCTTGTACATCATCCAATCTGCTTGAAAAATGGCGGATTTGGCATACTTCAAATGCTTCGTTCCCTCCATCAAGTGGGTAGAAAGCATGATTTGGTCGAGCATGTTCCAATTTCCCTTGTAACGGTAGCTGCCCAAGCCGTCTTCCTTCAATTTTGAAAAACAATTGTACATGGCATTGGAAGAAAAACTACTCCCAAGTGGTTGTGCATCAAGGTTTTGCAACATGCTTGGGTCGGTTGGCTCGTCGTTCATGTCGCCCATGACGACGATGTTGGCGTTGGGTTCTTCCTTGAAAATTGCATCTACTTTCCTCCCGATTTGCGAGGCAACATGCATCCGCCTCGGCTCAGTTTCCCGCTGCCCACCGCTCCTGGACGGAAGGTGTGCTACGATAAGGTGTAGCCTTTCCTTTCCCTTAAACTTGCCCTCCACCACCAACAGGTCACGGGTAGTGTAATTTGGATTGTCGGGTATCATTCCTGCCGGGAACTTGATGCGGATGGTGTCGGCAGCGATGACGGTGAACATGCTTTTTTTATAAAGCAGCGCCACATCAATGCCCCGAAAATCGGGTGATTCGAAATGGACAATGCCGTAGTCGTGTGGTTGTAGGCTGGTTTTTTCGCAAAAATCCATTAAAACAGCTTCGTTTTCCACCTCGGCCAAGCCAAGGAGCGCCGGGTAGCCCATGCCCTCCACGACCTTGGCCAAGTGGTCGAGTTTTTTCTGGTAGCGCTCAGGTGTCCAGTTTTTCTTGCTTTCGGGCAAAAACTCCTCATCTGGCATGGCTGGGTCATCCACGGTGTCGAACAGGTTTTCGACGTTGTAAAATGCTACCCGATAACTGACTGCTTCTCCGTTTTTGGCGGACTTGGAAACATTGCATTGCGCCAGCAAAAACAAGGCAAAAAGGGCGGTAAAAAATTTGTTCATCATAAAAAAATTAAGGGGTGCAAAGTTGCCAAAACCGCTTGAAAGCGATTGCAATTTTGCACCCCTTTGGATAAACTAATTGTTAAATCAGTTTACTGAAATGGGTTTTTAAACGCCGGGTTGTCGTAGTACGTCGTGTCGGTCAACGTGTGCAGGAAGGCCAGCAGCGCCTGTTTGTCGTACTCACTCAGGTTCAATTGTGTGATGGAGCCAATGACTACGTTGTCGGCATAGTGCCCGCCAGAGTTGTAATGCTCTATGACAGCCTCAAGCGTTTGGAAACTCCCGTCGTGCATGTAGGGTGGCGTGAGGGCAATATTGCGGAGCGAAGGCGACCTGAACATGCCGTTGTCGGTCAGGTTGCCGGTGATGCCGCCAAGGCCTTTGTCAGGAAAATCGTTCAGCGTGGCCACTTGCGTGATGGCGTTGTTCCGGTAAACTTCGGATGAATAAAGTGCCCCGCCATCGTGGCAGTGTGCGCAGTGGCCAACTGGGTCTCCCGGACTCCCAAGCAGGTCATCAAAATAGATTTTTTGGCCGTCCACTTCCAAGTCGGAGAGGAGGAACGGGTTCGGGTCAAGTTGGAACTTCTTTTTGTCGTAACGGGAGTTGGCGCTGATGAGCGTCCGCTCAAATTGGGCAATAGATTTGGCGGCCAGTTCCTTGGTGATATTGAGTGTATTGTCAATGCCAAATGCTTGCCGGAACCGCTTCTTGTAGTCTGGGTGGCGGCGGAGTTTCACCTCCACGTCCTTCCACATTTCCGCCATTTCGAGGGGATTTTCGACAGGGTGAAGCGCTTGGTCCTCCAAATTTGGGGAGCGCCCATCCCAGAATAAGCCTTTGGTTTGAAACCCAATATTTATCAGCGACATGGAGCTTCGGTTGCCGAGCAGCCCGCCCACGCCTGGGCTGATGGCCACGACGTCGTTGAAGCTGCTCGTCAGCTTGTGGCAACTGCTGCACGAAATCGTACTGTCCTTGGATAAAATTGGGTCATAAAACAACCGCCTGCCGAGTTCGATTCCCTCGTCCGTGAGCGGGTTGTCCGCTGGGATATCCATGGAAGGGAGGCCGGGTGGGATGGTCAGTTCGTGCGGGGTTGGGTCGTATGGGATGTTGGTCAAATCCTCGCCCACCACAGGGTCGTTGCCATCATCATCCACGCAAGCAGCAAGGCCGAGTAGCAGCAAAAAAAGGAATAAACTAATTTTTTTCATGCCCAAAATGGTTTAAAATTCACAAGCCTGCTCCCAATGGCTCATCAGTTCGATGGCAAGTGGCATATCGGTAAGCTCTTGGGTGTCCTTGTTTGCGGGGTCGGTCAAGTCGAGTGCCACGCCATTGTTGACATAGATTTTGAAAACGTCGGCGACCAAATTCAAGTCGAATGTAGTGCCTTTCTCAAGGGAAAATGACTTGATTTTTGTCACCGAAGTGAACACAGCGTTGGAGCCTGGATGGTGTTCAAAGCCTCGGTCGCTTTGATTGAAAACGCCGTCGCCGTTCAGGTCGTAGATGCCCTCCGATTTCATAAAAATAAAGCTGCCCCAATCAGTCCAAAAATGGCTGGAAAAAGCCTGGCGAAGCGGGTTGCTGTTGTCAAGCTTCCCAGCGTCGGCGTTGTTGAGGCTGGCCGGTACGCCAAAGTCAATTTTGATGCCTTGGTAGGTGCCGGACGGCACTTTTCATATTTGCGGGTAAGGGCTGTTTGAGCCGCCGCCAAATCGAGGTTGTCCTTGAAATCAAAAAACTCGACCTCGGTGAGCAGATGGTCGGGCGTAGCTCCCTCGCCAAGCAAGGTGATATTTGAGACAAAAAAATTGAAGTTCTGCATCCGAATTTGCTTGCCATCGGGGTAGTCGAGTGCTTGGTAAAGCACCAGTGGAGAGCCGTCGTATTCGGCCTTGAAGTTCAGGTTTACCGTGGTAGAATCCGCGGCAGGCTGGTCGTCATCGTTACAGGAAAAAATGCCAGCGGCAGCAATCAACAAAAAAAGGAATTTCTTCATGGCAAAAATTTGGTTTGTGGCTTTATAGTCAACGGTAGGTTTCGAACAAAATTACGGTTATTCCAGCTTGATGGACACCACTGAAAACGCATTGGTTAGCTGGCTGTCAATCTTTGCCCGCATCACCTCCGGGGTATCGTTCTTGAAATCAATATTCTCAAACAACACCATGTAGTTCAGCCGAATCACCAGCTTGATATTGAAACCCCGTTCGACGGAAAAGGGTTGAGAAAAATCAAGTGATATTTGCTTGGGGTCATTGAAACGGAAGTCAATCGGCTGGGTGTCGTCCAGTGTATCCGGCCTGATAATCAGGTGATTAGGGATGATTCCATAGGTTTCGTCATAGCTCAGTGTATCGTTTTCCACTGCCAACGGATGACCCGCAGCCAAGGTGTCAATCCAAACCTCCTGCACGATTTGCTCCGGCAGGCCAAGCGTGAATTTTATACCCGAAAAAGTCCCAACCGTTTTCACCGTGCCAATGGTGGCTGCTTGAAAAATGTCCCGGTCGTGCTTCGAAAAATTGTTTTCCACAAAAATGGAATCGCCGTTGGTCAGTGGTAGCCAGACCGAGTCGGTCACGCCAACCTCCTCGCCCGATGCCCGCACCAGTTTCAAGTCGGAAATGAAAAACCGGCTTCGGTCAATGAAAAAAAAGTGGTGTGTGTCAAAGGGCGATTGATACTTCGTGGCATATTTCATCGAAAACGACGTGTCGGGCATGGTAGGCAAAACCACATTGTGCTGCACTTGAATGGAAATACTTGGGTATTTGCAGCAAGTTGGGCACGGGTCGTCAGCACTGACATCGTAGTTCGTCGCTTCAATGTCGAGGCAACCTTCTTTCGGCTCGTAGCAAGCCGACATCAATAGCACAATGGGAAGTAAAAGCCAGAATCGCACGTGGATGAGGGTTTGAGAGATTTAGAGTTTGAGGGATTAAGAGGTTGAGGTTTGCGTGATAGCCTTCTAGGGTTTGAGAAGTTGAAGGAGTACGGGAAACCTCAAACCCTCTACCTCTCAAACCCTCAAACCCTCAGTTTACGCTCTCATTTTTGACCGTTTTACCAGCCAAGCCTGCAAGATGGGGCGGAAGCCTTGGTTGATGTCCGCTTCCACAAAATCAACCTTGTATTGCATGCACTTCATGCGAAGCTCGTCCTTGAAAGCCGCCACTTGTTTCACGTAGTTTTCCTTGACCTGGTTGGGCTGCAGCCGCAGTTGCTCGCCAGTCTCCATGTCAATGAACAGATAGGGCCGGTTTTCAAACTCGAAATCAATCTCCAGCGACTTGTCCACCGTGTGAAAAAGGATGACCTCGTGCTTGGCATGTTTCAGGTGCTGGAGTGCCGAAAACAGTGCCTCGGAGTTATCCGAGTGTTCAAACATATCACTGAAAATCACCACCAGGGAGCGCTTGTGAATGCTTTCGGCTATCTGGTGGAGCGTCTTCGCTGCCGAGGTTGTGCGGTTGTGTTGGCTGTTTTCGATGATTTGTTGGAGGTAGGTCAGCAGCAGCCGGTAATGCGAGGTAGCCGACTTGCAGCGGGTGTGCATTTTTATTTCCTCGTCAAATATCGTCAGCCCGAAAGCGTCTCGCTGCTTCATCAACAAGTTCATCAGCGAGGCAGCGGCGAGGGCAGAAAACCGCAGTTTATTGGTATAGTTCGAGCCTTCGTTCGTCACTTCAGGGAAGTACATCGAAGAGCTGGCGTCCACCACGATTTGGCAGCGAAGGTTGGTTTCCTCCTCAAACTTTTTGGTGTACATCCGGTCGGTGCGAGCAAACACTTTCCAGTCAATGTCCTTGGTGCTCTCGCCGGGGTTGTAGAGGCGGTGCTCCGCAAATTCGACCGAAAAGCCATGAAAAGGCGATTTGTGCAGGCCGATGATGAAACCCTCCACCACCTGCTTGGCCAGAAGTTCGAGGTTGCCGATGTTGCGGACTTGGTAGTTGTCGAGAAGAACCATTGCGGAATCCGGATTGCGGATTGCGGATTAGGCAACCCAGTTTAATATTGCTTGGAAAAACGCTACCAAAGCGAAAGTGTTGCAACGTTGGTTTTTACTTTTGACTTTTTGCCAAACGCTTCAAGCTTTTAGTGCAGCTTGGTAGAGTTTTTCGTAAAATGGTTGGCATCGCTCGGCCAATGCTTCGAGCTGGGTTGGCAGCGTCACGTTTTTCTCCACAAAAGGCTCAAAACCACTGGAACGGTGTACGTTGGTGTACCAATATTTTGCCCAAACACCATCCTCGGGTCGTGGGCCTGGTTGCCAGTGCAGCATTTTTTCTTCAAAATCAAGCCCAAGCTGACTGCAAAGCTGCGTGAGAACACCCTTGGGGTTCAGCAGCAACTCACGGGCATCCACTACGGCGGCAAGGCGGTTGTTTTGGGTCAAAAAATCGAACACGTCGAGCTGTTTTTCAACGCCGATGTCGTGTATGGCGGGGTTGGCGATGACCTTGGCGTAAGATGCGATGATTTCACGTGGGTTGCGGATGAGCATCACGTTTTCCGTCCGCAGCATGAACGACCAATCCAGGTGGATGAGGTGGTGGGTCATCTGCTTGAACAGCACCACGGCGGTCGGATACTCCCCAAAAATCACATCCCGAACTACCGCTTCACCATCGTTTTGCTGCGCAATTAGCACCTTCTCCGTGCCGGGATGCCCTGCTTCCGAATCTGTTTTAGAAAGGTAGTGGGCGTACAGCGGCTCATCCACCACGGTGGTGTCGGTGCGCTGCGCAAAGCTGTACATGAACGCCGTGCTGATGTTGCGTGGACTGGACCAGACGTTGATTCGTTTCATAATATAGCGGGTGAGAGGGTGAGCGAGTGAGAGAAAACGATAGCAATACTCAGAAAAGCCGGAAATTATTGGGCAGCCAAGTCCAAAACAAAATGCCCAACCCGAGCAATACCCAACCGAGGTAAAAAATGGCCTTGCCAGTATTCCTCGATGCTTCGTCAAAAGTAAAATACTTGTTCCCATCTGAGTCAATGGTTTTGTCCTGCCAATAGTACCAACCCATGCCCAGGCCGCCCACCAAAAAGAGCGGGTTTATCATCACTCCCCCGAATACAACGAAGAGCAGATAAACTGCCACCCATGTTTTTGAAGCTTCTTTGCCCTCCATCAGCGTCTCGATGCGCTGCTGCTTGAAATTCTCCACTTGCTCAGGCGGAATAATTACCCCTTGTTTATCCAACAAATGGTGGGCAACGACCACGTCCTCTGGTGTCCATTCGTCAGGTTTTTGAACCACCTCCAGCAGTTCGGCAGCCTTGTAGGTTTGAAAATAATGGTTGGCAATGAAATCTTGGTCATTGCGGGCATGTTCTTCCAAAATCCTGTTGACAAGGCTGAAATCCGTTGCCCGGAGTTTTAGCACGGAATGGGGCACGAGGCCGTAGCCAGTGATGGTTCCTTCGAGCAAGGTTCGGCTTTTCTCCAACTTGAATTCGACCTTGTTTTCCTTGAGCAATTCGACGAAATCCTCTGCCTGTTCTCCATTGAAAAAATCACGGTAGAACTCGAAATCGCCAGTGGGTTGGCGGGTTTCATCAAACAGTCCGTGGTCGAGGATCTCAGGCATGTACTGGAAGACTTTAGATTTTAGAAGTTAGACAATAGATGGTCTGTGGATAAAATCAATGGTTCGTGAAGGCTTCAGGTTTCAGAGCCTGTCCCGATTTTTCGGGATTTCACGGGAGGCTCTCGTGTCTAAAGTCTATTGTCTATTGTCTATTGTCCGTTGTTCATTTCACCCTATTCAGCCCCATCGCTTTCAGCATCCATTTGGGCAGCGGTTTGCCGTATTGGCGCTTTCGGAGGTCGAGATACCAGCCGATTTTTTTCAAAATTGGCAGTTTGTGCGTCTCCACAAACTCAATGAGTGTGCCGTCGGGGTCTTCGACATAGCTGAACCTGCCTGCGGCCGCACCCATGTCAAAGCTGTTGTCGCTGTCCACGGTGAATGGGTAGCCGGACTCCTCGCAGAGTTGCTTCATGGCGGCCATCCCAGTGATGTCGAAACAGAGGTGAATATAGCCAAGGTCGCCCCAATAGCGGTCTTGAAAAATCTTGCGTGGCGTGCGGTTCTTGACTTCTACCAACTCTATCTCGCTGTCTCCGAGCAGTTTGGAGAAGGCGCCTTGCCGTGGCAGGCTGTGCCGGAGCAGTACCCTGCGCACCGAGGACTCCCCACCTGGAAGACAGGAGAGGTCTTCAAAACTGTCTTTTTCATCAAAAACCACGGTGTCGCAGCCAAGTATCTTTTTGTAAAAAACCAGTGATTCCTCCATATCGGACACGCCGATGGTACAACCGTAAACGCCGCCCATGGTGCGGTCGCCATCGGCAAACCAACTGTTTCCCTCCACCACTTCAATCAGGTTGCCGTAAGGGTCGTTCAGGAAAAAATGCTGCTGACCCGCCGGGTTTCTGGTAATTTCGCCGAGTATTTCAGCTCCTTTTTTCATCAAAAAACAATGGGAGGCAGGTACGTCGGCTGATTTTATCTTCATGATATAAATGCCGAGGTCGCCCACAAGCGGCTGAAAATCAGCGGGTTGTGGCGTACGGCAGGTGTACTGCCAGATTTCGAGGCCACCGCCTCCCCGCATGTTCAGCGCAAGCACGGCATGGCGGCTGCGAGGCTCTCCACCCGTGTAGGGCAACATGAGCTTCGCTTGGGCCGCCTCTTCGAAAACCGGCACATCGAAGCCAAGGTGCTCCCGGTACCAACGCCAGGTAGCGTGAACATCAAGGTTTCCAATACCAATCTGCTGGATGCCCGCAATAAGAAAATTAGGTTCAGTCATTAATATTAATTTCGAAAAATGCTTTTGAAAAAAGAGTGCAAAGCTGATATATTTTTTCACTTTTTTTGTCCAAACCCTTTGAATTGGCAGCGTCCTGGCGAATTTTGCGGGTGCTTAACCAATCCTATCAAGCCATTCCAAAGGTTTTGCATGAAAATATTCTCAAATGAAAATAGCAATTGGAACGGACATGGACGGCCACGTGCCACAGTTGGTCGTGGAGGAGTTGCTGAAAATGGGCCACGACGTGACTCGCTTTGGGGCCTTCAGTACAGTAAACGCTTCGTGGCCAAAAGTGGCCGTGGATGTTGCCACAAAAGTAGCCACGGGCAAAGCTGACATGGGTGTACTTTTCTGTTGGACCGGTACGGGCATCAGCTTGGCTGCCAACAAAGTCAAGGGCATTCGGGCTGCACTTTGCAACGACGCTGAAACCGCTGCCGGTGCCCGAAAATGGAATGACGCCAACGTGCTGGCCATGAGTTTACGAAGCACTTCGGAACAGGTTGCAAAGGAAATTTTGGCGGCTTGGTTCAGCACCCCGCCCAGTGAGGATGCGGAAGATTTGGTTTGCCTTGAATATTTGGAACGGCTCGAAAATGAGCGGTTTAGGTGAAATTAGTCTCTGGTCATGGAGTTCGCTAATCTGCGAATTCAATAATTATATCGAAACACATATAAACACATATTACAATAAAATTTACAAAATTCCTTTTGAATAGATACAAAGAAATGTTAAAATTGCAAATTCTTTTTTTGTGGACTTTTGAACCATGTTGTGTTGTAATTCTCTAGGGAATAATAAGAGTTCAGAAAACCTCGAAATCGCCTGAAATTGAATATTTTGCTCCACAAAAAGAACCAAATTTCTAATTGACCATTGATTGTGAAAATTGGAATTGGAATAAATATAATTGTCATGAAAAATCAAGATTTTTTCCGGCATCGTTATTTTGCTCAGAATGAAGTTATACTCTGCGCAAATAGGTTTTGTGCAAATAGGGGTTTGGGGGCGAAGCCCTAAAAAGCCCCCTCCCCCGACGAGCCGCCGAAGGCGGCGAGGAGGGGCAAATGCGTTATGTTTTAACTCATTTTCACAAAACCTATTTAGTGCGAAGTTTTAAAAGTGCAGCATCATTTTCTTCATAACACCATCTTTTAAACCAAATAAGCTCTATTATGCAACGAGCAACCCCTCGAAATGCTATCACCGTAAAACCCAAATCGAAAGAATGGGACAGTACATTTCATTTGCTGTCTTGGTGGAAAACTGAAATTGTGAAATCTGCCAGCGTAATGGTAGTAGGCGCTGGAGCTTTGGGAAACGAAGTACTGAAAAACCTTACCTTGATGAATGTGGGCAATATTCTAATCGTTGATTTTGACCATATTGAGTATGCTAACCTCTCCCGTTCCGTACTTTTCCGAGAAAAAGACTGCGAAATCAAAAGTCAAAAGTCTGATATTGCTGCTGAGCGAATCCGTGAAATAAACCCAAATGTAAAAGTCCAAACCATCAACGGCGATATAACCATAGATGTTGGCTTAGGGGTCTTTCGCCGCATGGACGTTGTGATTGGATGCTTAGACAACCGCCTTGCTAGGCTAATGCTTAACCGGGCCTGCTACAAGGTCAATAAAGCATGGGTAGATGGTGCTATTGAAAATCTTACAGGCATCGTAAACGTCTATCGGCCAAATCTATCATGCTACGAATGCAATCTATCCAAGAACGATTGGTTCAACATCCGATACCGCTTGGGATGTCCAGATGTGGCACGACGGAATTATTCGCAGGGCAGGATTCCAACTACGCCCATAACTTCCTCCATCGTGGGTGCTATTCAGACACAGGAAGCGCTCAAGGTTATCAATGGTAACGATAAGCATATCATGGAAGGTGAATTGTATTACGAGGGAATGAACAACCTTGTGCTCCAATTGGCACCGAAGCCGCCTAAAGAAATTTGCTTCAGCCATTTTGCCTATGACCCCATCGAGACATCGCCGCTATCTGCTTCCAATACCATCGCAGAAACCCTCGCCTGGTTGTCTGACCACCTTCGGGATGAAAACCCTGTCATACTGCTGGACAATGAGCTGGCTTTGCAAATCACGACCAAAGAAAGCGAAATCACGATGCCTTTAGTCAAGCCCAGTCTTTACCTGACCGAAAAATACCTTGAACAAAACCACTCTGTGAAAGGGGAAGACGTGCTCATTACCAAAGAAACGAAGGAAATTGACAAGCATTTCGAGTTTCTTGAAAAGACATTACATGAAATAGGAATACCGCCTTTGCATATCATCAGGGTCATCGCCAATGAAGATATTCATTTCATAGAGTTGACCGCTGATGAGGGCTTTCTCTCATTCAGTTGAAGCATGATAGCTCGGATTTATTAATCTGGGCGTAAAAATCCGTTCGGATTATGAAATCCGGGTTACGCAAGTTGAACCATATTTTTTTACGCAAAACCAATTAAAAGTGGAAAAAGAAATATCTATCGTTATTCGGGTCATGCCCAACGCAGATGACGTTGATGTGACCCTGCCTTTGAACGCTACCGCCACCGATGTGATTGAAACTTTGGTCGGCGATCCCTCCCTCGGCATTCCACGGATAGACCAGCAGGGCAATCCCATTTCCTATAAGTTAGCGCCCAAGGGCAAAAACAGGGAATTGGGCGAGGACGAAACCCTCGGTCACGGAGAAGTACAGGACGGCGACATTTTGCTGATGATGCCGGTCGTCATCGCCGGAGCTTTTATTCTTCGAGCGTAACTATTTAGGTGGTCTTGTTTTTTTGAAAATTTTGTCCCGCCAAAAGCAGGATTCAAAAAAACAAAACATCACCACCCGTTCCGGGCGAAAGAAGAGCCTCCTAAATAGTCACTTTCGAGCAAATTGCCAATAGCCGAACCACCCAAGCACAGACAATGAGCAAATTCAAACAAGATCCAAGGCTTAGAAGGCTGGAAATGGAACATGAGCTCTTACAGGATTTTTGTAGCCAAAGCGAGCTGATCACTTTCGAGCCTTTAAATCAGCGGCCCGGGTTTCCTCCGGAGTCCTACAAAATCCATTTCCGGGTAAAGACTATTACCGCCATTGATAGTCAACAGAAGCCGGTGTACGGGGAGCTTCATACTGCTGAAATCAGTCTGCCCAATGGCTATCCCATGACCTCTTCCCCTATTTGTTATATGCGGACGCCTGTCTGGCATCCCAACATCAGGTCGAGCGGGGAATATAGGGGGCATATTTGCATAAATGCACAGGTGCTTGGTCATTGGCATACTTTGGACATGCTGATTGAGCAGATTGGGAAATGCTTCAATATAAAAACTACCATGCCTTAAACATTATGCCCTATCCCGAAGATGCAGGAGTGGCTAAATGGGTGCGGGATTTTGCGGAACCGAACAACATCATCAGCAAGGCGAAAGGGGTGGTCACCGACCCCAGGCCTCTGCTAAAGCCTTCGGAGGAGTGGCTGAGGACGAGGAAAGAAAAGGTACGGGTAACCGTCACGGGAGTCAGGAAAAACCTGGACAATCCGGAACCTCCGCCTCCGCCACCGCCAATGGTGAATGCTCCCAAAATTAAAGTCCTCGGGAAACGAACCTAATCGTTATGTGCTTATGAAACTGTCTTTCATATTTGCGATACTCATGTTTAGCTTGGGCTGCTTTGCCCAGACTAAGCATGTCCGTTTTTGCTATGTGATTAACGGGGAGGAGTACAAAGGTTCTTTTCAGGCAGATTTCAATTTCATAGATAGCCGAAAAAGCAAGCTGAATACCGAAATTAACAACAGACTCACCAACAAGCTCGACGTGCCAAAAGTCATCAGCTATATTTCCTCCGACTTCAATGACCTTCGCATTACCGTAAAAATCAATAAACTCAGTTGGGCATCGAGGAAACATAATGAGGAACTGGAATTGGAATTCTCCCCTGGCCTGATCGAATTGGTGGGACGCATGGACGGGATGAGCATGCTCACCACCTCCGGAAGAACCCTGACCGACAAGGGTTCCATAGAATTGAATTTTGGCTTCACAGCATTGAAAGAATCCATATCCACCGGCATTCCGATTATCGCAGCTATCAAGAAACGAGGTTGTCAGGTGAATTACGAGGACGGGCAGGAAGCAATTGAGGCAGAGTGCCTGTTGGGGCTTGCCAGAGTCGCGGCCTTTTTCATGATAGATGCCGGGGACATGACAGAAGACCAAATCCTGGCGGCAGAGTTTCTTATAGAGGGGCGTTCGACGACGAGTGATAAAGAAATGGAAGAATTATCTTGCACCATTGCCTATGAAATCATGAACAATGGCAACTTGGAGGATTTGCTCACCCCTGATTATAGCTTGAAAAAGGCGAATGTCACAAAGCCCAAATCTGCCCCGAAATTAGACTTGGACGACGCAGCCTATACCCGTGCGGCAAGGAAAGGGGATAACCTATCCTACAAGGCCTATCTGAAAGAATATCCCAGCGGGAGAAACGTGTCAAAAGCTCGCAACAAATTAAAGGAACTTGAACCCTTCCAATATGATGCGCCGATAAAAATCGGCGACCAGTTCAGCATCCAATTTAGACAAGGGATAGGCACGAAAATGCCCGACGTCGAATTTTCGGACAATAAAGACTATGCCATTAAACACGAATGGGTGCCGAACAACTGGCTCCTTGCCACCTTGCCTGAAGAGCGTAGCACGGTCATGGTGGTCTCTTTGGGCGGAAAACAGGCAAGCATCTCTTTGGGCAACGCCTTCCCAGAGCTGACCGCCAAATGCGAAAAAAAGGGAAAAGACGGGTTCAGGATATTCCAAGTAGCCGGGGGCAAGCCTCCCTATTCTGTCGTGGCTTTTAAAGATGGCAGCCCTGTCAAGACCCTTGAAATCGGCAATGTCTCCGAATATACCCTTCTCCTTGCTGAATGGGGAATGAATGGCGAGGGCGTCACCCTCCAATTGATGGACGTGAGGAAAGTGGCTGTTGACTTGGGCAAGTTGTCATTACACGCCTCCGCCATGGCTGCGAAACATGGATCCAAATGGATTTGGCTGTTGCCCATTGCCCTTTGGCGGCAGGTTTTTTATTAATGAAAGGAAAGCTTTTCCAAATTTGACCCGAAATGAAAAAAGCTGTCCACCTATTTTTTTGCATTCTTGCCTTGTTTTGCCTGCCTTGCTTCCGTCTGGCGGGGCAGCATGTCATTGAATTTTCTTATGGGAAGAACGGGAGCGATAAAGGACAAATGACTGCGAAATATTCCGTTGTTACCAAAGAATTGAATGGCGAAGGGAAAATCGAATCCCACCTCATGCAATCCCTCGATTTCCACGTAGATTTGAACAAATACAAAAATACGGTCATTTCCTTGCAATTCTCGGGCTTGAAGTTTCAGGCTGAACAACACAAAAACAGGTTTTTCTTAGAAATAACGGCAGAGGAGCAAGCGAAAAGCCAGGTTTTTCCTTTGCAATTGCTGATCGTCCGGCAAAATAACTTGGTCATTGGCGAAAGGAATGGTTTGAAAGACAAGACCTTTGGGAATATCGAGTACAGGCTCGGGCAGTTCCCCCGAAAACCGCAGGAAGGAAAAATCCAGCTCTCGTGCGCAATCGTTGACGCTGAATCCGGCGAAAGGTATCCCTTCCCAGTATCCTTTCCTTTTGTGATAATACCAAAAGGAAGTGCCTACGCCAAGCCCGATACGACCGAAGGCGAGCAACAAGCCGTGCTTGTGAAAGCAATTGAAAACAAGGTACCTTCGGAGAAAAAGGAAAGCCCCGGTGTGCCAGCCGACTCTTCTGTAAGGAAATACCCGGCAAAGAAAAAGAGCCAGTAGCAGCGCCGAAAATAGTGTTTGCCGACGACGCCATTCAAATACAAGGCTTGATCAGCAATGTGTCGCCTTGTTTTTTGGAAGTAGCGGGGCTGGATGCCCCCGACGCTATGCTGTTCCGCAAGGAATTAGGCGCAGGCTCGCCTCATTCCATACCCTTCGATTCCACTCGCCTTGCCCCAGGACGCTACCTTTTTGTGTAACGGACGAGGCAGGGAAGCATATAATCACTCCGAAGCAACTTGATTTTGACAAAACAACCTTGCCCGCCTGGCTTTGGGCGAGCATCGGGATTCTTGGCCTTGGGCTTTTGATGGGGGGCGGATTCTGGCTTTACAAAAAATACATTTACTTCTAAATCATAGTACTATGAAAAGGATTTTTGTTGCATTGGTGGTTTTGATAATTGTTGGTTCGCCTATGGTGGTGACTGCACAGGAAAAGGTGATATTAAGAGGCAATGGGAATGAAATCGGCTCTGTTGATGTTCAGTTTCTTTTATCAGCCAATGCGGTCGAAGGTGAAAAAGATGTTCCAGGGAACGTGCTGCCAGATGGTGGCACAATTGATATGTCCAAATTTGAGGAAGCAACGTTCATTGCCCGAATAAATAATGTGAAATTTAAAAAGGAGAACATCAAGATAACTATCACATTGATGCCCAAATAGGGAACCACAATAGCTTAAATGGAGTCAAGATGGTCAGTGATGGTAAGACGAAAGTTGCCCAGAAAGGCGCAAAGTTTGACTCCAAAGACAGAGGCGATATCAAACTCCTAGTAAACAAGAATGGTGATGGAATTTGTAACGTTCGCATCAATTTCAAAGTAACCAATGGAACAACATTCGGAGGAGCAGGAAAAATCGAATTCAAATTCAAAATAAAACCAGGGAAGGTACCAGGCATCAAACCAAATAACGAGGTGGTGGATAACGAGCCAAAGGTAGATACTAAACAAGAACAACTTGAAAATGATGCTGCCGACTTGTTAAACGCAATCAAAATAGAGCTCTCAACCGGGGCAAATGATTTAGAACGGTTGAAAAAGTTAACAAGCGACTATCAGAGAAAATATCACGGAAAGGTAAAAGACTTTCAACTGATAAGTAAGTACCACGAATTATCTAATGAAATACAAAATCTGATTGCTGCTGCTGCTGAAACTGCTGCTGCTAAAGCTGCTGCTGCTAAAGAAAAAGAAGAAAAGGACTCAAAACAGCCTTCTAAACCGAAACCAGAACCCGCCGACCTGGATAAAAAAAGCTTGGGATTCCAAAAAAAAACCGGTGACTGCGAAGCCTTTTGGCTACTTGAGCCAATTCCCGAATGGGAAATTCAAAGACGAGGCGCAGGCAGAACTCAACCGGGTCTGCCCATTGGAAGTTGATTATGTGGACGAAAAAACCAAACAAGTAATCACCGTAGGCGGAGTATATGGAAGCGAGAAACCGGAAGTGTCTGTTTCCGACTTAGGCGGCTTGCCTGACTTGCCAATCAAAACCCTCGCAAATACAAAATATGAGGTTGTGATACCGTTTGGGAAGATAGTAAAGCTGCTAGTCAAGTCTGGAAGCAGGAACAAGTTTTTGGAAATAGACCGAACTAAATTACCACTCGCAGGCATCTTTTCATTTACGGGAAATATCCTCGAAATAAAATCCATCACGGGCGGTCATCCACCTTATTCGGTCGCTTTTAGAATTGGATAATATCATCGTAGATGAAAAGACATTGAGGCCGTTCCTGACTATAGATTAGACCTTAGTGATGTCTCAGCTTTGAAATCCGGCAACGATTATGACGTAGTGCTCCGGGATTCAGGAAAACAGAAGCCGTAAAGTATGACAAGCCAGTGTCCATCGCTCCTATTGACCCAATTTACATTATAATCATAGGAGTGCTCATATTAACCCTGGCGGCGTTTACATTTTTGGTAATAAAAAGTAAGGCAAAAAGCCGCCAAAAGGAGAAAGAGGAATTTGTCCGAAACTTTGAGCAAAAACGCCAGCAGCAGTTTCCGGATACCGGAAACGCCGACGCAGCCGGTGCGGCAGCCAGTAGCGCCGCCGATGGTCGCCCAAAAATCACCATTAATAAAACGAAAGATGCCGCAAGCGGGATAAAAGAGACATCGTCCCTTCCGGCACCGAAACGGGAAGTAACTGCCTCCTCTTCCGCCGAAAGCCGCTGGTCGAAAATCCAATACCCCCCTACATTCATCCACGATGCTGAAAAATATTTCCCCATCCCCCTGTCCGATTGGTGGCGAGAGTCACAGGTTTCCGATATTTTTATCCATGATGCCTGCGCTGCCCGCATAGACGAATTTGTATTTAACGACAACAACCTGCTACTAAACATGCGGAATGCCGAGATACCGGAAATTGGCGGGTTCTTGCTGGGAAAAGCAGAGAAAAACCAGCATACCGGGAAATACCAGGTTTCTTTAGAACGGTTTGTCAACATCGAATCTGAAGACTTTGGGGTTTATCAAATTTCGTTTGGGTCCAAGGCATGGAGCAAATTGGAAAAGCAAACAGGGTATTATGAAGATGAAGGCTATAAATTGATGGGATGGTTTCATACCCACCCGGGGCATGGGTTGTTCCTGTCGAGACCTGACCAGAACATCCACCAAACATGGTTTAAAGAGCCGTACCATATTGCGATGGAATTAGATAGCTTGCAAAGCGACAACAACCCCCATTTCCAGACCGGTTTTTTTACCTGGAAAAACCAGGGCGTACTGAACAACGCCGAAGGCAAAAAAACCGACTGGCTGCGATGGACCGATGTCCGGCGCTGGTACAAACACGGGGCATGACATGATGGGAATGACCTTAAACATCCGAAAAAGAGAATTGGACACCGCCGATTTCCAGGCAATCAGGAGCAGTGACGAATACTTCGATATCCGCTTAGGCGATTATGTTGCGGACACAGTAATTGCGGGAGTTTTTTTGCACCGGGCATGTGTGGAAGCTATTTTGGACTGGTCTTCCGAAAGTTTGACCGGCAAATTGCCCTCGCAAGTGGACGAGGTTGGAGGATACCTGCTCGGCAAATATGTGGTGGTGGAAAACGGGGATTACGAAATCGCCATCCACCATTTTTGCCCGGCAAAAGGCGGATGCTCAAAGCCCGGTCTATCTGAAATTAGGGAGCGAGGCGAATATCTTGCTCGACAAGATGATGGACGAATACCTAGGTAATGTGCTCCTCGGCTGGTTCCATACCCATCCGGGGCACACGCCTTACTTGTCGGATATTGACTTGAAAAAAACACACGAATTGTTCTATACGAGACCCTTCCAGGTTGCCATCGTGCTGGACACCTTGACGGAAAATTTCGATACGGGCATTTTTTCCCGGAAGAAATCCGGGCAAGTAAACAATAAAGCAGACTTTAAACATTGGGTCGCCTGGAAAACAATAGCTGGGCATCTCAATAACATGCACTAAAAAACAAAGGCATGAAACAAATCCTTTTTTACCTGACCGTCTTCTTCATTTTCTTTTTCAGCCTTACAAGGACTGAGGCGCAACAGAAAAGCGAGGTTTTTACTATTGACAGTATCGAGGCAAGTGAGGAGCATCGTGGCTTGATATTCTTCGTTACGGCGCTAAACAAAGAAGGAGCCTTTGAAATGATGCTTCCAAAGTTCGGATTACGAAACTTTGGATGGCAGCGTAGATACGCTCGAATTCGTGATTTGTTGGGCAGTAAGACCTCCGACCAAACCGGCAAGCCGGGGGTCTTGATTCCCCAAAAAAACCTGACCGTGCTTTTCCTGCTCGACCTGAGCGGGAGCATGAGAAATATACACGACAATAAACTGAAAAAAGCGCAGGATGCCATCCGTAGCACTTTAAGTATTGAGGCATTAAAGACGGCAAAAGTGAATTTCGCTTGGTTCCACGACGCAATCGGGGAGCAGGCAGCTAAGGGCAGATAATTTCGAATCGGTGGTTGGGTCTGTTGAGTCTAGGAAGGAAAATGACACTGACTTGCATCGTGCAATGAAAGTAAAAATTGAAGAACTAAAAAATGTGCAAGGCGAAAAGGCATTAATATTAGTAACGGACGGAAAGAACGATATAAGAGATAACCCGATATATAAAGGTCCCGGCAAAATAGACACCATCAGGGAAAGTGAATTACTGGATATTGTCAGGGGGCTTGACGAATCCTTCAGAATATACACCATCGGAATAGGCAAGGACGCAAAGGAGTCCTTTCTAAGCAGCGTTGTGAACGCTACCCGCAACCCAAACGATTTTCACAACTTCGGAGAAGCGCCGGATAAACTTGAGAAAACGCTGAATTTCATGGCAAAGACGCTCACGAGCAATGTGGTTTTGCTTGTTGCCCCATCTAAAACCAACCCTGATTATGGTAAAGAGACTAGGCAATTCGATATTTGGTACAACAATAAGAACATCTCTCTCCATGCTTCCAAAAACGCCATTTTGGGCAGTTCTTTGAAAAGCCCCGAACTTTCCACTTCGATGAGCGTGGGCTGTATTTGCGATAGGATTGGTTTGGGTAGGGTTGCTGCTGGGAGCTTTGGTGATTGCCATCCCCATGTACAACAACTATTACTTTAAGAAACACTATATCCGCCGATACTACGAAGTGAAACGAGCCAACGTCACCAGCCGTGACCCCCTGACCCTAACCCCGATAGAAGACCAGGACGAGATAGTGGTAGTGGGAGAAAAAGTAATGCTGCTTGAAACCTGGAAATACTTGCGGGATAAAGGAGAAGGGGAGGTTTCTAAAGACCATGCGGAGTTTTTCCAACGGCACAGTAAAGGTGGCTTTTTCTCTCAAAGGAACGTATCGCCGCTTGAACTGGCTATGGTTCGGCGCTTTGGGCGGCTTGGTTTCCTGGGTATTCGCATTAAGCGGCAAGATAACCCTTCCTTGGCTAAGGGAATTGCTGTCCGCAGGTTTTGATACGGATGTGCAGATATCCACAGCCCTCTATGACAGTATTTTTCTTGGTGCAGCCATGGGGTTTGGTATCACGCTGGCTTTAAGCATCGTGGAAGAAATGGGGCAAAGTCGGATGTTTTCATTCTGGCGCATTTTGCTTCGTTGTGTTATTGCGATAGTGCTTGGAATGTTGATTTTCTTCTTACAGGAACTACTCACGGCAAAGGTGCTGCCCAATAACAATTATCTTGGGCATCTGCTTGGTTGGACCATATTCGGGACGGTTATCGGGCTGATTTGTACACTGCTTTCCACCATCGAATTAAAAAGCGGGCTAATAGGCGGGCTAATTGCTGGTATTGTCGCCGTACATATTTACTACCCCTTGGTTTATTCCGATATTTTGATCCGAGCATAGCAAGAGTAGTCATGATATTTTATGGCGGCTTACTGGGAGGGATATTGCATTCCGTGGTAGCCCACTTAGAGGATTTCGAGATACTTTACCTGTCCCCTGCCGAATTTTCAGGGCAACGCAAGCCCATAAGCAAGTGGTTGCGGTCGGCAGCCATAGAGTCTATCTCCATTGGAAGCCACCCCAAATGTGAGATATACGTGAAATGGCTCGACCCGGTGGTAAAAAGCAAGCACGCAAAGTTGTCTTTCAGCAAAAATACCGTATTCGTGGAGCCTGATGAAGGTGAAGTCATGGTCAATGGCGCTATTATCAACAGCAAAACAGCGCTGCGGGACAAGGATAAAATCCAACTTGGCATGAATAGTATTTCTATCATGCAGTTGATTGCCAAGGAAGCCGGAGAGCTGACAGGCACAGCTCAAAAGAACCTGGCAGGACGCAAGAACATAACCATTCCTGCCACAGGCAGACCCGGCATCATGGTCAATAGCGGAAAGCCTTCGATAATAAGCAAAATAAAAATTAACCCCAAGAAGGCAAAATAATCCTGCCTGAAAGGGTTTTCCAATCATCGAATAGCATCTTGAACAACATGATTAATTACATTCTACCAATAGCGGCATTTTGTATTTTTCAACCCAACCGCAGGCAAGCGGGGACACCTTTGGCTCATTTATTATGGAAGAAACTTTCCCTGAGTCAAAAGAGGACCCGTATTGGACAAAAAAAGGTGAACTGGCAAAAAACTCAAAGAAAAAAAGGCCGGGGATTGCACGTTGCCTAATTCCATAGAAGATAAAACCACTGGAAAAGTTGGTATCAGCTTTATTTACAGCTGTTTCCATGACGAATACCGGCACGAAAAATTAGATAGCCTCGGCAAAGTATTAAAACAGTTGGTTGAAGACATTAATAGAACAGAAGGATGGAAAATCAAATCCATCGAGTTGATAAAAAATAGCAGCGAATCCGAGGATTTTTTAGAGTCGGGGGCAATCATCGGGTATAAAGGAACTGATTGGGGGCCCGTGGTCAGCAGTAAACTGTTTTATAAGGAAGAAAGAAAACTGGACATAAAATCGGGAGCCATTTCGGTATTGGAACAGGAGTTTCTGAAATTATACAACCTCAAGACGTTCATATCAGTGGCAGGTTCGACCGCCGAGGTAGAATTTTTTCTTTACCCCAACATGCCAAAAGATAATATTGAGATAAATTTGAAGGTGGAAAAAATCGGCAAGTCTGAAAGTGTTGAAACTCTCCAAACGCCTCCTCAAAATATGGAGGAACCCAAAAAAGACCCTGAAGAACCGAAAGAAACCCCTAAAGCAGATGAGAACGTATTCTCGAAAATACAGGAAAAATACAAAGACGACCTTCAACTATATTTTAATGATATTCATGGGAAAATAGAAGTGGGCACTACGCAATCTTATCAATTAGAAGATAAAAATGCCGCAGGTAAAAGTAGCAGCGCTCAGAGCCTGTTTGGAAGAGTTATTCGGATATTTAACTAATCAGAGGAAAACCATCGAAACTCTTGAGTTGACAGAAATAATAAAATTCGAGGAAATTGCCTCAAAAGCAAAAAAGGAATCTTCTTTTAAACAAACCTACACTAATATCACGCAGGAAGAAATTGTAAAAATAAGGTTCTTTGTAAATGATTTATTTAAGCTCACCTCAATAAAAACATCACTCAACAAAAAAGAATCGGTATTCTATAAAACGGAGAAACATAGTATTAGCATCAACGTAGTAATCACTGCAAAATAACAAATGGTTAAATGGTTAAATGGCAGCTCATGTCCAAACCATTCAGCCATTTAACCATTTATTTACCGTTTCTTCCCCACTCTTATCCCTGCTTTTGCTGCGGAACTGCTGTATCGGATACGTGGCGAACCCGAAGGCGTATTATGTCCCTGCGCAATAATTTCATGGCTGAGATATGAATGCGGCAAAGCCACCCCGACGTCGGTGCAAATCTCAAGGTTCTGCTTTCTGATATAGGCGTAAAACTGCTCCGGGTAGCGCCACTTCGCAAATGCCAACAGGTTCAAATAGCGGCTGACTGTATGCGGAAACGGAGAAAATATCCTTGCCAATACAGTAAAGAAATTGCCTTCGATGGCCTTTCCCTGCTCCAATACCCCCTCGAAATTGACCCTCCTTGCCAGGTCGTTTCCAACTAAAAATTTATCAAAAGCCATCATCACCTGGTTCAGATCCTGGCAAACCGCCAGCCCGATATTGTCTCCCGAATATTGGGTAGCCCTAGTATATGGAAGAAGAAAAATATTTAAAAGATGCAGTTGTTCCAGGTTTTCAATGAAAGAGGTTAGGATATCCAAGCGGATTTGCTTGGTCTTCATGGCTCCGATAAATCGCCCGATTATCCATTTCAATTGAATAATATTTTGCCCCTCCAGCATATCGCTGACCAATTCCGAGTTCAAAATAATGAACCTGGTTCCGAAAAACCTCGCAAGCATAGCATTTACGCTACCTTCTTCCACAATGTACACATCCACATTCCTCCGGTAATCCAATACCAATTTTACCTCGTCTACGATTTGTTTGATTTCCGGGAAATTTTTGACGGATACCTTTAGTGCATTGGCTACCAAGCGGGCTTTCACTATCGAAAGGCCGAACCATATCAAGAATACAATCGCTAAAATATACAACAACAAAAGCCCTTTGGAATAAACCGCCGCTACTATTAGCCCAACCGCCAATGGCAGGCAAACTATCAGCGCAAGTGCGAAACGGGAGGTTTCGGATGGGTATTTTAAGGTTTCTAATTCGGCGTTGCTTAATTTTCTTTGGTTATAGCCTCGCATCTTTTAATCGTTTAGAAATAGTTTGATTATTTACAAGGACTATCATCATTGCATCAAAATAAAAATAGAGATAAGAATCGCCAGCACAATGAATATCCATCCCAGAATAACCTGGGTAGATGGTCTTTTTTTTGCAAGCACCGGCATCGGTTTGGGCATTACGGGTCTCTGCCCGAGCGGTTGCCCCCCCCTTGTATTTTTTTCTAGCTCCATACTGGTTTGGGGCGGTGTTGTTTTTTTCGGTATAGGTTTAATCACCACCGTCTTTTTCAACCGCTCTTTCGTCAGCTTGATTTCATGCTCGATTTTTTCATGATACTCCTGTAACCGCTCCGAGTTATTTAAGTGTTTTCGAAGGTCAGGCAGGAGTTTTTGGGCATTTTCAAAATGCTGGAAGTGCATCCTTGAATTTTCTTTCGATATATGCCTTTTCCCCAAGCCCTAATGCTGTGTTTAATTTGGAGAATTCCACTTTTTCCTGGCAAACCTGTACTAAGTTCATTACCCTTTCATCCTGTTTTACTTCAAGGGCATCTTTGAAAAACTGTAATGCTTTTTTATAGTCTTTTTGAATGAATGCCAATTCCCCTTCGGCTTGGAGTTCATTGAACTGCATTAATTGGGTACAATCTTCCGCCCGTTTTCGGAGTTGCTCGTCCGGTTTTATTTTCAGTGCCTGTTGGAAATAAATGCCCGCATTGCGGTAGTCTCTTAATGCGTAGGCTGCCTCTCCTTCCGATTTAAGCTCATGGAAGCGGATAAATTCATTGCATTCCTGAATCCTGCTTTTAACGTATTCGTCGCCCGGCACAAAGCCATAGCCTTCGGCATAAGATTGCAGGCTTTCCCAATATTTTTGGTGGGCTTGCGAATACTCATGCTTTTCAAAAAGGCTTTCCGCTTCGTGAACCCTGTTTTTGTAATCCCATCTCAATTTTTCAAGCTCTTCCGCCTTTTGGGCAGCATCCCTTGCCTCTCTTTGTTTCGATTTAATCTGTTCGATGGCAGCGTCGAGCCGTTTGCGTGCTTCCGGGATGTGAAGACCCATCGGGAATTCATCAATATAAGCCTTGTAGTAGTCGGGAGTGCCGTTATCAATGGCTTTTTGCCAGACGGCTTCATCGTCCATATTCAATATCTTGCGCTTGGCTACCTCCACGAACTCGCCATCCGGAAACAGTTTCAGGTACTTTTGATAATTATCCTTATTATTCTCCGACAAGGCAATGTCCCAAATATCCTTTTCCGATATTTTTTTCCTGAACACAAATTCCCCATTCTGGTCATTGGCACCCTTGAGTCTTCCGTCAATCGGCGATTGATGGGAATCGCTTTTTTCCACATAGTCTTTGACGAATTCCACTAAGGCAGTTGTTTTGGTCGCTTCGTCCATGTTTTTTTCAAGAAACTAATCAAACCCTTTGCAAAAGGGCTGTTGTCACCGGGAGCGCCATCGTCCACCACTTCCGACCGCCCGGAAGCAAATATCCTGCGGGAGGCGAATCGCTCTTCCCTAACGGCAGTGGCTTTGCTGCGGTGTTGGGTAATCAGGGTGCCTGAAAAGCACGAATCAACGATGACGAGCAGGTGCAGCGAATCAATTTGATTGAGGAAATGTACAATGTCTGCGGTGGAGATGTAGGTAGATTCCTTCTCTTTTTCGCCCCCGACGGGCACCCAATATCCTAAATTGCTTTCTTCGTCGAAGTGCCCATGCCCGCTGAAATAAATGACAAGGTTATCTTCCTTTGAAACCTTCTTCTTTAGCTCTTTCATTTTAAGCCGTATGTTATCTTCGGTCGCATCTTCATTGTGAAGGCGCAAGGTGTAATCTTCCTCAAACTGGTAAAAGGTCTGCAGGATTGTCGTGAAATCCTTTACGTCTTTAACAGCATTGTTCAGGTGATTCCAATGCTGGTATTTATCAATGGCGATGGTCAACAGGTAATTTTTCCCGTTGAAAGCCCATTCATTATTTCTTGCTGTCATGTATACTCCTTTTTCCATAAGGCAAAATTTCTGGGGGTCACCAAAAGTTTATCTAAACAGTAACTGCAACGGCCAACCATTTTAGGCTTTCCTCATTATAAAAATAGTCAAGATGGTCACAGCCGGTTTCAAACATTAGTATTTGATTTTTTTATTTTCGTCGAAATGTATGAAAAAAATATTTTCTACCGTAGCAGCTATGTCATTTCTTTCACCAAAGACCAATTTATCCAATAATATGTAGCCAAATCGCTGCTTCAAGAGGCTCCATACCTTTTCATACGCTAGACCGTTGGGCGCTTGAATTTTTTTTGTGTTGCCAGCGATAATATAATACGGGACATTATGCTCGATTTTTTTTCGCAATTCCCTAAGAACCGTAGATTTTTCAGGGTGCATTTCCGTCATGGTAACTTGTGTTTTCTTGAGAAAACGACCTGCCATACTCAAGGGAATTAGCCAAGGCTGCAAAAACGACGCACCATTTAGTGCGTAAGTAAAAAGCGTAGTTGCCATTTCTTGGACGTTTGACCAATGCGTACCACCATTGGGCGTTCCGAACATCACCAATTTAGTCACCACCTTATCGCCATCCATTTTTTCAATAAACCATCGGCTCACCAGACCTCCCATTGAATGGGCAACAATGTCCAACTGCTTGCCATGACCTGCCTCAAGTCCAATATTTTTAAGACATTTCTTCAAATCTTCCGCTGTTTTTTCGATGGAAGTCTCCATGTTTTCATAGTCAAATGTCAGAATCAAGTCGTATTGGCTGGCCAAAGGGTTTTCTGCAAGGCCGTGAGCTAGTTGCAGTGCCTTAGGCATTTCACGGGTATCACCAATAATTCCATGAATAAATAGAACAATCCGATGTGCCGAATAGACCAATGACTTTAGAAGAACTGTGTCTAAGTTGTAACTAAATTCCCTACCCTCGACAAAATTTGCGGCAGCAAGTTGAGGGTAACTATATGCTCTAGTTATAGGATTAAGCACTTTCATAAAGAAAATCTTCAGCGAACCGATCAAGCTTTTGTTGCCAGATGGGGTCTCGTCCGGGAGTCTATCAATATTTATTTTTCCATCCTCCCCCTGAAACCCCAATGGATACATCAATCCAGTGCTAATGTCAACGCCGATCGGGACAATTGTTCCAGCATCGTTTTTGCCCATTTCTAGTACAAGTGGCTCCAACGAGGTGACAGAATCGTGGTTCGAAAGATTCCTCAGCTCCAACACGCCCATGCCAGATGATTGGCTAAGTTCCCTTGCAAGCATCATCGGTTCCAATACATTGGAGCTTGATTTAAGCAACTTAGGTATTGGCAAACCTCGTCCAATATCTTCCATGGAGGACAGCATGGCCTCCGCTCTCAATAAAGGATGTGGCGCTATGCGCAAATTGGGCAAAACTGCATATTGTTCCCCACCAACCTTAACGGATGCGCACGGGCGTCGGATATCAAGTTGGAGGGTGCAAACTGTCCAGTCGGGCATTGTCATGATGCCAGAATTTGCGAATTTTCCAACAGCATTCACCCCTTTTTTTGATTCCAGTTCCAATGGTTCTTGACAAAAAACATCTGTTTCGAATTCGTCGGTGCAAATGAATACCTTCAAATAATCGGAAATATCACTGATTCCCCAAGAAGCATATTCTTCAGGTACGAACAATTCGATGGTTTGGTGCAGTTCGCCAAATTGGTCTGTGAACGACATCCAAGCCTCCTGCCCTGGGTCCAGCCTTTGCTTAGGCATAAACATATTGTAAACCCCATAGGTGCTGTCCATATAGCAGACACTCCCCCAAAGCTCCCGTTCTCCTGTGTTCCTAACCTTTAACCGGAGTGCGGGCATTTGCCCAAAACCCTTTCTTCTCCATCCCATACTCAAAGACCGGGGTTTCAACTTGGAGGCCAACCAACGTAGATGGGCTTTCGTCTCCCAAGCTTGGAGTGTCAACATGGAATAGTTCAATGGCATACTCGTCTTTGCCAATGGTCGAGTAACGATTGTTCAGTGCCAGTAGCTGAACCCATCTTGCCACCCTTTCGACATTGGCCAGAAATTGCCAGCAACTGGCTTCGTTGACCCCCGCCGAACGCTTAAAAAGTGGCACTTTGTCCCCTGGCAAGGTTAGAAAGAAACTATTGTCCTTGGCATGGATGAGGTAATTGGCATTCGCTGGGTTATCGGACAGGTCCAAAAGGATGGAGCCATATTTTATCCATGTTGTATGAAAAACTTCTACGCCTTCCCCTTCGCAATCCTCGGCAAAGCCTAATACTATGTTCGGGCGGCCAGTCCAACTAATATGGGCCTCATAGACAGTCTCCTTGTCGTGTGCCTCTATCCCTTTGACCTTGACCTGCACTGGGTGCTTATCAACCACAATAACATCGGTCCCATCTTCCAATTTGAGGTTCGCCCCATAGCCAATCCCATGCAAAGCACCGCCGTCCAAGCGCCATGAACTGCCTGTGAATCGCACGTGGAAACTTCGTTTGGAACTAATAAGTGCGCCATTGAGAAAACCTTTTTGGCTGAATTCATCAACGACGCTTGAAAGCTGGGCGTGTTGGTCGGTGACAAGCTGCCCAAGCCGTAGGTTCACCAATCGCATCAGTTCGTGATAGGTAAGCTGCGCCCCATTTTCCGCCAATATCTGCACCATTGCATGGGTAAAAGCCCCGTGCTGTTTCCCATCAAAATCCCTTTCCTTAGCTGTCTCGCTGTCCCGGGAAGCCGCCAAATGGACGTGCTTGCCAGATGGTGGACTAAGCAGCACGCTGCCATCTTTTTCAGTTTTTTTGTAGAACGAATAGCCCAAATAATCTTCAACGGTCTTTGGCACGAAAGAAGGTTCAGCCATGCGGCTTCGGGTGAGTCCCCGTGTATTGGTGCCTGCAAAGCAACAGTCCATAATGGCAGCAAAATGGACATCTTTTCCCTTGGTAGCTTCCCAAATTAAGTAGGAAAGCTCTTTGTCGAGTAGGTCCAGCCCGCCTGCAATCCGGCTGTCGTGGCATACAATGGACTCATTCATCTGGTCGGATTCATACCAAAATTCGGGTGGTGCGGCGGATTTTGAGCCATGTCCGCTGTAGTAGATTAGGCAGGTATCGCCGTCTGAGGCTTTTTTGAAATTATCGAATGATTTGATGATGCCATTCCGGCTTGCATCACTGTCCAAGAGCAGGAAAGGGCGGTAGTCGAGCCCTGACTCTTTTGCAAAAACGCCTAAATAGTCGTTGATTAGATTGGTATCATTGCGACAGCCAAAGAGTTGGTGATGCGCTATTGGGTAGTCGCAGATGCCGATGAGTAGGGCATGGAGGGTGGGTGTTGTTGCCATTGGTTTTCCTGCTGCCTTTTTTGTGTTTGCCTATTGCTCAAATCTATTTTACTTAGTAAATTGGTTCAAAAATATTGAAAAAAGCCGAATTAGTTACCAGTGTATGCAAAATTTCTATCTTTGGACTATGAATTTGGCACACGAACACTTGATGTGGGGTTGTTGCCATTGACTTTCAAAAAACAAAACAAATGAGTGCGTCCTGTTCCATTTTTACGAGGGTTGTACTTTTCAAAAAGCCGTTGCTGTTGTTGATTGTGACTTTGTTTTGGCTGCCGAATATTTTGAATTGCCAAAAAGAAGTAAGATTAATGCACAATGGTAAAAGATTGGGACTTTAGATGTTCAATTTCTTTTAATAGCAAATGGCATTGAAGGAGAAAAAGACGTTACCGGAAATGCACTGTCGATTGGAAGTGTTGTCGACATGACTAAGTACGAACAGGCATGGCTAGTCGTTAGAGCTAACAATGTAAATTTTAGAAATAAAACTTTATCTGGAGTTGATTACGCAAAAGATTATTTGTGACTGCCAATATTGGAAATGCCGAAAAACTTGTTGGTGTAAATATTATTAATAACAGGGTAAAGTTTGCCCAAAAAGGGAATAATGGCAAATTTATAGATAGAGGGGATATAAAACTAGCAATTAAAAAGGATGCTCAAGGAACTTGCAGATTGAGTATCAATTTTAATGTGGCAAGTGATACAGATATTGGAGGAGGTGGGAGGATAGATTATAATTTTATGATAAGACCTGGAATAGTGACGCAAACCCCGACACCAATAAATGAAGAACCTGTAGCCGTAAAACCTTCAGCAGATGAAGATTTAAAGAAAGAAGTAAAAGAATTGAAAAGTACGCCTTCTAATACTCCTTCTAACGATTATCCACTAAAACCTGACCCAACACCCAGCTCAAATAAAGCCATTGCCACCGACCCAGAAAAGAAAGCATGGGAGGCTGCCAAGAAAACGAGCAATTGCGCCAGTATTCAGGAATATCTCGATAAATACCCGAAAGGGAGCTATCAAGATGAAGCCTATGCGGAGTTAAATCGGATTTGTAAGTTGACTGCGGATTATGTAATAGATACAATCAAACAGGTTTCCGTTATTACAGTCGGCGGTGTTTATGGAAAGGAAAAACCTGAATTGACAATCAGTGATGATGGTGACTTAGCTGGTCTGGAAATTACCCCAACTTCCAATTCAAAATATGAAGTGAATGTGCCATTAGGAAAAATAATTAGTGTTCGAGTGAATTCTGGAAATAGAAATAAAGTTTTGACAATAGACCGTACTAAGGAAATGCTTTCTGCCAATTTCGTGCAAATAGGGAACAAGTTGGCTATTAAGTCCATCAGCGGAGGTAAACCGCCCTATTTTGTAGCGTTTAAATCAGCGGGTATCCTTTATGAAGAAATCCCAATCGGCGCCGTGAGCGAGACTACAATAGACCTTGGAGAAATAGGCACCTTAAAAATAGGTGACAAATATGACGTGGAGCTAAGGGACATCAGAAAAATGGAGCATGTCCTTTGGGATGGCTTGCTGTCTATCCCCTTACCGAGGGCAATGCCAGCGTGGATGAAGGCATTTTTCTTTCTTGGAACTTTGTCTATCGTAATATTGCTTTTCATCCATTTTCGAAATATGTTTACCATTTGACTAAAACAAAAGCCACCTTTATTCCTTGAAATTACGAAGGGATAAAATGTAAACGAGCACCATGACCCAGCCATCTGCAACAAAAGGCGCTAAAGCTTTGAGAAAGGAGGAGCATAACCCGCTCACCTCCGGAGCCAACCATTATTTGGGCATCGGCATTATCAACTACCAACATGTAGCTCGACTTAACAACGCTGTTCGGGATGTACAGGCTCTCGGCCAATTGCTCATGAAGCATTATGGCTTTGAAGAAACCAACGTGAATTATCTTTTGGATGAAGAAGCTACACGGCGTAAAATCCTCAAAACGCTCCGAAGCCGATGCACCAGCCTGAAACCTGAGGATAATTTACTCATCTATTACTCTGGTCATGGGCATTGGGATGCCACCACAAAATCAGGTTATTGGATGCCAGTGGAAAGCGAACCACACGAAATAGAGGACTTTGTACCAAACGTTCAAGTACGTGACCTCATCAAGGCTGCACCTTGCCGACATATATTGCTCATCAGTGATTCCTGTTTTTCTGGTTCCCTGCTCGTTCGTGGCACAAAAGGTAGCTTTGGAGCCATTGAAACCTGGGACAGCAGCACATCACGTTGGGTATTCGCATCTGGCAAAGGTGAGGTGCTGGATGGCGATGAGGGAAATAGTCCCTTTGCTAAAGCTATTTTATGGACTTTGGAAGAAAACCACACCGACCTCAATATTGCACTGCTGGCCGACCTTGTGACCAAACAAGTGCGATTCAACTATGACCAGCATGCAGAAGCTGCTCCGCTGCAAGGCGCAGGCCATGAAGGAGGGCAGTTTGTGTTCCGGCGCAAGGCTAGTCCTAAAAAAGACTGGGAAGGTACCGACAAGAAGTCCATCGCTTCACTCGAAGCATTTCTTGTCAGGCATCCAGAAAACGTCTATGCTAATGAAGCAATGAAGTTACTTCCACAGTTGAAGGAAGAAGTTTCATACCAACTGAGCATTACAATCGAAGATTATTTGGATTATCTTCGATTGTACCCTTCCGGCAGATTTCAACAGCAGGCAAGAGAGAAAATTTTCGTCCTTGAAGACGAGGAAGCTTGGCAACATGCACTTTCCCGCAATACACGCTCGGCTTTCCTCGACTATCAGCACCGCTTTTACTATGGCAAATATGTGGTTGAGGCATCCAAGCGATTGCATACTCGTCAATACCAAGAAGAGGAAATAGCTTGGATAAATACAAAAGAAACTGATACCGAACAAGTATTGGAAGAGTACCTTAAAATTTCCGGACAGCCGCAATGCTGATATGGCAAGAGCTATATCCCAAGAACTTCGGCAAATTAGGCTGGCGAAAGAAGCGTTTCAACAAGAAGAGATTGAGTGGAATAAAGTTAGAAATTTGGATACTGAACTCAACTTTGAAGATTATCTGGAAAATTTCCCGAATGGTATTCATGTTCCCCTTGCCAAAAGAAGGTTGGAGGAGTTAAGAAAGCTAAGACAAGAGCACACCGAAAAAACTGCTTGGGAAATGGCCAAAGAACAGCATACCGAGAAAGCATATAAAGACTATTTGAGACTATACCCAGATGGCAATTATTATAACGAAGCATTTTTGCTTTTGGAAAAACAACTGTGGCAGAACCAAAAAACAAAACAGCCTACACCCCCTCATGCTTTCCCCTCTACCTTGGAGCAAAACCCAAAAATAACCTACGGTAAACAACCTAAGTCCAAATCCTCATCAACAGACTCCAAAAAATTGCAAGCTACATCGAAAACAACAGACACAAATACTGGTAGTACTTCAAAATGGAGCAAAATCATTTTCGATTACGCTTTGCAATTGGCAGCAGTTATTGCAATCCTAATGATAATAACTTGGCTGCTGTGGCGATTTAAACTGAACTGACAAAAGCATTGAATGAAAAAGTTGATTGTTGCATTGACGCTGTCTATCTCATTTATTTCCAGCCTGTTGGCCGGGGATGCAGAACGCATTTTTGCCGAAGGCAACAAAGCCTACCAACAAAAGGAATTTGGTAAGGCGATTGAAATATACGAACAACTGCTGGCCTCCGGTTGGCGCTCCGCCGAGCTGGAGTACAACCTTGGCAACGCTTGGTATCGGTCGGACAGTCCGGGCAGGGCCGTCCTGCATTACGAACGGGCGCTGCTGCAGTCGCCCGACCACGTGGAAGCCCAGCGGAACCTTGATTTTTTAAGGTCAAAAGTCAAGAACGAGATTGAGCGACTTCCACCTTTTTTTCTTTCAAAATGGTGGCAATCAGCAAAAATGGCGCTACCTCCCACTAGTATGGGCATCATGGCAATGGTGCTTTGGTGGCTTGGTTTTGGTGCGCTCGCCTTCTGGGCGCTCGGCAAATCCAGGGCGCAAAAAAAATGGGGCCTCATCGCTGGCATTGGATTGTTGGTATTGAGCTTGCTGCCTTTTTCACTCGGCCTGAGCCGTGCAGGGTTTGAAAAAATACTCGCCTGGCCATTTTGATTCAAAAATCGGCCATCCTCCGCATCGCTCCTGACGAGACCTCACAGGAAATCCAGACCCTTCAAGAAGGCGTAAAAATGGAACAGGTCGAAAACCTGGATGGCTGGTGGCAAGTTCGCTTGGAAAACGGCGAACTGGGCTGGCTACCGGAGGCGGTCATGGAGCGGATTTAGAGCCTATCCGAAAACCTCCTTTGGCCATAAAAAGCGCCTTTCAAGAACCTGACTTTGTATTTTTTTGAAGCCGTAGCGCTGCTATGCCATCAAAAAATACTTCGTCAGAACCTCGAAATTCATCTTTTTCTGACTCAAACGAGGTTTCCGGATAGGCTCTTAATTTCCAAAATTCTAAAATTCAAGTTACTGGCAAAAAAATTGGTAGTTACCCCTTGTCCGGCGCTAACTCAACTTGCCCTACCCCTCGTCGGCGTACGCGGTTCACTTCTTTAATCTCCCGTTTGGCAAACAAAACGGATGCTTCAGGGCATTAGGTTGATAGTTCTACGCTCGACCGTAGTTTGGGTTAATTAGACATCACATCTCATGAATATTAGGACTTACATTGCTTCGATACTTGCTTTTTTTGCAGTTTGCTCGCTGAATGCACAAGTGAGTTTTACCTACCAAGTCACCAATTCGACTTGCTCCTCGAATGGCAGCATCCAAATCACTGCCACTGGCGGCACCGGCACCCTCAACTACCAGCTTACAAGCACCTGCCTAGTGCTTCCATTGGTCCAACAATCCCCGACCTTCAACAACCTTGCGCCCTGTGAATACACCATTACCGTAACGGATGGTGGCACAGGCGCCTCCGCCATGCAGACTGCCGTGGTTGGCGGCAATTACCAAAGCCCTGATTTAACCTTGGTTTGTGGAAGCTGTGACATCGAGGCTGTAGTGGTTGGTGGCGCAGCGCCTTTGACATTTTCGATTTCCTCGGTTGGTTTGGGCGGGCCATATTTGGACAATACACCAACTGATAGCCCCACTTTTACAAACATCCAAAGTGGCAACAATTACTGGGTGAAAGTAACCGATGCTTGCGGGAATTTTTCTGTAGAAACCTGCCAAACCTCTGGGAATGCCGTCACCAATTTTACCTACGAAGTGGGCATTGATGGCCAGCTCCACGTGACGGCAGTGACCGGTGGAAATGGAAGTTACCTTTACACCTTAATTACCTCCAACGGCAGCACCTCCAATGCCACCGGTATTTTTCCGCAGACGGAATGGGGCTGCGGTATGTCCATTTCCGTGAGTGACGGCTGCACGAGTTTCACGAAAACGGTTTCGATTCGGCCAAAAATCCTTACGATTTGCAGCAATTTTGCGGAGGGTACTGCCACGCTGGGCACGGTCATCAATGGTATTCCGCCCTATACCTTCAATTATATTTCTCCGACCAATACCATAATTTCCAGCACCACAGGTGAGCTAACAGGCCTTCCTGTCAACTTCAATTACTATCTGTTTCAAGTAGTGGATGCCTGCGGCAACAAAAGCGACGCCATTTACAAGCAAAAAAAATATCCCGTTTTCCTGCAAGACCCAGTTTCCTGCACCGAAAACAGCATCTCCATTTTTACCCCAAATGGCGGCTGCACTGGCGGCTTCGATGCGGACAGTTGGCCGTTCACCGTTACCTGCCTGACCTGTAACCCCGTGGAGATTGGGCAAGTGGACACATCGGGCATTTCGCTCGTGTTCAACGGCAATGCCCCCGGCAACTGGGAACTGGCAATCGAGGACGACTGTGATGACCAGATGGTTTGTCGGGACTCGGTCATTCTGCTGCTTGAGCCGCTTTGCGACTCCGTGAAGGCGTCCCTGGTTGACCGTTTCACCTGCGATAACGGCGCTATTTCAGACCGCCCGATGAGTTCCGGGAATGGGCTTTTTGTTTTGTTCAATGAAAACGACGAGGTCTTGAGCAGCAATACGACCGGCCTGTTCTACGTGCCGGATTCGGGCAGCTACAAGGTCACGTTGGATATCCCAAGCTGTGGGACTTACGAGGCTGAAACCACACTTGGGTATTGGCAAGCGCTAAACCCGGTGATGAACACCTATATTTATAATGCCGTGTTAAACGGGAGCTGTCAGACTGTTTACCAGTTGGTGATTGACCCTTCGGAAGGCCCGTTTTACCTCACTGGTGGGCCGAACGATATCTCACTGTTGATAGACGAGGACAACTTGACTGCCGGCTGCCAGTCGTACAGCATTACCAACCTCTTCCCCGGTGACTACCAGCTTTCGGAGGTGGACAACTGCGGCGTAAAAAACCTGCACCTGCCCGCACCTGACTACAACCTCGAAGCCATTCCATTCGGGAACTGCCCCGGCAGTGGCACGATCACCGTCACCGGGGCATCGAACTTGGCCGGTTGGCAAGCATGGGCCACCGCCAACAACGCCACCATCACTTGGCCCAACAGCATCACCGACAACTATAGCCTCGACTTAGTTGGTGCAGTAAACAGCCAATCTGGCTCCCCTTTCACCTTCGTAAACGTGGCCGCAGGCGAGCACACGGTTTACCTCTACACCCTCGGCTCGGCCTGCCCGGTGGACACGGCCATCGTTTTTGTGGAGGAAGCGGATACGCTGAGTTTTGATGTTTCCAGCGGGATTTTGTGCGACGGAGCGGGAACCACCACCCTGAATTTTGAAATCAAAAGTGGCAAACCACCCTTCGTCATTGAGCAGGTGGACTGCAACAATCCAGCACAAGTGATAGCCACCCACAACTTGCAGGACTCGACCCTCTCATTGTCCGGCTTCGCCCTCGGTGACTATTGTTTCAGGCTCATTGACAGTTGCGTGACCAGCCTCGACCACCAGTTTTCGGTGCAGTATTTTCAGGACGATATCGAACTGGAATTCAACTGCGACAACACTATCACCCTCAGCGTGGACAGCCTCAACGCCAGCTACACCTGGCTCGACGGCAGCGGCAACGTCATCGGCAACGCCCACAAAATAAACCTACCAAACCCCAATGCGGACGCCAGTTTCACGGTACTGGTGGACATTGGCGAATGCATCCTCAACCGCCACATCCTGGTGCCAGCCACCGAAAGCGTACCAGCGGTGGCCATCATTGGCAGCCCCTATTTTTGCCAAAACGATACCGTCACGCTAACGGTCGTCACGAACGCTTCGCAAATTCTTTGGAGCAATGGGGCCCAAAGTCAAACCATATCCACCGGCTTGCCCGGACTTTACGCCGCCACAGTCACGAACAGCTTGGGTTGTTCGTCCACGGCAGAATTCCAACTGACGCTTGACCTGCCCGTGGCCGACATCCAAATACTCAGCGGTGGCAGTGGTTTTGGGTTAAAATGCTTCCAAGACAGCAACGGCCTGCTATTGGCAAATCCGCTTGCAGGCATCCCGCCCTACGAGTTTGAATGGTCGAACCTGGAACAAACGGCTCAAATTGGCAACCTGAAAACGGGCGACTACTCCGTTACCCTCACCGATGCCATCGGCTGCAAGGACACCGCTTTGGTCGTGTTGACAGAACCTGAATTGTTCGTCCCAGCTTTCAGTTTCAATGCCCCAAGGTGCTTCGGCATTGACGACGGCTACCTCGAAATCACAAGTTGGAGCGGTGGTGCTGGTGGCGTGAAGGTGAGCCTGGTTGGTTCGATGCCAGCATTTGCACCCATCACTTTCGACAACCTGCCGCCGGGCGATTACTTCGTTGAAATTTTCGATGCGAATGGCTGCACCGTGGACAGCAGTTTTCAGCTTGAAACCCCGCAAGAATTGTATTTAGAACTAGGCGACGACCTGACCATCCAACTGGGTGACAGCATTTTCCTTGACCCACAGGTCAGCTTCGCTCCTGTGGATTCCTTTCTTTGGCGCTCCAACGCTCCTCTCCCTTTGCTCGAACTTTCGATGTGGAGCACACCGGTCGAAAGCTCCTACTACCACCTGACAGTTTGGGATGAAAAGGGATGTCCCATCGAAGACAAATTGAATGTTCGGGTCACGAAGGACCTGGATGTTTACGTACCAAACTCCTTTTCGCCAAATGGCGACGGCATCAACGACTTGTTCACGATTTACGCACGGGCAACATCGGTTCGAATCGTCAAGCGTTTCCAGGTATTCGACCGTTTTGGCGAGAAAGTCTTTGTTCGAGAAAATTTTGACCCAAACGAAGAGCCAATGGGTTGGGATGGTAGGCTGGATAACCAACCAATGAACCCCGCCGTCTTTGTCTGGAAGGCGGAAATCGAGTTCATTGACGGGCGGGTTGAGCAACTCTACGGAGATGTAACTTTGATGAACTGAAGCCAGCTTGTGGTCGCCCAATTTATTGGGCAGACCGAGTCAAATAACACGGTCTGCCCAATAAATTGGGCGACCACAAACAAAAAAGGCGACCCACTGGGCCGCCTTTTTTTATACTGATTTTTGTAAAATCACATGTTCGCAATCATCTCGTCACCAAACTCCGAGCATTTCAGCAAGGTGGCGCCCTTCATCAAGCGATGGAAATCGTAAGTGACCCGCTTCTTCGAAATCGCACGTTTCATGCTTTTCAGAATCAAGTCGGCAGCTTTCGTCCAGCCGAGGAAGCGGAACATCATCTCACCGGAAAGAATCACGGAGGATGGGTTCACTTTGTCCAAGCCAGCGTACTTCGGCGCCGTGCCGTGCGTGGCCTCAAAGATGGCGTGGCCGGTGATGTAGTTGATGTTGGCGCCGGGGGCGATGCCGATGCCTCCGACTTGCGCAGCAAGTGCGTCGGAGATGTAATCGCCGTTGAGGTTCAGCGTAGCAATGACCGAGTACTCCGACGGTCGGAGCAGGATTTGCTGGAGGAACGCATCGGCAATGACGTCCTTCACGATAATTTTGCCAGCTTTCACGGCCTCACTTTGGGCAGTGTTTGCAGCAGACTCACCCTTGGCCTCCTTGATGCGGTCGTACTGTGCCCAAGTGAACACCTTGTCGCCAAACTCCCGCTCGGCCAGTTCGTAGCCCCACTCCTTGAATTTACCTTCGGTAAATTTCATGATATTGCCCTTGTGAACCAGCGTGAGGGATGGTTTTTTGCTGGCAATGGTGTACTCCAATGCGCTCCTGACCAACCGCTCCGTTCCTTCTTTTGACACCGGCTTGATGCCAAGCGAAGATGTTTTTGGGAAGCGGATTTTCTTCACGCCCATTTCGTTTTGGAGGAAATTCATCAGTTTCTCACAGTCAGCAGAGCCAGCTTGGTACTCGATGCCAGCGTAGATGTCCTCGGTGTTCTCCCGATAAATCACCATGTCCACCAAGTGTGGCTCCTTCACAGGCGATGGTACGCCCTTGAAATACTGCACCGGACGCACACAAGCGTACAGGTCCAGTTCCTGGCGAAGCGCCACGTTCAGCGAGCGGATGCCGCCGCCGACGGGAGTGGTCAGCGGGCCTTTGATGGCCACGAGGTGCTCACGGATGACATCCAGCGTTTCGGTTGGGAGCCAGTTGCCAGTCTTGTTGAAGGCTTTTTCGCCCGCCAGCACTTCTTTCCAAACGATTTTTTTCTTGCCTTTGTAGGCTTTTTCAACGGCGGCATCCAGCACACGCACGGAGGCTGCCCAAATATCTGCACCCGTTCCATCGCCTTCGATGAAAGGGATGATCGGGTCATTCGGTACTTTTAATTTACCTTTGACAATCGTTACTTTTGTTCCGGTCATTTCGTTTATTTTTAGGGATTGTAGGATTGAAGGATTCAAGGATTGAAGTAAAAGGCAACGCCAATTCCTTCAATCCTTCAATCCTCCGAACCTTCAATCCTTTTCTGAAAAGCGGCGCAAAGGTAACCAAACCACCTTTTTCCCGGTAATCTTAAATCCTAATTTTCAGTGATTTTGAACATGCGAATGATTTTGTTTTTAGTGCTTGCAAGCTTTTTTGCCTGCGGCAAAACCAAGATGTCCGCCTCAGACGGCAAATGCCAAACCACCGGTACGGTGGTTGACTTCGATGGCCTTGACGGATGCGGCTACCTCATCAAGTTGAAGGATGGCAAATTGCTCAACCCCGTGGCATTGCCTGAAGGAGTTAGGTTGAAAAACAACCAATCCATCCGTTTCGACTATCATGTGCTGCACGACATGGCCAGCATCTGCATGGCCGAATCAGAAATGATTCAAATCACCTGCTTCGAAGACCTGATAGCCGAGACCGGCCCCGTGGATTGCGCCAAAATCAGCAACCCATTCGCTGTGAAATGGATGAGCAAAGCCATTGACCGCCACAATCCCGTCAAAATCATCAAGTACCAAATGGGCGGCAAATGGACGTTTGCCTTCCATGCCGAACCCAATTCAACTTATTTGTACGACTGTGACGGCAACCTCCTCTGCCAATCCAACGGCGACGAAAACGACGACTGCCACCGCCAATACCTCAACTTCATTTCCAAAGGAAAAACCATCTGGCAGGGGGAAGGAGTATGGGACTAAAACATGTAGAGAATGCATTTTTAAAGATGACATTTTTGCCACCAATACCTCACCCCTCAGGTAAACCAATGACATTTTACAATGGAATAACCCGAATTTAGACGCTGAAGGCAACTCATGAGCAACGACGAAAAGCTCATTGAAAAAGCATTACGACCGAAAGAACTCGACGATTTTAGCGGCCAACCACAGATCGTGGACAACCTGCGCATCTTCATCGCAGCCGCCAACCAGCGGGGCGAGGCGCTCGACCATGTGCTACTGCACGGACCGCCGGGCCTCGGCAAAACGACGCTTTCGCACATCATCTCCACCGAGCTTGGCGCTTCGCTAAAAATGTCCTCCGGCCCCGTCCTCGAAAAACCGGGCGACCTTGCCGGCCTGCTCACCAACCTCGAAGAAGGCGACGTACTGTTCATTGACGAAATCCACCGCTTGAACACTGTCGTGGAAGAGTACCTCTACTCCGCCATGGAGGATTTCCGCATTGACATCATGATTGATTCCGGCCCGAACGCCCGGAGCATCCAGATAGCGCTGGCCAATTTCACGCTCGTAGGCGCTACCACTCGGATGGGCTTGCTCACTGCACCCATGCGCTCCCGATTCGGCATCACTTGCCACTTGGACTACTACGACGTAGAGACTTTGAAAAAGATTTTGACCCGCTCCGCAAGGCTGCTCAACGTGCCCATGACCGATGAGGGCGCTTACGAAATCGCTCGCAGAAGCCGAGGCACCCCCCGTATTGGCAACTTGCTGCTGCGCCGCATCCGTGACTTTGCACAGGTGAAGGGCACCGGCACCATTGACATCGAAATCGCCAAGATTGGCCTGAACGCCCTCAACGTGGACGAAGGCGGCCTCAACGAAATGGACAACAAAATCCTCGACGCCATCATCATCAAGTTCAAAGGTGGGCCAGTCGGTCTGACCACCATTGCCACAGCGGTCGGCGAGGAACCGGCACCATCGAAGAGGTACACGAGCCGTTCCTCATCATGGAAGGCTATCTCCAGCGGACTCCCCGGGGACGGGAGGCAACGGAGAAGGCTTACAAACATGCGGGTGTAGTGCCGAAGGGGCGGGCGGGGACGTTGTTTGAGTTTTAAAAAGGTGATTTTCAATTGAGTTAGTGGGTAAACAAATTGACAACTCTTTCCCAAGTTTAAGGGTTTGGGTTGTTTACGTCAAGTTAATGTGGATTTTCAATAAATTTTACACTACCTGCTTGATGGCCCTGCTCAAAACAAACGATGTCCAAACTCCCTGAGAATAAGCGTTTCATAGACATTTCTGATTACGGAAGACCCCTTGCCCGAGCTTTGGTGCGTTCCCTATTGAATACTCCTATTTCTTCTATTCAACTTACTTATACCTTTTTTGCCGCAGGAATAATTGCGATTGGGTGCATTCTCAAGCAGCAATTTGCGCTTGCCGCCCTTTTCCTGGTAGTGAAAAACATCCTGGATGCGGCCGATGGCGAGATGGCAAGGCAAAAGAACCACCCTTCGTACACAGGGAGGTACTTGGATTCCATTTTTGATTTCATCATCAATTTGGGGATTTGCTCCGCCCTCTACGTTATCACGGATGCCTCGCTGCTACTTGCTTTGCTTGCTTTTTTGGGCCTCCAGTTCCAATGCGCCATTTGCAATTATTACTACGTCATACAGCGCAACCGGGTAAATGGGGAAACAACCAGCCGAATTCTCGAATTCAAACAACCCGTTGCGTTCCCTTATGAAAAGCAGTCGGTGGTCAATACATTGCACATCGTGTTTATGACCCTTTATGGCCCGCTGGACTTTTTGGTTTTGCAACTCGACAAAAAAGCCGTCAGGATAAAGGAATTCCCAAAGTGGTTCCTATCGCTCTCGTCTTCCTTGATGCTGGGTTTTCAATTGGCCCTCATGGCCATCCTCCTCTTGTTCCATTTAGCCGATGGGATATTGCCTTTTTTCGCATTTTATAGCCTTTGGGGCTTGGTGGTTATTTTTGTCAGAAAGGCATTTGTTCAAAATGATTGAACACCCACTACACAGGTGAACCCAAGAAATCTCCTTCAAAAGCACCCTCTCCACAAACCCGCAGTTTCGTTTCTTTGCCCTCTTTTTGAAAGTAACCAATCCGCAGATGAACGAAGAAACCGCCGAACTACAGCAGCTTTCCGAGCTGTTGAAACTGGAAAAACAAAAGGACTTTGAACAGTTCCAGGCATTCGTTCAAAGCCTGTCCCTGCCAGAGCGGGTGGCCGAAGGCTATGCATGGTATCCGGTGGAGGTGGAAAAATCAGGCTATACCTACGGCGAGCGAGCGTTTGTGACGGTTGTGCGAACCAAAGCATCCTTGGTGCAGCACCAGTTTCGGGCAGGACAACCGGTGCGCTTTTTCACAGCATCCGAAGGTGAGAAACACCCCGAAAAATCGGGCATCATCCATTCCATTGCGAAGGGTCGGATGAAAATCATCCTGAACAGCAAAGACCTGCCCGACTGGATGAACGCAGGTTCGTTGGGCGTTGACCTGGAGTTCGATGAGCGGACTTATGTGGAGATGGAAAAGGCACTCAAAAAGGTGAAAGAGGCCAAGGGCAACCGATTGGCGGAGTTGCGCAGCATCATCATGGGCCAAAAACCTGCCTCATTCCTTGAATTGCCTGCCGTGCAACTGCCCCAACTCAACGATGCACAGAACAGCGCCGTCAACCAGATACTGGCCGCTCAGGACGTGGCCATCGTGCATGGGCCGCCCGGCACCGGCAAAACGACGACCCTGGTGCAGGCCATCCGGTTGCTCTGTAAAACCGAAAACACAGTGCTCGTCTGCGCACCCAGCAATTCCGCCGCCGACCTCCTCACCGAGCGCCTCTCCGACGAAGGACTGCAAGTGTTGCGCATCGGCAATATTTCAAGGGTGGAGGACAAAATCGTGAGGCATACCTTGGAGGCGCAGATAGCAGCCCACCCGGAGAGCAAGCACATCAAAAAAGTGAGGCTGGAAGCGGCAGAAGCCCGACGACAGGCGCTGAAATACAAGCGCCGCTTTGGACAGGAGCAGCGGCAGGAGCGCAGCCACCTCTTCCAACAGGCGGGCGAACTGTCCGGCTGGGCCAACCGCCTCGAAGACATTTTGGTAGAAAACATCCTCGACAGTGCGCAGGTCATTACTTGCACTTTGGTCGGTTCGGTTCACAAGGCGCTTGGCACCCGCACCTTTCGTACTGTGGTGATTGACGAAGCGGCGCAGGCCCTGGAACCCGCCACCTGGATTCCCATCACCCGTGCCAGCAAGGTCGTGCTGGCGGGCGACCCCTTCCAATTGCCGCCGACCGTCAAATCGGAGCAAGCACGGCGGGGTGGATTTGGCATCACCATGATTGAAAAATGCCTGCTGCGCATCCCCCGCACCAACCTGCTGACGGTGCAGTACCGCATGAACTATCGCATCATGGAGTTCTCGAACCAGTGGTTTTACGAAGGAAAACTCACCGCTGCCGAAGCCGTCGCCGACCACCAATTGGACATGGAACACCCGTCACCGGTGCAGTTTATTGACACAGCGGGCACGGGTTTCGAGGAACAGTTCAACGCCAAATCTCAGAGCCGCTTCAATCCCGAAGAGTTCCAGTTGCTCTGCGAGCACCTCCTCCATCTCCTGACCGCCCACGAGGGCAAAGTCCTACCTTCCATTGCGCTTATTTCGCCCTACAAGGAACAGGTGTTACACATGCAGGACACTGTCGCCGATGACGCCAAGCTGCGGGACTTACCGCTGGACATCAACACCATTGACGGCTTTCAGGGGCAGGAGCGGGATGTGGTGTACATCTCGTTGGTGCGCAGCAATCCCAAATGCGAAATCGGATTCCTGAACGACTACCGCCGGATGAATGTGGCGATGACCCGTGCCCGCAAGCTGCTCGTCATCGTTGGCGACAGTGCCACGGTTGGGGCGGATGCCTTTTATCAGGCGATGCTAGATTATTGTGAAAAGCACGGCGGGTACCAGACGGCTTGGGCGTATATGATGTGAGTAAATCAAACCTTCGGTTGTACATTTGCTGACACATTCATGGTTGACTGGCGAATTAAAAAACAATAAAAACATGAAATCAATACTTGGACTTACTTTGATTGCCATCATAGCTTTATCATGCAATCTAGATAAAAAACAAAACCAACTCCCGCTGATTGGAACCTGGGAGTTAATATCCGCAACAACCACGGAAAAGGACTCTACTTATTCTACGTTTAACCCGAATGTCAAAATGATTAAGATTATTAACCCCACGCATTTTGACTCCCTTCAAGCCACGATTTAAAGATGGGGAAAGACACTGCTACTGCTGCATTCACTGCGGGTGGAGGGGCATATACTTTGGTGGATAGTGTTTATACGGAGCATTTCATAATACTTCATAAGCAGGGAATGGGAAGACAATAAATTCGAATTTGTTGTCAAGATAAACAATGATACTTTAATTCAAAAAGGCATTGAAAAGATTGAAAAACTGGGTGTTGACCATGTGATTATTGAAAAATATAAGCGAGTAAAAAGCTGATTTCCAGGAACACAAGTCAGGAGGCAACTTGAAGCTGCCTCCCAACTTTTTCATCTGATATCCTACCCATTCCCCTTCCGATAATCCGCTAGAAACTGCTCCAGCCCAATATCCGTCAGCGGGTGCTTCAACATGCCGAGGATGGCGCTGAGTGGACAGGTGCAAACGTCCGCTCCGTTCTTTGCTGCCTCCACGATGTGCCGGGAACTGCGGATGCTCGCCGCCAAAATCTCCGTTTCGTAACCTTGGATGGCGTAAATCTCCGCCATTTCCTTGATGAGCAGCATCCCGTCCCAGTTGGTGTCGTCAATGCGGCCAATGAATGGGGAAACGTAGGTTGCCCCAGCCTTTGCTGCCAAGATGGCCTGTGCAGCAGAAAAAACCAGGGTGCAATTGGTGGCAATGCCATGGTCGGTGAAGTGGCGGATGGCCTTCACCCCATCCCTTGGTCATCGGCACTTTCACCACAATGTTCGGTGCGAGGCTGGCGAGGTGCGTACCCTCGTTCACCATCCCCGCAAAATCGGTGGCGTTCACCTCTGCGCTCACGTCGCCATCCACGATTTCGCAGATTTTTTTGTAGTGGTTTTCGATGTTCATCTGGCCGGTGATGCCCTCCTTCGCCATCAGGCTGGGGTTGGTGGTCACGCCGTCGAGGATGCCGAGTTCGTTGGCTTCCTCAATATCCCTGAGGTTGGCAGTGTCAATGAAGAATTTCATGGTTGAAAATGTTATTGAGTTATTGGGTTATTGAGTTATTGATTGAGTGGGTACTTTCTGTAATAACCCAATAACTCAATATCTCAATAACCAGATTCCCGGCAAAGGTATGTTTTGACGGCAGCTTTTCAACTTTTAGTAAGCACTTCGTCCAAATTGAGGATGGCATTGGCCACTACCACCAGCGCAGCCATCTCTGGGCTTTGAATCATGGTCTCCTTGCCGCAAAGCTTTTCCATTTTGTCTTTGTGCGCCGCAAAATCGGTCAGCGATTGTTGGTACAAACTTACCAGCACCTTTGTTTTGGCGGCATCTGGTCGGTGGCCCGTGGCCATTTGGTAAGCCATTGCCAACTGCTCGGCGGGCTGTTTTTTCGCTGTTTCATAAATTCGGTTAGCAAAATAGCGGGCAGCTACGATGTACGCCTCGTCGTTGAGCGTCACCAGCGCCTGCAACGGTGTGTTTGTGCGTACACGCCGGGCGCTGCAAACTTCCCTCGCCACGCCATCGAAGGTCATCATGGCTGGGTACGGGCCGGTGCGCTTTAGGAAGGTGTAGATGGCCCGACGGTAACGCTCGTCGCCTTCGGCGAGCTTCCAGTTGTCGCCGTTCCAAGGGCTTTGCCAAACGCCTTCCGGCTGGTGAGGCATCACGCTGGGGCCATACATTTTTTGGTTCAATACCCCGGCGATGCTCAGGGCTTGGTCTCTTACCTGTTCGGCGGTGAGGCGCAAACGGGGCCCTCTGGCGTAAAAGCGATTGTAGGGGTCGGCCTCCAAAGCTTCGGCGCTCACCCTCGAATCTTGCCGGTAGGTGGCAGACATCACCATTGTTTTCAGCAGTTTTTTGGTGCTCCATTCGTAGTCGTGCATGAACTCCCACGACAGCCAATCCAACAGCTCTTGGTGCGTGGGAGGTATGCCCTGCGAGCCAAGGTCTTCCAGCGTGTCCGCCAATCCGTAGCCGAAAAGCTGCTCCCAAAGCCGGTTCACCATCGTGCGGGCGGTCAGCGGATGCGTTGGCGAAGTCATCCATTGGGCTAGGCCGAGGCGGTTGGCGGGGGCATTTTTGGGCATGGGCGGCAGGTGCTTGGGCGTGGCAGCTTCCACCACCCTACCCTTCACGAGCAAGTTTCCACGCTCGAAAACATGCGTGGGGCGCTTCATTTTCGGCACGTTCTCCACCATGACGGGCGTGGTCTGGGTAGTGGCACGGAGCAGGTGCTGGAAGTCGGCCTTCACCGCTGGCTCATCCCCGAAGCCCGGCTCGGCAAAGTGGAACCAATCGAACTGCATCCCCGCCATGTCAGGTTTTAACTGAGCATTTTCATAAGTAAACCAAAGGTTGTGCGTACCCGATTTCACTGGAAAATCAACCTGTTTGATTTCAAAACCACCCTCTTTCGTCTTGTCGAGGATGGTGGAAAAAAGCACTTCACCATCCGGTTTGTCCAAGTGTACCGTCCAGCGCCCCCCACCCGTCCAGCCTTGGTAGCGGAACAGCAAGCGGCCCTTTCCGTCGAGGTTCACCTTCGGCAACCGAGCGACGCCATGTTGCCGAAGGCCAAGCCATTTGGTATCGTACAAGGCGGCGTTTTCCAGGCTGTCCGTTTCGAGGGAGTAAAAAACGGGCTGCAACGTTTTCAAAAAAGTGTAAACCTGCTTTGCTTTTTCAGGTGAGATGGTTTCCTTGACACGGTTGGTCAGGTTCTCCAACTTCAGGCTGTCTTCCGTTGAAAAATGTCGCAGCAACGGGTAGTCCTCCTCGGTGTCCGCATCCCGGCTGTTGTTAAAAAAGCCATGAACTGGTAATACTCCTCGTGCCGAAACGGGTCGTAGGGGTGGTCGTGGCACTGCACGCAGGCGAAGGAAGTGCCCATCAGCGCCTCCCAGGTCGTGTTCACCCGGTCAATGACCGCTGCCGTTCCGGAATTCCTCGTTGTCCGTGCCGCCCTCGTCGTTGGTCATGGTGTTGCGGTGAAATGCAGTCGCAATGTATTGATTGTCAGTGGGATGCAGCCCTTCGTCCAGAAGGTCGCCAGCGAGTTGTTCCGTCAAAAAACGGTCGTAGGGCATGTCGGCATTGAACGACTTGATGAGCCAATCCCGGTAGCGCCAAATTTGGCGGCGGTCGTCCCGTTCGTATCCCTTGGTGTCGGCAAAGCGTGAGAGGTCAAGCCAAAGTGCGGTCCATCGCTCGCCGTATTGGGGCAATGCGAGCAGGCTGTCCACGAGCGCCTCGTAGGCGTTCGGGGCATTGTCGTTCAAAAATTTATTGGCCAAATTTTCAGGCGCAGGCATCCCAATCAGGTCGAGGCTGACCCGGCGGAGCAGGGTCGCTTTGTCGGCTTCATCGAGAGGTTTCGGAGCTTTGTTTCCAGCAATTTTTGAAGGATGAATGCATCCACCTCGTTATTTCCCCAGCCCGATTTTTTACTCAAACTAGAAAGTAGATGACCGTTGCCCGGCAACTCGGGCTTTTCAATTGGCCGATAGGCCCAATGCCGTTCCCAATTCGCTCCCTCATCAACCCATTTTGTCAATATGCGGATTTCTTCCTTGGTCAAAGGTTCTTTCCCGTAGGGCATCCGCTCCTCCGGGTCGGTGAGCGAGAGCCTTCGGACAAACTCGCTTTTTTCTGGATGGCCTGGAACGATGGCAGGTTTGCCGCTTTCCGCAGGAGACAGTGCGTCCTCACGAGTGAGCAAGCTGAACCCAGATTTGCGCCGCACCCCGCCGTGGCAAGCAAGGCAGTGCTTGTTGAGGATGGGTTTCACCTCGGCGTTATAGTCCACGGTTGCTTTTTTTCCACTTGAGTAGGTGTAAAAAACGAATGCCACCGAAGCAGCCACGCTCAACCAGACAATACTTTTTCGTTGAAAAAAACTGGCCATTTTACTTGATTTTGCAATGGCCAAGGTAGGGAATGATTACGGAATTCGGAATGCGGAATTCGGATTGCGGGAAATACTCCTTTGCTGCAAAGATTGTGGTATTCGAATTGGCTTAGGCCTGACTGCAAACTGCCCACTGCCTTTTGTCACCCTGTAAGGGGCCAACCAATAACTGGACTGATATTTGCAAAAACGCCAATTGTCTTAAACATTTATAATCCTATGCTACACATGCCCCTTTCTCCGTAAGGAGGAAGGGGTTGTTTTTTCCCAAACAAAAAACCCTGTTAGAGTTTAGAACCTAACAGGGTTTTGTTGGGAAAAACAACTGAGCATTGATTATCCCGCTTGAACTTCCGCATGGCCTCCGTCAGCCGTGGTATTATTTCGAAGAGGTCGCCCACGACCCCATAATCCGCCGCCTTGAAAAACGGCGCTTCCGGATCTTTATTGATGACCACGATGACCTTCGATTGGTTCACCCCGGCCAGGTGCTGGATGGCACCGGATATGCCGATGGCAATGTACAGGTTCGGGCGAATGGCAACGCCGGTTTGTCCGACGTGTTCGTGGTGTGGCCGCCAATCGGCATCTGCAACGGGACGGCTGCAAGCGGTGGTAGCTCCCATCACCTTGGCCAAGTCCTCCACGATTCCCCAGTTTTCGGGACCTTTCATGCCACGTCCGGCAGAAACGACGGTCACTGCCTCCGGCAATGGCACGATGCCTTCCTCCCGTTTGACTTGAAGCACTTTTATCCGACTGGTAGGTACGGTTAGCTCCAGTGTTTCGATGGCCACTTCGTTGCCGTCGGATTTAAGCGGTATCTCGTTGCTGCCCAAGGAGACCAATTTAATGGGCGAACTGATTACATAGGTGGCAATGGCCTTACCGGAATAGACGCCCTTTGTCACCTTGAACCCACCGCCTGACACATCAGGAAGGGATTTCACACCTGCCACGGAACCTGCATTCAGCCGGGCAGCCAAACGACCCAGCAAGGACTTGCCCGTGGAAGTATGGGATAGCACGACGACCGTTGCGCCCAGCTTCTCAGCCGCTTGCGCAATGAGCGAGGCATACACTTGGCTGTCGAAATTGGCGAGGCTGGCACCTGCCACGTTGTAAACCTTGGATGCACCGTAAACGCCAAGTTGCCCGGCATTATCCACTTTGCCCAACGTCAATGCAACACACTGGCTGCCAAGCAGTTGTGCGGTTTGGCTCCCATAAGTTACGGCCTCGAAAGCCGCTTTTTTGAAATGGCCATTGGTGGCCTCTGCGAAAACTAAAACCATGTTTGTGATGTGGATTGCGGATTGCGGATTGAACTGCCAATTGCAAAACTCAAAGGCAATTGTTCAGAGCTTCAAAATCTCAAAATTCAATCCGGTAATCCCAATCAATAACTTTTGCTTCTTCGTGGAGCAGCCTTACCAGCTCGTCCATGTCATCCGGGCTGACAAGTTTTACGCCCGTTTTTTCCTTCGGTAATTTGTAGGAAACTGGTACAGCAAAGTCGGGAAATGCAACGGGTGGTACGACTGCGAAGGGTTTGCTCTTGGCCTTCATGATGCCCATCATGTTGGGGATGCGCTGTTCGGCCATTCCTTTTGCGGCGCTGAGGACAAACGGCGTCTGTACTTCGAGGATTTCCACGCCACCCTCGATGTCACGTTCCACAGTGGCGGTGTTGCCATCCATATCGAGCTTGCTGGCATAAGAAACGAAGGGTAAATCGAGGAATTCGGCGACCATAGCACCTACCTCTGAGCCATTGTAGTCAATGCTTTCTTTGCCGCAGAATACGATGTCGAAGTTCTGTGCCTTGGCATATTCTGCGATCTGCTTTGCAATGAACAGGGCGCTTTTCGGCTCGGCGTCAATGCGCACGGCATCCGTTGCACCGATGGCGAGTCCCTTGCGAATGGTTTGGTCGTTGTCTGTCCCACCCACGTTGATGATGGTGACGCTGCCGCCATTTTTTTCCACCAATTCAATCGCTCTCACGAGGGCGTACCACTCGTCATAGGGGTTCATGATGAAGGTAATGCCAGCATCGTTGAACTTGGTGCCATCTGATGTGAACGAAATCTTTGAGGTGGTATCTGGTGTTTTGCTTACGCAAACAAGTAATTTCATAACTTGAAGGAAAAAGGAAAAAGGAAAAAGGAAAAAGAACGGAACAGTACTCTCACCTTTTGACTTTTTACTTTGTACTTTTTACTTTAAAAAGGCCGCAAATATATCCATTAAATGACGAACGGGAAATTTGGTTGCGAAAGTTCGCTGCATTTTACCAAAACTTGACCTGTTTGCACTAAACCAAAATGGCTTGCGTTCTTTGTCCAGATTTTAGAAAACTTGAACTTCATGAAAAAAATACTGCCGATTCTGTTCCTTGTAGGTTTTGCCCTGAGCGGCCATGCCCAGGCCGGGAAAATAAGTGCCGAAGGCATGTTGAAGCTAAAAGAATACGAGGATACACTGTCGCTCTGCGCTTTTTTGGTCGTCAACGATTCACTGCCGGAGGAGCGGTTTGGTACTTGCAAGAAACTGATTAAGACGCTGGTACAGGCGCTCAAAACAGAGAATTCATTCAACTACAAATTCGACCGCCTGAAATCCGTTTCCATCCAATACCCACCGGACAGCACTTTCCGAGTCTTCACTTGGCAACTTTACGTGGACGTGGACGATTACAAATACTACGGTGCCATCCAGATGAATACCAGCAAACTTCAGCTCTTCCCGCTCATTGACCGCTCGGCCGATATTGAATCTAAAGAGTACGACCTCCTCACACCGGAGAAATGGTACGGCTCTGTTTACTACAACTTGCGTCAGTTTGATACTTCGGAGGGCAATAAATACCTGTTGTTTGGATACGATGGATTCAGCTTTTTCAACCGCCGAAAAGTGGTGGACGTGCTGAGTTTCAAGGATGGGAAACCCGTTTTCGGAGCGCCTGTTTTTGTACAGGCTGATTCATTGGGAAATGAGGTAGCGGTCCGTAACCGATTGGTGATAGACTTTTCCGCAGAAGCCAGTTTTAAACTGAACTACGACGAGACCTGGGGCCTCATCATCTTCGACCACTTGATGACGATGGCAGGCGGCTACGGCCAAGGCCCAACGAGTGTACCCGATGGCACCTACGAAGGTTACAAACTCGAAAATGGCCGTTGGCACTGGGTCGAGAAGTTCTGGACGGAAACGATGGAGGAGGCACCCAGGCCGGAACCTGTGCTGGACAGCCGAGGGGAGAAAGATGTCTTTGGAAAGGAGAAGAAGAAAGGGAAAAGTCGCCCATGAATACAGCTGGGACTACCTGCCCACCTACAAGCAAATTCCCAGCGTCCATCAAATACCTTTATTGACCCACCGAGTTATAATCTATGATAAACCATTCATGGTAAAATTTGGCGAGGTAAAAATCATGCCCCTCATAGCGGTCGCATATCGCCACGAAGCCTGCTCCCCACATGCTGTCATCGTAAGTCGTGTCCTTGATGTATGCCACTATTTTTGAACGGTCTTCGCTGAAAAAATGGTGCAGGATGGTCATATTCGGGTGGTGGTTGGAGCTTACAGGAAGCAGCACATCGGCATCGCCGATTTGCAGGAATTCAGCGTCGGCTTCCGGTTCATATTCGATGCCGTTTCGTTTGTATTCCTCCATTCTTGCCAATGTTTTCGGGTCATTGCGGTTGAGTTGCCAATCCCAGGTGAACGGCCCCTCGTGCTTTTCAATGATGCGGTCATAGCGGGTGTTTTTGATGTTGGCTAAAACTTCGGGGTGGAGGTCTTTGACTTTCATGGTGGTGAATTTTATTGAAGGTGATAATGCTGCGAAGTTGACTGGATTTGACAAATTTTGAAAATTTATCAAATCTTTCGCTTGGTTGGGTATCACCGACGGGATAAGGAATTGGTGGAATTATCCAGCCAACTGTCGGGAGCAATTGAGAAGTAGCAATTTTTCCCTAAATTTGCTCAAAATAATTGCCATGCCTGCTGCTGCCATTCCTTCGTCTTCCCGTCTCAACCCGGTGCAAATGCATCTGTTGCACTTGTTCTCCCGCCCAATGTCGGAACTGGAGTTGAAAGAACTTAAAATGCTCCTCGTCGAATGGTACGACCGAAAGGCCCAAGAGGAAATGGACAAACTCTGGGAAGAAAAAGGGTTGAGCAATGAAAAATGGACGAAATATTGAAAACCCGCCACCGCAGTCCATACAAATAACCAATGCTGAAAATCCTCCTTGACACAAACTGCCTGATGGTCGCTGCACCTCAGCGTTCAAAATACCATTGGTTCTATGAGTTGCTGAAACAGGGCGAAGTACGGCTGGCAGTTTCAACTGAAATTTTAACGGAATATGACGAGTTGCTCGCATCGTTTTACTCACCCACCTTTTCGGAAAACGTACTCAGAACCCTTATCAACATTCCTGAATTAGAAGAAGTGACCGTTTATTACAAATGGAACTTGATTCACCACGACCCCGACGACAACAAATTCGTGGATGCAGCCATTTCATGCAATGCTGACTTCATTATCACTCACGACGGTGATTTCAAGGCACTCGACAAGGTAGCTTTTCCAAAAGTCAGGTATATATCCTTGCAAGAATTCCATGTCCAATTTTTTGGGACACCGATGCCTGGGTAGGGAAAGGAACCGAGTTAAAAACTCCCTTACCGCTCAAATCCCACCCAGTCCAGCCTCGTCATCGAACGCCCGTTTTCCTTTTCATTCTTAAAAACCAACACCAGATTCTGAACTCCTTTCACTGCCTCGATAGGCACTTTCACTGTGTTTGAGGCAATGGAAGCCTTGCCCAACAACTTGCCGCTTTCACTTCCTGAACGCACTTCCACCTCCGTACCGGGCAACATTTTGTCGTTCCGAAGGAAGCCAAGTTCCAAGCTGCCTACGCCCGTCAAGTCAATTTTGTCGAAGACGATGAAACGCCCGTGCATCAGGTCCGAGACGACGCTGGTATCTGTCTGCCCGATGCGCTCCCGGCGAACGCCCTTGGCCGCTCGGCTGTAACTTTCCGCCTCGATTTTCGGGTAGCGAAGCACCAATGTTTGCTTGGCCGAGAGTGAGTTGGTTCCGCCCGGCCCGCCCAGGTCACGGTAGCTAGCCTGAAAAACGTAAGCACCATTTTCCCCTTTGCCCACGTGCGCCGAGGTGCGATAACTGCCACTAAATGGCAACGATGCCGTCGCCTGCACCTCTCCAGCCAGCGAGAGGATGTATTTTACGATGTCCTCCGATTCCTTTTGGCTAAGGTTTGGGTGGGCGCTCATGGCCGTTTCGCCCCAGTTTCCTGCCCCTCCAGCGATGACTTTTTTGCTCAAATTTTGCACCGCAAACTCACTGCCGTAGTAGCGGTTGGCCACGTCAATATAGCTGGGGCCGTTCACTTTTGAATCCACGGCGTGGCAGGTTTTGCAATCGTTTGCTTCTATCAATTTCAAGCCGGTCGCAAATTGTAAACTGCCCATCACTGCCGATTCCTTGGTCTGGTGGCCCATCACAATGGCCGCCACATCCTGCCCTTCGGCGAGGTAATCAATCGAAATTTTCACCCGGCGAGGGTCCAATTTGCCAGCGGCGAGGTTGCCATCTTCAGGGTCACTGACATCGAGACGGTAGGGCAGTTCTTCGTTGTCCCAGTAGAAAGTCTGGTTGCCGTCGAGATGCCAGGCGACGGTAGGCTGCGAGTTCCCGACCACGATTTTAGTGGCTGCACGTGAGGATGCGCCGCTTGGGTCGGTGACTTTCAGCGTCACTTCGTATTCACCAGGCGTTTTGAAAACAAAGTCAAAACCCGCTTCCGTGAAATGCTGCTGGCTACTGCTCACTGTCCAATCGTAAGTGAGCTTGTCACCATCGTAATCCTTTGAGGATGAACCGCTTAGGCGTACCGTTAGCGGAGCCGCTCCTACTGTTTGCGAAGCGTCAATTTTTGCAATCGGCTTGCGGTTGCCGGGGGCGTACTCGATTTTGTTCAGCCTAGCATCGGGGTTTTGGGCGAACCACTGCGTGCCATATTCCAGCACGTACAATGCCCCGTCAGGGCCGAAGGCCATGTCCATCGGGCGGTTCCAGGTCTCGTTGGGCAAGAACGGGTCGGCCTGCACGAACTTGCCGTTTTCGTCCATTGTCACCACGAAAATCCAGTTGCGCATCCATTCGTAAATGAAGAATTTATTTTCGAAATATTCGGGGAAAAATGGATGATTCGAGGATTTGTTGAATTGATGAATTGTGAATATCGGCAGCATGGAAAACTGGGCCAGCCATTGGGTTTTTACCACCCGTACCGAGCCACGGGAACTCAAGGCTTTCGTCGTAGCTGTACCAAATAAGCGGGGAAGTGACGGAGGCAGTTCCTTCAAGCCCGTGTTGAACGGCGAATTGTTGATGGGCTTGTCTGGGTTGTGCAGTGGCCCACTTTTTTTTGTGGCAAAATTGTAATCAAAATAAGTGTGGTTGCCCCGAAACAGCGGCCAACCGTAGTACCCGGCTTCGCAGGCACGTCCCCAAAAATCGTAGCCCTTTGAGCCACGGTCAACGCCGTTTTTGCCAGCATCGGGACCTACATCACCCCAATAGAGGCAATCCGTTTTCTTGTCAACGGCAATGCGGTAGGGGTTTCGGCAGCCCATCACGAATATTTCCGGGCGGGCATTTGGGGTGCCTTCGGCAAAAAGATTGCCCTTCGGAATGGTGTAGGTTCCATCGGGCTGCGGGGTGATGCGCAGGATTTTTCCCCTCAAATCGTTGGTGTTGGAAGAGGAGCGCCGGGCGTCGTATAACTCCCGACTCGGTCGCCCGTCAGCGGGCGAGAAGCCATCGGACTCGAACGGGTTGGTGTTGTCGCCCGTGGAGAGGAACAGGTTGCCCTTCGAGTCGAAGTCAATCGGAGCCGCCCGTGTGGCAGCAACCGACCTGTTCCGGCACTTCGAGCAGCACCCTCTCAGTACTGTGGTGGATGATGTCGTTTTCAAAATCAAATCGGCTCAAGCGGTTGCGCCTTCCGCCTTCCATCAGCGAATAATAGATGTAAATCCACTTGTTCTTCAGGTAGTTGGGGTCAAACGCCACGCCCATCACTCCCTCCTCGAACTCCTTGTACACGGGCATGTGGGCGATGGTTTCCACGGTGTCGAATTCGGGATAGTAGATTTTGATGGCGCCTTTCCGTTCCACAAAAAGCACCTTGCCGCTGTTGTCCGGGAATACAGCGAGTTCAATCGGCTCATCCAAATTTTCGGCGAGCACGGTGCGAACGAACCGCTCCGGCGGTGGGATGCGCTGGGTTTTCACCTTTGAGTAATCGAGCTTGCCCTTGCCGATGGCCCATTCGATGCCGCTGAGCAGGTGTTTCAAATAGTTTTCTTCGGAAAAACTTTCTTCCGTGTGGCCAAGTGCCGTATAAAACGAGCGCCCACCTTCGTACTCCTGCGCCCAAGCGATGGGGTGCGAAGCGCCATGTTTGCCGCCTGTGTAAGTACCCTCATCGAGCGTCAGCAGCACTTTCACGTTTTCAGAAAGGAAAGGTTTTTTGCTGTCGTATGTCCACCGCACGTCCGTCGGCACGTTGATGGCGGCATCTGAGCTGTCGGTACTGCTGTGGGTGTAGTTCCCTTTTGCACCAGTGATGTACACTTTGTCAGAAGGAGGCACGGGCTTGAAATTGTACCACTCGTCGGTTCGGGGCCATTCGGCGGGGAGGTATTTGGTGGCGGGATGCGCCTTGTCGACCACCTTCACTGTTGCTTTTTGGATGTCTGGGTGTTCATCAAAAAATGCGCCGAGGAGCTTGCCGTACCACTTCCAATCATATTCCGTGGCCGCTGCGCCGTGGATGCCCACGAAGCCACCGCCAGCTTCAATAAAACGTTGAAAATCAGCTTGTTGCCAGTTGTTCAGTACGTCACCACTGTTGTTTAAGAACACCACAGCGGCGTATTTTTTTAGGTTTTCTTCGGTAAAAACGGTGCTGTCTTCGGTGGCCTCCACTGCGAAACCTTCGGCCTTGCCTAGCTGCTGAATTGCCGTCACCCCTGCCTCAATGGAGGCATGTCGGTAACCTGACGTTTTGGAAAAACAAGCACCTGCGGCTCAGGGCCACAGCTGGTAAGCACAAAAATTGCAGCGCAAACGAGGAAGAATAATGGAAATGATTTAACGGACATTGCCTTCAGATTTTAGAAGGCAAGGATAGTGCTTTTTTACGGAGCAAACTCAGGGTTGGTTTGAAATTGTTGGAGGTAGGTGGACAGTTTTCACTTAAAAACTCACCCCCATTCGCAGGGCGAGGCTTTTCATGGTATTTTTGTCAACGACGAAGTTGCCCCACCAATCCTGCTGTTCCCGCTGAAACCGCTGGACTTTGTAGCCTAAGTCAATCTGCAAAATTGCACCGTTGCGGGTTGGAAACAACATCCCAATGCTCGGATAAACCAGCAACCCGCCCTTTATTTTGGCACCCTCTTGTTTAGAAACCCAGTTTTCAACCGGGAAATTGTACCCTATTTGAACGCTGTAACTCATTGGGAATCTTCGACTTGAAAGCGTTTCTGCCTTTGACAAGTTGAGGTTCTTGGAATTCACCAAGTAGCCCCGAAGTTCCCCGAAAATGGGCATCAGCGTTTCGTCATAGTCATCTAGCCCAATTCCACCGCCCACAGCAATGAACTGGTTGAACTGGTAGCCAGACACCACCTGCACACCAAGGTCAAATCGCTTTTTATTGACAAAATCTTGCTCCGTCTTGGAGGACAATAATTGGAAAGCGAGGGCGGTATAGCTGCCTTTTCGGGGCAATTTTCGGCCATTTTGCAGTAGAAAATAATCGTCTGAAATGGTCTCTTGTTGTGCAAAACCAAAGTTGAAACCAGGAGGAAAAGGTAGGGAAGCAGTTTTTCATGGAAGCTGGTTAAATTTTAAACACAGAGGGACGGAGGCACAAAGGAACACGGAGAATTAACTAAACCATTCTCCTGTTCCTTTGTGCCCTCCGACCTCTGTGTTTAAAATCCTCTCATTAATTTGTCGGGATTTTGCTCAAGAACTTGAGGTCGGCGGGGTTGTCGTAGTTGTATTGGTAAAGCCCATCTTCCCCAATCACCATCAGCAGGTTTTCTTGGCCACCCAACGAAATGGCATCGAACGCATGGAGGTTGGTTTCGTTGTCGAGCAGGTGCTGGCCGAGCGTTGTCGGGTCGGTAATATCGAAAGATTTTAGGCCAAACTCCCCCTCGCAAAGAAACAGGTAGTTGCCAGAAATGGACAGGCCGTGCGGGTTTTGCATCGCAAAGGAGTTGACCAAAAACGGCGACGTGATGTTCGAAATATCTATCAAATCCAGTTGGTTGCTGAAGCCTTCGCATTCAGTACCGCTCCGCAGCGTCACGTAGGCGTAGTCACCCGATACGAAAACCGGGTCGCATGCCCTGGCGTGCTCGAACTGCGAGAGCAGGGTCGGTGCGGTCGGGTTCGTGTTGTCGAAAATGAACATGCCCGCATTGGAGCCAATGAACAATTTGTCCTCATAAGGGAATATGGTCTCGATGCCCCACCCTATTTCTACCGAGTTTGCCGCCGAAGGCTGTATGGGGTTTTCGAGGCTGAAAACATCGAGGCTGGTCTGGTCCACCACGTAGAGGTAGTCGCCGACGATGGTAAAACGGGACATGGAACCGCCGATGCCAGTTCCGCTATTTGACTTGTTGTCGCTGGCAGATAGTTCGGTCCACCCGGATATGTCGCTATCAAAGACAGGACCTCCGCCGACAAAATCAATGTACTCACCATTTTCGTAGTAGAAATTGGAATACGTATCGCAATCAACCTCTTCCGTCACCTTGGTTTCCTTATAAGAAACAGCCACCCGGTTGTTGGCAAGGTCTTCCCAAAGCGGCGGGAAAACGCTTTCCGTTCGGCCCACGACTTGCTGGCTGTTGAGGTCAATGGCCAGCAGGTCAATATAACTGCTCGCATACAAAATGTCGTTCTTGATGGCGAAGCTTTCATTGCCCGGAATAGCGATGAACTCAGTATTCACGGGGTTCTGCGGGTCACTGTTGTCAATGACGTGGATGCCCTCCGAGCGTTCGTTGATGTAGATTTTTTCGTTGTAATAATAGAGCACACCTGTGTTCACAAGTGCCTTTGGACCCTCCACCACGGCTGTGCCAGTGTGCAGTTCGTCGAAGGTTTTGTACACCGGTTCAACACGGGTGTAGGTGAGTTTCCGCTCGCAAGAGTCCTTCAGGCAGCCCTGTGAAACGAAGCTGGTCACTGCCAATAGCATGAGAATTGCGAAATAATTAGCTTTCATGATTTTGAATTTTTTGATGAAAAACTGGATGCAAACCTTTCAAAAATGACTTTGCAGAAAGGCGATTATACTCTGTGCAAATAGGGGTTTGGGGGCGAAGCTCCCAAAAGCCCCCTCCCCCGACGAGCCGCCGAAGGCGCTGAGAGGGGCAAATACTTATGCTTTAACTCATTGCACAAAACCTATTTGTGCGAAGTATAGCAAGTGCCAATCTGCTTTCTGCAATCAGGTCATCTTTCAATGCATGAGACAGCGGCCAATGACAAGAAGGTTGGGTGGAGCTAATTATCATTTCCCTTGAAGTTTGCTCGCCATAAAAAATATCAGGATTTGCGTAATTTTGTGCCGTTGAAAATTTGCGCAAGCAAGCGTTCCAACAAAAATATTTCAAAAAATCAGCTACCAAGGCCGCATCCATAAAACGGAAACGACGGCATTCAACTCTCCAAAACATGTCATCCAAATTTTCATTTATCCTTCTCTTCGCCACTTTTTGGCTGTCGTCCTGCCAATCTGATGGCTCCAAAACTCCCGTATTTGAAAAGGACAATATCCTGGGCCGTTGGGAAATTTCAAAAGCCTGGCGCAGCGGCAAAACAACCGAAACACTTACCGGGACCTACTACGAGTTCGACGAGGCGGGCACCATGAAAACCAACCTGACGCCCACCACGATGGAGCAGGTCTACGAGTACAGCCTTTCGGGCAACGAAATCAAGCAAAAAGGCGAGATGCCCATCACGTACACCATTGACTCGCTGACTCCCAACTTTCTGGCAATGAACATGGTCATCAACAATTTCTCGTTCAAACTGGAGCTGAACAAAGCCTTGCCACCCAGCGAATTGGAGGCTAACGACAGCTCCGCACAGGATTCTTTGAAGGAACTTTGATGACTTGTTGGCTGGATTTAGCCAATTTTTGAGAAGAATTCAAGCAACTTCTTCGATTCCATCTGCCAGTTCAGGGTCTTCGATGCTGCTCGGCAATTGGCTGCCAGCGTGTCATAACGGTTTTTGTTGCTTCGCAATTGGGTCACTGCAGTTGCAATTTCCTCGGGTTCCAGCTTTTCAATCAGGTGAAAAACATCAAACTCCCCGTTGAGCTGAACATATTCCGGGAACTCCATCCCCAAGGAAGGAAGCCCTGCTTGAATATAATCGAATGCCTTGTTGGCCAGCGAGTAGTAGTAGTTTAAGCCCTTGTTTTTCAATAAGTTAAGCCCCAAGTCCGCTTGGGTTGTCAACTTCGCAAGTTCGTCGGGCAGCAATTTTCCGAAGAACCTTACTTTTTGCTCCACCCCGTTTTTTTGAGTCAAAAGCCGAAGCTCATCGGACAAGTCGCCTTCCCCGCAAATCCATAGTTCGACGCCGTCCAGCAGCTTCATCGCAAGAATACTCTCTTCCAATCCCCGCCCATCGTTCAACGCACCTTGGTAAATTAGGACAAACGGAGATTTTGGCTTTGCTTCTTGCATTGGTTTTTCGCCAGCAAGCGGTACGTTTCGAATCACGGTAAAATGGACGCCGTACCTTTTTTCGAAAACCTCGGCGAGGCTGTAGCAAACCGTGATGGCGTGGCGGAGTCCAGGAATGGTGAGCCTTGCAGCCATTTCCCAAACGCTTTTGGTGAGCGGCCTTTCGGCCAATTCGGGCACTTCCGTGAAATATTCGTGTGCATCAAAAACGCAGGTTTTTCGGCGCAGGGCAGACACCAACCTCCCTGGAAGTAGCGTGTCCAAATCCACCGAATACACGATGTCGAACCTTGAGAAAAGCAAGCCGAAAAACATCCGTAGGTTGAGTTCCAAGTAGAAAAGTTTACCGTTTTTGAACAACAAGCGAAGCCGTTTTTGAGCAAAAGCCCGTTGAACAAGCGTCCTGCTTCCGTGAAGCTCCCGGCCTACCAGCATTACTTCGTAGCCCGCCGAAACTAGGCTGGTGCAAATGCGAATCATCCGCTGGTCGTAGGTCAAGTCGTTGCTGACGGTGCAGATAATGCGCTTCATTTTTCAGTTTTCCAGGTTAAAAATCCGGATTCAACTTTCACCTGCCCTTCATCCATCAAGAAGGAAAGCGCTTGGAGGATGTTTGATTGGCGATTTGCTGAAAATGCTTCCAACAGTTGTCGCTCCGTGATTCGTTCCGCAATGATTAACTGCTTGATTTTCAGCTTGTAACGCTCAAAATCGTCAGCGGAAAGTTCTGATTTTGTGCGCCCAAGGCATACGTCGCATACCCCGCAAGTCGGGCTTTCTTCTCCAAAATATTCAAGCAATTGTTGGCTGCGGCAGCGGGCCGAAGTGGCATAGGTGATGGCTTTCTCCATTCGCTTTCGTTGCCGCACCTTGCGTAGGTTGTAGGCTTCCAGGTCAATGGTCAGGTTGGAAGCGTCCACCCGCTCCTTTGTGAAAGTGAGCTGCGGCTTGTCCTTCATTGGCCGATACTCAATAATGCCTTCTTTGTGCAATTGTTGGATGGCAGGCAGCACTTTGTCAGGTGTGGTTTTCAGTAGCCTGGCCACTGCCGCCTCTTGGATGGGCACAAAATGCTGAAAGCCTCCTTCCGACAACCGGAGCAGCGATTTTATGACTGCGTCCAATGACGGGTTTTTCAACTGAAAATCGTACAACTGCTCCCTCGTCACCAGCACCATGAAGCTTGATGGCATCCAGACAGACTCAGTAAGTGAAATCCAGCCCTCCTGTTCCAAAATCTTGATACAGGAATAAGTTTTGATGACTTCCAGCTTGAAGTTTTTGCAAAAATCTGCGATGTCAAAATCAAAACTCTGGAACTCGCCACCACCTACAGCCAACTGAAAGTAACTGCCCAGTGCCCGGTAAGTCTGCCGAATATCCTGAATTGGCGGGAATGCCACTTGCAGGTTGCGCTCCAAATTACGTTTGTCTTCCTCTGCGTAAAGCAGCACTGCATAAGCTTTCTTGCCGTCCCGACCCGCCCGACCCGCTTCTTGGAAATAAGCTTCAAGGCTCTCTGGCAAATCGAGGTGTACCACCGTGCGCACGTCCGGTTTGTCTATGCCCATGCCAAAAGCGTTGGTGCAGGCCATGATGGCAATCTTGCCAGCAATCCAGGCCTCTTGCTTTTTCGAGCGTTCGTGGGGGGGTAAGCCTGCATGGTAAAAATCTGCGGAAATTTTGTTCTCCACCAAAAACTTGGCAACCTCCTTGGTCATTTTTCGATTGCGGGCATAGACGACACCGGAGCCTTTTACCTTTCGCAAAATATCGAGCAGCCGGGTGTTTTTGTTTTCTTCTGGCAATACAACGTAGGCGAGGTTTGGCCTTGAAAAGCTTTTTTGAAAGACATTTTTTTGTTTAAAAAGCAATTTTTCCTGAATGTCCTCCACTACCTCTGTAGTGGCGGTAGCGGTAAGCGCCAGCACTGGCACATCTGGCATCAGCTCCCGAATCTCTGCAATTTGGAGATAAGGCGGCCTAAAATCATAGCCCCATTGCGAAATGCAATGTGCCTCGTCAACTGCCAACAGGCTGATATTCATCTTCTTGATTCGTTCCCGCACCAAATCCGTAGTAAGTCGCTCAGGCGAGAGGTACAAGAATTTCACGCCGCCGTAGGCACAGTTGTCGAGGATGCGGTCAATCTCTCGGTAAGCCATTCCAGAAAAAATGGCCTCAGCTGTGATTTCCCGTTTCTTCAAATTGGCGACTTGGTCCTTCATCAGGGCAATGAGCGGCGACACCACGATGCAAACACCCTCCTTACACAAGGCGGGCACTTGAAAACAGATGGACTTGCCGCCACCCGTGGGCAGGAGTGCCAAAGCATCATTCCCCTCAAGTACGGAACGGATGATGTCCTCCTGCAAGGGTCTGAATGTATCAAAACCCCAGTATTGCTTAAGTATGACGTTTGGATTGGTCATTGTTGCGGGCTGGGTAGATTACCTGCCGGGAAAGATAGTGGGCTGGCATGAAATAAAAAAGGTGTTCAAGTTTAAAACCTGAACACCCTCATCAGTTAAAGGATAAAATTGTGGAACTTACGTTGCCAGTGAATCACGATTTAGTTGGTATTGTCATTTTGTTTAGATTACTATTAACTCCATTCGGTTTTTTCAAAATTTAGTCGTTGCTTACTTTGAACGCACTTTCCCGTGAAGCTGTTGTCGTGAAAATCATATTTTGGTCATCAGGATAATTGCCAATGAATGTGCAGTTCATCAACTCCATATAGCATTTTTCGTCACCATTCAGGCTGAAAACTGCACCACCCCTCAGATAAGCTGCATTTTCGGTGAACACGCAGTTTTCAAGTGTCAGGTTACAGGTGCCATCTTCCGTGGCATTGCAGATTGCGCCACCATAAGTACCCATGTTCCTCTCAAATGAGCAATTTGTGAGTGTTGGATTGCTTTTGCCTTTCAGCCTTCCGTCGTTATAAATGGCACCGCCATCAAGACCTGCTTCGTTCCCCTTAAATATGCAATTGACAAACACGGGGCTGCTCTCGCCCTTGCGGCCATTGTTGTAAACAGCTGCACCGTCACGGCCAAGGTTTTTGCGGAATTCACAGTTGCTGATAGTCGGCTTGCTGCTGCCGTTCTCACCATCAATGAACATGCCGCCGCCACAACGAGTTTTGTTGCCGTCATTTGCTTGACTGTTGGCATTGCCAGCAGTAATCACAAATCCGTCAATCAAGGTGTTCTCAGCTACATTCTTCATGTACACCACATTGTAAGCGTTGTCAACTTGGCCGGGTTGGCCAATTTCACCACTTAAAATGGTTGCGCTTGCTGCATTCTGGCGCTGGTCAATGGAAGTCTCCGTACCATTGAAATTGCCGATGAGGGTAACGCCGGTTTTAACGTTAAAGGAAGCATTCCTGTCGTTTCCAGCAGTGGGCTTATAGGTGCCGAAAGCAACCCATACCTGCATACCTGCCGTAGCTTGGTTGAGCGCAGCGGCTAGGTCGCCAGTTGCGTCTGACCACGAAGTTCCATTCCCAGTGGCGCCCTGATGGACGTAAATAATTTGTGCCTGTGCATTGCAAATAATTGCAAGTAGCACAGTGATGAGCAAAGTCGGTTTCAATCGCTTTGTGTTTAGTCGGTTACAAAAAAAAATCTAAAATTGGAAATTTGGCGTTCAAAACGCCATGGGAAGAAACTCTAATGCAGATGAGGCATACTGCCCCTAATAATCGCCAAATAGGATAAATCAGCGATAAATTGTGGATTGTTTGGTATCAAAGGGCTAAAAATCTCTCTTTCTTTCTCTGAGCAAAGGTATAGAAAGATTCATACCAAAAAGAACAAAGTTTGATTTTTTTTCTAAAAAAATAATTCCTTTCAAACTGGGTATCATCAAAATCCATCTGTTGGATTCCATTCAGCCATTGTTGCATTGTTTGTAACGACCGGTTAACTAGAAATTAAATTCCGTTTACCTAAAAATAAATACGTCGCTACAAAAGATTCATCAAGTTTTTCACGGGATGGACATTTCAACCTCATCCACCACCCGAATACCTGTTTCTATGGCGCCGTGGACCGTACCACTGTGGCCCTTGAAATGGGTAGCCTAGCCTGCAAAAAACAAAAGCCCATCAACATCCGATGCAAGCTCCTTTCTGAAAATCAGGCCACCCCCCACCTTGGGGTAGGAATAGCTGCCTCTGATAAACGGCTCTTTGCCCCAATCCATCAAATGGAACCCATCTTGAAGGATGCTCTGGGAAGCAATGTTGTTGCCGAAAATGTTGTCTAAATGGCCAAGCAAAAATCCCTTGGCGTCGCTTGGATTCATGGAACTGAACTGTTCTCCTTTTTCGCCCATAACAAAAGCAGTTAAAATCGGAGTGGTTCCACGCCCCACAGCTGTTGCCCAAATTTCTGGCACTTCGTTGTAGCCGATGACTGAACCCAGCTTTTCTGAGGTCAAGCCTTCCCAAAACGCTTGGCTAAATTTGAAGATGGCCTTCACACCACCACCCATACCTATATTACTGTATGCGTCAACCTTGGTGGAAGGCAACCCAGGGTTGAACGTGATGTCTCCATCTTGCAGGACGGTCAAGGGTACCGTCAGTATCACCCGGTCAGCTTGGTAGGTCTTGTTGGCTTGGTCGGTGAGGACGATTTTAGTGCCTGAATAGTCTATTTTCTTAACTTGGGTATTCAGCACGACTTTGTCCATCACGGTTGCGAACTTCGTCTCCAAAATGGAAAGCATGGACTTGTCCTTGAGGCCGTAACTTTCGTCGCCAGCCGTCCAAAGATTGTCCTCTTCGGCTAAACCCTTGATACTCAACCTATTATTTGAAGTGCCATACTCATTGCCCAGCAAGCCATTTGCTACACCGAACATGTTCCAAGAAATACCAGCCATTGAAAAAACATTTTCAACCGTCAAATCAGCACCGGAATAAAGCGGTGCATTGTCCACAAACTGTCTGGTATTCACGTACTCTTGAAATTGACCAGAAAGAGGTTCAGACTTTAGCGCAGGCTCGGTTTGGTCGCCTGGATTCTGCTTGAAAAAATAAAAGTCGTCGGTATCCACGTCGTTCAGTTTGGCCTTAACCTGCTCCGTGGCAATCCGATACCATTCTGAATTGTTGCCGTGAATCTCTTCGGCACCGAGTTCAACATCAAAATCAGCAAAACCGCTAAGATGCCGAATACGCCCACCTACCCTACCAGATGCTTCCAAAATTTTCACGTTGAACCCACGCTCCTGAAGGTACCAGCCAGCATACAAGCCAGCCGCACCAGCTCCAACTATAACTACTGTGTAATCCTTGAACTTGTTAACCGGTGTAATGCCATCGTCGTCCTTGCCTTTATTTCCGCAGGAGGAGAGCAAAGCGGGAAGTGTAAAAGCAGCGGGCATGGAATAGCCCAATCGTTGGAGGAATCTGCGTCGTTTCATGGTTTGTAATTTGTTTTGGACTGCCCAAAGCTACACGAAAACTGGCTTGGCTCATACCATAAAATGCCAATTTGAAGCAAAAAACAGCAAAATCCCGGAAACCAGTTAGCCCCTACCCAGTTTTATCTTTGGTGAAAAAATGCCCTGACCGAACTGTCTGCTCAAACCGCTTTATATCCACTTCGGCCTCCAATTCACCTTTTCGCAGCAGAAAGTTGGTCATTTGCTTCGCAAAAAAAGGCCCAAGCAGCGCCCCTTTAGTACCCAATCCATTGAAAATTGCGAGCGCAGGGTACTGCGGATGCAGCCCTAAAAATGGCCGTAAATCCGCAACCGTGGGGCGGATGCCTGCTAAATGGCTAACTACCTCGAATGGCACAGCCAGTGTCTTTTCCAACTCTGCCAGCAGCGTCTCTCGACCAAGCGACGTAGGGTTTGGCCCTTCAAACTCGAAACGGCTCGTGGAGCCAGCCCAGTACAAGTCTTCGCCGAGCGGAACCAGAAAAAGCTTGTGCTTCAAAATCCGGCCAGCCTGAAGGCCAGGTATTCGCACGATTAGCAGTTCGCCTTTTGTGGCCAAAAAAGGAAGATGGTTGAAAAATGGGTTTTCAACGGCCTTCGCACCCACACAAAAAATGAGCTTTTGTGCTGACCAATTATTATAAACTACTTGACCATTTTCAAACCTAAGTTTTTGATAATCAATGTTTTCCGTAAAAAACAAACCCTCTCTTTCAAGTAATTTGCGCCAGCTTTCTACCAACAGCGGGAGCGCCACCTGCGCACATCCAGTCAACTCACCCCAAGCGTGTGGCTCCTTGACTTTGCCTGCAAACTCAGCCATCTCCGGCTCGTCGTTCATGTACGATTGAAATTCTGGGTAGCCGCTCCGACGCATCCATTCGTTTTCCTCAAAGGTATTGTGCAGCGCCCGGACTATGCGACGGTCGTGCCAGAGCTGCACGCCCAGTTGCCCTTCGAGGCTTTGGTAGGTTTCCTTCGCAAATGCCGACAGTTCCTCAAACCGCCAGCTTTTGGCGATGCGCCGACCGGTGACAGGGTTGACCAAGCCCGCAGCAATGTTGGAAGTACGACCCTCGTGCGGATAGTCCAACACCACAACCCGTTGATTTTCAAGCAACAGAAAATGTGACAGCAGCGTACCCGCCAGTCCTTGGCCGACGATGATGTAGTCAACTTGCTGCTTTTTTTCCAAAATGGGGAAAGTTAGATATTAGGGTATTGGGTTATTGGGTTATTTTACACCGCACTGATTGTCAATATCTTAATCTCCCAATAACCCAATAACTCAATGACCCAATTACAAATTAGTCAGTTCGTACCTCGTCTTTTTAGGCAGGCTGGCCACGACGAGGTCGTAGGAATGGTCCACCAATTTTTTCAAAAATGAATCATCCAACCCGCCCTCGAACTGCACGGTGTTCCAGTGCTTTTTGCTCATGTGGTAGCCTGGTGAGATGTCATCAGGATGCTCCTCTCGAAGTTCGATGGCCCAGTCTGGCTCGCACTTCAAGTTAACGGTGAACTCCGTCGAATCGAGTCCAGTGAGGGCAAACATCTTGCTCATGACCTTGAAAACCAAGGTTTCCTCACCGAACGGGAAGGTCTCTTCCACGCCTTTTTTCCGAAGGCAATAATCACGAAATGCTTCTATATTCATTGATTATCAAGGTTTTGCAACAAATCTGGGCGGCGCTCTTGGGTGCGTTGCATTGCCTGTTCCATCCGCCAATCTTCTATCTTGGCAAAGTTGCCGGACATCAGCACCTCCGGCACTTTCCAGCCCCGAAACTCGGAAGGGCGGGTGTAAACGGGCGGTGCCAACAGGTTGTCCTGGAACGAATCGAACAGCGCCGAGGTCTCGTCGCCGAGCACACCCGGTATCAGCCGCCCGATGGCATCCACGAGCACCGCAGCAGGAAGTTCCCCACCAGAAAGCACATAATCGCCGATGGAGATTTCCATGGTGACAAAATGCTCCCGCACCCGCTCGTCAATGCCCTTGTAGTGGCCGCAGATGAGCAGCAGGTTTTGCTTCAGCGAAAGCTGGTTCGTCAGGCCCTGGTCGAGCCGCTGGCCGTCCGGGGTGAGGTAGATTATCTCGTCAAACTGGCAGCTTTCCTGCAATTTTTCGATGCAGTTGACCAAAGGCTCTGCCATCATCACCATGCCCGCACCGCCGCCGAATTGGTAGTCATCCACCTGCTGGTGCTTGCCAAAACCGAAGGTACGAAGGTCGTGAATTTCCACTTGCAGCAGCCCCTTTTCCTGCGCCCGTTTCATGATGCTGTGCTCAAATGGACTTGCAAGCAGCTCGGGGTGAACGGTGATGATGTGGATTTGCATTTTTAAGGAAAAAGTAAAAAGGGCAAAGTAAAAAGTGAATTCCGAAAGTGGCGACTGGTTGTGGTCGCCCAATTTATTGGGCAGACCGATTTAAAATTCAGCACATAGTTTTGTTAAAGCAAACAGCTATCAACGGTCAGCCCAATAAATTGGGTGACCACAAACCCGACACACCTTTTGAAACCGCCTTTTTATTTGAAAATATTTCTTGAACCTTATTTTTCAATCCCCAACAGCTCCACCTCAAAAACCAAAGTTGCATACGGGCCGATTTGTCCACCTGCCCCGCGATCCCCGTAAGCAAGGTTTTGCGGGATGAAAAGCTTCCATTTCGAGCCAACATTCATCAATTGGAGGGCCTCGACCCAACCGGGGATTACGCCCGTGACCGGGAAAACTATCGGTTCGCCACGTTCCACCGAACTATCGAACACAGTGCCGTTAAGCAATGTGCCAGTGTAGTGTACTTTGACCTTGTCCGTAGATTTCGGTATTTCGCCAGTGCCTTCTTTGAACACCTCGTACTGGAGGCCGCTGGGCAACACAGTCACACCTGGACGCTGGGCGTTTTGGGCGAGGAAGGCAGTGCCTTCGGCCATGGCCTTTTTCTTTTGGCCTTCCTTTTCCCGGTTGGTGAAATCAGTGACGCATTTATTGGAGTTCACTGGGTCCATCAGCGTCGGCTTGCCAGCTTGGACATCTTGAATGGCTTGAGAAAAAAGGCTCAGGTCAATGTCGGCCATGCCCTGTTTTTTTAGGTTTTGACCAATCAAAACACCTAAGGCATAGCTCACGGAATCCTTCTGGGTTTTGAGTCCCTGCGCTTGAATTGTAGAGAAACAAAAAACACCAAACACAACAAAAATAAATGGCTTCATCGAAAGATAGTTTTGTGATAAAATATGGGCAAAGATAGGAAAGTTTGAAAGCAAGGCCATCAAGGCGTTTTCATCCAAATGAGGATTCAATACCGTGCAAGCAGTCATTTTCCGTAAAATTGCCCTTCAAATCAAAAATTCATGAAAATATCCAGCATCGTTGGCATACTGATTACCTGCGCTTTCCAAGTTTTTTGCCAAAATTCCAGTTTCAATTTCACAAAAGCAGAACTCGAAAGCCACCTGAAATACATCGCCTCCGATGAGCTTGGGGGCCGCCGAACTGCCTCCGAGGGTGAGCAGTTGGCCGCCGATTACATCACCCGCCAATTGGAAAATTACGGGGTAAAGCCAGTGCCGACCCAAGCTGATTTTTTCCAAAAAGTGCCTTTCAAAAGTTTTAAACCTCCAAAATCGGCCACGCTGACCATTGGGGGCACCAATTTCAAATCTGGTGACAACTTGTTGGTTATCAACGAAAAAGGCATTGACACCCAAGCCGAAATCGTATTTGCAGGTGGCGGCTGGGTGGATGAGGCCAAGGGCATTGACGACTACAAAGGCTTGGACGTGAAGGGCAAAATCGTGCTCACCGTCATCGGCACACCCGAAGGCAATACCCCCAACGACGTGTTCCAATCCATGCCACAAAAGCAAAAATTTGCTGCAGAGCGGGGCGCAGTCGCCTTGCTGGAGGCATACCGGATGGCGTTGCCTTGGCAAATTGCCCAGAGCTTTTTTGGCAAGGAGCGGATGGAAATCAACACATCGGACGAAAGCGGGCCCATCGTGTACGGATGGGTGCAGGAGAAGAACCCTGGCATTTTGACGCTGGTGAGGGGACAAAACAACCCAACCGCCCAGCTTCAAGTTGAAGTTGGCGACACCAAAAACCTCCTCGCTTCAAACATCATCGGGGTAATCGAAGGCACCGACGATGTTCTCAAGAACGAGTACGTCCTACTCAGCGCTCACTACGACCACGTGGGCATAGGCAAACAAGGCGGGGCAGCATTTTTGCCCCAAGACAGCATTTTCAATGGCACCCGTGACAATGGAATCGGCACGGTGGCACTGCTGGCTGCCGCCAAAGACCTTGCCGCCAACCCGCCCAAGCGCTCGGTATTGCTGCTGGCCTGCACCGCCGAGGAGATGGGCATGTTGGGCAGCGCCTGGTACGCCGAACATCCGCTGATACCGTTGGAACAAATGGCCTTCAACCTCAACACCGACGGCGCTGGCTACAATTCCACCGCCCATTTCAATGTCATCGGCATGGGGCTGACCAATGCCGACGAGGAAATGAAAAAAGCTGGTAAGCAGGTTGGCCTGACCATGCTCGGCGACCCCGCCCCTGAGCAAAACCTGTACGAGCGCTCGGACAATATTTCTTTCGCTCGAAATGGAATTCCGGCTGTGGATTTTGCACCCGGCATCACCGAAATGAACGAGGAGGTGTACAAATACTACCACCAGGCCGCCGACAATGCCGACTCGATTGATTACGATTATTTGCTGAAATTCTGCCAAGCGTACACGCTGGCAGCTAGGATGATTGCTGATAAAAAAGGTAAAATCGAATGGATTGGCGAAGGAAAGATTTTTGAAAAATAACGGTTCAATTCAACAGCACCCGCTTCGCAATTTTGGCTGAATTTTGCGAAGCAACCAAGAAATACACACCTCGTGGAAGTGCTGAGCAGCCCATTTCTGTTGAGGTATTTGCCATTTTTACTTCATAAAGAACAGGTTGGCCGAGCGTGTTGAACAAGCGCACCTGCCAAACTCCGCCGCTAGAGGATTGGATTTCAAACCGCAATTTCCCCATGACCGGATTCCCTAATATCCGTAGGTCGTTCCCAACCGTTTTATCGCTCACGCCCACCGTTGCGCAGCCGTCCGAATTGAGTAGTCCTGCCCTGAAATCATTGAGCGCAGCGTACATCCGCAGCTTTTGGCCTTTGGAAAACATGGCCATGCAGGCATCGTCGGTGTAGTTCATGAAGTTCATCCACATGTCGGGGTCGGTGCAGGAAAACGTGGTGCCATCCGGGCATTCATGGAGGTAGTCCTCGCAGGAATTCGGGGTATCGGCCACCCCATCGTCCTCGTCGCAGCAACTGTTGAAGTTGGGGCCCCAGAGGTGTTCGAGGTCGAAATAATGTCCGATTTCATGGGTGCAGGTGCGCCCAAGGTGGTAAGGTGGATCGGCGGCAGTGCCGATTGTGCCGAACTGCCTGTAGCTAACTTCCACGCCCTGCTCGTCGGCTGGCCCTTCACCTGGGAAAGTCGCTGTGCCGCCCAGCCCCCCAGCAAATTTAGACACCCAAATGTTCAGGTACTTCCCAGTATCCCAGGCATCTTGGCCACCCTGGCTGCTGTGATGGATGGCTGCCGTGCCACCGATGCCGATGTTGTTGTCTGACTGAGTGCGGGTGATGCCAGTAGTGGCATTGCCGTTGGGGTCCTTGGAGGCGAGGCAAAAATGAAAATCCACATCGGCAATGACTGATTGAAACATGACTGGCACACTTCCAATTTCTGCGTTTTCAGCGTTGAAATCTTCATTCAGCACGTCTATTTGCGACAATATTTGCTCGTTGGAAATGTTTTCGACAGCTTGGTTCCAAACCACATGCACCACGACGGGGATGGTCACCACCATGCGTTCGCTCACTACTTGGTTTGCCCCGCCCTTCACAATTTCTGGGGTTGTTATCCTCCCCAATTCCTGGCTCGCCCCACAGCGGTCAGCAGACTGGCTGAAAGCATTTGCGAAGCCAAAAACAAAACAAAAACGATGGGCGTATGCTTTTTCATTGGAAATGATTTCTACGGTGATTGGGTGATTGGGTGATTGGGTGATTGAGGTATTGGGGTATTGGGATATTGGGATATTGGGTTTTGAGATAATAACCCAATATCCCAATACCTCAATCACCCAGTGCGACCAGCGACACTTCCTCCGCATTGCCGTTTCCATCCCTGCCTCGAAACTCCCTTCTTGGTGCTCTCGACACGATGAACTCAACACGGTCGCCGGACCTAAGTTTTGAAAATTCCGTTCCACCCACGCAGTCGTCCATGCCGAAATAGAAGTCACCTGCATCGGTTCCGATGAACCCGCAGAATTCCATCAAGCGTTTGACAACGCCCGTGTAGCCATCGCCCGTGCGGAGTCCATTTCTGCTGTCTGATGTGGGTTGCCCCGCTTCACGGTACCTGTTATTTTCAACTACGCCCGGCGTTTCGGCATATTTCAAGTCTTCCTCATCCTCGTCAAATTCGCCACGCTGATGCCACATTTTCTCCCGGCATTCCTTACAGTAGAATGCCCGGTTCTTGCGCACGAACTCGTCCGTTTTGATGGGATTCGGGCCAGTGTGGAACGGCGCTTTGCACATCACCTCCCGTATTTCGTTCGTCATCCTGATTTCATCCAGCAAGTCGTTGAGCCAAATCACGTCGAAATCACGCACACCTTTCAGGTTTTTCCCTTCCGAAAGCTCAAAGGAACAAGCGCCGTGGATGCTGGCGATGGCCGTCCGTTTGCCCAAAAGTCGCACTTTTTGTAGCACGGGCACGTAGTCCCGGTCACCGCCAATCACGATGGCGATGTCGTAGGCCAGCGGCAACGCTGCGAAATAGAGCATGGACGAGGCGAGGGCAATGTCCACGCATTTTTCCTCCGGTGAAAAATCGTCGTCGGGGTGGCGGTCCTTGCGCTTGAGTCGGCGACCTCGGTAGTCAACGAGGTAAACTTCCACCTCGTAATTGTACTCCTCTCTCAACACGTCGTAAAAAATTCGCCGACGTTTCACCATGTCCTTGTCGGCGTCCAGAAAGTTAGTCGCATTGGAACCGAACATGAAAATGCGCACAATGTCCACGCTTTTGTCACCCAACTTTTTTGCGATTTGATTGCCGACCACATGTGGTAGTTTACCATAATCCACTTGAAAATCTTCTCCAAGGGTACGCAGGTTGGAGTACAACCAGGTACCGTCAATGAATACCATTACTTTCGCCATCCTTATTGTTTTTGTAGGCTGACAATATTATAAACAACTGAAAACCAATATTTTAGAAACAACTCGCCAGCCTGGGTAAAGCATAACACTATAACATGCGACGGCTATTCGACCAAGAATTTCGATTCAATTTTATTGCCGTCCTTTTCAAACACTATTTTATAACTGCCCTTTTGGAGATAATATTTGCCGTTCTTAGCCTTCTCCACTTTGATTTCCTTCTCCTCTTTTTTCTTCTTTTCGTTTAGCTGCTTCGCAAAAGCGGTGACTGCACTTTCCGAAATATCGCCGTGATATTCGGGGTAATTGAGTCCGAGGGTCACGTCCACTTCCCAAGTTTTCAGCTTGAGGTCGCCCATCATCACCGTGATTTTCAGCTTACCGCCAGTCTTTGTGAAAACAGCCAATTTGACTTCGGGTTCAGTGGCCTTTTCGCTCCAAGTGCTGCGGAGGCTGCCCCAATTTCCTCGGAATTTCAATTTTGGAATGTCAAAAGCATAAAGATTTTTTTGCAAAATGCTGTCCCGTAGCAGCTGCACTTCTTTCACATCGGCAAGGTACAAAGAGCGCCCATGCGTACCAACCACCAACTCGTTTTCACGAGGATGCACTACCAAATCATGCACCGCCACCGCTGGCAAATTTTTGTTCATTTGCATAAAACTTTGACCTCGGTCAAGTGAAACGTACAACCCGTGATCCGTGCCAACGTACAGCAAATCGGGGTTCTTCGGGTCTTCCTTCACCACGTTGACTGGCTCCTGTGGCAGGTCTGTACCAATGCGTCGCCAAGTTTCGCCGTAGTTTTCGGAGACGTAAACCATTGACTCGAAGTTGTCCAGCCGATAGCCGTTCAGCGAGACGTAAACCCTCCCCTTTTCCACTGCCGAAGCCTGCACTCGGCTCACCCAAAACCCAGCGGGCAACCCTGCGGAAATGTTTGCCCAGGTATTGCCGCCGTCACGGGTCACATGCAACAACCCGTCGTCGGAACCGGTGTAAATCAAGCCGAATTTCATAGGGCTTTCGTGGATGGTGGTCAGCGTCCCGAACGGCACATCGCCCTTGATGCCGCCATTGGTCAGGTCGCCGGAGATGGCCTCCCAGTCCTTGCCCTGATTGAAGGAGCGGTGCAGTTTGTTGGAGCCGATGTAGAGGATGTCCTCGTTGTGGCGGCTGAGGTGGATGGGCGTTTGCCAGTTCCAACGGAGGGGCCGCTCGCCGAGTTCGTGCTGTGGAGTGATGTACGCCGACTCACGGGTGCTGCGGTTGATTCGGTAGTAGTTTCCAAACTGAAACCCAGTATACACGGTCTCGTTGTCACGGGTGTCCACGGCCACCTGCATCCCATCACCACCGAGGATGGATTTGAAGGGGTACTGGCCGCTGTCGTGCCAGTCCACGCTGGGTTTGTAATCGTGCGGGCCTGCCCAAACGCCGTTGTCCTGGAGGCCACCGTACACGTTGTAGTTTTTGGCCATGTCCACGGCCACGGCGTAAAATTGGCCAACGGCAGGGGTGTTGCATTTTACCCAATGCTCGCCGTCGTCGTAGCTGATGTTGATGCCGCCATCGTTGCCAAGCACGAGGTGGCCGGGGCGGTTCGGGTCGGCCCAAAGTGCGTGGTGGTCAGCATGTACGTTGTCGCCGTTGATGGACTTCCAGGTCTTGCCACCGTCGCCCGATTTGAGGACTGGCACTCCGAAAATATAGAGCTTGTCGACACTTTGGGGAGCCGACCCGTATTTGCCCAAAATAATAACCGTAGCTGTAAAACAGGTCGTCGAGGTAGCCTTCGTGGGTCTTCTTCCAAGACTTCCCACCGTCCATGCTGGCATAAACTTCTGCACCTACAACAGGCGTATCGAACAGCAGCGAGTTGGCGTCCTCCATGAATTCGACGAGGGCGAGGGGCGTGATTTCACCCTTTTTCACCATCTCAAAAACCTTGTCCACGCTGTATTTTTCGGGGAAATCGTTGTCGCTGAGGTAAGTTTTGACCTTGTCTTTTTCCAATTTCAAAAACGCCTCCTTGGTCATGCTGCGCAGGTCGTCTTTGGTGAGTCCCTCCGTTTTTTCTTTTGCATCCTTCGGTCGGCGGTTCTGGTTGTCAACGATGGCGTAAACCACCGAGCTGCCGTCCTTCGCTCCCACCGCCAAGCCGATGCGCCCAGTGCCATCGCCATTGGGGAAGCCGCTGCCTTCGGCAGAAATTTTCGCCCAGGTTTCTCCGCCGTCCGTGCTTTTGTAGATGCCAGAACCGGGACCAGCTTCCACCAAGTTCCAAGCCCGACGCTCCCGGTGCCAAGTGGCGGCGTAGAGCGTATTCGGGTCTTTTGGGTCAATGACTAGGTCAACCGCTCCGCTGTTTTCATCCACAAAAAGCACCTTGCGCCAAGTTGCGCCAGCGTCGGTCGTTTTGAAAACGCCCCGCTCGGCATTGGGCGAGTAGAGGTGGCCGAGCGCTGCGACCCAGAGCGTGTTCGGGTCGGTGGGGTGCAGTACCACCCTGCCGATGTGGTGGGTTTCGCCGAGGCCCCGGTGCTCCCAGGTCTTGCCGCCGTCGGCACTGCGGAACATACCCGCCCCAGCGTAGCTGCTGCGGCTGGAGTTCACCTCGCCCGTTCCAACCCAAATCACATTTTTCTTCCAGTCCACAGCAATGTCACCAATTGTCATCACTGCCTCGTTGTCGAAAATGGGGCTAAACGACTGGCCATTGTTCTCGGTTTTCCAAAGCCCACCGGAGGCGTAGGCGACATAAAAATGGCTGGGGTCTTGCTCCCAAACGTCCACGTCGTCCACCCGCCCGCTGTGAATGGTAGGGCCAATGGAGGTAAATGGCACATTGGCCACCAGCGATTTTTCGAGCAGGGTCTTGCGCTTTTCCATGCCAGCGATGCGCTCGGCGGCTGGCGTTGGAAGGTTTTGAGCAGCGAGAAAAATAGGTAGCGCAAGTAAGCTGAGCAGGATGAAAGGTTTTGCCATTTTGTGGAAGTTCAGATGCCTCATTGTGGCCGCCCAATTTATTGGGCAGGCCGTTAATTTTAGTTGTTTGATGCAGGTTAAATCAATTCGTCAATTGCATCGGCCAGCCCAATAAATTGGGCGGCCACAAATTCAATCCAACTCGTATTCCTTGATTTTTCGGTAGAGGGTTCTTTCGGAGATGCCGAGGTCGGCGGCGGCCTCCTTGCGGCGGTTGCCGTGTTTTTTTAGCGCCTTGAAGATGAGGTCTTTTTCCATGTCGAACAGGTTGAGGCTGGCTTCCACGACCTCGGCCTTGTGAAAATCCTTGCCCTGTTTGTCAATGATGACGGGCTTGTAGGAGTCGTGGGAATCTTCGTTGAGGGGAGAAAAAAACGGCTCGTCGTTTTCAAAATCTTGTCGCCTGAAGTTACCTGATGCTGGGAAAGTCTGTGTCTTCAAGCCCCGGTAGGTGCTGGTGTCCGGCATGGTCAGGTCGTTTTGGCGCACCAGCTCGAAGACCAGGTTTTTTAGGTCGTTCAGGTCGCTTTTCATCTCGAAAAGAAACTTGTAAAGTATCTCTCGCTCCTGAAAGCCCTCTCCGCTTTGGCTTCCAAATTCCGACGGTACGGGCAGGTTTCGCTTCGCAATATTTGGCACAAACTCGACCAACTCCGCAGCGGTGAGCAGCCTGTTCTCGGAGAGAACGGAGATTTGCTCCGCCACATTTTTCAGTTCTCGCACGTTGCCGGGCCAGCGGTAATTTTCGAGCAGTTGGCGAGCCTGTTCATCGAGGCGGACGGGGTCGGTGTGGTAACGCTCGGCCATGTCCATCGCAAACTTTCGGAAGAGCAGGTTGATGTCCTCCCGCCGGTCCTTCAGCGCTGGAATCTTGATGGGCACGGTGTTGAGGCGATAGTAGAGGTCTTCCCGGAACTTGCCCTTGCGCACCCGCTCCTCCAAGTCCACGTTGGTGGCGGCCACCACTCGGACGTCGGTACGCTCCACTTTTGAGGAGCCAACCCGGATGAACTCGCCTGACTCCAACACCCTGAGCAAATAGGCTTGCGTGTCCTGCGGCAACTCGGATATTTCATCCAAAAAAATAGTGCCTTGGTTGGCTGTTTCAAAATAGCCCTTGCGGTCGTTCACCGCCCCCGTGAATGCTCCTTTCTCATGCCCAAAAAGTTCGGAATTGATGGTGCCAGCAGGAATTGCGCCGCAGTTGACAGCGATGAATTGGTTGTGCTTTCGGGCGCTGAGAGCGTGGATTATTTTGGAGATGTTCTCCTTCCCCACCCCACTTTCGCCAGTGATGAGGACGGTCAGTTCGGAGTTGGCGACACGGGCAGCGGTGTCCAACGCTCGGTCGAGCAGCGGCGAGGTGCCGATGATGCCGAAGCGCTGTTTTATGGATTGTGTTGTTGACATGTTTGTTTTAGTGACGATTTTCGATTGACGACTGACGATTGGGGGGCCGTAGGTTAATTGTCAAGGTCAATCATTTGGGGTTGTTTTTGGTAACGGAGTCTCGCTTGTTTTTATGGAGGAGACGACAATTGAAAGCAGTTCATCGGCCTCTTTCCAAAGAATGCCTGCCTCATTCGTTTTCTGGTATGATTGCTACTACCAACTCAAGCCAGATGGTTCATCCAGTTCTTCCTCTACCATTTCAGTTTGTTGATAAAGTCGGCCCAGATTTCCCTCGACATGCGGCCCGGTAATTTGCCCCAGGTGATGTTCCCGACCTCACCATCTGATTTCGGATTGCCCTGATTTCAAACGTATCCGGTAACCCCTTCAAGAACAAAATGATGGCAATAGAAAAATCCTTAAACCGCTTCTTGAGTTGGTCGTTTGTCATAGTTCATCTTTGAATTACGCACTGCCTTCCAATCGTCAGTCGTCAATCCCCAATCGTAAATCACGGAAAGCTTACCTCTCCCATCAGCGTCGCGCTCGTGGCCGCTGTCACCTTTACCCAAGCGTAATCGCCCGGCTTCAAGCCAGTAACCTTCGGGAAGACAATCATCTTGTTCTGTGAATTGCGACCCTTGAAATCCTTGTCGGACTTCTTCGAATCGCCCTCAATCAGCACCTTAAAAGTCTTGCCGATGTCGGCCCTGTTGTGGCGCAGCGAGACTTCGCTTTGCTTGTCCACGATTTCTTGCAAGCGCCGCCTTTTCACTGCTTCCGGCACATCGTCGGGGTACTTGCGGGCGGCCATCGTACCGGGCCTTTCGGAGTAAAAAAACATGTACGACATGCTGTAGTTCGCCCATTCCACCATGTTCACGGTATCCTGGTGCTCATGCTCCTCCTCGCCGCAGAAGCCAGCGATAATGTCCGAACTGATGGCGCACTCTGGGATGATTCGGTAAATGGCCTGCACCCGTTCCATGTACCATTCACGGTCGTAGGTGCGGTTCATGCGCTCCAGCACGGTCGAGTTGCCGCTCTGCACGGGCAGGTGGATGTATTTGCAGATATTTTCGTAGCGGGCAATGGTACGCAACACGTCGTCGGTGATGTCCTTTGGGTGAGAAGTGGAGAAACGCACCCGAAGGTTGGGATTCACCTGCGCCACCAATTCAAGTAGCTGCGAAAAGCTCACAACTTGCTCATTTTCAGGGTTTTGCCACTTGTAGCTGTCCACGTTCTGGCCGAGCAGGGTCACTTCCCGGTAGCCCCGGTCGTACAAGTCCTGTGCCTCAGAGATGATGCTGAAGCAATCCCGGCTGCGCTCCCGTCCACGGGTGAACGGCACGACGCAGAACGAGCACATGTTGTCGCAGCCACGCATGATGGAGATGAAGGCCGTGACGCCGTTGCTGTCCAGCCGCAGCGGGCTGATGTCGGCGTAAGTTTCTTCCCTGGACAAGAAAACATTGACGCCCCGCTCGCCCTCCTCTGCACCAGCCACGAGATTGGGCAGGTCACGGTAAGCATCTGGCCCGATGACGAGGTCCACGAGTTTTTCCTCTTCGAGGAACTTGCTTTTGAGCCGCTCGGCCATGCAGCCGAGCACACCGACCATCGTGCCGGGGCGCTGGCGCTTCATTTTGGCAAAAACGTTGAGCCGTTGCCGCACCGTCTCCTCCGCCTTCTCCCGAATGGAGCAGGTGTTGACGAGGATGAGGTCGGCATTTTCGAGTTGGCGGGTAGGCCGGAAACCCACCTCCGCCAAGATGCTCGCCACGATTTCGCTGTCGCTGAAGTTCATCTGGCAGCCGTAGCTCTCAATGTAGAAATGCTTGCCGTTGCCCGTTTGGCTGCCTTCAGCGGCGGGGTTTTCTTCGTAAAAAACCTGTCCCTGCTTCGTCTCGTCTATTTCCTTCACGATACCCGTCAGGGTTGGATTGTTATCGTACATAACCTGTGTTTGAATTTGAGGAGGCAAAGATAAAAAACTTGTGGGGAAGTGTGACAAAATGTCAGGGGGAGAAGGGTCTTGGGTTTCAGGGGCTATGGGAGGCGGAAATTGGTGAAGGAAACTAGCTGAAACTTGACTGGCTTGGTGGTTGGCCTGCTACTGCTTTTCGGGACTTCCCAGCGAGGTGGTGTCGAGTTACCCTTTGTCAATCCTGATGCTTCATTCGTTTTGGGTTTCAAAAATAGATTAGGGCAACTGGGCGCTTTTCGTAGTTTTGCCCCGCATTTGTTGTGAAAATAATTACTAAAAACGTTCAACTCATCATTTCGGAGGGATAATTTTCGATTTGGGCGGGTGGGTACAAAAAAAACAAAAAAAGAGAACAACATGAAAGTGTCAGATTTTATCGAAGTAAAAAAGGGAAATGTTGCTGGGCGATACAGTAAGCCAACTGTCGCTGCGGGCCATTTTATCAATGACTACATTGAAGGACGCATTGACATCAATTGCGACTTAATGGAATTGCTGAAGCATAAAGAAGAACTGTTCACCTACGAGTATATTTGGCACCACTATAATTTTTTCATATCCCGAATGATACCAGAGGTGGTAATACATTCCAAAAAACAAGACGAGCGGATAGTTCGTGGGCATTACGACAATAAGAACGACTTGTTCAATTGGTTCCTCGGCCCCAGGATGATTTATACCAGCTGCTATTTCAATGACCCTGATGAAACGCTGGAAGAAGCACAGGACAATAAGATGAACCTGATTGCCCGGAAAATGCAATTAAAACCAGGTGAATCTTTGCTGGACATTGGGTGTGGCTGGGGCACTCTGGTGGCGCATTTGGCCAAACATTATGGTGTGGATGCAACAGGCGTTACCATCGCTCAAGCTGGTGCAGATTGGGGGAACCGCCAAATTGAAGAATATGGCGTAAAGGACAGGGCCAGGATTTGGAGAATGGACTATCGGGACATTCCAACCGACAAGAAATACGACAAAATAACTTGCCTTGAAATGGCAGAGCATGTTGGTATCAAGTATTTCAAGAAATTCATGGCGCAGATTTATGACCTGCTGAAAGATGACGGCTTGTTTTACCTGCAAATTGCTGGATTGAGGGAGCGTAGCAGCTTGTTTCAAAAAAAGGACCGGGAAGAACTGGTATGGGGGCTTTTCATGAGCGAGCATATCTTCTCCGGCGCCGATGCGAGCATGCCGTTGAACTGGGATTTGAGGCGCATCGAGAAAGTAGGCTTTGAAGTACACAGCGTTGAAAACATTGGCATCCACTACGGCAAGACCATCCACTACTGGTATGATAACTGGCAATCCAACAAAGAAAAAGTGTTGGAAAAATACGGGGAAAGGGTTTTCCGCATTTATGAAGTATTCCTTGGTTGGTCGGTGTACACCGCACGCCAAGGTGGCTCCACAGCCTACCAGATTGTTTGCCGGAAGAACTTGAACAATGCCGACCGCAACCGTTTCATCGGCGCTACCAACTTGGGCGAGATGGAAGTTGGGGTATAACCCCCCTACGGGGATGAAGCGACTACGCCAGAAAAAATTAGAAATTTAGAAAACGGACGAGCCGAAGCAGGTGGTTTTCCTGCTTCGGCTTTTTTTGTGGCAGGATGGGATTCTCTTCCTGTGCTGAGGCTCTTCGCCATTTTGTAAAAAACTTTCCTGAACCCACCTTGTTGATTAGACAAAATCTACATTTGCGGACTTTTTGAAAAATTATGGCTACCATCAAATTTACATTCGAAGATAAAACCATCGCTCCGGTAACGGTCAACGATGTTCAAGCGGACGTTTCCATCCTGGAAGTCACGGAGGAGCACGATATCCACTTGAACCACAATTGCGGTGGGGTCTGCGCTTGCAGCACCTGTCATGTGTATGTGCTGAGTGGCGATGAGCATTTGGAAGAAATATCGGACAAGGAAGAAGATTTCGTTGACCGGGCCATCAACCCTAGGCTAGAGTCGAGGCTTGGCTGCCAGTGCGTCATTTTGGATAAAAACGCAGTCATCGAAGTGGAAATACCGGACCAGAAGCGCATCATCGGACACGAGCATTAAGTTGGCAGTTCGACAGTTGGCAGTTGGCAGCTAGCAGCTACCACCTCCAAAATTCATCATTCCACCCTGCCTACCGGCAGGCAGGCATTCATCATTTATCATTAAAGAAAAATGGCTTTTAAAGACATCGAAGACCTCCCCATCTACTGGAAAGACCACGAGGATGTGGCCATGCGTCTCTACGAGCGTTTTGGCGAAGATTTCACCGAGGGCAAAATTTACCGAATCCGTTTCACCGAACTGATTGAATGGGTGTTGGAAATCCCTAACTTCGCCGGGGCAAGGGAAGATTGCACGGAAGGCCATCTTGAACAAATCCAAGCGAAATGGGTGTACGAGTGGCGAGACAATAATCGTTAGTTTCGATTTACGATTGACGACTGACGATTGGGTTCACTGCTTCAATGCTCGTCACTTGGTGGAATCGAATAAGCACTAATATTTACCGCTGTACTTCCCTCAATCGTCAGTCGTAAATCCTAAATCGTAAATCAGAATTGTACCCTCCAGACAACAACGAACGCTTCCAACATGCCGGCAACATCCTCGGCCGGTTCAAGGATATCCACACCTTTATTTTTGACGTAGACGGAGTGCTCACCAACGGCAACGTGCTGGTAACGGAAAGCGGCGAACTGCTTCGAACGATGAGCGTACGTGATGGCCAGGCGCTCCGAATGGCCGTAGACGAAGGCTATCGCATCCTCATCCTGACCCGTGGCAAGTCGGAGGGCGTCGTCAGCCGCCTGCGGGAACTTGGTATCCTCGACATCATTTACAACGTGCAAAACAAGCTAAAAGCTTACGAGGAATTCCTCGATGCCTACGGATTGGACGAGGAGGGCATTCTGTACATGGGCGACGACCTGCCGGATTTCGAGGTGATGCGAAGGGTGGGTTTGCCAACCTGCCCCAAAGACGCCGTACCGGAAATTCGGGAAATTTGCCATTATATTTCACCTTTAAAAGGCGGTGAAGGCTGCGCCCGAGATGTGATTGAAAAGGTGATGAAGCTGAACGGGGTGTGGAGGTATTGACGATTGACGACTGACGATTTACGAGGGGTCGTGCAGTTGAACCATCAAGTCAGTCTTTTTACCATGAGAATACCTGCTTTTTTCAAGTTGGTGCGTTTCCCAAACCTTGCCATTGTTGCGCTCACGCAATATCTGCTGCAATATTTGGTGCTCTTGCCTGCCCTTCGGGAGGCTGGTTTTCGCCCAATTCTTGATGCTTTCCATTTTTTCCTATTGGTTTTTACGACCGTCTTGATTGCCGCTGGCGGCTACCTCATCAACGACCTGCTGGACTACGACAGTGACCTCATCAACAAGCCGGAGGCGGTATTTGTAAACCGGGTTTTTCCGATGAAACTGGTTTGGTTTTTTTATGGTGCGATTACTTTTATTGGCTTCACAATCGCTTGGTATCTAGCGCTTTATGTTGAAAACCTACCGCTGTTTTTGATTTACCCCACCGCAGTTTTTCTGCTTTATTTTTATTCAAAAAAACTGAAGAAAATGCCGCTTTGGGGCAATGTCGTGGTGGCCATTTTCTGTGCATTCGTGGCGGGGGTCGTGCTGTTTGCCGACCGGAAGAACTTTGGCCTCCTGAAAGGACAGGGAGCGGAAGTGGGTGTTCTCTTCGGGGGGTACTTGTTGTTTGCATTCCTTTCAACCCTGCTCCGTGAAATCGTGAAGGACATTGAGGACATGGAAGGCGACGCCAGGCTAGGTCTTCAAACCTTGCCGCTGCAATACGGAGTAAAAACCGCAAAAAAATGGGCCATCGGTGTAGGGGTACTGCTGTTGTTTTCCCTTCTATTATTTGTGAATTGGCTTTGGCAAAGATGCGAACAAGCGAGCGCCCTTTTCACGATTTTGGGCGTGGGGATACCAGTGGTTTATACACTGTTTTTTATCAAAAAATCGACGTCAAAGGCCGATTATTCAAAAGCAAGCCTGCTGTCAAAATTGATAATGCTTTCTGGGCTGGTTTTGCTGGTTGTTTGTAAATTCGCCTGAAACAAATCTCAAGCATGTCGAAAGCTCATAGAATTCTCAGGGAGAGATGATTTTGTGCCTTCAGCGCCCAATTCCGGGGCGGTGGTTTTTCCGTTCGATTTGAAGGAAACTTTTGGTAAAAAATCGGTCAAGGCAAGAATCACCTACGATGGTATCGAGTACCGTGGTCTCTTGAAAAGCATGGGCGGCGATTGCGTTTGGTGCTTGATTCGCAAGGATATTCGGGAGCGGCTTGGGAAACAGCCCGGCGACCTAGTTCATGTCACTGTCCAAGAAGACACGGAAGAAAGATTGGTCACTGTTCCCAACGATTTTCGGCAAGTTATGAGCGAAAATCTTTCAGCCAAGTCCATCTTCGATGCGTTTTCTTACACCTGCAAAAAGGAGTACGTCAACTGGATAGAAGCGGCGAAGCGGCCTGAAACACGGTCTGTCCGAATTCAAAAATCCATCGAAATGATTTTGGCAGGCAAGAAAGAACCAAAATGAAATTCAATGTCAACCAACCAAAATAAAATCAGCTGCGTCTATTGACTGAAATTTTGGTTATTCCTTTGATATTGAGGTGATTTTTGGCACGTTTTTTTAAAAGTAAGGCTTAAAATCAAACATTGAAAACCAAAAATGCGTTAACCTCCAAAAGAACCTAAGAATAAGTTTCATACAATTAGTGAGAGTAAATGACGCAGCGGCTATCCCATCGGGTAGCCGCCTTTTTTTTGTGCCTCCGTAAGGATTTCCAATCGCTAACTATCCATCCGCACAATCTTCGGTGTAAACGTGCCAATCACCTCCACCAAATCCTTCTGAAAATCCATCACTTTTCTGATGTCCTTGTAGGCCATCGGCGCCTCGTCGAGGCCACCGCCGAACAAATCCACACCGTGCGATTTCAGCACCTTTTTTAATTCGTACTCTGTGAACGAGTTCTTCGCCTTCGTCCGGGAGAACAATCGGCCAGCACCGTGCGAGGCCGAGTTTAGCGCCAGTGGGCTGCCCTTCCCCCGAACGATGAAGCCAGGGTGTACCATCGAGCCGGGAATGACACCCAGTACGCCCTTGCCTGCCGGGGTAGCGCCCTTTCGGTGAACTATGACTTCCCGGCCATCGGTCAACTTTTCTTTCCAGGCAAAGTTGTGGTGGTTTTCGACCATTGCCAGCGGCTGCTCGCCCAACGCCTTGGCTATCCGGGCATGGATGTGGTGGTGGCAAGCTGAGGCATAATCGCCAGCTAGGTTCATCGCCAGCCAGTATTCTTGGCCAGCTTCGGTATCCAGCCCAAGCCAGGCGAGGTGCTGCGCTTCCTTCGGCAATGGGGTGGCTTTTATGGCCAGTTTAGTGTAGTAATCTGCGATGTTGGCACCCAATGCCCGTGAGCCAGAATGCGACAACAGGGCCAGATAGTTACCAGTCGAAACGCCAAACTCGTTTTGCTCGTCCAAGATTTCCACCACGCCAAATTCCACGAAGTGGTTTCCCGAACCGGACGAGCCGATTTGCCGGAATGCCTTGTCTTTCAAGGGTTTTACAACGGAAATCTCCTGAAATTCTGGCCTTTCAAAAATGGCGTCGTCCATCGGTTTTACCAATTCTTGGTAGCCGAAAGCCGTGTTTTCGTTCAACATCTGGCCAAGTTTCGAGCGGTTTTTTTCCAAAAATTCTGGTTTGAGGTCGTAAAAGGTGAGGCACATACGGCAGCCAATGTCCACGCCGACGCCAAATGGGATTACCGCATTATCGGTCGCCAGCACCCCACCAATGGGCAGGCCGTAGCCTTGGTGGGCATCGGGCATCAGCGCTGCCTCCACGGCGATTGGCAGTCGAACGGCCACATCCATTTGGTCAATTGCCTCTTTTTCGATGGCTTCAAGGCCGTAGGTTTTATAGTTTTTTGGGGTTTGGTTCAAAGGGATTTCAGCGACTTGCGTGGGCGTTTGCTCCACCAGTTCGAACACAATTCGCCCCAGCACCTCGTCATCGGCGTAGCCCTCTGGGTTTTCCAGTACAGCTTGGAGCATTGCCATCACTTTTTCCTTTTTTCTCTTTTTTAAAATGTTGGTGAACAACATTGATGGCCATGCCAATGGCCCTGCCCTCTGGGTAGCCAAGTTTGATAAGTTCTTTTCCTGAAATTTTGATTTTTGCCATAATTGCGATCCCGGCAATTCTTTCCGGGGAAATTCTTGCCCCGAATAGGATTTCCGGGGCACATTCGGGTTGCTCAAACCAATACGTCCGAAAATTAGTTCGCATGAACCGAAACTCGTCATTTCTGTTTACGATTTCTACCTTCGCCTACTAAAGTCAAAAGTTGGAAGGCAAAAGTTGCCCATCGCAATTGCCTACTTTTTTCTTTTTACTTTCACCTTTTTCCTTCAACAACATGTCCTATCGCAGCCTCCGAGTATGTGTCAACGACCTTGAAAAACACGGCCACCTGCTCCGTATCAAAACTGAAACTGACCCCAACCTCGAAATGGCAGAAATCCACCGACGGGTGTACGATGCCCAAGGCCCAGCGATTTTGTTCGAGCGGGTGAAGGGAAGTCCATTCCAAGCAGTGTCCAATTTGTACGGAACGACAGAACGCACAACTTTTATTTTTCGGGAAACTTTGGACAAAGTGAGACGAGTCATGGAACTCAAGGCCGACCCGATGCGGGCGTTGAAAAATCCGATGCGCTACCTCGGTGCGCCTTTCACTGCCCTCACCGCATTGCCCAAAAAGGCTTGGTCGGCCCCGGTACTGTATGGGAAAACGACCATTGACCAACTGCCCCAAATCAAGTCATGGCCGATGGATGGCGGGGCATTCATCACGCTGCCACAGGTGCTCACATTGCCCCCGAAGGATACGAACATCATGCACACCAACATCGGCATGTACCGGATACAACTCTCTGGAAATGAATACGTTGCGAACAAGGAAATCGGGCTGCACTACCAACTTCACCGGGGCATTGGCATCCACCACACGCAGTACAACAAAGGCGATGAACCGTTCCGCTGTGCCATTTTTGTGGGGGGACCACCGTCACACTCCTTTGCTGCTATCATGCCCATGCCGGAGGGTTTGAGCGAACTGACCTTCGCCGGGCTGCTCGGTGGCAGGCGTTTCAGGTACAAATGGGAGAATGGTCATGTGATTTCTGCGGACGCTGATTTCGTCATCACCGGTACTATCCGCAAGGACGCAAAGAAACCAGAAGGACCGTTTGGCGACCACCTTGGCTACTACTCGCTTGCCCACGATTTTCCGGTGATGGAAGTCGAGAACGTTTACCATCGCAAGGACGCAATCTGGCATTTTACGGTCGTTGGTAGGCCGCCTCAGGAGGATTCGTCGTTCGGTTGGCTGATACACCAAATCGTCGAGCCGCTTACCTCCCAGGAGTTTCCCGGCATCAGGGAAGTTCATGCAGTGGATGCTGCCGGGGTTCACCCGTTGCTGTTGGCCATCGGCAGCGAGCGCTACATGCCGTTTAGGGAGCCGAAGCCAGAGGAGATTTTGACGCAGGCCAACCACCTGTTGGGCAAGGGGCAAACGACGCTCGCCAAGTTCCTCATCATCGCCAATGGCGACGACGACCCAAAGCTGAACACACACGATATTCCGCATTTTTTCCAGCACGTACTGGAGCGGATTGACCTGAGCCGTGACCTCCATTTCCAGACCAAAACCACGATGGACACACTGGATTATTCAGGCTCTGGCTGGAACGAAGGGAGCAAGGTGGTCATCGCTTGTTGCGGAGCAAAAAGAAGGGAACTGAGGGCAGAGTTGCCACCTGATTTCAGCTTGCCAGCCGGTTTCTCAAACCCGGTTTTTGTGCAGCCCGGCATTCTCGTTGTTCAAGCCACCAAATTTGAAATCACGAACGGAAGCATTGATAATCAGCGGTTTACGAAGGAGATGGAGCGTTTCGCTGCTTATTTTGAAAAACACATCCCATTGATTCTGCTCGTTGACGATTCGAGCTTCACGGCTGCCACGCTCAACAATTTTCTTTGGGTTGGCTTCACCCGTGTGAACCCCTCGCACGATATCCACGGTATCCAATCTTTCGTCGAAAAGAAGCATTGGGGTTGCCGAGGCGGCCTCGTTTTTGATGCCAGGAAAAAGCCACACCATGCACCGGAACTTGTTGCCGACGAAGCTGTCAGCCGTCGGGTGGACAAGCTGATGGAGGGGGTAAAGTGGTAAAAAAAAGGCCGCAGTTACCTGCGGCCTCGTTGCGTTTGAAGTAGTCTTTTCGTTCTGATTGATATAAAAAATTAGGGTGCGGCACTGCCAGCACTACCCGTTGTATCCACTGAATGTGGTTGAAATTGGCTGTTATTGATAATGCCTTCCTGCTCCATCAGCATCAAATAGTTGTCCCGCACTTTATAAAAATCCTTGAGCTTGTCAGCTGGCATTTTCCTTGAAACTGGCAATTTTTCACGCAGGTGGTTGACCTGTTTGCCGTTTTTCCAAAAACGGAAGCAAACGTGCGGGCCTGTGGCAAGCCCTGTGCTCCCGACGTAGCCAATCACTTGTCCTTGCACTACCTTCGTGCCACGGCGGATGCCTTTGGCAAAGCGGGACATGTGCAGGTACTGCGTTTGGTAGGTCTTGTCGTGCTTGATTTTTACGTATTTGCCATTGCCTTTTCCATGAGTGGCCTCTTCCACTACACCGTCTCCGATGGCATAGATGGGCGTACCGTGTGGTGCAGCATAGTCTGTGCCGAGGTGTGGCCTGACGGTCTTCAAAATCGGGTGAAACCGTTTGTAGCTAAAATTGGAGGAAATTCGGGTGAACTTCAGCGGTGACTTCAAGAAGCCTTTTTTCGAGGTGCTGCCATCGAAGTCGTAGAAGCCCTTGGTCTTACCATCATCGAACCAGAATGCATAGTAGTCCTTGCCGTCCCGCTGGTAGTTCACTGCGTAAACTTGGCCCGAGCTGACCGATTTGCCGGATATGAACTTGTCCTCGTAAAGCAACCTAAACTTATCGCCTTCTTGGGTATGGCTGAAATCCACGTAGCATTCCAAGGCGTCTTCCATTTTTGCGGCAGCCTCGGGGTCTACTTTGTTCTCGGTCAACGCAGCCCAAAGTGAACTGTTTATCTCGCCAGTGACCGACTTCAGTTGCGTTTCTACCTCCCGCTCAATTTTCTGTACGTTTAATTCTCCTTGAAGGTTGAACACCACATATTCGAACACGTTCGGCTCGAAAACTAGGTGCTTGGGCTTTCCCGATTGCCGGTCGAGCAGCAGCAAGTAGTCTTGTCCAATGCGGAAATTGCGGTTGATGTTGAAGACACCTTTCGAGTTTTTCACCAGCGTTTCGATAGAAAGCAAGTCCATCCCGTATGAAGTGAGCAGGGTGCCCAACGTCTGGTTTTTTTGAATTTTGCCTTCCTCAACTTGAAAGGTGTCAATGGCGAAGCCATACTTGATGGTAGGAACGATGATTGGAAAAGAACCAATTTCTTCCTCCATCCTAACGTCCAATGGAACCAGGGAGGCTCCCATCGAAATGTTGTTGTTCTTAACAGTTGGGTAAAATATGGCGGCGGCAAGGCCGATTGCTGTTCCGAGTTTTACAAGACTCTTTTTCTTATTTCGCAAACCCAAAATACCATACTTCATCATTCTTCCCGAATTCATGTAATCCACTATTCCTTTTTTTAAGTTAAAAAAATTGGTGCCACGACGTTTTTTGAAAAAAAACGCCTTACTGGTTTTTCACTCGCATGAAAAACAGCGTTTTTCGTAGCTTCCAGTAAGCAGGGAAATTGTAAATAAGCCTCTTAAATTTGGTTTGAGGTCTAGTTTTGTTGGATACGGTGGGTCGGTAGTTTTCGTTCTTTCTTTTGTCTCGATGTTTAGAACGGGGGCAAAGATAGTTTTACATTCCAATCTGCAATAATCCTAAGTATTAAAACTTTGCCTTGGGGTGAAATTCAATACTAATACTATGTTTGGCTAAAATTTACTTCTTGATTAATTTGACGAACAATTCATTTTTGCTTCGTGGCAGAATAGAATTTTCTTCCATCTCCATCGTAATTACCTCGAATTTCTCAGAGAATAGGTTTCGGTACTCATTTTCAGTACCCCCAAACGGTGGGCCTGCTTTTTCGAATTGGCTGGCAAAAAGCAATCCTGCCAAACTGCCCCCTTTGCGGAGCAAATTTGCAGCCTTTGACACATAACTGCCTCGCAATGAGGGAGATATGGCGCAAAAAAACGTTTGTTCCAAAATCATATCATACTCGCCCTCTAACTCGAAAAAGTCCCCACAAAGCAGTTGATGTTCAGGAAAATCAGGTGCTTCAGCACGTAGGTGCTCGAACGCCTCGTCCACCCAATCGCAGACAAAAACTTGGTTGAATCCCTTTCTGTGGAGGTAAATTGCCTCGTAGGCACGCCCTGCACCTGGTATCAAAATGCGAATGTTTTGGTCGTCCAGCCCATCAATAAAATCCTTGAGCGGAGGAGAGGTGTAGCCAATATCCCAAGGTGTACTTTCTTCGAGGTACTTGTGCTGCCAGTAATTTTGGTCGAGTTCCATGTTAAAAAAAGGTGGACGGTAATTTATCAACAAAAAAAGATTCCGGCTTGTGGAGGCCGGAATCTTTCGTTGCGCCAGCTCATGCCAGCTATTTTATTTTGAATTTACTGAACGTAAATCCGTTGCTCGTTTGTGAGTTTGTCGTTCTTGGTCATGCCGTTCAGTTCCAAAATTCGCTCAACTGTTGTGTTGTACTGCTTCGCAATGCTGTACAAAGTGTCTGTGTCCTTCACCACGTGCACACTGATGGGACGATAATACACATCTTGGTTGTTGATTGGCTTGGTGGTAGCGGCAGTCCCTTCTTTAGCGACCAGCGTTTCGGTAGGCTGGTCGTAAGGAAGCGGCGTGTCCTTGGTCGAGGTTTCGAGGGTAGGACAGTTGCAATCGTTCGTGCGAAGGCGCTGGCCAGGGAGCAAGGTTTCGGTGAGCGACAGGCCGTTCATTTTGCGGAAGCGCTCTTCGGTGTAGCCGTACATTCTTGCGAGGCTTGCCACCGTTTCTCCTGACCGGACTTGGTGTTCGCCAGCCGATTGGGTCCAATACCCGGTGGATGAAGTGGTTGTACTGCCCCCTTTTTCAGTGGTTTGTGAGCCTGTGCTGGTAGTAGTTTTGCCGGAAGGCTCTTTCACCCAAAGTCGCTGGCACAAGCTGATGATGTTGCTGTTGTCCAAGTTGTTCCAGCCTTGAATTTGGGCAACCTGCACACCGTATCTTTTTGAAAGCCCATAAAGTGTTTCACCTTTTTGAACGACATGCACGCCTGGTTCGGTGGTAGGGGCGCAGGGGTCGCCGCCGCCATAGCTGGTTGGTACGCCGCCCTTCGAGGCTATGTAGTCGTAGCTGGTAGGCTGGGTACTTGTAACGCCATCATAGTAGGTAGCCTGATAATGGTCGCAGACATCAGAAAGGATGGATTTGAAAAGAACATCGTCCACTTTTGCCAGTTTGAACTCATTGTCACGAAGAATTTCGTCAATAAAACCACTTTTGGCAACAGAAGCCCGTTCAACGATGCCAAGTTCAGGTACGATGACGTACTCCTTGAACGAACGGCTGTCTTTGCTTGCTTTTTTCTGCAAAATATAACCTTTCAAGCATTGATAATTGATGGTTCCGTCTAGGTAAACCTCCAATTTTGAACCAGGGAGCGCCAAATTGACGCCGGACAACGGATTATTGAGGTACAGGGAAAATGCAACGTCGTCTGTCGCAAACTCCATTGTTCCACCTTTGGTGGCCAGCATAGCTGCCTTATCAACGCTTGCCACGTGGTACTGGGTGGACGTTTCCCGGACGATATACAGCTTGGTACGGCCATCGTTCACCTTGTTGATAAAATCCTTGTCAATCTTGAGTGTATTGCAATAGGTGACTTTGCCCGGCAGTTCCTGAACCCATTTGGAGGACTCAATTCCAACATCGAAAGAGGCGAATTGCTTGTCCCCAACTTGAAGGAATAGGAGACGTAGGGGTTAGTGGAGTTGCCAGCGTCGTATTCGAGGCGGTCCATGCAGTTTTCGTCCATTTTAAGGTAAATGGTCTGAGCACTGGTGCTGCCGAAGATGCACAGGCTGAAAATCAACGGAAAAATATTTCGTAACATCGTAAACTTGTTTTTAAAGTGTTGATTTAGAAAGGATTAGCAAAGGAAGAAAATAATACTGTTATTTTCAAGAAAGTCGGTATTTCGTTGAATGTTCTAGTTGGGTAGCAAAAATTCTTCCATTTGTGCTTTTTGGAAAAATGCTTGCCATTTCGGTTTGCCTGTCCATGGCATTTCTTTAACAATTCATTAATCCAATTATTACAACAGAATCCAACCTACTTGGGTTTTAGGGGTGTCTTTAAGCGAAAGCATTTTGAACGAAATCAACCGAAAATTATGAATATCCGTGAAATGAAGCTTGCCCTTACCGTAGACCTGATAAACCTTCCAGGTTCGTTTACCCCTGTTGCCTCTGTACAAAATTCCATGAGCCGTTTCGCCAGCGAGGCTGGTTCATTCAAAAGCTGCAAAGAATTGAAAAGCAGTTTTATCGAGGAAGGAATTGAGCGCAAAACTTATGCGCTTCAGTTTGAAAACGTAACCCTCGACCTTGACCTCATTACCAACGAACACTCCAGCGAGCAATTTATCAGAGGCTTTGACCTCAAGGAAAATTTCGCCTGAAAAGGCACCGAGCTACTTTTTTATTTGTTTAGAATAGCCGAACCAACTCCCTCTAGGTTCGGCTTTTATCGAAAAAACCCAACCTCCAGTTCATTTCCAGAGGTTGGGTTTTTATTGTAAAATGCTGATAGCCAGCCGCTTGCCTTATTTTATTATCGTCACATCGCCCCGGAGTATTTGGCCATCCGCAATGTTCAGGCGGAGGATGTAGTAGTAGGTGGCATGTGGCAACTCGTCGCCGTTCTTGTTCGTGCCTTGCCAGTCGTTTAGGTACGGCTTGGCTTGGTAAACCACATCTCCCCAACGGTTGAAGATGACAATTTCATTGTCGGGATAAATCTCCGAAGTATTTAGCAGTTCATCAAAAACCAGCTCGTCATTCACGCCGTCGCCATTGGGCGTGATGCCGTTGGGAGTTTCGCCACAGGCTTCTTCCGGGTCGGAAAGCACGTCAATCGTCAGCGTGGCCTCGTCGCAAAGGTCGGGGCAGGTCATATCGCAAATCTGGTAGGGGATTTCCACTTTGCCCACCACGCATTTTTCTTTTGTGTAAACAACATCGCCTTCGTCATTTGATGTTACCACGCCGAAGATGGTGTTTGGGAGCAAAGTGAACGAGATGTTGCCAGCCGTAAACTCGTCATTTTCAAGCACATTGATGGTGACTTGGCCGCCAGTGCCCGGTTGGAGCGTGGCGTTGTCGCTCACTGCATTTGGCATGACTTGATTAACGGCGAAAGAAACGGTGTCCGATGAATAGTTCAGGCAATCGCCCAAGGAAAGTGTCCAAACGAACTGGTTCACGCCTGGACCGAACCCAGAAACGTTGGTGGTTGCCGCAGTTGTGTCCTCAATATCCGCTTCTGAGATGGAAGTCCAAGTGCCAGTGGTCCCAGCGGGCAGGTTGCCGATAAGCGTTGCCGTTGCCTCACATTCCACATAATCTGCTTGCGCAAATGCTGATTCAAGCGTTAAATCGTTTTGAATTACCTGAACGGTAGCCGTGCCTTCACAATTATTGTCGCTGTTTGTGACTGTCAACGTGTAAATGCCGGGCGTGGAGATTGGAATCGTCGTGCCCGGTTCCGGCAATCATTCCAAATTCATCCCTCCAAATAAAGCTCAGGTTGGTGCCAATTGAATTGCTGGTTCCGCTCAAGTCCACGCTTGGGTTGTCGCATGAAATATCGCCACTAGCCAAAGCTGTGACTATCAACTGTTCGGAAATATTTTCGTCCACCACAACCGTGTCCCGCTTCTCACACCCATCGGGCGTTGTGATGACGAGTTCATAAGTGCCAGCCGACACATCTACCGTCACATTGCTGGCGACAAAAGTTCCATCAAGCAATTGCCAAAGCACCGTGTTCCCGCCTGAAAGCGTAGAGCCGCTTGCATCAATCGTTACGGTTTGGTTCTGGCAGTCGGTGGTGTCGTCGTTGCCAGCATCAGCTACTAATGTGTCGGTGCCAACTGTTACCACCACCAAAGCAGCAGTGGATTCGCAGCCATTGATGTTCGATTGAACTGTCAGCGTGTATGTACCCGGCAGCGTCACGGTTGGGTTCAATGTTGTGGCATTGACAATGGGCAGGCCTGCTGGAATGGAACTCCAAGAGACGATGAAATCAGTGGCATCCGTGCTACCTTCCAACGTCACGCTACTGCCAGCACATGGCAATATTTTGGCAGGGCCAGCGTCGGCTGTTGGTTTGATTGTATTGTCATTGACAAGTATAGTGTCTCTGCCAACGCAGCCAGTCAAAGTGTCGTAAACTTGAAAAATGTACTCACCGGGGCAAGTCACAGTAGGGGTTGGTGTGTTGCCGCCTTGGATGCAAACTTGGCTGGGACTGACCCATTGAACCTGGAGGTTGGGGTTGGTCGAATCGTAAATACCTTGCAGAACAGTGGGGCCAAAGCAATCAATTTGGTCGTCCGATCCAGCATCCGAATCAGGTGGCGTTAGCAGGTCAAGCACTGCTTCGGTTTCCGTGGCGGTGCATTGGTTGTCCGAGTTGGTCACCACCAACTCGTAGTTGTCTGGTGTGTTCACCGTGATGGTCAAGCCCGTACCGATGGACACGCCGCCATTGAACCATTCGTAGCTGATGTTTGAACCTGTGGCCGAGCCAGTGGCATCCAAAATTGCGGAGGGTTCAAGGCATGAAATATCGTTGGAATGGTTGGCAGCAATGGTTGGGTTATCCCTGTCATCAATCACTTCTACTTCTGAAAAAGCATTGCAGTTGTTGCTATTGTCCATTACCTCCAACTGGTAAATACCCGGCTCGGAAACGGTAAACAGCAAGCTACCTTGCGACACAATACTTCCTCCCAGCAAAGTCCAAGTATAGCTGAAGTTACCGTTCGAGGACGAGGCAGTGCCATCCAGCGTCACCGTGTCAACGACACAGTTGATGGTTTTGTCAAGCCCTGCGTTGGATATCGGTTTCAGCGTGTCAGCCGTGACGACCACTTCGTCCATTGCGGAGCAACCATTCAAGGTGTCCAAAACGGTGAGCTGGAAAGTACCAGGTGAGCAGGCATTGATAAGGGCCGCCTGTGGGTTTCCACATATTTGGCCACCACCCATGGGTATCCAGTCGTACATGATGTTCGAGCCGGTGCTGGAAGCGCCACCAATTGGAACGAAGGCCGTGTTGCAACCCAAAATTGTATCAGCGGCCGCATCGGCTGTGGGTGGCATTAAATCACCGAACACCTCAATGCTGTCAACCCCCACACAATTGGTGGACGGGTCGCTCATCGTCAGGAAGTACCAGCCCGGCGCAGTGACCTTGGGCGTCAAAAATGTCTCTGTGCCTGGCACGACAGCTGGGCCTGTCCACAGTATTTCAAAGCCAAATGGCGACAGTGTGCCGTCCAATATGACCGTATCCTGTTTGCAAGAAATCAAATCGGCTGTATCAATATGCGGAATGGGGGTTTGGGTGCCACCCACAAACACGGTGTCCATATCCACGCAGCCGGGGCCGGTGACGGTGAGCTTGAACAGGCCGGAGCCAATTACTTTCGGATTTATTTTATTTTCTTCCCCTGGCAGCACCAAGCCAAAACCCAATGATACCCATTGATAGGTCGCATTTGGGGCCATGGATGAGCCTGAACCGTTGAGCGTTAGCTCATTGGTGTTACAAGAACGGGTGGTATCCTGCCCTGCGTTGGCATAGATAGCATCCACCGTGTACACCACATTGAACGGTTGGATGATTTCCAAAACGGGATTTTGAGCGTCAGTGACCGTGACGATGTAGTAGCCAATATTCAGGTTGGATTGGTTGGCCGCCGTTGGGTTCACGCCTGGGCCAGACCACTGGTAGGCGTACTGCCCGGAGCCGCCGTTTACTACCAAGTTGATCGCTCCATCGGGGTTTGCTCCGCAAGAAACGTCCGTGACGTTGTAGCTCACCAAATTGATGGAGCCGCCCACACAAACGCTACCTGCATTTGATAAAATGTTCAAGCTGGCATTGCCAGTCGTGGCGCTATTGACCAAAACTGCTTGCGGATACCCACTCACTGTGATTGGGCTGCACTCGCCTGAACTTCCAACTACTTGAAAGCAAAGCTGGAAAATGCTCGAACCATCAGCTACCGACGTGCCGAGTATTTGATTTACGGCTGCCCAATCTATCGTTAAGTTGCCATCGGCAGCATCGCTGGCGTCGTAGTTGCTTGCGCCAAAATTGGGCAACGCCCCAGTTGGCGTGAGTCCCTGGAACGACAAGATGGTTGGGTCCCAGTTGATGGAATATTCGGTGTTGGTGAGTTGGTTGAAGTTTCCTACGGTCAAATCCACGCAAACATTGGCAAATTGACCTGCAAAGGTGTTGGGAAAAGAGAGGCTTAGGATAAATGGGTCAAGTACGCAAACCTGCCCGGGCTGGCCGTTTAGGCCCACGTTGCCAGTGTTGGGCGTGGCCGTTTCAATGACAATCGGCCAAGGTGTATCCTCAAAAACGATGGGCGTACACTCGCCGGGATCGCCAATCAGGTTGAAGCAGACCGTGAAAATGGACACCCCGTCCGGGACGGTCACGCCTGTCCCATTTGACCAATCCACGCCCAAAACGCCGAGACTGCCCGCTTGTGCCGACAGAAAATCGGACATGCTGAGGTTGGTCAAGTTCAGTCCCTGAACTCCCGTGAACTGCATGATGGTGGGTTCCCAAGTGATGGTGTAGGCCATGTCGGTGATGTCGTCGAAATCCTGCACGGTGAAGTCCAGGCAGACCTGAGTTCCGGGATTGCCACTGGCCGATTCAGCTACGATGGTCGGTTGGCTGAGTTGGCAGAGCGTCACCAAGCTGTTGTTGTTGTTGATGCCGACGTTGACGGGCTGCCCACCGAATTTGTCCACAAAAATCGGGTCAACCACCGAAATGGTCGAGTTGGCGCCGCTCGGCCCCACTGCTATGAAGTGGAGTTGCATGATGATGTAGCCGTCCGTCTTGTTGCAGCCTTGCCCCATCGTTATCCAATCCATGTGGAGGAGTCCGGTATTCTCGTCCGATTGGTCAACTCCCGTAGAAAATGGCAAACAGGCTGGCCCGCCCGGTTGAACGGGGTAGGTCACATTGGTCAAGTCAATCACCCCGGGATTCCATTTCAGGTCAAACATCAATTGTACGATTTGGCTGAAATCCTCCACTTTCACGTCCACCGTAAAGGTTTCGCCGGGACAAACGTTTTTGTCGTCCATATTTATGGTGATGCCGTTCGGGTTGTTGCAGTTGACGGAAACGGTGCCGGGGTTCTGCAACAGGCCGATGTTTACGCCGGTGGATGACCCCGCAGTTACCACATCAATGATTTCTATGGGTTCGGGTGGGGCACTGTTGTTGTTTTGGCTGATGTAAATTGGAGCACTTTGGCCGCAGTTGCCCTTTATTTTAAAGCACATCTGGAGTATTTGCGTACCGTCAGGAAGGGTCACGCCCTGGGTTAGGCTGTTGTTGTACCAAACAGAGGCCAACATGCCATAAGCTGGAGAATAATTGATGTCATATTGATCGCCCATGGTGCCCAGGTTCATCATCATGGCACTGAAATATTCCAAGACGCTGGTATCCCAGAACACAAAATACTGGGCAGAAATGAGGTTGTTGAAATCCTCCACTTTGAAATCCACGCATACCACGTCATCGTGATAGCCATCGGCGGAGGAGATGTTTATGGTCAAAGGTGAGGTGCCAATGGAGACAAAACTGTTGCAAATGTACTCGCCAATGTCAAAGCACTGGGCGGTCGCTCGCCGTGTTATGCGGTCAATGGGAGAGGCGGCAATTTCCACAGGGGTATGGAACCCGTAATCACCAATAGCCTTGAAACATAAAGTGAAAAGTACTTGGTCGTCGGGTAGGCTAACACCTGTGATGGCGCTTTGACAGGGCTGGCCGTCCGACCAGATGAACGTGATGTAGCCCAAATCCGCAGTGGTGGTGCCAAAATCGCCAATATCGAGGCCTGGGACGAGTGGGTTAAAATTGGAGATGCTTTGATAGTCAAGTACATCAGGGTCAAAAGTAATGGTGAACTGGGTACTGATAATATCCGTAAAATTGATGACTTTGAGGTCTAGGCAAACATTGTCGCCTTCATTCACTTCTACCTGCTCGGGCGAAAAACAGTAGGTGGGCTGAGCAAAGGATTTTTGCGAGAGCAACAAGGAGAAGAAAGCTAGTAGGCAAATTATTTTTTTCATGAGTAACTTGAATTTGGGAAAATAATTGGATGTCGAAAGCGTGGCTTTAGTCTTCAGTCAGCGTGGTTAGCGTTCAAGTGCGTAGGAAATGTTGATTTCGTGCGAACCGCCCGTGTAGGGGCCGAAGCTGCTGAACGAGTAGTCGTAGCCGTAACCAATGCGCAGGGTGTTGTCAAAGCCGAGGTTGTCGCCCAACAGGAATCCCAGTTCTATGTGCATGGCCTTGGAGGTTGCCCCGCCTGCGCCAATCCAAAAGTTTTGCGCCATCTGGTAGCGAAGGTTGAAGTCCACGTTGACGGGTACGTGCGGGGCCGATTTCACCCAAATGGACGGCTCCAAAAAGCTTTCGTTTTTAAAAAACTTGTAGTACCCAAGCATCCCGTAGATATGCTGCACCCGGGTGGTGTAGAACTCGCCATCTGCATCCTCGAATTGGAGGTCGAGGCCCATGACCTGCGGCACAGAGACACCGCCATAAACATAGTCGCCGTCAAAAGCGCCGCCGTCCAGCTTTTTGTAAGCAAAAACGCCCACGCCTACGTCGGGAAACAGCTTGTTCTGGTCTTCCCCAGAGAGGATGTCGTTGGCCTGCCGCAGCCGTATTTCGGAAGAATTGACCCGGTACTGCACCATTCCGAAGGAAAGCCCAACGCAAAGTCCGCTGTAATAGGGGTCGTCGGAAAGCACACCGCCGATGCGGCCATAAACTCCGGTAAACCCGGTCGGGCCGGTCTGGTCGTTGAGCAAGTAGCCCCCGCCCATGATGCTCACCGGGCTGCCTTCCGTGTAAAGGAAATCCCCCCGAAGGTTGGCGGTGGTGGGCGAGCCTTCAAAGCCCTGCCATTGCACCCGATAGGATGCGCCAAAGGTCAGGTTCTCGCCGTATGCAAGGTAGCTGCTGCCTGGTGATGCTGGATTGATGATGGTCTGATTCTCCCGATACTGGGAAAAAAGGGAAAGTTGCTGAGAAAAGGATTGTCCGGCAATGCACATAAATAGGCACGCCAGATACGATTGTAATCTGCTCATGGGAAATGAAAGTTTTGGTGGGTCAAAGGTAGGGAAAAAACCTTTAGCCAACCTGCTCACAGCTAAATTTTAATAATTTATGCAAGAAATTTATCAAACTACCCAAAACCAGTTACTGGGCAATTTGAGGTATTCAACAGGGTGAGGACGCTTGTTCAACTAATTAGCGAAAATCATCATGCCATGATTGTGCCAATTTTAGTTCGACAGTTCGGCAGTGGGCAGTTGGCAGTCAGTTGGCAGGTATTTAGTCCGTCCCGGGAGTCCAAGACTACTCGACTGCGAACTGACTGCCCCTGCCAACTGCTCCCTGTCGAACTAAAAAAATCAAAACCACCCCGAACGCTTCGTCGAATGGCGGGCAGTTGTCTTGATGCCGAACGCACCGAGCAGCACGACAAATAGACCAATCTTGGTAGCCAGCCCGACACTTTCTGCTTTGCTCGACTTTTGGTGGTTCTTGCGAAATTTTGCCATTGGGAAGCCTAAATCAGGTTTGGGGCAAAGTTAGGGATTGCATTTGGAATCTAGGCTGCAACGGTCTTCCACCAACCACTCATAAAAAAAGCCGAAACAGGAAATCTCCTGCCTCGGCCAGTCCTTATGCTATACTATCGTTATCTTACATACACAGGTACAGGCTTGCTGGAGTTGCTGATGCGTTGGAAAGTGCCATGATAAATCACCCGGATGAGGTAATCGGTGCGTGGCGTAGGGCCAGCCAGCGTGAACTTCAAGCCCGTGCTGTAGGTGCCGTTCTGACAGGTGAGGCCACCATCGGCAGAGTATTCAATGGCGATGTTCAGTACCCCTTTCGGGAATTTCTTCACCTTGCCCTGTACCGTGCCAGCCAGTACGCCTTCATCTGCAAAATCAATCTCAGGGTCTTCAAGTGGTGCATCACTGCTTTTTCAGGGATTCAGAATGGAACAAAAAGCCAGGAACAAACCCCAAACTTCAAGCTGAATTTCAGGACTATTTATGGAGAATGCCAGTAAATACTGGGAATTTTGCAGGGAAGGATGCTGGGAAGTGGGCTTTGGTTGGCGATTTTGTTTTTTGGGGAAATTGAGCGTTGGGGTGTGGGAGATGTGACATTGGGCCGGAGGAGAAAAGGCCCTATTTTCTCACCAAAAAACAAAAAAACAGGTGCAAAACAAAAATCGGGGTAGTCATTTTGTTGGATATGAAGATTGCTCGGTATCTTGACCGCTTGAAAAAGGTCTTTCATTTAAACTTTTCCTGACTTTAAAAACTGAAAGACGTTTGCCAAACAATAAACTCATTCAAAACAAAACGCCAATAAATGGCCCTATTCCAAAAATCCGTACTAAAAAGGCACTTAAACTCACTTGACAAAGCCGCTGTCGAAAGCGCCTGGCAGCGATTCTCCGTCCATTTTCTTGATACCGTAAAACAAGAAAACATCCGCAACAGCAAAGAAGAACAATACCAGGAAGGCTTCCTACGGGAACTCTTTGTGGATGTGCTGGGCTATGTGCTCAATCCCTCACCCGGTTTCAACCTCACCACAGAACTGAAAAACGTCAGCAACGCCAAGAAAGCAGACGGCGGCATTGTACAGTCCGGTAAAGTGCTAGGCATCATCGAACTGAAAGGCACGGAAACCGTGAACCTCGACAAGGTGACCGACCAGGCATTCGGCTATAAAAGCAACCAAAAGGACTGTCGGTACGTCCTCGTTTCCAATTTCGAGAAGCTGCGGCTCTATATTGACGACGCCACCGACTATGAAGAGTTCAACCTCTTTGAACTGACGCCCGAGCGCTTCCGGTTGCTTTACCTGCTGCTTGCTGCCGATTACCTGTTTGCTGAGATGCCAGCCCGCATCAAACAGGAAAGCACCCAACAGGAGGAGGACATTACCCGTAAATTTTACAAGGACTATTCGGCATTCAAGAATGCCCTCTTCGACGACCTGCGTAGCCGCAACAAACAATACGACCCGCTGCTTCTCTTCAAAAAATCACAAAAGCTGCTTGACCGCCTGCTTTTCATCTTCTTTGGTGAAGACAAAGGATTGCTACCGCCCAACCTCGTCAAAAAAACCATTGACGATTGGGACCGCCTGCGGGAACTCGATGAGCCACGCCCGTTGTACGATTTGTTCAAGCGGTACTTCAATTACATCAACGAGGGCACCGACCGAAAAGACGTCAACATCTTTGCCTACAACGGTGGCTTGTTTGAAACAGACGAGGTGCTCGACAACCTGAAAATAACCGACTTCGTACTTTACAAATACACACAGGAAATCAGCAAGTATGACTTCGAAAGCGAAGTGGACGTAAACATACTGGGCCATATCTTCGAGCACTCCCTGAACGAAATCGAGGAAATCAGTGCCCAATTGGAAGGCATTGCCTTCGATAAGACACAGACCAAGCGCAAAAAGGACGGCGTATTTTACACGCCTCGTTACATCACGCAGTACATCGTGGAGAACACTTTGGGCAGGCTTTGCAATGAACAAAAGGCTGCACTTGGCATCGTGGAAGCGGAATATGCACAGGAGCGGAAGGGCAGGCGCAAGGACGTGATGAAGGCCCTTGACCAACGCCTCGATACCTACCGGCAATGGCTCTTTGGCCTGAAAATCTGCGACCCGGCCTGTGGTAGTGGTGCCTTCCTCAACGAAGCCTTCGACTTCCTGATAAAAGAGCACGGCTATGTGGCCGAACTGCACAAATACCTCTTTGGAGACTCCATCGCCTTTAGTGTCGAAAACCGAATCCTTGAAAGCAATATCTATGGTGTGGACATCAACGAGGAGGCCGTGGAAATCGCCCGCCTTGCTCTTTGGTTGCGCTCCGCTTCACCCGGCCGCAAGCTGACCCATCTCAGCGGCCACATCAAGGTCGGCAATTCGCTGATTGACGACCCGGCAGTGGCGGGAGACAAAGCTTTTGATTGGGAACGGGAGTTCCCGGAAGTGTTCCCACCAAAAGACCTGCAAGCTTTCCATGTGGTATTGACCACGCACAACAGCCGCACCTCGCAGCGCATGATTCAGTATCGGGTGGAAAAAGGCCCGGCGCTTTGGCTCATACCGGAGCATGAGTTGCTGATTACCCGTTTAATTGGTGAAGTGATTCAGGACTATGGTTTTCGGTGCATGGAATACATGGTCTGTGCCGACCATATCCACATGGTATTGGTTTGTGAACCGGAAGAATTGACGGACGTGGTACGCACCATTAAATCAATCAGCGCCCGCAAATTCAATTTGGCCACGGGTCGGACGACTCCGGCATCCCCCTCGTCCACTCCCACGGAACTTCCCCTTCCAAGGGGGCTTGACATTCCAAGGGGGCTTGCCCCCTTGCCAACTGACACCCCTTCGCCAACTGAAAATTCGGGAATAACAAGGGGGCAAGCCCCTTGGAAAGCGGAAGCGGGTACGAAACCCAAGTAATGGGCATTGACATTCCAAGGGGGCTTGACACTCCAAGGGGCTTGACATTCCAAGGGGGCTTGCCCCTTGCCAACGGACACCCCTCTTGCCAACAGATGCTCCATTGCCAAACGACGACCCCACTTCCTCCGACGATGCGGGTTCCGTGGTAGCAGGGCAAGCCCTTGAAAGGGGAACTTCTATGGAAAGTAAGAGTGAGAGAATGAGTTACGAAGACCACTTGTCCATTCCCACGGAGCTTCCCTCTCCAAGGGGGCTTGACATTCCAAGGGGGCTTGCCCCCTTGCTAACTGACACCCTCTTGCCAACAGATGCTCCATTGCCAAACGACGACCCCACTTCCTCCGACGATGCGGGTTCCGTGGTAGCAAGGGGGCAAGCCCCCTTGGAAAAGCAAGCCCCCTTGGAAAGGGAAGTGAGTGGGGATGCGCTAACGAAGCCGGAAAAAACGCTTTCTGTACCGGTATGGTCGCAGAAGTTCTACCGGGCCGACCTTGACGTGTGGGAACTGGCCACCGTGCCCACCAAGCCCGGCTACTGGTACGATAGCACCCACCTCGACAATGCCGAAAGCTATATCCGCACCAATCGCCAGAAGCATGGACTGCCTGAGTTAAAGGGCCTCGATGCCCTGATTCGCAGTCTTACCTGCACACGGGAGGAGGCTTTTGCGCCGCAGTACAAGGGTGGGTTTGATGTGGTGGTGGGGAATCCGCCGTATGTGCGGCAGGAGGTCATCAGCCCGTTCAAGCCTTTCTTCGAAAAAGCCTATAAAACCTACCACGGCACCGCCGACCTCTTTGTTTATTTCATCGAAAAAGGCATCACGATGCTCAAACCGGAAGGCTTGTACAGCATCATCGTGGCCAATAAATGGATGCGGGCAAACTATGGGAAACCGCTGCGGCAATGGCTGAAACAGCGGCAATTGGTGGAGATTGTGGATTTTGGGGATTTGCCTGTGTTTGAAGATGCAACGGCGTACCCGTGCGTGTTGACCGTATCGCCAAAAGCCTTGGAGGAAAACCACCAGTTCAGCGTAACCGAGCCGACCGATTTGAGTTTTCCAAGTTTGGAGCAATACGTCAAAGAAAACCAATTCGCTGTTTCACAAAATGGCTTGGATGATGAAGGGTGGGCTTTGGTGAACAATGTGAAAAGTGCGTTATTGGATAAAATCAGAAAGGCTGGTATTCCACTTTCAGAATATGTAAAGGGTAAAATATTTTACGGTATAAAAACAGGCTATAACGAGGCTTTTGTCATTGATGAAAAAACAAGGGAAGAACTCATTCGGAAAGACCCGAAAAGTGTGGGAATTATAAAGCCGTTTTTGGCGGGAGGGATGTAAAGCGGTATAGATTGACTTTGAAAACCGTTATTTGATATTTACGAGAAGAGGGATTGATATTAAGCAATATCCGGCAATCGAGGAATATTTACTTCAATTCAAAACCAATATTGCACCCAAGCCAGCAGGCTGGGTTGGAGATTGGGAAGGTCGTAAGCCTGGGCCTTATGAATGGTATGAAGTACAAGACCCCGTGAATTACTTTGAAGAATTCTCAAAGCCAAAAATTATTACTTCAAGTATCGTACAAAGGGCTTCTTTCACTTTTGATGATAAAGCTTTTCATTCCAATGATAAAACCAATATCATCGGTTCAAGTAGCCTGTATTTGCTGGCAATACTGAATTCAAGAGTAGCAGACTTTTTAATTCACTCTATTGCTTCAACCAAGTCAGGCGGGTTTTTTGAGTACAAACCAATGTATATTTCTCAAATTCCAGTCAAGGAGATAAAAACCGAACAGGATAAAGCTGCACAGCAAAAGATTGAAATCCTTGTAAAAACCATCCTTGAACTAAAACCGGAACTTTCAACGGCAGTCACCCAATTCACCCGCCTCCTGCGCCGACGCTTCGACGTGGAGCAGTTGCCGCAGAAGCTGGAAAGCTGGCATGAACTATCGTTCAAGGAGTTCTGCGCCGAGGTAAGCAAGCTGCTGCAAAAAGGTACACAAACGGAAACTGAGCTTGCAGGAAGAAATGGAATGGGAGCCACTGTTCGAGGAGCAGCGGGCCAAGGCTGCTGCCTTGCAATCTGACATCGCCCGTGTGGACAGGGAGATTGATGGGGTGGTGTATGGGTTGTATGGGTTAACAGAAACGGAAATCAAAATCATAGAAGGAACATGAAAAAAGGATTTGAAAAAAGCTATCCATACCTGCACTTGTTCGTGACGTACCAGGGTTGGTTAGTAATTGGGCCAGATGAGCATTACGAGTCTTGGGTGCGCATCATTGACGAAGGTGGAATGCACACAGAACTCGATGAGGACAGCCTAGACAAATCGCTTGATGAGGCGGAAGAGTGGGCGAAGGACTTTATGAGCCGAAATTATGAAAAGGAAGTGAAGGCGATGTTGAAGAAAACTTAATTAGACCGCCGCCCTGCAAGCTGACATCCTTCGGACGGATCGGGAGATAGATGGGGTGGTGTATGGGTTGTATGGGCTAACGGCAGAGGAGGTTCGGATAGTGGAGGGGAAGAAACAACACGTCACACCTTCTTGTAACCAGAAGTGTACAAGTATATTTACATTTAATTACTATAAGCAAACAATTGCATTTGATTTCGGATTTCAGTCTTAGTTCTAGCAAGTTTCTTCGTTAAATAAAAAAAAGCAAAGCGCTTGACATCTTATAAACACATACACGTAAATCCATGAAAAAAGCTTTTTGGTTTTGTTCTTGGTTTTTGTCCTTCTTTCAAATCTCGGTTAAATTGGTTGGTATTTCTGGTGGGGCATTCCTTAAAAGTTATTTGAAGGGGTTGGAAAATCCTATGTAAACTATAGCTCAAAAGACAATTCTCTTCTTGTTCGAATTCTCCCATCCAAAGGGGACGATATAGATAAAGATATATCATCAGAAAAGTAGAAGAATGGAAACGCAGGATGGTTGCGCCAATGGGGGATTGCAATATAATTCTACCGAAGGTTCAATGGCAAATGGTGGAAGTATGGCGTTGGGGTATTGAATCCACTGGTTCCGAAAATTGGGTAGGTATGAGATACCTTATATGGGGCCAAACCTGACTAGAGAAGATTTGATGAAGATGAAAAACAGTCCACCACCAGCCAAGAATTGAAAAACACCAGACATATAGGTTGAACCAGTTGTAGCAAGTGTGATTTCCCCCTCCTCCAATCCTGCGCCGATGGCCAGGAGCACGGCCTACGGGAAACGATAGAGACCTTGGCCTCCAGCTTCCAACTGACGGAAGAAGAGCGGCAGGAGCTATTGCCGAGCGGCAGCCAAGCCATTTTCGACAACCGGGTTGGCTGGTCAAAGACGCATTTGATGAAGGCCGGGCTGTTGGAGTCGCCACGGCGGGCCTATTTCAAGATTACGGACGTGGGCAGCGTTGTTTTGAATGCCAAGCCGAAGGAGATTAACATGGCATTCTTGCGGCAGTACCCCGCATACGTGGAATTTGCAGGCGCTGGTAGCAGCAAGCCAGGCAAGCAAGCCGAAAAGGAAGTGGCCATAGAATCGGCAACCCCGGAAGAAGTGCTGGAATTGGCTTACGGCAAAATCAGAAAGGCGCTGGCTTCTGACCTCTTGGACAAGATAAAGCAGTGTTCCCCTGCATTTTTCGAGCGCTTGGTGGTGGAGTTGCTGGTAAAGATGGGCTACGGCGGCAGCATCAAGGACGCTGGACGTGCCACCAAACTAACGGGCGACGGCGGCATTGATGGCATCATCAAGGAGGATATGCTGGGCTTGGATTTCATCTACCTCCAAGCCAAACGCTGGGACACCAGCCCATTGGAAGACCTGATGTGCAGTCGTTCGTCGGTGCCTTGGACGGCCAACGAGCGAACAAAGGCGTTTTCATCACGACTTCCATCTTTACGACTGGTGCTTTGGAATATGTAAAGTCCATCTCCAAACGGGTCATCCTGATTGATGGCTATCAATTGGCCAATTATATGATTGATTATGGCCTCGGGGTTTCCACTTCTGCCACTTATGATTTGAAAAGGGTGGATAATGATTATTTTGAGGTGGGATAGACAAAATACCTCAGTTGTTGTAAGGTTTAAGCGAAGTGTCACTTGTGACCAGGTTCTCGGCTTACCCCCAGCCTTCAGTGAACAATCCCGCATGTAAAGTCCCATCTTTTCTTCTTCCAACGATGACATCGGGTACGACATCAGCAATTACAGGAACATAATGGCCTAATTTGGCACTATGTCAGACTTTCGGGAATTGTTGGAAGGTGTAAACGGGAGTAGTATGCGGCTAATTTTGGAAATTATCACCCTCATTTACTTGTACCTGTTGGAACTAAAAACTAAACCCACTAAACTTCCTTAACCCCTCTGAACCTCACCCTCAAAACCACCCCGAACGCTTTGTCGTGCGGCGGGCAGGGGTTTTGATGCCGAACGCACCGAGCAGCCCACGGGTCAGTTCCCGGGCTATTGTGCTGCCTATTTGGCGGGTGGTGGGGCTGCTCACCACCTTCTCAAACATGCTTTTTTCTTGTCGCCTTGGCACAGATTTTTCTGCGGCCTCCCGCTGTTTCTGGATTTCGGCTTGGTGTTCTTCAGACAAAGCCTCTTCGATTTTCTCATTCAAAATCTCATAAGCACTGTTTTTATCAATGACCTCGTTGTATTTTCGGATGATGGTTGATTGGCGCAAAATGTCGTCAATCTCCTCCGGCGTCAGCACGTCCATCCTGGATTGCGGCGCCCGCAGCATCGTATGGGCGAGCGGGGTGGGAATGCCCTTTTCATTCAGCGAGGTCACAAATGCCTCACCGATACCAAGCTCGGTGAGCAGGTTTTCCACATCGTAATACTCCGTCAAAGGGTAGTTTTGGGCAGCCAGTTTTATGGCTTGGCGGTCTTTGGCAGTAAAGGCCCGGAGCGAATGTTGCACCTTGAGTCCCAACTGGCCCAGTACGTCTTCGGGAATGTCCGCTGGGTTTTGCGTTACGAAGAAAATGCCAACGCCCTTCGAACGAATCAACTTGATGATGGCCTCAATCTGGTTGAGCAGTGCATCGGAAGCCTCCTCGAAAACCAGGTGCGCCTCGTCAATGAAAATCACCAATTTTGGTTGGTCCATGTCGCCCTCCTCCGGGAAGCTGGCATAGATTTCAGCGAGCATTTGAAGCATGAAGGTGGAGAACAATTTCGGTTTGTCCTGTATGTCCGTCAAGCGAACGATGGAGACCATGCCCTTTCCGTTTTCGTCCAGGCGACAGAGGTCACCCACATCGAAGCTGCGCTCCCCGAAGAAGACGTCGGCACCCTGCTGCTCCAGCTCCACGATTTTGCGCATGATGGAACCGACGGTAGAGGTCGAAGTCATCCCGTACAGCTTCTGGAATTCCTCCTTGCCCTCGTCGCCCACAAACTGGAGGACTTTTTTCAAGTCCTTCAGGTCAAGCAGGGGGAGGTTGTTGTCGTCGCAATATTTGAACACAACTGCCACCACCCCACCCTGCGTGTCGTTCAGCCCAAGGATTTTGGAGAACAGCACCGGGCCAAACTCCGTCACCGTCGCCCGAAGCCTTGCCCCTTTTTCGTTGGAAAGGGTCAGGAATTCTACCGGACTCCCCGATGCCGTAAATGGCACCCCTATTTTTTGGTGACGATCCTCGATTTTTGGATTGCTCTGCGCTGGCATGGCAATGCCGCTGAGGTCGCCCTTGATGTCCATGAGCAGCACGGGCACACTGTACGAGGATAGTTGCTCCGCAATGATTTGGAGCGTCTTCGTCTTGCCAGACCCCGTAGAACCAGCGATGAGGCCGTGGCGGTTCATCATGCGCAGCGGTACTTTTATTTGTAAGCCGGGGATGTTTTCTTTGTCGAGCATGGCACCACCCAACACGATGGATTCGCCCTTGAAGGTGTAACCTGCCGTGATGTCGGCGATGAATTTTTCTTTGTTGGACATTTTTTAAAAGTAAAAAGTAAAAAGGAGAAAGTAAAAAGTAGTCGCAGTGCAATGTTCCCACTTTTTACTTTTTACTTTCTCCTTTTTACTTGGGTCATTGAAAATTCCACTCCTGTATTCTACGCTGGAACTTTTTCTCGTTGGTTTTCCAAAGGCTTACGTCAAAATTGGCTTCCAGTTCCTTTTCGAGGTTAGGTTCCATGAGGTTTTGAAAAAAATTGATGCCCGTCAGTTGTTCCACCTCATCCACGGAGACCGCAAAGGTCTCGATGCGTTCGGTGGAGATTAAGTTCGGGACGATGTAGCCAATTGCTTTCAGTTCCGGCTCACTAAGGTCAAGAAGCACCTTGTAATACGAAGGTGCTACGGCCACTTGGCTCTCCCCAACCCAAAACTGGATCGGCTGCGTTAGCACTGGCCCCGTTACGACGTACAAGTGCTTGAAACGTTTCGCCCAGTCACGTGTCAGCTCTTCGAGTTCCCGCCAGACGCCCTTATTGAAGGCGGGTTCTTGCGGTGAAATATTGCTCATCAAAAAAGTCTCCGACATGGCCTCGGTGGAGAAGGCCATGTCCGCTGCTGGGACGATATGCCCTCGGTCGTAATGATTGCGGCGATAGTCATCGGGGGTGGAGCTACCCGTTATCACTTTGTCGTCCGGGCGGAAATCGTTGCTACGCTCGACCCATTTTGTGTTCAGTCGCTGCGAAGTCAGTTCGTAGGCGCACCATTCCGGCAGCTCGTATTTCTCGACGTAGGATAGCGCATAGTATTTGTGCTGTACGATTGTTCCGTTCGGATTGGTGGGCAGGTAGAAAATGCTGTCCTTGCCCGTTTCCTCCAGGTTTTCAACGTCCGCTTTCACCACTTCGTTGGGCGGTTTAATTGGGTCATTTCCCAAAAAATGCTTGAACCCCCAGCACACCACACCTATCAGCACCGCAAACAAGCCGACCCTGGTAACAAGCCCGGCACTTTCAGCTTTGCTCGACTTTTGATGGTTCTTGCGGAATTTGGCCATGCTGGAGGTTGTTGGCGTTTTAGCTGATTGGCGTTTTGGTCGTGGCTGTAAAGTTTGGCCGTTTTTCCAAATACGCCAACACTCCAACGCGCCAATTCACCCCTAGCGGCAAAGGTAGGAATTGGAGTTGGAATGTATGCCGGAAGTCCGTTCCGGTCGCTTCGCTGAACCGGACTTCCATCCAAAAAAAAAACACAAAAAAGGGTGCGGAAGTCCGCACCCTTTTTTAGAACCTGATTCTCATTTGAAAAGGTTGTCGTAGGACTCGCCCCCATCCGACCTGCCCTGCTTCTCTGGCCGGGCAGCAGGTCGGTTCAGGTCGAGGGTGTCGTTGGAAGTGGTTTTGGGGCCGAGCAGCATCAGCGTACTTTTCTCTTCCCACTCTTCCAGCATTTTCAGGCCCTCTTCTTGGAAGACGCCTTGCTGGAGGTCAATGGAATCCATGAAATTGGCGGACATTTCCATAAAGCGCTCCATTTCGCCCACTTTGTTGGCCACATCGTCGGCGATGTTTTCAATGGCGGCATCGAACATGGCCCGCTTGTCGGGGTCGCCGGAGATGACGCTCATGGCCGACTTCATCGCTGAGTGCGAAGCACGGATTGCTTTGCGCTCCTGCTCTTTTAGCTTCACCTGGTCACGGGTATCCTCAAGCAGGATTTCAGAGTTCTTGTACATTTTGTCCAGAATCCGGTAGAGGATTTCCATTTTGCCGTGAAGGGCAGCGTATTTCTCGTTGGTCTCCTGCAACCGGGCAGCCTTACGGGTGGCGAGCACCACTTGGCTTTCGTTGTTTTGTTGCTTCGCAACGCTGGCGAGTTTCAGGCTGCTGGAAATCTCACGGTTGTTTTCCTCCATCAAGGTGCTCATCTTTCGGATTTGCCCTTTTAGGTTGCCTATCTGCTGGCTCATTTTCCCGAGGTTGTCTTGCAGGTCCTCAACGTAGCTCTTGAGGATGCCCACGGGGTCTATTTGCACGAACATGCCCGTCACCGCACGCATCACGCTTTTGTACATGTACCAGATGAGGTTGCGCATCTTCGGGTCGAGGATGATGTAGATTAGCGCTGCCAGGGCCATCAGCATCAATACGAGATAGATGGTGTTGGCCGCCAAAGCCAGTATGGCAGCCATGTTCACTGCCAGCAGGTAGCCCAAACCACCAAGCACAGCAGTAAGGAAAATGGCACCGGTCACGCCTTCCGGTCGTTTCCAAAATGACTTTTTCTCGTAGGTCGGAGGTGCGATATCAGACATATTTTAATGGTTGAATTGTTTGATTGTTAAATTGTTGGACAAAGTAAATTGGAAACTGGAGATTTTTGGTAATAATAAACTGTGTAAGTCTCCAAATTTCGGACGAATTGAGATTCTTGTTCCACAAATTGGCTTTTGCCTCCATTTTTTCACATAAAAACACGCATCAACAGGTCGGTTTGCAAGTCGGTGCCAAATAGGAACGGGTGGCTGCCGAAAACCTCGAATCCATGTTTATGGTAGAACCGAATGGCACGGTGGTTCTCCTCCCAAACACCCAACCACACAAAATCATAGCCATGCTCCCTGGAGATGCCGAAGGCTTTTTTCAGCAAAGCCACCCCGACTCCACACCCATAATAGGCTGCAAGGCTGTAAATACGCTGTATTTCAAGGCAATTGTTTCCAAAATCTTCTTCTTGGACTGGCGGGTGGTTCAGCTTTAAATAGCCCGCTACCTGCCCGCCTATTTTTGCAAAATAGAATTCCGAAGCCTGTGTTTCAAGTTCCAGTGCCAGCAGCGCCGGGTCAAATGCCTTTGCCACGTAGCTATCGAAATCAGCTTTGTTGTTTTGCGCAGCGAAGGCTTCCGTGAAGGCCCGGAGCCCAATTTTCCGCAACAACGAGCAGTCGGTTGGCAGGCAAGGCACAATTCCTATTTGCGCTTTCTCAACCATAAATCTCCTTACGATTGGCTTTCAACGTGTTCATAATCAACGACATAACGGTCATTGGCCCCACGCCGCCAGGCACGGGCGTGATGTAGCTGCACTTGGGCGCCACCTCGTCGTAGGCCACGTCGCCCACAAGGCGGGAGCCTTTCGGGTGCGTCGGGTCGTCAATGCGGTTGATGCCGACGTCAATCACCACCGCTCCGTCCTTCACCATGTCGGCGGTCACGAACTCCGGCTTGCCGATGGCTGCCACGATGATGTCTGCCCCTCGCACGATTTCCGCCATGTTGCGGGTGCGGCTATGCACTAGCGTCACAGTGCAGTCGCCGACCTTGCCCTTGCGGGAAAGCAAGATGGCCATCGGCGTACCGACGATGTTGCTGCGACCAATGACGACGGCGTTTTTGCCAGCCGTCTCCACGCCGTAGCGTTCCAGCATGGTCATGATGCCGAAGGGCGTGGCAGGCAGGTAGCTCGGCATTCCCAGCGCCATGCGCCCGAAGTTGACGGGATGGAAGCCGTCCACATCCTTTTTCGGGTCAATGGCCAAGGTGATTTTTTCCTCGTTGATGTGCTTTGGGAGCGGCAGTTGCACGATGAAGCCGTCTACATCAGGGTCGCTGTTGAGGCCAGCCACTACTTCCAGCAGTTCGGCCTCGGTGGTAGCTGCGTCCTTTCGGATGAGCGAGGATTTGAACCCAACGTCCTCGCAGGAGCGGACTTTGTTTCGGACGTAGACCTGGCTGGCAGGGTCGTCGCCCACCAGCACGGCGGCCAAGTGTGGGATTTTGCCGCCTTTGGCCTTGATTTCGTTTACTTGCTCCGCAATTTCCGACTTGATGATTTCGGAGAGTTTTTTACCGTCAATAATGGTCATAATTTGATTAGGATTTGGCAGGAATTTAGTGATTCATTGAAAATAGCCAAGCTGGGCCTTCCTTGTAAAAACTTGATTTTCAACAACTTGTAAAAAAAGGTGGTTACAAAAAGCCCGGTTCAGCTTTGGAGGCGCAAATTTAGTAAAAGCGGTAAAGTCAGGCAGAAAAAAGGTTCAGGCAGCTTTGATTTTGACAAATTCTGCGGCGGAAGATTTGACCAATCCATGATTCAGGAACTTAAAGCATTGAGCCATTGCGAAGTACAGATAGCCCTCGTTATTCTTGAAAATGCCCAATCGGTTGTTCGTTTTGTGCATGAAATCGGCATAATACGTCCAAGCAGGCTCGGTCGGGACATGGTCAACGTTCAGGGGTTTGAGCGTTCCGGCATCCAGTGCTAGGCTAATCTCCAAATTGGCGCTGCTATTGGCATGAATCCATTCTATGAAAGTCTGGTTTTCGACTTTACGATAGTTTTTCAGCAGTTCCCAAACCGCAACAAAGTAGGACAGGGTATCCTTTCGTTGAAGGTCGAAGGCAGCTTGAAATGGCTGTTGCTGGTCAACCCCTTCGGTGGCTGGATTTGAGCCAGCAGCCCAGTTTTCGTATGCCCATGTGGCGAATTTTTGTGCCTCCTTGAGCGTAAGCCCGCAGGCATAAATCATGGCCAAGTGCATCTTGATGGCAGTGCTGAATTTTCCATTGTACGACCACCTGCCCTGTTTTTCTTTCAGTATGGTCAAAATCAGGCGGGACGATGCAAGGTACTGCCTCTCAATCACGGGCATTTCGGGACAGCCAGCTTGGTGTTCCAAACTCGATTGCAAGGCCATAAAGTGGACAGAATTGTTGGGGAGCCATTTCTGATTTTCAGGGAAACCCGCCGGATATTTGGGCGCTTCCATCATGGAAGGCTTCGCTTCGAAGTATTGCTGAAAATGCTCCTGAAGGTTAGGCTTGAGCATGCTTTCGAGGAGAAATTCGGTGGATTTGAACCAGAGCCGGATGTTCGGGCCACGATCCCAACTGCGCTCAAAGTAGAAACATTCCGCAACCCCGGTTTGAAGGACAACCTCGATATAGGGCTTCACCGCTTTTGTTAGCAACTCTTCCCAGGGTTCGTTGTAGTGCAGGCAAACTGACAACCATTTGGTTGCGCTAATAGCCATTGGATTATAATTTTTTTGAGACCAAATTTTTGGGACAAACAATCAATTGGTCTAAAGCCTTTGAATTTCAAAAAATGCCTTCATGTCGGTTTCAGGGTGAGATGGACTTTGAAAAATCCGATTTTTTGCCTTTTACGAAAGCTTTGAGCAAATGTTTCATCCAACATTTTTTCTGCGCTCAAGAGGTCATCAGTTTTGTACTTTTGTTCTTCACCATAAATCTTATTTAACATGACCTTTCGATTGATTGCGCTCTTACTAATGCTTTGCTTGCCTGGTGCCATTATACTCCATGCCCAGGACTGCTACCAAAAAGCCCTGGAAAAAGGGGAACATTTCGCCCGAATGGCAAAACCAGACAAGGCTCGTATGGCTTGGGAAAAAGGGAAAATGCCCCGGTGCTGATGTTGCTAAATTGAACGAGAAAATCCGTAGCTTGACTGATAATGACCTCGATGGAATTCCAAATGACTCTGATGAGTGTTGGTTTGAATACGGCGCTAAGGAATTAAAAGGTTGCCCATGTGCAGCGATTTCTTATTTAAAGGGAATTGACGCCTATTATGACAACCAACCCGATAGTGCGCTGATATTCTTTGCGACAGCCAAAACATGCAGCGATGCCAAGTTGACGGAAATTGCCGCTTGGGAAACTAAAATTGCTGAAAAAAAATACGCTTATGAACCTGCCGAACGGGCTGCTGTCATTGCTGAACCTGAAAAACGGCCGGAATTCCCGGGTGGCGAGATGGAGATGCTGAAGTATCTTTATTCGAGAATACATTATCCAGTGATGGCAAGGGAAAATGGCGTACAAGGAACCGTCTATCTAAAATTTGTGGTAGAAACAGATGGACAAATGACTCATCTACAAATTGTCGAGGAGCCTGGTGCGGACACTGGCAAGGAGGCATTGCGGGTGGTTAAAATGTTCCCTCGTTTTAATCCTGCAACTGTAAATGGCGAACCCGTTCGTTGTTATGTCAACTTTCCGGTAAAGTATAGGCTTGAGTGAGGGTTATATCGCTTTTGTCATCGCCGAAGGCGACCCGTCCACGATTAGTGTGCAAATATAACGTGAAGCGAGGCGAGGACAGGTCGCCTTCGGCGATGACAAAAGCGGCGCACAGCAGGACGGCAACTATGGCGTGAGGGACTCTTTTTGTAGATGGTATATGGGCGAATCGTCGCAAGTGCCGCACCGCTCAACACTTGCTGGAACTTTTACTATTCGGAAAATACTTAATTTGTGGGTGGCTCGAAGTGTGGAAGACTTGCGGCAACGGGGTGTCGAAATCGCTGCCCCACATTGCACATTGCCTCAATCCGCTATGGAACTAATCCATAGCCACATCAATGTAAATATGATCCCAGTCCCAGTAATGGCCAAGAAAATGCCCTTGGTTCTCCCTTCCTTTTTCTTGCGCACCAAGCCCACCAATGACAAGAGCGGTCACCCAGAATAGCACCACCGACGCGGTGCAAGGGACTTGGCATCGTTACGACCAGCAATGCCACAATGAGCGTCGCACCCAATAAGACTAGCGTCAATATTTCCAGTACCGAGAGCTTAAACTTACCCGTCCGACCGGTCAACGTCTTTGTTTCTGCCTAAACAAGTGCCTGTGGCCATTTTCACACTGGCACAGTTTGCGCTGACAATGCCGTTATTGTGGTGAGGAAAATAAATGCTGGCTGACGCTGATCGGGTTGCCGGAATAAAGCAAGCGAAGCTAATCAGCAGAAGTGTGAACCGTAATTTTTTCATGGATGCTGTTTGGGGGTATAATGACCATGCTTGCGATTTCGCTGCTTGAGAAGGGTTTCTTGCCTTCAAAGGTCTCAGGCTTTCAGAGCGTTCACGATATTATTCTCGGCTGGGCAAGCAGGCGATACAACAACAATATGAGCGGTGACGGCTTTTGGGTTTGTCACCGCTTTTTGTTTTCATTGATGCCAGTTGCTAATTGTTTCAGGATGCTAAGAAGGTATTCAAGGCTTTTCCTTCAACGCAAAGACGCAAAGGCGCAAAGTGTTGTAATTCACCGCTTTGCGTCCTAGCGCCTTGCATTGAAAATATAAACCCGCTGGTTCAAGTCTCCAGCCTTGAATCCAATATTCGCACGTCGCTGACGTGCATTTACCGACCTCAAACACCTTCGCTCCTTCCCCCCCCGTTATCTTCAACGACTTCCAGCCCTTCGGTTTATGCCCAACGGTGACGCTGGGCTTTTTTTTCGGGAGGTTTGGAAAGTTGGGGCTTTGAGGTAGCTTTGGGCCACACTAAGCATTTAAGAGAAAACCAACTGCCAGAGGCTTGTAATCTTGCAAGAACTAGTGTGTAATGCCCATCGCAAGTGCCGCTTTGCTCAACACTTGCTGGAACTTTTACTTTTCGAAAATACTTAAATTCTGCGTGGCTCGAAGTGTGAAAGACTTGCGCCAACAGGTATAGTTACCAGCTGTAACCTAAATCAAGTAAAATTTTTTGTGCAGGTGTGAATCCTTGTTGAGCCGCCTTGGTATACCATTTAATTGCTATAGCAAAATCCTGTCGAACACCTAAACCCAATTTGTAAATAGTACCCAAATTAGCTTGTGCTTCTGCATGTCCCTGATTAGCTGCTTTTTCTAACATTTTTATTGATTGGTCGTAATCTTTTTTTTGTAAATACAAAATACCTAAGTTAGATTGTGCTGCCGCACTCCCTCGCTCAGCAGCCATAGTAATCCACTCCAATGCTTTGCCATAGTCTCGTACTACCCCTTTCCTTCAAAGTACATACTTCCTAAATTAAATTGTGCTGTTGGATGCCCCTTCAGCCGCTTTAATAAACCACTTGAATGCAATATTGTAATCTTGCTTTACACCTAGGCCTTGCTGATACATAAGACCCAAATTGTTTTGTGCTTCTAAATAACCTTGTTTTGCCGACATTGTATACCATTCAACTGCTTTCTCATAATTTATACCTGCTCCCAAACCCGTTTCATAAATATTTCCTAAGTTAAATTGTGCCCTTTCATTGCTTTGAATAGCAGCTTTTGAAATCCATTTTATAGCTACATTATAATCTTGTTTTACACCTTTCCGAAAAAAAATGCAGCACCATAGTCTGATTGTGCTTCTGCAAGACCTTGTTCAGCCGCTTTACCCCACCAATTCAATGCTTTGGTAATATTAGGTTCTCCCAAATCCTTTTTCGTACATTAATCCTAAATTATATTGAGAATACATAAGACCTTGTTGAGCTGCTTTTTTCAAACCATTTTAATGCAGTAGTATAATCCTGTTTAAAGCCTAACCCTTTAAAATACATATAACCCAAATTGTGCTGTGCAGCCGCTAATCCTTGTTCAGATGCTTTACTTATCCATTTTATTGCTTTGTTATAGTCTTGCTTTACACCTAAACCTTCTAAATACATTGAACCTAAATTTGATTGGGCTTCAATATTTCCATGTTCAATTGCTTTTCTTAGCCACTCTAGTTTCTTCATATTTGCTTAAAGCAAACGCAGAATTTGACGGATAAGGAAATCAGTAGATTTTACACTTACCTCTTTAGCGATGGTTTTTAATTGTACATGGGTATAGCCTAAATATGATTTTGTCCTGCTCTCACAATTAATTATGCTTAGACGATTACATTGGATTTGTAATTCAAAGTTTTTTTGAAGTAATTCTGATTTTTCAGATAGCCACATCGATTTTTCATCAAGGAGTTCCGAGTATTTCTCTTCAGCTTCTGCTTTATAAGGGGTGTAAAGGAAAGTGAAAAATCCCCAGAATAGTGCTACCAATCCAATTATTAGACTTATTGTAGTATGCTTATTCGGAATAGACCAATTCTTAAATTGACTTCGAGTAGGGATAAGGCTAGGTTTTCTTTTTAATTTTTTCATTTTGATTAATGTATAGTTGTACTGAAAGAAAATGCCAATATCCAAATTATGTTTTGCCTTTAACACTTTGTGCAATTCCATCCTAAAATAGCAATTTACCGTCCGTTTGCATCTACAGATGTGTAACGTTCAGTAAATCTCCATTTTGCGAATCACATCACTTCATCACAAACTTTCTCTTTTCCGACCCCACCCCAGTTATCTTCAGCGACTTCCATTCCTTCGGCAGCATCGTTTTCTTTTGCAAAATCCCAGCATCCGTAATGTCCAGCCCACCAAACCCGGCCAGCACGGCCTGCAACATTCCCCCGCCCCGGTGGCGAAGTAGGGATTGGTGCCGCCCGCCGTTTCCGCCAACACCCCAAAGGGGGCACTTCGTTGGGTTTGTAGCTGCCGGGAAAAACTGTGAAGCCGCCTTCTCCGGTTCACCAAGTCTTGCATAGAGCAGCACGAGGATGGCATTGCCCATTGCCGGGCCTTCCGGCGACATGCGGGGCAGGTAGTAGTCGAGGTCACGGCGAATGTCTGCTGGCTTGCTGACGATGTTGAGCGGATAGGCCAGCAGGTTTGCGTCCGCTTGTTTTATCATCACGCCGTCGTAGGTGGCGTTCTCCTTCGTCGTGCCGTCGGGGAATTTCAGGATGGGGATGTTGTCGGCCACGTGTTCCCAGTCGGGGTTTGGCACCTCGCCAAGCTCACTTGCAGCCTGTGCAGCGTACCGCAATGCGGTGATAGCCATGCCGTTGGTGAAGGCATTATTGTCAATGTTTTCCTGCCATTCGTTCGCGCCGATGACGTTGTTGATGTCGTAATGACCAATGGCATTTCTTTCCACCCGGCTCGCCCAAAAGTCGGCTCCCTCCTTCAACATCGGGTAGCCACGGGTGCGCAGCCATTCCTTGTCCTTCGTCACTTGGTAGTATTTCCAAGCCGCCCAGCCCACGCAGCCGGTGATGTGCTGCTGGAACGGCCCCGTGAGCGCCCAAACCGGCGTGTCCTCCGAGCCGTCGGCGCTGCTTCCCAGGGGTACATTGCGCCAGCATAGCCATGCGAGAAGGCGTTTTTCTTTGCCATTTCCAAGCGCTCAAATCGGTATTCGAGCAATGACTTGGCGATGTCCGGTTGGAGCATCAGCAGCGGTGGGTACATCCAAAGTTCGGTGTCCCAGAAGACGTGGCCGTTGTAGCCTAGGCCGCTCAAGCCCATCGGCGAGAGGCTGTAAGCCGTGCCGGCCCTGGCGAACGAGTACAGGTGGTACAGCGCAAAACGGATGTCACGGGTTACGTTCACGTCGCCTTCCACGATGATGTCGCTTTGCCAGAGTTTTTCCCACTCCGCTTCGTGGCGTTTGAGCAGTCGCTCCCGGCCTTCCAGTGCAGCGAAGATGGTCAGTCGCTCGGCCTCGTTGTGGGGGTCGTTGTACTGGCTGCTGGCGACGGTACTGGCCACTATCGAGAAGCGGTAGGTCTCGCCAGCCTTCATTTTCTTGTAAAACTTGGTGAGGTGCATGTTGTAGTCCCAGTCCTCGTGGATGAGGTCGGGTTCACTACCGTGTTTTTCCTCAAAAACAAAAGCGTTGCTGGCAGCCACGGTCAGTTTGCCAGAAGGGCTTTTCCCAACGGAGGTCATCAGTGGGATGAGCACATGCGGGCGATCAATTTCTGCGTAATAATTGCGCACATCGGCCAAGTGGTCGGGCGCTTCGATGACGCTCATTGGCGTGATGGTCACGTCCTTTTTCGCCGTGATTTCTACCATCGTCAGCGCCGTGTAGGGCAGGTGCCGGAGCGACATCATGGTATGCTTCACGCTCAGTTTGTCGCCCACCTCAAAGCTGGTGGTGAGCGCCGCCTTTTTCATGTCGAGGCTTTGGGTGAACTTGGCGATGTCCTTCCGCCCGATGCGCCGCCCGTCCACGTCGAGGTTCATGTTGACGTGGTTGAAGGTCTTGAGGATGTTGCTCACCCGGCCCCGCTGGTAGTAGTCGTACACGCCGTTCAGCACTACGTCTTTCACTCGCATTGGTTCCGGCGAGGAGACGATGCCGACCATGCCGTTTGCGACGGTGACGCCGAAGTAGTTGGCGGGGTTGATGTCGGTGGCAGTGACATGCCAAGCATCGGGGGAGGTCTGAGATATGAGGGTTGATATGGAGGAGTAGGGATAAAACGAGAAGTAGGTATTTCATTGTGTCTGTCTTTTGATGATGAAGTTTAGCTCATGTCGTTTTTGCGTGAAAAATAGGGGGCTTGGGGGCGCTCATTTCCAGCGCAGCCCAAAGACCCTCTCCCCCGACAAGCCGCCGAAGGGGGCGAGGAGGGGCAGTTTGGGTTTAACGATTTCACCTAATGCTATTCATTTTTCACGAAAAGCCTCCACAGGCCGAAAGTTGATTGGTATGGGGAAATTAGCCAAGGCAAGGATACAATAATGCTTGATTTTTAGGCAAAAAAATGGGCGCTACGGAAGCAGCACCCAAGAATATCTTTTCGAATTTAGTCGAATTTAAACCAGCCTGGTCAATGCTTGACGACCAATTTCAGCCTAAAACTACCCAACTCCGTTTGGCAATCCAAAAAATACATCCCATCCAGCAACCCGCCCGTCCTAATCTCTTGGTCGCCTTCGGAAATTGGCTGGCGCAATTGCACCCTGCCCTGCATGTCCAACACCCGCAACTCGCCACTTGACGGAAAATCTTTTACAAAAACCACCTCGCCAGCAGGGTTTGGATAGACCTGAAAGGACAGCGCTTGTTCATCAACCGAACTCACCTGCGGGCAAGTCAGAAGTGTTCCTTGTATTGGCGTGAACAAATTAATGGTATTGAAAACGGCTGGCGTCACGCAGCCAACATGGTCAAAATTGCCAAGGTTAACGGCATCAATATTGGCAGCGCCATTGGCCATAAAGCCTGCTTCTGCCACCACACTGTTCTCGAATGGCACCTGGTCGTCGCCAGCACAGTAGAACAGGCGGGTCGGGGCCGTTGGCACCCAGTCGTAAACGTCGTTATCGGCGAGGGCGAGGTTGACCGGATGGTTGGGGTCGGCCTCCACTGCTGCCCTGAAGTCGTCATTGAAAATACGGCTGGCAATGGGAGCGCCCTCAGCGGCAGTCAATTCCGCCACGAGGAAGTCGTTTAGCTCGGTCAAACTGATTTGGTTGTTGAAAAATTGATTGCACTTATCCACGTAGGCGGGCTTCACGGCCTCGGTCATGTCGCTGAACAGGTTGCCGTAAACGTACTGGTAACTGAACATGGTGTTGATGAGATAGGCCGGGCGGTTGTAAGGTTCATCGGAGAACAGCAGTTCCCGCATCACCACACTGATACTGTACGGCCCCGAGAGGTGGGCTGCCGCAACCACGTCGAACTCATCGCCTTGGTCGAGGTCACGGTGAAGTGCTGCCGAGGAGTGTCCCCCCTGCGAATAGCCGGTGAGGAAAACCCGGTTTTCGTAGCAGATGCCCTCCTCCAGTGCAAAGTCCTTGATGGCCCTGAGCGCATCCGCCCCTGCACTGGCTTCTGTGGCAGCATGAACGTAAGGGTGGAAGCCAGGCGAATCGCCAAGGCCAAGGTAATCGGGCGTGACGCTGACGAAGCCAAGTCCTGCAAACAAAATAGGCAGGGCGGATTCAGCATTCAGGTTCGAAGGGACGTCGGTCTTGCTTGAGGAAGTGCCGTGCTGGTAGCAAAGCAGGGGATAGATTTTCGTCGTGTCGTCCGGCACGGCCATCAAGGCGGATGCGATGGACGTATTGCCTTGTGCATCGGGTGTTTCGTAAGTGATTTTGTAGTAGTTGACGCCATTGCTGATGGGGAAAAAAAAGTATTGTAACGTCAGTTCTTGCTTTGTCTTTTTGCCAAGGTATTGGCTCGTTAGCAAGGTTTGGCCAAAGGCGCCAACGGAAACAACACAAAACAGCAGGGATAAGAGTAGGATTTTTTTCACTTAATCAAGATTTTGGTTTGAAAAATAATGGCTGCAAGTTCGCAAAATTCGACTCAATCGGAGCAAAAAATAAGTTTCAAATGATGATGGACGACCATCCACAGCCGCTTTTCGCTAGTTCAGTTTTGGGGGCAATCACTGAATGATGATTTTCCAGAAAGAAAAGTTTCTTACCTTAGTGAGCCAAAACATGAATTGAGCGGATGGCTTTGCAAGGCGCTCCACACCTCACGCCTAATTCGCTGACTACGAATCACTTATCATAAAATCTCACCATCATGAAAAAATGCTTGACTCCGCTTTTTTTGGTTGCAACAGCAACCTTCGCCTTCATCGGTTGCGATGATGAAGGCCAGACCATCAAACTACCAGCCACCGTACAGACCTACCTTGACACGAACTATCAAAAGGCTGAAATTGAGGAATCGGAACAGGAAAAACTTTGCACCGGAGCTACGGTTTACGAAGTAAAACTGGAAGTCGAAGAAGACAAGACAAAGGATTTGACCTTCAGTGCCGAGGGGGTTTTACTTTTCACGGAATCGGAAATTGATGCAAATGCCCTGCCCTCAGCCGTCACGGCTTCTGTCACTGCAAACTACCCTAGCCATACCATTGCTGAAGCAGAGGTGCTCGACATGGCCGATGGCTCGAAACAGTACGAGGTGGAACTGAAAAATGGCACCCAGACTTCGGACGTGCTGTTTTTGGCAGATGGAACGAAGGTTTGCGAGGAGGCAGGGGATGTGGATGGGGATGAGGAGAAGTAAGCGGTGCCTTCCGGCAATTTTTTGCATGCGGCGGCCAGAGGCCACCACCACTGTCCGTTTCGAGCAAAGCTGGGAACAGGCGGGGAATTTCATGGGGGGAAATAACGAGTAAGTAGTGGGCTTCTAGTCCCGTTATAAGGGGCGTACCCTATTATTGTCAAAAGACACCCATTCCAACCAGCGTTTCATTTGACCTGCCATGTTATGACTCATTGGATAGGCTTCTCTCAAAACAATCACTAACTTTGGCTGAAAAACATACCAATGCTAATTTACCGCTTCTCCACCATCGTACTGCTCTCCCTCCTGCTTGCCCTAGCAAGCCAAGCCCAGGAATGGAAATACGAAGGTTCAAAATCAAAGGCAAATAGCGCAAGTGACTCATGGATAGATGCCGCTGGCAACAACTACCACAACATTTCCACACACAAGAATCGGGGATCCAGTGGAAGCATCGAAGAAAAATCCCTTTTGATTCTCGATAAGCACGGCAACTTCAACGGCCGAGTGCAAGTCAATAGCTGCCGCAACCGGGCCTCCCTTTATGCCTTCCGGGATGACATGTACCTGACTACCGATTACAATTGCATAGGTGCAGGACAAGCAACTCAAGACTCCAGAGTCTTCGACCACAAAGGGAAACTCACACTCACCGGAGCGCCCTTCATCCTGCACCGTTTCGCCACCGTCAGGACAAACACCGGGTACACCATTTTCTCTCAAAGTGGTTTTAGCAGACCTACTCCAAAGTTGGGAATCCGAAACATTGACTGGGACTTCAACATAGAAGACCAAGAAATTGACCTCCAGGAATTGGAAAAACCCAAGGTGCCTTTGATGGCAAACATCAGCCGGTTCCCTGTTCAGACGCAAGAAGGGAATTGGGTCGTCACCTTCAATTTTGGAATGGAAAATGAATCGGGCGTAGCACTAACACCCGTTAGCAGCCTCCTCATCCTCACCGACGGCAAATCCCTCCTGCGCAAATTCGAATTTGAGCGGCCAAACGAAATGGTACAGGCCATCCAAAGCATTGGTGATGAAATAGCCGTGCTGACCGATATTGGCTACAGAGGAGCGAAGAAGCTGTACCTTTTGGACCATCAATTGAATCTGAAAAAATACTGGTGCTGGAAACAGAAGGCTATTTTGACTCTTTCCTCATCACCGACAACAGCATCATCCTCCTGAACAACTACTATGATTGGGAAAACATGGCAAACCACCGTTATGTCCTGCAACGCTTTGACCGGGATGGCAACCCACTGAATGAGCGTCAACTGAACACCCGTCGCATGGCAACCACCACGCTGTTGCCATTCGGCGAAAACAGCATCCTGTTGGCAGGTTCCGTCATATTATCGGATTCGCAGTCCTATTCCATAGTCTGGAAACTCGACATTGGGGTATCTACCACCACGGAAGGACTTGAGCAAGCATCACCCGCTGCCGCTACCGAAGTTGCAGCCTCCTCTTCTCCTATCGCTGACATGACCGTGGAAGCCCTCAGCCAGGAGGCCATGTCCGTGGCTGTGTTCCCCAACCCCGCCAGCATCTATATCAATTTTGAATTGAAAAACCGTGAAGACACCAAACCAAACTTCCTGCTCAAAGTCGCCGACATGAACGGCAAGCAGATGCACCAAGCAAGTTTCCAAAGCGTGTATTATGAACTGGATATTGCCCAGTTCCCGCCCGGCACCTATGCCTACCAAATCATCAATCAAAAAGACAAAAAGGACTTTTTGACCGGGAAGTTTGTGAAGATTAGGTAGGGGCGGCTTAAACACCCCGCCGGAAAGTTGATAGGTAAAATAGAGGCTTACCACTCATCCTTCCACGACTTTCTTTAGAGATTCTGCTTCTTCATCTCCCCCACCGCCCAATCACAAGCCCTCGCTGTCAGCGCCATATATGTCAGCGACGGGTTCTGGAAGGCCGACGAAGCCATGCAAGCCCCGTCCGTCATGAACACGTTGGGCACAGCCCAAAGCTGGTTGTGGCCGTTGAGGGCGCTGGTCTTGGGGTCACTGCCCATGCGGGCGGTGTCCATCTCGTATGCCGAAGCCGATGGCTGAGTCGCCCCGGTATTCCTGGATGTTCTTGGCACCGGCGGCTTGAGCATTTCCCGGCTATCCGATTGGAATATTGGGATATTCGGTGAGCGAAAGGTATTGAAATATTTTTCACCATAGAATAGCCTGTAGCGGGTTTCTGACCATTTGCCAATTTTTCACCTGAATTTTTCCTTGAAAAAACTTTCCTGATTACCTTGCCCCATCGTTCAAATTCCTTGGCGGCAGTGGCAAAGGGCACAGCAGCCAAATCATGTAACAAAACCAACGAAGAATGAGTGCAAAAAAACAAGAATGGGGTTCACGCATTGGCTTGATACTCGCCATGGCGGGCAATGCGGTTGGCCTCGGCAACTTTCTACGCTTTCCGGTGCAGGCCGTGCAGAATGGCGGGGGCGCTTTCATCATCCCTTACTTGGTGTGCTTCCTGTTGATGGGCATACCGCTGTTGATGATTGAATGGAGCATGGGCCGATTTGGGGGCCGGTCTGGCAACCACAGCACGCCCTATATCCTCGACACGATGGCAAAGGGGCGCTTATGGAAGTACATCGGGGTATTCGGTATCTTTACCAATATCGCAGTGGCGGCCTACTATTGTTATATCGAGAGCTGGACGATGTCCTACGTTTACCACTCCTTGAGTGGCACATTCACGGGAAAGAGCCAGGCCGAAGTGGCCAATTTTTTCAATGACTACGTTGACATCGGTGTTTCCACGACGGGCATACCTTACGAGGCGGTTATTTTTTACATCATCTGCCTGAGCCTGAACACTTGGATTTTGTCCAAGGGGTTGGCAGGGGTAGAAAAGGTGGCCAAAATCGGGATGCCCTTACTTATTATTTTTGCTGCTTTTCTGGCGGTGAAGGGCCTAACACTTGGCACTTCGGGCGCATCGGCTGAGCATCCAACGGCCTCGGCTTGGGACGGTCTCAATTTCCTTTGGACCCCACAGTATGACTCCCTCATGAATCCCAAAGTCTGGCTGGCCGCTGCCGGGCAAATATTCTTCACACTATCAGTGGGCATGGGCACCATCCATTGCTATGCCGCTTATGTGAAGACGAAGGATGACATCGCCCTTAACGGCGTTTCGGCTGGTTTCATGAACGAGTTTGTGGAGGTAGTTCTTGGTGCAAGCATCGTTATTCCAATTGCAGCGGGTTACCTCGGCATCGCTTGGGTGCAGGAAAACGCAGGATTCGGGATGGCATTCCAGACCATGCCTTATCTTTTCCAGCAATGGGGCCCAACCTTGGCCGTCATAGCAGGGGTGTTTTGGTTCGGGTTGTTGTTCTTTGCAGGCATCACCTCTTCACTCGCCATGGGTACGCCTTGGATGGGCTTTATGCGGGACGAGTTCGGATGGCAACAAAAAAAGGGGGCGATTTCCTTTGGCCTAATCGTGCTCATATTGGGCTTGCCCACCGTGTTCTTCTACAACTACGGCGTATTTGACGAGTACGATTACTGGGCAGGCACGGTCTCACTCGTTGTTTTTGCCTTGCTCGAAACCATACTTTTCTCCTGGGTATTTGGCATGACGAAAGGTTGGCACGAAATCAACCTTGGTGCCGACATCAAACTACCAAATGTCTTGAAATTCGTCATAAAATGGGTAACTCCCATCATGCTGTTGTTTGTCTTTATTGGCTCCGTCATCACGCCCAAGGGCAACGAATGGTCTGGCGCTTTCAGCAGGCTGAGCAGTGAAGGCTGGCCGCTGGACAACAGTTCACTCATCAAGCAAATAGGCAATGCTGGTATCAAGGAAGAAATCGCCACCATACAGAACCCGGCCACGCTGCCAGCACTCCAAAAAGAGGCAGATGACATCCGTATCCTGATGGAGGCGGAAACCGACGTGAAGGAAAAAGCAAAATACCAGGTCAAATTGGACAAACAGCTTGGCAAGGTCAAGACGATGTCCGACCCTGAGCACTTGGAGATTTTGAACAAGAAATTAACTTATATCCCATTTGCGAGATTCATGTTGCTTGGGCTGTTCTTTGGCATTGCAGCACTGGTTTACAGAGCCTACCAAATTCGGGTTAAACAAGGAAGAAATACGCCATGAATTCATCAGCATTAACCATCATGTTATTGGCACAGGTGACCATCACCTGTTTTACCGTGTACTTTTTTCGTTACCGTGCTGCGCACACCTGGTAAGGATGAAGATGATTTTCCGCTTGGCCCATAAGTTGGGTTTGTCTGGGAACTGGCTCCGCCAGTTCCCAGACTTTATCTTGCCAAAATTCTCGCCGCTTGCCATTGCATTACCGCTTTTGGAGTCCTTCGCTGAATGTACATTTCGGGTATTTTCGTTGGGGCGACAACCCTTTTCAACGAGAGGGGATGCTTCGCCAGATGAATGCTTTCGTCGCTTGGCAATTGGCGTTGGAAACCTCCTCGCCAGCCCATATCCTCGACGTTGGCTGCGGCTACGGGGCCACCGTGGCGCAGTTGCAGCGCCATTTCCCCAAGGCCACTTTTACTGGCATAAACAACAGCACAGCGCAACTCGAAGTGGCCATGCAGTCATGCCCCACTTCGGAATTCCGGGTAGCTGACTTTGAGGCCATGCCCTTTCTCGCCGACCGGTTTGACGCTGCTTACGCACTCGAAAGCGCCTGTTTTGCCGAAGGCGAAACGAAAGAAAAGCTGCTGGTGGAAATGGCCAGGGTGCTGCGCCCCGGTGGTAGGCTGGTAATAGTGGATGGGTTCAAGAGACAGGATGGGCCACTGCCCAAGCTCGTTGATTGGCTCTATCAAAAAAGCCTTGCAGCATGGGGGATGCCCTCGTTGGCGCCCATTGACGGCTTTGAAAAAGCGCTGCAAAAACAAGGGTTTGAAAAAATCGCCATCAAGGACATTAGTTGGAACATTGCGCCTTCACTGGCCCATATTCCAGTGGTTGCAATGAAACTGTTTGTTGCACACCTAGTTAAAAATGACAAGGAACAACTCCGGTACCTTCAAGCGCTTTTGCTGACACTGGCATTGTCACCTTTCAAACGGCACTTCGGGTACTACACAGTTACTTGCGTGAAAACCATCGTCGAATTGGAAAAATAATTGAACTTTGTCAAAAAAATAAACATCATGGAATTCAAGAATCCTTTAGCTGCTATTAAATGGAAACGGATACTGGGATGGACGGTTTTTGTCTTGGTATTGGGTGCTGGTGGGTATGTTTTCTACAACTATGGCGCTGTTTACAGTGATGGTTACCGAGACGGTACCCTCATCAAGTTTTCCCGGAAAGGTTTTATTTTCAAGACCTACGAGGGCGAACTAAACCAAGGCGGCATCGCCAACCCTGCCCCTGGCACGGCTATGGTCAACCAAATCTGGAAGTTCTCGGTCAAGGAGGAGCATGTTGCTGATAAACTGAACACGTTGGGCGGCAAAGTGGTGCGACTGCACTACAAGGAATACGTCAACAACTTCTTCTGGGAGGGGGAGACCAAGTATTTGGTGGATGGTGCGGAGGAAGTAAAATAAACGCACAAAAAATAATGAAAAGCCTTGCAAGTCGCTGATTTGCAAGGCTTTTTTTGTTTTGCGGCGGTGGTCTTTCCAGCCTGCGCCCGTTATCCGAATGATAGGGCAAACACCACGGTATCGAGCTTTAAGAACCTAGATTTTGGCTAACTGACAAAAGTCACCAAGCCGCTTGAAGAAAGTCAACTTCCTACCTTTTAGGACAAAATAGATTGCATTCGATTTTGAAGCGTATAAAAACACCAATCGATGAAAGCTATATCTCCTCAGTCACTTTTCGCCGATGCCGACCAGCTTTTAATGGCCGCCGATGAAGAAATCAACCGGGCCGAAGAAGATGCGGTTACGCACCTGATTTGCCACAACTCCAGGCAGTCCATCCTGCAATACTTGACGGGTTATTTACTGGACAAGACCGTCCACATACCCTACCCCACTACGCTCGACGGGCTTTTGGACAAGTGCAGGGCCTTGGACGACCGCTTCCAGCATATTGACTTCTCCCCTATCACTTGCCGCTTCGATGCCGAGGACAAGGATTACTGTCTCGACTTCGAGAAGGTGGACGAGTGCTTCCGCATTGCGCAGCAGACGCAGGCTTTGGTAAAAACTTGAATCCAATGTTTTGGCCGCAAGCCATCAGCCTTGGCTGCTACTCAACCAAGGCTGATGGCTTGCGGCTGAAACTCACCGAAATATTTCAGTAAAAAATCAAGCTGACATGTTCAATTTCAAAAAAAAAGAAGGAATTCAAATACCCGGGCGTACGGGTCGCCATGGACGGGAATACCGCCGCCATCATGTGCGAACGGGAATCTTCTGATGCGGCAGGCGCCTACCCCATCACCCCCTCCACGCAGATGGGTGAATATTGGGCAGAGGAAGCCGCCAATGGCCACCTCAACATCTCCGACAGGCCGTTGATTTTCATCGAGCCGGAGGGAGAACACGCCGCCGCCGCCGTCACTGCGGGGCTGTCCATGACTGGCTTGCGGGCCTCCAATTTCTCGTCCGGCCAGGGCATCGCCTACATGCACGAATCGCTGTACGCAGCGGTCGGCAAGCGGCTGACCTACGTGCTGAACATCGGTGCCAGGGCCATGACCAAATCCACCCTGAACGTACACGCCGGGCACGATGATTATCATGCCATTGACGACACCGGTTTTTTCCAGTTGTTTGCCAACAAGGCGCAGCATGTGGCCGACTTGAACATCATCACCCACCGCATTGCCGAGTTGTCGCTGACACCCGGCGCCATCGCACAGGATGGCTTTTTGACCACCCACCTTATCGAGACGCTGCTGCTGCCGGAGCGGGAACTTATCCGGGAATACTTGGGACGCCCCGACGACATCATTGAGACGCCGACCCCGGCGCAAAGAATCATCTACGGCGACACACGCCGCCGCATCCCAGAACTTTGGGACGTGGACAACCCTTTGATGGCAGGTATCGTCCAGAATCAGGACTCCTACATGCAGAGCGTGGCGGCACAACGGCCTTTCTTTTTTGACCATATCCAAGCGCTAACCGACCGGGCCTTTGACGAGTTTTACGAACTTACCGGTCGCCGCTACGAGCGGGTCATGAGCTACCGTGCTGACGATGCCGACTATCTCATACTCGGCCAAGGTAGCGTCATACCGAGTGCAGAAGTAGTCGTTGACTACCTTCGCAATACACGGGGAATCAAGGTGGGCGTGGTGGATTTGGTCATGTTCCGGCCATTCCCCGCTGACCTCATCGGAAAAATCCTGAAGGGCAAAAAAGGCGTGACCGTGCTCGAAAGGCTCGACCAGCCATTGGCGGTGGATTCTCCAATTATCCGGGAGATCAGGGCCACCATGAGCAAGTGCCTTGAGAATGGGAGCAATAAGAAAAATACACCTTACCCGGACCTGGCAAGCTATCAATCATCGGATATGCCAGCTTTGTACTCCGGTTCGTTTGGCATGGGCAGCCGTGACCTCCAACCCGAAGGCATCATCGGGGCCATTGAAAATATGCTGCCCGATGGCAAGCACAAGAAACAGTTCTACCTCTCCATAGATTTCATTCGGGACGTGCCCTACACACCCAAGCAGCGGGGTTATCAGGAAACGATTCAGGAAGCTTATCCCAACATAAAAGAGCTGTCCATTCGAGGTTCCGAAAATCCGAACCTCATGCCTGATAAGGCAGTAACAGTTCGCTTCCATTCCGTCGGTGGCTGGGGTGCCGTCACGACCGGAAAGAACCTCGCCATGACCCTTTACGATTTGCTGGGATACGACATCAAGGCAAATCCAAAATACGGTTCTGAGAAAAAAGGCCAGCCAACAACCTACTATCTGTCCGCCGCTCCCGAACCCATCCGCATGAACTGCGAGTTCTTCTTCGTGGACGTGGTGCTGTCGCCAGACCCCAACGTTTTCAAGCACACCAACGCGCTGGCGGGCCTGAAAAAAGGCGGCGTTTTCATCATTCAGAGTGAAAAAACGAAGCAGGAAGAAGTATGGGCCGACATTCCGAAGCCGTACCAAAAAGTCATCATTGACCAGGGCATCCATGTCTATTACATTGATGGTTTCAAAATAGCCCGTGAAGAGGCCACCGACCCTGAACGGCAACTGAGGATGCAGGGCATCGCCTTCCAGGGGGCGTTTTTCGCAGCTTCCCCGCTCAAGGAAAAAGCAGGCCTTTCGGAAGAAACTTTGCTGAAAGCCATTGAAGACCAGTTGCAGCACAAATTTGGCGGAAAAGGCCAACGGGTCGTTGACGACAACATGCGGGTGGTGCGGCGTGGTTTTGACGAGGTTTATGAAATAACCAACAAGGTGCTCAGCGAAGCCCTCGCCATAAAACCAAACGGCGAGATGCTGCCAATCCCCTCCATGCTGAAAAGCGTTCCGCAGAGCGAGTCCCAACTGAGCGACATTCACCGGTTCTGGGAGCAAACGGGCAATTTCTACCAGCGTGGCATGGGCAACGACAACATCACCGACCCGTTCATCGGGATGAGCGTGATGCCCGCCGTTTCATCACTGTTCAGGGACATGACTGGCATCCGTTTCGACCACCCCGAATGGATTCCGAACAACTGCACCGCCTGCGGCAATTGCTACACGGCCTGCCCTGATACTGCCATCCCCGGCTTGGTGAGCGAGCTTGGCGACGTGCTGGAAACCGTTGTGAAACGGGTGAAGAAAAACCACGGCAATGTGGAACACCTGCCCAAGGTGATCCGCCAGATGGAAGGTAAAATCCGCACCCTGTTCAATGAAACTGGGAAGTCGGCCACAGTCAACCAACTCATCCACGAGGTGATTGATACGACCATTCAGGAGGAAGGCAAGGGAAATGGATTGGCCAAAGAGTTGGGATGGTTCAAAGACGAACTGGGTGATTTCAAGTTTGCCCTCACCCGTCCTTATTTCGATGTTCATGAAAAAAGCCAACCTAACAGTGGCGGTTTGTTCAGCATTACCATCAACCCGGCGACCTGCAAAGGCTGTATGGAATGTGTCGAGGTTTGCCATGACGGCGCACTCAAGTCCATTACCCAGACCGAGGATTCCATTGCCCGGCTTCGCAATGAATGGGACTTCTGGGTGGACCTGCCCAATACGCCCGCCAAGTTCAACCGCATTGACAGCTTAGAAGAGAAAATCGGGCCGTTGGAGACCATTTTGTTGAACAAAGATGCCTACCTGCATTTTGCCAGCGGCGATGGCGCTTGTTTGGGTTGCTCCGAAAAATCGGTCGTTCACCTGTTCGTGGCGACGGTGGAATCTTTGATGCAGCCCCGGATTCAGAAGCACGTCGCCCATTTGGACGAGCTGATTTCAAAACTGGAAAAAAGCATCCAGCTCAAGCTCATCAGCACCGTGGACGTCAGCGATACGGAGATGATGGGAAAAATCGTCTCGGAAATGCGCAACACCGACTTGACCATGTCCGGTTTGAGCAAGAAGCTGGAAACCGCACAGGGCAGCGAGCCAATTGACCAAGAATGGCTGAGGGATGTCACGCAATTGCTGGCCAAACTGAAAAAACTGCGCTGGAAATACACGGACGGAACTACCGGGAAAGGCCGTTCCAACATGGGGATGTGCAACTCCACCGGCTGTACTTCCGTCTGGGGCAGCACCTGGCCCCTACAATCCATATCCGTTCCCTTGGGCCAACCACCTGTTCCAAGATTCCACTTCAATGGCCATGGGTATTTTCGAAGGTCACATGGCAAAGATGGCAGAAGGGTTCAGAGCCATCCGAAAAGCAGAATTGATGCTGAACGAGGCTTACAAACCCAGCGAGCACGATAGTTTTTTCACCTACTTCAACTGGGGCCAGTTCACGGATGAGGAATGGCTGCTCTGCCCACCAGTGGTGGCATTGGGCGGCGACGGCGCCATGTACGACATCGGCTTCCAAAACCTGTCGAGGATGATGGCTTCCGGCAAGCCCATCAAAGTCATCGTGGTGGACACGCAGGTCTATTCCAATACGGGTGGTCAAGCTTGTACTTCTGGCTTCATGGGGCAAATATCCGACATGGCACAGTATGGCAAGGTATGGCAGGGCAAACCCGAAATCCGCAAGGAAATCGGCCTGATTGCAATGGCGCACAGAAGCACCTTCGTTTTGCAGGGTACGCTCGCCAATACCAGCCAGATGATAGAAGGTTTTATTGACGGTTTGATGACCAGACGACCTGCCCTGTTCAACCTCTACACCACCTGCCAACCGGAACACGGAGTAGGTGATGACTTGGGCACGCACCAGGCAAAACTGGCCGTGGAATCCCGTGCTTACCCGATTTTCACCTACAATCCCGACAAGGGCATCAAGGTGGAAGAAGCCTTCGACCTGAGCGGCAACCCCGACATGGAAAAAATATGGCCAACCTATCAGTTGAAATACACGGAAAATGGCCGTGAAAAATCCATGGAACTGCCCATGACCTTTGCCGATTTTGCACTGACAGAGGCAAGGTTCCGCAAGCATTTCCGCAAGGTGCCACGTGACGCTTGGAACGACAACATGGTACCGTTGGCCGAATTCCTTGAAATGGACGCCAGCGAACGGGAGGACAAATTCCCATTCATCTGGGCCGTTGACCGCAAGCAGGCCCTGAGCCGGGTGCTCGTTGCCAAGCGGATTGTTGAGTCTTGCGAAGAAAGGCGGGACTTCTGGATCATGCTGCGTGCCATGTCAGGTTACAAACCAGAGGAAGCAAAACCGGAGGACATCGAGGGTAAAATCCGTGCAGAGGTGGTCGGCAAGATTGCCCAGGGCCTGATGAAATTGGCTGGCGGCAACGGCGGCGGCATCGTGAACCTGGCGATGGGCGCACCCACAGCAGCGACGACAGCAGCTGCTCCGGCAGCAGCCCAATCCAACGGGGAATACATGGCACCTTGGTTGGAAACCGAGAACTGTACCGCCTGCGATGAATGCACTAAGCTGAACCCGAAGATTTTTGCCTACAACAAAGACAAAAAGGCATACATCATGAACCCGGATGGCGGGCCATATTCGGACTTGGTGAAGGCTGCCGAGAAATGCACGGCACAAGTGATACACCCCGGCCTGCCGAAAGACAGGACGGAGAAGGACATTGACAAGTGGGTAAAAAGGGGCGAGAAGTTTAATTGAGGTCAATTAAGACTTGAGGAAATGGGGGCTGAACACGTCCCGATGGCATCATACAGCCCACCATGATTTCCAGAGATCTGATTATAAATTAAATTGGATTCCTTAACTTTCATAACAACAGCTTCAAGCACGGTGTGCATCCACCGGAGCACAAAAGCGAGACAAATGGGCTGCCCATCCGGCAGTTCCCATTTGCCCCGGTGATCATTATGCCCATGGTGCAGCACTTGGGTGCGCCCTCACAAATCATCGTCCGGGAAGGACAGGAAGTGGTTCGTGGGCAGTTGCTGGCGAAGGCCGGGGGCTATGTCTCAGTGCCGCAACATGCGCCAGTATCGGGAACCGTTCGGAAAATCGCCAATGTGCCGACCATTTCGGGCAAGATGGTGCAAGGAATCTACATCGAAACGTTCCCTTTTTCCGGTCAGGAAGTAATGGAAGGAAAACCCATTGACCACGAAACGGCAACGAGGGAGGAGATACTGCAAGGCATACAGGACGCTGGCATCGTTGGGCTTGGCGGGGCGGCATTCCCCACCCATGTCAAGCTGAAAATTCCCGAAGGGAAACACTGCGACACGCTGATTATCAACGGAATAGAATGTGAACCCTACCTCACCACCGACCATCGGGTGATGCTCGAACAGGCCGATGATATTTTTACGGGCATCCGTTACCTGCTAAAAGCCACGGGCGCAAAAAGGGTCATCATCGGCATTGAAGCCAACAAACAGGACGCCGCCGACTACCTATCGGCAAGGATTCCCAAGGATGAGCCGGTCACCGTGCAGGTAGTTCCAGTGAAATACCCGCAGGGGGCAGAGAAAATGTTGGTCACCGCCTTGCTGGGACGGGAAGTCCCCTCCGGCGGCTTGCCCATCGAGGTAAATGCGGTGGTGGTAAACGTGGCCACCACTGCCGAAATCGGAAGGTTGCTCCCCCACGGGCGTGGAATTCAGGAGCGGGTCATTACCATCACCGGCCCCGGCGTGAAAAAGAAGGGCAATTACCTGATTCCCATCGGGACACCCCTCCGCTACGTGTTGGAGCAGGTGGGCGCCGATGAGAACGTCAGCGAGGTGTACATGGGCGGCCCAATGATGGGCGTGGCCGTCTCGAACCTTGATATTTCCATTACGAAAGGAACTTCTGGCATCGTCGTTTTCACCGAAAATGCGATTACCCGACCCGAGAAAGTTTACCCCTGCATCAAATGCGGTGCCTGTGTGGACGCCTGCCCCATCTCGCTGAACCCCTCCAAATTAGGGATTTTGGCAAAATTTGAAGCCTACGACGAAATGGCGGCCAACTACAACCTGATGGACTGCTTCGAATGTGGTTCGTGCTCCTACGTGTGCCCGTCCCATATTCCGCTGGTACAATACTTCAGGTTGTCGAAATCAATTATTAAAAAACGAAACGCAGCAAAACCGGCTGCCTAATATGTTGCACAAAACCTTAAATATCAGCACATCACCGCATATCGTCAAGGGACTTGGCACCAACGATATTATGCGGAATGTCGTTTGGGCGCTGGTGCCAGTGGCCATTTATGCGGTCTATTCGTTTGGCTTGAGCGCCCTGTTGATATTGGTCACAAGCACGGCGGCCTGTGTGCTCACGGAGCATTTTTTGGCTAGATATTCCAAAAAAGAAAGCACCATTTCGGATTGGTCAGCGGTGATAACTGGCCTGCTCTTGGGGCTTACGCTTCCGCCCAACTTTCCGCTGTGGATGGCGTTTTTGGGGGGCATCATCTCCATTGCGCTGGGCAAATTCGTCTTTGGCGGTCTGGGCTACAATGTGTTCAACCCAGCCCTTGTTGGCCGTGCGTTCTTGCAGGCGGCGTTTCCGGTCGCCATCACCACTTGGTTTCCCGTGTATGCACCGGAGCGCTTTTCCACGGTTTCGGCGGCCACATTCACTCTACCGTTCCTGGAACCCGCAACGGATGGGTTTACAGGGGCGACGCCACTTTCTGCCTTCAAGTTTGACCATGTGACGACCAGCACTTCCGACCTGGCGCTGGGCCTGATTACTGGCTCCACGGGCGAGACTTGTGCCGTGCTGATTATGCTCGGCGGCGTCTATCTCGTTGCCCGGAATATGATGAACTGGCGCATCCCGGTTTCCATTTTGGCGACCGTATATGCACTTAGCGGGTTATTGTACATGGTGAACAGCCAAACCTATCCATCACCGGACTTTATGCTGTTTTCGGGCGGATTGATGCTCGGCGCTGTTTTTATGGCGACGGACATGGTGGGTTCGCCCATCACGCCATTGGGCGTTTGGATATATGGGGCTGTCATTGGCCTGTTGGTCGTTGTGATTCGGATTTGGGGCGGCTTGCCGGAGGGCGTGATGTATGCCATTTTGCTCGGCAATGCACTATCGCCGCATATTGACAACTTGGTAAGGCCGAGGGTTTATGGGACAACTAAGACATTAGACATTAGACTCATGAACAAGGAACAGCCAGTAAATACCACAACGGAGGCAAACAGCCGAAAAATGCTGATTACCATGGTTGGCATCGGGGCCATCTGCGCCCTATTGATTGTGCTGTCTTTTCAGGGAACACTGCCCCGGATTGAAAAGCTAAAAGCAGAAGCTTTGGAGAAAGCAATCTTCAAAGTCATCCCCGGCATGGTGACCAAGAAAACCTATCAACTCGAAGGGAGCAGCCTCAAGGAAGTCACCGGAAAAGTGAAAGACGCACAATTGGTGTATGCGGGCTATGATAAAGATGGAAAACTGGTAGGCGTGGCCGTAGAGGCCAGCGGGATGGGATTTGCGGATGTGCTGCGGGTCCTTTACGGGTACGACCCCAATAAGCAGGCCGTCGTTGGATTTTATGTTTTGGAAAGCAAGGAAACACCAGGCTTGGGGGACAAAATCGAGAAAGACCCAGCATTCCTGTCCAATTTCAAAGCTTTGGACGCAGCGCTTTCCGATGATAAGAACACCTTGAAAAACAAGGTTGTCACGGTGAAACATGGCACCAAGAAAAACGCCTGGGAAGTGGACGGCATCACCGGGGCCACCATTTCATCGAGGGCAATTGGAAACATCATGGGAACGAGCACCAATCAGATGGTGCCGTTGCTTTATAAAAACAAGGATTTTTTTGAGGAAAAATCGCATCAATGAGCATTCAAACAAAAAATAAGGCAAATGACGGGTTCTGGGCCAACTTGGCCAACAGCCCCTCCACCGACGAGTATATCAAAGGTTTGTGGCGGGAGAACCCCGTGTTCGTGCAGGTGCTCGGCATGTGCCCGACCTTGGCCGTGTCCAATACCGCAAAGAACGGATTGGCGATGGGCCTAGCTACTACGTTTGTGCTACTGATGTCCAATATATTGATTGCCTCGCTGCGCAACGTCATCCCGAAACAGGTGCGCATTGCCTCGTATCTGCTAATCATCGCCACTTTCGTGACAATGACGGATTATGCGATTCAAGCCATCAGCGTGGAATTGTCGAAAGCCTTGGGGGCATTTATTGCGCTGATTGTGGTGAACTGTGTGATTTTGGGCAGGGCGGAGGCATTTGCCTCAAAAACAGCGTCTGGAAATCCATCCTGGACGGCTTGGGAATGGGGTCGGGATTCATCATCGCCCTGTTGTGCCTTGGCTCGGTGCGGGAACTCTTGGGCAATGGCAGTTTCTTCGGAATACCAGTATTTGCTGACAGTTTTCAGGAATGGGTCATCATGATATTGCCACCGGGTGGTTTTTTTACATTAGCCATGTGGTTGCTCATTTTTAACGCCAGAAAACAAAGAAAATTAGCATCATGAACCAGGAATCACTTTGGTCCATATTCATCAATGCGAGTTTAATCAACAACTTCGTGTTGGCTTATTTCTTGGGCATTTGCCCTTTTCTGGGCGTTTCCGGCAAAATGGAAACTGCCACAAAAATGGGAGGGGCGGTTACGTTCGTGATGCTCATCAGTTCGGTATGCGCTTATGGCCTCCATGCCATGCTTGTGGCCATCAATGCGCCGTTTTACAGCTAATCAGCTATATTGTTGTGATTGCTTCTACCGTTCAATTGGTGGAGATGTTCATCAAAAAAATGAGCCCGGCGTTGTTCCGGGCCTTGGGCATCTTCCTGCCGCTTATCACGACCAACTGTGCCATTTTGGGCTTGGCGCTTTTCCAGACCAACAAGGGATATGGCTTTTTTCAAAGCGTTGTATATGCCTTGGGCGCAGGTGCAGGTTTCACGCTAGCATTGGTGCTGATGGCGGGCTTGAGGGAGCAACTCAATTTTGCAGAAACCCCAAACGTGGTAAAGGGCACGGTGCTGACTTTGTTGATTGCGGGCATTTTGTCTTTGACTTTCATGGGGTTTGCGGGATTGGGGAGTTGAAAAAATCAGACCTTTTGGGTTTGTATAAAATAGTATTAAACGCATGATTAAATCACTTCTAATTGCCATCGGCGGAATCGTATCACTCATGCTAGTTTGGGTGGCAGTGCTTTTGGCGGAAAACCTTTTCCGAGGATACACGACCGATGAAGATGTGTTGGCAGGTCGAAGAAGCTGCGGGAATTGCGGCTGCACGACCGCATGCAAAAACAAGGAAAACGAATTTTCAGCGAATTAAAAAACGTCAATAAATAACCATATCACATGGCACATTTAGCAGACTTCGATGTCAAAAACAAGTACCAGGCGACCATCAAAAAATCGGAGCGGTTGACGCCAGCCGACACCGAGGAGATTCGGGAAATCGTGCTGGAAGTCCAGCCGGGGTTCGAATGCCAGGTGGACCAAAGCTTTGGTGTGCTGGTAAAAGCGACCGGTGAGTTTGGCAACAAATTCCACCACCGCCTGTACAGCGTGGCCGACCTTCCCGGCAAGAAAAACGGCAATCCACTCATCACGATGCTGGTGAAACGCTGCTCCTACGTGGACGACTTTAGCGGGGAGCGCTATCCGGGCATTGCCTCCAACTACCTCTGCGACAGGAGGGTGGGCGACGAAATCACGCTCACTGGGCCGCACAAGTTGCCTTTCGTGGTGCCGGAGGACAAAAACGCCAACCTCATCCTCGTTGGCATGGGCACAGGCATTGCGCCTTTCCGGGCATTTGTAAAGCATATTTACAAAAACGTAAAGGACTGGAAGGGCAAAATACGCCTGTTCTACGGAGCACGCAGCGGCCTGGAATTGCTCTACCTCAACGATGAGGACGGCGACCTGACCAACTATTACGACCAAGCCACTTTCGAGGCATTTCATGCCCTAAGCCCACGCCCCCACATGGCCGACCCCATTGCACTGGACCAGGCCATCGAAGGGCGGGCAGCAGAAATCGTCGAAATGCTGAACCAGACCAACACCCGTATCTACGTGGCCGGGTACGATAAAGTCAAGGCCATGCTCGACAAGGCGTTTGCCAATATCCTCGGCTCGAAAGAGAAATGGGAAATCCGCAAGGCCGAGTTGATTGCTGGAGGAAAATGGGCAGAGGTTATTTATTGAAGAGAGTGAGAGAAGTGAGAGGGTGAGAGAAGTGAGAGAGTGAGAGAGTGAGAGGGTGAGAGAAGTGAGAGGGTAAGAAGTGGAGGGCGATAGAGCGAGAATGGTGCCAGTGCGGGCACGCACGCTCACGTGCTCACGTGCTCACCCGCTCACCCGCTCACTTCTCTCACCCGCTCACCCGCTAAAATCAGGATAACATGTCAGTCATAATATCCTTAATAGCGCTGGGTGGTCTGACCCTTCTTTTGGCCGTGATGATTATCTGGGCCAACAAGAAGCTGTACGTCTATGAAGACCCCCGCATTGACACGGTGGAAGAGATGCTGCCCCATGCCAATTGCGGAGCCTGTGGGTTTCCAGGTTGCCGCCCCTTTGCGGAAGCGCTGGTGACGGGGAAGGCGCTGCCCGGCAAGTGTACCGTCAGCACGGATGAGGGGCGGTCGAGAATCGCCAATTTTCTGGGCGTGGCGTTGGGGGCAGAGGAAAAACGGGTCGCACGGTTGGCGTGTGCAGGCGGCACCAATGTGGCGCTGAACCGGGCAAGGTACAACGGCATAAAAACCTGTCAGGCGGCGTCCTTGGTTTCCGGCGGCGGCAAGGGATGTTTTTGGGGCTGCTTGGGTCATGGCGACTGCGAGGCGGTCTGCGATTTCGACGCCATCACCATGAACGCCTTTTCGCTCCCAGTCGTGGACCTCAACAAATGCACTGCCTGCGGCGACTGTGTGGAGGTCTGCCCGAAGGATTTGTTCTCCATTCAACCGATAAGCCACCGGCTGTGGGTCAACTGCAAAAACCTGGAACATGGGGAAGCTGTTCTGGACGAATGCCAAGTGGGCTGTACGGCCTGCGGCAAATGCGCCATGGACGCACCGGGCAATTTGATTACCATGATCAACAATTTGCCCGTCATCAATTATTCGGAACGCCACAATACCCAAGTGCCCATTCAGCGCTGCCCCACGGGCGCCATTGTTTGGCTGGACGACAAATTGGGGGTAGTTAAGGGCACTGAAAGCAAGAAGATAGTTCGGAAGGGGGAACGGCATGAGGGGTTTTCGTGAGGCGCTGCTATTTCTTTTGAGATAGCATTTGATGAATGGAATTTTGGTGATGCCATATTTAAACTGACACAGGCATTTTGTTTGATTTGAGATTTTGCTACTACTTCGGGAACCCCCAATATTGAATCTGTTGATAGTTTTGGATAGCGCACAAATTTTTTAAAACCAAAAATTTAAAAAAATGAACCTTTCAACCACCTACATGGGCATGACCCTAAAAAGCCCCCTCGTGGTGAGCGCTTCGCCGCTATCGGAGAATTTGGACAATATCAAACAAATGGAGGATGCCGGGGCAGGTGCCGTGGTGCTGTTTTCACTGTTTGAAGAGCAGATCAGACAGGAAGCCGCTACTTGGGATTACCTCACCGGGGCGGATGCGGAAAGCTTTGACGAGCGGCTCAGGTACCTGCCGCTGATGGACGATTTTCGTATCGGCATTGATGCCTACTTTGAGCTTATACGCAAGGCGAAGGAGGCCGTGGACATCCCCATCATCGGAAGCCTGAACGGCATCACCGCCGATGGCTGGGTTGACTACGCCAGGGCCTGCGAAGATGCAGGTGCCGACGGCATCGAACTGAACGTGTTCTTCGTGCCTGCCGACATCAACCAAAGCGGGGCGGAGGTGGAGCATCGGTACCTCAACGTGTTGAGAATGGTGAAGGAGCGAGTTGAAATTCCGGTAGCCCTCAAGGTCAGTCCGTATTTCAGTTCGTTCGGCCATTCGGCCAAACTGTTCTCAGCGGCCGGGGCAGATGCGCTGGTGATGTTCAACAGGTTTTACGAGCCAGACTTCAACATTGACACACTTGAAATCGTGAACTCACTGGACTTGAGCGTAGCAAACGAAATCCGCCTGCCACTGCTATGGCTGGGCATTTTGTACGGTAAAATCAATGCATCACTGGCCGCCACGACGGGCGTGCAGGGTAGCACAGAGGTCATCAAGTACCTATTGGCCGGAGCCGATGTGGCCATGACGGCGTCTTGTTTGTTAAAAAATGGCATCCCGTATATTTATCAAATACTCGCCGAATTGGAGGTGTGGATGCAGGCTCGTGATTTCCATTCTGTAGCCGAAATGCAGGGCATTATGAGCCAAATGCAAGTGGCCGAACCTGAGGCGTATGAACGGGCAAATTATATCAAAGCATTGAAGGATTATAGGTTCTAAAATCAATGGTTTTGACTGGATGCCCCTTTGCCGATGGAACATTTTGGCATGTGGTTGTGGAAAATCTGAAAGCTTGTTTTGATAACACCTTCAAAATTGAGGGATAATCACCCTCATTTGCCCCTTTGTTTTTCACAAAGCATTACCTTGGCCGTTCGATAGCCAATGAAGCACATCCTGCCACATATTACCGCTTGGGTTTTGTTGCTTTGCCTTGTGGCAACGAACTTGGCTCCGCTGTTTTCTCCACTAGAAAGCAGGGGCCATATTTCCGTGGTGATTGATGTCCACAACGACAGCCTGCCCTCCGACGGCAAAGAAGAGAGAACGGAATGGCTAAAGACTTTCGCCAGACATATTATCCCCAATCCCTGCTTTAATTTGGAGATGCTGGCACAGCGTTATTTTGAGCATCCCCACCGTTCAAAACGGCAAATCTTCCTGCCTGTCATCCTGCCGCCTCCGAAGGTTTTGGCCTGATTCATTCCCATTTTTCACATCCTTTTTCCTTTTAGGCAACGTCCATTGCGATGCTTCGCAATGCCGTGTACTTGCCTGAAAAACTGTCCGGCTTTTCAATAGCCGGATTGGGAATTTATTCACGGGTGAGCCTATCCCTTGTGTGCAACAAGCATGGGCCTGCCACAAAACCTTCGTCATGGATTTTTTCAGAGATACCTTCCCACTCATCGCAGTAGGGATAATCGGCGCATTGTTGCTGTACGCCATTTTTTCCAAGCCAAATAAGAAAGATAAGCCGTGGCAATGAGTGTACTGCTGTGCTGGCAATAGGTCTTCCCGAATACAGGGGGAGGCCTGTTGCCATGCAGCGCAATTTGAACAAGGGTCGCAAGGCCTGTGCATTATTTCGCCTTTATTCAATACTAACCTATGGAAATTCTCCTTGCCCTCGTATTTGTTATTGGCTATGCAGCCATCACATTGGAACACCCGCTGAATATCAACAAAGCGGCACCTGCGCTCATCACCGGGGTCGTTTGCTGGACGATTTACATGCTGAACAGCCCCGATGCCCACGTGGTCAACCACCAATTGGTGGAGCATCTTGGGGAAATGTCCGGCATCATCTTCTTCCTGTTGGGGGCGATGGTCATCGTGGAGTTGATAGATGCCCATGATGGCTTCCAAATCATCACCGACCGCATCAAGACCGACAGCCCTCGCAAACTGCTTTGGATCATTGGGTTCATCTCCTTCTTCCTGTCAGCCGTGCTGGACAACCTCACGACCACCATCGTCATGGTTTCGTTGCTCCGCAAAATCATAGCGGACAAACAGGACAGGTTGTTCTATGCGGGCATTATCGTCATTGCTGCGAATGCGGGTGGGGCTTGGTCGCCCATTGGTGACGTGACCACCACCATGCTCTGGATTGGCAATCAAGTTACCACCGGGGCCATCGTTATGAAGTTATTCTTGCCGAGTGTAGCCTGCCTTGCCGTGCCGTTGCTCTACCTCAACTGGAAGATGAAAGACACCGCTCCCAGCCTGCCGCCAGTCAAGGAAATAAAAGCAAACAATACGACGGCTCGTGAGCGCAATATCGTTTTCAGCCTTGGGGTAGGCGGGTTGCTTTTTGTACCCATCTTCAAGACGGTAACGCATTTGCCACCGTACATGGGTATTCTCTTGGTGTTGGGTGTGCTATGGGTGGTGACGGAGTTGCTGCACCACAAGAAGAACTTGGATGAAAAAGGGCGTTATTCGGCAGCGCATGCCCTGCAAAAAATTGATGCTGCCAGTGTGCTGTTCTTTCTCGGTATACTGGTGGCCATATCGGCGCTACAGTCGGCGGGCATGTTGTCAAAACTGGCGGTCTGGCTTTCGGAAACCATTGGCGACCAAAACATCATCGTGATAGCCATTGGGTTGCTCTCTGCCGTGATTGACAACGTGCCGCTGGTAGCAGCGTCAATGGGCATGTATTCGCTCGAACAGTTTCCTACCGACCACAATTTTTGGGTGTTCCTCGCCTATTGCGCTGGCACGGGCGGCAGTTGTCTCATCATCGGCTCTGCGGCTGGTGTGGCAGCGATGGGCATGGAGCGGATTGACTTTTTTTGGTACCTCAAAAAAATCAGCTTGCTGGCACTGCTTGGGTACTTCGCAGGGGTGGCAGTCTATTTTTTACAAAATCAAATCTTCTAAAAATGAACGATACTGCTTTGACCATGTGGCTGATTACAATAGCCATTGTTGGCTGTTGTTGCGGCTATTTCTTTTACCGGGTTTTGACGGCAAAAAAGAAACCGGAGCCTGATTCATATTCAGGGAACGACGACGAGAATTGAGAAGCGTGCAATGCCATTGACGAACATCATCTCCTCCGTGGGCTTGACGTTTGTCAATGGCATTCAATGAGCATTATCATCTATAACCTTTGTTTTTGTAGCCATATTTGGGAAACGATTTACCAAAAATCAATTGCCGTGAAAATCATCAACAGCATCCTCGTTCCCACCGACTTTTCGGCCTGCGCTGAAAACGCCTACCATTTTAGCCTTCGCCCTCGCCGACAAATGGAAATCGTCGGTCGAGTTGTTGCACGTCGTCTCGCCGGACTACGGTGTGACCGACCTGCCCGTGATTGTTGACCTTGCCACCAAGGAGAAGATTGATATTGCGCAGCAATTGTTGCATACTTTTAAAGACATAGGCTTGTCAAATGCAAAGCCCGAACTCCAAACTGAGCCGAAAGTCACGGATGAGGTAAAAATAAGCGGCCTGCCCTATGCAGCCATCAACACGGTTGCAGAAGAAGAGGGGGCAGACCTCATCGTCGTTGGTACTAAGAGCAACCACTCCGCTTGGGAAAATGCCTTCGGCACCAATGCGGCGCAGGTGGTCAAGAAGTCGCCCTGCCATGTGCTGGTAGTGCCGGAAGGAGCGAGATTCAAAGGTTTTTCAATGGTGGGGTTCGCTGCCGACCTCCACGAAACCGACCCTTACCACCTATGGAAAGCATGTAAAATGCTGGAACCCTTTCACGCTGTCATTCGGTGCGCACACATAGAAAAAGAGGGCAAGGGCAACGAATCCAAGTTGCGAATAGAGGAGTTGAAAGAATTTTTCGCCAACAACCCGATAGCCCTCCAAATCACCTTCCACACCCTCGAAGAGGAATCCATTGAAATCGGGCTGGAGGCATTTGCCAACGAATGGAACTTGGACTTGGTCGTGATGACCTCTCCGCACCGGGACGTGTTCGGCCAATTGTTCCATAAAAGCATGACGAAACAGATGGCGCTGCACTCCAAAGTACCGTTGCTGGTACTAAAGTAAGCGTGGCCAATTTTTGAACTACTTCAACAAAAACTCAAAATGGAACTCCCTTTCACGCTTGAGCAATTTTTGGAAGTTTTCCGCCAGTACAATCTTGGTGTGTTCCCCATTCAGTTCCTATTTCTGTTGTTGGCCGTGGCCGTTCTGGCCTTTGCCATTTGGCCGAAAAAGAACGCGGGAAGGGCTATCTCCGCCATACTTGGCTTGCTCTGGCTTTGGATGGGAATCGTTTATCATTGGGGCTATTTTGCGGGCATCAACAAGGCGGCCTATTTTTTTGGGGTGGCTTTCGTTGCGCAGGGTGGCTTGTTCTTGGCAAAAGGGGCCTTGCGCAATCAACTGAATTTCAGCCATCGGCCAACACCTGCCGTCTGGGCGGGGAGCGCCATGATGCTGTATTCACTTGTTATTTACCCATTGCTCGGCCATATCTTGGGGCATTCCTATCCAGCTTCCCCGACCTTTGGGCTGCCCTGTCCTACCACTATTTTCACCTTGGGCATTTTGCTTTGGTTGGATAAAAAGCCGCCATTTTACTTGCTTTTTATACCCTTGGCATGGTCGGTTATTGGTACAGTGGCAGCTTTCAAACTGGGCATCAGGGAAGACATCGGGCTAGCCGTAGCAGGTGGATTGACGGTGTTGTTGATGGTTCGCCAGCGGCCACTCTGATTCATTTTCGCCAGATTTCGGTTTGTTGAATTCCTGTCGCCATACCACTTCAAGCACCCCCAAACGCTCCGTAGTACCCCGCCCCCCAAAGCGCCGTCTTTTGGTTCAAAATCAAATAAACCGGCACTGATTCCACCAGCGGGCTAAGGCGGCCCACCGCAAAGAAGTATTCATTGAAAATGGCGTGGTACTCCTCGTTCCATATCTTCGGAAGGATGCCACCGCCGAGGTAAAGGCCACCAGTCGCCTTCAGTTTCAGTGCAAGGTTGGAAGCCTCTTGGGCAAGGTACCGCATGAACAACCGCAGTGTTTCCACGCAGATTGCACAACCCTGTTTGGCTGCTATGCCGATGGCTGCCGCCGTATCGTGGGTCTTCATGGCTTCGTCCAAAACCGGGGATGTTTTCCAGCCTTTTACATCCCGCAGAAAGTAGAAAATCTCACCGATGCCAATGCCCGACACCACTCGTTCCCAACTTACATGGCCATATTTTTTCTCCAGAAAGCGAAAAAGGTCCCAGTCCAATTCATTGCGGGCAGCGAAATGCGTATGGCCGCCTTCTGAAGCAAATGGGTGGTAGGCTTGGCCATCCCAAAACAGCCCGCCCTCGCCCAAGCCGGTGCCAGGTGAGAGGACGGCGGCATTGCCTTCATCATGGTTCTTACCGGGGTAAATCGTGTGCAAGTCCTGTTCCTTCAGCGCAGCTAGGCCATAGCAGTTGGCTTCCAAGTCGTTGATCAAAAACACGTGCTTGATGCCCAGTTTTTCGCCAATTTCACGACTGTCAATGTTCCAATGCAGGTTGGTGCCATGTGCTTTTCCATCTTGGATTGGCCCAGCGAAGGAGATGCACAATCGAGCGGGGCTAGGCTCATCTTGACTGAAATCCTTCGCAATTTCCACGAATGAACCCCATTCTTTACAGAGATAGCGATGCTCCCTGACAAGGGCAGGTTCGCCATTTTTTACTTGAAAGAAAGCCATGTCGGTCTTGGTGCCGCCAATGTCGGCAGCGAGAATAAACATATCGTCTTGGGGCGGAGTTTGCCGGGGAAAGGCAATTGAAATTAGCGTTTTTCGCATGACGGTTGTTGATGTTGACTGTAAAGCAATGTGTAAAAGACGCCCGCAATAACGCATTTTCTTGGGTAAACAAGGGTATGTCCGGCATTGAAAAAAATCAACTCCTGCGCCATTTATTTCAACCTCAATAGTTGCCCAATTTACATGGTCTCCCCTCACCGCATTTAAGCACTATATTTAGCAAAAATCATGCTTGCCGCTGACTAAACTCAAGTCACTAGAATTGCCTAAAAAGTAACTTGCCCCAGTTACATTGCCCATGATGTTCAACCTAAAAACAACTGACTGAAGTTTCAAAAATCATGGTTCGCATTCTTTTCACCTTCATCGTCCTCGTCCACGGCCTCATCCACCTGATGGGCTTCGCCAAAGCATTCAATTACGCCGAAATCAGCCAGCTCACGCAACACATTTCCAAGCCCGCTGGGACGATATGGGGCATAACGGCTATGTTGTTCTTCGTTGCCGCAATTACTTTTTTAATGAAAAAGATGTTTGGTGGCTGTGGGCGATGCTTGCTTTGGTGCTATCGCAAATCCTAATTTTTACGAGTTGGCAGGACGCCAAGTTCGGCACCATCGCAAATGTCATCTTCCTGGTTGGAGCAATCATCGGTTTTGGAACAGCACGTTTCAGCAACTTGTATGAAAACGAAGTAAAAACCGGGCTCAACGAACTGCTTCCATTCCTGAAACCCTGTTGACAGAAGCTGACTTACAAACCTTGCCTATGCCGGTGCAAAAATACTCCGTTACTCGGGTGCGGTCGGCAAGCCCAAAGTGGCCAATTTCAAAATCGAATTTGAAGGAAAAATCAGGAAAAATGAGCAGTCGGATTGGATGCCGTTCGTATCGGAGCAGTACAATTTATGGACGCCAACCCGCCTGTTTTTCATGAAAGCCACCATGAAACACCTGCCAGTCGCCGGGTTTCATCCTTTAAAAACGGCGAGGCATCAATGGATATCCGTCTTTTGTCCTTGTTCAAGGTACAATATCAATCGGGCAAAGAAATGGACATCTCCGAGACCGTGACCTTTTTCAATGACATGTGCTGCATGGCGCCAGCTACCTTGATTGACAAGAGAATACAATGGATTGAGATAGATGGCAACAAGGTAAAAGCCGCCTTCACCAACAACGGCATCACCATCACGGCTTGGCTTTACTTCAACGATGAGGGGCAATTGGTCAATTTTAAATCCAATGACCGTTACGCTGCGGGAGATGACAACACCATGCGGCAACTGCCCTGGTCAACGCCCTTGAAAGACTACAAGGAAATAAAGGGACATAGGCTGACAGGGTATGCGGAAACGATTTATGCTTATCCTGAAGGCGACCTTATATACGGCACTTTCAGCATAAACAATATTGAATACAATTGCAAATAGCCGTTCATAAAACAGCTATTATTTACTTTTTTAAAATCAAAGTTCATGAGAGCGACACAAACCTTCCTCTCCCAAGTTCGCCACTCGGAAATCCAATGAATTTGTGTGCTTATGACACCTTTTGAGCTACTCAATATGCTGACAATAGTCAATTTGGAAAGTGACCGATGTCATTTATAACTAGCATATTGAGGTGAAATTCGTGCCGACAATTGAGATTCATTCACTAAATTTATTTATATGAAATCAATCATTAAGTTCCTTGCTACGCTCCTGTTCTTTACAGGTACTTACGGCTTCTGAATGCTCAAATAGGGTTGGGCATCCGAGGAGAGTCAACATCGCAACCACCGAAATGGAAGAAAAAATTGACGGAAATTGGGAAACCGATATGCAGGATTACAAGCTCGGCTTCAATGTCGGTTTATTGGCAGAAATCGGGTTTTCGGATAGGTTTGCCTTTCAACCGGAAGTCAACTTTATCCAAAAAGGCAGCAAAACTGAAGTACAAAATGGGGCCACACATGAAGTTACGACCAACATGAACTATGTTGAAGTCCCATTGCTTTTGAAAGGGAGTTTCGGAAAAGGCAATTTGAAATTCAATGCCCTTCTTGGTCCCACATTCGGCTATGCTTTCAATGGGAAAGTTAATTTCAATGATACCGACACCGATATTGACTTTGAAAAAGACAATATTAAACAAGCTGACATTGGCGCCATGTTGGGCTTGGGGCTTGGTCTGGATGCTGGCCCGGGTAAATTATTCTTAGATGGTCGCCTTGGCTGGGGTATTTCCAACCTTAACGACGCTGATAATTCCGACAATATTCAGTGGCACAACCGTGGCCTCAGCGTCGGTATCGGCTACATTTTCCAGTTGACGCAATAGTTTAACCTTGTTTTCTTTGACATCAAGCCGTCAGGTTTTGCTTTTTGTTTCAGTATTCAAAACCTGGCGGCAATCTTTTAATACACAACTTTTTTCTTTCTAAATCTCATACTGCTTGACATGCGAGCGATACAATCCTTCCTCCCAAATCCACGCCATACCGAAATCCACCGTATTTATGTACAATCAAAACCCGAAACGGCATGGCAGACCGCCCGGCATTTCGACGCTGCCGAAATACCATGGGTGAAACTCCTGTTCGACATCCGTACCCTGCCGGATAAACTGGCCGGCAAGCCGATTGCCCTCGAAGAAATAAGCGTCGGCGTTGACCAAGTCGTGCGGAGTGGCACAGGCTTCATGCTTTTGGAGGAAATTCCAGGGAAGGAAGTTGTGGTTGGATCGGTCGGGCAGTTCTGGCATTTGCATATTCCATTTGCTGAGGTAGCACCAGAAGATTTTGCGCAATTCGACCAACCGGGCTGGGGCAAGCTCGCCTGGGCCATTTCCGTCGAACCATATCGGGATGGCAGCACCATAAGCCTCGAACTCCGCACGACCGCCACGGATCAGCGGAGTTGGGAAAAACTCAATAATTACTACCGAATCATCGGCATGGGTCGCACCCTATCCGCAGTTCCGTGATGAAGCACCTCGAAGCGGAACTTGGCAAAATGAAGTTACCAGACGAGGAGGACATCACCCTGCCCGGCGATGAAATCATACCCGATACAAAATATTCCATCACCCATCAAGTTGCCATCGAGGCACCTGTTTCCATTGTCTGGCGCTATCTCATGCAACTCGGCTGCGACCGGGCTGGTTGGTACAGCATTGATTTATTGGATCATGACGGCATACCCAGCGTTGACTATTTGAGACCAGAATGGACCGATCGGCAATCAGGCGACCGCATTTCCGCGACGCTAACTCAAGACAGTTTCTTTGAAGTCTATCAGGTTGAAAAAGAAAAGCACTTCGTCATTGGCGGGGTGTCGGAGAAGGCACACGGGATTTTGAGTCCTTTTAAAATGACCTGGGCTTTTGTGCTGGAACCCATCGGCGAAGACGCCACCCGCCTGATTGTGCGGGCGAAAATGAAGTCGTCGCCAGTGTGGGCAGAATGGCTCGCCGGGAATCTTATCTATCCTCCGGTACATGGCTTGATGTCGGGAGTGCAGTTGAAAACGATAAAACATAGCGGAGCGGGATGCGCGCTTGCGAATGGAAGGGCGATGGCAGAAATAGCTTAAAAACTATTGAAAATGAAAACAAACTACAACCAACTCATCTCCCTTGGCGCACTCGTGGCGCTGGCGGGTTACGTGCTTTCAGGCCCCGTGGGCTTCGGCATCGTGCAAATGACCAACCCGCAACCAGCATGGGTCTCTGCTGCTATTTTCGCAGAAAATTACCATGTCGTCCAGGATGTGCCTTATTACTTCGGTTTGCTGTTGATAGGCGGCATGTTGATGCTTGCTGCCGGGCATTACCTGAATTCAAAACTGGAAAATGAGGAAAACCGCTTCCATATCCTTCTTTCCTTTGCATGGACAACCATCTTTGCCGCCCTCATATTTTTCAATTATATCTGCCAAACCACCTTTGTTCGCCATCTTGCATTAGATTACAAACCAGAAAATGATGCAATCATATCCACCTTTTCCATGGCAAATCCACTCTCGCTTTCCTGGGCCATCGAGATGTGGGGATATGGAATATTGGGTGTGCAACCTGGCTTTTGAGTGGATATTATGCTGCAAAAAATAAGACAATTTACTGGCTGCTCATCTTGAATGGCATCGTGAGCATCCTAACGGTCGTATTTACCATCATTGACGTTAAATGGTTATTGACCACAACAGGTCTCATTTCCTATTTCGTTTGGAACGTGCTGATGATTGCTTTGATGATATTGATTTACCGTCACTCAAAAAAAGCTGCATTATGAAAATCAACAAAGAATGGCACGAACAGCACAAAATGCCTAAAAATGCCAACTTCGAACAACGGGTTCAGTGGCATTTGGAGCATTTGAAAAACTGCAAATGTCGCCCATCCATCCCAAAAAAACTGGCGGAAGAAATGGTGAAAAAAGGCATCCAAATTCCAATCCCGTGAATTTAACGGAAAATAAAAAACTCATTGCCGTAAAACTATTGCACACCGCAATATGGGCAATATTGGCAGGCTTGGTGTTGTATATTTTATACGCCGGAATAAGCGGCCATATAACCCCGGTTGTTTATTTCGCCATCGGCGCAATTGTCATAGAAACGGCCATATTGGTCGGCTTTGGTTGGCGTTGCCCACTGACCTTGGTTGCACAAAAATACACAGCCGCCGATTCGCCAAATTTTGATATTTATTTGCCAGCATGGCTGGCAAAACACAACAAAACCATCTTCAGCATCCTATTTGTCACAGGAGTGGCACTGGTTGTTTGGCGGTTGTTAAATAATTGAACCATGCTTAAATCAATCCCTCGTTGGTTGCTGATTTTCCTGCTCTTTTTCAATGCCATTGGTGCTTATTACGGCAGCATTATGATGTTGCTCGACCCCTCCGGGTCAAAGCTCCAAATGTCCTTGGAAAACCTGAATGGTTCTATATTCAAGAACTATTTCGTTCCAGGCATTATTTTATTGCTGGTCAATGGCATACTCCCCACCATCGCTGGCATCGGCTTGATTTGGAGACACCCACTCAAGCCATTGCCCGGTTTTGCAATCTTAAAAAACCACCAGTGGGCATGGTCACTGGCGCTGATTTCCGGCCTCGGCCTGATGATATGGATTGGGGTACAAATCGCCATGATTGGTTACTGGACAGATTTGCCAATCCAAGCGGTTTATGGCATTTTGGGTTTGCTGATTACGGCTTTGACCTTGCTGCCAAGCGTACAGCATCATTACAAAATCAATTTGGCAGAGAACATGGGGCTAAGGAGCGACCTCCTTTGAATAGAGTAGCAGCGAATTGAGGGCGTGGCTTTTAGTTACACATCAGGCCAACAGCCAATAGCCAAAGACCAACAGCAATTGAAATTTAACATTAAAACCGAAAACAAATGGCTAATCAGTCACCACCTCCCCGTCCCGACAGCAACCCGCCTGACAACAAACCGTCCGGCTTTGGCGGGCGAGGGTTCAATTGGCTTTACATCCTCATCCTGGTGGTGCTTTGCTTACAACTCGTGTACCTGTTCTTTCCAAATAAAACGGATGAAATCCCTTGGTCGGAATTTGAGCAGGGCATGTTGTCCCGGAACGACGTGGAAAGCATCACCATCGTCAACCAGGAAGTAGCGGAAGTTTTCATAAAAAAAGAAAAACTGGGCGTTGCACCTTACGAAAAGGTGAAAAAAGACTTTCGTGGCCCCCATTTCCTGGTCAGCATTGGCTCGGTGGAGAACTTTGAAAAAGCCCTTGAGAAAGCTCAACAAAACCTGCCGCCCGAATCACGCATCAAGCTCAGCTACCTCAAACGCACCGACTGGACCTCCAATATTTTGGGCTGGGTAATCCCCTTGCTGCTGCTGGTTGGGCTGTATTGGTTCATCATGTCCCGGATGCGGGGCGGTGGCCCTGGTGGCATGAACCCCTTTGATTTTGGGAAAAGCTCCGCAACGGCTTACAAAAAGGACACCAGCACCGTCACTTTTGAGCATATCGCTGGGCTGGAAGAAGTGAAGGTCGAGGTGCGGGAAGTGGTGGATTTCCTGAAAAACCCAACCAAGTACACCTCCCTTGGCGCCAAGATACCAAAGGGCGTGCTGTTGGTGGGACCTCCGGGCACGGGCAAGACCCTGCTGGCAAAAGCGGTTGCTGGCGAAGCGGGTGTGCCATTTTTCTCCATGTCAGGGTCGGAGTTCGTGGAAATGTTCGTCGGGGTAGGTGCCTCCCGTGTGCGTGACCTGTTCCGCAAGGCCAAGGAAAGTGCGCCTAGCATTATTTTCATTGATGAAATTGACGCTGTTGGCCGCAGCCGTGGCAAGGGCGGTGCGATGATGGCCAACGACGAACGGGAGAACACCCTCAACCAATTGCTCGCCGAGATGGACGGCTTCGGCACCAACACGGGCGTTATCGTGCTGGCAGCCACCAACCGGGGCGAAATACTCGACCGGGCGCTGCTGCGGCCAGGCCGTTTTGACCGACAAATTTACCTCGACCTGCCCACTTTGCAGGAGCGCCGGGCCATCTTCGGTGTACATGCCAAGCCGCTCACGCTTGGCAATGACATCAACCTCGACACCCTCGCTGCGCAAACGCCCGGCTTCTCCGGCGCCGACATCGCCAATATTTGCAACGAAGCTGCGCTGATTGCTGCTCGGCAGGGCAAGTCTGTCGTGTCCATGCAGGACTTCTACGACGCCACCGACCGGGTCATCGCCGGGCTGGAGAAGAAGAGCAAAATACTGTCTGAAAATGAGAAGAAAATTGTGGCCTGGCACGAGGCAGGCCACGCTACCGCCAGTTGGTTCCTGCCCCATGCCGATGCCTTGCTCAAGGTTTCCATCGTGCCGAGGGGCAAGTCGCTGGGTGCCGCCTGGTACCTGCCGCAGGAGCAGCAGTTGTTTACCAGTGCGGAGTTCGAGGACCGGATATGTGCCGCCCTTGCTGGCCGGGCCTCGGAGGAAGTGGTGTTCGGTGAGGTCTCCAGCGGTGCGCTCGACGACCTGGAGAAAGTGACCAAGCAGGCCTACCTCATGATTTCCTGCTATGGGCTGAACAAGGAAATCGGGAACATCAGTTTTTACGACAGCACCGGGCGCTACGAGCAAATGCTGCAAAAACCTTACAGCGAAGCCACTGCCCAAAAAATAGACGAGGAGGCGAGCAAGCTGGTGGAAGCGGCCTACAAGCGAACCAAGGTTTTGCTGCGCAAACACCGCAGCCAGTTGGACGCACTAGCCCAACGGCTGTTGGAAAAAGAGGTGGTTTTTCAGAAAGATTTGGAGGAGATTTTTGGAGAAAGACCTACGAGTGAACAATCATTGGAACCAGCAGATTAGGGCTGGAATTTTCGGCAAAACTCACTTATATCAATGACTATCATCATCGCCAATGGGCAATGTTCACGCTTCCTTTGCGAAGGTTAATTGAATTTATCAAACATCCCACCTCATTTTGAAGAATGGCTTTTTTCATCAAAATCAATTGCCATGAAAAAGTTGATTCTTCTGGTTCTCATCCTCCTTTCCATATCGTTTGCCATTGGCCAAAACCGGGAAATCATCGGCGGGGGTGGCGGGCATTTCATGACGGGCATCACCTACGTTTTCGCCAATAACATGACCGACTACTTGCAGGAACCGACCGTCATCGGCACCGGCTACGACCCCTCGCCACTGGGCCTACAAGCTGGCGGTGAAGGCTATGGCCTGGTTGGCAGGTTCAGCCTCGGCGGGGGCGGGTTCGGGTTTAACAGCTTCAATGCCAGTGGCCCCAACGGCAAAGTGGAGCGAGCTGGCGGCGGCGGATATTTCAAGATGGGCTACCGCTTTTTTACTAAAAACACCTCGTTCGTTGCCTTCAACGCTGGTGTCGGCGGCTTCGGCTATTCGCTGAAAATCAAGAACACTTCGACGGACAACAACATCATGTTCAACCGCCTCGACCCGATTTTGCCGGGCGAGGAAAAAACCTACGATTACGGCGGTACGCTGTTCGATTTGGGCTTCAGCTTCAAGAGCCTCTTCACCAAAAACATGGAAGCAAAGGAAGTCGGCGGGTTCATTGCTGGCTTGGATGCCGGTTGCATCCTTGGCGTCCCTGCTGGCGACTGGAAGGGCGACGAGCAAATCCAGGGGCCACCCGACCCTGGCGTGATGGTGACGCCATATATTCGGTTGACCATCGGTGGGGGTGGGTTTAAGTTTGAATGAGCAACACAAGCGGTGGCGCCTTTCCAAAAGGCGTCAATGCTGCTTGTCTAAATATTTGCCAAGCCATGAAAAAATCAATCTTTTCAACGCTATTCCTTCTCCTACGTCAGGCTGAAAGCGAAGGATAGCAATGCTTGCCAGCGCAAGTCGCACCAGTTCGGCGTAAAGTTCTTTTTGTAAAATCAGCCAATGGTAAAAGGCTCCAGCCAATTGCCGAAGGCTAAAAAACTTAAACATCATGGGCATCATCATCCATTTCGATATATCTGCCGATGACCTCCAGCGAGCAAGGCATTTTTACGAAGAAATGTTCGGCTGGAAATTCGAGCAGTTTCCCGGCGGGCCTCAGGAGTACTTCCTGATTGATACCAGCCCTAACAGCACAGAAAAGGGCTTGACGGGTGGCATGGCCAAACGGGAAAAAGAATACCAAAAAATCACGGATTTCATTCAAGTGGACTCCATGGACGAATCCATCGCCAAGTTGGAAAAACTGGGCGGCAAGGTCATCGAACCAAAGACATATATCCCGACCGTTGGTTTCATCGCCGGGTGCGAGGATACCGAGCGAAATATCATCGGCCTAATAGAACTCGAAAAAAATGAAAACGCTGTATCATAAAATCGCCTTGATACATTGGTGCAGGTAAAATGATTTGCAGTGAAAAATTCACAAGAAATAATAGAAAAGGTTTTTGAGTCTCAAGGCGAGAATGGCTTTTGGAGAGTATTGTCGGCATCAGACAAGTATTACCCGGATTATATGCACTATGCTCCAAAGTATACGGCGACACGCTGGACGCTTATTCTCCTTGCCGACATGGGCTGCGATAGGAATGACCAGCGGATTAAAAAACCACTAAAAGAAATTCAAAACCATTTTTTTGACCCTAAATTTGGAATCTACAGCCTTAAAAAAGACCATTTCCCCATACCGTGCCTGAACGGGAACATGATTTATTTAGACTGCTATTTTAATGGAAAACCCGGCAAAAAAGCTTGAAGGCTTTGGAGTTTTTCTACAAGTACCAGCGATTTGACGATGGCACCTACGTTGGAGACAAAAATGAATTATGCTCAAATACTAGTTGCTATGGCAAGCACAGTTGTTATTGGGGCATTGTTAAGCTATTGAAGGGATTGTCTTTCATCCCAAAACAATCAAGGACGAAGGAAATAGCAGACTTGTTGGATAGGTGCATTCGTTTCGTGTTGCTGCACAAAGTCTGTTATAGCTCGCACAACCCTGAAAAAATAATGGTTCAAAAAATGGATTTGATCACTTTTCCCAATATGTACAAAAGCGACTTTTTTGAAATATTGTGGCTCTTGAAAAGGGAAAGTGTAATGTCCGAAGCATTGAAACCAGCCATTCAACTATTGAAGTCCAAGCAACGAGAAGATGGCTGCTGGCATTTGGAAAAAAAGGTTCAGAACATGGTTGTTTCAATAGGAGAATTGAACCAGCCCAACCAATTTATAACGAACAGGGCAAATGAAGTCCTTGAATATTATAAAGACTTTATTTACAATGGTTCGTGAAGTTCTGAAGTTCTATGGTCTTAAGGCTTTGGGGAGTAGCATAGGCGCAAACTATTTTAAGAAGGGTTGTGAAAACAAACAACCATTCCGGAAATGTCCAATGACCCACAACCATAATTGGCAGGCCAATTAAATTATCATGACATGGAAAACAAGCTTTTAAACCTCGACAAATTGGATTCCCACGATGCAGGGGAAAAATACCATTTCGCAAAGGATTTGCTTCAAATGGCAAAGAAAAATCCGGCCAAGCTCTACCCTTACTTCGACCGTTGGGTAATGATGATTAAGGGGGACAACAATGTCCTTAAATGGGTAGCGACTGATATTATCGGGCATCTTTCGTCAGTGGACACAGCGGAAGCAACCGTTCAGCAAATTGACGGCCTCGTTAAATTTCTGCACAGTGGGAACTTGATTACCAGCAACCACGCCATATTTTCGCTTGGTCTTATCGCCAAAAACAAACCAGAACAGCGGGAAAGAATCATCAAGGAATTGCTGGCAATCTCAAAGGCTGTATTTACTTCGGACGAATGCAAAGACATTGCAATGGGCAAAGTCGTAGATACACTAAATGGCTTTAGGGACGAAATCCAAGACGATGAAGCTGCGCTCAATTTTATCAGACAAGCCCGACTGTGCCCACGAATTGCCACGAAGAAAAAGGCGGATGCATTGATGAATAAAATCACCAAAGCATCAAAAGAACAACTGGGTATCAAAAGAATGGTTCATGTAAATTGACCATTCTTTTAGGCAAACGGACAACATAAAATTGGACAAATGAAAGTAATCATCAGGCAAGAAACCAATGCTGATTTTACAGCAATAAATGAGGTGAACAAATTGGCCTTTGGGCAAGTCAATGAAGCCAAACTGGTGGACAATTTGAGGAATAGCGACACATTTATCCCCGAACTTTCATTGGTGGCAATCGTTGACAAAAAAATAGTTGGCCATATATTGTTTACTAGAATCAAGATAATAGACGACAACGAAAAGAACATGAAAGCTTATCACTGGCTCCAATGGCGGTTAGACCGGAAAACCAGAAACAGGGCATTGGAGGGCAACTTATTAAGCACGGACTGAAGAAAGCGAAAGCGCTTGGGCACAAATCGGTCATTGTGTTGGGGCATGAGCATTATTATCCAAAATTCGGATTTGTACCTACTGTTAAATGGCATATAACAGCGCCGTTTGAGGTTCCGACCAATGCACTTATGGGAATTGAACTTGTCAAGGGGAGTCTGACAAATGTAAAAGCAACCATTAAATATCAGAAAGAATTTGACGAGGCATGAAAGGAGAATGCAGGAAGGAATGTATTGCAAAAATAACTTTTCATTAAAAAAAATGCCATGAAAAAGCTATCGAAATCCATGTTAGCGCTGACATGCATCGCACTGTTGGCTTGTTTCACAATGTTGTCCTGTAAAAGTAGGTCTGAAAAGCAAGGAGAGCAGTTGATGGAAGAGACCATTGAAAAATCTACGGGAGAAGATGTAGACGTGGACGCCCAAGGTCAAAAACTTACCATCGAGACGGAACAGGGCAAGGCCGAAATCGCTTATGCTGGTGAAAAATGGCCCGATGATGCCCCAGCCGATGTGCCCGAATTTAAGTTCGGAACCATCAAAGGCTCAACAAAGTCCGATACGCCAGAGGGGAATGCTTGGACCATTGCCTTCGAAAATGTCCCAGCCGATGTCCTGGACAAGTACGAAGCCGAGCTAAAAAAAGCAGGATTCAAGACCACAAAAATAAAAGTAAACGATGACCAGGGAACCGTGATGGCTGAAAAAGGCAACCTGAACGTCACGGCCTTCGTCGGTGATGGCAAGGCGGTCATCAGCATGAACAAGGCAAAATAATTTACCGGTAGTCTCTCCTTTCAAAAAGGGAAAGGGGGGAAAGGGAAAAAAACCCCCCCCACCCCCCCCCCCGGAGCCCCCCAAGGCGGCGAAAAAAAAAAAAAAACCCACACTTAAAACCCAAAAAAAAAAACCTATTAAAAACAAAAAAGAGGGGATTGAAATTTGATTTCGAGGTTGGCAAAGAGGCTGTTTTATTAATCATTTGTGCCATCGGCACAAAAAACAACTGAACGCCGAGGTGCAATGACGCAGAGGTATGTTTTGTTCTCTGCGTCTCTGTGCCTCAGCGTTCAAATTTTATTTGTTTCGCCGAAGGCGAAAACCGCTTATGATACAACCGCTTGTCCTGTTCTTTTCCGTTTTCACTATTGACAATAATCATTCATACACTCTGACCAGTGTCATTGACTGGTGCCTCGATAGGCAACAACTTTGCACCATCATTCACACATTAAAATCAAGACCATGAGTTTAAAAAAGCAATTTCTCAAATCGAAGAAAGCCTACTCTGTGACTTTCTCATTACCGAACGAAGTAGTAAATGGAGCCAAAGAAGTCCTATTGCTTGGCGATTTTAATCAGTGGGGAAAGGATGCACCAATTCCCATGAAAAATGCCAAGGATGGTTTCATGGCCTCCATGGAATTGAAGCCCGGTCAAGAGTACGAGTTTCGTTATTTAGTTGACAACAAAACTTGGGTAAATGACCGGGAGGCCGACAAATACGTTTCAACTCCTTTTGGGGTAGAAAATTCCGTTGTCGTAGTACCTGCTGAAATGGAAAACTAGTAAGAAACAGGCTTTGGGAATCAGCCCCAGAGGCCGACCCCCAGAGTCCATTATTATTAACCAAAAATGATTTGCCATGAAAAAGCTGATTAAATTCGTGCTTGCTGCAATGTTTGTGAAAGGCGTTATTCACCGGTTCCGCAGACACCACGTGGCATAGCAAAAGTTTGGGTCTTGGATTCCACTAGGTTTTCGCTTAGTTGAATAAAAGGCTCGAAAAGTAAGAGGCACCAAGTTGAAAAGGCCGATAGGCCATTTTGCAGCTTGGTGCCTTTTTTATAAAAGCAATGAACCAAAAAATGGTTGACATGCTGGCAGGTGGCAATCTGCGTTCCATCGGTAAAGTGGAGCAACTCCTTTCGCTCATCAAAAGTCAGGATGACTTCGACGAATTGTTCCAACTCCTCTCCTCACCAGTTCGCATCGTCGCCATGCGGGCCGCCGACGCCATCGAAAAAATCATCCTGCCCCACCCTGCCTTTCTGGAAATGCACAAAACGGAGATTTTGCGGCTGCTTAACTTGGCACAGCACATTGAATTCAAGTGGCATTTGGCGTTATTGGCATCACGAATACCTTTAAATGTTGAGGAGCTTCGGTCGGTCTGGATCAAAACTGAAAACTTGGGCAACGGATACTTCCGAAAGCAAAATCGTGCGGGTGAACGCTTTGCAGGCCATGACGGAATTGAGTCGGGAAAGCAATATCTTGCGGGCAGAACTTGAAACGCTGCTCCAGAAAATTGAAAAAGAAGGCATTCCATCGCTCAATGCCAGGATACGAAAATTGAAAATTGCCCGATAGCGAAACAAAAACTCATCCAAGCTGCTTAGACAAAAGTACCGTTACCCCATCAGCCCCATCAACCTTCATAAACCTAAAAAAATGAACTGGCACCTCACCTCCATAGAAGAAACACTCCAAGTCACAGACAGCAAGCCTGCCGGACTCACCGCCGAACAAGCTTCGGAGCGGCTGGCAAAGCATGGCCCCAATCTTTTACGAGAAAAAAGAAGAAACCCGCTTGGCTGATGCTCCTAGCGCAGTTCAAGGACGTGATGATTCTCATGCTCATCGCAGCGGCCATCATCTCCGGACTGGTCGGCGAACTGAGCGACACGGTGGTCATCCTCATCATCGTGCTGCTGAATGCCGTGGTCGGGTTCATCCAAGAATACCGGGCTGAAAAGGCGATGGAAGCGCTGAAGAAAATGTCGGCACCCACGGCGGCGGCGTTGCGGAATGGGGCCACTGTACAAATCCCCGCAGCGGAACTCGTGCCTGGCGACATCGTGGCATTGGAAGCTGGGGCGATGGTGCCCGCCGACCTGCGCTTGCTCGAATCGTTCTCCCTAAAAATCGAAGAAGCCTCGCTCACGGGCGAGTCGCTGGCCGTGGAGAAGCAAATCGAGGAACTGCACGGCGAAAAACTGCCCCTCGGCGACCGCACCAATATGGCCTACAAAGGTACGCTCGTCGCTTACGGACGGGGCACGGGCGTGGTGGTGGCCACGGGCATGGAGACCGAACTAGGTCGAATTGCACTGCTCTTGCAGGAGGATGAATCCGTGACACCGCTGCAAAAACGCCTTGCCGATTTCAGCAAAAAACTCTCGCTCGCCGTGCTGGGCATCTGCATAGTCTTCTTTGCCGTGGGCTGGCTGCGGGGAGAAGAACCGGTGCGGTTGCTGCTCACTGCCATCTCGGTAGCTGTGGCGGCTATACCGGAGGCGCTGCCCGCCGTCGTGACCATCGCCCTGGCGCTCGGTGCCCGACGGTTGGTGAAACAAAATGCACTTATCCGCAGATTGCCAGCAGTGGAAACGCTGGGTTCCGTCACCTTCATTTGCACCGACAAAACGGGTACGCTCACGCAAAACCGCATGTCGGTCACGCAAACCTGGACGCCCAAAACCCCGCCCGAAGGGCTGACGCTGGATGCCAAGGCCGTGCTGTTGCGCTGCATGGCGCTCAACCACGATGTGAAGAAAAACGAAAAGGATGAAATGACGGGCGAGTCCACGGAAGTGGCACTAGCGGCATATTCGGCAAGTGAACTCGTTGATTTCAAGCCGGACAGCTTTCCAAGAAAAGCGGAACTGCCCTTTGATTCCGTTCGTAAAATGATGACGACAGTTCACCAATGGGAGGAAAATCGTTTCCTCATCATTACCAAAGGCGCTATCGAATCAATACTCACAGCCTGTGAAGACGCCGACGAAGTTGCAATGACCGCCGAAGCCGGCCGCATGGGAAACGAGGGCCTGCGGGTCATCGCCTACGGCTGTCGGGTGATAGACCAATTGCCTTCGGAAATCAGTTTTGCCACGCTGGAAACGGGCTTGCAAGTCTGCGGTCTGGTGGGTATGATGGACCCGCCACGGGAAGAAGCAGCAAAGGCCATCAAGGATTGCCGGGCGGCAGGCATCGTGCCGGTAATGATTACCGGCGACCATCCGGCGACTGCAACGGCCATTGCAAAGCAAATCGGGATACTGGAAAAACCGACTGACAAGACGCTGACTGGCGTAGAATTGGAAGCACTATCGGATGGATCTTTTGAAAAACAAATTGAAAACATAAAAGTCTATGCACGGGTGTCGCCGGAGCAGAAGTTGCAGATTGATGACGGGCGACGGCGTGAACGATGCCCCGGCCCTGCGCCGTGCAAACATCGGCGTGGCGATGGGCATCACGGGCACCGATGTTTCAAAAGAGGCGGCGCACATGATTTTGCTCGACGACAATTTTGCCACCATCATCAAGGCCGTGCGAGAGGGTCGGCGTATTTTCGAGAACATCCGCAAGTTCATCAAGTACATCCTCACGGGCAACAGCGGCGAAATCTGGACGATTTTCCTGGCCCCGCTCGTCGGGCTGCCCATCCCGCTGCTGCCCATCCACATCCTCTGGGTGAACCTCGTTACCGATGGCCTTCCCTCGCTTGCCCTCGCCAACGAACCCGCCGAAAAAGACCTGATGCAACAGCCACCCCGCAAGCCTGGCGAGAGCATCTTCGCCAACAGGTTGGGCGTTCACGTGCTGTGGGTCGGCCTGCTGATGGGCGCCGTCTGCCTCGGCACCCAAGCTTATGCTATTGCCCACGACGACCCTAAATGGCAGACCTACGTCTTCACCGTGCTTTGCTTCAGCCAAATGGGGCATGTTATGGCCATTCGCAGTGAGCGGTTCTTCCTGTTCCGGCAGGGGCTGTTCAGCAACCCGGCGTTGCTCGGTGCCGTGGCTTTGACTTTTGCCCTGCAAATGGCGATTCTGTACGTACCTGCCTTGCAAAAAGTGTTTTCAACGGAGGCATTGAGCTGGCGGGAATTGGGAGCTTGTATCTTGGTTTCGTTGGTGGTGTTCCATGCGGTGGAAGTAGAGAAGCTGGTACGTGGATGGCAGCAAAAGAGGATGCCACGGCAATAGTATTTCAACACATTAGCCAACACCTGCCACATCTTACACCCCACCCTATCCGCTAGCCGACAGGCCCAAAAATCAAAAAGCCTCACAAATCAACGATTTGCAAGGCTTTTGGTCGGGGTAGCAGGATTTGAACCTACGGCCTCGTCGTCCCGAACGACGCGCGCTACCGGGCTGCGCTATACCCCGTTTAGCAGGTGAGAAAGCGATCGGGTGAGAGAAGAGAAGTGAGGAGGTGATAACCTGCGTTACTCACCTTTTTCACTTTTCTCACCCGATCACTCGCTAAAAAGAGAGCCACCCAGGAGATTCGAACTCCTGACCTACGCATTACGAATGCGTCGCTCTACCAACTGAGCTAGGGTGGCAATTTTTTCTAGAAACCCATTCCTTTGAATGGGGCGCAAATTTATGCTTTCTTTTTTCAGAACGACAAGGGCTTATTCAATTTTCTCTCCATGTTTTCTACGGAAAAAACGCTGGCCTGTTTCGTTCAATTTACAAAAACAGTTTAAGCGTTGATAATCAAGATTTTACAAAAAAAATGCTGCTCGGAAAAAACTGCACAAAAAAACCACCGCCCAAACCGGACGGTGGCACACACTCTCTAAAACATTAGTTATGAAAAATTTGGACTATTTCGACATGACCTCGCCGCTGCCGCTGACTTTTGAGCGGACGCTTGGCCTGCCTTTGTAGTATACATCGCCGCTGCCAGCAATGGCCACTTCGAGTGATTCGCTGACGTTGACGGAGGAGTCGCCGGAGCCGGAAATCTTGACGTCGCAAGTACGGGCGCTGAGACCAAAGGCTTCAATGTCGCCGCTGCCGCTGACTTTCATACTACTGCTACCAGTGGAACCAGCAAGGTTCATGTCGCCTGAGCCACTGATGGCTACGGTGAGGTTTTTTGAGTCGGAATCGAGTTTGATGTTCCCGCTGCCACTGATGGCCAAAGAGAGGTCGTCAAGATTGGTGAACCTGCTCTCGCCGATGATAGAGCCAGAGCCGCTGATGCTTAGTTGCTTAATATCCTGCACAGTTACCCAGATTTTAACGCTCTCGTGGTTCCTGACATTTTTGTTAAACCCAATTTTCCAAACACCGTCTTTCACCTCTTTTTAAGGTTGTCAATGATGTTTTGCTGTGCTTCGATTTTCACCGATTGGCTGCTGCCTTGCTGAATCATGACATCAGCACTGATGGCCAGAGAAAGACCGTCAAACGATGCCAAGTCAAGCGTTTTGGTCACTTTCGGGCCTTCGCCGGTGATGCCAGGGCCAGAAGACCAGTTTTGCGTACAGGCACTGGAAGCGAAAAGAAGGATGGTGAAAAGGGTCATTACGGAAGAAATCGTTGATTTCATGTTTGCTGTTTTTATTGTGAAGGAATTTTGACCTAACGACACAATACTGAGCAAATGGTTGCTCATTGGCAAAATAAAAAAGCCCGCATTGTGAGACATTGCGGGCTTTCTTTAAAAATAAAACCGAATCTAATCCTTTGAACCCATCGTAGCCAAGTCTACTACGAAGCCTTTAATTTTTTTGTTCTTTTTCAGGTTTTCCTTGTAGCTGTTGGCCTCGGTTTCAGTGGGAAAAGAACCAAGAATCACCTTGTACATCAACTCCCCTTTTGGGTTCTTCTGTACGCTGACCAAGATTGGTGAAAACCAATCCTCCTGTAAGTCGGCGATTTTTTTGAACAGTGCCTCTTGCGTGGAAAGCACGCCTATCTGGACGCCAAAACCCTTTTTCTCTGGCTTTTTCAGCTCAATTTCAAAAAGGTCGTAAGGCTCGAAATCGCTACCTTTTACCAGGACTGACTTGCTGGGAGCTTCTTTGCTTTCAGCTTTTGCAGGCACTGGTTTTGCCTTTGGCTCCTCCTTCGCTGGTTCTGGCTTTTTGTTCACAGCCACCGATTTTTCTGTTGTGGCAGCCTTTTCAGCTTTGGCCTCGGCTGGCTTGCTGGCAGTTTCCGTCTTTTTAGGTGTCTCTACTTTTGGTAAAGTGACTTCCTTCTCGGCAGGCTTAGGCTTCTCCTCCGTGGCTTTTGGCGCTTCAGCTACGGCCTCGGCTTGCTGGTCTTGCTTGACCAACTCCACTTTCACCCTGGTTGAGCCGTCCTGCACCAAGCCTATCATGTCAGCAGCGGCCCTGGATATTTCCACCACCCTACCGCTGATGAACGGCCCACGGTCCGTTACCTTCACCTGAACGGATTTGTTGTTGTCGAGCCTGGTTACTTTCAGCATGGTGCCAAAAGCATAAGTTTTGTGGGCACATGTCAGTTTGCCCTTGTCATACAACTCACCGCTGGCTGTTGGTTTTCCGTGGAACAGGTCGGAATAGTAAGACGCAAGCCCAAACTCTTCATCCTGTGCCAACAGGCTGGTGGTGAAAAGCAGGTTGAGCATCAAAATCTTAATTGAATTTTTCATGGTACGTTTGTTTAAAAAAGGTACGGCCAAAACCCATTGCATTGATTTTCAAAGAATTACGATGCTTGGGGAGCCGTGTAATTTCATGGTTAAAGTTAAAGAATCTTGTTTGGTTGTTCAAATAGCAGTGTAAAACGGAGAAATTTCAAATAAATTCTTTGACAAAATAACCACATTAATTGAAAAGCCGCAAATGTATTTTTTCCACAGGCTTCTGATTATCAGTGCTTTCGGCAGCGATGTTGTAACTTTGCGGGCTTTTCGGTTGTTCTATTTGCGTTAATAGTTTTCAAATAGAGCGACCCGGCGTGGGCAGGGTTTCATGCCCAGTCTGCGTTTAGATAACCTATTTTTCAATAAAAAATGAGTAAGCACGGTAGAGTTTTGGTAGCCATGAGCGGCGGTATTGACAGCACGGTAACAGCCATGCTCATGCACGAGGAGGGCTACGAAGTCGTTGGCATCACCATGAAAACCTGGGACTACGCCTCCTCTGGCGGCTCTCACAAGGAGACAGGCTGCTGTAGCCTCGACTCCATCAACGACGCCCGGAAGGTGGCCGTTGATATGAAGTTCCACCACTTCATCGTAGATATCCGGGAGGAGTTCGGCGACTACGTGATCGACAATTTTGTGGATGAGTACATGGCGGGGCGAACCCCGAACCCCTGTGTTCTCTGCAACACCCATATAAAATGGAGCGCCCTGCTCAAGCGGGCAGATTCGCTCGACTGCGAGTTCATCGCCACGGGTCACTACGCCATCATCAACCAACAGAACGGCAGGCATTTCGTCTCCAAGGCAAAGGACAGCCAGAAAGACCAATCATACGTGCTTTGGGGCCTGAGCCAGGAGTGCCTAAAGCGCAGCCGATTCCCACTGGGCGAGCTGACAAAACCGGAGGTGCGCCAAATTGCCTTCGACCGGGGCTACGACGAACTGTCGAAGAAAAGCGAGAGCTACGAAATCTGTTTCGTGCCCGACAACGACTATCGGGGATTCCTCAAGCGCCGCGTGGAGGGCCTTGAGGAACGGGTGGCTGGCGGCAAATTCGTCAACGCCAAGGGTGAAATTTTGGGCGAGCACGAGGGCTACCCGTTTTACACCATCGGCCAGCGGAAGGGGCTGGGCATCGCCTTTGGCCAACCAATGTTCGTGTCCGAAATACGACCAGAGACCAACACCGTGGTGCTTGGAACCGAGGACGAACTTATCCGAAACAGCATGAGGGTCGGTCAGGTGAACCCGATGAAGTACGCTGAAATTCCCGAGGGGATGGAGGCGGTTACGAAGGTACGCTACCGTGACAATGGCACCTTCAGCTTGCTCCGCAATTTGGAGGATGGCCTTATGAAAGTTGATTTTTTGGCCAATGTCAAAGGCATCGCCCCGGGTCAATCCGCTGTTTTTTACGAAAACGATGATGTGATTGGCGGCGGTGTCATTTATCGTTAAATATTTGATTCTCAATATTTTATGAAAATATTTTCCGTGAAAAACATACGGTTTCTCATTGTGCCTTGTTTGCTTGCTGCACTTTTTTTTGCAGCCTGCAAGGAAACACCTGATGACTACGAAACTGACCTCGGCCTAGACTATTTTCCGCTTCAGGTCGGCAAATTTATCGAGTACGAGGTGGACTCCACCATCTATGACCCAAATGGCGACACCACGGTTTCTGGCTCAAAAACTTTCGTGAGAGAGGAAATCATTGATACGCTGACCGACAACAACGGCAATGTCCTCTATAAAATCGAGCACTTCGAACGGGTCGCCGACAGTTTGTCCTGGGGTATAAAAAAAGTGCTGACCGCATCCATACAAGACAACCAAGCCATCCGCATGGAGGATAACCTACGCTTTATCAAACTTACTTTTCCTGTCAAAAAGGGCAACAGTTGGAATGGCAACGTTCATTTTGACGAGGGCCTAATTGTCACCGTTGCCGGTGAAACTTTGGAGATGTTCAAAGGCTGGAGCTACCGCACCCAACAAGTCAACGAACCGGCCACCGTGGGCGGTTTTCAGTTCGATGAAACGACCACGGTTGAAGAAGCCGATAATGAAAACCTGATAGAACTCCGAAAGTCCTCGGCCATTTACGCCAAAGGTATTGGCTGGTTTACAGGGAGTTATGGATTTTGGACACCCAGTGCATTGACGACTGCGTGGGCAAAACTTGGGAAGAAAAGGCCGAAAAAGGCTTTATTTTGAAACAAACCATCCTTAAACACAACTGATGACTGACAAACTCATCGGCGTCGGTTTTACCAAAAAAACGCACGGCGCACAGGGCGAATTGAAGATTACGGTGAAGGATGAATACCTTGATGATTTTGTCAAAGCCGATGTGGTTTTCATCAACGTGCAGGGCAAGCCGCTCCCATTTTTCATCGAAAACCTGCGGGATGCGGGCGATATTATACTCAAAATAGAGGAAGTGGACTCGCCAGCTGAGGCCAAAAACCTTACTTCAAAAGAGCTTTTCCTTCGGGAAAAAGACATTAAAATCATCAAACAGGCAGGAAAAGTGCTGACTTTTGAACTGTTGGTGGGTTACGAGCTTTTTGATGAGCAAACTGGAAGTATCGGCAAAATCGTGGAGGTGGAAGTGATGCCACAACAGCATTTGGCTATTGTCGAATATCAAGGTCGGGAGGTTTTTATTCCATTGCACCCACAGATGGTGGTTGATTTGGACGAAAAAGCCAAGAAGATAGTACTCCGCCTCCCTGAAGGTTTGCTAGAACTTTGATTTTCTTTGATTGCTATTGGCTTGCCAAAAAAAGGCAGTCCACCGATTTTTCGATGGCTGCCTTTGCCCTCATTTGATTTATGGAGTTGATATCCAAGAATTCAAGCGCCGGGATTTCTTCCAGCAGTTAGAAAATCCTGGTATTCCTTCAGTTCGTCCCATTTACCTGCCGCTGCAAGTTCAGCTTGCCTTGGCCAAGTTTCAGGCTCGGCAATTCTAAAGTTGGGGCCAGCCGCATCGAGCATTTCCCGGAGGCGGTCAACAGGGGTCTCTGCCAGTGCAGCAAAAGTCCATATCCCAATACCATTACAGAGTTCTTCGATTTTCGGACCGATGCCCTCAACGACCTTCAAGTCGTCAGGATTGGGAGGGGGGGCAACGAATATGGGGGCCGCCATCGCCATTTTTCCAGAAGTACTAGCCGCCAAAGAACCTGCCAAATCAGACTCGCATTTGTCTAGTCGGAACCGCAGTCCAGCAACATCGCCCTCCAACGACATTACTTTCCTGCGAAGGTTGGCGTTGTCCTTCTCGCTTTCCTCCAATTGATAGCGCAGGCTAGCATGTTCTTTTTCCAGTTCTAGGTGAACGCCTTTCAGTCGGATGTGCTCTGCGTTCAGTTCTTGGTAAAGTTTATGCCACTTGTACCACAGGATATACCCCAGTAGCAACCCCAATAAAAAGGCAACCAGCAGCATCAGTAAAATTTCAATGGTGTGGTCAACATAAGTGCCTGTGCCAGGCCCTTGGAAAGTATTTTCAAACATGGTAGTTTATTTTTTTTGTTTAAAAATCAAGGTGCAACTTGCATTACTCGTTGATTGTCAAATAATTAGCTAAGGTCTTTTTTATTCAGCACCAGCACTACCCGGCGGTTCAGGCGACTGCCCTCCTCGGTCGTGTTGTCGGCCACTGGCGCCAGTTCTCCTTTTGACTCAATGGAAAGCCGCTCTTTTTTGATGCCCTTCGAAATCAGGATGTCCTGGACATGCTTCGCACGAGCCAAGCCAAGCTGCTGGTTGTAAGCGACTGTGCCAGAGTCGTCGGTATGGCCAGTGATGGCCACGGTCTCATCGGTTTTCGCCAGGCGCTGCGCCAATTTGTCGAGGTATTCGTCCACCCGTGGGTCAGGTTCCTTGGTGGATTTTGCGTAAGGAAAAAGTATGGTGATGGTATTGTCCACCTCCACGATTTCCACGGTGTCGCCTGTTGCTTGTCCTTGATGTTGAATTCAGCGGCAACAAACTTTCCGGTGCGAGCATCGGGCAGCTCGTTCACCAACCTTGAGGTAACGGCAATTTTCTCAGGGTCAATGCCCGGCACTTCTGCCAGTAGGCGTTCCTTGACTTTTGCGGCACGGGCTAGTCCCATGTTGGTGTAGCCGTCAGGAGCTGCCTCGTCCTTAGAGTACAAACCAACGATTTCCAGCAATTTGCCGTCCGTCAGTTTGCCCAAAATGGAATCTCGGTAAGCCTGCCAGGTGGGTCTTGTTTCCGGGTCGGCGGACGACCATGAAAACACGATGGGGCGGTTGTCGTCGGTGGGTGGCGGAGGCACGACAATGGTGCAAACCTGCTTGATATGACAGACGTACCATTGCTGGCATACCACGCACCACAAGACAAACAGCCCGATAGGGAGTAATGCCAAACGTGAAGACATAAGGTATGTAGAATTTTGATTAAGAAATAAATGCCAAATATAAAACTACAAGCAATTGACAGTCAATTACTTATGTTATAATCTAATTATTGGAAACATTCATGTCGCCAACTGTTTCGGCGATTTGAGCAGTTAATGTTGAGAGATTACGGCAACTGCGTGATTTGGTAAGTTTCTTCATTTTATGTGGTAACCAGTTGGGGGTGGTCAAAGGTAAAAAACTGATTGACACTTTCACCAAAGTGGGTTAAAATAAAAATTAAATATTGATAACAATGTCCTCAGTCAAAAATTAGAAAAGCAATTAGCAGAATGACACTATTTAAGAAACAAACAGAAATTCTATTTCAAGTCCTGGCACAACGTCCAACAAAACCGCTTCTTCCATGGATACTTTTGCGGCGTAGGCTTTCAACATCGTAAAAACATGCTCTTTGCTCCCCTGCCGAACGGCAATTTCTAGCATGGCCTCCTCGCCAAAATCCTGTTTTAAAACCTTGACATCCAGTTTTTTTATCGCATTCATCACATCGGGCATCAGGACATAACCAAAGGTTAGTCGGTAAACATCCTCGACGAGCTGCTCGACGATGGTAGCTTTCTGGAGGGCATCTTGGGCACTGGTTCGGTATGCGTTGATGAGGCCAGAGGTGCCGAGCAAGGTGCCGCCAAAATAGCGCACTACCACGATGAAAACGTTGGTCAGGCCAAAGCTGTCAATCTGTCCGAGAATGGGCTTGCCAGCAGTGCCGCTTGGCTCGCCGTCGTCATTTGCCCTAAAATTGTTCTTGTCCAAACCGAGCCGGTAGGCATAGCATTGGTGCCGGGCTTTGGGGTGGATTTTCCGCAATGATTCGAGGTGTTGCTGGGCTTCGGCTTCCGTGCAGATTGGCCAGGCATAAGCTAGGAACTTACTGCCCCGGTCTCGAAATTCTCCGGTAACGGGTTCTGCCAGCGTCAGGTAAGAATCTATCAAAAGCTATTTGGTAGGTTTTTTATTTTAAGCTAAAAAGATGATTATTAGCAGTTTGCAAACAAATCACAAGACTTTCTTTGTGGAGAAGCTTCCAATATGGTCCACCAGTGCGTCAAGGTTCCAGGCATCTTCCAAATTGAACTCTCCAACCTTTGTTCGGCAAAGCGAAGAGAGGAAACCGCCACTATGGAGCGCTTTTCCATAATCAAAAGCCAAGGAACGGATGTAGGTTCCCTTGCTACATTTTACCCTGAAATCAATCACTGGCAGGGTCACCTTCGTCAACTCAAACTCGTAAATGGTGACTGGCCTTGGCGCCACTTCCACCATGATTCCCTGCCTTGCCTTTTTGTAGAGCGGCTGCCCATCCACTTTGATGGCAGAGAACATCGGCGGCATCTGTTCAATATTGCCCAAAAAGCGTTGCCGGGCCGTTTCTAGCATTTCATCGGTGATGTGGTCGGTGGGAAAAATGGCATCTGGCTCGGTCTCGGCATCGTAGGAGGGGGTGGTTGCACCTAGTGTGATAGTGCCTGTGTACTCCTTTGTAAGGCCCTGGTATTCCGCAAGTTTCTTGGTGCTTTTGCCGGTACAGATGATGAGCAGTCCAGTGGCCAAGGGGTCGAGCGTACCGGCATGGCCTACTTTGATGTTTTTCAAGCCCAGGTTGTGCTTGAGGCTGGAACGGATTTTATTCACGACATCGAAGGATGTCCAGCCTTGTGGTTTGTCCACCAGCAAGCAGGTGCCTTCAATTAAACTTCGACTCGGCAAAGGATCTTCCATTTATCCGATTTTAACGGGAACTGATGCTGCAAAATTCACAACGGACAGTTCCATCATGTAAGCGCTAGCAGGGCGGATTGCCGCTGCACAACCATTTACATTGAAAAATATACCAATTTTATCAATGCCCGAAACAGCAGCTTAGGCAACCTCTTCGGTTGCGGGCGTTTCCAGCCCAGGGTTCTTGAAGATGGCCACTATTTCAACCACCAAACCAAAGAGAATGACCGCTGGGCCCAACAGGGTACGGCGGCGGCTGTATATTAAGCTCTCGTCCCAAGTGTTTGGATCGGGCATGGCACCACCACTCATCAGCATTAGGCCAACCGCTATCAACGCAAGGCCAACCAGCATTAGCATGTAATTTGATTTTCCAAAAATCAACACCGAGTTCTTTGGTGCAACTGCCGGTGTCTTTGCCCTTTGAGCGGTTTGCGAAGCCCGGGGCGTTGTAGTGACGATTACTTTTTTCTTGGTACTCATTTTTAATTTTTTGAAACCAATTACCCTGAAATTGGCCGAAGGTTCATTTTGCACCGCCACAGGCAGCACTTCAATACAAATCATCCACCCGCATCCGCAGGTATTTTTTTACGACATAGTAGGTGCTCGATACCATTAAAGCAAAGCCTAGCACCAGCAATGTGCCGAATACCACCGCCACGCCAGGCAGGTTGATGGCCGACTGCAGGTCCGGTTCGTCCCTAAAAGCAAGGTACAGTAGTGCCGCCAAACCAAGGATGGCCAAGAGGCTGCATAGCAAGCCTTGCCTAAAACTGCGGCTCAAGTACGGCTTGCTGATGAAGCCCCAAGAGGCGCCAACCAGCTCCATGTTTTTTATCAAAAAACGGTTGGAATATAGCGCCAGACGCACCGTGTTGAGGATGAGCGCAATAGCTACCAGCACGAAAAAAAGGCCGAGTCCAAGCACCCAAATGCTGATTTTTTTCAAATTGGAGGCAATGGATTCCGTGACGCTTTCTTGGTAGAAAATATCGCTCACGTAAGGCAGTTGCTTCATGTCCTCCCTGACCAGGCTCATGCTGTCCGAGTCCATCCAGTCTGATTTTACGTTAAAAATCAGCACGTCGTAGAGCGGGTTCACCATGTCGAGCTTCCCAAAATCCTGCCCAAACTCCTCCTGCATCATGGCCGCACCTTCAGCCTTGTTGATGAACTTGGTGGAGTTGGGCTTGAAGTAGCTGCTCGCTGCCAAGTGCTGTTTCAGGGAATCAACCTGTTCGGAGGTAGCCTCTTCCCTCAGTTCCACGATGACTTCGACCTGCTCACGCAAAATTTTCAACATCTGCTGGCCCTGCACAACGAGCAACCCGAACAGCCCCAGCAGAAACAACACCAGCGTCACGCTGACGATGGTATAAAAGTAATTTGGCTTGTGAACGGGCGGTTTTTTCATCAATGAAGCTGCTTTTGGCAAATTGCGGCGCAAAATTAGCAAAAACCCGCACCTATTTATCGGACTCCATTTCGTTCATCAATGATTCAATTTCCTTGAGCAATTGCTTGGAATCCTCTTTGATGGCGTTGGTGTCTCCGCCCTTGCCTTCGGAGGTGGCATTCTCGTCCAGGGAGTCCAGTTCCTCCTTCAATTGCTTGCGCTTTTCTTCCAGTTCCTCAATGCGGCCAATGTACTTTTCATCGAACTCCTTGGCGTTCTTTTTCAGGTTTGACAGCATGGTGCCAATTTTGTCAACGGCTTTGTCGTACTTGCCCTTGTCGAACTTTTCCTTTTCGGACTTGATCAAATCCTTGACGGCCACGCCCACGTCCTTCACCTCGCCGACAATCTTTTTAGCGCCTTGTTTTTCTTCGTCCGTGCCGAGGAAGAGGTTGTAAATCAGGATGCCGACAACCAGAACGGCCAACAGTTTCAAAAGACTTTTGATCATTTTGATGAAATGGTTTTGTATGAAAATTTATGCGTCAAGCGGGTCAGCCGGACCGGATTTCACGGCGGAGGTCTTGTACAAAACTGGCTGGTTTGCCACCCAATCCTGGGCATCCAGCAGTTGAACGAATTTTTGGCTTAGCCCTTTTAGGAAGTCAGCTTGTAGCCTTGGCTGGTAGTCGTCCTTCTCCCTTTTTTTAATGGAAGCAAGGTACAGCGCAGCCACGCCGGCCACCAAGTAGGTACCGTAGCTGCTCGAAACACCCTCCTGGACGTACTCGTTTTTTATTTTGCAAAAATGGGCACTGGCATTTGCCACCAAAAAATGGATGCTGGCCTCGGCGTCAATCTCCGCCCTCCGGTTTTGGAAAATACCCTGGGAAATCGCCCCGACGTTAACGGCCTCCGCTCGAAGGGAAGGGAAATTTGCCGCAGGCAACCCCGTCCATGTTTCAGCATCGTCACGGTTTGGGAGCGAGGCAAACAGCACCGCACCCGATGCCCTCAGCAGCCCAAACACCCTCTCAATTTCGGCCTGCGGAATGCCCTCCAGTGCGATGTCCTCCGGCGGGTAGGACACGCTGGCCACTACGAGGTCAACGCCAAGGTTGGCCGCTGCCTCCACTCCCCGCAGGAAGTCCTTCACCCTGAAAAATTTGTGGTCAACGGTGTTGATCTTTAGGATAAAAACCTCCGCCTCCGGTGCAAAACCGAACAAGTTGTTCTCGCCCTCCGCCTTTGCGGTCAGGGTGCTCACGCACTGGGTCCCGTGCCCTTTTTTGCGGTGGGCATCGGTCACATCGCCATTGCCGAAGAGCAGCGGTTTGGTTGGATTGAACCCCGGTGCCGCTGCATTGAACTTGCGTCCCGGTCGGTCGAGGTGCTTCAAAGCGGGGTGCGCCAAATCAATACCAGTATCCAGGACGGCGATTTTCACGCCCTCTCCCTTGTTTTCGAGCCAGGTCTTGAAAACGTAGTCTTGAATTTTTTCTGCCCAATCGAATTGTATCATTAAGGAAAGATTGCAGGGTTCAAGCAAAGATGGGAATTTTTAGGAATACGGGGTTTGATTCACAAAAAAACCTTCGCAAGACCGGCTTGCGAAGGTTTGAACATGAGGAATTCTAATTGTCACTACAGGTTGCTATTGTTTAACCACTTTCTCAATCCAAACAGGCTCGCCCCCATCCATCACTTTCACGAGATAGAAGCCCGCTGGCAGCGTGGCAATCGAGAGCTGGTGTGCCTGCTGCCTGGCAGCAGTGTTTCCGTGCGAAGGGTTCTGCCGAGAAGGTCGAGTATTTGCACCTCGCACACCAACTGTGCCTCGCCCTTGAACTCAAGGGTGAGTTGGCCGGAGGTGGGGTTGGGGTAGAGGCGGATGGAATGCCCACCCGTTGGGTTCCTGACCACCGTCAGCGGCATCCCGTCAATGCAGATATTGTCCAACAGGAGGCGGGAGTAGGTGTCTTCGCCGCCCTGGTTGTTGCCAAGTGCGTTGGTGACGTAAAAAGCAGGCTGCAGCCGCACACCCGCTAGAAATCTTGGGATAGGGCTTGAGTAGAGGCAAAAAAAGTGATGGCAATGATTGCCACCACTTTAGTTTTCATTGGAGTAAACAGGGTTTTCATTCGAAAGATTTTTTTGGTCGTGAGTATAATTGAGGAGCAGAAAATGAGTGAAATCCAGTAGGGTCAACTATTCGAAGTAATTCTTGATTACATGTTGATTTATTTTAGGGCAAAAGAATTTCAAATCCAAGTCGCCAGGCAATGAAATACCGAATTTTCATTCATTCGGCAACGAAAGCACAGACCGCCTCACTTTGTCCAAAGATATAACTGGCGATTGCTAAAAAAAACACGGGAATGAGCAAACGGTTGCTCCGGTTGATTAAACGGTATGTTTACAAAAAAAAAGGCAAAAATTGGCCTCGCAAACCATTGGCTCACTCAAAACCGCAGTTCACTCATTGCCATGGCAGATTCTCACCATGTCAGCCTAGTTTCGTGGTTGTATAGATTTAGCATTTTTTGTCCCGCCTATCCAGCTTATTTCCCCGACCTACGCTATTTTGCAGACCATGAAAAGATTCAACCAAATACTCTGGTTTGCCTTTCTAGGGCTTTCCTGCATGGCGAGCGCCCAGTCCAAGGGGTTTCCTCCGAAAAATGAAGCCCCCTACTTCACCCGCTACACGATGGAACAGGGGTTGGCGGATAACTGGGTGCATGTAGCCATGCGGGACAGCCACGGTTTTTTATGGTTTGGCACAGAGGGCGGGCTTTCCCGCTTCGACGGTCAGGGGTTCCTCAATTTTTACGAAAAAAAGGATGCGTCCGATGCGCTCAGCAACAACTCCATCATGGATATGTGCGAAGACACAGACGGCACTTTCTGGCTCGCCGTATTGGATGGCGGCCTGAACCACTTCGACCCCGCTACTGGCAAGTTTGAATCATGGCCGAACGACCCACTTCACCCCGAATGGAAAGGGGAGCCACTTAGCCTAACTTCCATTTGCCAGGATGGAGACCTGCTGTGGCTTGGCTCCTACCACCACGGATTGGGTTGTTTTGACAAAAAAGAGCGGAAGTTCACGGGATGGTATTCGTTTCGGGAGGATGGCTTGAAAGCAAATTCCTTTCAATACAATACAGCCAAACACGTCATTGCTGACCGGAGGCATCCCGGCTTTCTTTGGGTGGCGGCAGCTGGCAGGGGGCTTGCACACTTCGACAAAAACAACAAAACCTTTGACATCATTCAGCTAGAAGACTACGCTAAAAAAGCAGGCGTCGCTGCCATGAAACTCCTGGAAGATGAGCAGGGAAAAGTCTGGATAGCCACCTGGTCAACGGGCGTGGCGAGTTTTGACCCAGTCACCCGGCAGTTAAAAACCTTTCCATACAACATTCCGCTTTGGAAAAAGGGAGTTGTTAACCGCAACGTATCGTTGGCCATTCTTGAAAAAAACGCCGATGAATTATGGGTCGCTACGGAGGACAACGGCTTCGGCATTTTTGAAAAGAACAGTGGCAAGTATCATTTTATTAAAAATGCCCAGAGCGGCGAAAGCCCCGAATTGGACCGAAACTGCCAAGGGCTTTACCTCGACCCGGAGCAGCGGCTTTGGGTGCTGGGATGGCAGGGCGGTGTCCGGTCCTACAATTTTCAAAACCAGTCTTTTCGGTACATCAGCCTCGCTTCCGGCGATGCGAAAACGGAGCGGGCAGAAGTGACCGACTTTGCTTATGCCCCCTTACGGAAGCTGGTTTTTGTCGCAACGGAAAACAGTGGATGTTATGAATGGTCTGATGTTGGGAGCCGCCTGACCCAGCGGGCAAAACCAATTCCGGGCGGGCTGTTTCCAAATTTTAGAACGGTGACGAGCGATACGAAAGGCAACGTTTGGGCGGGCGCTTTGAAAACCTTAGGCGGCGAGGCTTCGCTGTACCTTCTGCGACCGGGGCAGGCATTTTTTGAGCCGGTAATATTGCCCTTGCCGAAACCGAGGGTATTGGAAGAAACCATCAACGATATTTTTGAAGACTCGAAAGGCAATATTTGGGTCGCCACGTGGTACGATGGGCTTTATAAAATTAGCCCAATGGCCATCGGAAAAGGAATTCGGGAAGTAAAGCATTTTGTGGAAGGTGATCAAGGTTTTGCCATCGGCTCGCCTGCTTTTGAGCGGTGGTGGGCTTTCATGGACATCAAAGAAGACGGGCGTGGGCATTTGTGGCTTGCTTTGAAAAGCAGCGGTGTATTGGATTTTGACCCCCAAACCGGCAATTTTGTAAAATATGATGACCAAAATGCGCTAGTATCAAACCATACCAGGTCGTTAGAAATTGGCTTGGACAACAGCATCTGGGTAGGCGCTAGGAACAATGGCTTACAAGTTTTGAATCCCGACAAACAACAGAAGTCTCCTGTTCAGGTTCTAGGTAAAGCGCAAGGGCTGCCCGGCGATTATGTGTCTTGCATCGAAAAAGACGAAACAGGCAATTTGTGGATGGCCACCAACAAGGGTTTGGCGATGTACGACCTCTCCGGAAATCAGTTCAAAGTATTCGCCAAAGCTGAAGGCTTGAAAGACGCCTACCTGACTGACAAAGGGCTGGCGGCATTTCCGGGCTTAGGGGTTTTGGTGGGTCAACCGAACGGGTTTTGCCTACTGGCGCAAACCGGTACTCAAGTTAAAAGCACTGCCCCAATAAAGGTTGCCTTGACCGATTTTAAGGTATATTTCCAATCCAAGTATTTCGAAAAAAACATCCGCAACGCCTTGGAAATCGAGTTGGAACCTTCGGAAAATGTCTTCTCCTTCGAATTTACCACCCCGACCTCCCTTAATTCCGACCTAACATCCTATCAATACACGCTCGAAGGATTCGACGATGAGTGGTACATTGCTGAAGGTAGAAAATCCATGACTTATACAGAGCTTCGACCAGGTAGGTATACCTTTCGGGTAAAAGCACAGCTTGCAGGCAGCAAAATTGACTCCCCTGAAACGATTATTCAAATCTGTATCTTGCCGCACTGGTGGCAAAGCTGGTGGTTTCTTGCAGCAGCCTTGCTAGTGGTGGTGCTATCAATTAGAGGCGTCATTCACTGGCGTACATTGCAAGTCCGCCACGAGGAGCAACTGAAAACCGAGTTTTACAAAAAACTATCGGAAACGGAAATGACGGCGCTGCGCTCCCAGATGAACCCGCACTTCATCTTCAACTGCCTCAACTCCATCAACCATTTCGTGGTGCGCAACGACAGCCAAAAGGCGGCCAATTATATTTCAAAATTCTCCAAGCTCATCCGTTTGGTGCTCGACAATTCCGGCTCGCAAAAAGTGCCGCTCGAAAAGGAACTGGAAGCCCTGCGGCTTTACATGGACCTGGAGGCGATGCGGTTCGATGGCAAGTTCCGCTACGAACTTTGGGTGGATAACGAGGTAGATACTCAGTTTACCCAAGTACCTCCGATGCTGCTGCAACCCTACGTCGAGAACGCCATCTGGCATGGCCTGATGCACAAACCCGAAGGCGGTTCCGTGGTGGTGGACGTCCGGCAGCCCAGCGAAAACCTGCTCCACATCGAAATCACTGACGACGGAGTTGGCAGGGAACGAGCCGCCGAACTGGAGAGCAAAACCGCTTTGCAACACAAACCAAAAGGCACCAACATCACCGCCGAGCGCCTACGCATGTTGAACCCCGATAACTCGAACAGCAGCAAAGTGACGATTCAAGACCTCGTGGACGCCGAAGGGCTGCCCTGCGGCACGAAGGTCGTGCTGGAAATACCAGTTTAATTAATGGTGAACGATGAACGGTGAACTATGAATACCAACCGTTCACCGTTCACAATTCACAGTTCTTATGAAAACCATCATCATTGACGACGAGCCACATTGCGTGGGCTACCTGCATGTACTGTTGCAACAACATTGCCCGCAGGCCGAGGTGGTAGCGACGGCAGGCAACGGACAGGAAGGGTTGGCCATCATTCGTCAGTTTGCCCCAGAACTGGTGTTCCTCGACGTGGAAATGCCAGTGATGAACGGCTTTCGGATGTTGGAAGAACTGGTGGAAGTTCCGTTTCAACTCGTTTTCACTACTGCCTACGACCGCTATGCTTTGCGGGCGTTCAAGTTCAGCGCCCTCGACTACCTGCTCAAGCCCATTGACCCACAGGAGTTGAAAAATGCCGTAAACCGCTCCCTTAAGGCACCGCCCATTGACACGCAGCAACTGACGCTGTTGAAAACCCATATCCACCAAAAGGATTCGGTGCTGTCCAACAAGATTGCCATTCCCAGCTTGGAAGGCTTCAGCTTTTTGAGCCTAAACGACATTGTGACCTGCGAAGCAGAGAGCAACTACACCAAATTCCATCTCACCGATGGCAAACACATGTTGGTGTCCCGCACCCTCGGCGACGTGGAAGACACGCTGGAAGGCAAGGGCTTTTTTAGGATTCACAAGCAATTCCTAATCAACCTAAATCACATCATGAAATACGTGAAGGGCGACGGCGGTTACGTGGTGATGAGCAACAACCAAACCGTGAGCATCGCCCGGAGCAGGCGGGATGAGTTCGTTTTGTTGTTTGGGAGGATTTGAAACAACCAAACTTACACCTTCATCAAACTCTCAAGAAGCACAAGAAATCACCACCGAATCAACGAGGCTCCCCACGTGAACCCGCTCCCAAAGGCAGCGATGCAAATGAGGTCGCCCTTTTTCACCTTGCCTGCCTCCCAAGCCTCGCAGAGGGCGATTGGGATGGTGGCTGCGGTGGTATTGCCGTAGCGTTGGATGTTGTTCCAGACCTTGTCGTCGGGAAGTCCGAGCTTGCGCTGCACGAATTGGCTGATGCGCAAATTGGCCTGGTGCGGGATAAAAAGGTCAATATCGGCAGTCGTGAGGCCCTGGTCATCGAGGACTTCCTTGATGACTTCTGGGAATTTTGTCACCGCTGCTTTGAACACCAATTGGCCGTCCATCATCGGGTATATCATGCCATCATCTATCATTTTTTGGGTCAAAAATAGTCCGCCAAACTCCTGGTTTTCATCGTAGCCAAAGTCCACGTCCTGCCCTTGCTTTTTCGCATGGTAACCGCTATGGCAGCCAGGATTGATGAAGGCCAACTGCTCCGCATGTGTGCCATCGGAATGCAGTTTGGAGGTCAAAATACCCTGTCCTGGCTCGTTGGTAGGTTGAAGCAGCACTGCCCCACCGCCATCCCCAAAAAGCACGGTCACATTGCGGCCACGTGTGGTGAAATCAAGTCCCATCGAATGCACCTCTGCCCCTACGAGCAACACGTTTTTGTACATGCCGGAGCGGATGAATTGGTCGGCCACGGTGAGTCCGTACACGAATCCAGAACATTGGTTTCGGATGTCGAGCGCTCCGATTTCGGTGTGGGTGATGCCCAGTTCCCGTTGCATTAGCACCCCACAGCCAGGGAAGAAATAGTCGGGGCTGAGGGTAGCGAAGATGATAAAATCAACGTCTTCCTTGGTTATGCCTGCCCGTTGGATGGCGATTTCAGCGGCTCTGGCACCAACAGTGGACGTGGTTTCCTCATGCCGTTTTGCGTAGCGTCGCTCCACGATGCCGCTGCGCTCTTGAATCCACTCGTCGGTGGTGTCCATGTGCTTCATCAGGTCGAAATTGCTGACGACCTTTTCGGGAACGTAGAAGCCGATTCCGGCAATTTTTGTGCTTGGCATAAAACGGTATTTTACTTTGTCCAAAGATGTTTACCTCGAAAGATGACCACAGGGTTCAATCATCCAAAGCGGTGGCAACAAGGTACTGCGCAGGATTTCAAAGCGCTAATTCTAAGAGCAAACTTACAGAAAAACTGAGGAGGAAAAGGACACAAATCAAAAATGCATACTTGGTTCTCCCGGTTGAGGTGCATGTTAGATTTTAAACGGAAGATTTAGGGAACATGCAAAGGATAGGTAAAGGCGAGAGGATTTGAAGGTTTTTCGTCGCCAATGGCTCACGCCCCATTGCATTGCAGGTTATAAAACTGTAAGTAGGCAGGTTACAGCAGGAAAAAAATAAAAGGACGCCTCCGAAAATAGGTCCTTAAAGTCGTGGAAAGGTGTTTGCGGAGGAACGTCCTTTTTACTAACAAACTGCAATTAATGCCAATACAAATAGGCTTAACACCAAGGGTCATTATGAAATGAAACACTTTTGAGAAACTACATAAAATTTTAGTTTTTACGCTGCGCTGATAGGTTTTGTGCAAATCAAAAATTATGCACCGCTGCCCCTCCTCGCCGCCTTCGGCGGCTCGTCGGGGGAGAGGGTCTTTTGGCTGGGCTGGCTTGAAGCGCCCCAAACCCCTATTTGCACAAAACCTGTTAGCGGAAAGCATGTAACAGGATTTTCGATGCCGTCTGCTTACTGTCAATTACTTTGGGCCTGTGGAAGCAGTCTCCTTGTCACTGATAGCAGAAGGGCCAGTCAGCACTTTGAAACTCCCTCTATTCAGAAGCCTACCCAAAACCAGCATTCGTTCTGGGCTTTCCACCACCAAGGAGCCTTTGGGCGCAATGGTCAGCGTGGCACCGGCTTCGATGAAAAGTCCATTCACGTTGCCCACGTCACCTTTTACGATAGGATACTTGCCACTTCCGGTTGATACATCGGGGATGTACACATTGTTGAAATTGTCGGGCAAACGGGAATTGCTCCAGTTTCCTGCAAATTGCCAATCGGTTTCCCTACCGGGGTGGCCACCTTTCCAGGTGACTGTAACCTGGGCCATGGCGCACCAATGGCTAAGGCAAATGACAAGGGTTATTATTGTTTTCATTTGAATTCTTGGATTGAAATTTAAGATTTAGCAACAGCGATACGATTGCTCATTGCAATCGTATCGCTTCGCACCGTTACAGCTCATGCAGTGCTCAATTCGCACCAGCTTCCTTGCATTTTGGCAAGAAAATGATTTTACTTACTTGTAGCCCATCGGACAAGCGCATGACTCGGATCTTGGCGTAGCTCCCACAAACACAATCCACCGTTATATTATGGCCACCTGGCCCACCGTTTATTTCCCACAGGTAGGTGTATTTTTTAGGATAGGCGATGTTGACGCCTAAGGATAAACCATCCGCATAACAGAATGATGAAATTATGTTATAGTCGAACAAGTTGTTAATTTTTGCACCTGTTTTCTGTTCAAATGAACTGTTATTTTCAGACTGCGCAACCAATTCGATGGCTAAAAGTAAAGCTGCGCTTAATAGGCTGAACATAATGACAAAACGGAATTTTATTGACTTTTTCATAAGGCAATTATTTTGGTTGAACAATGGCAAATCTTCAAGCTCTAATGTCATGTATAAGGTTGACACTATGCAGAAAAGGATGTTTATTAGTATCTGCCCTTTTGCAGGTTGTATAAAACTGGCCTATAATCCAGGGTCGGCAGCATCAGAATACATTAGCACTTTTGGGCAGACGCTTGAATCTGGCTCCACATAAAATGTAACTTCTACCAACGAGTTGGACATGCAGCAAGTTGCACAGGATGAGGCAGGCAAACACGTTTGGTTTGCCAATTCCTGTAGTTCAGCGCCATAGTCCTCAATAAACGGGTTACACGATGGATAGCCGTTGCATAAGTTGTTTATATCGCCATTATCAATCGCCATTACATCAATGTTTCTGGAAACTTGTTTAATTGGCAGTGCTTCCTCTTGAAGACCCTGGCATGCTGTGAACATGAGGCTCAGTGTTAAAACGATGAAATATGTTTTCATTTGGTCATGGTTTTTTATGAAGGAATATTAAACAAAGGCGCTTTCAGCAATTGAATAACCAATTGATTATCGCCCATTGTTTTCATTTCCCTAGTTAAAAAGGTGCCGCACCTGTGCTGGTTTTAGACGAGATAAGATAATCTTATAGTAAACCAGCATCCAGCAGTATGAGAGTAAATTATTAATTCAGCAGGTAATCAACACCGATACTGAAAAATGAGATGCCAAACCCAATTTCAGTGTGCGCCAACCACTTTGGATTAATCACGTACTTAACGCCTGTGTATCCAAAAAAGGAAGGAGAGAGCACATGCTGCCGAATGCCGAGGTGGCCCTCCATTTCATTAAGGTCAAATCTGGACGCAGCAGCACTGCCGTTGATGTTTTCGATAACCTTGCCGTTGATATTTGAATAATTGAGGCCGATGGAGAACCCCCCATAGAAATCCCAGTTCTCAATGCGGGTTACATGAATCCCAGGGCGCAAGCCGAGGACGAAATGCGAGTTGGTCCAAGTGGCTAGAACACCTTCAGATATCGACTGTGGCTGGGATTTGGAAACAGAATTGCCCAGCGTAGCGCCAATGCTGAACTTTTCGTTAATCCTGTACTCGGCTCCAATATTCAATGGAGGAATTATGGTAGTGGCTTTGTCCATTAGGTAAGTAGGTACAAGGCCACCACTGAAGTTGGCTTCCCACTGCCCTTTTTCAAACTCACGCATTGGCCGACAATAGACGCATTTCCTTCTGGAAACCTTCTTGCGAGCCTTTTTCTTACCGGGGTTGTCTCCCTCGTCGTACGCATCGGCAATTGTACCACCTATGGCGTCATAGTTTGCCATAAAAAAGAGCTACCATACCCACCATGGTGAAAGGTCAAAACATTAGCTGAGACTTTCAAATGGAGTACGAAACTCAGCATAGAAGTTAAAAACATGAATACAAAAAATTGCTTTTTCATTGGTTCATTATTTAAGGTGAATAAATTTGATTAATAAAGCTTCAATCTCTTACTATACAATTTAGGCCCACATAGTATATGGGTTAAATCAGTTAACTTTCTACAAAAGTGGTTTATAAAACCCGCTGGCGTCATATCCTCCTTCGAGTTCAGAAGCCCCTTTTAACAACTGGAATTTCGGACAACCCGCTTCCTCAATTACTGATTCATGATTGCGATTAAGGCTAACATGCGTCTAAAATATTATTGAACTGAGGACACGGGTGTGGCGTTGGTTTTACTACGCAAGCTCATGGTGGAAGGGAGGTTAACTACAAAACTTACCTTCTCCATCACTTTTTCCCCGTTGATAGTTACTTTTTTGTTCAGTCCAGGCATCGTCAACCTAAGTTGGGTTGCTTCATAAAACTGCTCAATCTTGAAAATTCCAGATGGGATAAGCGCTTTAACTTGTTGTCGGTTGAAGCCATTACCTTCAACCTTAATCGTTACCTGTATATAATCACTTTTCCAATAGGTCACATCGAGGCCACCTTCAGGCTCGAATAGTACGCTCGTGCACACTTTCGGGTCAATCGTAGTCACCAAGGTCAACGTTGGCTCGGGTTGGGCACTTAAGCCAGCAAAATCTAGTAAATAAGCAATTGTTAATGGTAGGAACATCATTGTTTTCATGGTCTTCTTTTTTAATGGTTGTAAAAAATTTGGGGTCTTTTTATTCTGTATTAATGGTTGATGCAAAAATCAAGGCAATTAATTTCAAATGGTTAGGACAATTTTTACATTTTTTTGCACTTATTTATCAATAATCATAAACCATTGATTTACTGCGATTTAGCTTAATTTTGAATAATAATTCACTCACCACTTTATTGTAAATCCACCATTTGCCACCCATGTTCAGGAAATTATTTACTAGGCTTGGACAAAATGACACGCCTGATAACGTGCTATAACTTTTGTCCCTATACTCCGATGGCGGCATGCCGAATTCCCGGGTAAATATCCTAGTAAAGTAAGAAGGGTCAGCGAAACCAGTCTGAAATGCTATCTCGCCAATGTTGATATTTGGGTTATGAAGGAGGCTCAGGGCTTTTTGCAGCCTCGATTCCCTGATGATATTATTGGGCGATTTATCGGTAACCCTTGAAATTTTCCGTTGTAGCTGGGAATAGCTGATGTTCAATTCCCGGCAAAGCACTTCCACATTGAAGTTGGTATCATCCAGGTGCTTATCTATGATGTTCAGCACTTTCTGATAGAAGACGTTCTCAATTTGCACGTCAAAATCCGAGTATATTTTATTGCCATTATGGGGGCTTGCTTCCTTAAACGGTTCCTCCAATGCTGGAGCAGGATGCAAACCAAATTGGTCATCAAGTTGCCTTAATGGTATTGCGCCGTTGCCTCGCTGAACCTGCAATCGGACACAAAATACAGTGCCCACATTCGTCATGCTGCGAACCGTGGTTTCCCCTCCAAGCAGCTTGGCAAGCTCTTTCACCAATAACAAACCATTATTTGCGGCTATGCCGTTGCCAACACAGTGGTTCATTTGAATCCTGTCGAATATAAGGGGAAGCTGATTGTTTGGAATTCCCTCGCCAGTATCCTTCACCTTAATATATAGCTGACCATGTTTTTGCCGCAGGCAGACGCATACCCTGCCATGTTCTGGGGTGGCATGGAAGGCGTTGGACAAAAGATTCGACAGTATCTTGCAGATTTTATCCTGGTCATAGTCCATAATCAGCGACCCCATTTCTGTGAGAAATGAAAGTTGTATGCTTTTCTTGGTTGCCAATGGTTCGAAGCTACTGGTGATTTGCTGTAAAAATTGAACAATATCACCTGTCTCCAGCTTCACGTCCATCTGGCCCAACTCCAGATTGCGGAGGTCAAGGGCCTGGTCAGCCAATTGAAACATACGCTGTCCGATTCTCTTTAAGCGTTGAATCCGAGCCAACAGCTCTTCCTTGCACAGTTCCTCCGAATTGTCAATTGACTGCTCGGCAATCTCCAATGATTGCAACAGGGATGCTCGGAAGTCTTGCGTGATGCCATCTAAAACCCTGCTTTTGAATTCGTTCGCCTCTTTCAGTTTCCTCCGTACTGCATCTTGCTGCTTTCGTTCGATATTACTACGGTAAAGCCTGAAGGAAAGGTAGGCCAAAATGGCCAGCAGAAGTACAATACAGATGATTACTAACCATGCTTGTGTGGTGGCCGGTATTATAAGCGGCACCAAGCATTTTTGTGTGTGTATAAAAATCTTTAGGAAGCTATTGAGGCTGGACTTTTCCCCAGTAGGTGGAATGCATGGGATGTGTTTTTCACTAAGTTCTCCAGGGTTTTCATTGCTTTTGGGGAATAAGGGTTTCAATTCCCAAATAGCCCTCAACTGGTCCCTAGCGGGCCATATCCCGGGGTTTGAACTTCGGCTTGTTTTCATTTTTGGTGGTGTTTATGTGGTTAATATTGAAATGAGCGCTTGCCAATCCGGCCTAGTTAGCCCTCATTGGAAGGCCAATTGTCAATACTACTTTTACAAAGAACAATTCACAGGGTGCACTGCGGAATTGCTTTTCAATGAACCTGAGCACTTACTGCCTCGGCTCAAGTGCAAGCATTCAGCGGTGCACAGAGTAGGTACCTTTTTACAAGCCGTCCCTAAATAGAGCGCATTGCCTGATTAGTTGTTTAATGTAAATTTGTTGGATTGGGTAACAGCCACTTGCGGTAGTGGCTTGTCATTAAAACTGGTTTCTCATTTTGCTTCCCGAGCTTTGCCTGCTTTTCCTTCAGACCCGAATAATTCCGTTAGTAGCAATCCCATACAGGATGGAAAACATGGAAGTAACAATTTAGTGCATAAATACCAGTTTCAACAGGTTGGATAAAACAAGATTTTTTGGTTTTCATCTTTTGGTTTTTAAGGTGCTAAAATGCAAAGTTAGACTCAAATCAAGCTCGTAATTAGGACAAAACTATCATAAAATGGTAAATTTTAATCAAGCGGCCTAAAACATCATTTAGTCTTGGTACAAACTTCGTCTTTCGGACACTTTCGTTGCATAAAGACCTGAAGTTACTACCAATGGGTTGTACTTCCCGTTTTTCTTTTTGCGCTTTTTTCAAACACCGTTTGTATTTCAATTGCTTCGGTGGTTTCTTCTTTGCAAACCATTTCATGAAATCAGCATCGAACTACTTTTTCGGTAAAAGTACCTTTTTCCCTGCCGCTAAGTTACGACTAATCGCTGCTGTGTTGCATTGATTCAGTACGAACAAATGCTTTGAATGTATGAGCAGTCTCATTAAATGGATGAGCACTGGGGAAATAGGGTTAGAAAAATGGTGTTGGGTAAGTCGAGCCACATCTCCTTTGAAATATTGACACTTAGCCAGGACCACACGCCTACCATTCAATTGTCGCCCGCTGCGTAGCTATTACCCATGTTCATGCTTCTGCCATTGACTTCACTTGCGGAAGGATTCCTTGCATTTTTTGTACTACCACATCAATCTCTTCCTTTGTATTAAAGTGCGAGAACGAAAACCTGATCGTCTTACGCTTCGAGTCGGCACCGAGCGCCGCCAGCACGTGCGAGCCAGCCTCCGCCCCAGAGCTACAGGCGCTACCGCCTGAGGCGCTGATACCGGCAATATCCAAGTGAAGCAGCAGCAACTCTGACTTCGGCGAATACGGGAAAGAGACACTCAACACCGTGTACAGGTAGTCGCCATCGTAGTCGCCATTGAACTGGATGTCCTCGAAGTTTTCTGCGAGCTTTTCCTTAAAATAGCTGCGAACTTCCTCGATTTGCTGGCGGTACTCCGCCATGTTTTCGCAGGCAAGTTCTAAGGCTTTGGCAAGGCCTGCGATGCCGTACACATTCTCAGTACCTCCCCGCATGTTGCGCTCCTGGCCGCCGCCGTCAATGAAGGGCTTGAGCTGCGCCTCGCTGTTGATGTAGATGAACCCGGCGCCCTTCGGGCCATGGAACTTATGGCCGCCGCCGCTCAGGAAATGGATTTTCGTTTTGGAAACATTGAAGGGAAAATGCCCCATCGTCTGCACGGTATCTGAATGGTAGAGCGCACCGTAGTTCTCGCAGAGTCGGCTGATGCGTTCCATGTCGCTCACCGTCCCAATTTCGTTGTTGGCGTGCATCAGGCTGACGAGGGTCTTCGTGCCCAGGTCGTTCTGCAGCAGTTCTTCCAATTGGTCGTAGTCAACATGACCACGTTCATCCACCCGCAGCATTTCAATCACAACTCCTTGATGTTCAACGGATTCAAGGGAATGCAGCACACAGTGGTGCTCCGTGGGCGAGCTGATAATGCGGCGCACCAAAGATCGCGCACGGCGCATTTGATGGCCATGTTGTTGCTTTCGGTGCCGCCGGAGGTGAAAAATATTTCGGCGATGGATGCACCAATAAGTTTGGCAACTTTTTTTCTCGCTTCTTCGATGATGGCCCGCATGGCCCTGCCGTCGGCATGGATGCTGGATGGGTTGCCGTATTGCTCCTGCATTACTTTCGTCATGGCTTCGATGACTTCTTCCCGGAGTGCAGTTGTTGCGGCGTTGTCGAGGTAGATTCGCATATTTTGTTCACTTTTTGTTTTGCTCAGGACATCTTTTTGGGAGGGACAACGCAAAAGTAAAAATTCTTTTGCGGGCTGCCTATCTTTGCCCCATGCTTGCAACTATGAAAAAACAATCTGCGCCAGCCATCAAGGCAAACCCGGAGTGGTTCAAGGGCTGGTTCAACTCACCCTATTACCACCTGCTTTACAAAGACCGTGATGAAGTAGAGGTTAAAAAATTCATTGACCGTCTGCTCGAAGAACTACAGCCTGCCCCTGATGCTACCATCCTCGACCTCGCTTGCGGCAAGGGGCGCTACTCCCGTTACCTCGCTTCAAAACAATACTACGTGACCGGATTGGACATTGCCGAGGAGAGCATTCGATTCGCACAAAAGTTTGAAAACCAACATCTTACGTTCTTCCAGCACGATATGCGCCTACCTTACCGCATCAATTATTTCGATTACATTTTCAACTTTTTTACCAGCTTCGGTTATTTTGAAACAGAGAAAGACCACCTGAAAACCATTGCCAACATCGCCAAAGGCCTACGCCCAAACGGCAAATTCGTACTCGATTTTTTCAACTCAAAGAGGGTCATTCGCAACCTGCGGCACGAAGAGGTAAAACAGGTTGGCGGCGTGACTTTTATTATCACCCGAAGTGTGGACGAACAGTGCTATATCTTGAAAAATATCCAGTTTGAGGACAAGGGTGAGCATTACGATTTCACCGAACGGGTGCGGGCGTTTACCCTATATGATTTTGAAAAACTGTTCGCAAAAGCCGGACTGAAAATCTCCAAAACTTTCGGCAACTACAAGCTCGACCCCTTCGATGAGGCCAGTTCCGACCGGCTGATTTTGGTGGGGTGTAAGACGGGGTGTTGAACTGTGAATTGTGAACTTTGAACGGTGAACGATTGAGATATGCCTTGATAGTGTTCAAAAATTATGAAATTGATATGGGAAAACTGGACGACGCAAGAAAAAACAAACCCGACGCTTTGAAGGACAAGTCCTTTTCAATGGCTATCAGGATTGTCAACCTTCCAAATTTTTGGCAGAGGCGGAGAACCCTCCGTTCACAGTTCACAGTTCAGGCACCCCCGGGGTACTTTTCACCTGCAAATTTCCCTTTTCATCGCTATAAATAAACATCGCCTCGATGCCCTCCAGTTGGTGGCAAGCTCATAGGCTTCATCAGGCCGAGCACCATGAAACCGGTGGCGAGCGCGTCTGGTTCGAGGCAATCCTTGCCAAAAACGGAGGCACTCAACAGGTTGCTCTGCTTCGGGTATCCGGTGCGGGGGTCAATGAAATGGCTGTATTTGCTGCCATTTACTTCGAAAAAATTGCGGTAGTTGCCGGAGGTGGAGACGGACCTATTTTCGAGTTTGATGACTCGGGTAAAATCCGTCAGGTCGGCCTCAGATTTAGGGGTGTTGATGCCGATGGTCCACCACTCGCCCTTGGCATTTTTGCCCCTGGCCCTGCTCTCGCCGCCGATATCCACGAGGTAGTTTTTGATGCCGTTGAGTTCGAGGAAAACAGCCACGGCGTCAATGCCGTAACCCTGGCCAGTGCCGCCGAAGTCGAGCTGGACACCCGGCTGAGCTTTGCGAAGCACCACAAAGCCGCCGCTATCTTCTTGCGTAACTTTTTGAAAACCAATGAATTGCAGCAGTGAGTCAACCATCAAGCTATCGGTTTCTTCCACGGGCTTGTGCGGCGTGTAGCCGAAACCCCAGTAGTTCACCAGCGGCATGACTGTTGGGTCGAAGGCTTGGCAGGTGCGCTGGTTTGCCACCCGTGCGGCCAGCAGGTTTTTGAAAAAATGGTAGTTTTTTACCTGCCCGCAAGCTGCCGGATTTGCCACACAGTCAGCATATGCTTTGAAGTTAAGCCCCAACGAAAAGCTGCTCTCGGCTTGGTTGAACTGCGAGACGGTAGACTTCGGCTCGTAGGTCGAAATCTCGTGGTTCACTGCAATTAGCAGCGAGTCCACGGACTTGAAAAAGTCCCGGTCGAGGCTGTCATGGTAGGTGACCCGGTAGTAGGTACCCATCGTTTTGCCCTCAATGGAGCGGTAGGCAGTGGTATGGATTTCTTGCTTGCAAGAAGTTACAAACAGCACGAGGCAAGGGAGGAATTGAATCAATTTTTTCATAGTAACAAGATTATTTTTCTTCCCAAAGACCCTTGAATTCTTCATAAGTAACCACGTTTAAAGGAGGAAATCCAACTTTTTAGTTGTTGGAAATGGCGGTCATTGGACACAAGGAAATCAGCTCCTCCCATTAGCGCACACTCGATAAACTTGTTATCGCTGGGGTCAGCAGGAATGAGCAAATATTTGAAAAAGGGAGTTATAAGATGAACGTTTGGCAAGAAGACAAGAAAATCAAGCGTGGAATCGGTTTCCTGCAAACCGTACCGCTGGGGCACGATTTCCTGGTATTCGAATAGGATTTCTGTTGAAACACAAAGGTCAAGTTGGTCATTTAAGATTGCTTGGAATATCCAATGGTACTCATGCTGAGAAGGCAACGAAACCAAAAAAACGTTGGTGTCAAGCACTACCTTACATCTTTTCATTTAACCATGAATTAAGCGTTCCTGCTGTAATTCCTTGTTGTTCAACTGCTTCGTCCACCCGCTGCACCAATTTTTTTGCAAAATACGCTGCAAGCATTTTTTTGATGGCAAATAGGTCTTCCTCCGAGGGATTGAAAGAATAGACTTTGAGTAGCTCCAATTGGAGTGGACTCAACTTAGATGATAAAGAATGCATAGTCATATTTTTTACCAAAGTTAAAGGTTTTGCATCAAAAATGGGCAATACCAACTATTGGCTACCT
>JADJYH010000005.1 GCA_016719855.1 Saprospiraceae bacterium | reverse complement strand
AAGCACGTCACGCCTGGATAAATCGAACGTGCAAAAGCAGCAGGTGGCACCGACCTCGAAATCCACGACACCGATGCTGGATTTCCGCCTTTTGCCTCTGCAACCGCTATGTGGACGGCCTCGTACGACGCTCCGCCCGACCGCCAGTTCTACATTGACCGTGGGAAAATGCGGGCGGAGGAGGGGTACGCTCATTCGATTTGCACAAATGATTGGCTCATTTTGCCCTTTCGTGAAGGGAGGCGGTTGGGGGCGGAACGCCCCCAAATCTCCTCTCCCCGATGAGCCGCGAAGCGGCGAGGAGAGGGCAAAGCACGGTTGATATTTGGTTGTGTTCAATTTATTTCAATCAAAATAAATGAAAAACTTTCTACCTCGGCATCATCGGTTTCGTCCTCTTCGAAATCGCCAACGTTTATTTCATCATGCCCATGCCCGGCAGTCAGGCGATGGACAGCATCAGCCCGCCTATTTTCTGAACAAGTGGCGCTGGGCATTCCGGGCTTGTTCGGCTTGATGGCAGTGTTGGGTTTGAAGGCTGCTTTTTTTCGGGAATGGGATGGAAGCAGTGGCTGCCCGTCGTACCGCTGTTGATAACCGCGTTCGTGTTTTATCAAGCTAATTTCGAGATGGCTGCCGATACGATGTTTTATCAACCCAAGCACAAGAATCTGGGTGAACCTGTCGGAAAATAAAGTGGACTCAGGCCGCCTCGTGCTCGACGTGGAGCATGGCGGCGAGGCCAAAGCCTACCCAATACAGTTCCTCGGCTACCACCACAAGTACCGACACGATTGGCGGCAAGCCCATCATCGTGACATATTGTACCGTATGCCGAACGGGACGGGTCTTCGGAGCCGCTGGTGAACGGCCAACCCGAGACCTTCGGCTGGTGGGCATGGACCATTTCAATGCCATGTTCGAGGATAAACGACCAAAAGTTGGTGGCGGCAAGTTTCGGGCGAAGCTGTCGCTGGCCCGCTGAAAGGGCAGACCCTGCCGGAGTTCCCATCCATCCAAACCACACTCGAAAAATGGTCGTCGCTTTACCCCAACACCCTCGTCATGCAGCCAGACGAGACTTTTCAGGAAGAATACGACAGCCTCGCCAATTACGAAGGCGGCAGGCGGAAAGGAAAGCTGACCCGGCGACATTGCATCGTGGCAAGATAAATCATGGATAATCGGCGTAGAAATGGACAAGGCCAGCAAAGCCTACGACTGGAACGACCTGCAAAAACAACGCATCGTAAACGATGAAATTGGCGGGCAGCCCATCGTGCTGGCGCCTTTCACAGGATAGCAACAGCTTTGTCGTGCTGCAACGCACGGATGTTGCGCAGCAGTTTACCCTCCAAAACGATACGCTGCAAAGCGGCGATTTGCGCTATAATTTTATTGGAAAATCACTCCAGCCCAACGTATCGGATTTGAAGCGGGCAAGGGCGTACCAAGAATATTGGCACAGTTGGCGGACGTTTCATCCGCTGACGGAAAAGTGACACCTTAGGAAAGTGTCACCTTTTGCATATATTTGCGCAATGCCTGAATGCAAATGTTATCATTCATAATGAAATTCAAAATTTTACCATGACTAAACAAATAGCTCAAGTAATTTTACTCTTAATACAATTTAATCTCTTTGTTACTGGCTTTGTCCATGCTCAAATAAATGAGTATAGGCCAATCAAAGAACTTCAATGGAGGGCTTTGACAGGTGAGGTTTATGTTATTCCCTTTTTTATAAACACACCAAGTGGTGAATTCGAAGAGGAAGAGGTTGAATATTATCTTAATGAATTGGCAAAATCTAAGGAATGGATACTAAAACAGTCAAAGAACTATCCAGATGTTACTTTAGAAATAATAGATGACCAGATTGATTCTTACGAAGAACCAATCTATCTGGACAATGTCAAAAATTGGAATGAAGGTAGAAATAATAATATTGCCAATAATATTGCTCGCTATTTACATTATGAGAATATTGAAGACTATGTTTCATTTAATGGTATTGACATAGAAAGGAGCAAAGTTGTGGTAGTATGCTTTGTAAAACAGAATGGACGAAGTCATGCATATGATTTTAATAGTAGTACCTTTTCTGACGACATCAGTATAGATAACGCCATTGTCTTTTGTAATACTAAATATGGAGCTTATACATCGTACAAGGTGATTACTCATGAAATTTTACACCTTTTTAGAGCATGGGATTTGTATGGTGGTGAACCGCAAATGAAACCAAAGCAAAAAATTAAAAGAGATGTACCCAAATTCGATTATGCTTAGTACATATGGGACTGGAGTTCCAAATTTAGATGAGGTTAATGCCTGGCGAATGGATGGAACCTCAATCCCCAAGATTTTTATACAGAATATGAGCCAGAATATAGTAAAAACATGATGGAAAAGGCAAAGAAAAAAAATAGTATTACATTCGACCTAAAGGGAAATAACAATAAAAGTAAAGAAAAAAACAAGTGATGATACCACGGTGTAGCTGCCCAGACCCCATTTGGTAGCCCGTCAGCTATACTTGTCTGTCATCAAAAATATCAACGCAAAGCACCCAGCTCTCGTAAGTGTTTAGCGAAGCGGTACTTACAACCCAGGCATCATAAAATAACAAAACCTCACCCCGGATATTTCCACTCACCCTCGTATTTCCTACTCAGAAGTTTGTTCGCCTCCTCGTCGCCCACCACGGCGTCTTTCGCTTCATCCCATTGAATACTGCGCCCCAAGCGGGCAGAAAGCATTCCCAGCAACGACATGTTAGTCGCTTGCCGCCCATGCTCGATGTCGGCGTGGGGCAGCTTGCCCGATTTTATCGAAGCCAAAAAGTCCTGCCAGACGAGCTTGATGTTCTGCGAGTCCGGCTCATCAAGTTGGGCGGCTTGGCTAATCATATCCTTCCTGGAATCGTTGGGGTAAAACGTCCAGCCCTGCTGCCAGCCCATGTGGAACGTGCCCTCCGTGCCGTGGAAAAACACGCCGACGTTTTCGCCGGGTTGCTGCGGGCGCTGGTTGTTCAAGAGTGCTCCCAGGTGCGGGTGAAGCCCTCGAATTCGTAGATGGCCACTTGCGTTTCGGGCATGTCACGCCCGCCTTTTGCGCTGGGTATTTGGCAGTGCTGAAGATGCGGCGGGGCGCTTTTTCCTCCGTCCACCAAAGTATTTGGTCGAACCAGTGCGGTGCCCAGTCGCCTATCAGGCCGTTGGCAAACTGGCCGTATTGTCGCCAGCCCCTTGGGTGTATTTGGTGGCTGTAAGGCACTGTTTGGCCGAAGGGCCACAATAAAAATCCCAATCAAGGCCAGCGGGCACAGGCTCCAGGGGTCGGGCTGACGCCGCCCCAACGGTAGTTGACGAAGGCCCGCACCTCTCGGACCTCGCCCGCCTTGCCGGATTTCAGGAACTCCATCCCACTGACGTTGTGCGGCGAGTAGCGGCGGTGGAAGTCCACGATGCAAATGCGCTGCGTGTCCCGTGCCACCTGCTGGATGGCCGTGCCTTCCTTGACGGTATGCCCGATGGGTTTTTCCAAAAACAGGTGAGCGCCACCCTTCATCGCCTCGATGGCGATGAGCGCATGCCAGTGGTCGGGCGTGGCGTTGATGACGATGTCGGGTTTGGTGCTCCGCAAACAGTCCCGGAAGTCCTTGAAATGCTTGGGGTGGTCGTGGCAAAGCTGGTGTACCTCGGCATCGGCCTTTTTGATTTGCGCCTCGTCCACGTCGCAGAGCGCCACCACGGTCACCTCGCCGGAGCGGATGGCTTCCCGCAGGATGTTCATGCCCCACCAGCCGGAGCCGATGAGGGCAACGGTGTACTTCGAAATTTTTTAGGAAGAATGAATGAGGGCGCTGTTAGGGCCATGCCCGCCAGCGCTGTGTTCTTGATGAAATTGCGTCTGTCCATCGTGGTGAAATTTTGCGGAAAGCTAAGGAAAGTTCCGAACTCTCACCGCCCCACCACCACCTTCTGAATTTGCGCAACCTCGCCGAGCCTCACTTCCAGAAAATACAGTCCAATGGGGAGATTTTCCGTGGAGATAGTTTCCTTATGATGGCTGCCCGCAGCCTCAATATTCTTCTCAAACACGGGGCGACCCGAGAAGTCCAGCAACCGGATTGTGACGGGCAGGTGCGGGCGTTCCGTCGCCAGTGTCACGGTCAAGTCGCCGTGGGTGGGGTTGGGTTGGGCCGTCACGGTGAGCGGTGTTTTCAGGTTCACCTGCTCGATGCCGGAATAGTCGAAACTACCATCCAAGTCCAGCCGCTTGAGGCGATAGTAGTTGGTGCCAAGGTGCGGGTGTTGGTCCGTGAAATGGAAGCTGGCAGCAAAGCCGCTGGCCGCATCTGGTGCCACTTGCCCGATGCCTTCAAAATGGATGGCATCGTTGCTGCGCTGGACTTCCCAAGTGTCCACATACTGCCAAGCATCCACTCCCCATTGCAGCAATACCGTATTGTTGGGCTGTAGTCTGGCCCGGAATTCCCGCAGTTCGGCAGGCAGGACAAGGGCTTCGCTGGCAAATTTCGACACCAACTTGATATAGGCCGCTTGGCTGTAAATGGCGGGTTCGGTTAGTTCCCAGGAGTTCTCCGGCCAACTGGTGTTCCAATCCTTGTACGACTTCTGGTGCGGCTGCCCCTGTGGTGGGGAGATATAACCCTGTGCAGGCACGAAGTTCGGGTTGAAGCCGCCTGTGAGGTAGCCGGGAGGTGGGCCATAAAGCGAGGTCTGTGCATTGTCGTAATCTGTGCCATCACCGAACCATGCGTGGTACATTTCATCGCAGGAATTCTCCGCTCCATAATCGCCCATATTGGTCAGCATGACTTTATTGATGGGATTGGCGCCGTGCAAGAAGTGCAGGTAACTCTCTGCTGCATTTGTATAAATCGTATTATTGCTCGGATATAAATTATACTTGACCATATTATTGTAAATATTGCCAGCATTGGCTTTCCAACGGTTACTGCCCCACACGTAGTCACTGTTCTTTAAATAAGCACGATATGCGTCCGTGTTGTTTAACCATGCGGGAAGCATATCCACATTATTGGTATTAGTGGAATTAATGCAGCTGTTCTTGATATTATTTGCGACAGTGCTCGTGGCATTGGGCAGGCTTGCATAATACAGCATGATGTCCTGTATCGTCGGCTGGAATGCGTACCAATATGTCCAAGAATATGGCCGAATGGAAGCATAATTATTGTCGAAATAAGTGCGGTATGCCGTATTGCCCGTCGCAGCAAATAGCATGGCGGCAGCCCCAGTGCGGGCCTCGTTTTGGTCTTCTACTGTCATCTCTGGATTTGCGCTGCAAAAGCCAGTATTCACATAAGATGAATTGTCGGGATTGTTCTGCACCCAAGTCCAGGCGAGTTCCGCCTTCGTGAGCAAAGTGCTGGCAAAAGTCTGCATCGGGCCATTGTTCAAGCTGCCGTAAACGATGGCTCCATGAGCAAACATGCCCGCTATCACCCTCGTCGCCGATGCTTGTGAAGGGCCGTACATCCGTTGCGTCAGGTCGGCGCTGGCCGGACTGGCTGCCTGAAAGCAAGGCACCGCCACCTTCATCAGCACCGAGCCGTCGGACTGTTGCATTTTTAGCAGCCAGTCCAGCTCCCATTTCAGTTCGTCGAGGAGGTCAGGCACAGCGTTGCCAGATTCAGGGATACCGTAGTCGTCGCCGAACACAGCAGGGTTTTCCTGGTACGCAAACAGTAGGTCGTGTACGGTGCCCCAACTGAAATTGACGTACTTGTTGAAGTCGCCCGCATCGTGCCAGCCGCCGGAGAGGTTCTTCTCCGTGGCCGGGTCGTTTGGGCTGCTGACGCTGCGGCAGTTGAGGTCTTGCAGGGCATGGGTATGGCAGACGGCATCCTGCCAGACGCCAGCATGGGTGGCGGTTTTGGCCACGCCACAGCGCTGGTAGTAGTACATGCGCACCGCCTGCTTCAGCGCCACATTGTACACGTCGTCGTTGATGGTGAAACGGTTGGAGCCGACCATGTTCGTGGGGTCGAAGACGTAGTAGTCGCCGGGGGTGGTCACGCTCGAAAAGTCGAACCACCAGACTTTGTCGCCGGACTGGGCGTGGGTCGCACCGCCGTTCCAGGCGGTGATGCTGGCGCTGAACACCGACACGTCGTCCGTCCAGCGTCGCACCTCGTAAGTGCTGCCGGGCGAGAAGCTCTCACTACCATTGAACCCCACCTGTGGGTCGCTGATGATGCAGACTTTCTGTGCTGCGGTGCGGTAGCCAAACTGGTCAATGTGGATATGGTCACTGATGGTGGCAGGGCCAACGGCGCTGCAAAGGAACGGGAGTAGCAAAATGATGACGTACAGGGCTGTTCTCATGTAATTATTTTTTTACCAAATGTGCTGATTAGGGGAAAATGTTCTGGCGCAAGTTGAATTTTCATGCTAGGTTTACTTGACCTGCAAAAACAGGCGAAAGCCGCCATCCTGAAACCCAACCCCAAACCGCTGCGTTCAAGACAATTAAACTTTACCGCCCCCCCTAAACCTCCAACCAAGTATTATGCTCAAAAAAGAAAACCACCTGCTCCGAGAGGAAATTTTCAGGCACCTCGATGGCATCGTGACTGCCCCGACCGCCTTCGCCCTGCACGAAAAAGGCGTGCTGACCTATTTGCTCCAAGCAAAAGAAGCCGACCTAACGGAACTGACAGCAATGTTCAAGGCCAACGAAGGCTACCTCAACGTGGCACTTCGGGTGCTTTGCTCGCAGGGCTGGCTTCGCCAACACCTGGACAATGCCACCGACAAAATAACTTACTCGCTCACAGACACCAGCGAAACGGCTTTTGGTTTGGTGTCCCTCTACGCCGATGTGGTGGCGTTGCTTCGCCTCAGCGAAAAATATCACAACCGCCGTTTCAACGTCGAACCGTTTCGGGTGCTCAAATCCATTTTTGAAAAATACCGGAACAACTACGGCCTCCCGCATTCCGACGATGAAAAAATCCAAGCCGTGGAGCATCAGGTTTTGAAGCATATCGAAGGCATCCTGGTAGGCCCGACGGTGGTTCACCTCGGCATGGGCGGCATGTTCCACAAGTACTTCATGGAGGCGTCGTTCCGACCGGACGAGTACCACAAGGACCCTGAAAGCTTCAAGGAACTGCTCGACATGTTCGTACACCTCGGTTGGTTTTCGCAAAAAAACGAGACGTACCGCTTCACGGAAAAGGGACTGTTCCTGGCACAGCGGGCCAGTGCCTACGGCGTCACAGTATCGTACATCCCGATGTTGCGCAAGCTGGACGAACTGATTTTTGGCAACCCCAACCTGCTGCGTGACGTGCCGGAAGGCGCACCAGAGCTGCACGTTGACCGGGAGATGAACGTCTGGGGCAGCGGCGGTGCCCATGCCTCGTACTTCAAGAAGGTGGACGAGGTCATCATCGGGCTGTTCAACCGGCCCATTGCGGAGCAACCAAAGGGCATCCTGGACATGGGCTGCGGCAACGGGGCATTCCTCAAGCACATCTACGAGGTCATCGAGCAGCGGACGCTGCGGGGCGAGATGCTGGCCGAGCACCCGCTGTTCCTCGTCGGGGCCGACTTCAACAAGGCGGCGCTGCGGGTCACCCGCAACAACCTCATCCAAGCGGACATCTGGGCGAAGGTCGTCTGGGGCGACATCGGCAGGCCCGACCTGCTGGCCACCGACCTGCTCGAAGACTACGGCATCCACCTCGCCGACCTGCTCAACGTGCGCACCTTCCTCGACCACAACCGGATTTGGGAGGCACCTGCGCATCCCGTCGAGGGAAGGGTGAGCGGGTCCACTGGCGCATTTGCGCACCGGGGGCAGCGCATTCCCAACAACCTGGTGGAGGACAACCTCGCCGAGCATTTCCGAAAATGGACGCCCTACGTGGGCAAATTCGGACTACTCGTCATCGAGCTGCACACGATTGGCCCGGCGCTGGCCGCCCAACATCGGCAAGACTGCCGTGACCGCCTACGATGCCACGCACGGCTTTAGCGACCAGTACATCGTCGAAATCGAGGTGTTCCACAAAGTGGTGAAGGAGGCAGGGCTGACGGTGGTGCCGCAATATTTCAGCAAGTTCCCCAATTCGGACCTGGCGACGGTGAGTATCAACCTGCTGGCGAAGGCCGATGGATAGATTTCCGAAATCTTGAAGATTTCGGAAATCTGCTGGGCCTGAACAATTAGCTTTGCAGTTCATCAATTTACAAAACTGCAATGCGACACTTCCTACTTCTCCTCCTGCTTTTTGCTTGTGTTTTCACGGCCTGCGATACGACCAAAAAAGCAGCTGCCGACGACAAGTCCATCTCCCTCTTCAACGGCAAGGACCTCACCGGCTGGGTCAACTACGGTCGTGAAAAATGGTACGTCGAAGACGGCATGCTAGTCTGCGAGAGCGGCATGTACAAGGAGTACGGCTACCTTGGCACCGAGCAAAAATTCAAGGATTTCGACCTGACGCTGGAGTTCAAACAGGAGGCCAACGGCAACAGCGGGGTGTTCTTCCGCTCCAGCATCGAAGGCACGAAAATCACGGGCTGGCAGGCTGAAGTAGCGCCGAAAGGGCAGCACACGGGTGGCATTTACGAGAGCTACGGACGTGGCTGGCTCATTCAGCCCATCCCTTCCTTGGAGGAAATGTTGAAGGAAAACGAGTGGAACACCATGCGAGTGCGCTGCGTCGGCGACGAGGTGACAACCTACCTGAACGGCATAGAAATGATTACGCTAAAGGATGAAAAAATCGGGCAGGCGGATGGGATTATTGCCTTGCAGATACACGACGGAGGTGGGATTAAGGTAAGGTGGCGGAATATTCGGGTGGTGCAGCTTTAAATTAGAGCTTATATTACACGGTGAAATGTTTGCTTTAACTGCACTATTAAAAAACAGAACCTCATGAAAAAAGTCCTACTCTTTGCCTTATTGGCATTTAGCTTAGGTCCATCCACCACATGGGCTCAATTTTTTCCGCTCGACACAATACAGCCACTATGGCAAAGAATGGGAGGGGTGCCTACCTTTGTTTATCAATATGCCAAAAGCAGCAACCGGGTTTATGCTGCTACTTCCCACGGCCTGTTCAAGTCGGTTGACAACGGTGAACAATGGGTGCAAATGACCAACTTGCCCACCAATACCACCAGGAATTTGTTGGTGTCTGGGGATATGGTGTTCGTCATCCAGACCCACAGAACTTATGACGCCAACGCCGTCGAGTACATTGCTATTGACCTCCTGCGGTCATCAGATGGCGGTCAGAATTTTGAAACACCACAGGTCTTGGCGCTATATGAGAATTGCTACGGCTGCAATTGGCTTGCTGTGCAAGGCTTGCAAAGGAAAGAAGATGGGACGCTGTATTTTGTCTACAGGGAATACCTCAGTTCGGGTGGCTTCACGCCCATAGCAAAGTACAGCACCGACAACGGACAGACCTGGTTCGATTTGACGACTGTAAAGGTTGCTCAATTGTTTTTCGAAGGCAACACCGCCTACTGCACCCACCAGGATACGCTTTACGTGGGCCAGCAAGCCGATTTTTCTGATGCCGTAAAATTGTGCTGCCCGCTCCTGGCTATTCTCCCAATGTGTTTTATGCTAACGGTACCATTTCCAGGCATATACTGCATTCAGAACTACACATTTCGATAGATGGCGGCCTGGATTGGGTCACCCAGCCCAACTCAATGTTCGGCAAGTTTCGAGTCATCGAGGATGATGTCTATTATCAAGCTTATTATGAAGGCGAGATACTAAAGGCCACTAATACCAACCTGACGGCTTGGGACACGGTTTTTGCGCCAGCTTATGATTATCAGAGGATACACAGCTTTGACGTGTTTGGCGACGAAATCTTTCTCTGCGGTTACGGTAACCTCACCTACCGCTCTTTGGACGATGGCACATCATGGGAGGTAAAATCATACGGGATGGAGGCGGAAGGTTTTTATTACGACAGTTTCATTAAAGCTGGCAATGATTTATTGGCCATCAGCAACAGCGACTATGCTGTTTTTCGCTCCAGCGACAATGGACTAAACTGGTCGTTTTACGTTAACCCAAGCCTTTTTGATGCAGTGGCGCAGGCAAACCCCGATGAGGGAATCCTTTGGTTTCTGCACCACAACGATAAGCTGTTTGCCGTGGTAAATACCATAGGTTCTACAAAGCAGCTTATCCGCTCGGATGACGAAGGGGCAACCTGGCATTTGTTGCCGAGTGCCTTGTTCAACAACTTCGCTCCTCCAAGGAGCTACGGAAACCGAATCATTTCCTACAATGGCTTCACACATTTCATCGCCTCAAATGATGATGGTGATACATGGTACAACATCCAACCACCTCTTGGGCTTGTTTTCGATTATGTGATGTCAGGAGACAGCATGGTGGCCTTGACTTACAATACCACAACTCAGAGTTATGATATTACTTACTCGCACGATTTGGGCGTCACCTGGCATTCGCAGGGCTTTTTAAACATGAAACTTGATCAGTTGGATTTATACAACGGCAAGGTGATAGCCTCAGGTGAATCCGGTGTTTTTGTCAGCCTTGATTTGGGCGCTACCTGGCAACAAACCGGACAGGCTTTTCCGCACGTAATACAAACACCTCCTCCAAATGAATACTTTGCAAGCTATGGTATGGACGACGGTTTGTTGCTGATGAGTCATAGCGTTGATCATCCATCGGTTCTTCCTGTCCCCGGCGATTTCGTCCATATGCTCGTCACAGCGGATGATGGCACAAATTGGGACTTGCTGGAAGTACCCGTTTATGCCAATTACTATTTCGAAAACGATGGCTACTTCTTTGCAGCCGACCCCCACACTATTTGGCGGGTTGCCACATCTGATATACAAGCTGCCATTATCCTGGCAAACGCTGATAGCTTAACGATTGACACAGCCGTATGCACAGGACAAACCGTAGGCGGCGTGCTCATTCTGTCCGATACAAGCATCATCGTAACGCTTGCAGGAATGGACACTGCAGTTGTCTATAATATTACCGCATTACAATCAGACACCACCTCCACTACCATCGAACTATGCCAGCATGAGGCCAGCCCGCTAACCGGAACCGTTTATGACGATGCGGGCGAATTTGCGGAGCAACAGATTCTTACAAACCAGTTTGGATGCGATAGCCTGGTGATGGCTGAGGTTATTGTTCATCCAGAGGAATTTGGAGAAGGTTGGGCAATGGTGCCTTATGGATATGTAGCGCTTGATGGCACTGTCGTAACCGAGCCTTATTGGCAAGTGACTTATGATACTACACAGTTTGGATGCCTCTTCACGCTTGCGATACAATTGATTCCTTCCCCCAACGCCACTAACGAATTGGAAAATGCAATTGCTTTAAGGGTGTTCCCCAACCCTACGAGCAACGAGTTTTATGTAGAAGTTCCACTGTTGGGTGCGACGCCCCTGCACATCCAAGTGCTTGACCCCCTTGGTAGGCTGGTGGCAAAGATTGCCGAAGGCGAATTTTATCCTCCAGGGAAAAATGTGCTTCGTGTGGATGTGTTAAATTGGCCTGCTGGAGTTTACACGATTCATCTCCAAGCTGATGGCAGTATCGTTTTTAGGAAACTCATTAAAAGCTAAAAGTTAGCCCAAAACCTAAACTACCCCCCAAACTTCCCCAGCAAATCCGCCAACCGCCAGCAATCCTTGAAGCTATTGTACAGTGGCACGGGCGCTACCCGAATGACGTTCGGCTCCCGCCAGTCGGCAATGACCGCGTTCTCGGTCAGGTAATCGAACAGTTTTTTGCCTTCGTTTCCAGTTAAAATGGAAAGCTGCGCACCCCGCTCATCGGGGTTCTTCGGGGTGATAATATTGAATCGGGTGACGGGCTGACCGCCAACTGCGCACTGCCAACTACGTTCAGGTTTTCAATCAAAAACTCCAAGTAGGCGGTCATTTTCAGGCTCTTTTCCCGCAGAGCGTCCATGCCCACCTCGTCGAACATGTCGAGGCTGACCTTGTGGGCTGCCATGCTGAAAATCTGGGCGTTGCTCAGTTGCCAACCCGCTGCGCCAGGCATCGGGATGAAGCCTTTTTTCATCTGAAACCGACTGCTTTCATCGTGTCCACACCAACCACCAAAGCGGGGGAGCGAGGGTTCGTTGCCGTGTTTTTCATGGACAAAAAATGCCGCTGGGTCCGCCGGGACTGCTGTTCAGGTACTTGTAGCTGCACCAGCAGGCAAAGTCCACACCCCAATCGTGGAGCCGGAGCGGCAGGTTTCCGGCAGCATGTGCCAAGTCGAAACCAGCGTAAGCGCCCACGCTGTGTGCCTTTTCCGTAATTTTTTTTAGGTCAAAAAACTGTCCGGTGTAGTAGTTCACCCCGCTGAACATGACCACCGCTACCGACTCGCCGTGCTGTTCGATGGTGGCGAGGATGTCCTCGGTGCGCAGGGTCTCCTCCCCTGCCCTGGGTGAAACTTCCACCACAGCCTCGGCGGGGTCGAAGCCGTGCCAGCGTACCTGCGTTTCCATGGCGTACATATCAGATGGGAAGGCCCCTGCCTCCATCACGATTTTGTAGCGCTGTTTCGTGGGACGGTAAAACGAGGCCATGAGCAGGTGAAGGTTGGTCGTCAGCGTGTTCATCACCACCACCTCCGACTCCAATGCCCCAACGAGTCGGGCACTCTGCGGCTGTAGGAATTTGTGGTAGTGCATCCAAGGCATTTCGCCCCGGAAATGGCCCTCGACGCCGTGCTCCCGCCACTGCTTCAGTTCTCGGCGAAGCGCTTTTTCCACGCCGTGCGGCTGTAGGCCGAGGGAGTTTCCGGTGAAGTAGAGCACGTTTTTGCCGTTGTGCTTTGGAAAATAAAAGCGCTGGCGATAGCCACTGAGGGGGTCAGCTTTGTCGAGTTGTTGGGCGTAGGCGAAGGTGGGTTGGAAGTTCATGGCGCAAAAATAATCAAAACAAGCTCCCCTGCTCCCCGTAGCTCATCGGGTTTTCCAGTTCCAGCAGTTTCCGCTTCATGTCGAGGCCGTAGAAATAGCCTTGCAGGTCGCCGTCCTTGGCGATGACCCGATGGCAGGGCACGATAATGGCGATGGGATTGGAGCGGTTGGCCAGCCCGACTGCCCGCACGGCGTCGGGGTTGTTGATTTGCTTCGCAATGGCCGAGTAACTGGTGGTGTGGCCGTAGGGGATTTTCAGGAGCTGCCGCCAAACACTTTGGTTGAAGGCCGTGCCTTCCGAGAAATCCAAGGGCAGGTCGAACTCTGTGCGTTGGCGGTGGAAGTACTCGCTCATTTGCCGAACGGCCTCGACGATGTGTTCTGGCCCATCCTGCCAATCCTCTGGCGGAACTTCCTGGTTTTGAAGCAGTTGCACCGAGGTGATGGCATGGTCGTTCGCCTCTATTTTGAAGCAGCCCGAAGGGGGAATGGTAGTGGAAGCGGTGGAGCATTTTTACCCAGCGATGAAAAGCGATTGAATGTCCAATTCAAAGCCTTCCAAAATGGTGGACTGCACTTTGCCTGCTTCGGAGGCTACCTGAGCCAACTCAAATAGCTGGCCGATGTTTTTGTAAATCTCTACCGACAGGTTGTTCGGGTCAACGAGCCAATATTCCCGCACCCCAGCTTTCTCGTAGGCCCTTTTTTTATCAAAACGGTCAATGGCAAACGAGCCGGGGGAGATGACCTCCACGATGAGGTCGGGTACGCCGAGTATGCCGTCCTTGTAGTCAATTATGCCTTGGTTTTCTTTGGAAATGAAGAGAATGTCTGGCTGGACGTGGCTGTATTCGTCCAAAAAGACATCCAAGGGGGCTGTAAATATTTCGCCCAAGTTTTTATCCAGGGCATGGTTCAACATTTTGGCAAATAGCCTTCCAGTGGAGTGCTGATGCCGTGGGGAGGGTGCAGCTTTTTTCACGATTTCGCCATTGATGAGTTCATAGTATGCGTCTTCACCCTCAAAATCCATTTTAAGGAAATCCTCGACTGTTATTTTTTTGCTCGCTACCAACATGGTCTTGACTTTTATTTTGGTTGCAATTTCGAGAAAATTACCCAGTTTTCAAATCTTTTCACTCAAACTTCAAGCTCCCAAACCGGTATCCCCGGCCCCGCTCGCCGAGCACCGCCATTTCCCGTTTGCCGATTTGCTTGCACATTTTCGGTCGGACCGTGACGCCCGCATCACGGTTCGAGGTGAGCGGAGCGACACTTACCTCGCCCTTGATGTTCACCTGTGCGAGGGCTACCACGCTGTTGTTGCCGCCGGTGTAGGTGTAGAGCTTGCCGTCGTCCCTGCCGAAGTTGCGGCTATCGTCGTTGAAAAGGAAAAAGAACCCGTCACGGGTGGTGGCCATGGCGTAGCTGGAGTAGTAGCCGCCGTCGTTGCGGGTCTCCTGGCGCTTGGGTATGCGTGCCGACCACTCGATTTCGCCGGTGGGGCTGATGTTCACTACGATGATGTCGTTGTAGTGGTAGTAGTAGTCCGTTTGTGTCTGGCCGTAGCGGTTGTAGTAGAACGGGTCGTAAAACGGCGAATAGTACGGGTATAGGCCGTAGGGCGAATTGCGATAGTTCTCCTGCTCCACGAAGTACTGCTCGGCCACCAGCACCGCACCGCCATCGCTGCGCAAAATAAGTTCATCAAGGGAGTAGTCGTATAGTTCCGGTGCTTTTCGGGTGTCGTTTTTCTCCACGGCCTCCAGTGCTTTCTGCTTGTTGCGGTCGGACATGAACGCCGTTAGAAAGTTGAAGTCAAACTCCGTTGCCTTGCGGTCCTGGACGGCCCGGCTCTTCGGGTCGAGGTGGAAAAAATAGGTGCCCTTGACGCTGTAGGTGCCCCGTTCCGAGTAAAAACCGGAAAAAACCAACTTGCCGTCGTTGCCGATACGGAAGGTCAGGTCGGTGATGAACTTGTCCGCAAGGTCAATGCGGTACTCCTCGAAGGCCGTGCCGTTGTCCATGTAGGCCAGCACGATGTACTTGTAAGTCGGGCTGCCCCGGCGACGCCACTTGGCATCGTCCTCGTACAGTACGCCGAGCAAAAAGACATTGCCCTCGTTGTCCACCCGGTACTCCTCCACGGTGAACTTGTCGTCGTTGTAGGGTAGCACAATATTTTTCTCCCAAGCGAGCTGGAAATTTTGGTCAAAAACCCGAAAGCCAAATCGCTCCGGGTCTTTTTTTTCATAAGGCAATTCGTTGTAAATCAACAACTTAGAACTATCCTTTGAAATGCTGTAGGCGAACGTGCCCTCCACTTCCTTGTTGCGTGCCTCGGTCTCGCAGACCATGTCCAGGGTCTTGCCCGGCACCAGCGACTTGGTGCTGAGTTCCTGCTTGAAGAGGTAATTGCGCTTCTTGGCGGTGTTGTTGAACGAGCTGAGGAGGTAGAGCTTTCCGCCAAGGTAGAGCACGTTTTCGAAGTCACGTTGTTTGCGCTTGTACTTGAGGTCCATCTCCTCGGAGCGCACCAGTTTCATGTCCCGATTGAAGAACTCGACCCAAACCTTGGGCTTGGCGTTCGTGTTGCGAAGCACTTTTGGCGCAGCACATAAAAGCCGTCGGGCGCAATGCCGATGACCTTGGTGGCCACGGTGTTGCCGGGTTCGTTGTTGTCGGGGCCCCAGGTGAGCTTGGCCGGCAAGTCGGTTTGGGCTGTCGCCAAATTTTTGCCCAAAAAGAAAAAAGCAAAGAAAATAAAGCCTTTCAGAATGTTTTGCCGCATGGTTTGAATCATTGTTTTTTGTGAAAATCCCAATATTTTTTCAAAGGTAGAAAAATTAGGAACCGATGAATATGAAACAGTATTTGACGCACCAATGCTCAACCATTTGAAAATATTAACGTCATTTTGACACTTGTTTTTACCTTCGGCTAAAATTCTTGGCTTATGGTTTTTGGGAAATACGCACTGGTTTTTTGTTTTGCCTTTTCGTTGGGCTTCGCCAATGCCCAGCAAGACTCTCTATTGCTGCACCCCGAGAATCTCGCTGAAAAGGACATCTACTCGCCACTCGAAACGCCCGGTAAGAAGATAAAAATCATCTCTGGCAGTCGCTTCCCCATCGCAGCGGCGGACTTGCCGTTCTCCAGCCACGTCATCACCCGGGAAGAAATCAGGCGCAACGGCTACGAAACCCTCGTTGACGCCCTAAAGATGGTGCCAGGCATCCGGGTGAGCCAGCCCGGTTCGGCCACCGAGGGCGAGACCTTCCTGATGCGGGGGCTCCAGGGCAACACTTACGCCAAAATCCTCATCAACGACGTGCCAGTAAAGCCTGCCTTCGTGGCCGCCATGCCCATCGGGGCGCAACTGCCTATCAAGGAGGCCGAGCGCATCGAGGTGATTTATGGTGCAGGAGCGGCCCTCTACGGTTCCGATGCCTCGGCGGGCGTCATCAACATTATCACAAGGGAGTCGGACAAGCCCGTTTTCATGCAGGCTGACCTATCAGTCGGCGGCGGGGTGTACAGCAGCGTAAACGTGATGTTCGGCGGGCGCCTGGGCAGGGACAAGCGCATTTTTAAATACTTTGCCTACGGCAGCAATGTGCTGTTTGAGAAGCGTAATATTTTTTACGATACAGAATACAACTATAAGCCATCCACCTACTCCTTTGACAGCAACTATGTGAAATTTCCCAATTACGGTGGCACTTTGGACAATCCCATTTTGACCAACACACCCCACCTCAGCCGCAAATTTGGTTTCAACCTGAAATACAAGCGGTTCACACTCTCTGCGGAAACGATGTACCGCCGAGACCACAGTTCACTCGGGCTGAACCCCGTGGCCTATTCCTACCGCAACCCGCAGACCTTCACCGGGGAAGCCATCTTGAAGTTCAACCTAAATATTTACAAGGAAAAAGAAAAAAAGAACCGTAAAACCGACTTCACCTACATCCGCTACAACATTGATACCCGTTCCTCTATCCTGCCCGTACAGAACCGGCTGACGCTGATGCTGCAAAATGCGGCCCTCGCCCGTTCAGCTGACACTGGAGATAGCGCATCGGTGATTTTTACCAAATTATACGAGCGTTACCTCAATGGTCTTCGCTATATGTTTGGCCACTCGGACGAAGGCCGGATAGAACACGTTCGCAACTATCGCATCCTTAAATACATCACGCTGACGGCTGGTGCCAACGCAAAACTTGCCATTGGAAGGCCATTCACTGCCTATTTGAGCAGGCCTGTGACCGAGAGCCAAAGCAATTTATTCGGCTTTGACAACGAATTTCTTTTGGACAGCCTTACATTTCCAATTGTCACCAAATACACGACGCACATGGAATTAAACTTCTTTAGCCAGCTTTTTTACAATGGCAAACGGTTCAACCTTGCGTGTGGCATCAACAATTCGGCCTACTTGATCGGACTGGAAGGACAAACGGAAGAGGAGGTAGCGGACAATTTTTTTGAGAATGCCTCACCCCGGCTTTCTGCCTTGTGGAAGACCACGGAGAACATCAACGTTCGATCATCCTGGGGTACGTCATTTCGGGCACCAAATCCATATTACCAAAGTATTTCTTACCAGGTATATTCTCCGGCTACACCCGTGGTTACCCGATCCCAATTGGACATTGATCCTGAGAAAACAACCTCCTGGGAAAGCGGTATCCGCTGGAAGACTGACGACAGCAATGTCGGGGCCGACCTCACCTGGTTCATCAACAAGACCTCCCAGTTGCTTCGATATGGCCAGATTGAGCAGGTGGATTTAGGCGACTCCATTTATCTGGGTCAGATCGGCTACTCCAATCTTGACCAGGCATCCATTAAATACAAAGGTGGACAAGCGAGCCTGTTCTTTGCCGGGAACATCAAAGAAAAAAAAGCGGCTGAGGGCATGATTAGCTACTCCTGGATCACTCCAACCTGCAGGCGGTGGGGTTCAATATCACCGATTATGACATTCCGCAATTCAATGGCCGCATCCTGCGTTCCGAAACAGTTTTTACCCTTTCCGAAAAACAGCCCTCATCATTGATGCCATCCGCTACAAGAATGCTGGCGTCACCTCCGGCCTCAGCCCGAAAACAAAATTTTGGACCTGGGATCTCGTTTTGCGGTATGCCTTCACCGATCGCTTCGATTGCTACCTTAAAATCATCAACCTGTTCAACCAGGAATATTCCGGTCTGCTGCCACAGGCAGCGGCCAATGACCTTTTGCGTTACAATCCCCAGTCTGGTTTTTTCCTGCGGATGGGCATGAATTACAACATTGAATGAAAAACGTATTTTTCATATTGTTACTTGGGCTGCTGCCGTTGGCCGTTAGTGCCACGATGGAACTAGACACCATCAAGGCTTTGAGCGAAAGCGCCCTGGCCGCTGACCCCGCCGTGGAAGAACTGCGGCTGGCACTCTACGACCTCCGCTCCGCGGAGAAGAACAACCGAACCAGGGAGGAACTGGAAGCCTGTCTGCACATCGGTCGAATCTACGACCGGGAGGCATATTTTTCCAAGGCAGTCAAATACTTCAAGCAAGCAGGGTTGCTGGCGCAAAAATTGAACGACGAGCCTGCCTTCCGCTCCAGCCAGTGGCTCACGGCCAACGCACTTTTTGATGATGGCAAATTTTCAAACGCCCACGAGGCACTGCTACAACTCCTCGAAGCCCACGAAAACGCTGGCCACTACGAAGACCAGGTGCGCACCCTCGAAAAACTGGCGCAAACCTGCTTGGCCATCTCCAACTTTCCGAAGGCCATTGATTACTACTTGAAAATCAAGGCATTGGCAGAACGGAACAGCGACCCGACCACCACGGCCACCGCCCTGAACAACCTTGGCTTCGCCGCTAACCGACAGCAGGACTTCCAGGCAGCGGTGGATTATTTTACCCAAGCCGAGGCTATTTACACGGCCAACCCGAACCTCAAAACCAACTACGTGTACACCAACCTCGGCATCGCCTGGAACAACCTCGGCGAGTCCAACCTGTCCCTACAAAACCTGAAACGGGCCGACAACGGGCTGGACGACAAGAGCTATGTGCAGCACCTCATTGCCTCCATTTACCTCAAAAACAAGGACATCTACAATGCGCTGAAATACAACGAGTTGGCCATTGGCTCCGCTAAAAAATCGAAGAACGCACAGGTGGAATGTGATGCGTTTGAGGCCGCTTCGCAAATTTACCAGCAGCTTTTCGAGTCCGAAAAAGCCCTCGATTTTTACAAAAAACACCTTAGCCTGAAGGACAGCCTGCTACGGGAGGAGCGCTTGCGCCAGCAGAACAGGGAGGCCCTGCACTCCCTCCTCGAACGCACCGAAAACGAGACCATCCAAGGCATCTCCGACGAAGAACTTCGCCAATTGGCGCTGGCCAAGCTCCAATCGGAAAACGAGCGCTTCAAACTCGAAGCCGACAACCAGCGTCTCGATGCCGACCGAAAGGAGAAGGAAATTGCCCTGCTGCGCAGGGAAGACGAGGTCAAGGAAGCCAATCTGCGCTCCACAAAATTGGAGGCCGAACGAAACCGCTCAGCCCTCAAGCTTGCCACGCAGAACCTTCTGGCCGAAAAACAGGGCCGAGAAATTGCCAGCCTTGCCCAGCAAAACAAGCTCGACAGCCTCGAAGCAGCGCAGCAAAGAGCCGAGCAACAGCAGGAAATCTCACTGCTCGAAAGCCAAAAACAGTTGGACAGCATGAAAATCCAGCAGCAGGAGAGCTTTCGAAAAACGGCCATGGGCATTGGGCTTTTGGGCGCATTGCTGATGGCACTGATCGCCGGGAGCTGGCTGTACGGTCGCCGCCTGAACCGCCGCCTGGCTGCCCAAAACCAGCAAATCGAGGCACAAAAAACGGAGATTGACGCCGAGCGCACCCGTGCCGAGGGCCTGCTGCTCAACATCCTGCCCGGCGAGGTGGCCGCAGAACTCAAGCAGAAAGGGAGCGCCACCCCCCAGCACTACGACAGCGTGTCCGTGCTGTTCACTGATTTTCAAGGGTTTACAAAAATTTCGGCCACCATGCACCCCACCGAGGTGGTGCGGGAGCTGAACGAGTTTTTCCTGGAATTCGATGAAATATGCCAGCGGCACAACCTCGAAAAGATCAAGACCATCGGCGACAGCTACATGTGCGCAGGGGGGCTTCCCGCCGAGAACAGTACCCACCCGAAGGACGCCGTGACCGCCGCCCGTGAAATGCTCCGAGTGGTAGAACAACATAACACAAAATTGGCCAGCATGGGCAAAATACCTTGGCGCATCCGCATCGGCATCCACACTGGCGAGGTGGTGGCCGGGGTGGTCGGCAGCAAGAAGTTCGCCTACGACATCTGGGGCGATACGGTGAACACCGCCAGCCGCATGGAAAGCAACTGCCCCGCTGGGGAAATCAACATCTCGGAGGCCACGTACAAGCTTGTAAATCAGTCGGTCAACTGCGAGTTTCGGGGCGAAGTGGAGGTAAAGAACAAGGGGAAGATGGGGATGTATTTGGTGAAATAACTCAAGTTGTGCCCCTAGTTCCGTAGGAATGGCATCCCAGCCTTCCGGCACGCAGGTTTGTAGAAACCATTGTAACGATTAGTTTTCGTTCCGGTATTATCGTAGGAACAGCATATTGGAAGCATCAGATACTGGCCTACTTCCTTGTATTTCTTGGCCTATCCAAGGCTATAGAATTGAAAAAATCCGACCTCGTACATTCAATAAACTTAGGGCTTTCCTATAAAAAATAGTTTGACGTGAAGCGAAGGGGTTTGGGGGCGGCTGCAGCCGCCCCCAAACCCCCTTCCCCGCCGCCAAAGGCGGCGATGAGGGGCAAATTGCGTCCTGTTCAGCTCCCAATTGCAATGGTTTGTTGTGAAATGGGGAAAGCCCAATTTTTTATAGGAAAGCCTTGCCACTAAACTAACACCCTATCCCTTCGTGATGGAGGCCGTGGCATCCAGAAACTGTTTTCACCCACCTACTGATTTTTATCAACACAGAAAAATGGCAGCAAGTGAAAGAACCCAGACCCTACTGCGTAGCAATAGTTGAAAGTGATTCAAGAACTATTGATAACCTAAAATTAGAGTCATGAAAAAGCAAATGTTCAAATTGATCGCCAGCGTGGCTTTATTGATGAGTATTGCCATGCTATTTACACGGTGCGAAGCCGATGCAAACGAAATCGCACCAATGGACAACCTGAAAGCAACTGCCATGTCCAGTGACGTGACTGCTGCAACTCCCATCGCTTATGATGTAGCTGAGGTCTGCAATTGTCTGCTGACCAATTTCCCTTATGAGGAATTGACGGAGGCAGAAGCAGGCGCATTGCTCTTCATGCGGGAAGAGGAAAAATTGGCCCGGGACGTATATACCGGCATGAATGAAAAATGGGATGCGAGGATATTCTCCAACATCGCCAAATCCGAACAGCGCCACATGGATGCTATCCTTTGCCTCATTGACAAATATGGTTTGGTTGACCCAGTTGGCGTGAATGCAGTGGGTGTTTTCAACAATGCCGACCTGCAACTCCTCTACAACAACCTGATGAATGAAGGCTCAACTTCATTGGCGGCAGCCCTTCGGGTAGGTGCGACCATCGAAGACCTTGACATTTCTGACCTGCTTGTGAGGATGTCCAGCGTGGATAACAAGGATATGCTTGCCGTCTTTACGGAACTGACAAAAGGCTCCCGCAACCACCTGCGTGCCTTCAACCGCAACCTCGTGAAAGTGGGAGAAGTGTATGTTCCGCAATACATCAGCCAAGCACTTTTCGATGAAATCATCAGCTCGCCCAAAGAAACCGGCGGTGCCATCTGTGGCATGTGCTTGGGAACTGGTAATGGAAATGGCCCAGGGAACTGTACGGGCACTTGCGACGGTACTGGCCCTCAAGGAAACAATGGCGGGAATGGAAATGGCCCAGGTAGCGGCAACGGAACTTGCCCTAACGGAAATACCGGTGGCAACGGTAACGGCGGCAACGGCAACGGTGGGAATGGCAACGGTGGGAATGGAAATGGCCCAGGTAGCGGCAACGGCGGTGGCAACTAGCCCCCACAGGTTTGGGAACTGTAATAAAATCGCCATCAACTGCCCTGCCTCCATTGGCGGGGCAGTTGTTTTATGTCAAGTGACTTTTGTTTGTTTTTCTTGTTTTTATTTGACCGAAATTCCCGCATTCTTTGGTTTTCTTCTTTCCTGAGAAACGACAAGCATGGTAGTTCCAAAAGAAATATGCGACAGGTTCAGCGAGTTGGAAATCATCCAGAAAGCACTCGTGGAAGTGGATTTTTTCTCCTGCCTGTACGACCGTTATGAAGCCCGGCTGCTGCGCTACATCAAACGATTGGCACAAGTGACGGACACGGAGGCGGAGGACATTTTACAGGAATCATTCATCAGCATTTGGAAAAACCTTTATGCATTTGACCAAAGCCTAAAGCTGTCCAGTTGGATTTACCGCATTGTTCACAACCAAGCAGTTTCTGCTTTTCGCAAGAAAAAATCATACGGCAGGGATGAAAAAGTAACTTGGGATGATGCGCTCAACGCCAGTATTCCCGACGACACATCGCTGGCGGATGCAGGAGAGATGCAGGACATTGACCTGTCCCTGCACGAAGTTTTGGAGCAATTGCCACTACACTACAAAGAAGTGCTGATGCTGAAGTTTCTGGAAAACATGGGCTACGAAGAAATCTCGGACGTCTTGAAAATACCGGAAGGCACGGTCGCTACCCGCATCAATCGTGCAAAAAAAGCCTTCAAGAGTTTGGCGGAAGCACAACATATAATTTTTGACCTTTAAATACAGCGCCATGAAAGGTTCAGAAAAACTCATCGAAGCCATCAAGCAGCAGGACATCCAACCTGTGCCCAAATGGCAATTTTCCTTAAAAAACGGCTTAGCATGGGCCGGCTTCTTGGTGGCCGTAGTGCTGGGTGCCATGGCCTTTTCCGTCATCCTGTTCGCCATCCAACAGACCGACTTCAACATGGTCAGCCACCTGTCGCACTCCCGGTTGGAAATGTTCCTGGGCCTTTTGCCTTTTATATGGATAGTCTTTTTGATTGTATTCTTGGCCGTCGCATTTTACAGCATCCAGTATTCCAAAAAAGGCTACAAATTTACGGCGGCAAAACTGGTGGGGTTTAGTGCACTGTTGAGCATCTTGTTGGGCACGCTGTTTTTTATTGGCGGCGGCGGCCATCAGCTTGAGCATGCGTTTGCAGTCAACGTTGACGTGTACGAAAGCCTCCAACAAAGGAAAACCAAGCTCTGGTCAATGCCAGAAGATGGGTATTTATCGGGGCAGATAGAGGAGGTCAGTGCTGAATATTTTGTGCTAAAAGACTTCAACAACAAAGCCTGGAAAATCCATTACGAATCAGCTTTTATTGCTCCAGTGGTTCGATTGGAAAAAGGTGAAACGGTGAAATTGATTGGCAAATTGGCATCAAAAGACGAGTTCACCGCCGAAGAAATAAGGCCTTGGGGCGGCCGTGGAACCCGGATGCGAGGCAAATAAATTGACTAAATTCAATGAAAGAAATCACCAACATACTCGCCGCTTACGACCGCCTCGACCACTCCGAGCGGAAGGTCGCACTGGCCACCGTGGTACATGTGGCCGGGTCGAGCTACCGCCGGGAAGGCGCTCGGATGCTCATCGTGGACGATGGGCACTGGACGGGCGGCATCAGCGGCGGCTGCCTTGAGGACGACACTATCCGCAAGGCCAACATGGCCATTTTTCAGCAAAAACCGAGGGTAGTCAGGTACGACACCACGCAGGACGACCCCTTCCAAATCGGCGTTGGGCTGGGCTGTAAGGGCATCATTGACGTGCTGATCGAGCCAGTGGACGCAGCCGACCCGACCAACCCTGTGGAGCTGCTGCGCACGGTAACCTTGGAAGCCGACGGGGTTGAACGGGGCAATACTGCGCTCGGCGTCGTGACTGCCTCCGACAGCCCGGAAGTCCCCGTTGGGCTTCGGATTTTGAAGTCAAAAGACGAACTGGTAGTGAACATGACGCCGTTGGCGGATTGGGGAAAACTGACGGCAGCAGTGCTGGAAACACTGGAAAACGGGGCTTCCCGGCAGTTGGAAATGACTTGGTCGGACGGCCATACAATCCAATTTTTCGTAGAAATGATACAGCCGCCCATCCACCTCGTGGCCCTCGGCAGCAATTACGACCTGCTGCCGCTCCTCGAAATCGGGCGGACGCTCGGCTGGCGGCTCACCGTTGTGGGCAACCTCCGCAAAATCGGCAAGCCCATCTTCGAACTGGCAACGGTAGTGCCCGATTTCGAGCAACTCCCTGCACTGCCCGATGCCCGCACCGCCGCCGTGCTGATGTCGCACGACTACAAAACGGACTTCGCCAACCTGCATAAACTGTTGCCCGCAGGGTTGCCCTTCATCGGGTTGCTCGGCCCCCGCAAGCGCACGGAGCGCATGCTCGAAGCCCTGGAGAACGAGGGCATCCACCTCTCCCCCACCCAACTCGACACGCTGCACGGCCCCGCCGGCCTCGACCTTGGGGCGACCACGCCAGAGGCCATCGCCTTGAGCATCGCCGCTGAAATCCAGTCGGTGTTCGGGCGGCGCAAGGGTGGCTCGCTGCGGCAGCGCACGGCCCCAATCTACGAACGCAAAACCCTCACGGAACATGCCTGAGCAGGGCAGCAACATCGCCATCATCGTGCTGGCGGCTGGTGCCTCAACCAGGTTGGGACAACCGAAGCAGTTGCTCCGCTTGGGCGAAAAACCCTTGCTTGCGCAAATATGCGAGACGGCGCTGTCCATTGAAAATCAACAAGTTATCGTGGTTCTAGGCGCAAATTGCGAAGCGATAAAACCTGCCGTCGAGCACCTGCCAGTCGAAATAATCTTCAACGAAAAATGGCCCGAAGGAATGGGCGAGAGCATCGCCTGCGGCATGTCGCAGCTCCGTCCCGATGCTGGTGCTGTGTTACTTTTGCTCTGCGACCAGCCGTTCGTGACGACGGATTTTTTGAAAGAATTGGTAGAAAAATGGCGCAACTCCCCTGTCCAAATCGTCGCCTCCAGCTATGCCGGAACTTTCGGCCCACCCGCCATTTTTGGCCAAAAATTGTTCCCTGAACTCGCCGCCCTGCACGGCCAGCAAGGTGCCAAAAAATTGATGGAAAAACACCGACCACGGCTAGCTCTCGTTGATTTTCCCGATGGAGCGGTGGACATTGACTTGCCGGAGGATTGGGAGCGGGTGAGAAAGTGAGAGAGTGAGAGAGGTGAGAGAAGTGAGCGGGTGAGCGGGGCCGGCACTGAAACCCGAGACCTGAAACCAAAACCCGCTCGCTATCTTTGCCTCCGATGAACCTTTTTGCTCAAATATTTTACCTGCTCCGCAAGGAAATCACGCTGGAATGGCGGCAGAAATACGCCATCAGCGGCATCTTGCTGTACGTGCTGAGCACGGTTTTCATCGTGTACATCTCGTTTCAGAACATTGGCCCGCAGGTCTGGAACGTGCTTTTTTGGGTCATCATGCTCTTCGCTTCGGTGAATGCGGTGATGAAAAGTTTCGTGCAGGAAAGCGGGTATCGGCAACTTTACTACTTCCAGTTGCTGCACCCTGTTGCCATTTTATTGTCAAAAATGATTTACAACTCCCTGCTGCTGCTGCTGTTGGGCGGCCTGACGTTCCTAGCTTTGAGCTTCGTGGCGGGCAACCCGGTGCAGGAGGCGGGCAACTTCGCCCTCGCACTTTTCCTCGGCAGCACGGGGTTTTCCATCACGTTCACCTTCGTGTCGGCCATTGCGGCCAAGGCGGACAATAGCAGTACGTTGATGGCCATCCTGAGTTTTCCGGTGGTGATCCCGATTTTGCTGTTGTTGGTCAACCTTTCTGCGCACAGCATTGGGCTGCTAAGCGGCACGGACATTGGCGACAAAATCAGCTTGCTGGCCGCCGTAGATTTGATACTGGTGGCGATGGGATTGGTGCTATTCCCGTTCCTTTGGAGAGACTGAAAGTTATTGTTGAATTGCTGAATTGTTTTATTGTTATTCCCTCATGACGACAGCTTCTGCACTCAACAATGCAACAATATAACAATCCAACAATCAATGAAATACTGGTGGAAAATTCTCGGCGTGCTCATCCTGCTTTACACCATCTTCGTAGGGATGCTGACCCCGCTAAAAACGGGCATCACCGATGCAAGCCCAGTCAGCCTGCACACGGGGCGCAGCGAGGTGGTGACGGTGCAGGGCTACAACTCTTTTTTTACGAAGGAAAAGGAAAATCTGCGTGCGTGGCTGAAAATGTCGAATCAAAAAGCCCTTGCAGCCAAACACATCGAAGTAGTGGACGACCGGGTGGTCAAGCTCACCTTCGACATTCCGGCCTACCTGCCCGTTGACCAAAAAGTGAAAGACTTTACGCTTCTGATTGACAGTCCGGTGGATGGGGCGAGCGTACTGCCCGGCGGCATCGTCGTCACGCAGGACAGCGTCAACGTGGCCCTCGGCGACTTGGTCTGGACGAACGCCGAAATTTCACAACTCCATGAAAAACAGGCATTTACGTTTCCATTCCGCAATATTCTCGGCGAAACCATCCGCAACACGTACTATCATGTGCCGCTTTGGATGGCCATGTTCATCATCCTCACGGCGGGAATGGTCATGAGCATACGCTACCTCTGGAAGTCGAACGCCGACGATGACCGCAAGGCGATGGCGCTGACCAACGTGGGGCTGCTACTGGGCATTCTAGGCCTCATCACTGGGGCCATTTGGGCGAAGTTTACCTGGGGCAAATTCTGGAGCTGGGACGTGAAACAGAACATGACGGCCATTGCCCTGCTGATTTACGGAGCCTATTTCGTGCTGCGGGCCTCTTTCGAGGATCCCGAAAAAAGGGCCAGGGTGAGCGCCGTTTTCAACATTTTCGCCTTCGCCAGCCTAGTGCCGCTGCTTTACATTATTCCAAAATTGACGGACAGCCTACACCCCGGGGCCGGGGGTAACATCGCCTTCGGCAGCCAAGACCTCGACAACACAATGAAGCTGGTCTTCCGGCCCGCCATCATCGGCTGGACGCTGCTGGGCATTTGGATTGGCGAAATCGTCTTGCGAACAGCGAGGCTGCGGGATAGGCTGATGGAGGTATGAAGTATGAGGTTTGGAGGTTTGGAGGTTTGGAAAACATACCTCCATACCTCATACCTCCATACCTTTTTACTTTGCCGAACAGAAAATTTCACAGACCTTAGCGCCCGTTTATCGGACAGGTTAAAAAGTTAAATATCATGACTAGGTTGATGGCTTCAAAAAAGGCTTTCGTCACACTTCCGCTGCTCGTTCTCCCCCTCACTTTTTTGTTGGCACAGGAAGACACGGACTTCATGCGCAGCATGGGGAAAATGTATGTGGTGGTGGCCGTGATTGCAGCTATTTTTCTTGGAATTGTTATTTACCTAATTCGCCTGGACAGGAAGCTCACCAAATTGGAGGACCAAATTAAAAATCATGAGTAGCCAAATTCAAGTACCAAATTTCTACAACACGGTAGAGAACTTTTTCCAAAAGCAGCACCGTACACTGGCCTTGATGCGGGGTTGTTGCACCAAATAAAGGTCTGCAACTCCATCTATGCCATTCAGTTCCCCGTCGAAATCCAAAACAAGACGACTGGCAAAATGGAGGTGAAGGTAATCGAAGCCTATCGAGTACAGCACAGCCACCACCGCCTTCCGACCAAGGGCGGTATCCGCTACGCCGAAAACGTAGACCAACACGAGGTCATGGCCTTGGCAACGCTGATGTCGTACAAATGCGCCATCGTACACGTGCCGTTCGGCGGTGCAAAGGGCGGGGTAAAAATCAATCCCAGGGACTACACCGAGGAGGAACTGGAGCGCATCACCCGCCGTTACACCTATGAACTGGTGCGCCGCAACTTCATCGGCCCCAGCATTGACGTGCCAGCACCCGACTACGGAACTGGTGGCCGTGAAATGGCCTGGATTTACGATACCTACCGCACCCTGCGGGAAAACGAAATTGACGCCGCTGGCTGCGTGACGGGCAAACCGGTGGCGCTTTACGGCATCCAAGGTCGCACCGAGGCCACTGGCCGGGGCGTTTTTTATGGCCTCCGGGAGGCCTGCTCTGATGTGCAGGACATGAAAAAGGTCGGCATGCAAACCGGACTGGGTGGCAAGACGATGATTATCCAGGGTATGGGCAACGTAGGCTCGTACACCGGCACCATTTCGCAGCAAGAAGGCGACGTGAAAGTGGTGGGCGTGGGCGAGTACGAGGGCAGCATCTACCTCGAAAGTGGCATAGACATCGAGAAGTTGCTCGAAATCCGCAAGGATTCTGGCTCCATCCTCAACTACCCCGGCGCAACGGTGATACCACAGGCCGACCGCAACAAGATTCTCGAAATGCCCTGCGACATTCTCGTTCCGGCGGCGTTGGAGAACCAAATCACCTCGGAAAATGCAGACCGGATTCAGGCAAAAATCATCGGTGAAGCTGCCAACGGCCCAATCAGCTCTGCGGCCGAGGAGATTTTGTTGAAAAAAGGCATCCTCATCGTACCTGACGTTTTCCTAAACGCAGGCGGTGTGACCGTGTCTTATTTCGAATGGCTGAAAAACCTTTCGCACATGCGTTTTGGCCGGATGGAAAAGCGCTTCAACCAGACTTCGCAGGAGCGGATGCTGCACGTCATCGAAGAACTCACTGGTCGGAAAATTGACCCGGAAGTCTTGCGCAAAGTAGCCCGGGGTGCCGATGAGGTGGATCTCGTCCGCTCTGGCTTGGAGGAGACCATGAGCCGGTCGTATCAGTTCATCCACGAGTTCCAGCGCAAGCACAATATTGACATGCGCACGGCTGCTTTTGCCTATGCCATCAAGCTGATTGGCGACGACTATACCTCGCTGGGGATATTCCCGTAGTGGGGGTTGAGTTGTAAACTGGGAATTTTCCGAAATTCTTGAATCGTTGCCAAAACGATTGACAAGATTTTTATAACTTATTGATTGTGAACGAGTTTCAGTATTGCTACTGAAACTCGTTTGCTATTAAGGTCTAAGCCAAACAAGCATATTGGCAAAATCCCAAGTAGGGCATTTGGCAAAAAAATCGTTACTGGTTAAACCTCTCAAAACAAATGGGGTCTACACTACCGTAACCAAAAAAATTAGGCTTTTATGTAAAGAACATTACCCGACAGTGAAGCCGGTGCGCACCATGAGCTGTCCTGATTCCAACCATCATTTTTCAACAAAAAAATCTACAGACATGAAAATCATGAAATGGCTATTAGCGCTCAACCCTGACATTGGGCCTGCTTTTCACTGCTTGCAAAAAAGACGAAGAAACCACCATCCAGAGCGAGCAAATCATGGCCGCCGAAGACCAGACCTCCTCCAACGACCTTTACGAAGATGTGGACGAACAAGTTGACCAGGCCATCGAAACCCGTGGCGGAGGCGGCACCGTCTGCCCCACCGTCACCATTGACCCCGCCGATGGCAGCTACCCACGCACCATGACCATTGACTTTGGCACCGATGGCTGCACTGGCCTCGATGGCCGTGTCCGCAAGGGCCAAATCGTGGTGAACCTCACCGACACCTTGACCAACACGGGTGCTGTTCGCACCGCCACTTTTGTTGATTTCTACGTGGACGATGCCCATGTGGAAGGTACTCGCACCCTCACCAACCTCGGCCCGAACGCAGACGGCAACCTCACCTTTTCCCGCACGGTCGTTGGCGGCAAAATCACCTTCCCCGATGGCGAGGTAACGACCTGGGAAGCCAATCACTCGATGACCTTGGTGGAAGGAGGCAACACTGCCATCTTGCTCGATAATGTTTGGGAAATCACAGGCGGTGCCACAGGTGTCACCCGCAACGGTAAGGCATTCACTACTGAAATCGTGACGCCGCTGGTGAAAAGGCGGGCATGCCGCTGGACGGTCTCCGGCACGAAAACACTAACGATTGATGGCAAAGTCCTGACGATTGACTACGGAAACGGCGACTGTGACCGCAAGGCCACCGTCATCGGCCCGAACGGTGGAACGAGGGAGATTTTGATTCGTTGGTGGATGTAAAAAAACAAAGGGCGTCTTTTCGGACGCCCTTTGTTTTTTTCTTTTAGGTATGGTCTAATTTTTCTTCTCGTCAATCACGCTTGGGCCAACATCTTTGTAATTCACCGTGACTGGTTCGTCAATTTCTACCACACGGATTTCTGTCCGCCGATTGAACTGGTGTTCTTCTTCCGAACAATCAACACCATCACTGCACCCGTTTCGTGGATAAGCTTCGCCGTAACCAAATGTGGTGATGCGGTTCGCATCAATTCCCCTGACTGTCACATAATCCTTTGCCGCCTTTGCCCTTAGCAACGACAGTTCTGAGTTGTATTCTGCAGTTCCGCGAGAATCGGTATGCGCCGACAATTCCACTATCATGCTGGGGTAGCGTTTCATCAGTTGAATCAAGGCATCGAGGTCCCTGGCAGCGCCGACCCGGATGTATGACATATCGAAGTCGTAATAAATTTTATCCAAAATAATGATGGAGCCTTTTTTCAGTGGTGCCCGTACAATGGACTCTTCGAAAGGTAAAAGCGAGATGGTAACGTTAAGTTGCTTCTCCGTGCCTTTGGTAGTCGCCTTTGCGATTCCCGGATGGTAATCTTCCTTGGTAGTGGTCAGGTCGAAATCGCAATTATCTTGCAAGCAATAGTAAAAAACGCCATCAAGGTTGGTGCGCACATATTCTTCCGTGCGGCTGCATTGATTGTAAATCTTCACCACAGCGCCCGGCACACCTCTACCGTAGTTGCCAGCAACCACAGTCCCCGTCAGCATCACACAAGTCTGGGGTTTGAGCTTTACGGTGAGGTACTGCGTTTCAGGACCATTCATGGTTGAATGAAAAACATCTTCCGTAGCATAATCCTCCTTCGAAACCACCAAAATGTAATTTTGGTGGCGTATCAAACTAGTGCGGATAATGCCTTTGCTATCGCTTGAGGCAATGGGCGGCGGAAGTTGGCTTTCCGATTTGCGCACCATTTGGAGGCTGAGTTCGCCCGATTTGCTGGCCGACGGCACCAATTCCAGGTCGTACAGCTCGTCGTTTTCTAGAAAACCTCCCGCTGTACCTTTCAGCACCCGCAGGTCGGCGCCCGGAATCGGCTTTCCGGTTTCTTCGTCCAGCACTGTGACGACCAAGTTCACCTCGCCCGATTGAATCAGCGGCTCCGGTGTTTCAAAATAGTAAATATCGTCCTTGCCCAAGCCGCCTTCCCTTGCCGAGGTGAAATAGCCCTTGGTGCCGTCCATGTTCATGATAATGCCCAAATCGTCCGAGCTTGAATTGTAGGGAACACCAATGTTTATGGCCTCAATGGCCCCTGACGGTGCCATATTTACTTTATAAATATCAAGCCCTCCAAATCCCTCCTGCTTGTCAGAAGTGAAAAACAAAACGCCGCCGGAATGGATAAACGGGAAAATTTCATTACTGGCAGTATTGATTTTAGGTCCCAAGTTTACCGGCTTGCCCCATGTTTCGCCCGATTTTTCAACTACATACAAGTCCATTGCACCGTAACCGCCAGGCATGTTGGAAGAAAAATACATCATCCGCTCATCGGCGGACAGCGACGGGTGGGCGCAAGAATAATCCACCCTATTGAAAGAAAGGCTGTGCAGGTTGATCCAATCGGCGGGGCTTTTCTCCGCTTCGAAAATCTGGAGGTTCACATCTCCGTCGGCATCTTTTATCACCTCGCCGTCCCGGACGTTGTTTCTGGTGAAATAGATTTTGGAAAAATCCCGGTTGAACGCAACAGGCCCTTCGTGCAGGCGGGAAGTGAGCGCCGGTGAGAAAAAGTAAGGCTGCATGGGCATGCCCGTTGGAGCAATCTCAGCATAATACAGCTCGAAAAAATGTTCGTCAATTTTCTTGTCCACAGCTTCTTTTTCGGAGCGGGAAGTGGCGAACACCAAACCGTTGTGGTAATAAGTTGGAGAAAATTCCAGCTTGTCCGAGTTGGCAACCGAGCAGTTGATAATGGTAATTTCAGGTACGTTATTGCTATTGGCAAATTTTGCTGCTGAAGTCTGTGCATTAAGTTGCAGCGAAAAGTAGAAGAGTAGCCCCGTGTACAGGGCGTATTGATATGAGTTCATGGAAACCGTTATTTGAAAAAGTAACTATTGGAAGGTGTATTATCTCGGTATAACGGGTCAAGTATCGTGATGTTCAATTGTTGTTGCACCTTAGGGAAAGGTGGATTGCAGAGGCGAAGATTTGAAGGGCAACGAAGGTCAAATTACGGGTTAACTTTTTGTCCAGTCCTCAATGAGGATACCTTTCAATCTTTCGAGGTGCTTGACGTTGTTGGTAACCATGACGAGGTCGTGCGTAAGGGCGGTGGAGCCTATGAGGAGGTCGAAGTCGTCAACTGATTTACCTAAATTCTTCAATCTTGCCCGCTCCGATGCATAAATATCAAGTACAGAAATGATTGGAATGATGTTGGCAGCATTTTGGAAATTAATAACCGCTTCTCTGTTTTTTTCACGTTTTGTTGGGTCTTCAGTATTTGCCACCCCGAATTTCAACTCAGCTATAGTTATCTCTGAAATGAATACATTCTCCACCCCGGCGGCTTTGATTTTTGCCTCAATGTCATGCTTATCCTTAAAATAAAAAATACAGATATTGGTATCGAGCAGATATTTTTTCAAAGCGGTTCTATTACGCGGTTAAAGGTTCGAGCACTCCTGATTTCTTCAATTAACTCCTCAGCAGTTTTGTCGGATTCCCAGCAGCCAGCAAAATCTAAAATGCTCTTCTTCTCCACTTTATCAGGCTTCTTTTTTCCAAAATCCATCTTCAAGGAAGCCGAAAGCTTTGAAATAAGGTCAAGTTTCACCTCGGCACTTAGCCCTGAAAGCAGGTTTAAGTAATACTCAACAATATTTGCGTTTGCACCAGCCATTTTCATAAAACTGTATTTTTTACAAAAATAGTAACCCAATCTTTATTTAACAAGTTCGGGCAAAACTTTGCAACTTATCCGTTCTCAAAATCAACTTTTCGCCTTCGCCCAAGCATCCCGCAGCGTCACCGTGCGGTTGATGACCAGTTTTTCCGGCGTCGAATCGGTGTCCACGGTGAAATAGCCGAGGCGCAGGAACTGGTAGTGCTGCCCCAATGCGGCACCTGCCAAAGAAGGCTCCAGCCAAGCATTTTCTACCACTTTCAGCGAATCGGGGTTCAGCAGTTCCTGGAATTCCCGGTCGTCGCTGGCCACGTCTTCCACCGTGAAAAGGCGGTCGTAGAGGCGCACCTCAGCGGGGATGGCGTGCTTGGCGTCCACCCAATGGATGGTCGTTTTCGGCTTCAGGCCGCTCACGTCCTCGCCGCTTTTCGAGTTGGGGAAATAGGTGCAGCGCAGCTCCGTCACCTTGCCGTCGGCGTCCTTCACCACCTCGTCGCACTGGATGATATAGGCGCTTTTCAGCCTTGCCATCGTGCCGGGCGAGAGGCGGAAAAACTTCGGCGGCGGGTTTTCCATGAAATCCTCCTGCTCAATCCAAAGCTCCTGCGAGAACGGCATCTTTCGGGTGCCAGCGGTCAGGTCTTCGGGGTTGTTTTCCGTTTCCAGCCACTCGGTCTGGTCGGCGGGATAGTTGGTGATGACGACCTTGATGGGGTCGAGCACGGCCATTGCCCGCAGGGCGATTTTGTTCAAATCCTCCCGAACGCAGAACTCCAACAGGCTCAAGTCCACCATGTTTTCCCGCTTCGCAATGCCGATGCGCTTGGCCCAGTCACGAATTGCGGCAGCGGTATAACCCCGGCGGCGCATGGCCGAAATGGTGGGCATACGGGGGTCGTCCCAGCCACGCACATGGCCTTCGTTCACGAGTTTCAGCAGTTTCCTTTTTGAAACTACCGTGTAGCTCAGGTTGCGCCGAGCGAACTCGAACTGTTTCGAGGGGAAAATGCCCAGCTTCTCGATGCACCAATCGTACAGCTCCCGGTGCGGCACAAACTCCAGCGTACAGATGGAATGCGTGATTTTTTCGATGCTGTCGCTCTGCCCGTGCGCCATGTCGTACATCGGGTAGATGCACCAGTCGTCGCCCGTGCGGTGGTGGTGTGCGAACTTGATGCGGTAGAGCAGCGGGTCACGCATGATCATGTTCGGGGAGGCCATGTCGGCCTTGGCCCGCAGGGTTTTGCTGCCTTCGGCAAACTCGCCCTTGCGCATCCGCTCGAACAGGTCGAGGTTCTCGGCCACGCTGCGGCTGCGGTAGGGGCTGTCCTTGCCCGGCTCGGTCGGCGTGCCCTTCAGTGCTGCGATTTCCTCCGCCGTGCTGTCGTCCACGTAGGCAAAGCCTTTTTTTATAAGGTCAACGGCGAAGTCGTACAGTTGCTGGAAGTAGTCGGAAGCGTAGAGGATATTGCTCGGCTCGAAGCCCATCCAGCGTACGTCGTTGATGATGCTCTCGACGTACTCCGTTTCCTCCGTCACCGGGTTGGTGTCGTCGAAGCGCAGGTTACACTGGCCGTTGTACTTCTTCGCCAGCCCGAAGTTCAGGCAGATGCTGGTGGCATGGCCCACGTGCAGGTAGCCGTTCGGCTCCGGCGGGAAGCGGGTATGTACCCGGCCTCCGTGCTTCCCAGCGGCGATGTCTTGCTCGATGATTTCTTCGAGAAAGTTGAGGGATTCTGTTTTTTCTTCTTTGATGATGTCGGTTGTCATTAACCTAATTTATTGATTTTCAGTAATCTACGATTGAAATTGTCTCGGAATCAGCATTGATTACTGCTTGTTTGAAAACCGCATGTTTACAGGAAGTTTTTGCGATTTCGATGATTTCTGTTTTAGTTTCTGGAGGCATTTTTGCTCCGAAAATAATTTCGGCAAGAGCTTCTTCTGGAACTTTTAAAATCCTTTGTTCGTCAGAAATTTGATTTGGATGCATTTTATGAACTCGAAACTCATCTTCAAATTCCCATTTTTTTTCCTTAAAATAAATCTGCTTTAGCATCTTTTGCATTGGCGGTTCTAATGGGTGAATTATTGGAAGTTCTCCAAAATAAATTACTTTTCCTCCCCCGCCAACCTTAGACTTGTCTTTGAACATTATTTCTGTATTAAAGCCCACGCAATATCCTTTATGATTATCTGAGTATTCAACCCACATTTTAAATGAGTTTGGATTTGGAATTAAGCAAAGTACTCCAAACCTTTCATTAAACTCTTTCCAATAATCCTCTTCAACTTTCTGAATATGCTCTTTATCCCTCATTAATCCTTTATTAAACCAATACCTGGCCTCCGATCGTTGCTTTAGCCTTGTCCATCTTGGATGTTGCTCCTTCATCCTTTCTAAATATCTACCAAATATCTCTTCATCTGTAAGTTGGTCATATCTAATAGGCACTTTGCAGTCTAAGGGGTCTTCAAAACTTTCGGGAGGTGCATAAAATACCTCTCTTTTCAAGATAACATCTTTTTGAAATCCATCCCATTTTCTATGTTTAAAGACGATTTTAGGTATTTCAATCTCGTTTTCATGTACTTCAATAAAATCATTCATAGATTACTCTGGTGCACTTTTTTTCTCTTTGATTTCATGGCCACAGTTTGAGTATACTTTGCAAGTAGTTTATCACTGAAGGCCGCAAATTTCAACGAAAACCCAAACGAAAGATTCTTTTCCTCACTCCAAATCCAGCACAATCGCCAAGTTCTCGTCCAGCAACTGCTGGTTGACAGCACTGATGCTGCCAAGTTTTTTTTGAAAACGACCATTATCAATCGCACGAATCTGGGAAACCAAGATGTCAGAATCTTGGCTCAATCCAGCCTCACCTTGCACGAGCCTCAGGCGCATTACACTTGTGCCGTTTACCAATTTTGAGGTGATTGGGCAAATCATCGTAGATTTTATCCTACCGTTGATGAGGTCGCTTTGAACAACTACTACGGGGCGAATTTTACCAGGTTCGGCACCGAAGCCAGGGTTTAGGTTGGCCAGCCAGACTTCGTATTTTTTTTTCATAGGGTTTGTGTTTTTTGGAACGCTACTCGAATATTTCATCTTCAAGCGCCTCCATTTCTTTCAAAATTTCATAGTCGGCTTCCGCCACCAGCTTGCTCTCCTCCGCCAGCAGCTTCGCCAGCATCTGCCGTTTTTGGTAGCGGTTGTAGAACGCCACCGCCTCGTTGATGTAGGCGTTGCGGCTCTTTTTGAGCTGGGCGACCATCTTTTCTGCCTCTGTAAAAATAGGCTCCTGAAGTTTTAGCGACAATGTTTTCATGCTAAATGGTATGTTTTATCGGTGATACCACAAAGATATACTTTTTGAAAAATGGGGTGGTGTTCTTTCAATCACCACCCCATTTTCAACCGCAAAACCCTACTTCCCCACCTGCGCCGGCCGCACCTCCACCTTGCTCGGCAGCGTCCGTGGGTTCATCCGCAGCAGGTCAACGGTCATTTGGCCGAGGTCTTCGGGTTGTATTTTCCAGGCATCGGCATCGTTCGGGGTGTGGTTGTTGAAGTGGGTAGCGACCGAGCCGGGCATGATGGTCGTCACTTTGATGCCCCGGTCACGCACGTCGAGCATGACGGCCTGGGTGAAGCCGACGAGGCCGAATTTGCTGGCGTTGTACGCAGAGGCCGTGGCGAAAAAATTGGTGCCCGCCAGACTGGCGATGGTGATGATGTAGCCCTTCGTGGCGGTCAGCGCCTCCAGTGAGGCTTTTATGCTGTAAAAAACGCCCGTCAAGTTGGTGTCAATGGTTTCGTGCCACTGCTCCGGCGTCAGGTCGGCGATGTTGGCAAAATGGCCAACGCCCGCATTGGCCACCAGCACGTCGAGGCTGCCGAAAGTGGCGAGGGTTTTGGCGACAGCCGCTTGTTGCGAAGCGAAATCCCGCACGTCGGCGGTGATGGCAAGCACCTTTCCGAACTTGGACAGCTCGACAGCGGCGGCTTCCACCGCTTCTTTGTGGCGGCCAGTGATGGCCACGTTCAGTCCCTCTTTCAGCAGGCTCTCGGCGATGCCGTAGCCGATGCCCTTGCTGCCTCCGGTGATGAGGGCTGTTTTTCCAGTGATGTTCTGCATTTTTGAAAAGTAAAAAGTAAAAAGGTGAAAGTAAAAAGTAGCGGCTGCTACATTTGCCAGAACGCTCACTAACCCGAAAGGTTGAGCGCGGACATTCAATCATTCCTTCATACCTTCATTCACTCATTTTCCATGAAAAAACTAATCTTCCAAAACGGCGACGCCATGCCCGCCCTTGGCCTTGGCACTTGGCAAGCGCCTCGTGGCGAAGTCGGACAGGCAGTGCGAGAGGCCATTCGCATCGGCTATCGGCATATTGACTGTGCTGCCATTTACGGCAACGAAAAGGAAATCGGGGAGGCGCTGCAAGCGGCCTTCGACGCTGGCGAGGTGCGCCGGGAGGAGCTTTGGATAACCTCCAAGCTCTGGAACACGAAGCACCAAAAGGCCGACGTCCGCCCCGCCCTCGAAAAAACGCTGGCCGACCTCCGGCTCAACTACCTCGACCTCTACCTCATCCATTGGCCGGTTGTTTTGATAAAAAACCGGTGTTGCCGCATGTGGCAGAAAACTTTATCCCGCTGGACGAAGTGCCCATCGCCGAGACTTGGGAGGGCATGGAAGCCTGCCTCGACGCTGGGTTGACCCGGCACATCGGCGTCTCGAATTTTAGCGTAAAAAAGCTGAGAAAACTGCTGCAAACCGCTCGCCACCGACCAGAGATGAACCAGGTGGAAATGCACCCACTGCTGGCGCAAAACAAGCTGGTCACTTTTTGCAAAGCGGAAAAAATACACGTCACAGCCTACACCCCGCTGGGCCGCCCAGCCTCACCCGACCTGCCACCCAATGCGCCCCATCTTTTGAGCTACGCTGTGGTGACGGGCATAGCGGAATTACACGACTGCACCCCAGCGCAGGTCGTGCTGGCCTGGGCGATGGAGCGGGACACTGCGCCTATCCCGAAGTCTGTCACCCCGAAACGTTTGAAGGAAAACCTCGACTCGCAAATCGTGCAACTGACGGCAGATGATATGGCTCAACTCAATAGCCTCGACCGCCATTACCGATATGTGGACGGTACGTTTTGGACGCCATCCGGTGGGCCGTACACGCTTGCGAACTTGTGGGACGAAAATGAGGGGTGAGGTATGGAGGTATGGAGGTATGGGGGGTATGGGGGCAACAACCCGATAAAATGAGCGGCCAGTTCTTGACTGAACTGGTAGCAAGCCCTTTTTTTTCATCCCTCATCCCTCATCCCTCGCCCTTCTTCCCTAAACTCACTGCTTCACAAACCGGGCAGTTTTCTCCTTGCCGTCCACGGTGAGGCGGAAGAAGTACACGCCCGCTGGCAGCTTGGCAACCGGATAATCCAGTCGGTTTTGCCCGGCGGCGAACTGCATCTCGGCGCTGGCGTAAATCGGCTGGCCAAGTAGGTTCTGTATTTCCCAATGTCCCCAAGCCGAGGCTGGCAACCCAAAATCAATGGACACCTGTTGGTGAACAGGGTTCGGGAAGAGGCGGAAGCTGGTCAGCGCTGGCTCGCCCACACTGTTCAGGTAAGGCTGACCCACCAATTGGAAAAAGAAGTCGCCGGGCAGGTTCGACAAAATCCTGCTGGACACCCGCATCAAGTACTGGGTAGGCACACCGAGAAAGTTGTGCAATTGGTAAGTCTGGAAATCGCCAACACCCTGGTCAGTTCGGATGCAGAAAGTGGCTGCCGAGGTATCGGGCGTACCGCAGTCGCTGAAAAGGTCAATGATGTAGTCACTTTCCAAAGCTGCGTCGTTGATTTTGAAACGCAGCTCTATGCTGTCATTGAAACCGGAGTTGAAGGAGTACCACACGTCCCAGAATTCGCCGGTAGGGCGGCAAGTCGGCATCGCCACAGAGTCGGTGTAGCTGGCCGTTTGGTTGTTTCCATTGAAAAGGTAATCAAACTGGTCGGCCTGTAGGGGGGTCATGATGAAAACACTCTCTGCGTCAGCGCAGTTATCGTTGGCGGGTGGGGTATAGATATCGGCTTTTTTGAAGGTGAAATAACCAGCACCTACATCGCTGGCCGACCATCCGCCGATGGAAATCAGGTATGTTCCGCCCTGCTCGACCCAAAACCTGTCGTGGGAAGTATAGTCCGGGCAAGCGATGAAATTCTCGTCAAGGCCATCATCCGAGCAACCGTCCAATAGGTCAACCGATGGAATAGAGGACGCACCTGGGCCGTACACCGAAAAACGGCTCTCGAAACTCACTGTGCCGCTGGCTGAAACATCCAGCCCGCCTGTGTAGGTGGCCGTCCATTTGTACCAGACATTGCTGTAGTCGCTTTCTTCGCCATTGGTGCCAAAACAGCCATGCCCTTGAAGTCCAAGTGGGCCATCTGTTGTCGCATCTACATTTGTCATAACAACCGTGATGGAATCGTCGGCATCCATGAAAATCTCGATGGCATCGGCACAATCGTCGTTTGGTGGGCCGTTGAAAATGTATTCTTCGATAATAAAGGAACCACTACCCGATTCGCCGGGAGGTGCATCACCCCAGCCACCGAGGCGGAGGAGGTAAGTAGAACCGGAAGTTACCGGGAATATCACCTCAGAAGTATAACCCGTGCAACCAGCTCCATCCTCATTGCAAGCGAGTACTTGGCCATCCATCACTGGGCAGGCTGCACCTGCATTGTACACCATGATTTTGGTGTCAAAATCGGCGGTGCTGCAAAGGCTCCAAATCGCATAGCCCGTCCAAGTCGGGGTGAAGGAGTACCAGATATCATTGTAAACGGAAATGACTGTCCCACCGCTGGAGGAGCAGTTGCTTGGATGGTCGGGGCCATCGGTGGTGGCGTCAATGGTCGTAAAATTGTACATACCGGGGCCGGGTAAAACATCGGCGTCGGCGCAGTTGTCGTTGGCGGGTTGGGCGAAGCCAACTGCTGCAAAAACAAGTGTAAATAGGAGGGTTACGAGTAAATGTCTGTTCATTGTCAACATTTTTAAAAGGTGAAAAAAACAGGTGAAAAGCGAAAATATAAAATCACCTGTTACGGTTGACCAATCAACTAGATTTTTATTTTCCCTTTAAGGTAAAAAACAAAATTTGCCCACAAATCCACTTTTGATTACATACCCCAAAACCTACCGCATCAGCACCACATCTCCCATCACCATCTTCTGAGTACCGTCCTTGAACGCCACCATCGCCTTCACGACGAACACGGCGGGGTCCATCGGCTTGCCCTTGTGGCGGCCATCCCAGCCATGGACAGGGTCGTTCGGACTGAAATTTTCATGTTGAAAAACCATTTCGCCCCAACGGTCGAAGATTTGGAATTCGAGGATTTCCTCCACGTCGCCTCCGGCGAAAATCAACAGCACGTCGTTGTTCCCGTCGCCGTTCGGCGAAAAAACGTTGGGCACGAACACCTTGCCCTGCCCGTTCACGTACACGTTGGTCGTGTCGGACGAGCGGCAGGAATTCACATCGGAAATGACGATGGTGAACCGCCCACTCTCTCGGTGACTTCGACGTCCGTTTTCAACTCAGGGTCGGGGCCTTCCACCACGTCAGCAGATGCCTCGGCGGTGCAGCCGTTGGGTGAGGTAGCCACGACGGAGTAGGTGCCAACCAAACTCGTTGTCAGCGTCGGACCAGTGCTGGTGGTGCTGTCTGGTAACGTCCAAACGAAGGTAGCCGCAAGGTCGTTGGAGGTGGCGGTGAGTTCTGCCGTCGGCTGGCTGCAATTGATGGTGTCGCCATTGGCGACAATGCTTGGCGGCACGCCATTGTCGGTAACGAAAGTGACGGCATCGGCAGTGCAGCCGTTCGGGCCAAGGGCGGTCACGGTGTAATCGCCGGGAATGTTCGTGGTGATAATCGCCCCCGTCATCACGTCACCCGACGGAAATGTCCAAGTGTACGTTAAGCCGGGCATTTGCGAAGCGGCCTCCAAGGTGGCGGCAGGTTGCTGGCAGTTGATTTCACCGCTCGTCACCGTGAAAACAGGCAGCGCCGTGTCGCTTGCCACTGTCGTGGCCGACTGGTTCTGGCAGACCGTCAGATTATCGGTCAGGGTGAGCAAATAGGCTCCTGGCTCGCTTATTATCGGGTTGGCAACGGCGGAGGTGAAGTTGTTCGGCCCCGACCAATCGAAGCTGAAATCGCCACTGCCACCGCTCGGCAAACTATTGAGCATCAAAGCGTTAAGTGAACAGGTCAGCGTGTCAGGCTGCAAAATTTCCACCGCAGGTGTTGAATAAAAAACCACCGGCTGACCGGGCGCTACGCTGAAACAAGCACTGTTCATGTCCACCATGCCGCCCGCATTGGGGCCTACGGCGGGCGAGATGTAGTAGGTCTGGCCGAAGTTCATCAGGCCCGGCACGTAGCCGAAGCTGCCCGTGGTGTTGATGCCGATGACCGTGCCGAGTGAGCTGGTGCCGCTGGTGTGCAGGATGAAAACCAGGAGGTCGGTGGGGCCGACCACAGCGTCGTTGTTGAAGCTGGTGGCAGCCATTTCGCCCTCGCACTGGTTGATGACGGCGAGTTCAACCGTGCCGGGGCTGTTGACGCAGGGACAGGTGAAAATGCCGCCGATGTTGATTTGCTGCGGGTCGCAGGTGGCAGCATCGGTGACGGTGAAAGCGTAGGGCTGACCGGTTGGGATGAGGCCCGACTGGTAGAAATTGCCAGTGACCTGCGTGCCGTTCACATAGAACGGCGCCGTACCGTCCTCAATACTGAACCCGATGGCGTAGTAAAGGTTGGAGGCTTCGCAAAATTCGGTGACTGGGCCTGTAACCAATGGGGTTTCAACAATTTGCGAAAGCGTAAAATTATAAGTCTCGCTACAGTTCAATGCTGGGTCAAACAGGAGTTGCGAGTAGCTGCCGAGATTGCAGTAGGTATTTCCGAGCAGGTTGAAGCACTCGCCGGGGCACAGTGAAATAGTGCCCAAATCATGTGTGCCGCCGATGCAGGGCGGGCAAGTGTATGAGCCAGCGACTGGTGGTGGGAAGCTGGTACCGCATAGCCCAACAACTACTACCAAAAAGTTGTACGGTTGGCCAGTGGAATCGGCCCAGAAGTGAAAGTTAGGCCGAACAGCGGCTGACCGTCCACTAGCACGAAATTGCCGAAGGCTTCAACCATGAAAGAAACCGTGTAAGTCGTGCCGTCTGGGCTGCACGAGTAGGTTGCTGGTGAGATGGTCGGCGGTGTATCCAGAAACCAATCAACCACCACCGTGTAGCTGTCTGTGCAGCCACACTCATCCTGCTCTGTAACGATGAAGGTGCCGGGGCTGCAAAACGTTTGCCCCATGAAGTCCACGCACTCGCCGGGGCAGACGGTGAAAAATTCCGTGTAACTATCTGGTTTGCAGACTTTTACCACCTTCGGCAAAATGGCGCAAGGCGTGCTGCTCGGCAAAATGGTGCGGCACTCGGCGAGGCAGTCGTTCCAGCAAGTGAAGGTGTCCACGGCCACTGCCACGAATTCCACGGAGATGGTGAACTCCAAGAAACTGTCCTGCGGCACGGGCAGCGTGTCCGGGAAGATGATGTCCACCGTAGCGCCGATGCTGTCGCCATTTGCGAAGTATGCCCCGGCGGGCGTGACGTGCCAAACGGTATCGTACTGCACGGCGGTGCAAGTGTCTTGGTGCGGGGTGCAAAGCTGCTGGTAGGCTGGGCAGCCGCTCACGAAGTTCAGGCCACAATCGGCGGGCGTAAAGTAAAAACTGCCCGTGCCGCCAGCGCAGAAGCTGGCCACATCGCCCACGGACTCCACTCGGCCGGGCGTGTTTTCTTCCTCGTAAACAGCCCCCTCGCTGATGCCGACCGTGGACAAAACTTGCCAAGCACAGACATCGCCGCCGATGCCGTCCACCATCAGGTAGTAGGTTTCGCCGGAGGTGAGGCCGCCGACAGTCAGCGTGTCCGTGACACCATCGGCCACTTCAAAGCAGGCAGCTTGCGCCGCAAATATTTGACAATCAGCGGTTTGCAAAACAAAAAACTCCATGCCCGTTGCCGCTTGGCAATTGCTCACGCTGAATTCGAGTTGTGCCACCGTATCGCAGGCAGTAAACTTGAGCCACTGGTTGTTTTCGATATTGCAGGGGACGACGGAGGCGAGGTTGCCCGGCAGGTCGGGCGTGTAGCCGTCGTTGGTGGAGCAGTAGCCGTTGAGGTAGCTGGCGCAAAAGGATGGTGCGGTGGCGCACGAGTCCGCTGGCGCAATGGGGAGGTTGAAGTTTGGGCAATTCGGTTGAGCCAAGGCGCATAGTGCCGACGCACAGATGGCAAACGGGAGTACCAGTCTTTTCATCATACCACTAAGTGTTAGCGAAGCACGACTTTTCCCCTCGCTACCGTCCTGTCCGGAGCTGCGATTTGGAAAAAATACACGCCCGAAGGCAGGCCGTCCCGCTGGAATTGGAATTTGTTTTTGTCAAAAAATTGTTGCCTCACTTGCCGTCCATTCATGTCGAACAGGCTGAAAACCAAGTGGTTAGCTTGAACATTTTCCAACTCAAACAGGGCTGTTTCATCAAATGGGTTGGGATAAACCCGAACCCCAGGCTGTGGCGCAGTGCCAGGCTGGACACTGCTGACGGAGTCAATCAAAATGAAGTTTTCGGCGAGGGTATGGAAGACGGTGTTGGTGATGACGGGCGTATTGAAATCAAAGTAGATGCCCGCCCGGTTCTTGATGACCATGCCGGGCGTGTTCGTTTGTCGTTGTTTTGCCCTAAACTTCACGAAGCCGTGCGAATGCGGCTCGTTCACATTACTGTCTGGCAGCATGATGTCATCGAAGGTGAATTTCAAGATGCCGCTGCCGTAAAGTTCGTAGCGGTAGGGGTGGCTGGCTGCTCCCGGCTCGATGCTCGTGGGGTCGAGGAACAGGGAGAGCGTGTCCCGAACGGTGACGGTGAAGGCCGTATCAGTGCCTGTATTCTGAAAGCGGATGAGGTACTCGATGTCGGTGCCCGGCTCGATGAAATGCAGGTTCCCGTAGCCCACCGGGAAGCCCTGCTTGTCGTTCGGGTCAAAGGAGCCGATGTTCTCCCGGCAATCGGTGTCCACGAAGAGGTCGGCGTCGTTGAGCGGGTAGTCCACCACGAAGCCTGTGCTGAACGGGTTGGCGCCACATCCCTCCACGGAGATGCATGGCTGGCTGTTACCGGGGTGGCCGGGGCTTTGGTCGGCTTCCATTCGGAAAGTGGAACCGTTGGCTGGCAGCGCAATGAGTGTATCCGTGCCGAAACCAAGCTGGAACTCGCCCTGCATTTGCAGAATCTGATCCTCGATGACGATAAACCCCTGCGGCTCAACCATGTCCCCAATCCCCAAGTTTTTTACTTTGAAAACCACGGAGTCTTCCGTGCAGGTAGCCTCCAATTGAACGCTCGCCCCATCCCAGCTTGGGTCTGGGTCGAAGCAAAATGTGTTGGGGAAAATATGTGCCTCGCTGCAATGGGTTTGGCCCAGCACCGTCGAGTCGCAGTCCACTGTCACCCAGGCTTGGAAGTCGCCTTCGGCAAATGGGGCAACCGTTCCCACATCAAAAGTGTAGGTGTTGCCAACGTTGGAAACCCACGGGATGCTCGTGCTGTCCACCGTCAGCCAAGGGTCGAAGGTCACTTCCACCAGTGCTGGATTGGCCGCCTCGGAGCCTAGGTTTCGATAATTTACGGAGTAAACATTTTGGAAACAGCGCCGAAGCCCCAACGTGGTAAGGTCCACCTCCATGGCCGGGCACGGGTCTTGGGAGTAGATGGAAAAATCAACGGTGGCGGTGTCAAAAACGCCAGTCAGCGTGATGTCAACGCTGTCCTGGCAAGTGAGCCAAATGGGCGAAGGGTTGAGCAGGCGCACGTTGTAGTCGCCCGCTTCCACTGGCACGAAGTAGTTGCCGTTGGCGTCGGTGGTGCCGAAGTAGGTTTTGTTGCCCGCAATTTCTACGAGGTAGTTCGGGATGTTAGTGCCAAAATTGTATGGGAGGCAGGTGTTGTTCAGGTTGGAGTGGACGTTGCCGAGGATGAAGTTGGAGAGGGAAATGCCCGTCGCATCGGTGCGGAGGAGGTAGCCGTCGCTGGCACCTGCGCCAAAACTGGCGGTGAACCCCGCCATCACGAACCCGTTGTTCGGGGCTATGCGGATGGCATTGCCGCCATCGCCCAGCACCCCACCGAACTCGCTCTGCCATTGTATGCTGCCGTCGGGCCAGGTTTTTATCATCAATACCTGCCGTTCGGCGGTGGTGTTGGCCCGCACATCGCCCGTGAGCACAAAATGGCCACTGCTTATTTGCTGCACCGCCCGGGCGGTTTCGATACCGGGCATTGCGAAGTTGCGCCACCAGATTTGATTGCCGTTGGAGTCAATTTTTGCCAAAAAACATCCTGGCCTGAGCTGCTGGCCGTTTCCCGTTGTCCCGTGATGGCGTAGTTGCCGTCGGTGGTGGGGGTCATTGCGAAGCAAAGCTCTGCGGCAGTGGTGCCAAGCGTTTTGGTCAAAATGGTATCGCCGACAGCATTGGTTTTTACCAAAAAAACATCGTAGCCGCCAGCCCCGAAGCTGTTGGTGAGGCCCGCCAAAAGGAGTTCGCTGGCGGGGGTTTCAGCCAGTGCATAACCCTCGTCGAAGCCCGTGCCGCCATAGGTTTTTGACCAAACAATGCTGCCCGCATCATCCACTTTCATCAGGAAAAAATCGCTGTTGGGCGCACCTGCCGGGGCTGGTCTTTGCAGGGAACCGACCAAGGCGTAGTTGCCGTCGGCGAGGCGAACCACCTGCCTGCCCTGCACGGAGTCTTGAACGGAAAGTGTGAGCCAAAGCTGGTTGCCAAACTGGTCGGTGCGGGCAAGGAAGGCATAGGAAATACCGTCGGAAATGGAGGTGCCGCCGATGACGTAGCCGCCGCTGCCATCCGTGACGATGCTTTTGGCAAACTCCTGTTTCATGCCATCGCCGAAGGTGCTGCTCCAAACCGTGTCACCGTCGGCATCCGTTTGAATCAAAAAAACTTGACGGTCAGGACCGCTGAGGGCCTGCGTAGCGCCTACCGTTACATAGCCCCCATCGGGCGTAGGCAGCACATCACTGAGGCCATCGGAAGCGGGGAAGCCAAACGTGCGTTCCCAACCTTGCGCTAGGCTGGCTTGCTGCCAAAAAAGGCAAGCGATTGCGACCAGGCCAATTTGGGCAAGAAGTGAACGCATGGGCTATTGCGGAAGGCTTTTCTCACGCTGCACGAAATTCGTGTGGCGCTAAAAAAGTGGCATCCCCAACCCATGTTCCAGTAACATGGATGGAGATACCCCTGGTAAAAGCCTGTTAGGTTGAAAAAATATTCTGGTGCTAATTTCCTTCTAATCCAGCAACAAGCCAAAGACAATTATTGCCGATTCTCGGAAATCTCGAAGTGCTAATTTTGGGCTAAATTCTATATTTACAACTTCCCAACATGCGCCAATATTACTTTTGTCTAAAAATTGTCATTTGCAAACCCGTTTTGATTCTCGAAAAAAACCTGCTTCCGTTGCATAAAAATAAAGTCATCATCGTGCTAAAATCGCTGACACCTGACGAAATCAGGCAGTTGGACAAGTTTGTGCGCTCGCCAGTTCACAACCAGCACGATGATGTAGTCCGTTTTTTCCAGTACGTGCGGAAGCATTTGAGCGGTGGGGAGCGGGCATTGGACAAGGAGCGGGTATTTGGGCACCTGTTTCCCGGCGAAGCGTTCGACATGCAGCAAATCCACTACATCAGCTCTTATTTGCTGAAAGTGGTGGAGGAGTTCCTGGCCTGGAAAGAATGGAAAAACGACCTCACATTCTTTGGATTGGAATTGATGAAATCCTACCGTTCACACCGTTTGGAACAATCGCACCGGGCATGCTTGGCAAGAACAATGAACCAGCACCAAAGCCAGCAACTCCGTGATTCGCAGCACTACCTCCACCTTTACCAACTTAGGGAACAAGCGTACCTCACTGCCCGGACACAAGGGCGTTCAAAAGACTTTGACCTTCAGCAATTGATTGATGCCCAGGACATTGCATTTATTATTGAGAAATTGAAAAACGGCTGCAACGTACTCAGCCACGAAGCTGTCAAAAAGACAAAGTACAAAATGGGGCTGCTTGACCCCGTGATTCACTTTCTGAACGGCCACCCCTTCCTCGAACTACCTTCGGTGGCAGTGTACTACCATGCTTACCTTGCCTTGTCCGACAACAGCAATGAAAACTCGTTCGTCCAGTTGAAAAAAATACTCGAAAGCCATCCAACGGCCTTCCCGTTGGCCGACCTGAGGGACTTGTACCTTTTTGCCATCAACTACTGCATCAAACAACTAAACTCGGGCAACCAAGGCTACCTGCGTGAGGTCTTCGAAATTTACCTGGCAGGGATGTCCATTGACATTTTCATTGAAAATGGCGTGCTATCGCCCTGGACATACAGCAATTTCATCATTTCAGGAATCCGGCTTCGGGAGTTCGACCAAGTGGAATCATTCATCAACAGCTACAAGCAAAGCTTGCCTGAAAAGGAGAGGGAAGGATTGTTCCGCTACAACTACGCCTTTTTGTACTATGAAAAAAAGGATTACCAAAAAGCGATGCTGATGCTCTCCACTACAGATTACGGGAAGGACCTGCTGACTACTTGCGCCGCCAAAACCTTGCTCGCAAGGATGTATTTTGAGCAAAATGAAATGGAAACCCTCCTAAACCTGCTCCAAAGTTTCAGGGTGTTCATTGGCCGCAAGGAACTGCTTGGCTATCACAAGGATTCTTATGGGAACTTCATCAACACGCTGTACAAGCTCATAAATTTGAGGGCCGCCAAAGACCCAGATGCAAGGGAAGTGAGGGGAGACTTGGCAAATTACAAAGTGGTTGCCGCCAAAGAATGGCTGCTCTCCCAACTCACTGGAATCGAAAGCCAATGAAACCGCATTACCGCCCCGCCCAGTACCCGCTCACATCATCCAGGTTTTTTTGGAAAAATAGCGCCCGGTTGGTCATGTCGAAGGCGCAGAGGTGGTAGCTGCCGTCGCCGTAGCGGTCATAAACACAGCCATTGTCAATGTTGAGGTATTGTTTGAACGGCAATATTTCCAATTGCAATTCCATTTCCGCCCTGACTATTGGCGTATGCCCATGCACGATTGTCCGCTTTCCCAACCAACCGTAATCAATTTTATGGTACCAGTTTCGGGCGAAAAGAAGCCCGTCGAGGTTGCTGAGTGGCTTACCCACAGACCAATCCAACCCTGCATGGACGAGCAGGTAATCGCCCACTTCCAGGTACTTTTCTAGGGAATCCAAAAACCGCCAATATTCAAGTGGAATATCATCAACCGAATACACACCAAAGCTGGCTACGGTCTCCTTGCCGCCCCATTTTTCGAGCCATGCATCGCAGTGTTCAAAATTGTACAACGAGCGAATCATGCCATCATCATGGTTCCCCATTAAGCACCGCACCTTGTAACCCGTTGATTGCAAGCGCATTATCGTGTCCAGCACACCCTTGGAGTCAGGGCCACGGTCAATGTAGTCGCCGAGCAAGTACAGCTCGTCGGCGGTGGTGAGGCCGATTTTGTCGAGCAGGGCGTTGAAGCTGATGTTGCAACCGTGGATGTCGGAGATGGCGAATTGGCGCATGGGGCAAAGGTAGGCAGTTCCATTTTTTTTGAAAGAAACAGTTATATTTGCAAGGCTGAAAACGACACAAAACAAACCGAAATGGCCCACAAGGAAAAGGAACTTCGCCAGCGCCTCGCAGTGTTGTTCAAACAACTTGAAATGTACAACCGATACCCGGATGAATTTCTTAAACCACTTGGGAAATCGGGCATTCAGGCATGGTTGGATGATGTGCTGGACGAAATCAACGAGATTAATAACTAGCTCAACAATAAGATGTGAGCACAAATTGGGAAAATGAAAAATTCAAATAAAATAATGTCCCCGAAAGCCTTTTTGGAAGAGCTTAAATCAATCAGGCTTGAACTTCAACCAAGCGAAATATCAGATGCGACAAGGGCTGATATGCTAAAAACGCTCAGTGAAATGGAGTTGCTTGTCAAATCGCTGAAACAGCGATTGCTCAAAGAAGAAACACCCACCACTTCTGCCAAAGCATAATTCCCTATTTTTGCCCGCTTTAAATTTTTGCTCCCTTTGAACCAAGTTTAGGGGTTGGATAGTTACGTTTCCAGTCCTACTTTTTACTTTAAACTTTTTTCTTTTTCCTTTCAGCAAATGACCATCACCGACCTCATCCAGTCCGCCACCATCAACGCCATACAAGAACTGTATGGCGAAACCATCACGCCGGAGCAGGCCTCCATCACCGTCACCCGCAAGGAGTTTGAGGGCGACTTCACCATCGTCACCTTCCCGTTCACCCGTTTTGCGAAGAAAAAACCGGGCGAAATTGCCGAAGAACTGGGCATCCATTTGGTGAAAAACGTGCCACAGCTCGACCGCTTCAACGTCGTGCAGGGCTTCCTGAACCTCGTAGTCGCTGACAGTTTTTGGACGGACTTTTTGATGCAAATCGCTGGCAATCAAGACTTTGGACGGCTATCTAAGAACGGCAAAAAGGTGATGATTGAATACTGCTCCCCCAATACCAACAAGCCGCTGCACCTCGGCCACGTGCGCAACATCCTGCTTGGCTGGTCTTGCTCCCAAATCTGCGAGGCAGCGGGCTACGACGTGGTGAAGGTGCAGGTCGTAAATGACCGGGGCATCGCCATTTGCAAGAGCATGTTGGCTTGGCAAAAATTTGGCGAAGGCAAAACGCCTGAAAGCACGGGCACGAAGAGTGACCATTTTGTGGGGGATTACTATGTGTTGTTTGAGCAAAAATTTCAGGAGGAATACAAGGCATGGCAATCAAGCGCAGCCGGGCAGCAGGTGTTGGATGAAAAACGCAAGCCGGAGCAGTCCGACGAGCAATTTTTCAAGGATTTCAAGAACACCTACTTCAACGAATATAGCGCCCTTGGCCGGGAGGCCCGAGACATGCTCCTGCGCTGGGAGGCCGGTGACCCCGACACCAAGGCGCTCTGGCAGCAGATGAACCAGTGGGTGTACGACGGCTTTGGCAAAACCTACCAAGCGCTCGGCGTCAGCTTCGACAAGTTTTACTACGAAAGCGAGACCTACCTGCTCGGCAAGGACATCGTGGAGCAGGGCCTAGCCTCCGGCGTTTTTTATAAAAAAGAAGACGGCAGCGTTTGGGCCGACCTCACCGACGCCAAGCTCGACCACAAGGTGGTGATGCGCAGCGATGGCACCTCCGTTTACATCACCCAAGACCTCGGTACGGCGCAGGTGCGCTACCACGACTTCGGGGCGGACAAGGTGGTGTACGTGGTGGCCGACGAGCAGAACTACCATTTTCAGGTGCTGTTCGAACTGCTGAAACGCCTCGGCGAGCCTTACGCCGCTGGGCTTCACCACCTCAGCTACGGCATGGTGGACCTGCCAACGGGCAAAATGAAAAGCCGGGAGGGCACCGTTGTGGATGCCGACGACCTCATCGCCGAGGTCATTGCCGAGGCAAGGGAAGCCTCAAAGGAGCGGGGCGAAATCACCGAATTGTCGAAGACTGAACAGGAAGACATCCTGCGGAAAATCGGCTTGGCGGCGCTCAAGTTCCACATCATCAAGGTAGGCCCGCAGAAGCGGATGGTCTTCGACCCAAAAGAAAGCGTGGACTTGCAGGGGCAAACCGGCCCGCATATCCAGTATGCGTACGTGAGGATAAAATCTGTATTGAGAAAAGCTGCCGATTTGGGTATTGCCCCCTCCGCAATCCGCAATCCGCAATCCGCAATCGAACCGCAGGAGCGGGAACTCATCGCTCAACTCTACCGCTTCCCAGCAACCGTGGAGACGGCGGCCACCAACTACGACCCTTCCGAGGTGGCCAATTACTGTTACGACTTGGCCAAGGCGTTCCATAAGTTTTTTACCGACCTGAGCATCCTGAAGGCAGAGACGGAGGAGGCCAAGGCATTCAGGCTGCAGCTTTGCGCAGCCGTGGCCAACGTGCTGAAAACGGGCATGGGACTGCTGGGGATTGAGATGCCAGAGCGGATGTAGAAGGGTTGAAAATCAATGATTTGCGCTTTCCCGAAAAATGACCGTCAATCGAGATTGGACATGGGGTGTAACTAATGCATGATTTTGCCATGCTTTGAATGTCAATTAAGTTGATAAACCGGTTTCATGGCCTTTTGGTACCAAAGAAAACCCACTTGCAGTGCAGGTGGGTTTTTTCTTTTTCAATGCTGTCCCGTCCTGAAATAGCGCCACGCGATCCCTTTTTCATTTGTTGTTGACTTTGGTCACTCAAAATAGTGATTTCTGTCATTGGTGTGGCTATTTGAAAGCTTGACTTTTACCTCGGTTTATGATGTAAAAAACAACGGATTTCAAACGTAAAAACGGCTGTTTTCATACATACCAAAATTTTGAATTGAGGGAGTGGGATGTCGATAAATTCGAGTTTCACAACTTATCAATTTACCATTTACCCAACTTTTCACATTGCAGGATGGAATATCTTACCAATACCTTGACGGCACCAGCGCCCAATAAAACGGGCAAAAAAGTCCTTTCCCGCCACATCGTCGAAATCGTCTCCGACTCCGGCGAGGGAGCGCAAAAAGCAGGTCAAAGTTTCGCCGCCATCAGCGCCAAAATGGGCAATGGCGTCTGGACGGTAGAAATCATCCCCTCCGACATCGAACCGCCTCCACGCACGCTGCAAAGTACCTCCGGCATCCGCATCCGCATTGGCTCCGACACGGTGACCAACGCAGGCGACGAAGCCGACCTCGTCGTGGCCTTCAACGAAGTGGCACCGTTCTCACGCATCGAGCAGGACGCTTTCAAAAAGGCACCATCATTCTCATCGAAAATTCTTGGGCACAGCACGACGACCCGAGCGTCCGGGAGAGTTACGCCAAAGCACTCGCCGATTTCAAAAAGATGGAGTATGTGGTGTACGAAATCCCGATGGCCGAGGAGTGCCTCAAATTCGTACCCGACCCCAAGAAGGGCAAAAACATGTGGGTACTCGGCATGTTGAGCTACATCTACTCCCGTGACCTGAAGACGGCCGAAGACCAGATTGCCTCTATTTTCAAAAAGAAATCGCAGGCCGTCATTGATTCCAATTTGCAATTGCTGAACGCTGGCCACGAATGGGCTGCAGAAAACCTTGATTTTCAGTTTGAAATTCCTGCCATGCCTACCGGAAAGGAACTCGTCGTTATGAACGGCAACGAAGCCTTCGCTTTCGGCACCCTGGCTGCTGGCATCGAAGTCTGCTCGATGTACCCCATCACCCCTGCAACTTCCGTTTCTCACATGCTGGCCGAAACCTTTGAAAAAGCAGGTGGCCTGGTGCACCAAGCCGAGGATGAAATCGCCGCCATTGGCTTTGCCATCGGGTCCTCTTACTCCGGCAAAACAGCGCTGACCGTTACCTCTGGCCCCGGCCTCGCCCTCAAAACAGAATTTATCGGACTGGCTATCATGGCCGAAGTGCCACTGCTCATCATTGACGTGCAGCGGGGCGGCCCTTCCACGGGCATGCCGACCAAAATCGAGCAAGGCGACCTCCTTGCCGTCCTTTACGGAGCAGCTGGCGATGCGCCGAAAATCGTCATGGCGCCTTCCACCATCGAGGAGTGCTTCCAGTTCGTCATCGTCGCTCGACAGATAGCGGAGGCGTTCCGCACACCTGTCTTCTTGCTTTCTGACTCCAATTTGGCGACAGGCGTTCAGCCGTTCGAACGGCCAAAGCTCAAAGCCGAATGGATGTCAGCGCCCATTGACCAAAGTCCCTGGAATGAAGATACCAAGCCTTATCAGTGGGATGAAGAAACGGGCCTCAGCAAACGCCCGATTCCTGGCATGAAAGGCGGTGAGTACACCCTCACCGGCCTCACGCACACCGCATCCGGACAGGTATCATACCTCCCGGAAGTCAACCAGCGTTCCACCGCTATGCGCAGTCGGAAAATCGCCGCTTTCAGCCGCACGTTGAAGCCGCCCAAAGTTCATGGTGACGAAGAAGGCGACCTCCTCCTCATCGGTTGGGGCAGCACCCGTGGTGCAATAGAAGAGGCCACCGACCGGGCAAGAGAACTCGGCGGCAAAGTTTCCTCCGTCCACCTCCGTTTCCTCAGTCCACTGGAGCCGGGGTTGAAGGACATTTTCAAGCGTTTCAAAAAAGTGATGACTGTCGAAATCAATTACAGCGATGATGTGAACGCACCGCTGATTACCGAAGAAAACCGCCGTTACTCCCAGCTCGCTTGGATACTGCGTGCAAGGACTTTGGTAGATATCGACTGCTTCTCGAACGTACACGGACAGCCGCTGAAACCGAGGAATATTTTGGAAAGAATCAAATTGGAATTGGGGAATTAGGGAATTGAGGAATTGGGGGATGGCAATCTTGAAGCCCCCCTCCAATTCCTCAATTCCCTAATTCCCTAATTCCCTAATTCACCAATACCATGTTCGGCCTAAATAACGACTCCTGCGCCATCGACATCCCCGACACCTACCACACGCAAGGTGAGTACACCAAGGGCATCGCCCGCTGGTGCCCCGGTTGCGGAGACCACTCAGTGCTGCATGCCGTTCAGCGGCTCTGTGCCGAGAAGCAACTGGCCCCAGAGAAAACCGTGTTCGTGTCCGGCATCGGCTGCTCCAGCCGCTTCCCGCACTATATGAACACCTACGGCTTCCACGGCTTGCACGGACGGGCGTTCCCAGTGGCCGAAGGCGTAAAATTCCGGCGGCCCGACCTTGACGTATTCGTGGTGACGGGCGACGGCGACTGCTGCTCCATCGGCGCTGGGCACTGGCTCCATGCCATCCGGTACAACATGAACCTGACCGTGCTGCTGTTCGACAATGCCATTTACGGGATGACCAAAAAGCAGACCTCGCCGACCTCGCCGATGGGCACCATCTCCAACACCCACCCCGAAGGTTCGGTGCTGCCGCCGGTGAACCCCATCCAGACGACGCTCGGCGTCTCGAACGTCAGCTTCGTGGCGCAGACGGTGGACTGGGTGCCGAGCCACCTGTACGCCACCATCAAGGCAGCTTACGAGCACCAGGGTTTTTCTTTTGTGAAAATATCCATGCGCTGCCCCAAGTTCATGGCCGAGTTTTCAAAGAAAAAAGTCTCCGAGCGGGACTCCGTGCAGCTACTGATGCACGAAAACGGCATCCAGCCGGACGACGCCACCGAGCGCATGTTCACTCACCACCAGCCCCACGACCCGACCGACATCAACGCCGCCCGTGCCCTTGCCGAGGATGTGGAAAAGACTTACCTCGGCCTTTTTTACCAGAATAAAAATGCCTTGCGTTACGACCTGTACGGGGCGCATAACCTTGGGTATTCGACCGAGCAAAAAATGGCGGCGATTGAGAAGAAGTTAGAGGCGTTTGCGGTGTAACGTGCTGCTGAATCCTAAGTGAGCAGGTGTTATAAAACATTTTCATGCAGCGCCTGATATTTGAAAAATTGGGCAAAACCTTTCACATGAAAAACAACCAATCCGATACCATCCTCGACCTCTTCAACTCCGAAGCCGCCGAGACAATAGGCATCCGCCAAGGAGGCGGCCTCACCGCCGAACGCCCCGCCGAACTGACTTTCGCCAAGGCCAGCGACCTCCCAGTGCGACCTGCGGCGGAACTTGCCACCGACGAAGAGCAGCGTGCCTATTGGCGCACGCTCCGTGCCTTTTTCCGCAGTGGCAAAGGCGGCAACCTGCCGATGGACGCTGACGGGGCACATTGCTATCCCGCCCTGTTGGCGCCGTACCGCAACCGGCCACAAATGGAGCGCAACTTCCCGTTCTGGATGGAGGAGGCCGAAGGTGGGCAAACCATGCCGCTGCACGAGCTACTCACGGAGCGTATCGCTCGCTTTGCACCCGGCGAGGGTGAGGCTAAAATATTGAAAGACAACCTGTTGCCCCTCGAAGCCATCGTGCGGGAGAAAATGCAGTTCGCCGAGGATGCCTACCAAGCCTTCGCCGCCATCGACGATGCGTTGGTGACTTTGATAGCGCGTTTGAACATCAGCGGATCGGAGGGCGAGACCTTCACCAACGACGTGAACAGCCTGCGCAAGCACATCCCTCGGCAGGGGTTGCTTGTGCCGTTTTCACCGAATGCACCATTTTACCTCCTTGCTGCACTGGTGCGGGAGCACCTCACCGGTAAGCGCAAGACTTTGCAGTCCAAAATCCAACGCCTCACTGCCCAACTCAAGGACATTCTGGCTGTGGAACGGGACAAAAGCCCCGAGGCCCACTCGCCGGAAAAGCTGCAGGATTTGCTCGATTTTGCGGCGTCATATTTCAATTTCGAGGAGCTGTCCTCCGTGATGCCGACAGGAGGCTCGGCAGCCATGCCAGAGGAGCGACTGCACCGAATCGAAAAAATAGTGGCGGTACTGGAAGATATTGGTACCGACTTTTTTCAAAAAAATGCCTTCATCATTCTTGCTGAGGAACTGGCAGAAAGCGCAAGTGTGGATTGGGAAAATACCTTCGAGAAATGTACCGTGATATTAGCCCCGCCGGGCCAAGATTGCCGCCTCACCATGCAGGTTTTCGATGAAAAAATGGCAAAATTTGCCACACTGTTCGCTGCTATCCGCACGGCAGAGTTAGAGGTTGGCAACCACTATTTCCAAGAAATTCACGGTGATTTCTTCGCCCACTTTGACTGGCGTTCGTTCACGGCTGAGGAGTTGGCCGTTTGCCCGCCAATTTTACTTTATGCAAAAGACAACTCGCTGATAGAGAACGAATTGAACGAGTTCTCGCAGCTGTTGACCTCCATGCGCCCCGTGAAGATGCTGGTACTGAAACAGGGCGTGGGAGCAGACGTCGGGGGATTCACCTTCCGGCAAGAACTCAGTGCCCTGGCCATTGCGCACCGCAACGCCTTTATAATGCAATCGGCGTCAGTGGCACCGGGAAAATTGGTAGAGGGCTTCCGGCAAGGACTGAATAGCCAAGTTCCATCCCTGTTTTACATCATTACGCCGGTGGCCCTGGAAACAAACCAAGGCAGCCCGAACATCTGGACGAGGGCCGCCATTGTGGGACGTGAATTCCCGTCTTTCTTTTACAACAGCGAGCAAGGAGGACGGTGGGGCAGCCGATTTAACATCCTTGAAAACCCGCAGCCAGCCGCCGACTGGCCGCAGTACCGCTTGCATTTCAGGGATGACAAGGGTGATGAACAGTTGCTCGACCTGCCATTCACTTTTGCCGATTTTGCAGCGCTGGATATACAATACGCCCGGTATTTCCACCTCGTACCGCCGCAGTTCTGGTCTGACAACCTTGTGCCGCTCGGCGACTACCTCAACTTTTCACCGGAGGCGCTATACGCCAAAGTGCCCTACATCTGGGTGGTTGACGATGAAAACCACCTTCAAAAGGCCGCGGTTGCCTGGCCGCTCGTGCTTACCTGCCGGGAACGGTTGGATTTCTGGCATTACCTGCAAGAAAACGCAGGCATTCACAGCTATCACGTCGAGCAGTCCAGCGAGGGCCTCCGACGTGAGTTGGAAACCGAATTTTTGAGCAAAACCGCAGAACTCGAAACTGCTCACGAAAAGGCAAGGGAAGCAGAAGTCCAGGTAGCCATAGAACGCATCATTACCGCTCTGCTTGACATGGACGCGGAGGAATTGACAGCCACCCTAGCATCTGTCCCACTTTCAACTGTGAATGCAACGATACAGGAATCCTTAATCGTAAAAATTCCTGCATCTACTCCTCAAGAGGCCGTTGGGGAAGGCCTTCAGCCTGTAGCCCCCAAGCAGGAGTCTAAGGATGCCCCCCCCCTCGGAGGGCCGTGGATTGAGTCAGCACTCTGCACTTCCTGCAACGACTGCATCAACCTGAACAAGCGCATGTTCAAATACAACGAGAATAAACAAGCTTTCATCGCCGACCCCAAGGCAGGCACGTTCCGGGAACTGGTGGTGGCAGCAGAGAAATGCCCCGTGTGCATCATCCATCCGGGTTCGCCAATGAACCCGAATGAGCCGGGGCTGGAGGGGCTGATAAAACGGGCAGAGAAGTTTAATTGAGATTACCGAGAAGGAGGCCAAAGCCTTCCACTTACAACTTTGCACAGCCCTGGCCAATGTGCTGAAAACGGGCATGGCACTGCTCGGAATCGAGATGCCCGACCGCATGTGAAAAGGGGCGTGGCTGTTCAGTTTTCGATTAGAGATTGCTTAGAATGACGGAAAGTGATAAATGTCATTTGCAAAAATCAAGATAGAAGCCTACTTTTGCCCTGCTTTTTAGCGCTAACCCAATGTAGCCTTCTGTGCTAATCTCCCAAATATTCAAGTTGCTAGGCTTTCTATTTTTTTGTTTTTGAATTATAATCTCATGAAAAAAATTGTACTTCTATCAATGGTTGTGGCTATTGCTTTTTGTTTTCCTGCAAAAAAGACAAGGTATCCACCAACCTCGACTTAAAACTTTCGGAAGCACTCGAGTTTGCTTCCCCTTCCGGCTCCAAGGACAACTACATCATGCCGGAGAGCGATGACTACGCCAACCTTCCCAATCAAGACGTCAAGAATCCGGTGACCAAGGCCAAGGTGGAACTTGGTAAGATGCTCTTTTTTGAAACGGGCCTTGCCCTTTTGCCTACGTACCCAGTTTCAAAAAGCGCTTACTCTTGCAGTAGCTGCCACGTACCTTCAATGTCGTTCACGGCGGGCCGCTTTCAAGGCATCGCTGATGGGGCTGTTGGCTTCGGCGACCACGGCGAGGCTAGGGTAAAAAACCCTGAATACGGCGGCTCGGAAGTAGATGCACAGGGCGCTCGCCCACTTCCGACCATCAACCTGACCTTCGTGACCAATGCCCTCTGGGCTGGCACTTTCGGCTCTTTTGGCACCAATGTGGGTACTGAGTCGGTTTGGAACCAGGACACGCTCATCGCCCTAAATCACCAAGGTTTTGAAGGCTTGGAGGCGAACAACCAACGTGCCCTGGTGGTACATCGCCAAGTCATCAACAAGGACGTGACCGACTCTTTGGGTTATACGCCCATGTTCGACGAAGCCTTCCCGGACATCCCGGAAAGCGAGCGTTATACGTTAAAAACAGGCGCTTTCGCCATGGCAGCCTATTTCCGAACCATACTGACCAACCAAGCCCCATTCCAACGCTGGCTGAAAGGTGACAACCAGGCCATGACCGAGCAACAGAAGCGAGGTGCCGTATTGTTTTTTGATAAAGCTGGCTGCAAAAATTGCCACAACAGCCCCTCCTTAAACTCGATGCGCTACGAGGCCGTGGGAGTGAACAACCTGTTCCAAGGCCCCTACGATGTGTTCCGTACCGATGCCAACGACCTGCGCAACTTCGGGCGTGGCGGCTTCACCAAGCGGGATGAGGACATGTTCAAGTACAAAGTGCCGCAACTTTACAACCTGAAGCATTTTGGCTTCTACTTCCACGGTGCCAGCAAGACCTCGCTGCGCCAAGTGGTCGAGTATTTCAACGCTGGCATACCAGAGAACACTACCGTCCCAACCAGTCAGATTTCCAGCAAATTCCACCCACTCGGGCTGTCAACGGATGAGGTTGACGACCTCGTGGAGTTCCTTGAAAACGGCCTCTACGATGCCAATATCACCAGGTACGCACCATCGGCCACCATGTCGGGCAACTGCTTTCCGAACAACGACCCGCAGTCTCGCAGGGACATGGGGTGCGAGTGAAGGGGATTCGAATTGCCCAAAAAAAATCCCGGCTGTGTGTGCAGTCGGGATTTTTTTTATCAAACACCTCACTCCACCACCACCCAAACATACCCCCCTGCCGGAATCTCCACCTCCACCTCAATCTCAAAAAAGCGGTCCAGTTGGTAGGGCTTTGGCTCGCTTTCAGAGGAGTCACCACTGCTACTGCCAATCCTCACCTGCGCCAAATCCGTCAACCCCGCGTAGTAGAGCGGCAGTTTTATTTTTCGTAAAATATTGGTCTTCAGCGGGTTGTAAATCATCGCAAAGCCTTTTTCTTGTAGATTCGGATTAACATGCAAGATGCCGTCCCAGTCCTGCCCGTCGGGTCTGCGTAAGTGGACGATGTCGCTGTTGAGGATTTGGCGGTACTTTTTGTACCAATCCACGGCGTCCTTCACCGTCCGTTTGGTCTCCTCCGTGTCGAAGAGGCGGGGGCCACGGTAGCAGCTTTGCACCCCGCTCCCGAAGTTCTGCCAGAGGTGCTGGCGGTACTCCATCCGATGCGAATCGAGCGGCTCCAAAGTGGCCGCTGCGCCGCCGCCGTGGTACTCGGTGAGGGGCGTGAAGGTCCAGCCCATCGAGGGCGTTTTCGTCCAGGTGCCGTCGTAAATGTTCTGCCTGCCGAGCATGATTTGGCGGTCACGGGGCAATGACCAGTTCACCTCCCGGTAGCCGATGCCCGTCTTGTTCGAGCCGTTGAGGAAGTACCAATCGGGGGCGTTGAGGTAAACGCCCGTCTCCCGCAGCCATCGGTAAAACTCCACCGTCAAGTCCCATTGCTCCCACTGCGAATCGTCCAGACCCGTGTGGCCGGGGTGGCTGGTGCTGGCGCAAACATCGCCGGGGTACGGCCCGTCGTGCTCCAAAATATCGAAACCAGTTTCCCGGATGAACTTGCGCAAATTGGCCAAATACCGGATGCCCCACTGGCTGCCGAGGCAAGGCGCATTGCCGAAAATGGCTCCGCCTGTTTGCCCCGTGGCGGGATTTATCACGTCGTTTTCGTCGTCAATGCGGCGGCTGGAGAAGAGCGAATAGCCGCCAAGTTGGATGTTTTTCGAGTGCGCATAATTCACCAACTCCTTGAATTTCAGGATGTTGGTATCGCTTACATTCTCCATGCTCAGGCCACTGCCGAAGCTGAGGATGACCATCTCGAAGCCCACCTCGGCGCACTGGTCAATGGCCGATTTGACCACCTCCGGCTCGGTGCTGGTCAGGTGCATGAAGATGGGATTTTCGGTCGCCCATGGGGCGATGGTGCGGTACATGCGGCGTTCGGCGAGGCCCTTCCGCTCCCAGTCGTGGCTGTCGAAGGGCAATTCCCAGGTGCGAAAGCTCTCCCACTCGTCACCAGCCGAAAGCGTGACGCCGGGGCCGAGCGGCGGGCCGACCGTGAGCAGGTTCGGCGTCAGGCGCTGGTAGTTCACTTGCGAGCTGTAGTCGGGGTCGGGCAGCCAGCGCACGCACTGGTTGGAGAAGCGGCTGCTCATGTCGTGGAAGGCGTAGTCGGTCTGCACGAGCAGGTTCGGGGTCATGAGGCCGGGGCCGTGGTCCACGCTGCTTTCCTCCTCCCGCACGGCCAGTATTTCCGAGGTGAAACGGTTGATTGTCAGGTCTGGGCGGGACTCCGTTTTCACCGAAACCCATTTGCAGAGGAGCGGGATGCCGTCGTACATCTCGTAATGCACGGCCACCGTCACGCCCTGCCATTTTTCGTCTTCATGTTGGTAAAAAAACGAGAGCCGCTTGCCCTGTGGCGGGTAGTTCGTTTCGCCCGACCAGCGGTTTTGTTTCCAATCGAGCAGGGGCTTGATTTCACCCACCTCGAAGTCCACGCAGTGGAAAGCCGTGCTGTCCGCTCGCAGCGTGTCAAGCCATTCGGGCAGCAGGTAGCCGTACTCCGGCTGGCCGAGCAGGCCGCCGATGTTCACCGTGTCGCCATCGAGCACGAGCTGGGCTTCGGGCTTCACGCCCCGCACGTAGTTGTCGTTGTTGGTCAAAAGCGTGAGGTGGGTGGTGGCCAAGTCGGGTGCGATGCGCCAGCGGCGGAGGAGCAGGCCGTTGGTGAGGACGATGCTTTTTCGCCGTCCCGCAGCACGGTGGTGGGTGTCTGACAGGATGGATAAGCCAGTCCTTGTCCTTTCTGTGGGGGTGAAGAACTGGTAGTCGGGGAGTAGGGCGGCTTTTTCGAGCAGTGGGGCTTTGCGCAAGCGCAAAAGGGGGGCGAGGGCAAGCAGGACTGGTATGAGTTTTTCATGGACGTTTGTTGGTTTGTGGGCGAAGGTCGGGAAACGGAGAATGGGGTTAGCTGATTTCTTTGAGAAAAAGCTGGCGATTATCTTTATGTTTGCTTGGGAAAAGCTTGCGGGGTGGATTGTGAAGTTAACTGACGACAATCCGGGAAATGGAATACATAATGCTAGAATATTAATACTTGATGCAATCAAACCAATAAATAAAATGGGATTACATTCTAAAAAATGGGTTAAAGACTATTGAATTCATTTCCGCATTTAGGCAAGATACTTCGCTATTTCATACAAGAGGAAGATAAAATGTTTGATAGTGATAAAATACACCAGTAATTGATATTACTTGAGAAGGGAGCATGCTAAATACCCATTATTTATTTTTGAAGTTGAAAGTAAAACCTACTAAATCTGCCCCTAGACAATGCGTTGAAAAATTTTCGGTGAAAAACAAATGATTATCAAAAAACCTTTGTTTTTTTTCATGTCTTTGTTGACAAAAAGCAAAACACAAGAAATTTTAACACTTTATCTAATAATTATGATAAAGCAAATTACAGAACGTATCTTTTCAATGATTCAGAAAATATACTAGGATTTATTTTTGATGTCATAGAACAACATTCAAAGATTGATACTTATATCGACTTGGAAGAATTATTATTTTTAATGCTAAATTTTGAAGTAATTGAAATTGATGTAATTAAATTTCTAAATAAATTTATTAAAAAAGGGTTTCATAACGTTGAAAAAGTTAATTTCTTACCACAAATCGAAAAGCTAATAGTTCATATTGATGATAATCAAAAACTAATTGATTTCTATTTGGGTTACTTACAAAATTCATTTATAACTTCAGATTACACTAAGTTCCACCACAACGATTATACCATAGACCACTACTCCTACATTATTCATTATATCATCAACATATTATTCAATAAATTAGACGAAGGAAAAGCATTTGGCGACTTAGTGAGATATGAAAAAAGCTACAAAGTAGTTTATGAGGACCTAATTTTGGATTATCAAGAGATCACGACGATTTAATGATCCTGAATTTCCATTACTTTTAACTATGCTGACCTTTGCTTTTTCAAATAAGGAATACCAAGAGTATTATAATGATAAATTGATAGCAATTGTTGAGGAAGTTTCGCAACCTGATTACGTTGTATTACACACAAGTGTATGGTTGGCATATTCATCTTTAATTTGCGATAACCGCACAGGATATGACATTGCAAGAAAAAAAAAATTAATACAATAGGTGGTATTGATGTCGAATTTGTTAAAAATCCAACAATTGGTATTAGCGATGAGCCTGATGAAAATTCGAAAACTATCAAAACAACAGAGAGCTTCCTGGAATATAATGATTGGAAAAAAACTCCTTGATTCGTTCCAACCTTTAAATATTAGCAACAATGAGTTGTTGAAAGTAATCATTAAGGGTTGGCTATTAATTTATGACATTGATTTAACTTTTGAAGCAAGAGATATTTTTGCCAATTATTGCATTTCAAAGACCATTAAATAAAGCAGCCCTTTTTACATCACCTATTCATTAATTGCCAGAAATCTTCTATCTTCAACACCACCCACCCACACATGCCCACACCCTTCCCCACCTCACCACTCACCGCCTCCTACTCCGGCAATTCCAGCCTGACGACCTCGAAAACGTCTTCAAGGGCCTTTCCCACCCCTGACATCATTCCTTACTACGGCGTCAGCTACGACAGCTTGAAGCGAACGAAGGCGCAGATGGCATTCTTCGCCGACTTGGAGGAAAAACGGAACAGGCGTTTGGTGGGCCATTTGCTCCCCTGACAACCAAGTGTTTTACGGGGCGGGTGGACTGAACAGCTTATCGAAGGAGCACCGAAGGGCCGAGATAGGACTTTGGCTGATGCCCGAATTTTGGGGAAAAGGCATCATGCAGGAAGCCATGCCGCTGATTTGCCAGCATGGCATCAAGGAACTGGGGCTTCACCGCATCGAGGGTTTTGTCGAATCGGAAAATGGGAACTGCAAGCGGGCGATGGCTAAGCTTGACTTCGTTCACGAAGGCACGATGCGGGATTGCGAAGTGAAAAACGGCAGGTTCATCAGCCTTGATATTTATTCCCGCCTCCAGGATGGATGACATATCCCTGCAAGCAAGCCGGATTCCAAGTTTCATCGGCATCCGAGCACCGTTCAACCAGCCCGGCCAGCCCCACGTCCAATCTTTCAACCCTTCTGAATTGCCGTTGTCTATATTTGACCCGCAAAATATTTGCGCCACCAACCATTTTTCATCACCAAAAAAAGCAATCACATGAAGAAGCAATTACTTGGGCATGTTGGCCCTCACCATGCTGGCCGTTTCCTGCAAGCAGGACAAGCCCGCCCCATCGAAGGAAATCAAGCAGTACACCATCGAGCAGTTTTACAAAAACGAGCAAATCGGCGGCGGCGCCTGGTCGTCCGACGAATCGAAGCTGCTCGTACACAGCAACAAGACGGGCATCTACAACCTCTACGAAATCAACGTGGCCGACGGCGCACAGCGGCAGGTGACCAACTCGGCGATTGAGTCGTACTTCGCCGTGGACTACGTGCCGGGCACCAACCAAATCCTCTACTCCGCCGACAAAGGGCGGCAACGAGATTGACCATATCTACCTGCTCGGCGAGGACGGCACAGCCACCGACCTGACCCCGGCGGAGAAGGAGAAGGCCAATTTCTACGGCTGGAGCCTCGACAAAAAGACCATGTTTTACAGTTCGAACAAGCGGAACGAGCAGTTTTTTGACCTCTACAAAATGCCCGTGGGTGACTGGAAGGCCACGATGATGTACCAAAACGACGAGGGCATGGACGTGAGCGGCATCAGTTGGGACGAGAAAACGCTGGCAATCCAAAAGTCCGTCACGACCAGCGAAAACCAACTATTTCTGTACGACGTTGCCACGAAAAAAAAGACCGAAATCTCCGAACCGACGGCGCCGGGGCAGTACAACGCCTCCGGTTTCAGCAAGGACGGCAAGTCGTTTTTCTACACCACCGATGCGGGCAAGGAGTTCGCCTACCTGGTACAGTACGACCTGGCGAGCGGCCAGCGCAAGACCATCTTTGAGACGAACTGGGACGTGATGTACAGCTACGTCAGCGAGAACGAAAAGTACCGGGTCATCGCCATCAACGAGGACGGCAAGAACTCGCTGAAAATTCTTGACAATGCCAGCGGCCAACCCGTGACCTTCCCCGACATCCCTGATGGCGACGTGCTGGCGGTGAGCATCTCCAACACCGAGCAGAAAATGCGCCTCTCCGTGGGCACTTCCAAAGCGCCGAGCAATATCTACGTCTATGATTTTGGCACAAAAGAATTGAAGAAACTGACCAACACGCTCAATCCCGAAATCAATGGCGACGACCTCGTGACGGCGCAGGTTGTGCGCTACAAATCCTTCGATGGGCTGGAAATCCCGGCCATCTACTACAAACCGCTGACCGCCACGCCCGACCAAAAAGTGCCTGCGCTCATTTGGGTACACGGCGGCCCGGGCGGGCAGTCACGGACGGGCTATTTTGCGCTCTTGCAATACCTGACCAACCACGGTTACGCCGTGCTGGCCGTCAACAACCGGGGCAGCAGCGGCTACGGCAAATCCTTTTTCAAAATGGACGACCGCAACCACGGCGACAAGGACCTGAAGGATTGCATTTGGGGCAAAAAATGGCTGCAATCGCAGGACTACGTGGACTCCACCAAAATCGGCATCATCGGCGGCAGCTACGGCGGCTACATGACGATGGCCGGCATGACTTTCACCCCGGACGAGTTCAAGGTTGGCGTGAACATCTTCGGCGTGACCAACTGGCTGCGCACCCTTAAGTCCATCCCGCCGTATTGGGAGAGCTTCAAAAAGGCGCTTTACGATGAAATGGGCGACCCCACCACCGCCGACTCGGTGCGACTCTACAACATCTCCCCGCTCTTCCACGCCAGCAAGGTGAAAAGCCCCGTGATGGTGCTTCAAGGGGCCAACGACCCACGGGTTTTGCAGGTGGAATCGGACGAAATCGTGGCGGCGGTGAAGAAGAACAACGTGCCCGTGGAATATGTCATCTTCCCGGACGAAGGGCATGGTTTTGTGAAAAAGGAGAATGAAATCAAGGGGTATGGGGCGGTTCTTACGTTCCTTGATAAGTATTTGAAGGGAGAGGAGAAGGTGAAGAATTAATGGAGAATTGAAAATGGAAAAGGGAAAATGGAGGGTGTCGGAAACGGCATTCTCCATTTTCAGTTTCTGGCAAGCTTGTCCATGCAACATTGCAAAAAATGCCAGCCAAGGTTATTAGCTTTACGTGAGTTATGGCAATAAGTGCTTGATAATCAAGTCCGTAGGACTTTTATCTTTGTAGAAATGGCGAAAACGTATTTGTTGGCGTTCCATCGGAACGCTATCTCAAACAAGGGTGTGTAAATGCGGGTTCTACAAAGATGTCGCTCCGATGGAGCGTTTGCCAATTGCCATAACTCACGTTAGCTTTGCTATTCTAAAAGCTAGAACTTCAACCTACTTGCGCAGCAATTAATGTCAATGGAAAATCTCACATCCATTTCCGGGGTTGACGGCATTGCGGGCATGAACGACCCGGTCATGCGCAACTTGCTGATTACCCAAAGCTACCATGAAATATCGGGGGCGATTTCGCAACGAATCGGCCCGTATGCCACCTGGTGTACCTTCGCTACCTGGGCCTCCAAACAGGCTGGGCAATCCATTCGGCAAGAAGACCTCGCCAACGGGTTGGGGCAATCCCTCCGGGCTTCGCCCGAGCTGGGCCAAGCGCTTTCCAACCTCATTGACGCTGCGATATTAAAAGGAGCCAAGTTGAACAAAGCCCGCATCACGCAACTGGTCTGGGACACGCTGAACCCCAAGGCTGCCATGGCAAGGGCAAGCGCAGCCGTTGCACGTGGCAACCAAAAGGTTTTTGCGGAGATTGCCAGGGAGTTTGCCCGTTTCATGGCTTGCTGCCTGGAGGACAGCGAGTACGATGCCGCCAACATCGCCCGATTTTGCGAAGCTCTGAAACCCGGCGACCCACCGAATGGCCAACTGTACTTGCGGAAAGCATTTGTCCACTATTACCAGGCAATTTTTGAGGCGGATGAAAAGGCGAAAGCCGAACTCATCTTGCTCGCCAACCTCGAAATCGGGTTCCATGAGCAAACCCGCCTGCAACCCGAAATCGCCGAAGCGCTCGAAGCGTCGGTCGAAGACCCGAAAGTTTTCAAGTCAAAGCTGCTGGATGTGCTTTTCCCTTACAACCCCTGGGTAAAATATATTGGCCCCCTTTTCACGGCCCTCAGCAACCGGCCAACGCCTTTGGACGAGGCCATCCAGCGTTTTGCGGGAATGGCCCGCCACCACTTGCGATTGTTTTTGACCAAACACTTGATGGAACTTGGCTTTCCGAAAGGACTACGGCTGCGACTGGGCCAGGATTTGAAGGCAAGGTTTCCGGTTGCCTTGCAACAGCTGACCATTGCTGAATTGGTTGTTTTGCTGAAGCAGATTGACCCAACTCCGAACGACTTGCACGAGACGGGAGCCATTGACTGGGCAGACCTGCCCGACCGGCTTCATTTTATTGCCGACCTGTTCCGATGTTTTCAGGAATCGCAGGATTTGCTGACGCCGCCGTTTGAACCTGCCCAAATCATCGCCATCGTGGCAGGTAGGTTGCCCATTGGCGAGCTTTGATGGCAAACGACTTCATCTGCCTCCCCCAGATGATGAAATCATTGCCAAAATAAAGTGGAACCGATGACAAAAATCACCTTGCCAATCCTGCATTGTCGGTACACTTGCATCAATAAATGGCAATTTTTTGCCAATAAATACACCTTATCATTTCATTTAAAAAAACATCAGCAAATGAAAAGCAGCCAAAAAAGAAGCGTTGCATGGGCCAATTGGCTCCCTGCATTTTTATTCGTGTCCGCACTGGTGGTTTTTGCCATTGGTTGTGCCGGCGAATCCAAAAAAGAAGCCATCGCTGAAGGCGAAGAATGGTTCAAGTCCTATTGCACGCCTTGCCACGGTGACTTGGGCGACGGCCAAAGCCAGATTGCGGCCATGATGGATACACCGCCCAAGAACCTCCGTCAGATTGCCAAGCGGCGCAATGGGGTATTCCCCGATGCGGAAATATCCAAAATCATCGCTGGCGTCGAAAATGTCCCCGGCCACAGCACCACCGACATGCCCGCTTGGTGGGAGACGTTCAAAAAATCGGAAGGCATTACCGATGAAAAAGTCCTTCAAGCAAAAATTGACCATATCACGGCTTATTTGAAGACGATACAGGAATAAGGGTGGTTGATGCTTGACAAAATATTTATCCGGTAGCTATGCTGCTGGATAAACATCGTTTTTATAGGCGAAACCGCCGCCACCGCCCCCCCATGAGGAGCAAATTGGGTTCTGTTCAGTTCCCAATTGCAACGGTTTGTTGTGAAATGTGGAAAGCCATGACGCTCCTGAAAAACGACGGGAACGTGCTGCCGTTAAAGGAAAAGATTGGCGTTTCACCGCTTGATAAAATTCACCCAAAGCGAAGCCAACAGCGCAAGGACAAGCCCTGCAACGGCCAAGCTATCCACCAGTTGAGCGTTCCAGTCCATTCCGGTAATCAAGTCGAGCAAATATTTGAGGTAAGAATTGGGCAGGTTTGTTTTCCCCATTTTTTCTAGCACCTGCCAGTGCCAGTCGGTGAGAGGGCAATAGCCAAAGCCGTAAAAAATGCCCAGCGCCGTCCACGATGCCAAGGTGAGGCAAATGACGAACAGGTGGAACCGCCGGGTGCGTTTCCAAATCCAGCCAGTCAGATTGAATAGGATGAGTAGCAGGTGGAAGACGAGGAAGAATATGTTGAGGAACCGGTACATCCAATTTAGTTATGAGAGATGAGTTATGAGTGATACAAAATGGAAAATTACTGTGTGGCAGACAATTATCGCTGGAATAGTGCGTAAAAAGTAGGATAGCTTTGCCCAAAACCAATACTGTAAACATGAGGCTTCTATTCTGTTTGGCTTTCATAGCTTGTTTTGCATTCCCTTCCCACGCTCAGCGCCTGGAAATATTTGCCGGTGCTGGCATCAACCATTTTTATGACAAAGGGTACGATGATGGGCATTACAGTTCAGCATACATGGATGGGCTGGCCTATTGCGCAGGGGTCGGGATCTATGGCAAACCGCTTTTTCCAAATCATCAAATGGGACTGACGTTCAAATACATGGAAATCAACGGTGGAATAGACATTGAAGGAGGCGGTTTGGGCGCAGGATTTGGCTTGAATGCCCATGCAAAATACCGAACTTTTGAATTGGGCATTTTTCCGCTCAACTTAAAAAGGGAAGACAGTCGCATGGAAATACATTTGGGAATGGAACTGGCCTGGACATATAAATCCATCATGGATGGGGAAGAAACTTCCTGGTACATGGATATAGATTTCACCACCATGCCCCCGAAAACTTTTTATGTCAATGACACAGTGGCCACCAAAACCAATTCGGAGCAATATTTTACCAAATTCACGCCTATTGCCTGTTTGAAGGTGGGTTATGCATTGCCAATTGGGCACGGTTTTGAAATTACACCCCGCCTGAACATAGGTGTTGGTTTGAAAAAAAGGTTCACCGAAGAAGTGGATTCGACCCCAAAAAACACAACCATCATGATGGAAATCTGTCTTCGCAAAAACTTTCCTACTCCATCTCCCCCACCAGGTGCACCAGCCCATCCACGATGAACTGTACGCCGATGGCCACCACCAAAAAGCCCATGATGCGGGCGATGGCGCTGAGGCCGCCCTGCCCGAAGATTTTGAACAGCAGCGGCGCAGCCCGCAGCGTGAGATAGACCATCACCCCCATCGCCAGGATGGCCGCCAGAATCCAGACCCGCTCGTTCCAGTCGGGGTGCTGCTTGAACATGGTGATGAGATAGGAAATGCTCCCCGGCCCCGACAGCAGCGGCATGGCCATGGGCGTGAAGGCGATTTCGGAGCGGCTCTTGGCGTCGGCGGCCACGTTGTCGTTGTAGCCCTTTCGCTTCGCAAAATTGCCGCCCATGAGACTGAACCCCGTGCTGAGCAGCACCATGCCACCCGCTATGCGCATGGAGTGTATTGTTAATCCAAAAAAGCTGAGGATGTAGGTGCCAGCCAGAAAGAAGCCGAGCAAGATAAGCAGGAAGTAAATACTCGAAAAAAGGGCGAGACGGTTGCGCTGCTTTGCCTCCATGCCACTCGTGAGCGAGATGTACACCGGCACAGCGCCTGGCGGGTCAACGATGGAAAAAAGTGAAAACAACGTGGCTAGAAAAAACTCCATGAGTCAAATTTTTGCAAAAATAGGCAAGTTTTCAATGCCAATATTGTAACAATGGTTCGTGAGGTTTTTGTCTGCCTGTCGGCAGACAGGGTTTCAAGTTTCAGGGAAAACTCTGCTACATCCATTTTTTAAGAGGTTGATTTGCTATAAAAATGTACGCCATTTTCAATTGACGGGAGCCCCCCGTGAAACGGGAAACTTGAAACCTTCACGAACCATTGTGCAAACGATTTTGACAAAAACGCCCATGTATCAAGTAATTCACTTAGTTTTGCCAACCATTATGGTCCCACCGCTGTAGAATACTCCTGCCTCTCTAAAAGGACATATTTTATAATCACCATGAATCAAACACTTTACCTTACCCTCTGGCTGCCATTTTTGGCAGCTTCGCCAAATGGATACTGCATAGCATCCGACCTCCGTCCGTTCAACCCAAATCAACATATCATCTCCTTGACCGCCGAATCCACCGGATGGTCAGCTGAATTATACTGGAATGCCACCTTCGACAAAGACCTAGTAGGCTTCACGGTGGAGCGCTCATCCGATGGGCTTGATTACCAAGGCATCATCACCTACGACGACCACTTCGTCGCCGCTGGCGATACCGACGCCTACCGGGAGCAAGACAACGACCCTATGCCGGGTGAGAATTTTTACCGCATCCGCTTCACCCTCGCCGATGGCGAAATGGTCTTCAGCGAGCGCAAAATCCTCTACTTCAAGGAAGTGGCCGCCTTCGAGATTTTCCCTAACCCAACTGGCCGACAAGTCAATCTTTTGATGAAAAAATTCAGGGGAAAAGAAGTCGAGGTATTCATATTCGACGGCATCGGCGAGCAAGTTTACCGCCAGCACATCCCTGCCGTGGACGACGGCATCCTCCGCATCGAACTCGGCTCGATGAACCCCGGCATGTACTCCGTCAGCGTGGCACACAAGGGCAAGACCTTTACCCGCAGGCTGGTGATTACCCAAGCGGAAAGGATTGACGATTTACGATTTACGATTTACGATTGGGCCAGTTCGTTCTTGCCCTGCTTGAAATTCAATAATGGCCATCACCGCTGTTTCGGCGATTGAAGACTGGGAACCCGCATCCCAGTAAATCCCGTCAACCAACAACTGGCCCCCGCTTCGCAAACAACCCCCCCAATCAAATCGTCAGTCGTAAATCGTCAATCAAACCTGCCTGCTCTTTGAAATTCAATAATGGCCATCATCGGCGATTGAAGATGGGGAAACCCTGCACCCCAATCGTAAATCGTCAGTCGTAAATCGTCAATCAAATCATCTTCATCCCCACAGCATCCCACTTCACCAGTTTCTTTTCAAAATAGCTGATGTTGGCAGCCAAGGAAGGCGCCGCCGCACGGAAGCCAAAGACGGCGTCCTCCACGGGTTGTTTGCCGTTGCGGACGCAATCGAAGAAATTGCGGTGGTGGTCGAGGCGCTCGTCGTAGCCCTCTGGGGTGAGCCACTGTTGCTCTTTTGGCGCTTGGATTTGAGGCTTCAAAGGCGGGTATTTTGCTTTGTACCAGCGTTCGTAATCCTTCTGCTGTGCTTCGGTAAAAGTGTTGTAGGTGTCCCAGCCGCCGTAGCCAGGCTGCGGGTCAACCGGGTTGCGCTTCAACTTCACGTCCGACCAACCAACCTCCAGCACGCCCTCCGAACCAACGAGGCGGTTCATCCAGCCGCCCCCGTCGCCGCTGATGAGGTTCACCCGCATTTGCAGGTTGAAGGCGGGATGCGTGGCCGTTTTCGGATAGTCCATCAAGGCGATTTGGATGTCGGGCACGTCACGTCCATCCTTCCAGTAGCGGAGGCCGCCGGTGGCGAAAATCAGCTCTGGGCCTGGCGTGTCGAGCATGAAGTGGAGGCCGCTGAACAGGTGTACGAACAGGTCGCCACCGACGCCCGTGCCGTAGTCCTGGTAATTGCGCCAGCGAAAAAAACGCAGCGGGTCGTAGGCTCGTTTGGGCGCATCGCCGAGGAAGCGGTCCCACCCCACCGTTTTCTCTGAGGCATCGGTGGGGATGCTGTACTGCCAAGCGCCATTCGCTGACTGGCGGTCCACCCAAGCCTCGGCAGAAATCAGTTCGCCGATGGCGCCTGACTGGTAAAGCTCCTTCGCCTTGGCCATCACCAACGAGCTGACCCGCTGGCTGCCCACCTGCAAAATCTTTCCGGTCTTGCGTTGGGCGTCAATCACGGCGCTGCCCTCGTTGATGTGCTGCACCATCGGTTTTTCGCAGTAAACGGCCTTGCCCGCATTGAGCGCAGCGATGCTGATATGGTCGTGCCAATGGTCGGAAGTGCTGACGAAGACGGCGTCAATATCCTTACGGCTGAGTATCTCCTCGAAGTTGCGGGTGGTGAAAATGTCCTTGCCGTACACCTCCTTGGCGTGTTCGAGGTGGCCGTCGTAGAGGTCGCAAGCGGCGGCGACTTCCACGCCCGGCACTTTGATGGCGGTGCTCAGGTTCCCGAAGCCCATGATACCCATGCCGATGCCTGCAATGCGAATCTTGTCGTTCGGGCCGAAGCGGTCGGTGGGTGCTTCCCAATGCAGGGTTTCCGGTTTGACGTTGGCGCTGTTGGCCACCTTCGGCAAAATGGCGGTGGCAACGGCCCCGGCTGCGAGGCGCTTGACGAAGTTGCGGCGGGTGTTTTTCATGATGATGAAATAGTTGTGGTTGTTAAATTGTTGAATTGTTTTGGGTTCAAGCAAAGCTACAATTGGGATTGGGATGGGCGTCAATTTTGGGCGGGGAAATTTGGGGTGATGTCATTTGCCTGTTGACTGAATGGACTTCTCAGGAAGTCGGAGGACAACACCCACAAGTTTTACAAAGACCTCTCGGCCTTCAAGAATGTGCTGTTCGATGACCTGGTGCGGAGGAACCTGTTGCTGACCGGGTTGTTATTTGAGCCAGTTTGGTCCTTTTGCGCAAAGCAAATAGCCAAAAGCTAACGGCGAATCAAACCCAACCTTAATCCTACCTTCAAAGCTTCCCAATCTGCTCTGCGAGCACGGTACACCACCACCGGCATCTCCCGCCACGTCGTGCGCTTCCATTCCGTCATGGCGTTGCGTTTGGCGACGGCCTGCGAGCGCAGGTTGTCAGGATGAATGAGCGAAATCAGCGTTTCGGCCATTTCATTTTCGAAGCAAAAATCACGGCAGGCGATGGCAGCTTCCGTTGCGTAGCCCTTGCCCCAATGCTCCTGGAAGAGGTGGTAACTGACCTCCCATTTCGGTATGCCGTCCACCCACTGGAACAATAGGCCTGCCTGCCCGATGAACTCACCGGTTTCTATCAATTCCAAGGCGTGGAGGCCGCCCATTTCGTTCTCGTAGCGGCCAAATTGGCGGCGCAGCCAAGTGTCGGTGAAAGCGGAAACGTCGGTTTTGACGAACAGGAACTTGTTGGCAACTGGGTCTTCAAAAAAAGCCATCAACTGGGGCTTGTCGGCAAGGTTGAGCGGCCTGAACCGCAGGCGGGCAGTGGTGAGGTTGTTCAACAGCATGGGATGTGTTTGATTCGGATGTTTGAAAATTTTTGCAAAAAACGGAATACGCCCCAGACTTGCCATTCTTTTTACCTTAAAATCATGTTAGACCTCAATTTTTGGTAAAATCTTTCAAGATAGCCGGAGAATTGAAACCAAATTCAACCGTTTCCTGTCTTTCAAACCATGCAGTTCAAATCCGATAGACTTTCCTTCCGCCTCATCAACGACGCCGACTTCCCGCATATCTACCGCCTGCAATCCGACCCGGTGGCCATGCACTTCATCCGCCCCGTGGTGACTGAGGAGGCTCCTGTGTGGGAGCGCATGGCAATCTGGGAAAAGTATGCTGCCGAGAACCCAGGCTTCGGTGTCTTGGCAATGGAATCCACTGATAATCAGCTTTTTATCGGCTATGCTGTATTCCGACACCTGCATTTTCAGCCGGGCAATGAAGTGGAGGTCGGGTACACCATCTCGAAAGAGCATACTGGCCAGGGCTTGGCCACCGAGGCCACCCAGCGCATGATGAAATACGGCCTTGATGAAATGGGCATCTCCAAGTTTGTCGCCTATACCAACCAACTAAACTTGGCCTCGAATCGGGTGCTCGAAAAATGCGGGTTTGCACGAGTCGGCGAAGAAGTGGTCAACGACCTCGATTGTTTTCGCTGGGAAATCGAACTTTAGTCCGCTCACTCCAGCGAATAAGCCACCACGCTCGCCCCGTTACCCGCCACTACCACAGGTTTCCCGTCGCCCAGCAAATCCGCCACCGAAAATGCAGTTGTGCCAGCCAGTGGAAACTGCGGCAAAATTTTGCCCTGCCCGTCGAGCAAGCTGATTTGGCTTTTCGCTTCGCAAACCGTGCCCGTGAACGCTTTTCGCTTCGCCCATTCAACTGGAAAAACGGCGTCCTGCGGTTGCCCAAACTGGTAGCGGAACGCTTTTTTGAAGTTTTTCCCTTCGTAAAAATAAACGGTGAGGTCGCTGCCGCTCAACGCGATATAATCCTTGCGCACGTCGCCAGTCACATCGGCGAAAGCGAAGTTGACGCCTTGTTTTTTGCCAACCTCCAATGCCAGTTTGAAGTCTGTGCCCTCCAGGTTGGTCACCGTCACCCGCCCGTGGTCGTCGCAGGTCACAATGCGGTGGCTGTCCCCATCTGCCTGAAAATCAGGGCTTTGCATAAATTTTGAACCTAAATTTTTCTTCGGAAAACGGAACTCGCCGTTTTTTTGATACACCTGCAAGACACCTGCCGTGTCGAGCAGCATCAAGAAATCCTTGCCTTTGGCTTGGAAGTGGACGAGCGGGTGGCGCACCTTGCCGATGTCCGTTTTCGGTCGCCAACCCTCCACCGGACTGCCTTTTTCGTCGAAACCGTAGGCACTGCCGTTCTCGCAGGCGATGAAAAATTCGTACTCATGGCTTTTGAAAAAATCCACCACTGTCACGCCGTTGGATGCTGGGGTCTGCAACTGGAGCGGGAACCCCGCCACGTCTTCGCCTGTGTGGTCAATGACGAAGATACCCCTGGCTGTGCTGAAGGCAAACTGCGCCTCCTCGTCGTTGTTCAGGTCGAGTTGCCATATCTTGGAGCGGATTGGCTCCTCCAGTTCCCGCCGCCAGAGGATGCGCCCGGACTTCGAAATCAGGTAAACCGTGCGGCTGGCGTCTTGCACGAAAATCTCCTGTTCACCGGTTTGCGGGTTGACGAAAACCGTGGGAGGGGTGGTCGCCCGGTTGCCCAGCGGTGTTTTCCAGAGGATATTGGCCGGGGAGGTTCGTTCATCGGTGGACTTGGTGGGGGTGGCAAATTGCAGGTCGCAAACTTTGCCCTGACGGGTAAAAGTGGCGGTCAAGTGGCTGAAATTCAACGGGTTGCGACCGATTTCGGCCAGCATTTTTTCATCAAAAAATTGCGAAGCCAAAGGCCACGCCCGGTCACTCTCGAAGTACAGCAGGCCGTTCGGAGCCGTTGGTAGGTGGTCGAGTGATTGTAGGAAATCCACGTTCTTGGCGCAGGTCTGTCCGGCGAGGTACTTGCCCAGCCAGCGCTCCAGACCCGTTTTTGAGTTGGCAAAAAGCACGTAATCGCCCAGTACCGTGCCGTAGGGGTCGTGCATTCCAGTGCCAAGTTTGAGCATTTTGTCGAGTGGCAGGCCAACGAAGCGACGGATTTTGAACATCTGAAAATCAGCAGTTTCAGGGCTTTCGAGGCGCTTTGCCAGGGCAGCCAACTTGGCTTCCGCCGCTTTGCTGTCCTTTGATTTTATCAAAAAAAACTGCTCGGCAGTTTCACTTTCCAGCGGTTCGCCGACGGCAACCGCTACCTCGTCGGAAGCCCACGGGGCGAGGTAGGTGCGCCAAAGGCCCGTCTCCGCCGCCGCTGCGATGCGCCCGCAAGAGAGCCAGGCGAAGGCAGCCAGGTTGTCGGGCAGTGCGCCGAGCACCTGTTTGAACGGCCTCGGCTCGCCATTGCCGTTGGCGTCCATCAGCGGGTGGCCTTCGGCCATGCTGAAGCTGCCGCCCCACTTCTTGCTTTTTGGGTCGTCAATGGGCAAATCGAAGCGCAGCCAGCGGGCGGCCATCACCAATCCGTCGAGGTCGTGAAGGTGGGCAGGGTCGAGCAACGGACTGAACTGCGGGCCTAGTTCTGCGAGGTTTAGCAGCACGGGGAGGCTGTTCTTGGTTGCGCCAGCGCCTTTTGCCACGCCCGAAAACCCGCTGTCACGGCAGAGCGAATTGGCTGGCTTTTCGAGCTGGCTTAGGGCGTTCTCCACGAGGTAGGCATGGCGGGCGAAGAGCAGCAGGTTGCGGAAGCGGGCCAGTGCATACGCTTCGTTGCCGACCTTCACGCTGTACACGTCGTTGTTTTTGAAGATGGATTTGCGCATGCGCCAAGCCGGGTCGTTGCCCAAAATGGCGTCGAGGTCGTTGTCCCGCATCCCATCGAAAATGAACATGGCATCCATGCCGCTGCTGCGGGTCGGTTGTAGCACGGCCAATGTTTCACCTTTCTTTTTTTGGTTGAAAATTTTGGAAAAATGCTTTTCAAAAGCGGTGAGGTCAGCCAAAAAAGAGGCTGGCACGGCCAGATTGGCGAGGCTTTTTTTTCCCTCCTCCGACTGCAATTGCTTGATATTTTCCGGGCTGAGGCGAAATAACATCGCTGTGTGCCTGGGGATGGCCCCGTGCGGGTGTACGCCCAGCAGCGGCAGCCGCACGAACTGGCCGAGGATGGCCACTGCTGCCAAAACGGCCAGGGTAAGGAGGAGGGGCTTCTTGATTTTTTTCATGAAAAATAATGGTTGGTGCCAAATCGCCCGGCAATATTAAGGAATGGTAGAAACATTTACCTTTGGCCTTTTCCGAGGATTGAAGGATTGAGGGATTGAAGGATTGAGGGCATAGCCACCGCCCCGTCCTTCAATCCTTCTCGCCATCAATCCTTCAATCCTTCTGCCATGTCCGTAACTAAAGAAGTCAAGCGCATCACCGTCCACGTACTGCAGGCCATGAAGCTGCGTGGCGAGAAAATCACCATGCTCACCGGCTACGACTACTCCATGGCCCGTATCCTTGACGAAGGCGGGGTGGACGTCATCCTCGTCGGCGACTCGGCCTCGAACGTGATGGCCGGCCACGAGACCACGCTGCCCATCACCCTCGACCAGATGATTTACCACGCCGCCTCGGTGGTGCGGGGGGTGAAAAAGGCGCTCGTGGTGGTGGACCTGCCGTTCGGCTATTATCAGGGCAGCTCACGGGTGGCGCTGGAGAGTGCCATCCGAATCATGAAGGAGTCGGGTGCCCACGCCGTAAAAATGGAGGGCGGTGCCGAGATTGCCGAATCAGTGAAGCGCATCCTGTCAGCGGGCATCCCGGTGATGGGACACCTCGGCCTCACGCCGCAGAGCATCTACAAGTTCGGGACCTACCAAGTGCGGGCAAAGGAGGAATTGGAGGCCGCCAAGCTGAAGGAGGACGCCAAGGTGCTGGAAGAAGTCGGCTGCTTCGCCGTTGTTTTGGAAAAAATACCTGCTGCGCTGACGAAGGAGGTGAGCGAGAGCCTCCACATCCCGACCATCGGCATCGGAGAGGGCATGCACGCCGATGGGCAGGTGCTGGTGACGCACGACATGCTGGGCATCACGCATGAGTTTCAGCCACGGTTCCTGCGGCGGTACATGGAACTTTTTGAGGGGATAAAAGGGGCGGTGGAGCGTACTGCGCCGACGTGAAGGGGAAGGATTTTCCGAATGAGCATGAGCAGTATTGAGAAGGAAAGGAAAAGGAAAAAAAAGATGGGCGGGCAGCAATGCAAATTCTTGTTATACAAAACAAAAAAAATGCAAAACTTCAAACATCTCGCGGCACTGGCAGCAATACTTTTCACCTTTTGCGCCAGCGCCCAAACCACCTATCTCCACTGCGGAAAACTGATTGATTGCGTCGGAAATAGCGCTCAGTCCGAAATGACCATCGTGGTGGAGGGTAACCGCATCACGGAGGTACGGAAGGGCTACGCCACGGCTCCGACGGGCAGCGCAACCATTGATTTGCGGAGCAAAACCGTGATGCCCGGCCTGATGGACATGCACGTGCACCTCGAAGGTGAGAGCAACCCAAAATCTTATGAAGAAAAGTTCCGGTTGAACCCCTCCGACGTGGCCTACCAAGCGGAGGTTTTTGGCAAAAAGACGCTGATGGCGGGGTTCACCACTGTGCGTGACCTTGGCGGCAGCGGCGTGAATGTGTCGCTGCGCAACGCCATCAACGCTGGGCTGGTGGAAGGCCCTCGCATTTTTACCGCAGAAAAAAGCATCGCCACCACGGGGGGCCACGCCGACCCCACCAACGGTGTGAAGAAGGATATGATGGGCGACCCTGGCCCCGCCGAGGGCGTCATCAACAGTGCGGACGAGGCTTGGGAGGCCGTGCGCCACCGCTACAAGAACGGGGCCGACCTTATCAAAATCACCGCCACGGGCGGCGTACTCAGCATGGCCGCCAACGGCCTGAACCCGCAGTTCCGGGAGGAGGAAATCGAGGCGGTGGTGGCTGCTGCCAAGGACTATGGCATGACGGTGGCCGCCCACTGCCACGGTGCGGATGGTATGCTGCGGGCGGTGCAAGCGGGCGTGACGAGCATCGAACACGGCACTTTCATGACCGATGAAATCATGGATTTGATGAAGAAAAAAGGCACCTACTATGTGCCAACCATCAGCGCCGGACGGTTCGTGGCCGAGAAGGCGAAGCAGTCCGGTTACTTCCCTGCAATGGTGGCAGCGAAGGCGGCCATCGTAGGGCCACAGATTCAGGCGACATTTTCGAAAGCATACAAAGCAGGCGTGAAAATCGCCTTCGGCACCGACGCCGGGGTGAGCCAGCACGGGCAGAACGCTTGGGAGTTCGTCTTCATGAACGAAGGGGGGATGCCACCGATGGAAGCCATCAAAGCGGCAACTGTGACAACAGCGGGTCTGATTGGCAAGAGCGCCGACCTCGGCACCATCGAGAAGGGCAAAATCGCCGACATCGTGGCTGTGGACGGCGACCCGCTGGCGGACATGAAGGCGATGTTGAAGATGAAATTTGTGATGAAAGAAGGGAAGGTTTATAGGAATGATGAATGATGAATGGTTGAATGATGAATTTACGATCGAACCGGCTAACTCCCTCAAATTCCAAAACTCTCAAACTCTCACTTTAAACATGGAGAATCAACAACTCGAACCCACCCCAAAACACCCGCTTCGCAAAATCATCCTGCTCCTTGGTATATTGGCCGTGGTGGTTGGCAGTTATGTCGCTTGGAATTTTGTTCTAAAACCCAACGTGCCGGCCACATTGGCCAAAAAACACCTGCTAATACCTATGGACGCCACGCTCGACGAAGTGGTGGATTCGCTGAAATTGGGCGGCTTCATCCTCAACGAAAACTCCTTTCGCACGATGGCTGGGCGCATGAACTACAAGGGCCGGGCTGGCCGCTACGAAATCACGCCGGGCATGAGCAGCTACTACCTCGTGAAGCATTTGCGGAGCGGAAAACAAGCCCCTGTGAAAGTGGTGCTGGTGAACGAGCGCCTACCGGAGCACATCGCCGCCAAGGTGGCCAAGAGCATAGAACCGGACTCGTTGGCGCTGGTCACGTTGCTGAACGACACGACCTACCTGGACAGCATCGGCTTCACGCCTCAGACATTGCTGTCGTTGTTCATACCCAATACTTACGAAGTATTTTGGAACCTGACGCCCCGCAAGTTCGTGGAGCGTATGAAGAAGGAGCACGACCGTTTTTGGGCCGCCAATGACCGGGAAGCCAAGGCACGTGCGCTCGGCCTGAGCCGGGAGGAAGTGTACACCGTGGCCAGCATCGTGGAGCGGGAAACCAACGACGAGGCCGAGAAGCCCCGCATGGCCGGGGTGTATCTGAACCGGGTGGAACAGGGCTGGCCGCTGCAAGCCGACCCGACGCTCGTGTTCGCCAGCCGTGACTGGGAGGCTCGTGACCTTGCCAAATATAAAGACCTCGACTCGCCGTACAATACCTACAAATACCCCGGCCTACCCCCAGGCCCCATCAGCATGGCCAGCATCCCCAGCCTCGATGCGGTGCTCAACCGGGAAAAACATGCCTACATGTTCTTCGTGGCGATGGGCGATGGCTCCGGCAAGCACATGTTTGCCGAAAGCTATGATGCGCACAAGGTGAACATTGAGATTTACAAAAGGAACTTGATTGGGCGGGGGCTGGGACTTTGAGAATTTGGCGATTGACGATTTTGCATTGACGACTGACGATTGACACAGCTCACAAATCCCCAATCGTCAATCCACCACTTCGTACAAGACCAGTGGTGTCGCCTTGTTTTTTAGGCTCACCTTCCCGACCATCTTGCAGTTGAACGATTCTTTTACCTTGTCAAAAGCAGACTGGGCGATGATGATCTGGCCCTGCTTGGCGGCAGATTGAAGGCGCTGCGCCGTGTTCACCGCATCGCCGATGACTGTAAAATCGAGGCGGCGGAGGCTGGCGGAACCGATGTTGCCAGAAATCATTTCCCCGCTGTTGACGCCGATGGACACGTTCGGCTTAAAAGAAACATGCTCGTTGACGGCAGGCAAACTGGCAATTTTTTCCCGGACGGCAAGGCAGGCGTCAATGGCCCGGTCCAAATGGAAATTGCCCCGAAAAACAGCCATGATGGCATCACCGATAAACTTGTCAACATGCCCGCCCTGTGCCACGATTTCGTCCACCATTATTTCAAAATAGTTGTTCAGCAGTTTGACCACCATGTCCGCCGGTTCGTTTTCGCTGATGGAGGTGAAGCTACAGATGTCCATAACAACCACAGTGGCCTCGATGTTCTCGTTCAGCGTCAATGCGTTTTCAAATTCCCGGCTGCCCATGAAATTGAGCACATTTTCATCCACGTACATCTTCAGGATGTTGTTTTCCTTGAGGGCTTTCAGCGTTTGCTGAATCTGTGCAACGTGGAGGATGGTCCGTTCCACCGTCACGGCAAAATCCTCAAAATTGATGGGCTTGGTGAGGAAGTCGAAGGCGCCACGGTTCATGGCGGCGCGGATATTGGCCATGTCGCCGTAGGCGGAAACTATCACCGACTTGATGAGCGGGCTGGTTTCGTTCAACCGGTGGAGCAGGGTCAGGCCGTCCATTTCCGGCATGTTGATGTCGGTGATGACGATGTCCACGTCGGGATGCTGCTGCAATTTTTCAAGTGCATCCCTGCCGTTCACGGCGAAGATGAATTCGTATTCCTTCTCCCGTATTTTCTGCCGAAATTTCTGTTTGATGAGCACTTCCAGGTCGGTCTCATCGTCGGCTACCAATATTTTTGCCATCAGTAAAATATAGCGGCGTTTTGATATTGGGGTATTGGGATATTGAGTTATTGAAATTCGAGGTCAAGCAAATAACTCAATATCCCAATTTCTCAATATCAGACGCCAGTGGTTTTTAATTTTTCTTTTAGCGCGATGAAATCTATGGGTTTGGTCAGGAAATCGTCGGCGCCCAACTCCGTAGCAGCCTTCATATTTTCGGCATTGCCGTAAGCGGTAATCATCATGACCACCGGCGGGGGCGTCCGGTACATTTGTTTTATTTTGCCCAACAGTGCCAGCCCGCTCATGCCCGGCATGTTGATGTCGGACAAAATCAGGATGGCTCCATGCTTCATCTTTTCGAGGCAAACCAGCGCTTCCTCACCGGAATAGGCGAACACAAATTCCATCTCACCGCTCCTGATTTCCTTCCTGAACCGTTGCTCAAAAAGCGCCCGGATGTCTGGCTCGTCGTCAACTACTAAGATTTTCATTTTCAGGTTTTAAAGGGTAAGTTAGGAGGTAACTTGAAGTTACCTCCTAACTTACCCAGGTTAATTTTATACGGGTAAAATAACAATAAATTCCGTCCCTTCGCCTTCCTTCGTCTCCACTTTCAACTCTCCGTTGTGGCCTTTGGTTACGATGTCGTAAGCCAACGAAAGCCCCAGACCGGTGCCTCGTCCGGTGGGTTTGGTGGTAAAAAAGGGTTGGAAAATCTTTTCCAATACGCTGCTGGGAATGCCATTTCCATTGTCCTTCACACTAAACAGCAACTTGTCGCCCATCCTTTTGGTGCGCACAGCAACGGTTGGCTCATAATCCTGCCCACTCGCCAGGGTCTGTTTCTTCTTTTCGGCCACTTCGTAAAATGCATTGGTGATGAGGTTGAGCATCACCCTGCCAATATCCTGCGGAATGACCAGTACGTTCCCAATCGTTTCATCAAAATCGGTTTTCATGGTAGCGTTGAAGTCTTTTTCTTTCGCCCGCAAGCCGTGGTAGCTCAACCGCAAATACTCGTCGGCGAGTGCGTTGAGGTCGGTGGGTTCCTTCTTGCCGCTACTGGTACGGGCGTGTTGGAGCATCCCGGTCACGATGCTGGCGGCACGCTTGCCGTGGTGGTTGATTTTCGCCTGGTTTTGGCTGAGGTCGTTCATTAAGTCATGGACCAAGTCTTTGTCCAAATCCGGCTTTTCGATTTCCTCTTTCAGTTCCTGCACCAGTTCGAGGCTGAGTTCGGAGAAGTTGGTGACGAAGTTCAGCGGGTTCTGAATCTCATGGGCGATGCCTGCGGTGAGTTCGCCGAGCGAGGCGAGTTTTTCGGATTGGATGAGCTGGGCTTGGGTGGCTTTGAGTTCGGTGAGGGCCATTTCAAGTTCCTCTTTTTGCTGGGTCAGTTGGTTGGTGCGCTCGGTTACCAGGTGCTCCAATTCTGCTTTGCGGGCTTCTGCGATTTCAGTTTCTTCCTGCATTTTCAGCCGCAGCTTGCGCTCCTTTTTGATGCGCACGATGGCATAAATGCCAAAGCCGATGAGCCACAGAATTGCAAACCCTGATGCGGTGTCAAAATACGCATGGTTTTCTTGCGCAAAAGCAGGGGTCAGCCACGTGAAAGCATGCGTTATCAAATAAACAATTCCGATTGGTACTATCGCAAGAGAAAGCAGGCGGGCAGGGCGGTAATCCCTCATCAGATAGACCTTGTCACTGGAAGTGCTTTTTGCAGTATCGAAGAGTTCGGGGCGGTAATCCCTAAGCAAGTAAACTGTGATGAAAAAAATGAGGTAAATCAACTTGGAGTACCAATCACCGATAAACTCAAGCGCCGGAATAAGGGAAAGGGCAAAAAACACAATCGAACCCATCCAAACCTTGGACAAGACCTTGTCCCAAATCGGAAGTTGTTTGGCGGTATCCAAGGACTTGCGCAGGGCGCTAATCCCATAGATGGCAACTGCGATAAGTGGTATCAATTCCATGCGGTCATTTTTTTGGTTGGCCTTTCATCTGGGGTTGGCGTTGATTTGTTTGGCAAGGTAAAAATAAATTGTAGTTCCTGCTTTGCCTGTAGGCAGGCAATCACCTTTGTCACGGAAGCGGAATTCAGCCATGCCTATACTGTAACTCATTATTCCTTCAAGCCTTTTATCACCACATTGCCGGTTCCCTTGGGGTCACAAGGATAGGTAAATTCTTTTTGCCAGGCTTTCGGGTCGTTAATCGTCGCATAAAATTCATCGAGGTATTTGACAGTAGATTCAATATATTCAGCATCGAGTATCTTGCAGTCCGTATAAACCCGATAGATGTCAGGCTTTAATTGGTTATATTGCGCAATTACAGGTTCGAATTTTTGCAAATCTTGTGGGCAATACCCCCTGTACCGGCGCTGCCGCACCGACTTCATTTTCAGTTCTGCCGCAGGCAGTGCATACGGTGCGGACACGATGCCGGCATGGTCAAAATCATAAGGGACAGCAGTGGGAACCGACATAGAATCCTGTGCCAATAGTTTGATATTTTGCAGGTATTGTATGGACCAGTCCGTGTTGCCAATTAAATACTCAAACACGGCCATGCTCAAAAAAGCATCCTTTTGTACCTGATAGGGTTTCAGCTTTCGCTCCACGGCAATCAGCCCATTTCTTTTCGCCATTTGCTTTTCTTCTTCCAGCAATATCCCATAAAAAGGGGAGCGGAGCTTTTATTTTTTTTATCTGCCATCGTCACTTTTACCAACCGAGCCTTAAAACTATGGGGCGTGACAAGGTTGTATATCTTATATGCCAGCCATTCCCGGACGACGTATTTTTCATCCCTGCAAGGCATCACCAATTTCATTTTCTTCTGCTCCTTGAACACCGTGCCCAGGTGTTCCCCTGTTTTCGGAAAATAAATCATCAAGGGCAGGTATTCGCAGTTGCCGTGCAGCCTCCTAAAGTTCCCCCTCGTCCTTATTGCTACCGGGATGGCAACTTTGGCGCTGTCATCGTTGGTATAATAAAGTACCATCGGATAATTTTTGGGGTCATTTGATTTGTCTTTTGATAGTTGGCGCAAATCCTACTCAGGGTGATGTGCAAAACATCGTCCGAATCGAACAAGCCTTTTTCGGCGGACGGAACGGCCAACATCGCTGCGGAAGGTTCTGACTGTGCGTTTGAATCAACATTGAATGCAAATAGTAGGCAACCAAATGCGAGGCTGCGAAACGAGGTTGATTTGATGAATGATTTCATGTTGGCTTAATTTATACTTTCGAGCGCCAGGTTTTGGGTTTTGCAGTTTGCTGTTGGCTAAAAGCTGACGGCCAGCAGTATAGTTGGCATGTGTGGTTCGATGCAAAATGTCAACGTGCATCAATGCAATGCAACATGAACAAATGTAAAACACATCAAACAAACGCCGCTATTCAAGAAGCCATCAGGTAGTATTTCGACGGAAAAACAACCGAATTTTTCAGACTGCATCAGCACTGGGCTTTCACCCGAAGGAGTTGTTTGATTTTGAACGCTTGGGTTAGCAGTTTCAAATCACGGGGCATGTGTGGGTTCGCCAACTATTCCTACCTTGCCGAAAAATTAAATTGTACCATCATGGCAAAAGACAAATCACCAGCAAAGGAAAAAGACAAAAAGGCTCCCGTGAAAAACCTCAAGGAGAAACGGGCAGAGAAGAAAATCAAGAAAACAGCGAAGAAGTCAACCAGTTCCAATTAAGGGTTGAAGCAAATTTGCTGAATACAGACACCGTCCGTGTTTGCCGGGGGCTTGATTTTTAACCAGCGCATCATCGCCACGTCCCCCTGAACGGTATTATTTCCCCATCAATAAACTCAACCGCTGCCATCCAGGCGAAGACAGCGGACTGCATCTCTTTTTCCCGGTGCTTGGCCATCCCAACCGTTCTCAACCGTGTTCGTTGGAAGGTTGAAATATTTGTGTGGGCCTTCAGCCCAACTATGAGAGCGAAGACTTTTTGCAAAGCCCTTCTCCAGCTACCGAGGCAGGTAATTTTTCAAACAAATTCCTAATCCCCTACCCCACCCGTGCCGGAAACCTGCAAACCCCCTAAATTTGCCTTTTCAATTCAAAATTTTCCCAAAACATGAAGCTTTCCGTTTTCATTTTCTCTTTGTTCCAAATATTGCTGTTCAGCCTACCGGGCATGGCCCAAGGCCACAAAATTGACGTAACAATTGACGGCTACACAGGCGAAAAAGTTTATCTCGGCTACCGCCGGGCGGAAAAGGTTTACAGCAAGGACACCGTGGCGCTCACCAACGGCAAGTATATTTTCGAGGGGCCAGAGGCCCTGCCGCCGGGGATTTACCTCATCCTGATGCCGCCGGACAACAAGTTCTTCGAGTTTGTGGTGACGAAGTCGGAGCAGCATTTTTCGGTCACGACAAAGGCACCGGATTTTTACCAAAACCTAAAAATCAAAGGCTCGAAGGATAACCAACTCCTGCTCGAATACCAAAAATTCATGTCCGACCAAGTGGCCGAATCGAAAAAGCTGCAAGAGGCCATAACCACAGAAACAGACGAAAAGAACAAGGCCAAGCTCCAAAAACAGCTCGAAGACATCTCAAAAACGGTGCGGGAACGCCAAAACAAATACGTGAAAGACAACCCCGGCACCTACACCGCCAAGCTGATTGGCGCCTTCCAAGACCCCGAAATCCCGGAGCCGCCGAAGAAGGCAGATGGCAGCATTGACAGTACTTTTCAGTTCCGCTACTACCGCTCGCACTTTTGGGACGGGTTCGATTTTTCGGATGAAATCTTCGTGAACACGCCCTACCTCAAGGAAAAAACCGACCGTTACCTGGACAAAATGACCCTCCAGTCGCCGGACAGCGTGGGCGCTGCTGCGGAGTGGCTGGTGGAGAAGTCGAGGGCAAATATTGACGTATTCAAGTACCTGCTGCCCTACCTCCTCAACAAATACTACACCCCCGAAATCATGGGCCTCGATGCCGTGTTCATCCGGCTGTCGGACAAGTACTACAAGTCGGGCATCGCCGATTGGGTGTCGCCGGAGAACCTCAAGAAAATCACCGACGACGCCTACATGAACAAGAGCGTGCTCATCGGCAACCAAGCACCCGACGTGAAGGTGCAGCGCTACGACCCCGTGCAGGACAAGTTTACCGACGAACTGATCAGCCCCTACGACGTGAAGGCGGAGTACACCATCATTTTCCTCTGGAAGCCCAACTGCGGCCACTGCAAGCACATGACTGAGGAGCTGATTCCATTTTATGAAGAATGGAAAAACAAGGGCGTGGAGATTTTCTCCATTTCCTCTGCCAACCACACAGAACTGGAGGACGCCGTGAAGAACATCCACGAAAAGAAAATGCCGTGGATCATCACCGCCGACCCCTACACCCGCGCTAGGGCGCTCCAACTTTTCTACGGCACTTCGCTGCCCAAGTTGTACCTGCTGGACAAGAACAAGAAAATCATCGCCAACCGGGTGGGCGTGAAGCAACTACCAGAAATCATCGGGAACCACAAGCGGGTGACGGCAGGGGCGAACAGGTGAGCAAAGTGGGTTATTGGGTTATTGGGTTATTGAGGGGCGAACAGGTGTAGTTTTTTTTGAACCAAAGTTGTTAACTTGCGTGAAAATTGGAGAAAATGGAAAACAATGTTCAATTACCACTCAGCAATGTTCAGCTCGAACTCTTGAAACTTTTTGCGGAAAACCTTCCTGAAAACGAACTGCTGGAAGTGAAAAAACTGCTGGTTGCATGGCGGTTTAGGAAACTTAAGGATGCCGCAAACAAAGTCTGGGACGAAAAGGGTTTTACGGAAGAGGATATGCTAAAACTACTTCACCAACATGAACGCACCCCGTATGCCGCCCAAAATGACTTTCTTGCCAAACGCGTAAAGCACTGAACATGAACGTAGTGCTTGATACCAACGTGCTGCTCGTTGCCGTTTCGGAACGCTCTCCGTTCCACTGGATAATCACCCAACTTGAAAATGGTGCCTACAACCTCTGCGTGACCACTGATATTTTGGTCGAGTACAGTGAAATCCTTCAACGGCACATGGGCGTTGACGTAGCCGATTTAGCGCTGAAGGCCATCCTGCAATTGCCCAACCTCATTTTTGTTGAAAAGTATTTCTTCTGGCAACTGATTCCACAAGACCCTGACGACAATAAGTTCGTGGACTGCGCCATTGCAGCCAGTGCAAAATATATCGTGAGCGAGGATAGGCATATAAAAGCGTTGCCAACTGATAAGTTTTTTACTGTGGAAGTGCTGGGCATAGCAGAGTTTAAAACTATATTGGCGCAATAAATCCAAGTCTTGAAATCAAAAAACCCGCACAAACGAAAGCTCAAGCGCCCCGGCGCTCCGCCCGGCACCCTGGAGTTCACTGGCGAACGCAAGCTGGAGAACCCGGTGCTGTTGCGCATCCGCTTCAACCCGCAGGAGCTTGAGGCCAAAAAGGATCCGACAGGTGATGATGTCTTCGCCACGTCACCGGATGTAGTTACGTGGTTCGACCTGATGGGGCTGCACGACGTGAAGCTCATCGAGCAGTTTGGCCAGCAGTTCAACATCCACCCGCTGGTACTAGAGGACATCCTGCACACGCAGCAGCGGCCCAAGTTTGAGGAGTACGGCAACGACGCCTTCGTGGTGGTGCAGTCCCTCACCTACGACAACGCCACTCACGATTTGAACGCTGAGCAGATTGCGATTTATTTCGGCGAAAACTTCTTGATCACTTTTCAGGAAAACGAAGACGACACCTTCAAGGCCGTACGAGAACGCCTCGAAATGAGCAGTGGGCGCATCCGTTCCCGCAAATCCGACTACCTCACCTATGCCCTGATTGACAACGTGGTGGACAACTACTTCGAGGTGCTCGACCGCTTCGAGGAGCGCATGGAGGAACTGGAGGCCGAAATCACAGACAAACCATCGAGGACGACCAAGGAAAACATCCACCACCTAAAATTCCAGATGCTGGCCATGCGCAAGTCGGTCATGCCGCTGCGTGATGCTGTCAACAAGTTTTCCCGCTGCGAAAGCAATGCTGTGGATGAAACCACGGGCATTTATCTCCGCGACCTCTACGACCACGTGCTGCGCATCGCCGACCTCATCGAGACCTACCGGGACATGCTCAACGGCCTGGTCGAGCTTTACCACAGTGAGCTGAGCCTCCGCATGAACAACGTGATGCAGGTGCTCACGGTCATCACCACCATCTTCGTACCGCTCACCTTCCTCGTCGGGGTGTACGGTATGAACTTCGACAACATGCCCGAAACCCATTGGGAATATGGCTATTTTTACCTTTGGGGCCTCATGATAGTTATCGGCATCGCCCTGTTCTTTTATTTCAAAAGGAAGAAATGGATGTAAAAAAAGAGGCCTTCAACAAACATCGATTGTAACTGCTTACCACGTTCCGTAGGAACGGCATCTTTGTAGCTTCAAACACCAGATTAGGTTTCCGTTCCGTAGGAACGGCATCTAAAAGCCCTACAGATACCGTTCCTACGGAACGGAAACGCTGGGTTTGGGCAAATTCTACAAAGATTCCGTCCCGCTGGGACGAGGTGGTAAGCAGTTACCACCAATCAACAAAATCAAATGGGCCGATATATTTTCATACTGATAAAATGCCTCCTCTTCATGGCACTGGTTTACGCCAAAGTCCGCTCCGATGAATGGGAGGGGGACTTGAATAATTGGGGCAGAACCATTTTTTCCCTCAAACTCCACGACCCGGTGAAGTTCCTCGGCTTTGCCAACCTCCTGCTCAACTTCCTCATCCTGCTGCTGGGCATGAACTTGTTAAAAATAGCCGCCATCTCCGGCTACCGTCGCCGACAACGCTTGCTTCGCGACAAGCCAGACAATGTCATCTTGGGCATCCAAAATATTTATTTCATACTCGCCACCGCCGTTGTCATCATTTCATTGCTTAGCCTCTTTGGCGTTGATGTAAAAAACCTGTTTACCGGCCTCACCATCGTCGGTGCTGCAATAGCCATCGTCACCAAAGACTATATCGCCAACATCATCAGTGGCATTGCCATCAGCTTCTCGGACGAAGTGTCCATCGGCGATTACGTCAAAATAGGCGAGCACAAGGGCAAGGTCACCGATATTTCCATCTCTCGAATTTCCCTGCTCAACGACGACGACGACATCATTTTCATCCCGAACAACACCGTTTTCATTAGCGATATCATCAATTTTACGAAGAAAGGCATCCGCCGGGTGAGTATCGAATTTGAGATGAACCTCGCCTTTCTCAGCACCATCGAGGATCTCGAAACCGACCTCGTTGACTGCCTGAAAGACTATCACGACAGCATCGAACAAGACTCGTTTAAGCTAAAAATAGTGAACATAAAAAAGGACAGCCTCGACCTCAAGTTCCAGTACACCCTCAAGAGCATCAACCGGGAGTTGGAGCGGGAAATACGCCGCAAGACCGTGCGCCGGGTGGTGAACCATATTGGGAAGAAGTGAAGTTGGCAGTTCGACAGTTGGCAGTTGGCAGTCAGTGGCTGCTAACTCCGAGCCGACAGCTTTGCCAAAAAAATAGCAGCAAAAAAAGCCAACAAAAAAAGCGGCTGACACAAATCAGCCGCTTTTTTTATTGTTCAAATCATGACAAAAGGCAACGCAATCACTGACTAAACAACTGTCGAACTGACTGCCAACTGCCAACTGTCGAACTGCCAACTCCCCTACCGCACGTACATATTGAACTCCACCCGGCGGTTTCGCTCACGCCCTTCGACGCTGTTGTTCGCAGCGATTGGCTTTGATTCACCGTAGCCTTTGTAGTTCATCCTGCTTACATCCACACCACGGGCCAGCAGGTACTGGTAGCAAGATGCAGCCCGCTCCTCCGAAAGTACCCGGTTGGCGGTCGCGTCGCCTGTGTCGTCAGTATGGCCGTCCACGTTGAGGTTGTAGCGGGGGTACTTCGTCATGATTTGTGCCACCTTCTCCAGTGAGGCGTACGACTGTGCTTTTAGGGTAGCCTTGCCCGTTTCAAACTGCACGTTTTTGGCAGCAAACGCAAGTACTTCCTTGTCTTCCCGTGAAATATCGGGGCAGCCCTCGTTGGTGCCTTTTTCGTCAGGACACTTGTCAAGGTGGTTGGGTGTACCGTCGTTGTCGCCGTCTGGGCAGCCACTGGCACCAGCAACACCAGCCTCAGTGGGACAAAGGTCATTCTTATCGGGAATATCATCTCCGTCTGTATCGGGGCAGCCTTTGGTGGACGACGGGCCACGCTGATTGGGGCAGAGGTCGTCCTTGTCGGCTATGCCGTCATTGTCTGCATCGTACACCGGGCAGCCACGGTTGGAAGCATTGCCTTTTTCGTTGGGGCAATCATCCTCACGGTCGGCAGTGCCGTCGCCGTCAGCATCGGGGCAGCCGTTGGCTGATGAAGCACCAGCTTGATTCGGGCAGGCGTCTTTGTCATCGGCGATGCCGTCCTTGTCGGTGTCGGGGCAGCCGCTGTGGAGCGCCTCACCGGGGGTGTTCGGGCAACGGTCGTCCTTGTCGGTGATGCCGTCGTTATCGCTGTCCGGGCAGCCCATCAGGAGGATGGGGCCGGCCATGGTCGGGCATTGGTCACGGCTGTCCACGAGGCCGTCGCCGTCGGAGTCAATGGTGTTGCTGGCTGGTGGCACCTGTGTTTGCTGGGAAGGTGGCACCTGCGTTTGCGGAGCGGCAACAACTGGGGCGGTTGGAGTTGGTTGTGCAGGTGCGCTCGGTGGGCAGCCCTTCAGGGCGATGGTGCCGGGCTGATCGGGGCATTGGTCGAGGCTGTCGTTGATGCCATCGCCGTCACGGTCGGCCACTGCTGGAGCTGAAGGCTGCGATGGGGTTACCGGCGCTGGGTTATTGCTGGGGCAGCCCCGATTATCGGCAGGGCCTTTGATGGTCGGGCAATCGTCCTCGCCGTTTGGCACACCATCGTCGTCTGTGTCGGGGCAGCCGTTGGCGAGCATGGTGCCTGCCTCGTTGGGGCAGTAGTCCTGTGCATCGGGAAGGCCATCGGCGTCGGTGTCGAGGGGCCCATCCACACGTGGCTGCGGCTTCAACTTGAAATGCCAACCAATGCCAAGCTGGATGTTGTCCCGCTGGTCCTCCAACGACTTGCGGTACTCGCCTTGCAGGGTGAAGAACGAACTGCCGCCCGCCCGCACGTAGAGGCCAAGCCCTACGGGAATTTGGGCGTTGTTTTCCTCAAATTGCTCAAAAACCATCCCGATACCCGCAAACAGATAGGGCCGCACGATGCTCTCGGAATTGCCAATTTGAAATTGCCCAATGGCGTCGAGGCTGAAGATGACGGTTTTGTCCACGCTGCCCGCAATGCTGGCCAAGCCGACCTTCAAGGGTATGCCAACCGCAAAATTCTGGTTGATGTTTCGAAGATAGGCCAACTCTATGCCGTTGGTCGGCTTGAAGCCGTCAATGGAGTTGGGGGTGTTGTAGTCAATGAAAAGGACTTTTGCGGAGATGCCGTTGAGCGGGGCTGAATCGTCCTGGGCAACGAGGGAAACTGTTTGGAGCAGGCACAGCACGACCGCCATGCAGACAAGTAATTTCTTCATAATTTTAAATCTGATTTGGGACGAAAGTTGTACGAGTAAATGAAAAACAAGGCCTTCTGGCTCGTCAATGCATTGAAAATCAATAACTTACCTTTTTGCCTCACTTCATTTTCGGCACTTTCAATTGCTTATTTTTGAACAAAAACAGGGTTACAAGCCCATTTTTTTCCTTAAACCAAATGTACGGAAATCGGTGACTGATGTTTCACCCGTTTTTTCCGAAGGTCAGGAAAGTACGTTGTTCTTTAGCGGTGGGATAGACGGAATGACCTGCCAAAGTTAGAAACCTTCTGCGAAATAGTCCGCAGACAGCAGGCTGGCGGGTGAATTTCACTGGTTTCAGGGATGGGGGCTATTGCTAAGATTGTTCAATTGTTTGATTGTTACCCGCTATACACAAACCTAACAATCCAACAATTGAACAATCCAACAATTATTTCCTGATGCCCTGAATTTCACTGAACGGCAGCACGAACTCCGTTTCCCCGATTGCATAAGCGCCTACCTCGTAGGGAACGTAAATGAAGTAAATTCCGTCCTTTACCAACCCGGTATTGTCGGCGAGCTTGAAAGGGGAAGTTTCATCGAACTCAAATCCATAACCGCCCTCGCTCTCCGGCTTGAAGAGGTCGGCCCGCACTTCCCGAAACTTCTTTTCCGCTGCTTTTTTGAGGGCGTCCAGGTCGGTCACGAGTTGGTCGAGGGTGACTTTTTTTGCGGTAGCGACGTCAAAAGTCGCCACGGAGGAACTGGCATTGGGGTGCGCACCGCCCACGTAGCTGTAACCGTCCAATTTCAGGGTGAGGTACTTGCCGTCGTTGAGCAACAAGGTATCCCTGGTTTCGGCAACATAGTAGGCGGGGCCATCTGGCATTTCCTTTACTTGTTCATCATGCATGTTGAAAAAGTTCGTGATAGCCTCCTCAAGAGGCGGAAGGTTGTCCGGCTCTTCCGACATGCCAACCCATGCAGTCATGAACTCCATTGCCCAGCCGTCCACGGCTTGGCGGAGGGAGTCGCTGCCGTCTTTGAGCACTGGGTATTTGAAGTCCACATGGGCACAGTTGACGATGAGGGTGTCCGGTTTGTCGCAGTCTGGCCCATTTTTTCGTTCAATCTTTTTAGACTCCAAAGTAAGTGGGCCGATGGGGGGTGCTGGCTTCTCGTTCTTACAGGATTGAACAAAAGGCATGACAAAAAAGGCCAGCAAAACCAGTGATTGGAAACGGGAATTCATGATGTTTTATGTTTTGATGATTTTTTGTCAAAGGTAAAAATGAATGGTACAGTTATGAAGAAAACTAAGGTGCATTGCTTTGGGTTTTTACCAAATTTAGGAGTGTTAGTAGATACCCAGATCGGGCAAGCCATTTTTTTCCCGCCAATCCAGCAGGATTTTTTTCCACCTTGCCGGGCGGTCGCCTTCGGGGTTTATGTTGCCATCGGGCATTAGGTAAGCCAGTTCCGCCGGATGATTTTCTTTTGCCCATGCTTCGAACGCGTTCAGGCTGCCGAAAGCAGTTGAACTGCTCAAGGATTTCACGAGATAACCTTCTATTTTGCCTTCGGAGTTCAACCACCAGGTAAGCCGTACAGGCGATTCTTCTCTATCAATGAGTTTGTAGAAGTCGTTGATTTCGTATACAATTACAGTCACAGCATTGCTGTCTTGCGTAAAAACGCTGTATCTTTTTTCCGCATTAAAAAATTCATCCCATTTCGTCCAGGCACTTTCAGGGTTCCAGTCCTTGCCTTTCCCTTTTTTCTCTTCATACCAGACCTTCATGCCAGGAGCCACCATGCGCATATAAGTATCCTTATCCTTTAGTTTTCTTGCTTCAAGGAATTGTTTTATAACTGCCAAGTGGTTAACGCCTTGGTATTTTTCTTCGTTGGCAGAAGGTTGGCCGCAACCAATTTTCAGGAGAATAAAGCAGGATAAGGTGATAACGCTGTTAGCATTTTTCATAAAGAAGAATAGGTTGTCTCAAAGGTGTTTGAGCCAGTGGTAGGGCAAATGAACGCCAATCTTTCTCCCGGAACCCTAGAGTTTCAATTTTGCTTTATGATGTTGGGTAAAATATTCCACGGGGCATTCCTCAGCAATCAATTTATAATAGTAGATGAAATGTGCTTGGTCGTAATAGCCTGATATGGTAGGCCAACCAAAATATGATGTGGAGCAGGGTTCGATAGTGCTCCATCAGGCAAGTTTCGAAAAATAATACACCACTCGGCTACCAAATACCACAAATGACAGGTTGCTACCACTATACGGCTTTTTACTTCGACACAACATGGTTTTTGCTTCGATGGTTTTCGGCGGTAACAGCCTGCTGTATTTACCAAAAGCGAAAATGTCAAGCGGCCCAAAATTAATTTTGCAAACAGGTTCAGCATTCCCAGCACCTGGCATGAGTCTCGACTTTTTGACTTGCATTTTTTCCATTTCCACAAACTAATGTTGGGCTATGAAAACGAATTCAAAACTAAACCTGCCGACGGTTCACGTTGATATTCTGCTGGGCATTTTTTTCAAAATGACCTAAAAATATGGCCTTTGAACGGCCAGCTATGTAAAAGAAATCACCCGACCCCATCAACTGATTTAAAAATAAAGTGACGGTAATCATTCTATGCCGGCATCTTTTCCTCCCAACTTTGAAGGTTTGGAAAATGGTCAAAACATGCGAATGTTTGCCCAAGAGGGATTGAATTGTATTTTGTTTAAGCAGTTGATTTCCAAGAACTTATAAGCGAATTTTTTTGTGGCCTACCTGTTTTCCCCATTCGGGGATTCTTTTGCCCAGTTCGGCAACTCAGACCATTACCAGTTGCACATTGCGGCCTTTATTTGCTTTCGCAAAGGGAAATCAACAGCCCCGGTTTGGAGCTGTAGGTTTACAAATAATTTGATTTATGAAAAGAGTTTACCTTTTATCCTGGCTGCTATTTGCGCTTTTCTATATGCCTTTGGATGCTACACTAGCTCAATGCAATTTGAACGTTACCATTACTGCCGTACCTGGAGCGCCCTTCTGCACAGGTGAAACAGTTACGTTGACCGCAAATGTAACCGGGGGCACACAACCCTACACTTATGCGTGGGAGACGGGTGACACTACACAAAACATTCAATGGGTGTTATCCGGTAACGACCACATCACAGTCGTTGTCACCGATGACAACGGCTGTACAGATGAGTTTGAAATAAAATTGACAGCTTGGCTGGATTTAATCAATATCGAATGGCCTCCATCTGTTTGTGAAGGGGAAGAACTAGAATTGAGCGTTTACATCTTCCCGATAACCCCCGGTGCCATCATCAATTGGTCAACCGGCGGTACCGGGCTATACGAATACATCACCTCTTCTGGCACCTATTCCGTAACTGTCACCAACCCTGACGATGGATGCACGCTCAGCGATACAGCTTTCGTGGAAGTGAACTACATACCAAGCCCCGACCCTCAAATCAGTGGTCCCGATTCCCTTTGCGCCGGTCAAAGCGCCGTTTTGTCGGTCAGCGGAGGACCCTACCCGTTGTCCATTTGGTCAACAGGTGAATGGGGACAGACGACCGCTGTCGTAGGTCCCGGCATTTATTCCATTTTGGTTGCCGACGAAAACAGTTGTTACGGTTACGATACGCTGGAAATCCTGCCAGGCGGAACGCTGCCAATCCTCGATGGCCCTGCCATCCTCTGCCCCGGCCAATCCGGCATCGTCGAAGTGACCAACGCTACCAGCTACACCGGATTCAATTGGAGTACTGGGGAAACGACCCCCATCATCACCGTCAGCGGCCCCGGCACCTACTCCGTCACCGTCACGGCTGCGGGTGGTTGTACCTCCACGGGCAGCGTCACAGTTGCGCCCGGTAGTACAAACATCACCATAACAGGCACGACCACCCCTGTCACCTCCTGCACCACCCCAAACGGCGCAGTAAACATAACCGTCATACCCTCAGGTACTTATGAGTTTGACTGGTCGAACGGGCCAACCACGGAAGACCTCGCAAATGTTGCAGCAGGCAGCTACACCGTCACCGTCACGGACAACGGGGGCTGCACTGCATCGTCCAGTTTTGCCGTCGCCAACAACACCACACCCCCAGTGCCAACGGCTACGCCGACCGCCGACACCTGTGGCCTGGAAAACGGCAGTATCAACCTCACCGTTTCGCCGACAGGCAATTACACCTACCTTTGGTCAAATGGGGCCACCACGGAAGACCTTTCTGACATTGCCGCAGGCACCTACACCGTCACCACGACCTCCACTACGACCGGCTGCACGGCAACCGCAAGCGCTACGGTCACCAATACGACCATTAACTTGTCGGTCACGGGTGTCGTCACCCAGCCGTCGGGTGGGCAAAACAATGGGGCAATTGACCTAACGGTCTCTCCAACAGGGACTTATACCTACAATTGGTCGAACGGTGCAACGACCGAAGATGTAACAGGACTTGGCGAGGGCACTTACACGGTGACTGTTTCGGCGGGAGGGAACTGCACGGCGACGGCAAGTTTTGTACTTGTTGCTGCTGGCTGCACCATGACCGTCTCGATTTCCGTGGATGCACCCAATCCCGGCGTGGTCTGCGTCGGGGACGACATCACAATTACGGCAAACGTAACTGGTGGCACCGCTCCCTACACTTACGCTTGGTCGAATGGCATCACCACGCAGAGCTTTACCGTTGCTGCACCTTACAATCAAACTTTAGTTTTGAATGTAACGGATGATGATGGCTGCACGGCCTTGGCCACCATCCATGTCAAAGTCAACGTCTGGTATGTTGACATAAACTACGCTGCCTCTCCAACCTGCGAGGGCGACACACTTGCGTTGATTGCCTCCACCACTGCCGAAATACCCGGCACGACTTATACTTGGTCAACAGGCGAGACCGGATTTATGATTTTCGTGACCAGCTCCGGTACCTATTCGGTCAGCATGACACACCCGAACGTCAATTGTACGGCGGAAGCCACCGTGACCGTCACCATCGGAACGGCCCCAGCACCCAATCCACAAATCGCAGGCCCAGCCACCATTTGTCCCGGTCAATCGGCTACGCTCACCGTGACCGGTGGGCCGTTCAGTTCCTATTTTTGGTCGGATGGCAGCACCGACCCCACCTTGACCATCACCGACCCCGGCAATTATTCAGTCAACGTTACCAATACGGAGGGTTGCACGGGAATGGATTTTATCGAAGTTCAAGCAAGCGGGACCACGCCCATCCTCAACGCCCCAACCCCATCTGCCCAGGCCAAAGCACCACCGTGGAGGTCACCAACGCCGCCGAGTTCACTGATTTTCTCTGGAGCAACGGCGGGATGGGGGCCTCCATCACTGTCAACTCGCCCGACACCTACACGGTCACCGTGACCGTCGCCGGTGGTTGCACCGCTGTTGGCAGTGCTGATGTCATTGAAACTACCTCGAACTTGAGCATAACTGGCACCACGTCCAATGTCACCTCCTGCAGTTCACCCAACGGTACAGTAAGTATAACGGTCTCACCAGCAGGCGCTTATGACTTTAATTGGTCAAACGGATCAACTACGGAGGACATCGACAACGTTGCAGCGGGCAGTTACACCGTGACCGTGACGGAAGCAAGCGGCTGCACTGCCAGCCAGTCGTTTACGGTGGTTGAAAACGTGACTTTGCCTAGCCTCACAACGGCAATTACGCCCGCCACTTGCGGCCAAAACAATGGTGCAGTTAATATAACCGCCACGCCGACAGGCACTTACACTTTTTCTTGGTCAAATGGGGCAATGGTGGAAGACCTCACCGGCATCCCTGCCGGGAACTACACCGTCACCGCAACTTCAAGTTCAACAGGCTGCACGGCAACCGCCAGCGCCACCGTGGCCGACAACAGCTTCACCCCCAACATCGCCGGCACTGCCAGCCCCAACACCGCCTGCAACGGCAGCAACGGCAGCATCGCCACCACCGTTTCGCCCACAAGCACCTACAGCTTCAACTGGTCGAACGGCGAGACCACGCAAAACTTGGCGGGCCTCGCCGCAGGCACCTACTCCGTCACCGTCTCGGCGGGCGGCAACTGCACCAACTCGGCCAATTTTGTCGTGGAGGATGTCACCTCACTGCCCAGCCTGACTGCGACCATCGTACCAGCAGTTTGCGGTGACCCGATTGGGGCCATTGACTTGACCATTGCGCCTGTTGGGAACTACATTTTCAGTTGGTCGAACAGCACCAACACAGAGGATTTGTATGGCCTGCCACCCGGCAACTACTCGGCCACCGTCACCTCCGTTGCCGACGGCTGCACGGCCACCGGCACCTTCAACGTACCGAACAACAGCACCAGTTTTGTACTCAGCGGCATCCCCACGCCCATCACCAATTGCGGGACGCCCAACGGAGAGGTTGACCTGACCGTCTCGCCGCCGGGCAATTACACTTTCCTTTGGTCAAACGGACTGGCCACGGAAGACCTCACGGGCCTGCCAGCAGGCCAGTACACGGTCACTGTCACCCAGTCGGGCGCCTGCACCGAGGAAGCCTCGTTCCAGGTGGGTTCCCAAGTGGTGCAGCCGTTGCTCTCGCAAAACGCCACCCCCGCCAGCTGCGGCCTACCGAACGGAGCTGTTGACCTCGGCGTGACGCCATCAATCGGCAACACCTTCGCCTGGTCAAACGGGGCATCGAGCGAAGATTTGCAGAACATCACGTCGGGCACCTACGCCGTGACGGTGACCAGCGCCAACGGCTGCACGGCCACCACATCGTCCACCGTGCCGGAAAACACCACAACCATCTCGCTCGCTGGCACTACCACCGCCAACACCTCCTGCACTGCCGCCAACGGCGGCATCGACCTGACCGCCTCGCCGTCAGGCATTTACACTTTTGCTTGGTCGAACGGGGCAACGAACGAGGACCTGCAAAACGTCGCTGCGGGCAGCTACGCCGTCACCGTTTCGGCGGGAGGGAACTGCACCTCGACAGCGGCCTTCGCCGTGCCGAACAGCTCCGGTGCGCCCAGCCTTGCGCCCGTGTCCAGCCCCGCCAGTTGCGGCACAAGCAATGGGGTGATAGAATTAACTGTTTCACCACCAGGTGTTTACACCTTTGTTTGGTCGAACGGGGCGACGGGCGAAGACCTCCAAAACATTGCCCCCGGCAACTATTCGGTCACCGTCACCGGGGCGAACGGGTGCTCGTCCACGTCCACGGCGGTCGTTGCGGACAGCCCGGTGAACTTCACCTTGAACGCTGTCGTTGCGCCCGTTTCGTCCTGCATTTTTGCCAACGGGGCGATTGACCTGGGCGTGAGCCTACCGGGCAGCTACGGCTACCTCTGGTCGAACGGGGCAACCTCACAAGACCTGCAAAATCTCGCACCCGGCACCTACGCCGTGACCGTGACCCAGGGCACGACCTGCTCCGCAACGGGCAGTTATGCGGTGCTGGGCAGCATGGGCGCTCCAGCCATTTCCCAAAACCTCAGCCCCGCCACCTGTGGCCAAAACAACGGGGCAATTGACCTGAGCGTAGCGCCCGCCAGCGGCAACAGCTTCCTGTGGTCGAACGGGGCCACGACTGAAGACCTTCAAAACATTACCCCCGGCAACTATTCCGTCACCTGCACTGGGGCGAACGGCTGCACCACAACTGCCAGTTTGAGCGTACCGAACAACAACACCAACTTCGCCATCAGCTCAACGCCGACGGCCAGCACCTCCTGCGTTTTGGCCAACGGCCAAATCAGCGTAAGCATCTCGCCATCAGGTGTTTATGGATTTATTTGGTCAAACGGGGCAACGAACGAAGACCTTTCCGGCATCGCCTCCGGCACCTACACCGTCACCGTCACCGACGCCAACGGCTGCTCGGACATGGCAACCGTGACGGTGGGCGGGCCGTCGCAACCGCAAGTGGCCATCGTTGGGCCAGCCGCCGCATGTGTGGGCGAAGCGGCCAACCTCGCCGCAGCGCCGGGCTTTGCCAGCTACCTTTGGTCGAACGGGCAGACGGGCAGCAGCATAACCGTCACACAGCCAGGTGTTTACGTCGTCACCGCCACCGATATGGAAGGTTGCACTGCCACGGCCAACCAGGTTTTTGGCAACCTGCCACTGCCAACACCTAACATCGCCGGCCCAGCCTCCATCTGCGGCGGCAGCACGCAGTTTGCGGTCACGGGCGGCATTTTTACCCAAATCAACTGGAGCACGGGCGAGGCAATGCCAACGATAACCGTCTCACAACCAGGAATTTATAGCGTCACGGTGACCGACGGAAACGGATGTACAGCCTCGGCTTCCCAAAACCTGCTCATTGGCACGTCGCTGCTTCCGGCCATCGTTTCTGATGCAGTCGGTTGCAGCAGCACGGCCAGCCTCGACGCCGGTCCCGGCTACACCAGCTACCTGTGGTCAAATGGCTCGACGGGGCAGAATATTTCTGTCAATGCCCCCGGCACCTACGCCGTGACGGTGAGCGACGGAAGCGGCTGCACGGGCGAGGACGCCCTCACGGTGGGCATCCCAACCCCGCCCCAGGTGGCCATCACTGGCGCTGGCTCCATCTGCACGGGCAGTAGCACGGCGTTCTCCGTCCCCAATGTTTTTGCCCAAACAAACTGGAGCACGGGCGCAACGACACCGAGCATAACCATCTCACAACTAGGTGTTTACAGTGTGACCGTCACGGACACCAACGGGTGCACGGCCACCGACCAACTTGCGCTGACGGTGGGCGGGGCGCTCTCGCCGGACATTGTCCCCACCCTCACGGACTGCGACGGCACCTCGACGCTGGACGCCGGGACAGGCTACGCCAGCTACCTCTGGTCAAACGGCTCCACCCTGCCGAGCATCAACGTTTCGGCAAGCGGAGCCTACGCCGTGACGGTCTCGGACGCCAGCGGCTGCACGGGGACTGCGACCGAAAACCTGGTGCTGCCAACGCCGCCGCAGGTACAGGTCGTGGGAGCAGCACAACTTTGCGATGGCGACGAAACCGTGCTGGCTGCACCCGGCAATTTCGACCAGTACCTCTGGAGCACGGGCGAGACGACGCCCGAAATCACCATCACGCAGGGCGGCGTTTACTCGGTGACGGTCAGCGACGCAAACGGCTGCACGGCCTCCAGCAATTGGACGGTGGCGCATTTGCAGCCCGATTTTGTCACGCTGCAAACAATGGCCTGCTCGGCGCAGGACACTGGCACGGTGCAGGTTTTGCTCACCAACCAGTTTGGCTGCGACAGCCTCATGGTGACGGTGACCGTTTTAGCGCAGCCCATTTTTACCACCGTTGAGCTTGGGGCATGTGCGGGCGAGAGTGCTGTTTTCAACGGAGTGGCCATCCCGACGGGCAGCTCACAGGAGTTTGTTTTTGCTGCCGCAAACGGCTGTGATTCAACGGTTTCCGTGAACGTGGTGGCCTTCCCAGCGGTCAGCTTCGACTTGGAAGCTACCAAAACCTGCTGGAACGCCGAGGATGGGATCATCGAAGTTTCGATGTTGAGCGGTAAGTCGCCGTACCGGTACGCACTGGACGGCGGGGCCTTCCAGGAACAACCGACATTCGCCAACCAGCCCGGCGGCAGCCACTCAGTGATGGTGGAAGACGCAAACGGCTGTGTTTTCACTCAACCAATCGAAGTGCCGCAGACCAACCCGACGCAGGTGTTGGTAGAGGACGTGACGATTTCCTGCGAAGAAGGCAAGGCTACGCTGCGACCGACAGTCCTCACGGAAAGTCCCAGCGACTTGATTTGGACTTGGTCCGATGGCTCTAATAAACCGTGGTTACTGGTTGACGAAGCTGGCACTTACGATGTAGAAATTGACGACGGGTGCGAGGTACTGGAGGCCTCTCTCACCGCAACCTGGGACGAGGACTAACACGACACCGACTTTTTCTACGTCCCCAACAGCTTCTCGCCGAACGGCGACGGCATCAACGACGACTTCAGGGTGTTTCCCGGGCAGAACTTTGAAATGCTTACGTTCGAGTTCAGGGTCTTCGACCGCTGGGGCGATGCGATGTTCACCACCTTCGACCCCGCCGACGGATGGGACGGGGTTTTCCGGGAAATCGAGCGGCAGCCGGACGTGTACGTGTGGTTCGTTAAGGCAACAGTGCTGGTCTGCGGCACACGCAAAGTGGACGTGTTCAGGGAGGGCGGCGTGACGATTATGCGATGATTTTGGGAAATGGACGTCACCGTCACCGCGTAACTTAAGCCACGATTTGGCAGCCAGATTCGTTGTTTAATTGCACCCAAAACATCTGCCTTGAGCTAGCATTCATGCCAATCAACCAGACGGAAGTGAGGCTGACCGTGGTGGACACTTTCGGCTGCGAGGCCACTGACCGGCTGATGATTTACGTCCACAAAACCCACGAGGTTTATATCCCGAACGCATTTTCACCCAATGGCGACGGGATGAACGATGCCTTCACCGTTTATGGCGACCCAGATAAGATTGAAGAAGTGCTGGACTTGCGCATCTTCCAGCGCTGGGGTGAATTCGTTTGGCATAACGAAAACTTCCAGCCAAACGATCCAAAACTTGGATGGGACGGCACTCACAAAGGCGAGCTTTTGAACTCGCAAGTGTTCGTTTATTGGGTAAAAGTGAAGTTCAAGGATGGTGCCGAGGAATTGTTCGAAGGAGGAATTACATTGGTCAAATAACAGATTTTTTTTCACCCACCTTCAGAATCCTTAGTAAAACAAAATCCCAACTCTTTGGTAGCTAATTCCTATTTTTGCTTTTACAAATGTGACCCATCTCGTTCTTCCCCATCTAAAATCGGCAAAATATCCTGATAAGAATTAGAAAAATGAAACACTGGCCTTTGCTGATAACATTGGCGTTGAGTTGTTTTTTCACAGGACAAATTCAAGCCCAACTATCTGACACCACAAGTAGGACACCTCTCACGCCACAACCAGGGGAGGTGAAACTGGTGGGCGGAAGCCTGAACCTCAGTGGCAGCGTGCTTGCTCCCTTACGCTACGGCGACAAATTGTATTTTACGGCAACTGTGCCAAACAAACTGGGCACTGGCAAGGTCAGTCGCTTGTTTTCAGCCAACGAGAAATATCCTGCCACGATGCAGCAGATAAATCCGAAAGAGGACGATGTTCACGCCGCATATGCCACGCTCAATTTGGCGGGTACAAGGATTTACTATACCGTATTCAAAGAATCTCAGTCGGTAAAACAAGGCCAAAGTGAAATTTGGTACCGAGACAAACAATACGATGGCACTTGGGGGCCTATCGTCATTTTGCCAAAGAACATCAACCAATCGGGCATCATCAACACCCAACCCGCCTGCGGCTATGATTTTTCGTTGAAAAAGAAGTTCTTTACTTCTCCTCCAACAGGCTCGGCGGCAAGGGCGGCTTCGACATTTGGTACTGCACTGTGGAAAGGGACGGATCTTTCAGCCAACCCATCAACCTGCCTTTCAACACTGCATACGACGATGTGACACCATTTTTTTTCACCCATGCACAGATGGTTTTTTTCAGCTCAAACAGGGCGGGAGGGAAAGGCGGCTTCGACATTTACCGCTCCGAGAAAAATCCTGCCGGCAATTGGCAAGCGCCCGAAAACCTTGGTTTGGCAAACTCGGTTTTCGACGAGCTTTACTTTAGTTACCATCAGCCTACCCAAACCAGCTATTTCTGTTCCAACAGGCCCAACGAAAATTGCCAGAACGCCCCCTCCGGCTGCCCTGACCTTTCTGTTTTTGCTGGCAACCTGAACGGCAGCCTCCTCATTAATATTAGAAACGAAATGGATAGTGCTGAACTCTACGGTTGCAACATTGAGCTGGAGAACACGGAAACTGGCACCATCGAATTGACCATCTTGAAGTCGGAAAACAGCAGTGTGGAACTACCCATTTTGAAAGGAAAAAAATACCGGGTAATCGTGAGCAGACCATTCTTTTTCCCCGTCTTTTTTTCATTGGAGCCAACGGGGTTCGACTTTGCCCACCCCATCAGGAAGACGGTTTACTTGCGGCCAATGCGGTAGGGATAGCCATGTCCCCCACTTCCTAAAATTGATTTATTCTCCGCTTGATGTTTGCCCAAATACCATACTTTTGCAAATCAGGAATCAGATTCCTGATTTGCAAAACACAATGGTAGCAAGAGAACTCGCCGAGAAAATACTCCAGTTGGCTGCCCAATTCCGGTCAGTCGCAGTCATGGGGCCGAGGCAAAGTGGAAAAACAACGCTTGCCAAAACTTGTTTTCCAAACAAGCCTTACGTTTCATTTGAAAATCCCCAAAACCGTAGTTTTGCACTGAGCGACCCCCTAAATTTTCTTTCAAAATACCCTGACGGCGCAATCCTTGATGAAGTTCAGCGAGTGCCTCAAATCTTGTCTTATCTGCAGCAAAATTTGGACGAAGACGAACGAAGGGGGAAGTTTGTATTGACTGGCTCCAACAACCTCCTACTGCTCGAACAAATTACACAAACACTGGCTGGAAGAGTTGCTTATGTTGACTTGTTGCCGTTCTCAATTGGAGAGATTGGTCAAATTGAAAATGCGCTACAAGACTTGAACGAGACCATTTTCAAGGGAGGATACCCACCAATTCAAGCTGATCGAATCATGCCCCAAGATTGGTTCTCGGCATACGTGCGCACTTATATCGAGCGGGACGTTAGGCAGATAAAAAACATCGAAAACCTTTTTGCCTTTGAAAAATTATTGTCGCTGTGTGCAGGCAGAGTAGGCCAGCAAGTCAATTATGCTAACCTATCAATTGAGGTTGGAATGGACTACAAGACCATCCAGTCTTGGATTGGCATACTCCATGCCAGCTACATAATTTACCTATTGCCACCATATTTCAAAAACTTCAACAAGCGCATCGTAAAAACGCCAAAGCTTTATTTTTATGACACCGGCCTAGCTTGCCACTTGCTCCGCATTTCAGCGCCAGATGCCTTGTACCAACATCCATACCGTGGGGCATTGTTTGAAAACTTCATCATCAACGAATTACTAAAAAACCGCTTCAACCAAGGGCGGCGTTCCAACCTTTTTTATTGGCGTGACAGCACCGGCCATGAAGTGGACGTGATTCTTGACAACGGCCTTGACCTTGTTCCCATCGAAATAAAATCTGGCCAAACCATCACCAGCGAATATTTCAAAGGATTAGACTTTTGGGGGCAGCTCACCGGGAACCAAGGCGGCACCGTAATTTATGGAGGTGACGACCAGCAAATACGCAGCAAGGGTATCCAAGTGCGCAGTTGGCGGGAAATCGGCAAGTTTTGACCCAAAATCCTGCCCCCATCCGTCCCTGCCAGTCCTTCATCCATTCTTCTTTCCATTTTTTTTTAAAAAACTACTTTTGCAAACCCCCCCAACCCCCGGCGACCCCAATCGACCGTTTGCCGCTAATCGTAAATCGTAAATCGCCAATCGTAAATCAAATGACCTACGACAACTTTACCATCAAAGCCCAAGACGCCATCCTCAAGGCGCAACAGATTGCCGCTTCCAACAGCCAACAGAATGTGGACTCGGCGCACCTGCTCCGTGGCATCATCGAAACCGATGAGCATGTCGTCACTTTTCTGTTTGAAAAATGCGGCATTGACATGAACGTGCTGCAACGCCAACTCGAAACCCTCATCCAGCTCACGCCAAAAGTGAGCGGCACCGAGAAGCAGTTCCTCACGCCAGAAGCCAACAAGGCGCTGGCCAGGGCCAAGAAAATGCTCGCCGACTTCGGTGACGAGTACATCAGCATCGAACTGATCATGCTGGGCATCCTGCAAAGCGACGACAAAACAGGCAAGCTCCTCAAAATGCTCGGCGCCGACGACGACCTGCTCCGCAAGGCCATCACCGACCTGCGCAAGGGTGAAAAAGTGACCGAACAAAGTGGCGACGAGCAGTTCAACGCACTGAACAAGTTCGCAATGAACCTCAACGCCATGGCTGAGGAAGGTAAGCTCGACCCCATCGTCGGGCGGGACGACGAAATCCGGCGGGTGCTGCACATCCTTTCCCGAAGGAAAAAAAACAACCCCATCCTCGTCGGCGACGCTGGGGTGGGCAAGACGGCCATCGTGGAGGGCATTGCTTGGCGCATCATCAAACAGGACGTGCCGGACAATTTGCGGAGCAAAAAGATATACACGCTCGACATCTCCTCGCTCATCGCTGGCGCAAAGTACAAGGGCGAGTTCGAGGAACGGCTCAAGGCCGTCATCAAACAGGTGCAGGCCTCCAACGGCGAAATCATCCTGTTCATTGACGAAATCCACACGCTCGTGGGCGCTGGCGGCGGCAATGGGGCGATGGACGCCGCCAACATCCTCAAGCCCGCACTCGCTCGTGGCGAACTGCGCACCATCGGCGCCACCACCAGCGACGAGTACCAAAAGCATTTTGAAAAAGACCAAGCCCTCGTGCGACGCTTCCAGAAAGTGTTCATCGAGGAGCCGTCCGTGGAGGATACCATCAGTATCCTCCGGGGCGTGCAGGAGAAGTACGAAGTTTACCACAAAATAGCCATCAGCGACGAGGCGCTCGTGGCCGCTGCCGAGCTTTCGCACCGCTACGTGGCCGACCGCCACCTGCCCGACAAGGCCATTGACCTGATTGACGAAGCTGCCGCAAAGCTCCGCCTCGAACTCGATTCCGTACCGGAGCAGGTGGACGAATGGGACCGCAAAGTGCGCCAATTGGAGATTGAAAAAGAGGCCCTAAAACGGGAGGGTGCTACCACTAAGCTACAGACAATCAATGGCTTGATCGCCAATGCCCGGGAGAAACGGGACAGCCTTCGAGCCGCCTGGAAGAACGAAAAGGAAATCGTGGACTCCATGCAGGCCATCAAAAAGAAGGTGGAAGAACTGGAGCAACAGGCCGATAAACTGGAGCGGGCTGGTGACTTGGAGGCCGTGGCCAAAATCCGCTACGGCGACCTGCCAAGCGAGCAAAAAGCGCTGAAAGAAGCCGAGGCCAAGCTGGCCAAGCTGCCCGAAGAAGCGCGCTTCACCAACGACTCCGTCACCGCCGATGACATCGCCAACATCGTGGCCCGCTGGACGGGCATCCCCGTCACCCGGATGATGCAGAGCGAAAAGGACAAGCTTCTGAACCTCGAAGGCGAACTGCACAAACGCCTCATCGGGCAGGAGCAGGCGGTGAAGGCCGTGAGCGACGCCGTTCGGCGCAGCCGGGCTGGCCTCCAGGACGAAAACCGTCCCATCGGCTCGTTCATCTTCCTCGGCCCAACAGGTGTGGGCAAGACCGAACTGGCCAAAGCACTGGCCGAAGTGCTGTTCAACGACGAGCACGCCATCGTGCGGATTGACATGAGCGAGTACCAGGAGAAGCACACCGTGAGCCGCCTCGTGGGCGCCCCTCCGGGCTACATTGGCTACGATGAGGGCGGCCAGCTCACCGAGGCCGTGCGCCGCAGGCCCTACTCCATCGTGCTGCTCGACGAAATCGAGAAAGCGCACCCCGACACCTTCAACATCCTGCTGCAAGTGCTCGACGAAGGCCGTTTGACGGACAACAAGGGGCGCACCGCCAGTTTCAAGAACAGCATCGTCATCATGACGAGCAACATGGCCTCGGAGAAAATCCTGGAAAATTTCGAAGACCTGGACGCCCTAGGCGAAAAGCACCGGGCAGAAATCATCACCACGACAAAGCAGGAAGTGCTGACCACGCTGAAAGAAAACCTGCGCCCAGAGTTCCTCAACCGCATTGACGAGGTCATCGTGTTCACGCCACTGTCGAAGGCCGAAATACGGCAGGTGTTGTTCTTGTTGCTGCGCAAAACGGAGAAACTGCTCCTGCGCCAAGGCTACGGATTGGCGCTAACAGAGGCTGCCATTGACGTGCTGGGCGATGCCGGTTACGACCCGCAGTTTGGGGCCAGACCGATGAAGCGGGCACTGCAAGACCTGCTGATTGACGAGCTGTCGAAGCACGTACTGGGCGGCACCTTCGCCGAAGGCGACACGGTGTACGTGGAAGCAGCCCCCAATGGGGCAAGTGGCGAGGAGCTGAAGTTCGGGAAGGCGGTGGTTGCTGGCGCAAAAACAGTGGGCAGTTGGCAGTCGGCAGTCGGCAGTCCAGTGGCGGCTAATGGCAAAGTGGCCGTTTCACCGAAAGGGAAAAAAGGTGCGGAACGGGAACAGCAGGTGACGGAACTGGTGCAGGCTACAAAGGAAGTCGAAGCAGCGGTGAAGGCGGTGAAGGGGGAGGAGAAGTGAGCCTAAGTTTGCCAAAATTGGCAAAACCGTTTTTTGCAAAACTTTTTTCCCGTGTGTAATTGCCATAATGACGGCAATGTTGCCATTTCGGGTGACGCTCGAAAAATGGATTTTGCTATCTTTACCCTTCGTTGCAATTTGGCATAAAGGCATTCGAAACTGAAGTACCGAATCATTGCCCACTAAAAATCAACCAAACATAAGGCTTAACCAAGAAGTGCAAAGTGGCAAATGCCGCTTTCACCAAGTTCATTAGATTTAATAACAAAACACATTTATCATGAGGATTTTTACAACACTTATTTGTATGCTTTTCCTGGCATTCTCTGCATCTGCGCAGGTGGTAGTGCTTGTGAACTCACCAGCCAGCATTGCTGGTTCTTATACCTTCACAAATTCATTTGACAACGCATGGGGTGCCGACCTGACGACTGACGTCTGGACTGCCGATGCAGTTTTCATTGATGACGGCACTGATCCAACAACCGATGGTTGTACCGACCCTGTGAATGCCGCGGCGCTTGTAGACAAAATCGTTTTGATTGATCGTGGAGTATGCGAGTTTGGAGCTAAAGCACTAAAGGCGCAAACTGCTGGGGCCAAGGCCGTGGTCATTTTTACCAATGCTCCTAATGTTGGGCCAGTAGGCATGGGTATAGGCGCCGATGGTGCGCAAGTCACAATTCCGGTAGTGATGCTTTCCTATGAAGCAGGGCAGGATATTCGGACGATTATGATGACAGAGACCGTAAACATGACCATCGGCCATGTGGTATTTGACCATGATTTGGGCTTAGCACCAAACCGTGTTACTAGCATGGCTAATGGTGTCATGCCCGCGATTCAAGCAGATGCATTGGGCATCACCTTCACCCCAGCGGTGAATGTTTTGAACAAAGGGCTTAACGATGAGACGAGCATCACATTGGAAGGTACTATTACCCACACTCCAGTTGGAGGAACAGCCAACCAAGTTTACAATGAATCCAACGAAATCTCTTTCTTGGCAAAGGACTCCTCAGGTTACATTAACTTGCCAGAATTTACAGCAGTAGAAGGAGCAGGTGTTTACGAAGTCACCTATACAACAACAAGTGCAAATGGCGACACACCTGCCGCTGTAAACGACAATACTTTCACTACAGAGTTCATTCTTAGCGACAATATCTATTGCAAGGGGCGTTGGGACGCTCTTAACAACCGTCCAGCATTTACTGGACTAGGTAGAACTGTAAGCGGAGGTGGCAATGTAGAGTTTTTGGCAGGATTCGAAGTGCCTCAAGGGTTCGGGTATAAACTGGATAGTCTCGAATTCTTCGTGTTCACTGGCGGTGTTTCCTTCGGTTCTCTTGAAGGAAGCTCTGTCAATGGTTACGTTTATGAATGGGGCGATGCAAACGGTGATAATGCGATAACCAATGATGAAATAACTACCGTTGGTTATGCTCCAGTAACCTTCCCCGATACATCAGCTACAAGTGCTTGGGTCAAGGTGGAAATCTATGACTATGAGGAATTTGAACCAGGAGGCTATGTTATTCCTGCGAATAACAAAAAGTACTTTGTAGGAGCTCGCTATGAGGGGGCTAGTTTGGTATATTTTGGTTTTGACGATGGCTACGATCAGACAGTTGCATTTGAAAATGGCCTACTTGATGTTAACGATCAATTCAATTACCCTTACAATGTGGTTAGTGCATGGACTACAAGCCAAACTCCCGACCTTGAAAACGGCGGTCTGTTTACAGATGTGGCTGGATCAATCGTTATGGCACTGTTTCTAACTCCATATACTTCCCCAAGCATTGAAGTGGCTCCATCCAACGTGGCTGTCACCCTCAGCCCGAACCCAGCCAACAGCCAGTTGGTGGTGGAGTCCAAGCTGAAATCTGTTACAGGTGGCATCACTTACACCATCCGTGACAACGCTGGCCGCATGGTTTACAACAGCAGCAAGACGCTGAACACCGACTATGACAAAGTTAGCTTTGACGTGTCGCAGTATGCTGCTGGCCAGTACTTCATCGTGGTAACTACTGACCAAGGTATCAAGGCCGAACGTTTCACCGTTCAGCACTAGTATTATTCCCTTTTGAGCGATATCGCTTAAAGCAAAAGCGCCGTTCGGATTAATTTTCGAGCGGCGCTTTTCGTTTTTACGGAATGAACTTCCTCCTTTTTTAAAAGATTTGATATTTTTACCCCATTCGGAAAATATTACTTTTAATCAAAATTGAATCAGCATGAAAAAAGCATTTACACTACTCGTTTTTTGTTGGGTAATGGTGTCGCAGTTGGCGGCACAATCGCCGCTTCGCTCCCACAACCTGAGGTTCAAGCAAGAACCCATGCCTCGCAACAAGGTGGCGTTTACTGGAATGGAAGCCGTAGGGCAAGTGGCAAATCCAAACCTGCCGCTGCTTGACCGCTCCCTGGGCGAAACGACGATTGGAGAGACCGTTTATGATTTGCAGAGCAACAGTTCTACACCGAACCGGTTGACCAAGTTGGCTGACGGCACCTTGTTTGGAACTTATACAATTGGCTTTGACGCCGCCGCCGGCTATCCTGACCGGGGCACGGGCTACAATGTTTTTACGCCATCCAGCCAATCGTGGGGTGCTTTCCCAACCGCACGTGTGGAGGATGTAAAAACTGGTTGGCCCAGCGTAGTTACGCTTGCGGACGGTACACCCGTGACCATAGCCCACACAGTAGACGCCAAATTGCATGTAAGCAAACAGGTTGGAGGCGTATGGCAATATTCCGATGTGCCAACGGCAGCACCTCCGGGCCTTCTCTGGCCAAGGATGGAAGTTGGCGGAGCCGATGGCAACACACTTCACGTTATCGCCATTACCCTGCCCATTGCAAATGGTGGTGCTGTTTACGAGGGCTGCAATGGCCACCTGCTGTATTTCCGTTCAACGGACGGTGGCGATTCTTGGGACATCCAAGACCTGAAATTGCCAGAAATGGACAACGCATACTACTCCAGCATGGATGGCGATTCTTACGCCATTGACGCTTCTGGCGAAACCGTAGCGGTTGGCCTTTTCGGTGATTATGGTGACGTAAAAATTGCCAAGTCATCTGACAACGGCTCAACTTGGACCACTTGGACAGTCAAAGATTTTCCGATCGACGGTTATGTGCTGGATGCAGGATATACCGTTGACCAACTGCCGTTTGACCCGAACGCACCTGATACGCTTGCCATCCAATCGTCCGACAATGCAGGTGACGTATTGGTTGACAACGATGGGGGGGTTCACCTCTGGTACGGTGAAATGTACATCATGGACGACGCAGCCGCCAACTCCAGCTACTACCCAGCCACGATGGGCCTTCACTATTGGAATGAAAGCATGGCACAAGATGCAAGCGTGTATGCAGTTGAAGGCATCATTGATGCAAATAGCAACGACACGCTAGACATTGCGGGTATCTCTGATATCGCACTGTACTATGCCTCCTTAACCTCACACCCTAGTGCTGGGATTGATGCTGACGGACGGATTTACGTTGCTTTTTCGGGCTTGACCGAAAACTACATAAACACCACTGCCAATCCTAACCAACAGCACAACCGCCACGTTTACATCATTTATTCAGAGGACAATGGCGCAATTTGGAGCGATCCTTTGGATTTGACATCAGAAAACTACTTAGCTGAATTCGACCTGATTGACGTTTACGAAACCATGTTCCCAGCAATAGCAAGGTATGTTGACTACCGTGCTGATATTATTTATCAGCAAGATTTTGAGCCAGGTTTAGCTGTCCGTGGGGACATGGATGCTGCTGGCACAAATTACATCAACCACATTGGTCTTGATGTGGCCGATTTGGGTATCATCAACAATACCACAACTGTCAACCCTGATGCTTTTGCTTTCAATGTTTCGCCAAACCCAGCGTCAGTAATGACACTGGTGAACTTCGAATTGGCATCGGCAGAGCCTGTAACCATCAGCGTTTCCAATGCGTTGGGACAGGTGGTCAAGTCGGCTAAATTGGGCTTACAAAATGCCGGAAAGCATGGCTACGACCTCAACACTGCTGCTTTCTCCGATGGCTTGTACATCGTCACCTTGCAAGCTGGAGATAAGATTGCTTCCAACAAGTTGGTTGTTCGTTAAAAACGAGAGAGAAACACAATCAATGGTTTTCAAAAGCGCCGTTCGGATTAATTTTCGAACGGCGCTTTTCATTTTTTACGGAATGAACTGTCTCCTTTCTTGAAAGATTTGATATTTTTACCCCATTCGGAAAATATTACTTTTAATCAAAATTGAATTAGCATGAAAAAAGCATTTACACTACTCGTGTTTTGTTGGGCAATGGTGTCGCAGTTGGTGGCGCAAATCCCACAGAATTCACCTATTCCGGTTGATGTTCTCCGTCAGTCGCAACGGCGGTTTAGTCAAAGCTTTGGATTACACTTAGGGGCTTCCGATTGGGGCGACACTCTTTTGCAAACCATTATTGCCCCTATTGCGTGGGCCCAAGGGATAGACAGCCTTGGCAATGAAACTGATTCACTTGCTTGTGATTCTATGGCAGTAGATCTGACTGGAAAAATTGCCCTAATTCGCAGGGGCACTTGCGAGTTCGGGTGGAAGGCTCTTCGAGCACAAGAGGCGGGTGCTATCGCTGTTATCATTACCAATTGGGTACCACTAGGTCAGACTATTGACGGGGTAGCCGGTGGCATCCCAAATATGGGTGCGGGGGCTTTAGGTACAACAGTGACAATACCAGCCCGTGGCGATGGCGACATAATTTCAGAAAAATTGGACGCAGGCATCCCTGTGACTGGTTACTTGCACCGTTCGGCCGATCGGAGGTCCTCGTTCAGCTTATGCACTACCAAACTCCTCAGGCAAGCCATCAAGCCGTTATCGGATATTGGCGTAACCTTTCTCAACATTGACGCCGTACTAAGACCATCCCTACCGTGACCATCAACTGCTGAGTTTACGGACCAGATCGACCAAACAACTACCATAAGCCAGGACTTGAACAATGTTGCTCCTTTATCGGTGAGCACAGTAGTATTCGATGATAGCTATACACCAAATGCTGTGGGCACCTACAACGTGAAGTTCACCAATACATTGACTTCCGATGAATTGGAACAGTCTTTGTCATTTCGGACGACATCATTTGCACTTGACAACGGCAACATCGTGACCAACACCAATGGAACTATTGAGCCGGACAGCGCTAGCTTTGTCAACCTCTACAACTTTAACTATGATTTTGGAAACGTGTACCGCACTGGGCCAACTCCGGTAGTGGCTACCCACATGTCATTCATGATCAGCAATCCAGAAGAACTGTACACCGGCGACCCTGATGCTGACCGATTCGACATTCTTGTTTACAATGCTGATCCTGATGGCAACGGCAGCATACCTTATCCTAAGGGGTTCGTTGACTACAATGGACTCAATGAAAACGGTGGGCCACTCATTCCACTACCTGGCTCTGTTACGGAATACATTGTCTCGCAAAATGATCAAGGGTTCGAGTTCATCACCGTTGAGTTCCCAAGCCCATTGACACTTGCTGCCAATAAGATGTACCTCGTCATGGTGCAGTACAATGGCGAAATAGCCGGCACGGCCATCCCTCCCAAGTACGCTTTTGCAGGCAACGACCGCTTGGCAGGCGAGGTTGGCACGATGATTTTCACGGACAGCTTGCACACCGACGGCTGGGGCAGCGCCTATCAGGGCGTCGTGCGCTTGCACTTGGATGGTTTCGCCACTTCCACCACCACGGCGCTCGACGACCGCAAAGTGTCCGTTTCGCCGAACCCGACTTCCAATACCGTCAACCTTGAGCTGGACTTGGAAAACACTGCCACGGAAGTGGAAGTGCGCATCCTCGACTTCACGGGCCGCCTCGTGAGCAGCCGGATACTTGACAACGTGCAGAAGGGCAGGTACTCCTTCGATGTGAGCAAAATGGCCACTGGCACCTACTTCATGTCCATCAATACACCGGAGGGCTTTAGGTCGAAGAAGTTCCAAGTGATACGATAAGCAGTTGGCAGTTCGACAGTTGGCAGTGTGCAGTCGAGGCACTGCTAATACGACTAGGGTTAGTATAAAAAGAGCGGGCGACCAGTTGGTTGCCCGCTCTTTTTTTTGTGCAAAATGGCACAATTGGAAGGTTTTGTGAAAATAGTTGTACTATTTTAGCAGCCTGATGTGAAAATAGTAAAGCTAGACTTGCTACCGTGGCTGAACCCTTCGCTGCCAAACACCTGGATGCCGCTTTTTGTGCAAAACAGTTACCACCTCCACCCGTAGAAAAGAGTTGACACCTTTTTGAAAGGTGTCACCTCTGCTGGATTTTGCCAGCCAATTGTTCCAGTGTCACGAATTCATTGGGCTTCGCCCTAAAACCAACCAACCGTTGCTCTACGATGGCAGTTTCTTCCTTTGTCAAAACAGCTTCAGAATCCGCTTCAACAAGGTCTTCGATTAAGCTCAAAACTGCCTCATCATCCATTTGGGCAATGCGGCTGATAAGTCGGAGTTTCCGATTTTCAATATTGGTTGAAGATGTTGCGGTTGCAGTAGCTGGCATGGCTTTTATTTTTTATCCAAAACTAAGACGATAAGTTTAAAATTCAAAACGCATAGTCGAATCAACATGAATGCAATGACTGCCATTCCATTACTTTCCCACTGACTGCCCCACTGCCAAACTGCCGCCTGCCTGCCGGTAGGCAGGAACTTATAAAATCACCTCACCACGCTTACCGTCATCTTCGGGTCAAACTGTCCTTTGATGACTGGCGACTGGCGGTTCATGGTGTACGCCTTCACGTTTTCGTCCACGAAGTCGTAGAGTTCCTGCACCGTCACGATTTTGTTGCCATCCTTGTCGGCCTCGCCCTTGAGGCCCCGGATGAGGAAGTGGCTGAACACGCCTTGGCGCAGGCCGCTACTCTCCAGCGAAGTTTCCTCACCTTTTGACGACATGATGAGCGCCGTGCCAGCTTCGGCCTGGGCGAGGGTTTTGTAGTAGTCTTCCAGCACGTTGCGGATGGTGCCGCTCTTCTCGGCCATGGCCAGCAGGCTGCCGGAATGGCACGCATCGGCGATGCAGAGCTTGTATTTGGCGGGGCTGCTTTCCATTATCCGGTTGATGTCCTCGTGGTCGAGCTTTTTGTTGAACCCATCAAAATCAATGGGTAAAAACGACCCCGGTAGGCCATGGCCGGAAAAATAGACCATCACCAGGTCATTGGGTCCAGCCTTGCCGAAAATATCGGTCATTGCCGCCAAAATCTTGTCGTGGGTAGCGTCTTCGTCAATCAAAATCTTGATTTGGTTGTCGGCCAATGCGCCGCCCTCCGGGCTTTTCAGGAAGGCGTACATGCGGTAGGCATCGTCGTCGGTGTAGCGCAGCGTGGGCATGTGGTCATAAGCCGAAATGCCCACCACGACAGCCCAAACCTTCATCTGGCTGGCCTGCCGGATGGCGATGTAATCGTCGGCAGTGAGGTTGGAAGGGGCAGTTGGCTGGACGGGTTCGGGCTGGGCGGTGCCCATGTACGAGCCGTCCTTCCAGAAGCCCGCTACTTCGGTGCCATCGGGCAGGAAGAGGGAGCCTTCGCCGTTGAAGGCGCCGAGCCCCCAATGGCCCTTGTAGCGTTCGCCGTTGGAGTAGTATATGACGCCCTCGCCGTCGGGCATCCCGTTTTCAAACTCACCGACGTACTTGGCAACGCCGTCTTTGTAGATGTAAGTGCCACGGCCGTTTTCGCAGTTGCCCTCGATGCAGCCCACTTTGCCGTGCTCGATTTGGGAGTTGCCGAGGTACTCGCCCTCCCGCCACTCGCCGGATGTCTGGGTATTGTCGGCGTAGTAAAAAATACCGACGCCCTCTTTCAACCCGGCCTTGAAGTTGCCTTCGTACCGGTCGCCGTTGGTGTAGGTAAAAATACCGTGGCCCTCGGGTTTGCTGTCCTTGAACTGGCCCTCGTACTTGGCGCCACCAGCGTAGGCAAAGGTGCCTTGGCCGTTCTCGCAGTCGCCGGCGAGGCAGCCCGTTTGCACTTCGGGTTCTTTTTCGGGAAAGAGGTTTGCGATGGGTTGGCCGCTGGAGTCAATCGGGAGGCCCATTTTCCAGTTGCCCTCCCAGGTGCGGCCGTCTTCAAGGGTCTTGATGCCTCGACCCTCTTGGAACCGGTGCGCCCACTCGCCACGGTAGGTGCTGCCATCGGTGTAGTAGCAGGTGCCAACGCCGTGTATTTCGTTGTCCTTGAACTGGCCGATGTACTTGGCACCACTTGGGTAGCGGTAAATGCCCGTGCCGTTTTTGCAGTCACCGGAAATGCACTGGGCAGCCAAGACGTTTGCGAAGAAAATAAAAAGGACAGCGATGATGTGATGTTTCATAGAAATAATGGATGATAAATAATGGATGTTGTGTGGGGTTTTCAAGCAGTCTTAACAACGATGTTTATGGGTAAAAGTTATGTGGGTCACCTCAATTGTGGTCGCCCAATTTATTGGGCTGACCGTGCTTTTTTCGGTCAGCCCAATAAATTGGGCGACCACAAGTGCGCATCACACCAGCTCCGACACGCTCATCAGCGGCAGCTCCACAACGAAAGTAGTGCCTTTGTCCATCTCCGTTTCAAAGTAAATATCGCCCTTGAAGCCCTCGATGATGTTCTTGCAAATGGCAAGGCCAAGTCCCGTGCCTGAACTTTTTGTGGAGAAATTGGGCGAAAAGACCTTCTCCCGAATTTCGGGGGGGATGCCCGTTCCATTGTCTGTCACCTTTAGGATAGCATTCTTGCCTTCTTGATAAAGCACCATCTCGATTTTCCCTTTGCGATCGTCGGGGATGGCCTGGATGGCATTCTTCAGCAAGTTGTTGATGACACGGGTCACGTGGTTGCGGTCGGCGTAAACTTCGAAATCAGCCTTGGGCAGTTCGATGCTGATGTCCATATCGGGGCGCTCGTTCTTGAAGAGGTGGTGTACCGAAGCAGCAAGGTCGTTGAGCGAAAACTGGATGTTCTCGGGCTGCGGCATCTTGGCGAAGTTGGAGAACTCGGTCGCAATTTGCGCCAGCGATTCCATTTGTTCCACCAGCGTGCCCGTTACCCGTTTAATGAGTGGCCCGATGCTCGCTGGGTCGGGGTTCGACTGGTAGGCGTGCAACAGGTACTGGATGCTGAGCTTCATCGGCGTCAGCGGGTTCTTGATTTCGTGGGCCACCTGCTTGGCCATCTCTCGCCAGGCGCCGTCCCGCTCCGATTGGGCCAGCAGCAGCGAGCTTTCCTCGATTTTTTTCACCGCCCGGTTATAGGCTTCCACCAGGTCGCCGATTTCGTCCTTCCGCCGCCAAACGATAGGCTCGTTGCCGCCGAGGCGGAGGCGTTGGAGACTGTTGCCAAGCTCCGTCAACTTCTTGGTGATGGAGTTGGCGATGACAATAGCCAGACCACCCGCAATGAGCAACAGGAACACGTACACGTTGAGCAGGGTACTCATAAAATCGGTGACCTCGCTGCGCAGCTCCCGGTGCTGGGCATAGTAGGGTATGCCCATGTAGGCCAGCGTTTTCCCCTGCATGTCCTTGAGCGGTTGGTAAGCAGAGGTATATTCAAGGTTGCCGATGCTCTCGTCTTGGTCGCACCGTTCGTAGCCAAGGTTGTGCAGGTTCAGGAAGGCATAGGCGCCCATTTTGTTGGAGACAAGGCCTCCCTTAAAAATGTCCTCTTCTGAGGAAGTTATCAGATTGCCAGTGAGGTCGTAGATGTTGACGTCCAGCCGGTGTACTTCCGACACCAGCGGAATGAGCGACGACAGCGAGAAAGCGTCCAGTTCTTCCTCGTCGCCAACCAACAGTTCTTCGTGCGGCTTCTCTAGTTTTATCTTGAACTTATGGTCAGCCACCGCTGCGTCCTTTGTGCTGTTTTTTGGTGTGCGTCGGTTTTCCTTCTCCCACTCCCGTTGGCGCTCTTTGTGCCAAGCCTTTATTTCGTAGTTGACACTGGCCTGTGCGGCGGTCACTTTTCGGTCGAGGCGGCCTTTGTGGTAGTCGTTGGAGGAGCGCTGGAAGTACCAAACCGTAACAAAGCCAATGCCAAGGAACGAAAACAAGACCATGCTGATGACCCAAAACTGGAACTGGTTGCGCAGCGATGGTTTTGTGGTTTTGAAAAAATTGAGCGGCCCAGGAAGGGCGTTCGTGAAATAGTTGATGACGCCAAACAGCAAAATGGCCAGCGTGAGCAGTGTGAACACATAAGAAAACAGCGAAAGCGGCTTGATGTAGCCGCCCGTTTCACGGCCAATTTTTATGGCAATGTTGTTGGCTGCGTGATACAACAACTCGGAGCGTGTGCTGCTTTGCTTCACTACCCGTACTTCCCCCACGGGCGGTAGCGAGTCGGTCAACTGTTTGCCATAGGATTTGTTGCGGTCTTCGACCAAGGTGTCATTTTGGTAAATGCCATAGTCGTAATAGTCAAGTTCCGTGAGGTTTTTGTACTTTTTGTCGAGCAACATCTCCGTGTACACCTTCGACGGTGTGGAGAACGAGCGCTTGAACATGACGAAAATGGTCACCGGGTGGCTGGTCTTGAGGTCGAGGCGGAGGAGGTAACCAGGGTCCCTGGTCTTTTCGGGGCGGAACCGTATGATAGGGTTGCTGGTGGCGTAGGCCTGCATGAACTGCCCCTCCATTTCACCGAAGGTTTTGTTTTGCTCCGAAAATGCGGCCTCTCCATCCTCCCGGAAGTAGCCGTAGAGGGAAAACTTGTAGTTGTGCAGCAGGTACTTGTTGGCGCCAAATTGGGCATCCACGATGTCCCGTGCCTGCTCTTTTGGAATCAGTTCATCCTCGTAGTAATTGGTAAGGAGGCTCCATAAATTGAGCGAAGAGTCGGAGAGGAGCAAGTTGCCCATCTCGATAAGGCCCGTCTCGGCTTGCTTGTCTTCGTAGCTGGCGAGCGCCTTGGCATATTCCTCCCGGCGGAGGTAGTCCTTGTCGCCGTTGTATTTGTAGAGCAGCAGCGCTGTGAGGCACGAAAAGAGCATCAGCCATCCTACCAGCCATTGCAGCGACATCGTGCGTACTTCCACAAAAAACTCAAAAACGATGAGGTAAATCAGCGCCGCCGTTAGGAAATAGGCAACCGGTAGCTTCAAGTCACCATAAACCACCACCGGCACCGATGCCAAAAGCGACACTGCCACGGCGCCCAACCGCCAATTTTTGCTCAAACCAACTTTGTAGATGGCCTGCATCATGCGGTGGCTGAAGAGGAAAAACGCCAGCAGCAGCAGCACCACGCCAACCATCGCCAGCACACTCTGAGAGTTCAGATTGAACACGTTTTCAAAATCAAAAACAATGTCCGAATCGAGTATAATGGACTTGAAAATGCTGCAAACCATCAGCATGGCCAAGTTTACGCTGAAAAAATTGAGCGCTGTAAGCCCAAAACGGATGGCCATTGAGGGATGGTTGAACTCCTTTACCTGAAATTCCCGGTTGAAAAACACCATCATCCATACGAGCAGGATGATGTTGATGAGCAGCTCGCCCAGGGAGTTCACCCCTTCGAGAATCGGATCCGTGAACACTTTGGAGAAGGTCTGGAAAGTGGCAAAATGCTGCGAAAACCCAAACTGGATGGTCAGATATCGAATAAAAATGACGGAACCAAGCACGAAGGCCGCCCCAACCCAGGGCTTGTAGCGCCTTACCAGCAGCACGGCGAGGTCGTTGATTAGGATGCCGATGCAGATGAAGCCAAGCACGTAGATGAAAAAAACCAGTTGGAGGTTGGCCTGGTCCTTGGCGGGGCCAGTGGCATCAAGCCAGGCCAGTGGCACGCCGTACATGCTCTTGATGGCGAAATCCTTTCCGGATTCCTTGAGGAACACATCGGAGGGAATCGGGAAGTCGTCGGTGACGAACTCATTGGGCAGAAAATCACTCTTCCTCGAAAACTCCGCTTGATGGGGAATCATGGCGGAGCCATGACGTCTTCGCTCAGTTTCTGTTTGATAAGCTCAAAATAGCCATTGGGCAGCCGGAGGAGGCGCACTTTTTCGGGTTCTTTGCTCAGCGCCACGGCTTGTTCGGGGGAGAGGTAGGCCCGGTTGTTGAGCCAATAGACCAACGAATCCTTGTAATAAAGTCGAATGTTGTACTGCTTCTGGGAAAGGTCCAGCAGGTGGTCGAGGTCGGCTTTCTGCTGGGGCGAGGGCAGGTATTCCACCCCCCGCAACTGCCGGAAAATGAACCCCGTATCCGACAGGAAAGAATACACCTCCGACTCTTTTTTGTGCAAGCTTCGCTCGATGCGGTGCACATAGGTCTCAAGATGGTCTTCCTTTGTCACCCCAAAATCAAGGGCGGCTCCCAAGCCAAAAAAAAGAAGAATGGCGGCAATGGCGTAGTAAGTTCGCTTTTTCATGGTGTGCTGTTTGTAAAACGTACGATGATGGTGAATACGTTTTCCTGTCTGAAAACCAATGGAACGGTGGGGGCAGGCAGTATTACTCGTCGCTGAAACCAATGCAGCCGGGGCAAAGGTAAGTTCATTTCACATATTAAAAAATATTTTGCTAAAAATGCCGTGGGGTTGGTAGTTGCTGCAAAAATTTGGCCGAATTGAGTGTTTCCAAGCCCGGCAATTCCAGTGAAACGGCATCGTGTCGCCGAACTGGAATTCGGCGGCACCTTTGCCAAAAGCCAAAATTTGTGGCTAAAAATGCAAGGGGTTTCGGGACGGCTTCTAGATAATTTGTCCAACGTTTCGCTTTTTACTTAATACTTGGCTTAATTTCACCCCGGAATTCAAGCCCCAGAAACCGTATTTCTTCATCAAATACTCAACTTGGAACGACATGAAAAAACTTAGTTTCCTTTTTCTGGCCGCCATTTTTGCTTTCGCTTGCAACAAAAAGCTAGTACCTGCGGCACCTGCCACCAACACGGACAACTTCAAGTGGACGACCGAGTCGTTTGCCGACAAAAAAATCATCCGCTACCAGGTTCCGGGCTTCGAAAAACTGAGCCTGAAGCAGAAAAAGCTGGTGTACTACCTCACCCAAGCTGGTCTCAGCGGTCGTGACATCACTTATGACCAAAACTATCGCTTCAACCTGCCCATCCGGCAGGCACTGGACAATATCGTGGCCAACTACATGGGCGACAAAAACAGCAAGGACTGGACGGAACTGCTTGTTTACGCCAAGCAGGTCTGGTTCTCCAACGGCATCCACCACCACTACTCCCACGACAAGTTCCAGCCGGGCTTTTCCAAGGAATGGTTTGAAAAAACGCTGGCCAAAGTGGGCGGAGGTCTTTCGCCGGAGGTGCTCACCGCTATGTTTGACCCAAAAATAGTCCCCAAGCGGATGGAGCAAAAGGATGGCGTGGACAATGTGCTGGCCTCCGCTGTCAACTTCCAGGGGCCGGATGTGACCACCGCTGACGTCAAGAAATTCTACGAAGCCCTCAACACCAGCGAAGACCCAGAGCCGCTGGAATGGGGCCTCAACTCCCGCCTCGAAAAGGGCCCGGACGGCAAGCTCCGGGAGAACGTTTGGAAATCGGGCGGCATGTACGGCGCTGCCATTGACCAAATCATCTCTTGGCTGCAAAAGGCCGTGGAAGTGGCCGAAAACAAGAAGCAGAAAAATGCCCTCGTCATCCTCATTGACTATTTCAAGACGGGCGACCTGAAAAATGGGCAGATTTCAACCTCGCATGGGTAAAGGCCACCGAGGGCGATGTGGACTATATCATCGGCTTTGTGGAGGTGTACCACGACCCCATGAGCCAGCGTGGTTCTTACGAAAGTATTGTTCAAATCAACGACTTCGAGGCTTCGGAACGCATGAAGGTGCTCGGTGAAAACGCCCAGTGGTTCGAGGACAACTCGCCGCTGCTGCCCAACCACAAGAAGAAAAACGTGACCGGCGTAACCTACAAAGTAGTAAACACCGCCGGTGAGTCTGGAGACGCCTCGCCTTCCACGCCAATTGGTGTCAACTTACCGAACTCCAACTGGATTCGACAAAAGGGTTCCAAGTCGGTCAGCCTTGGCAACATCGAAGATGCCTATAGCAAATCGAGCGGCCCTGGCCTTACGCTGGAGTTCGCCCATGACCCAGAGGAGGTTAAGATGTCCGAAGAGCACGGCGACCTTGCGGGCAAGTTGACCACGGCCCTCCACGAGGTGCTCGGCCATGCCTCCGGTGTACTGGAGCCAGGCATTGCACAGCCATCGGTCACGCTGCCCGGCTACTCCTCCACGCTCGAAGAAGCCCGTGCCGACCTTTTTGCCCTCTACTACATCATGGACCCGAAGCTGCTGGAACTGAAGGTGATGCCCTCGCTGGAAGTGGGCAAGGCCGAGTACGACAGCTATATCCGCAACGGCCTGATGCTGCAATTGCGCCGCATCAAGCCCGGCAACAATATCGAAGAGGCGCACATGCGCAACCGCCAATTGGTGGCAGCTTGGGTCTATGAAATGGGGAAGAAGGAGAACGTCATCGAGAAGGTGAGCCGGGACGGAAAAACCTACTACGACATCAAGGACTACGAGAAACTGCGCAAGCTCTTTGGCGAGCTGTTGAAGGAAATCCAGCGCATCAAGTCGCAGGGGGATGCCAAAGCTGGCAAGGCACTGGTTGAAAACTACGGCGTAAAAGTTGACCAAGCCATCCACAAAGAAGTGCTGGCCCGTTCCGAAAAACTGAACCTGCCGCCCTACGGTGGCTTCATCAACCCTCGCCTCGTGCCTGTGACCGATTCCAAGGGCAATATCAAAGACGTTAGGGTGGAATATCCCGATGATTTTACCAAGCAGATGCTGGAGTATGCGAAGCAGTTTGGGTTTTTGAAATAATCAAAAATCCATTTTGACTTCATGAAAAAGAGCCTCTTGTGAAAACACAGGAGGCTCTTTTTTATCCGGCAAGTTGGTCAAGTTAGGCGGTAACTTGAAGTTACCGCCTAACTTCTCTCCTCCGAAACTAGTTGCTCAAAACACGGAACTCGGTGCGGCGGTTTTGGGCATGTTCGGCTTCGGTACATCTCAGGCCATCGGCGCAACGGTTCTTCAGTTGCGTTTCGCCAAAGCCCTTGGCGACTAGGCGACTGCGCTTAATGCCTCGGCCAACCAGGTAGTTAACAACCGACTCGGCACGGGCCTGAGATAGGCTTTGGTTTGCCTCGGCAGCGCCGCGTGAATCGGTGTGTGCGCTGATTTCAACGCGGATATTTGGCTTGTCCCGCATCAATTTCAAGAGCTTGGAATCAATCAGGTTTTGGGCATCGGCGGTGAGGCGGGCGCTTCCCAGTTCGTAGGTGATAGGCAGTACGGTGTTATTGGTCAGGTTGCAATCAATTTCTTCCCATTTTTCGATGCCACCAGCATCTTCCAAAACTTCAACGGTTGCAACGACGTACTCGGCAGGCACTTCGGTCTGGACGACTTCTTCGTCCTTCACCAGTACACGTTTGGTGATGGTCTGGTACTCAGCCGGGATTTCAATAGCCTCGAAATGGGCTTCTTTAGCCACCACTTGCCGGGTTACGATTGCTGCCCTGCCGCCTTTTTGGGTTCTGGAAAATGCGGCTTCACGCTCCACGGTTTGGCTGTCAAACCTGCGAAATTCCGCCGGATGTTCTACATTTTTCAGCACCATGCAATCCCGTGGGTCTTTGGACTTGCAGTCTTCAAAAGCATACTGCCATTCCATGCGGGTCAATTTAGGGCGCACCTCAATGGAGTCAATATTCAAGCCTAGCTTGGCAGGCATGATCGTGATTTCGTGGTACGGTTCTTCGACCTCAATGGTGTCAAACTCCACCTTGTACTCCGCCGGGTAGGCAATATACCTTTTTGAAGCCTGTTTTACCAGTACCCGCTCCTCCACGGTTTTGTACTCGGCGGGCACTTTGGTCAGCATGGTATAGGCTGGCCGCACCAGTACGCGCTTTTCGACAGTATGGTATTGCGCGGGCGTCACGAAACGGATATAACATTTGCCTGGTGCTGGGTTCATGGGCAATCCATCTACCTGGGCCTCGATGGAGGTCGCAAAAGAGAACAGCGAACAAATCAAGATTAGTGGCTTTTTCATGGAATGAAATTTTAGGTTTGATTAATTCAAAAAAGCTTGGGCAACAGTGCTTATTCGACCTAAAAAAATCGGATGTGGGGGAAGTTTCACCTAGAGATTGGCAAGCACGATGATTTCTTCTTTCCTCAAATGTAGGAATCTAGGCAGAAAAACTTCACGTCTTCCAAATAAAAAAGTCGTGTTGCCATTGGCGAAACCCTGCAAACTGCGCAGGTGAATCCCGATGCCATGCTACCGTTACTACCATTTTACGGAGGTGCGTGTTCCTATGAGCATGTCCTAGCTTAATTTCCTAGCGACCAAAACACCATCCCTGATCGGCAGCATGAGGGTCTCCACCCTTGGGTCGGCGCTCACCATTTTGTTGAAGGCAACCATGTTCAAAGCATCCGTATCGTTGGATTTTGCGACCACCTTGCCGCCCCAAAGCACGTTATCGGCAATGAGCAGCCCACCCCCGTTCAGCATGTCCACCAGCAGTTCATAATAAAACTGGTAGTCAAATTTGGCTGCATCAATGAAGACGAAGTCGAACCGCATGTCCAAGGCTGGAATGATTTCCCTGGCATCGCCCGTATGGGCGGTTATCCGATCGGCCAGCTCGGTTTTTTCAAAAAATGCCTTGCTGATATGCGCCAGTTCTGGGTTGATTTCGATGGTGTGCAACATCCCGCCATCGGGCAAGCCCTTGGCAATGCAAATGCTGGAATAGCCGGTGAAAGTGCCCACTTCCAGCGCCAGTTTTGGGCGGGCAAGCGTGGCCAGCAAGGTAAGCAGTTGGCCCTGTACCCGGCCACTAATCATCTGTGGCGACAAGGTGCGCAAGTGCGTTTCACGCTCCAGTTCGTAAAGCTCCGGCACGGGCAGCGTTGTGTGTGCTTCGCAATAGGCGTTGATTTTCTTCTGCTGGTTCATCCTCTAAAGTTTATCAAAAACAAAGGGCAAAGCACAGGAAAGTTTCCCGTGTTTTGCCCTTTTATGTTCAAAAACAAATGCTCGTTCAGCCTGTTCAGGCAATGCCCGATTGCATCGCCAGCTTGAGCAGATCTACCTGCTTCGTCACGCCCAGTTTTTGTTGGATATGCTTGCGGTGTGTGTCCACCGTCAGCTTGCTGATGCCCAGGTTGTCTGCAATTTCTTTGGAGGTCTGCCCATTTACGATGAGCTTCAGCACCTCTTTCTCCCGCTCCGTCAGCTTGAAAAGTTTTATTTGGCTTCTCAGCAGTTGGTTTTCCTTGACGACCATAGTCACAGCCTCGTCCGCGCCCCGGTTGGATGCAGCGATATCGTCGGCTGCGCCAAGAGCCATGTTTACTTCCCGGAAAACCCTGCGGTGGAAGGCCAACTGGGCAGAAAGCTCCCTGTTTTCCCTGCGCAACAGGCTAATTTCTCTGTTCAATTGCTCTGTAGTTTTGGTTTGCTCCATCATGTCCTCAAGTTTGTTCTAATATTTTTGAAATGGGTGTTAGGTTTCGTTCAAAAACAGTTTACAATTCTTCACATAACTTTTGTGGTTTTGTTCAAATGCTTATCTTGCGTCGAGTTTCAAGAACCGATTAAATACGACAACCTACCTCAACAGCAGCAGGGAATTTCCCTCCATTCAACGCTGCTTCAAGTTTGGTTACAACATTTTTTGTTGTAAGCCGCATTTAAATTGGCCCTCTTGCAAGCTTTCCACACTATTCAGAACACCGGCTTTATGCGTTTTTCGTTTAACACTTTAAAGTATTTCCCATGAACAAACATCAACAAATCAAGGTGTTTATTGCCGATGACCACCCTATCGTACTTCAGGGTGTGTCCTGTGTTCTTTCCAATCGTCCTGAGTTTCTGGTCGTTGGTACTGCCGCCTCCGGCGACGAGCTTTCCAAAAAAATGCTCCTCGCCAAGCCCAATGTACTGCTCCTCGACCTGAACATGCCCGGCAAGGATTTCTACGAAAACATCACTTGGGTGAAAAGCAATGCCCCTTGGGTGAAAATCCTGGCCTACACTTCCTACCACACGCCAGACCTGGTAAGGTCGCTCATCCACGGTGGGGTAGCTGGCTACCTGCCGAAGACCGCCACGCCCGCTGAAATCTGCGAGGCCATCCAGAACGTTTTCGCAGGTGAAATTCACGTGTCAATGGTAGCCCATGCCCAAACGGATGCAACGCCTGTCACTGACCACGCCTCGTTGACCGACGATTTTCGCAAGCGCCTCGGCCTTTCTCGCCGGGAGCAGGAAATCCTCGTGCTCATCAGCAGTGGCCTCAGCAGCCAGCGCATCGGCCAAACGCTGTACATCAGCAAGCACACCGTGGAGACTCACCGGAAGAACATTCTCCGCAAACTAGATTTCAATTCCAGCACTGAACTCGTTAAGTTCGCTGTGCAGCAAAGGCTGGTTTGAACTGTGAATTATGAACTGTGAACTGTGAACTTGCAATCCGCACCATGTTCCGTTCACAGTTCAAAGTTCATAATTCACAGTTCACAGTCACTGCCTCAAAACGTAGGCACTTAGCTGCTGGTCTGCCAGTTTTTTCACCAACCCGAACGCATCGGTTTTGGTGTCAAACGTATTTACATAAATGGCGAGAAGTCCACTTCTTGACTGCTTCACGATGGTCGTGTTCGAGTAGCCCATCTTCGTGAGCAGTTCGTGGCGTCTCGTAGCGTTGTCTTGGTTGGCAAATGTCCCAGCCACAACGGTAAACGATTTGCTCTTGTAGCCACCAGCGCCATTGTTGCTCACTGGCACCACGTCCGGCTCACCGGAAACTTCGTCTTCGCCACCTTTGCCAGCATCCGGTTCACCAGCGGTGGGGTCATCAAGGTTGTTGTTGTCCGAGTTGTCATTGTCGGCAATCGGCGCAGTATTCTCGGCAGCTAGTTCGGGTTCTCCCATCTCCAAAATCTTCACCTCCGTGCGGCGGTTGTACTGGTGCTCTCGTTCCGAGCAGGCCACACCGGAAGTACAGCGGTTGCGCAGTTGCGACTCACCGTAGCCACGTGGCACGAGGCGGTTGCCATCAATGCCCTTTGACTTCAAGTACTTCAACACACTTGCCGAACGGCGATTTGATAGGTCGAAGTTGTAGGCAGTCCCACCCCTTGAGTCTGTGTGCGAAGCCAACTCCAGCTTCATGCCTGGGTAGCTGTTCAACATGGCCACCACTTCGTTTAGGTCTGGGTAGGCATCAGGCCGCAGCGAGGCATCATCGAAGTTGAAGTAGATATTTGGCAACTGGATGGTCATGCCCGCATACAGCGGCGTACCTCCAATGTACAGCGTGAGCGGTATCCGGGCATCCTGTGTGCATGGGGTTTCCTTTGTGGAAACAATGCCCGGAGCCGAGTTCACCCCATTGCGAACAGCATAAATGCTGAACGTGCGGTTGCAGGGCAAGCAATAATCAAACTTGCCCTGTCGGTCGCTGTACACGATGATGGCCTCTTTGCTATCCACGTCCACGATGTGGATTTCGGCTCCAGCCACGGCGGTTTTGCTTGTCAGCATCAGCAGTTCGCCATCCAGCGGCACACAGTTTGAAGCCTTGCGCAGCTTGATGTCAAGCTTGGAAATATCGGTTTCTGGCGTCACCATCACGTACTCGGGCAGGTAGCCCTCTTTTGCAATTTTGATGACGCTGCTGCCCCGGCGGAGCGGTACTTTGGCGGTGCCATCCGAGCCGGTGATGCCTTTTTCTCCCATTTCGCCGGAGTTCACATCCAGCACGAAATTGTCAACGCCACCGTCGCCGGGAAGGAGGTTCACTTGCTGCTCATCGTTTGCGGAGAGGGCAATTTCGTTGAAATTGATCGCGCTGATGCTCACGCCTTCCATCGGGTTGCCATCGGCGTCCTTCACCACCAAGCTGTCGAGGTTGCGGTTGGCGCTGGCAAATTGGCTGGAAGGCCCATCAACATGAAAGCCGTAAATATCATCGGCACCAAAACCTCCATTTCGGTCGGAGGAGAAGTAGCCGTTGCGGTTCTCGCTGTCCACGATGAAGCCCAAGTCATCCGTAGGGGAGCAAAAGGGCACCCCCATGTTTTCCGGGGTAGACCATTTTTGCGTGCCATTGCTTTGTATGGTAAAAAACAAGTCGAGGTTGCCCATGCCGCCGTGCCCATCCGAGGAGAAATAGAGCGCTCCGTCCGCAGCGATGTACGGGAACACCTCGTTGCCTGGGGTGTTGACGGTTGGGCCGAGGTTCACCATTTGCCCCCAAGTTCCACCCACTTTTTTCACAACGTACAAGTCCATGCCGCCTTGGCCGCCCGGTACGTCGGAGGAGACATACAGCACATCGCCCTCGGCGTTGATTGTCGGGTGCATGAAGTTGTAGGCGATGTTGTTGAAGGGCAATTTTTGCACATTGCCCCAAATGTCAAGGCTGTCCTTTTCCGCCTGATAAATCTGCATTTTCAGCAGCTTGTCGGGCGCAAGTTCCACCAACTCGTTGCGGGTGAAAAAGATGGTGCTGGCCGTGCGGTCAAACGTCATCGGGCCTTCGTGAACCTTGGTGATCAACTCATTCGAAAACCGTTCTGGCTCTTTCAGGAAACCTTCCTCATCACGCTGTGACCAGAACATGGACATGAGGTGGATACCCCCCGCCCTATGGTCCCTGATATTGTTGTAAAGTAGGTTTTCGCTGCGGGTAGTCACGAACACAATGCCGTCTTTGTAAAAGACGGGGCTGTATTCAAGCTCGTCAGAGTTGACCCGCCGCTCGTTGGTAAGCACAATGCGGTCGTCGCCAAGGGCAATTTGCCCATACAGGTTTGAAGCTGTAAGCGAGATTATCAGGTATGCTGCTAGTGTGGTAAAATTTTTCATAAAACTTATTGGTAAACGCTATTCGATTTACTTCTTTTAGCAAATGTTGCACCGCAATGGTTGCATATTGGTCAACAGGGTCGAAGTAAACGAGTCAATTTTTCACTTAACACTTTGTAAATCAGCATTTTGGAATATCCATTCAAGCCTGCCTCACTTGCATCGTTGGCAAGCGTCACTGCTATTTCTTCTTGAAATATCGAGGGTTTTCAAGGTCTCCTTTGTCGTCACGAAGGTCATAGCGCAGCAGCAGCTCCACCGTGCCCGACTGGTACTCCCGTATCTTGGAAAGGGTGAAGTCGTAGCCAAGCCCTGCCCCAAATTTTGGGTGAATCTGGAAGAAAACCAACCCATCCATGCTCTCGCCCTTGCCGCTTCCTCCCATCCGATAGGTAAGTCCTGCGGTCAGCTTTTGCAGATAGCGGACATTGAAGTTCAAATCGAAGCTCAACGGTGCGTGGTCAACCCATTTGACCATGAAATTCGGCATCAAATCCAATTGGCCGGTTACCGGAATACTCGCACCAAGGTTTATGTACCTGTGTGGGGCAATTTGTGCTGTTATGTTCGAAATATCGTTCAACCCAATGTCATTAGGATAAAGTTGTGGCGCAGAGACACCCAGGTAAAACAAGTTTTTGTAAGTAAGATAGGCCCCTACCCCAACGTTGCCCACATAATCATCCTGATAAGAATTCTCATTAAATGAAGGGTCAAACTGCGAAGTGGTCACCACTTTTTCATCACTAAAGTTAATACCCAAGTACTCCAGTGTTGCTTGCAACCCTAGTCGAACGTTCAGGTCTGGGGTCAGGCGGAGGTTGTAGGAGTAGGCAGCCGAGCCAAACCATGCGGAGGACACCCCGATGGCGTAGTGGGACATCGTGCCCCCAATTCCAGCCCGCTCCCGCATGATGGGCGACTGAAAACTCAGCACTTGCGAGGATGGTGCTCCCTCGAAGCCAATCCACTGGCTGCGGTGCAGGGCCGTGAACGACGGCGTGTTGCGGCTGCCAACGAAGGCTGGGTTGTACAACTGTTGGTTGTACATAAAATGAGTGTAATGCGGCTCTTGCTGCGCCCAAAGGCTGAGGCCAAGCAAGAGGAATATGATGGTAAAAAGATTTTTCATTGCTGTTGAGTTCAGAGTTGAGAATTTGAGGGAATGAGAGTTTGAGAATTTGGACAGTGGCTGCCTCGAATTCTCAAACCCTCAAACGCTTTTTAACGATAAATCATGACGAAACCTTTCTGTGGCGGCGTGTCAGAATCACGTTGGAAAATATAAAAATACGTGCCATCCGGCAAGTCCCTTCCATCGTGGGTGCCCCTCCAGTCGTTGTTGTACGGTGCTGCCTCATACACCTTGTCGCCCCATTGGTTGAAGATTAACAAGGTATTCGATGGGTTTGCACTAGCGCAAGACACGATAAACTCGTCATTGTAACCATCATCGTTGGGTGAAATGACCGTCGTAATAGCACATTTAACCGGGTCAGGTTTTATATCGAATGTGACCAGCGCAGTAGCACAAAGTGTGGAACACTCCGTGTAGCAGATTTCATAAATAATGAAATCACTTCCCCAAAAGCCTGGATTTGGCGTGTAGGTGTAGATGCTATCATGTGTAAAGGACACCGTGCCATTTGTTCCCTGCTGTAAAATGGTAATGGTAAATGGTTGGCCAGCCTCGTGAATATCGTTGGCCAGAATATTGAATTCCTGCGGAATATCTTCCATACCAACCACCAGCTTGTCATTTGCTTCGAGCAAATTAGCCACATCAACATTCACGGTAGCCGTGTCCGTACACCCGCCCACTTGCGCAACCACAGTGTAAACACCGTCAGTGGCATTCGCCAAAGTGGCATTCTGCGTGATGGCGAAAATCTGGTCGTTCGGCTTGAACCAGGTGTAGCTTGCATTGGTGATTGTGCTCGCTTCCAGCGACAAAACCCCCAGTTCGCAATCAACCATGGTCGAAGTAGCCGTCAGGCCGTCAATGCCGTCCGTGATGGTTCAGGAAGGTGCTCCCGTATCCGATACAGCCTTGCAAATTGGTGCCGGTAAGTTGAATTAGGCCGGAGTCAGTAGCGTCCACATTGCTCAACACCAATGGGTTGGCATTGCTCAGCACGTTTCCGTTCCCATCCGTCCACTCAATGGTGGAAAGTCCGATTGCTGCCGTTGACAGGGTGATGGAAGAAGTACCATCCACGCAGTCCAAGTCGCCGACAACGTCAATGGCCAGCACGGGCGCTGGTGTCACGGTCACGGTCACGGTCACGGTATCCGAATAGCAGCCGTTGACGAAAGCAGCAAAGCCATAATCGTAGCTGCCTGGGCCGTTCGGGAATACGTCTATTTGGTATTGTCCTTGGCTGTTGGGCGGCACGTTGTCGCCTATCCAAATATAGTCCACTATCCCGTTGTACTGCGTTCCCGTCAGCGTCACATAGCTGCCTTCGCAGATAGAGTGTCGCTGGCTGTCAACTGCGCAGCCGGGCTGGGCGCTGAGGTAAAGGTCAGGTTGACTGTGGCGGTGCTTGTGCAGCCGATGTCGGTACTAGCGACTACAGTGTAGACCCCTGAAAACGAAGGCGTTACATTTTGCAAAACCACGCTGGAAGAATCGCCGGGCAGTGTGCCGAACGGTGCCGTCCATATCCAAGAAGTAGCTCCGCTACCATTGTCAACCAAAGTAACGTTGCTGTTGCCGTCCACGCACTGCGTCTCACCCAACGTGTCCAAAACAATGGTCGGAGGAGCCTGCACTATCACCGCCCACTCGGCAGTATCAGAGACGCACCCGTCCACGGTCACGTAAAAGAAGTAGGTGTAGTTGCCCGCAACGGTCGGCTCCACGCTAACAATCGGGTTGTTGATGCTCTGCAAGCCGCTGCCAGCGGCAGGGATGGAGTACCAGTGGTAGGTGACGTTGTTGCCACTATACAACTGGCCGAACAGCGTGAACTCGGTGCCAAGGCAAGTATTCCCAGTAGTGCCATTCACCACCGGAGTGGTTGGGCCAGTAAGCACGTCTATTTGCTCACATTCCGTGGTTTCGCAGCCAAAAGCGGAGGTAGCGGTGACGCAATAGATGCCAGAATCAGTGATGTCTGGGTTCTGGACGGTCTGGGTTTGGCCAGCATGAACCGAACCATCGGGGAACGTCCAAACCCAACTGGTCACGTTGGCGGTGGAGCTGTCCACCCCATTGAGCACAAGTGGCAATCCATTGGAAGCGCACAAAATATCGTTGGCATCAATGGTCACCACGGGAACTGCACTAACGTTGAGTTCTGTGGTAAACTCGATGTCGCAGTACCCAGTGGACACGACGGCCGTATAAATGCCGCTCTGGTTCAGCGCCGCATTTGTAATCACAAAAATCGGTTGGGTGGAAACCACATTGCCCCCGGTCGTCCAAGTGTAGGTTGCGCCCGGCAATGTTCCGACTGAGAAAGTCACGTCGCCGCCTTCGCAAACCAGCCCTTGTGAAACCGTGGCAGGTGTCAATTGGAAGTCCAACACATTTATCACAAATGAGCACGTGGAGATGTTGCCGTAGTTGTCCGTCGCCTCAAAGCTCATGGTGGTTGCCCCAATGGGGAATGGACTGCCGGAAGGCAACCCTGCCGTTTGAACAAAAGAGAAAATACCGCAAGCGTCGGCTGCCGTGAGGGCAGCCAAATCAAGCTGGATATTGTCGCAGTCCACTGGTTGTGCGCCAGTCAAAAGGCCATCCGGGTCGTCAATCGAAAAGCCGTCCACCGAAATGGACACCCCAGTTGGGCAGTTGATGGCAGGAGGAGTGTCATCCTGAACTGTGATTATCAACGTTTCCACGGTGATGTTGCCGTTGATGTCCATTGCAACGTATTTGACCTCGTGCGTCCCTACGCCGAAGAAATCGCCGGGAGCGCCACCACTTGGGCCAAACGACTCAATGCCGCAGTTGTCAATCGGGTAGCTTGGCGGAGACCAGTTGACGATTGCCCCGCAATCGCCTGGGGCAGTGAAAACGGTCAGGTCAGCTGGCATGTTCGGGATGAACGGGAACTGGTTGTCCACCACTGTCACCGTGAAGGAGCAAGCGGTCATGTTGCCAGCTGCATCGGTCGCCTCGTAAGTCAATGTATGGGTGCCTTCGTCAAACACAGGGCCGACGGGCGTTATTGGCCCAAAGTTGATGACCCCACAATTGTCAGTGGCCGTGGGTTGTGGGAAGTTGACGGTAGCCGAACACTGGTTCAGCGCCGTGTTCACGGGCGGCTGGTTGCCTGGGCAAGTCAGTGCTGGTGGCTGGTTGTCACTGATGGAAACGTTGATTTCGCAAGTGGAAACATTTCCCTTGTCGTCCACGGCGGTGTAGGTCACGGTAGTGTTGCCAACCGGGAAAAAGTCGCCGTTTCCGGGCGAAGTTTCCGAAAGCGCAAGCAGCGCACAATTGTCCTGAGCAGTGACCAATGGTGCCCAAGCTACCACGGCGCCGCATTGATTCAGGTCGTTGGTCATCGAAATGGTCGAACCGTTCTGGCAGTTCAGGAATTTCGGCGGCTGGTTGTCAGTGACCACCAGCGTGTAGGTACAGGTGGTCACATTGTTCGAAGCATCGGTCGCATTTGCGGTGATGGTGTTGGTGCCAAGCGGAATCAGCGAACCTACTGCAAAGTTGTAGCTGAGGGTGACGCCGGGGCAGTTGTCAGTGGCAACAGGAACGATGGCCCCGTTAAAAAGCAGGCCGCACTCGTCGGTCGTGTTGCCCATCGTTATTGGATCGGCTGGACAGTTGGTGAAAACGGGCGCTTGGGTGTCGTTCACCGTCACCGTTGTTGAACAACTGGCGGTGACGTTGCCAATGCTAATGGCAGAGAACGTTACTATCGAAACGCCGACATTGTAGCCTCCACTGGCATTCAGCCCGCTGCCATTGCCGATGGTCGCCCCAGTTATTTGATAGAAAGAATCTACTGCCGTACCCGGAGGCATTAGGACAGCAGTCAATCCATTAACCAAAGCTCCGCAGGCCCCGGCAGAGTTGCCAACGGTTTGGTTGGGTGGGCAGGTTATCGTCAGTATTATGTCCTCCACGATGGTTATATCGAAAGCGCAAGAATCAATATTGCCAGCGGCATCCTCTGCAAAATAGGTCACAGTCGTCGTGCCGACCGGGAAGGCCGTGCCACTTGCATTGTTACCTGTACCACCGCCATTGGGTATTGCACCCGCAAAATGATAGTAGCTGGTATCAACGCTACAATTGTCACCAATGAAGAACAGGTAAATGTCATTGATGATCGTGTCTACCGTGCCAGCCGGAACGAGGATCAAGGTATCGGCAGGGCATTGGAGCGCAGGAGCCTCATCATCGAACACCGTGACTACGAACTCACAGGTGTCAAGCAACCCGTTTTCATCTTCAGCGATGCAAACGACCGTCGAGTCACCTACTGGAAAGGTAGTACCAGAAGGCGGTGTACAAGTTACCGTAACATTGGGGCAGTTGTCAACTGCCGTTGGCGCCGCCCAAGTGACCACAGCCGTGCAGTCACCAGTATCGGTTCCCTGCAAAATATTGGCTGGGCAGGTGATGACAGGGGCGATGGTGTCGTTCACCACTACCGTCATCAAGCAGGTGGCAACGTTGCCGTTTACGTCAGTGGCCGTGAATGTCACGGTCGTTGAGCCAACTGGGAACTCATCGCTCGCCGGGCCATTGTCCGTGATGGAAAATACGCCACAGTTGTCACTAGTTGTGGCAACTGGCAACAGGAGTGTTGCAAAACATTCACTCGAATCAACGTCCAGTGTATCGTTGGCTGGGCAGGCAATGATAGGAAGCAGGCTGTCCACAAAGTTTACGTCAAAAAAACAAGTGTCTAATAAACCTGCTATGTCCTCAGCTATCATCATCACCTCGGTCGTGTCCGTGATGACTGTACCAGCAGCGGGTATTTGTGTGAAGACAATACTAGCCGAGTCCGTGCAATTGTCTGAAGCAGTTGCCAATAAAGTATAGTCCGGCAATGTTGCTTCGCAAATGGTGTCAGCAAAAATGGTCTGGTCGGCTGGGCAGGTGATAACAGGTGCCTCATCATCGAATACCGTCACGACAAAAGTGCAGGTATCGAGGTTCCCAGATTGGTCCTCCACGATGCATACGATTGTGGAGTCGCCTATCGGGAATATTGTTCCGGATGGAGGGGTGCAAGTCACCGTAATGTTCGGACAGTTGTCGGTTGCTGTTGGTGCAGCCCAAGTGACCACAGCTGTGCAGTCGCCAGCATCGGTTCCCAGTGAGATATTTGCTGGGCAAGTGATGCTGGGATCCTCTGTGTCGGCTACTGTCACGGTTGTTTGACAGTTGGCGGTGTTGCCATTCACGTCCGTGGCGGTGAAGGTTACGGTCGTTGTGCCAACGGGAAACTCGTCACCCACTGGGCCGTTGTCCGTAAACGACAAAACGCCGCAGTTGTCAGTGGCAGTGGCCACCAAAGCGACGATAGCCGAACATTCGCCCAAATCATTTCCGACGGAAAGGTTGCTGGGGCAGGCAACGACTGGAGCTGTGTTGTCCACAAAATTCACGTCAAAAAACAGGTGTCCAACAAGCCTGCCTGGTCCTCTACTATCAGCATCACCTCGGTCGTGTCGGTGATGACTGTGCCAGCGGTAGGCGCTTGCGTGATGACAATGTTAATGGCTGCCGTGCAGTTGTCCGTGGCTGTGGCCAGGGAAATATAACTTGGTAAAGTCGCTTCGCAATTGGCGTTCGCAGCCAATGTCTGGTTAGCAGGGCAAGTGATAACAGGTGCCTCATCATCGAACACTGTCACTACAAAAGTACATGTATCGAGGTTCCCAGCTTGGTCCTCCACGATGCACACGATTGTGGAGTCGCCTATCGGGAATGTTGTTCCGGATGGAGGGGTGCAAGTCACCGTAATGTTTGGGCAGTTGTCGGTAGCCGTTGGTGCAGCCCAAGTGACCACAGCTGTGCAGTCGCCAACTCCTGTTCCCAGTGAGATATTGGCTGGGCAAGTGATGCTGGGATCCTCTGTGTCGGCTACTGTCACGGTTGTTTGACAGTTGGCGGTGTTGCCGTTCACGTCCGTGGCGGTGAAGGTTACGGTCGTTGTGCCAACGGGAAACTCGTCACCCACCGGGCCGTTGTCCGTCAGCGACAAAACGCCACAGTTGTCGGTGGCAGTGGCCACCAAAGCGACGATGGCCGAACATTCGCCCAAATCATTAATAAAGGAAACGTTGCTGGGGCAGGTAATGACGGGGTCTGTGTTGTCCACAAAATTCACGTCAAAAAAGCAGGTATCCAATAAGCCTGCCTCGTCCTCTGCTATCAGCATTACCTCGGTCGTGTCGGTGATGACTGTGCCAGCGGCAGGCGTTTGTATGATGACAATGTTCATGGCTGCCGTGCAGTTGTCCGTGGCTGTGGCCAAGGAAATATAACTTGGTAATGTCGCTTCGCAATTGGCGTTCGCAGCCAATGTTTGGTCAGCAGGGCAGGTGATGCTCGGCGCAATGGTGTCTGGTATTACCGAGACAATTGAATGATTGAAGGCATAATCGCCAGGGCCAAGGATTCCCATGGTATTGGAAAACTCAATGCCGAAGCCTGGTACGCCAGTAATCACCACCGTATCCGGCAGGTCGTTTTCATCCAACAACTCAAAGTGTAGGGTGAAAATGACAGTGCTATCCGGCAGGTCTTCGCCCGGTACGCCATCTGCATCGAACCAAGAGAAGCGAAACTCACCAGTTGGCGTATTTGCAAAATTGTACAGCGCAGTGGGATGGCCGGTGGTGTTGAGGCTGTCGGTGAAGCCCGTGTAATCCAAGACAAGTTCATCCCAGACGACCGCAAACTGCGCTCTGGTCATTAGGTCAAAGTTCTTGACCCTTATTGGAATATTCACTATCCAGTCGTTGCAATCAATAGCGAAATCATCCGCCGATATCAACAAGGCGTTGGGGTTTGGTGGCGGCTGGTTCACGGTTACGGTGAAGGAGCAATTCGAGGAGTTGTTGGCGCCATCCGTTGCATTGCAATTAACAGTGGTTGTGCCAATGAAGAACATGCTTCCCGAAGCCGGGGCGCAAACAGCTGGTGTCGCAGGCATGTCACAGTTGTCGGTCACAGTGGGTGCCGAGTAGGTAACTGCTGCAGAAGGCTGACCCGAACCAGCTGTCACGGTTACGTTTGCCGGACAAGTTATGGTAGGTGGCACCGCATCATCAATCGTCACGCTGCCTGGGTCAATTACAACGCTACCATTGGGAATAATACCGCTCGTGGAAGCAATTTCCATTGTGAAGCCCGGTACACTGCCAAAATTGATGGCCGTGAAGTTGTCCGTGGTGTAGTCTCCGACAATGTTGAAATTTATGGTGAAAATGATTTGCGAACCGACCGGTGGGCCGGTCGGTGTGTAGCCGGGTGGCGGGTTTGCGTCGAACCAAGAAAAGCGAAGCTCGCCAATAGGAGCATTGCCCGTATTGTACAGCGCCGAAGCAGGCATGTTGTTCAATACGCTTGTAAACTGTACCACATCGGGGTCCCAGGTTGCGGCAAACTGAGCCGAAGTAATGTCAATGAAATTGCTCACTGAGACGTCAATGCTGACAGTCCCATTATCGCAAACAATAACGTCTTCTCCTGATATTGTCAATTGGGCATCGGTCGTGGGCAGCCAGGCAAGAAAGGAGGTAATCAGTAATGGAAAAAGTTTTTTCATGTCTTGCGGTTGTGGTTTCTTTAATCGATTTTTGGATTGGGGCCAAATTTAGAAACACATCCCGAAGGCCCTTCCCCCACATCAGGGGGAAGAACAGTTTCGGGCTTATAGTGGGCGTCCGGTTCTGTTTTCCAAGAACTCGAACCTAAAAATTTGCAGTTGACAGCTTTCTTTCCTTGCGGAAAAAAAGACTGTCAACTGCTGCTTTTCTAAACGGTAATTTTAATCAACTAATATCATCTTCTTCACGGCTTGGAAGTCTGCCGTTTTGAGTTGATAGAAGAATACGCCAGTAGTAGGCAATTCCTTGCGCTCAATCATGAACTGGTGGTAGCCTGCGGTAAAGTTGCCTTCGAGTACTTTCAGCGCCTTGCCGGAAGCATCAGTGATGGTCAGCGTTGCATGGTCGGATGTCGGCAGGTTGAAGCCGATGGCCGTGCGAGTGCTGAACGGGTTCGGGCGGTTCTGGTGCAGTGCGAAGTGGCCGGAAGCCTGTTCGCCTGTGGCTGAGAAGCTTTCGAACACAAGTTCAACTCCAATGACATTGCCCTCAGCAGTGGCTACCTCTGGCACTACCAAGTCGGCAGATGTGGAAAGCAAATTGCTCAAAATTCCACTTCCAATAGCTTTAAAGTGCAAGGTAAAGAGGCCTTCACCGTTCTCCATTGTCACTGCATCGAGGTTGTACCAACTGGTGGCCAATTTACCCTCAGCTGACACCGTGTTGTTAAAGATAATGCTGGAGAGGCCGTTTCCGGAGGCTCCAACAAATTCCAATACAGATGCATCGAAGTTCAAAGTAGTCTGCATCGAGAAGATGCCAGTGAAGTCGTTTGCCTTGAAGGTAACTTCGACGTCTTGTCCTTCCGTGACTGCCGCATCTGAAACTTGGAGGTTCAGGTTGCTGGCACGGTCGCCTGTTTCGCCACCAAAGTTGGTCACGCCGTTGGCGAACGGTGCAGTTACGTCACCAGTCTTTATGCCGAAGAAGTTGGCGTTCGGAATGTTGGCGTTGATGTTGGTGTAGGACAAAGTTTCATCAAACCCAAGCAAGAATGGATCGGCAGGTAGCACTGGTACTGTAGGCACGAACCTCCAAGAGGTGTTGCCAACGACCGGTGTGTTGTTGATGGCTATTTGCTGAATCAATGCTGCGTCAAATGCAGTTACGGCATCGTTGGCGTTTGCGTCAGCAGCTATCTTCTGGTAAGGTGTTACCGGGCCGGTGCAGGCACCTGGAGCGGCAAGCCAATCGAGTAGTAGTGCGTACAAAGGGCATCAAGCGTCGAGACACCATGGTTCCAGTTGATGTCTTTCAATGGTTCAACTGTGACGTTGCTACCAGAAGGCACATTGAAACTATAAGCACCTGGTGCGTTTGGTATAGTCCCGTTCACACTGCCGAAGTAGTCAACATCCACCAAATGAACTTGGCCGTTTCCGCTGTTCGGATGTTGTGCCAAGGTACCAGACACTGCGTACAATGTACCTGGGTCAATGACACTGATGGTACCGGACAAACCAAGCGAAGGCGTGATGCCAGATGGTGTGCCCACCTCAACCACGTTGATGATGATTGGCGTTGAAGAACCCGAAACACCTACAAGGTTTACGCGAACGTTGAACGCTACCGTGCCATCTGGCAAGCTGGTAGCTGCGCCAATCCAGCTTACATCGGCATGTGTTGGGCCATTGATTGGGAACAACATGCCAGCCAATGATGGGTGAATACCTTCTATGGCATTTATCGTGGCAACTGTACCAGATGCGATGTCGATATCAAGGTCAAAAGAAATGATGTTGGTGAAATTGTTCACCGTAACAGGTACCAAAACCGTGGTGTTTTGTGCGCCGGCAGCGTCGCCTGCGTCAAACATCACACCGCCCTGAACGGTCACTATCGCAGAGCAAGTGTTTGTGTTTCCAGCAGGGTCAGTGACGGTAAGTACCACGGTGTTCGGGCCGATGTCCGCCGTCGTAAACATATTTGGCGAAACAGTCATGCTGGTTACGCTACAGTTGTCATAACTGCCATTGTTGATGCTGGCAGGTGTCAGTATGGCATTACCAGTGTTGTCCAACTGGATGTTGGCATTCTGGCAAATGGCCGTTGGGTTCTGGCTGTCTGTCACCGTCACGGCGATAGTGTGGTTCTTCACGTTGCCACATTCATCCGTGATGGTAAAGGTGATGGAGTAGCTACCTGGGGCATAGAAGCCAGAAGCGTCGAAAGTTCCATTTCCTTTGCCGTAAGCGGCCAATGCGTTGTTGGTAATAATCAAATCAGCATAGTTGCTGCAAGCATCGCTGATGAAACTGGACAGGTTCAAGTCAACCAATGGTGTGCAGATGCCGTTTTGCGCCAGCACCGACTTCGTAGTCGGGTAGTTTACAGCAGGAGCAGTAATGTCCCTGGTCTCAATAATCTGCAATTGATTGGCGGCAGTATTGTTGCATGCATCTTTTACCGTCCAAACACGGGCAACACAGAACTTGCGCTCGCAGCCGTCAATTGGCACGGGCATGTCATTGTTGTAGAACAGAAAATTGGTAACTACACTAATTCCATGCCAAATAATGCATCAAAAGTACGTTGTGAAAAAGCAAAAGTCTGACCTGCTGTCACTGGCAAGATTACCCGCCCACCTTGTGGCAGTGGATCTATGTTATTGGTTAATGGTACAAAATTACCAGCCAAAACATAGCCAAACGGATCAAAGGATGGTGGTGGGTCAATCGTAGTATATGACCAATCGAAAACAATAAATCCATTGGCTGGAATATTGGTGTTGAGCGTAAAGTTAGCTTCACCAATAGTACCTCCATCGTTATCGCTGACTAAGGTAACTTGCTAGTAGTTGCGGTTACTGAACCTCCGTTACGGTGCGCTTGCCGTCCAAGACGAGAAGTCGTATGCACTGCCCTCTGCGTGAGCAATGAAATCCTTATAAGCATGGAAATCGGCAAAAGTCTCGGTTGGGTTCGGGTCGCAAGCATCAACACCAACCACGTTGCCAGTCAATGACAGGTCTTGTGGCTGGGTCACATAGCATACGTTCAAGCCCCAGCTTACCAATGAACCACCATCAAAGTTTGAGTTGTCAATGACGCGGAGTGTCCAATTGCCGTTCACGTTCTGGCCATCGAAGGCAGAGAGTGGGAGGTTGGATGCATAAGTGCCGCCGTTTGTTGGTGGACAAGGGTTCGCAGGATTTACTGACTCATCATCAATGTTGATGTTGATGTTGTCGGCAGCTCCGCAAGCGTTAAAGTTTCCAACGGTAACGATCGTGCCAAGCGGGCTAATCAATTGAACCGTCAAATCGCCCACCCAAGTGTGCTCAATCACCAAGTTGGTGATGTTGATGTCCATTATCTTGCCATTTGATGGCACGTTGATGTTCAAGATAGCATTGTAGGTGCCAGGCACGTTGGGTGAAATAGCCAATGGCAGGCCAGCAGATGCAGCGAAGTTGTTGCAAAACTGGTTGGCAACAGTGTAAGAGCCTGGGCAGTCAAGGACTACGTCTGCTGGACGAGTGAACGTCGGTGCCGCATTGTCCTCAACGGTAATGATTTGAACATCCGTTCCCGTGTTGCCTGACTGGTCAACGAATTTCCAAGTACGAGTAATCGTCTTTTCCTGTGGGCAAACACCCGGTGACGACATCTGTGAATGGTGGGACAAAAGCGGTTGCAGTACAGTTATCCGTAGCTGTTGCAGTACCCAAGGACAGGTTTACCGTTGGGTTAATGCTTGCCGTACACTCAATGGTGATGTCGGCAGGTGCAGTAACGACTGGTGCTTCGTTATCTTGGATGGTCACGTTTGTTGTACAAACTGCATCGTTGCCGTGGCAGTCGGTTATGCGAACGTGTACCAAGTTGTTGGAACCAAGATTACCACAAGTGAACAAAGCGGTCGGGCCGTAAGTATTGCCGCCATTGGTGGAAATCTCACGTGTCAATATGCAGGTAGGAAATATTACGCTATAGCAATTGTCTGTACTTCCCAAACTTACCGATAGTGCAGGGATAGTGACTTGGCCGTTAGAACCCAGCGCAACAGACACGCTATTGCAAATGGCGACCGGAGCAATGTTGTCAACGACATTGATGGCATTGTTACAGAGGATGCCCGTACCAATTGGGTTCGGGTTGCCGCTTTGGTCTTGTACCCGAAGTCGTACGGTGTGCAAGCCGACATCATCACAGTTGTAAGTTTGGCTGGATGCCCAAGGACCAAAGCCCGCTGGGTTAATCGCTACTTTCCGTATTTCATAAAGCGTAATCGTACAATTGTCAGTGCTACCAGCTCCTACCAAGGAAGCAGGGACGTTGACGTTGCCATTGGCATCCAAATACACATTGATTGGAGAGGCTGGGCAAACTAAGGTAGGTGGAGTAAGGTCTTGAACCGTAACTGTCGCAGTACATGTGGCTGTATTGCCATCAATATCAGTAGCCGTAAGCGTGACAGTGTTAGCTCCAAGGTTAGTGCAATTGAACGTACTTGGTGAGACACTCAACGTGAAGCTACAATTGTCGGAAGACCCGTTGTTCACGTTGTTGGCTGTAATAGAGGCCGTTCCGTTTGCAGTCAGTGATACCGCAATATTTTGACACAGAGCCGTCGGTGGCGTAACATCGTTGACTGTTACTTGTGCAGAGCAGATGTTCGAAACGTTGAGAGAAGCATCTGTTACCCTCAAATACACGATTTCTGCCGGGTTCACATTGGTAGTGACGTCGCTGCAGTCAAAAACTACAGATGCACCATAAGGACCACCGAAAACCTCGCTAATTTCAAAAGTCAGGCTACCCATCGGTGTACAGTTGTCGTAGCTCATGTTGTTGATATCAGTAGCTACAATCGAATGCTGAGTATTTCCTACCTGGTCAAGGTTCACCGAAATGTTCTTGCACTGCGCCACTGGCGGCATGTTGTCGGCAATCGTAATAGTCACTGGGCCACAGTTTGTAGAAGTGTTGCCCGCTGCATCCTTCACCCGGAATAGTGCCGAAAAGTTGCCGATTTGTGCACAATTGAAATTTTGGGAAGTGACCCACAATGGTCCTGCACCAATGAACATTTCGTACACCGTAACGGCGCAGTTGTCGGTGCTGCCATTGTTAAGGCTCTGTGCGTTGACGGTTACGGTACCGTTAGCGCCTAAATAGGCGGTGAAGTTCTGGCAAGCAGCTATCGGTGCCGTATTCTCAAGAACAGACAGCGTAAGTGTATGGGTCTGCATGTTGTTCGACCCATCCGTTGCCTTAAAAACAATGGTGTAAACACCAGCCAAAAAGGTAGCATTTACGTTTGCACCATTCTGTGGCACGTTGAGTGGATAGGGCGAGTTCCCGGAGCTTGCTGATGTTACCGTGAAGGTCTTCACGATGTTGGCAGCAATCGTACAGTTGTCCGTGATGAACGGAGTTAGGTTTATGTTTACTGGCGCAGAGCAGTTAACTGCCGCAACCGTACTCACGGTAGGTGCAGCACCAAACGAAGGCGCAGTAGTATCGTTAACCGTCACAGTGAACGTAAGGGTTGTTGTATTTATGCCGTCAAAAGCGGTATAGGTTACAGTCGTTACACCTTGGTTGAAGGTGTACGGAGCAAAAGCAGTAGGTGGGCCTACGGTAGGTAAGCTTGTTGGGGCCAAAAATGTAGCCCCTGACATTTGTATGGTGTACAGCAAGCTTGCGGGGAACATTAAAGAGCAGTTGTCAGAAGCAACTGGATGAAAACCACCGTTCCAGGTAACTGACGCTTGGCAAGAAGCATTGGCAATATGTACCTGATTGGGCAAAGAGGAAGGCGTAATGGTAGGCGCCTGGCTATCGGTAATGACCACAGTAGTAGTATGTGTACCGTTTACGGGGCCAGGCGTGTTCAAGTCGTCAATAGAAAAATTGACTTGGGTCACACCCACATTATAAACGCCATTGGCACTGCCAGAGCCAGAGCCTGGAGTTGCGCCCGTCCGAGTCCAAGTAACCACATAGGAGCCAGGGCAGTTGTCCGTTACAATTGGCGTAAGGCTGTTGACGGCTCGCGCACAGGCCGCTGGATCAGCTGGTGCGTTGACGTTGGCAGGCCAGGCTACCAATGGTGGCAAATTGTCCACAATGGTCACATTGAAAAGCACCGCATTGCTTTGGCTGAACGGCCCTTCAATGGTCACGAACACTGGCACCACGTTGCCCACGTTCGAACAATCATAGTTGGTAGGTGGAAAAGGAACCGTCGCAAGGATGTCGAACCAGATTTCGATGCTTCCCCCGGGGCAGTTTGGGCTGCTCACGTAAGGGATGAAAACGTTGCTGTTCAGCGTTACGTTGCCGTTTGCACCCAAAAAGAGGTTGACGTTGGTTCCACTTGGAGTTGCTATGTTGCACTGCTGTGCAAAGAGCGGCTGAAAGGAAAAGCAACACAGTAGTAGCATTGCCACTGTAGCTGCGAACCCAGTTTTCAATCTTTTTGGCAAGGGGGAAGCCTTGAAAACTTGTCCGTGGGATGAATAGCGGTTCCGAAATCCCGCTTGAGTGTTAAAATTTAGCATAGTAGTAGGCTTAGTTTAGTTAATTAAAATATTTGCCTTGGGGTCAGGGGTGAACCTGTCCACATGTATAAAATCCAAACTTGATGGGCAAAAATGGCGAATGGAAAAGACCAAACAAACCAAAATGCCATGAGTGAGATACTCGCTCGTAATTTTTTGAAATCGGGAAACAGTCAGATATGTAGCTCGGTACTACTTCTTCAAATAGTGGTGCGGGAGGACCGTCCAACAACTGGTAAGATATGTATTCGTTGTAAATCGGTTTAAGGTAACGTTGGTTTCGATGTTCAAAGCATTATTGTAACGTCTCGGGCAGTGGATTCAGACAGGCCACCCTTAGTCAATGTTCACGGGAGCTCGAAGTTTTCGAACTTGTATTATTTCACGATGCAAAAGTAAACCAAGTTTTTCCATGAAACATCCCTATGTTTAGGTATTATTAAATTACTTTCAACTAAAATTAGTTAAAAATAAATTCGTTACAACTTATTGAATATCAGTAACTTAAAGAATTACATTATTCCAAAAAGACATTTATTGACAAATCTTCATGCCTGCAAGCGCTTCTAAAAGCTACCTACTTTTTTGGTTTAAGCACCGCTCATTCGTTGCATCCAATGCCTTTCATTTCGTCACAGAAAGATGGTTCTTCCGTTCTACGGTAATTTTGAAAAAAGGCTTACTTTCACCACGATTATTTTCACGTTTTTCACAAATCACACTAAAACCTATGGATTTCGGCTCCCTCGGACACGAATTGGCACTGAAACAGTACATCATCTCCCTGATTGTACAGGAAGCGCAGGCTGACCAGCATTTCTCCGTCCTTGAAAAGAAATACCTCGCTTTCGCCACCAAAACCCTTGGACTTTCAGCAACCGAAGTGGCGGCCATCCGGCTCAACCCTGCCGCTTACGAAATAGCCCCGCCACCGAACGAACAAGCTCGCATGAACGTGCTCTACTTCCTCCTCTTCATGATGCGAGCCGACAAAAGTATCAGCACCCAAGAAGAAATCTTGTGCCACCACATCGGGTTTCGGCTTGGGTTCAGGCGGGAGATGATTTCCGACCTCATCAACGTCATGCGGGACTGCCTCGACAAGGAAATTCCGCCTAATGCGATGGTCGAACGCATCAAGGCCTACTTGAACTGAGCCGCCGATAACCCTCCTTCCTCAATTTGAAATCAATTCAACGAACCGAAAACAACAAATGCAACGCAGACCCTTTTTGAAAAATAGCGCTTTGGCCGGTTTTTCCCTGCTCACTCAAGGCTTACTTCGCAAAAATTCGCCGAACCAAATATTTGGACAAAACGAAAAAAAGTACACCCTCGACCAAAACTGGGTGAAGGCAACGCCAGCAAGCCTGCCCGTGAAGGACTGCCACGAAATGGTGCAGGCCAGCCAGGGCCAAATCCTCCTGCTCACCAACGAAACCCGCAACAACCTCATCAGCTTCGACAAATCGGGCAGGGTGCTTGGCTCGGCTGCACACAACTTCCCCGGCGGCCACGGCCTGACTTTGGCAGGTGAAGGCTCCGACCAGGTGCTCTTCATCACCGACACGGAGCTGAACCAAGTGTTCAAAACGGATTTAAACGGGAACACCATCCAATCCTGGCAATGCCCAATGGACACTGGCCTTTACGAAAACGCCAAGCAGTTCGTGCCCACCGAAACTACGGTGCTTCCAAACGGCGAGTTTTACGTGGCAGACGGCTACGGCGCACAGCACATCCTCCACTTCGGTGCTGACGGGCTGCTCAAAAACAGCTTCGGGGGCAGGGGCGAGGGCGACCACCACCTCGACAACGCACATGGCATCTGCGTTGACAACCGAAACGGCACCCCTACCCTGCTCGTCACCGACCGCACCCGCTGCTGCTTCAAGCGCTTCACGCTGGCTGGCGAGTACCTTGAAAAAATCGAGCTGCCGGGCGCTTGTGTTTGCAGACCGGTCATCCGGGGGCAGTACCTTTACGCTGCCGTGCTCCGCTCGCCGCACATGGGCACCGACGGCACGGGCTTCGTCATCATTTTGAACAAGGAAAACAAAGTCGTCTCGGTTATTGGTGGAGCGGAAGCAGCGTACAACCCCGACGGGAGCTTGCAGCCATTCTACCAAACCATCCAGCTTTTCAAGCATCCGCACGATGTGCTGGTGGACGACGAGGAAAATCTTTACGTTTGCCAGTGGAATTCCGGGCAGGCATACCCGTACAAGTTCACGCCATTGGGGTAAGCCCCGAAGCCTTTTTTATGGTTAAACAATCGCTACTTTTTGGGTTGACTTTATTTCTTGGGCAAATGACCGCTCAAGACCTCCAACTGGCCCCACCGCAGACGCCAAATTCCCGTGTTTTTGCCACCAAGGAAACGACCGTTAGCTTTGACTTCCGGCTGGAAGGTGCCGAAATCCATTTCACCACAGATGGTTCAGAGCCTACAACGCAGTCGAGCATTTATTCCAACCCATTGAAATCCAAGGGCTTAGGAACCGTAAAAGCCAAGGCATTCAAGACAGGCTTTCTGCCCTCCGAATCCACCACCGTGCAATTGTTGCCTTTATTCAGCTCGCAATTTGACAGCATCGCCCTATCGCCCACCCCTAAAAAATACTTGGGCACCGGATGGAAAACGCTCTGCGACGGGAAGTTGGGCGATGGGAATTTTCACCAAAACTGGTTGGGCTTCGAATCGAAAGAGGTTGAGTTTCAGCTTTTTTTTACCCAAAAAAAGCCGATTTCACAAGTCTCGGCTGGACTTTTGCGACAGCAAGGTGCATGGATTTTCTTGCCAGCCGCCATTGAAATTTATGATGAGAAAGGGCGACGATTGGTGAGCCAAACACTGCCGCAAGAAGCCACTGAACTGCCTACTGCCCAAGAAATCATCAGTTTGAACTTGCCCAAGCACCGCTATAAATTCCTGAAAATCAAACTGATAGCATTGTCAACATTGCCTGCCTGGCATCCAGGAAAGGGCAACAGCGGCTGGATGTTTTTGGACGAAATCATGGCTCGGTAGGCAATGTGGTCGCCAAATTCATTTGGCTGACCGAATGAACCACAGTGAGCAATTAGCCAATTTTAATAGATTCTGAATCAGTGTTTTTTATACTGATTTAATTTGCAAATACTGGCTAAACGGTCTGTCAAACAAGTTTGGCGACCACATTCACGCAGGTAATTTGGAATTTATTTGAGTTCTTGCGGGCGACCAATCCCTCGACCCCTTAAGCCCTCAAATCCTCAAACCCTTCTTCATGAAAGGACTAACTCGTAGGGCGATAACCGCCGTCATTTTTGTGATAATAATGATGACTGGCCTTTTCCTCGGCAGGATGTCGTTTTTCCTGCTCTTTGCCATCATCACCACCCTGTGCCTGTGGGAGTACCTCAACATGGTGCTCCACCACAACACCCGGCGGGATTGGATTCGCATCTTTTTGGGAGTGGCTTTTGGGCTAACCCCCTTCATGTTGGCCGCCATCATGCACTTCGCACTGGCGGATAACGACCAATTCGTCATCATTACTTCGGTACTTTTTTTCCCACTAATTTTTCTGGCGTTCATCTACGAACTATTTGCTGGTGCCGAAAAGCCGTTCCAGAACGTAGCGTATATTGTCTTGGGCATGGTTTACATCGGGGCACCATTCTCGCTGCTGAACTTCATCGCCTTCAACGGTAAAGGCTTCAACGTCTGGCCCATTTTTGGCCTCCTGCTGCTCACCTGGATGAACGACACAGGTGCTTACCTCGTTGGCTCATGGCTCGGCAAGACGCCCTTGCTGCCCCGCATTTCACCCAAAAAAACCTGGGAGGGAACCCTCGGCGGCGTGGCCGTCACGTTTGGCGTGGCCTACCTGTTCTGCGCCATCTCCGGCGAGCTTCGACTAGTTGATTGGATGGTGCTGGCCCTCATCGTCTCGGTCTTCGGCTCCATTGGCGACCTCATCGAATCCATGCTAAAAAGGAGCATCGCCGCAAAGGACTCCGGCACGCTACTCCCCGGCCACGGAGGCGTCCTCGACCGGTTCGATGCGTTCATTTTCCTTCTACCGTTTGCGGCAGCTTACCTTTTATACATCAGGTGAGAAGGTGAGAGAAGTGAGCGGGTGAGCAGGTGAGCGCTAAATATGCTGCTCACTCTCTCACTTCTCTCACCCGCTCACTTCTCTCACGTTCTCACCCGCTCACTCGCTTAATCATGAGAGAAACCATTTTCATCGAGCAAAACCAGCAGAAATGGCAGGAGTTTGAGCAACTGCTGGAAGGCAAGGTCAGCGACCCGGAGAAGCTCAACGAGCTGTTTGTGCAAGTGACGGACGACCTCTCGTTTGCCCGCACGTTTTACCCCAACCGCTCCGTTAGGGTCTATCTCAACGGGCTGGCGCAAAAGATTTTCTTCAACATTTACAAAAACAAAAAATCGAGGCGCAGCAATTTCGTGGAGTTCTGGACCAATGACCTGCCCCGGCTCATCTACGATGCCCGCTTCGACCTGCGGCTCTCGCTCTTCATCTTCACCCTGGCCATGGCCATCGGCATGTTGTCCTGCTGGGCCGAGCCGGACTTCCTGCGCACCATCCTCGGCGACTCCTACGTGGAAATGACCGAGGAGAATATCAAATCTGGCGACCCCATGGCCGTGTACAAAGAGGCCGGGGCGTTCAACATGTTCCTCGGCATCACCCTGAACAACATCCTGGTGGCGTTCCGCACCTTCATCATGGGCATTTTTTACGGCATCGGCACGGTGGGCATACTGCTCTACAACGGCGTCATGCTCGGTGCATTCCAGTATTTTTTCATTGAAAAAGGCCTGTTTCAGGAGTCGTTCCTTGCTGTTTGGCTGCACGGGTCGTTCGAGATTTCGAGCATCGTCATCGCTGGGGCAGCGGGGCTGACCATGGGGCGGGGGATTGTCTTTCCCGGCACGTTTTCCCGGGAGCGGTCGTTCCAACTGGCGGCCCGACGGGGCATGAGCCTGATGGTGGGCGTGGTGCCGCTGTTCATCTTCGCCGGGTTCACCGAGAGCTACCTCACCCGCCACACCGAAGCGCCCGACTGGCTGCGGGGGCTTTTTATTTTCATTTGCTTCGCAATCGTGGCTTTTTACTTCGCAATTTTTCCCCAATGGAAAGCACGCAAGGGCCAGTTCAAAACCGAGGACGTCCGACTGACGCCCGACCTGGAGCGACGGGTGGACTTCACGCAACTGAAAACCACTGGGGAACTGTTCACCGACGCCCTTATTTTTTTTCGCAAATGCCTCCGGCCAATCGGGCTGGCAGCCTTGGTGGGCTGTGCGGTGTTTTGCGCCGGGGCCTTCCTGCTGGCCGAAGTCAAGCCCGCCGAACTGTTCAGCTACCAGTCAGACCTGTTCGGCGTGGTACAGGCCGTGCCCAGTTTTTTCAAGAACCCCGGCAACCCGTGGCTGTTCCCGTTCGCCGTGTTGGCGCTCAACCTCGTGGTATTCACCACGCAGTTTTCCCTCAAGCGCTGGCGCAACCGGACGCCCGATGGCACTGAACCCGAAGCCGACACGCCCGAAACCAGCCTCGTAGGCATCGGCTCCGGCTTCCTGAAAACGATGGTGGCGGTGACGATTTTTAGCCTGATTTTCCCTGCTGCCCGGCTGGGCGGCCATGCTGTTGATGATGTTCCTGTTCCCGATTTTTTCCTTTGGACGCAGGTCATCATTTTCGAGGGCGGCAATATCTTCGCCACCATCGCCCGCACCGGCGAGTTGATGGTGACGCAGTTCGGGCAGATGCTCGGCCTGTACCTCACCCAACTGCTCTGCGGTGCCCTGTTCTTCCTCATCCTCGACACGGGGCTGCTCTGGTTCCTGCTCGACATCCTCAGCATGAACTTTTACCTCTCGGCGGAAGGCACCCAAGTCTTTGAAGCGGTGGCCGTCACTGGCATCTCGGTCTTCGTGCTGCTGCTCATTTTTGGCCTATGGGCAGCGGGCAGCGGTCTGCAATATTTCTCCATCCTCGAAGCGAACGAGGCTATTTTTCTTGAAAAAAGGCTGAGATGATCGGGAAACGGGAACGGATTCGGGGGCTGGAAAAGGGAGGTGAATTTTTTCGACGGAATTACTGCCGCATTGTTTCAATTTGAACCCGAAAACCATTTCAACCTGATTCGCACTGCTTTTTCATAAAAAACCTCAACCCCAGGCCAAACCCCGATACCCCTGGTTTTGCGTTTTCTCGTTGTCCTTTGCATAGTTGTAATTGACAAGTCGTGGAGGTTTGGGATTAGAAAATGCCCAATACAATGTTTTAGCGACATCCCTATTTCTGTTGATGCCGCCCCTCACCTCAAGTAGGCAGTGTTTTGCTCATTCTTCAAATGTTTAACAAAGGAGCAAGCTTTTTCCATCGCCCCAAACCTCCTTTAGTTTCAAATATAAAAACCCCTGCGGACCCTACCTGTTTGAGACCATTAGGCGCACAGTATAACTTGACTTTAAAACAAATGGCCGATTTTGTTAAAGTTTGGTTTGGGTTGCCTACGAGATTGGTAGTAGCACCCAACAGCACCATTTTTTGGATTTGGCCTTGGGCATATTGAAAAAAATGAAAAGTCTGGTTTTCAAAAAGTTTATCAAACAGGTACAATGTTTGACATCATCCGTATGAGACTTTACCTCAGCCAAAAAGCATCCATTTCTTTGATAAAAGAAAACCTTCAAAAGCTTTCATTTTAATATGCCCACAATTATGATGGCATCTATAATGCCTCCTAAAGAAGTCCTAACCATTTTCCATTTCGTTGTTGCTTAGTGATTATCCTGTCAATTTCTGCAATTTGCTTTGATACTTGCCGATTGTTTACCTTGTCGAGCAATACTATATTTTCTAAATGTTGATCATCTACTTTTTGCGCTATATACGATATGAATTTACCTTCGTGTTCTTGTCCATTTTTAAGTACAATTTGAATATGACTGCCTTTGGGCAAAGAGGGACTTGCTCTTGGAATCCGATAAAGCGCCTATTCCAAAGCCGACAAGACTGCAGCCGCTGCCAGCAAGCACAAATAACCCAACGAGAAGCCCCCCCCCCCCCCCCCCCCCCCCCCCCTCCCCCCCCTTTCCCCCCCCCCCCCCCCCCCCCCCCACACCCCACCCAAAGGCAAAATGAGTTGTTTAATTAGTTTCATTTTTCAAGATTTAAATAATGCTTGTTTGAACGTTAATAATTGATTACGCTCCCTAGACCAACCCTTCACAACCCGGCAAGTCGCTTGTTTCCAGTATCCTGCACCGGAGCTTTTAGCGTGAGTCAGTGGAGCGGTGCGGGATAGCCCTGGATCCTAGCACATTTCCTCATCCTTAAGGTCATTGAAATACTTGAGTCGGATGACCAGTTGGCACGGTTCGCTCAACCTTGAAAGTGCAGCCTCAACTTGGTTTTTCAAATCATTTTGGGATAAATAAGCTTCGACTTCCGGCTGTTGAAAAGGTGCAATTTCTTCATTAAGCTCAAGGCAATTCATCCGCTTTTTTCGGCAAAAATTGCGGAGCAAATTGTCCGCAACCGTCTGTGCAAAGCTCATCGGGCTGACCCCGAAAAAGCTGTATGTACCGTCGCATATTTTGCGGAGCACCAAAACAGCAGCATCGTGAGTGAGTTCCTCCAAGTCTTCTGTCGTGGCCGCATTCCTGTATTTTTTGAGTTGCAAGTGCAGCTTAATCCCCTCACACAGCAGCCTCACCGCTGTAGGGTCTTGAATGCTCAACTGGTGGTATATGAAAGCCGGGCCGGATTGATTATCCAGCTGCCCGCTGGGTGGTATTGTACAGTATTTACTTTTCATTTTACGCTAACGATTTATTGAGTTTCATCAGATGGTTCGCTTCCTTGGAACGACTTTGCAGGACATCCAAGGTCTGTCTAACGGCTTCTTTGGCGGGCGTTACGGTGTACCCGAGTTCGTCCTTTGCTTTTTGGCAGGAGATAATGGCATTGGTCGTGAATTTCTTCGCAATGAAAGTGGTGATGAAAGGTTTTTTGCGGGTTATTCTTGAGCAGATTCCTTCCACCCATCCCACTGTCCACAGGAGCGGATATGGGACACGGGTGAGGTTGAAGTGTCTCCCTGTAAGTTCTTCTACGAAATTGAAAAGCTTTAAATAGCTAAGGTTTTCGCCGCCGAGGATGTAGCCTTCGCCGTTCCTGCCCCTTTCCATTGCTTGTACCATCCCGTTTACCACGTCATGGACAAAAGCATAATTCGCTATGGTTTTGCCATTTCCCGGCACGATGCGCCATGTGCCGTTCAGCATCCCCTCGATAATGCCCGTGATGCTGTTGCCATCGCTCTTGATGCCCGGCCCGAAGACCCTGGCGAGGTAAACGAAGACCACTTCCAACCCATAGTCAAGGTACTTTTTGCTGACTTCCACTTGCCGGAATTTCGACACCTCGTATGGGTCGGTGAGGTTGGCGCCATTATCCGTTCTTTCATCAAGGGTTTGGCCCTGATGGGACAAGCCGAAGACGCCGCAAGAAGAAACGACCACCACCCGCTTTACCCCTTTGCGGAGGCAGGTATTGAGCAAAGTATCGGTGCCGACGACGTTCACCTCGTGAAACTCTTTCGGGGCTTTTGACCAAAAACCCACCAAAGAAGCGAGATGGAAAACCGTATCGCAACCTTCCAGGGCCGGTTCAAGGTTCTCGGCTTGGCGAACGTCACCATAGAAGGCGTTCACCGGCAGGTAGTCGAGTGAATGGGCGTCGGTGCCTTTCAGCATCAGGGCATTCACTTCGTATCCCCTGTTCAAGAGTTCTTCCGCAAGGTGGTTGCCGATATATCCGTTTGCACCTGTGATAAGCGTTTTCATTAATTTTGATTTTTAGTGAATAATAAGCGGACAAATCCGAGGTGGTTTTCAATCCTTCAATACCATTTCAACGGTTGCCAAACCGACATCTACGTTCATGCTTTTTAGTACCTGATTTTGGTAATAATAGACAGATTTACGCCCTCTTGAATTCTGTTTTTCATAGACGTTGGTCGCCGATTTTTTAATCGAATGAAACCCGCCATATTCTTCAGAATAAGCTGATGTGAACCCAGATGGCTCGCCAAAAATCATCATGGCCGCCGAATATCGAATGGGGCCGTCGAAGGTGGTTTTCAGCTTGCCATCCTTGTAGAATTGGTATTTATTGCCAACCCGTTTGGTAGTGGTGGATATGTGTGGCTTGCCGTTCATGGTAATATCCACTTTTGAATGTTCCAGTTCATTGTTTATATAAATGGACGTGACTTTGAAGTTCATCCGCATTTCAACGATGATTTTTACTTTAATATCCATATTATTGAAAAACGTGGTCTGGTTGCCATCCGTGGATTTTTGGGCAATAAATTCCCCGACGGAATATCCATGATGCAGGATATTAAACCGAATGGCATCCGCAGGCTTCGAACCAATTAATGGCAGCAGCATAAAACATTGGAATAGCATTGGACTCCACATAGCTAAAAATTTTAGGGTTGGGGAGGCTCATTTCTGGGCTTCCCCAATTGTTTTCATTCCTTTTTTGAAAGATAAATCCACGACCCATGGGGCCAGCATTTGCAGCCAATAGTATGCTTTGCCCTTCAGCCCCACAATCTTCTTGAAACTTCGGCTTTTGATGGCTTCGAGCACAGTACGTGCCGTGTCGGCGGGCGAGTCAACAAACATGCTGTCGTGCATTTGCAGGTTTGTCCAAGAGCCGTCGGCATGGAGCACTTTCTTCTCTGGGTCGTTCTTCGTCATGCCCACGTAAACGATGCCCACATGCACGCCATACATCGCCGTTTCTACCCTCAATGTCTCTGCCAAAGCGGTCAACGCCATTTTCGACATGCAATAAGGTGCGGCATTTGGCATTCCCCGAAGCCCGGCGAGGGACGATATAAAAACCACGCTTCCCCTGCTGGTTTTAAGGTGGGGCATTGCTTCCAAGGTGGGGTACACAGCTCCCAAAATATTGCTGTTAAAAACCTGTTGAAAAACCATGGGGTTTATGTTTTCAAAATGCCCCCTTGCCCCCACGCCCACGTTGTTCACGAGGATATCAATCCCGCCATATTCTGCTTTGGCATACGCCATAAGTTCCTTGCAGTCGTCCGGTTTCGATACATCGCCATTAAAAGCGGAAACAGCATATCCAGCCTGTTTAAATTCCGATGAAGTAGCCTCCAATTTATCCACGCTCCGGCCATTGATGATTACACTTGCGCCATTCATGGCCAAATGCTGGGCGATGGATTTTCCGATTCCCATGGAAGAACCGGTAATGATGGCCGTTTTTCCGTGAGTTTCATGTACTGGAATGATTTACCAAAAGGGAAATGCTGAAAGCCAAATAAAGAAAGGGCCAGCGCGCTGCGAACTGGCTTGCCGGTCCCGATATCAAAACAAACCAGGGCAAGCAACCCAACACCAGCCACCAAGCTATCATGGCCCCTTGCCCGCTCGCCCTTTCTTCGGCCCGCACCTCTTTTCCCGAAGACAATGGTTTTGAAAAAGCCTGCCTTTTTGTCTGGTCCCCGTTTCGTTTTTGTGGTGCCTTCGAGTGCTGTCCCCAATCGTTAGGCCAAGCGGTCATTGGACGGCTTGCGGCATAAAGGTTGCCGACAGGCAAATTGGCAATGTTTGTTAAAAAAGCGGATGAAACGATTAGAATGAAAAAGAACGCCCGGTCAGTCCAAACCAAAAAAACAAACCTGCCCGTCAAACAGGCATTCTGTCCAGCCACCTTTTCTGTTTTTATTAGACAAACCTACACGCCTCCTCCCCTTCCTCCAAAGACAAATAATTCCATTTGCCACAAAAATTAGCGGTACATTGTGCGTAAAATTTACCATAAATGCTTGTCTAACTGTGGTTTATGAACAGTAGTGCGCCATGAAAACAATCAATCCTTTCCCTACAAAAATGGTCCGGATGCTGGCCATTTTGACCCCAGAAGAATTCAAATCCCTCGGCCTTTGGCTTCAATCGCCCTGGGCCAACACCAACAAAAAGCTAGTAACGCTGTACAATATCCTGCAAAAGCAGCACCCCGATTTTAGTGCAAAAGCGATGGACAAAGCGCAGGTGTTCAAAACTCTATCCCACCAAGGCTTTCGACGACAAATGGATGCGCAACCTGATGGCGGCCATGTGCAGGCAGGTGGAGCAGTTCTTGGTTCACCAACGCTTGGAAAGCGACGATACCCTTTCCGCACAATTATTGGCAAAGGAGTACCTCGAAAGGCACGAGGGCGAATGGCACGAAAAATTAGTGAATGAAATCATCAACAACCTGGAAGCAAAAAAGGCCAAGGAAACGGAGGACTTCCTGATTCTGGGACAGCTCCACGGCGAACTTTATGAGCGGCCACAATCTACCAAACTTAAATCAAGCCAAGCATTGCTGCTGGCTGCTGACCGCTACCTCGACTGCTTTTACGGCCTCCATAAATGGCGGTGCATCACAGAACTGAACGAGCGGCAACTGATTTTGCCAGAAGGCACTCCACCGACTTGGAACATCTCCCAATTGGAGCATCTGACGCAACACCTTGACATCCCGGCGCTTAGGATTTATAAAGAAAGGCTGGGCCTGGCCCAATCCCTTTCCATGGAAGGGTACCTTCATTTAAAATCGGAGGTTTTTTCCAAATTCGAGTACCTGTCCGAGAAGGACAAGCGGATACTGCTGTTTTACTTGATAAACACGGTCATCCAATTATGGCTAAAGGGTTTTGTCCAAATCATGGGCGAGCTGCTGGAACTGTACAAAACGGGATTAAAGGAAGGCTTGCTCGTCCATTACGGCAGGTTATTGGAAAGTATGTTTTCCAATATCGTGACCACAGGTAACAGCCTTCGGCAGTTCGATTTCACAAAAAGCTTTATCAATGAATATGCGGACAAGCTGGCACCCGAAATGCATGAAGATGGGAGGGTATGGGCCATTGCAAACACCTTCTTTAAACAACATGATTTCGAGAAATCCATTACCCTGCTTTCCACCCACAGTTTTACCACCCATCATTTTTCCTTGCATGGAAAGTCACTCCTTCTGCAAGCCTATTTTGAAGCTTGCAAAAACGATGATTCCTACTTCTTGTTTATGCTGGATTTTGGTGAAGCTTTTAAGAAATATATCCACCGTGACCAATTACTTTCTACGAGAAGGAAAACAGCTAGCTTGAACTTCGTGAAGTACACCACCATTTTGTTGAAAAAAATGGTTGAAAAAAAATGGGACGAAATATGGCTGGAAAATTTCGAGGAACAAATCAACCAAGAGGAGTTCATGCAGGGCAAGCAGTGGATTTTGGAAAAACTGGGAGAAATAAAAGATGGGCTGCCAAGCTGACAGCCCATCTTACAAATCAATTGATAATAACATCCTCAATGACTATCCAGCCACCCGTAGCGGAGCCACAATCAATCGCAAACGAGAAATCGTAGGTGCCTGCTGGCAATCCACTGAACGAAATGTCGGAATTCCCAACGGTAAATACTTGGCTGCGGAAATCATCGTCCACTCGGTAGTATTTCACCAGGTACTGGTTGCAGCCTCCCATGCAATCGCTCCAATCGAAGGCAATACTGCCACTCGACTTAGAGACAATGGATAGGTTGGTGGGTTCCGGGCAGGTTTGGCCGTTCTCTGCGGCATTGGCAAAGCTCAACAGCGCTGAGGCTGCGGTAAGCATCAAAAAAACGAGCATCCTAGTCATAGCACAAATAGTTTAAAAAGGTGAAAAAGGTCCCGGTGCACACCGACAGGCAAAAGCTGGCCAGGCTCCCGACGGGTCGGGTGGGCAGTGCGGGGTGTGAAATTTTTGGGTTGGTTAGTTTTTTAAGGTTTGGCGAAACGGTTTGAAGTAGCGGCTCAGTTGCTCTTGGTTGATACTATTTACCACCCCGTCCCAGTGGGACGGAATCTTGTAGAAAATGCCGATCCCAGCGTTTCCGTTCCTGGAACGTGGTAAGTAGTTAACTTGAATCAACCGTTCTGGTCGTGCTCCAACCATCGTTTTGGCTGATGGGTCAAAGGTGGAGGCAGGCCCCGCCGGGCATCACGCACCATTGTTTCAAAGGCATGGAGCATTGTTGCGGGCAGCAGAAAATCTTCTGGACTATTGTTGCAGGTAGGCAGGAAAATAGTGGCAAGTTTTTGAAAATCAATCACTTACGTGTCTCACTCGGCGGGGTGCCGAATTCTTCCGTGAATGTTCTTGAAAAATAATTGGGGTCACGGAAGCCCACTTCGTAGGCGATTTCGGATATGGACAGGTTGGTGGTGAGCAGCAGTTCCTTCGCCCGGCGGAGGCGGACAAGCCGGATAAAATGGGTGGCCGACATGCCCGTGAGGGCCGTGAGTTTGCGGTGAAGCTGCGCCCGGCTCATGGTCAGCACCCGGCACAGCCGATGGATGTCGAAGTCCTCATCGGCAAAGTTTTTTCGACGGCGGCACGGGCTTTTTGCAGGAAGGCATCTTCGATTTGGATGTCAAGTTCAGGGGCGGGTTCGGCGTTGGATAGGCTCGGCATCTTTGAAAAATAGATGCTCAGCCTGCGACGGAGTTCCACCGATTTTTTCAACTGGATAAAAAGCTCCTCCCGGTTGAACGGCTTCTGGAGGTAGGCATCTGCGCCCCGCCGGAGGCCCTCGATGCGGTCGGCCACGGTGGCTTTTGCCGTGAGCAAAATGATGGGGATATGGCTGGTGCGTTCGTCGTTTTTTAGGAAGTCGCAGACCTCCAGCCCGTCCTTTTCGGGCATCATCACGTCGGAGATGATGACGTCGGGGAGCAGTTCCAGGGGTTTTTCGATGCCCCGTTTTCCGTCGTAGGCCACGGCCACGATGTACTCCGGCTCCAGCAGCATTTGCAGGTAGCGCACGATGTCGGCGCTGTCGTCAATGACGAGGCAGAGCAGTTTTTCGTCCTCCTCCGCCCCAAGCCGGAAATAGGTTTGTTCCACCGGGATAAACACTTGGTTTGCAGTGGTTTCTGATAGCGGTTTGGGCAAATCTGGGCGCTCGCCAATTGGGGCCTCGTTGGAAATCGGTAAAAGCACCGAAAAACTGGTGCCCACCCCCACCTTGCTTTCCACCGAAATGCTGCCCGACATCAACTCGACCAGCTCCTTCGTGAGTGCCAGCCCGATGCCGGAGCCGCCTGCCGGGTTGCCGGTGTCCTTTGCCGTGAAAAAACGGTCGAAGATGTGCGGAAGGGCCTCTTCGGGAATGCCCGCCCCGTTGTCCTGGACTTTTATGGTCAAAAAATTAGCGGGGGTCCGCCCCACGGTCACGGTGATTTCGCCGCCAGGCGGGGTGAACTTGATGGCGTTGGAAAGTAGGTTCGATAGGATGTCCTGCAGTTTTTCCGCATCAAAATCCATGTCGAGCCGGTCAATATTGCTGAGGAGGCGCAGGCCGATGTCCTTCGTGGCGGCGAAAGAATGGAACGAACCTACGAGGTAGCGCAGGTAGTCGGCAACGTCGGCCTGCCGCAGGTTGAGGGCCAACTTGCCGGACTGCGCCTTCGACAAATCGAGCAGTTGGTTGATGAGCCGCAGCAGTTGCTCGCCGTTGCGCCGTATCAGCTCGACCTTGTCCTTTTGGCTACCGACAGATTGCTGCCTGGCTTCCCCCAATTGCTCCGCCATGCCCAAAATAACGGTCAGTGGCGTACGAAACTCGTGCGTGATATTGGTATAAAATTTTGACTTGAACTCGTCCAAGCTCTTGAACGTCAAGGCTTTGCGTTTTTCTTTGTGCAAAAAACTCATCCGAAACCCGATGCCGAGCGTGAACAGCGCCACCTCCCCGATGACCCCGATTTGGGTGAACGAAAACCGCAGCCCCACACCTTTAATCACGTAAATTGCATTGAGGACGACGCCCGTCACGAAAAAGGCCATACCACCTGAGAGAAAAAAGCCCCTGCGGTCTAGTTTTCCAAAAATCCACCGCAATAAAACGATAATGCCGAGGTATTGGCACACAAGGAAAAGTGACGTGATGTTGTCGGTCAGCCTGACGTTCATGGTCAGTGCGTAGAGCGAAACCATCAGCAATGCAAAGGCGAGCCTGCACCAAATGAAAATCCGAAAACGACGGTCCCATTCCGGTTTCGACTTTTTCATCACCATAAAATAGCGGATGAACTGGAGGCATGCTACGTCCATGAGGCAGAGCGCTGCGTACACCACGTACTGGAGCAGGTGCGGCCGGTCACGCAGCCAGAGCAAGTCGGGCATGACGTTGAAAAACTCCATCAGGTAGATGAAAATGCCGGCCTGAAACAGCGCATGCCAGAGGAACACCCGGTCGAGGGTCGAGGAGTAGAGCAGCAGGTTTAGCAGGATGTACGACAGCAAAAAACCAAGGAAAGCCCAGTCGGCACGGGTGTTTCGGACGTATTGCCGGGACTGGTAAAAATCGGACTTGGCCAGTTTTACTTGAATGTACGGCGGCTTTTGGTTGATGACTTTGACCTTGGCGTACAGCGTCGTTGCACTGTCCATGGGTAGGCTGAATGCTACCCGTTCGGCTTGGCGGTTGCCGTTGGTGAAATCCTTTTTGTTGGCTGGCGTCAAAAAACCAGTGACGGACGTTCGCCTCGCCCGGCCCATGCCGTCCACATCGTACACCTCCGTGAAATTGCTCCGGCCCGTGTACAGCACCCAGTCTTTGATGGGCTGGTCAAGTTCGTTTTGGAGCCTGAGCCGCCACCAATAAACCTTGTTGGGGTCGAGCAAAACAAGTCCTCCCTGGGTATTTATCAGGTACTTTTTTTCGAATTCTTTGTAGGGTAAAAATCCGCCGGAGAAAGCCGGGTCGGACAAGTCGGCAAGGCCCAGTTCATCGTTTGGAAGCTCGGCGACTTCGAGGTATTCGTTCAGCAGCCACTCGGCAGCCTGCCCCTGGATGCGAAATACTTGCTGCTGGCAAAACAATATTTGCCAGCACCACGAAAATCATTGTGGTGCTAAGGATGGGTAAGCTGTTCCACTTCATAGGGCAGGTGTTGTGCGTGCCAATGTACGAATTTGGTTCAATTCGTAGATTGGATTCGCCAGGGCCACATTTCAATGTGTTGCCCAACTTTCTATGTTGGAAATTGGAAGGAGGTAAACAATTGAGGTAAATCCTTCGGAGATTTCACCCAATTTTTTCAATCCCGAACCCTGCTTTTTCATTGATTTTCATCAACCCATTTTCCAATGCAAAGCCGCCCGAAACGAGGTCTTCCGCTAAGTCAAAACTGCCATCGAGGTCTAGATACCGGGTGTTGGGGCAGGCATAAGCGACGTGCAAAGCGGCGGTGATGCTGGCGATGCTCTCGTCGTTGCAGCCCCAAAATAGTTCGATATGGGCATTTTTGGCAATGTTCGCTATTTCCAAAGCCCCCATGATGCCGCCGCATTTCATGAGCTTGATATTGAAAATTCCGAACGGTTGTGGGGGTGAACTATACGTCAATGCTGCTTTGGCATCCTTCAAGGATTCGTCGGCAGTCAGGAGCTTCCGATGATTTGCGTTGAGCGCCAGCAGCTCGGCCTCACGACCAACTGGAAGTGGTTGTTCAATCAGTTCAATATTGATTTTTTGAGTAGCGGCAATAAAATTCCGCAAGTCTTTTAATGAATAGCCTTGGTTGGCATCAACCCTAATTTTTAAGCGGTCTTTATAAGTTTCATTTAACTTTAAAACCCGTTCTATATCTTCCTCAACATTGTTTCCAGTTTTTACCTTTATAATCTTAAACCCAAGTTGTGCATAATTTTCGGCGTCATCCAAGGTTTCGGTGATGTTCTTTATTCCTATCGTCACCGATGTTGGCAAGGCTTTTATCTTTTGGCCATAAAATGCTGCGATTGGGATGCCGAGGTATTTTCCAAACGCATCGTGCAGGCCAAGGTCAATGGCCGCTTGGGTTCCCGGCAGATTTGGGAAATGCAGCCGTGCTTCATAAATGATTTGCTGAAAATGGCGAATATCCCTGCCGACTATTTTCTGAACAAATTCAGTTTGCAAATTCAACAGGGTTTGCCGGGGATTTTCCCCCACCACATCTTCCGATGGGCTTGCCGAGCCAATGCCAATAATGCCATTTTCAAGTTCAACTTCCATAAACACCAATTCAACATCTGCATAAGTATTGTATGCGATGGTATATGGCTTGGTGAGTGCCATTTTTTTTGAATAGGCACGGATGGCTTTTATCTTCATGGTTTCAAAGCCTTTAAAGTTGGTATAATTTTATGGACACCTTCTTCAAGCGGCAAAAGCACGGGGATTTTAAGCCTATCTTCATAATGCCGTTGATATTCAGTTGCTTCATCGTGCAGACACCCCTCCGTATTCAATGCCAGCGCAATAACTTTTGAGCCAAATTTTTCGATGATTTCTAGCTCCGATTCCACGCTTGGGATTTCTCCCCACAGCGGGTCGTCGTCGTAATATTTCCGCTTGGGGGCATGTACCAAAACCACGTATTTGGCATTGCCGGAAATCAAAAACTCCGAGCCGCAGGGCCCACTGGGATTTCTGAGTGCCGATTGGCCTTCCACCAAAATCAAGTCTGCCTGCGTTTCTTTCCAACACGACACGATGGCATGTTCTATTTCGCCCGATACAAAATCATTCAGCGTTGAGTCGAAGATGAAGCCATATTTGCCACCTTGCAACCAACCCGTTTGGCCCGTATAAATCATTTGGGCATTGATGCCCGCTGCCTCGCACGCCTCCCGTATCATCCGGGCGGTGGTTCGCTTGCCCAGGGCGCAGTCCATGCCGATGACGGCAATAATGGGTGCTTTTACTTGGTATATTTCGCCGGTCCAGAAATGTAAATCCTTTCTTGATTTTGGTTTGCGGACGTCAATCAACTGTGCACCATATTCTTCCGCCAATGCAGTTATTTCAGGCTTTTCATTTAAATATTCATGCAATCCGTTTACAATGGAAATGCGGTTTTTAATGGCGGTTTTAATAATTTCCAGCATATCGGGCGGAAGCACACCACCAACAGTGGCGATACCGACAATTAAATAATCCACGGTTTTTAAATGCCCAATCGCATTTTCCAGTGAATCATAAACTGGGATATTCCGGTGCTTCCCGTCCAATACCACACCTGCATCTTGCCCTGCTGTTGGCGGGTCAATGACCGCTACAATATCAAACCGTTCGGTTCCTCGAATCAGCCCATGCGCTGTTTTTGCATCATTGGTGCGAAGCCGCCCATTCGTTAAAATAATTGCCTTGTTCATTTCCATTTTTTATGGACAAGCCTGAATATTTATACTCCGCGCTAATAGGTTTTGGCAAATTACAAATTATAAACTGTTCCCCTTCTCGCCGCCGCCCATTGGGCTTCCCCCAAACCCCTATTTCAAACCTTGCCTTGTTAATTTCATTTTTTCGAGGACGCATCTGAATATTTACCGATAGATTATTGGTAGATGCCGTTCCTACGGAACGGTTGCTGGACAAACTACCGCACCAAATTCACATCCCCCTTCCTGAACAAATCCTCCTCCAACCCGTCGCAGTTCCTGACCCGCATCCGCAGCCAGTACACCATCACTGCCGGGTCCATTTCCTTCCCTCTGAACCACCCATCCCAGCAGCCTTCGATGTCCTCGGTCTCAAACAGCAAATCGCCCCAGCGGTCGAAGATTTTCAGCTCATAGGATATGATTTCGAGGTCGGGAGCTACAAAGCCCCGGTAGCAGTCGTTGATGCCGTCGTCGTTCGGCGAGAAGGAATTGGGCAGGTAAATCAGTCTCGCCTCCGCCAGCGGCTCGGCTTGCACATTGATGTTCCCGGTCATGCTCTCGCAGTCGTTCGTCACCGTGAAAATGTACACACCAGGCGAGCTTACCTGCAACCTATCGGCGGTGGAAACCACGCCTGAACTATCCGACCACTGCCACAATACGGGCAAGCTACTGACTACCACCGGTTGCAGCATCACCGTTTCCCCACAAACCAGCGTCTCGTCCTGGGCCTCCGCAACGATGGGTGGCACGGCCCCAATACTGATATTTTCACTAAAAATGCAAGCGTTCACATCCTGAACTGCTACCGTATAATCGCCTGGCGGCAAACCAGCGAACAGCGTATCCGACTGGAACGCCGTGCCGTTCAGCGAAAACTGGTACGGCCCCGTGCTGCCGCTGACATTGCCAATGGCAATGCTGCCGTCCACGGCGTTCCAGCAAATTTGCGAAGCAGCCAAATCATAACTTACTGACGGCAAAGCAGTTACACTGACGAAAACCACCGAGTCGCAGCCCGCTTGGTTGGTGCCGACCCAAGTGTACTGCTCGCCTGCCGAAAGCGACTGGCCGTTGTAGCTCGTCGTTTCGCCTTCGCAAACTTGCAGTGCCAACTGCGTCGTGTCGCTTTGCGCAGCAAGCACCGTCACCGTCACCACCGAGTCGCAGTTGAGCCAGTTGGTCAGCGTGAAATCCTGCACATCGCCCGCCGAAAGCGTCATGCCGCCGTAGGTCACGGTCGTGCCGGGGCAAGCCGTCAGTTGCAGGCTGCTGGCGCTGGTTGGCACTTCCATCACCGCCACGATGACCGTATCGGTGCAGCCCGAAGCATTCACTTCGTAAAAAGTCTGCGAGGTTCCAGCGGCAACTTGGTTGCCGTTGTAATTGAAGAAATTGCCCGTACAGGCTAGGCCATCAATTATTAAAATGCCAGCGGGCAGTGTCGCCACGCTCACCGTCACCACCGAGTCGCAACCTTGCCAGTTGGCAAGCATGAAGTCCATGCTGGTGCCTGCGGCAACGGGCGTTCCGTTGTAAATGGCAGTCGTTCCGGGGCAAGCCGTGAGGTTCAGCGTTGAGGTGCTGGGTTGGAGAGTCGCCACACTCACCGTGACCATCGAGTCGCAGCCGAGCCAGTTCGTCAGCATGAACGTTTGCGAAGCGCCTGCCGGAATGTCCGTGCCGTTGTAGTTGGCAGTTGCTCCCGGACAGGCAGCAAGGTTCACCGTCGAAGTGCTAGCCGGCAGTGCTGCACCGTCACCGTCACCACCGAGTCGCAACCTTGCGCACTTGGGAAGAGGAACAGGGTATCGCTGCCGGGCGGCAACATCGTGCCGTTGTAGTCGGCAAAACTGCCGGGGCAGGCCGTAAGCCCAACCGCCGAGGTCGGTGCGGACAGCGGGTTCACCGTCACTGTCACCACCGAGTCGCAGCCCAACCAGTTCGTCAGCATGAAATCTTGGCTGGTGCCAACGGCAACGCTTGTGCCGTTGTACGTGATGGAAGTGCCGGGGCAGGCCGAAAGATTCAGCGCCAGTGCTGGTCGGCAGTGGGTTCACCGTCACTGTCACCACCGAATCGCAGCCCAACCAGTTCGTCAGCGTGAAGTCTTGGTTGGTGCCTGCGGCAACGCTTGTGCCGTTGTACGTGATGGAAGTGCCGGGGCAGGCATCGAAAGATTCAGCGCCAGTGCTGGTCGGCAGCGGGTTCACCGTCACCGTCACCACCGAGTCGCAGCCGAGGTAGTTGATGAGGGTAAAATCTTGCGAAGCACCCGTCGGCACGGGCGTGCCATTGTAGTCGGCACTGCTGCCGGGGCAGGCCGTCAGCGTAACCGAGGCAGTTGATGCTGCGCAATTAGCAAACAGCAGCCAATCGAATTGCTCCTCCACATCGCAGCCGCTGAGGTTGACGGTGGTGCTGACCAGCACCGCCTCCCAGCCCGGCGGCAGGTTCAGTGTGTCGAGGATTAGGTCGTAGTTCGAAGCGAGGATGTCCACGAAGTTGTAGCCCGTGGGAACGCTGCTCGTCACCGTGTCCAGGTTCGATACGCCGTTGTTCAGGAAGATGTTGATGCCGCTCACCAGCGTGTCGGGGGCGTCAATGATGCCGTTGCCGTTCACGTCAAAATACACGTCGCCCACGATGTCGCCGAAGCCGGGGAAGAGGTCGAGCGTGAGCACCTCGCTGGTGGAAGTGCAGCCGTAGATGTCGGTCAGCACGACCGAGTACTCGCCGCTTTGGTTGAAAATCGGGTTGGCCTGTGTGCCGTTCGGGGCGCTCATCGGGCTGCCGTTGAAGAGCCACTGGTAGCTGGCGATGTCTGGCACAATGGGCAGGCACATCGTGTCGGGTTGGCAGCGGGTGTGGCAGCCTTGCGGCACTAGGTCAATGTCAGGGGCGTTGTGAATGTCAATTTCGTTGCTCAAACCTTTGCACCCAAACTGGTTGATTGCGGTAGCAAAATAAGTGCCTCCGGCAACGACTGTGATGCTAGTCCCAGTCTCGCCCGTGTTCCATTGGTAATTGTACGTAGCATTCGGGCTGGTCACGTTGAGCGTGGCACTGGTGTTTTCACAAATAAAACCCGAAGGCGAACTGGCAATCGTCACGGTCGGGACGGGATTCACCGTCACCGTGAACGGCCCCTCCGTGCTGGTGCAGCCAGTCCCGTTGTCCGTCACCGTCACCGTGAAATTGTGGGTACCGATTGGCAGCAGGTTGCCCTTGTCCTCGCTGAACTCCAGTGCATCGCCCGTCTCGCCGCCCGACCAGGCGGTAGCTGTTGTTCAGGCTGCCCTGCACCACGAGGAACACATCGTCGCCCTCGCAGACCGAGTGGCTGGTTTCAAAAAACGCCACTGGCTGACCAAATTCGTTGTATTCCACCGCCTTGATGATGCCGTTCGGCTCGCCGAAAACGTCTACTTGGGCGGGCGGCGGTGCGTAGGTGCAGCCTGTTGCATCGGTCAGCGTAACTGTGTAAATGCCTGATTCTGTGATTGTTATATTGTTGCTTGTTGAATTGTTGGACCACTCCCAACTTATTCCACCTGCTGGGGCAGTTAGCGTCGTGCTCTCGCCTTCGCAAAGTGGCGAGGGCGGCGCTGTGGTGATGTTGCCCGTCAAGGTGTTCGGGGTGATGACCATGTTGTCTGTGTAAACATTGGTACAGCCCTCGATGCTGAGAGCCGTCAACTGCACGACGTAACTGCCGGGCAGCTCGAATTCATGGTGCGAGTTGACGAGTTCCGAATTGTTGCCGTTGCCGCTGGCCGGGTCGCCAAAATTCTAGTAAACGCTGGCCACGTTGCTGCCGACTATTGCATCGAAGGGCAGCGAGGTGTTCTCGCAGGTTGCCGAAGGCAAGGCAAAACTGACCGCCGGTGGCGTCCGAACCGTGACCGGCTGCATGATGGTTGCCGTGCAGCCGCTGGCCGCTGTGATGGTCAGCGTGACGTTGTAGGTGCCGGAAGCTGCGAAGCTGTGCGTCGGGTTTTGCGAAGCGGAAGTATTCGCCGCACCGCTGCCGGGGTCACCGAAGTCCCAGGACCAGCCGACGATGCTGGCCCCACTCACCCAGATGGAACGGTCGGTGAACTGCATCGGGCTGTTGGGGCAGGCGGTCGTGTTCTCGAAGCTGGCCTGGCATAGGAATCAGCACGTCGTGCCGACCAGGCATGAGCCGCCTGGTGGGGTGATGGCGTTGCACTTCGCCAATCAGAAGAACGGTGTAGTAGCCGACCCGCTAGGTGGGTGAGGGGTTTGCAGGGGGGTTGTATCGGCGGTGCTGGTCTGCCGTCGCCGAAGTACCAGTTCATCGAACGCCGGGCAGGAAGTTCGTGGAGGTGTTCGTGAAATCGAGCGTGTTGCAGTTGGCGGCGGGGCCGAAGTGAAATCAATATTGCCATTGGTGCCAGCTGGCAGTTGCCGCCAGGGGCAACGGTGGCCCGCCACCCGCCACTGAGGCATACCCCGCCCACGCAAGTGCCGCCCACGGTGGCACAGTCCAAAAGCGTCTGCGATGTTCGAGGCCGCCGTGCAGCCGTAGAGGTCCGTGACAATCACCTGATAATCACCGGGTTGGTGATGGAGTAGGTGGGGGAGTTGCCCCGATTGGGCTCACCGCTGGTGCCACTGGTAGCTGTAGCGGCCCGCCCTGTCCGATGGCGTGGAGGTCAGGCGGCCGGCCCACCGGGACAGACGGGCGTAGTAGGCGGGCGTCGAGATGGACACGCTGGGCACACATGCCGACGACGTGAAAATCGGTGTCGCCCACGCAGCCGTTGGCGTCCGTGACCTCCACTTCGTAGTTGCCGACGCCGAAGGTCGGCGTCGGCAAGCGGAAAGCAGCGCCCCGTTGGCATCGTTCCAGACGTAGCTGGCGTAAGGCACGGTCGTTTGCACCGCCGCCAATTCGCCAGCGCAAATATCGGTGGGTGCTGCACAACAGGTTCCGGCAGGGGCAGCACTGTCACGTTGAAGGTTCTGGTTGCTCCGCAAATGGTGACGCTCACCGTGGCTGGGCCGTCGGTATGCCACAAGATTTCGGCCTGCTCGGTGCCAGTGCCGCTCACGATTGTCCCCGCTGTTGCAGGGCTGATAACCCATTGATAATCAATATTTTCAAAAAAAGGCGCACTGTACGTCCCGGTTTGTTCCCTGCAAACCTGGGCATCGCCCGTGATGCTGAAATTGGGAATCGGGTTGACCTTCAGGGAGTATGGCCCGGCGGCATTCCAGATGACGTTGGCGGGGTTCCCGCTGAAATTGGCGGGGGCACCGCCCGTGAAAGTCCAGTTGAAATCGGAGGTGGCAAGCCCGGTAGCCTCGTAGGCGTAGGCCGTTCCGGGACAAATTTCGTCCTCGCCAACAATGGCCGTCGGGGCGGGCGGTGCAGCCACGAGTTTTATGAAAATATCGTAATCGTCGTTGCAAAAACTGCTGGCGCTGGCAGCCGCTGCATGTACCGTGTAAGCCCCTGCGGGGAAATTGAAGGGAATGTTTGCCGTGTTGGTTGCCGAAGGCGACGACCAGACGACGGCTCCCAAACTATTGATTACCTGCCAGTTGCTCGGCATGAGCACGTCGGTAATGGTGTTGCGGCTCTGGTAAGTACCGCTGGCGCTGGCGCAAACTTCGATGGGGCCGGTGGCGTAGAAGCCGGGGACGATGTTCACGTTCAGCGTGTCCCGCCCGGAGCAGCCGAGGTAGCAGTTGTCGAACTCGACGATGACCCGCTGCGGGTTGCCGAGGTTGGCGCTGCCAAACCAGTTGACGGTGATGCGTTCCGTCCCCTGCCCTCCCGTGATATTCCCGCTACCAATGACTGTCCAGTTGATGCTAGTGCCTTGATAATCAGGGATGTAGTATTCCTCGGTGCTGCCCTCGCAGACCTTCGGCGGGCCTTGAATTTGTACGTTGTCGCTGACGATGGGGATGGGCACGACATTGGGCAAGGTGCACACCGTCCCCGCGCAGCCGCTCGACGCCAAGCGAGATGGTGCCTTCCGGCCCGGCCAGCCATTCGACGGTGATGAAATTGTCCGTCGGGCCACCGCCGTCGAGGATGTTGTAGCTGCCCGTGAGCACCCAGATGTAAGTGCCGCAGTTGGCATCGGTGCTGTACGTGACCGTTTCGCCCTCACAGATGGTGCCCGTGCAGTTGATTTCCGGCACGTCGGCGGCGATGACGTACACCTCGACGAAGGTCGTGTCCGAGCAGTAGCACTCGTTCCGGGCGATGAGCGAGACGATGTAGCTGCCCGGCACATTGTAGGTCTGGCTCGGCTCGAACTGGGTGGAGGTGTTGCCGTTGCCGAACTCCCAGACATAGCTCGTGGCGTTGAGGCTGTTGTTTTGAAAATAGATGGTCTGCCCCTGGCAAATGGCGATGGTACCGTTGGGCTGCGGTGGCGGCAGCGAGCCGATGAGGGCTTCGGGTTCTTCGAGGATTTCGACGCAGAGGGAGGCTTCGCCAACGCACGAGGTGGTGGAATCAGGGCAGGCGAGGATTACGGTTGTTGTAGAAGAGCAGCCAGTTGCATCCACTACGGTGATAGTATAATGCCCACAACAAAGTCCATCCAATTCTGGCACCGTTGTCCCGTTGCTCCATTGGTAAGCATATGGTGGAAATCCTCCAATTGGCGTCATTTGGATGGCGCCATTGCAGTTAAAGTCACTGGTGGGATGAGTAATGCTGGTTGGGTAAGTGGATACCCAGCAGTCTTGCGAGCTGTTAACAACATGTCAGTGCAGTTATCGGTTTGACCATTTGCATCGGTAACTGTAAAAGTATAAGTGCCCGGTTGCGGTTTGAAAAGAACGGATGGCTGAAGTACGTAAATGCCGCCTGATTGTGGCCACCCCATTAATGTTGTAAGACATTATATAGGCGGAGTGCCATCAAACCTATTGAGGTAATGAGGACCAGGTTGGTTGGGAGAACCAATGACACTTGCTGCCCACAAAAAAACTGAAACGGCGCATTCGGCCCACTACCTCCCCCCGCCACCACGCTCACCTGCCCCTGCCCCGGCGCCCCCCACTCCACCAGCACGGAGTTCCCGTTGGGCGTGAAGCTCTCCGCCCCCTGCACCGACCAGGTGACGGGAGTGGTGGGCGGTATGCCCGTCACCTCGTACACCGCCGTACCGAAGGCGCAAATCTTCTCGCAGGCATACTGGCTGCTGCTGTCCTGCGGGCAGGCAGCAATGGTGGGGACGATGGTGGGGTTGAGGCCGTTGGTGACGGTGAATGTAAATGACTGTGATAGGTGAAAGTGTTGCCATTTTGGCTGAAGGCAAGGACGGTGGCAGTCAAAGTCACCGTGACCCTGTTGATGGGCTGGGGCAAAAGTAAATCGGGTTGCCACTGCCAATACGGTACCCAAGCCTGAAGCCCCAGTGACCTCTTCGATAAATAGGTTGGGGTCATTCAGCACGACTTCGTAAGGTGCCGCACTCACCGATACAGAGCGTCGTTGGGCCAACAATGGTGGCACCTTGGCCAGGTTGTGCAAAAAGGGAAGCTTGAAATGAAAAACAAAAGGCAAAGAGGGAGATGAGTAGTTGGTAGCGTTTTTTCATCACAGGATAATTTTTGTGTGTAATCGGTTGAAAATAAGTTTTTGCACAGCAGGTGGCCATGCAGGCAAGGTGTCATTCAGTCAATTGGTCGGGGAACGAAGCTAAGACGATTTTTGCGGTAGCCAAATGGAAATGGCGGTTTGGAGGATTTTTGACAAAAGGGGCAATTTTGACATTGCCGAAGGCAATCTGCGGCGTCTCGCATGGCGGCCAATATGACGTCGCAGGTTGCCTTCAGCAATGACAAAGCGGCGAGTGCCATGACGCAATCCGGGGCGCAGTCTCAGTTTTCGATAAAATTCAACAAGTCGGGAAAGTCCCCCACATACTTTGCAGCCTCTTCCTTCGACAACTCCCGGCCACGCAGGTGCGCCGTGATTTTTGCCGATTTGTAGCCATCAGCTTGCAGCGATTGCAGCCATTCCGCAGCGGAAGCATGGGTGAGGTAAATTCCGGGAGTGAAGAACATGCCACCACTTTGCGAAAGCCATCCTTCAAGCCCGTCTGGATACAGCTCGAACAACTTCGCCAATTCGCCGTCCACCGTCCACCGCCCACCGTCCACCGTCACGTAATAGGCCAGACTGGCCATGGCTTTTTGAAAAAAACCTGCCCTAAAGGCATTTGGCGGCAGGGCTGGGCGGTACAGTTCGAAGGGCAGTTCGGTGGGGTTTTCGATGAAGACTTCGGCCCTGCGGTTTACTCCCGTGGAGGGGTTGTCCGCAAGGGGAAAACTGCTGCCAGCAAAGAGCAGCGTCACCCGCTCCATGCCGACGCCTTCTTGCCGGAGAAGGTCGGTGACCGTTTGCGAAGCGAAAACAGCATACCCCACTGGCACATCGCCAACGGCGGAGTGGAGTGCGAGGGTGGCCCTGAGTCTCGGGTATTTTTTCAGCAGTTGCGCCAGTAGCGCAAATTGGTTGACGGTCTGCTCGTTAGGGGTGCCGCCTGGCGGAGGGAGCGTCATCACGGGCAGTTCGAAGGAAGTGATTTCATCGAAAAAACTGCCCGGCGGCTGCACGGCAAGTTCGCTTGGTGCGGGGCTTTTTTCGCCTTCGGCAACGAGGCAGAAGGCCACTGGCCACGACTCGCTCAACTGCCCTTCCCGCGGTTCGTCGAAGAGGGCGACGAAGAGGTCACGCCCCCCCTCCCCCGAAATGCGATCGGAGTCAAAAAAGCCCCGGTCGCCGCCGTGTGAGAGCGTGAAATGCTCGTCGTCGGAAGCGGAGTTGATGGGTGGCCCGAGGTTGACGGGCGGCGACCAACGCTCCGACCAACCGAGCCAAGTAGCCCTCAGCACGTCGAGGCCGCCCATGCTGCGAGTGGCGTCGCTGCTGGAAAAATAGAGGGTGCGGCCGTTCCGTGCGAGGAAGGGCGAGGTCTCGTCGTAGGCGGAGTTGATAACGGGGCCGAGGTTTTCGGCGGGCTTCCAGGTGTAGCCCCCCACGGGGGTAAAGTGGCGGATGCTCACGTAGAGGTCGAGACCGCCGAAGCCACCCAGCCGCCTGCTGGCGAAAAGCAGGATGCTGTCGTTGAAAAAAACGGGGCACAGTCGCCTTCGCCGGGCCGCATCGGGCCGCTGAACGCCTCAAAGAACAAGGTGCCTTGGAGCAGGTCTTCCCGGAAAGTGTCCACGAGGATTTGGCCGAATTCCGGCGTTTCCCTCCTGAAAAAATAAAGGCTCGTGCCGCTATCGTCGAAGCCGAGGGCGGTCTCGTGGCCAGCACCGTTGATGAAGCGGTTGAGCGGTTTTGGTGCCGACCAGTCGCCAGCTTTCACCTCCGTATAAAAAATGTCGCTGCCATTGGCGCTCCTGCCGGTGGCCGAAAAATAGAGGCGCTCCTGCCCGGAGGGGCTGGTCAGCGGATGGTACTCATCGGCGGAAGTGTTGAGGTCTGCGAGTGGCAGCACGGCGGCGAACGGGGGCAGCCGGCGAAGGTGCAGCCCCGTGGCGCAGCGACGGATTTCGTCTTTGACGGCGGGCCGCCAAGGATGGTCGGCAGGCGTTTTCTTCAAAAATTGCTTGTAAAAATCAACGGCCTTTTCGAAGTCCAGGCGAGCCTGGTGGAGCTTGGCGAGGTAAATGAAGTTGAGCGGAGGGGGTGCTTTTTTTGCATGAAGCGCGGCTAAAAGTTGCGCTTCTGCCTGCTCCGGATGGTGGAGGTGGTAGTGGCAAATGCCAATATTGGTGAGGGTTTCGGCATCGGCGGGGCTGTTTTTTTCGGCTTTTTGGAATGCTTCGAGCGCTGGCTGGTACTGCTGGGCGGCGAGGAGGTCGTTGCCCGCCCTTTTCCATGCGGCGGCGTCTTGCGCAAGGGCAGTTTTTGTCAACAAAAAACAGGACAACAGGGCAAGCCATCTGAGCATCATTTCGAGTTTGTTCGGTTTGGGAAAAGCGTTTGCAGCGCAAAAATCGGAAAAAACTGCAAGGTTGCTGTCCATTTTGACAGGGTTGCCAAGTAGTCAGGCTGGTTTTCGAAAAATTGCCGTATTTTTCTGGCAATGAAAAAGCGGCTTTTTCGACTACTGCTCACCCTTTTGTTATTCACCATAGGGAGCTTATCATGTCAGGCCCAAGAGCCAGCCTACCTGCGCTATGGCGTGAGCGACGGGTTGCCGAGTGGCGTGGTTTATTGTGTCCTACAGGACAAAAAAGGGTTCATGTGGTTCGGGACGGACAAGGGGCTAGTGCGGTTCGATGGGACAAGGTTCAAGGTTTTTGGGATGAAGGACGGGCTGCCGGACAACGAGGTGGTCAATATTTTTGAGGACAGCCAAGGGAGGGTATGGTTGTCGTGTTTTGGGCAACACCCGGCTTATGTGCAAAATGGTACTATCATCAGCGCAACCCAAGACTCCTTGCTGGCAAAGGTAGAAATGGCAGGAAATTTCAACTTCTTCGAAGACCGTCAGCACCGGATATGGATATGTTCCAGCAGCAATTCTTTTTACTGCCTACATGAAAACAAGCTCGACGTTTATCATGCCAAGAATTCCATCCACAAAGTGGGCGAATTTGGGGACGCCCTGTACGCATTTGGGTTTTGGTTCATCTACAAGATTACCGACCAAAACTTGAAGGACGTAAGATTTACGACACCGCCACCATTTCTTGAGCTATTGCCGGAGACGATATACAAGCTGAAATATGGGATAAAAATAGAGCAAGTGTCAGAACTTGCCTTCCTTTCAAAAACTCGACACGTAAGCATGGTGCAGAGCGGCAATAGGCTCCTGTACCTGTACAATGAAGGATTGCTGCTGGTGGAATACGAAAACGGCAGTTTCAAAGAAATTGACAGGTTGTTGGGCGTGTTCACTGCTACTGCCTACACCGATAGCGCTGGCAGGTTCTGGGTGACCAATAGTGATGAAGGAGCCATTTGCTTTGACCATCGAAAAGATGGCCTCAGGCACCCCAAAAAGTTCATGGACGGCAAACGGGTGTCGCAAATTTATGAAGACAGAGAAGGCAACATGTGGTTCTCCACCCTGCACGATGGAGCTTATGCTTTGCCCAAAAATGCTGTTCAAACCTATCGGACATCCTCCAAATCACCACTGCTTTCAAACAACGTTACCAGCATTGCCAAAATGTTGGATGGCCGCATTGTTGTTGGGGACGACAAGGGGCACCTTTATATCAAAAGAACCAATTTTTGGGAAGTTATTGCCATCAAAGAATACGTTGGCTACAACAGGATAAGACAGATTTTGCCGCAACCCGACAATACCTGGATGGCCGTTTCCGACAAGGCCATCGTAATTGAAAAACAAGGTATCCTTCGACTCAGCAACTCCGTTGGCTCTTATAAATCGGCTTGTTGGCATGATGGGAATATTTGGGCTGGCACTTCGATGTACCTCATAAAATGGGATGGCACGGAGGTCACCCCAAAAGTCATAGCCGATGGACGCACGATGTTGGTGCATTCCGATGCGCAGAACATGCTTTGGATTGGCAAACTAAACGGCTTGTTTTCGGAAAAAGATGGTTCTAACATAAAATGGGGCGATACCTTCCCCCCGCTTGCCAGCAGGATACTCGACATCAAACAGGCTGGAAATGACGCCCTCTGGATAGCCACACCAGATTATGGCCTTCTCAAAGTTGGCGTAAATCAGGGAGACGTTACCAGCGTTGATATCATCAATGAAAAACTGGTCAAGCCCGTTGAGAACATCCAATCCATATTTGCCGATTCGAATGGCAAGGTTTGGCTGGCCACCAACAAAGGCGTTTTCTCCATCAGTACCGATTGGTCGGTCGAGCATTACAACCAGACCAATGGCCTGGCCAGCGACGATGCAAATGCGGTACTCGTGGACCACGATACGCTTTGGGCTGCCACTGTTTCCGGTCTTTCCAAACTACTCCTGAAACAAAAAGGTGAAACCGGCGACTTCTCGACCCGCATTGTTGGCGTAAATTATATCCAGGGAACAGACAGGTGCCAATTCGACCTGGCTACCGAAAGCACCAGCGAACATGATATAACCCTTCCGCCCGGGGCCTCCATGTTGGAGGTAGAACTGGCCGGCTTGCACTACCGCACACGGGGCAACCTTCAATTCGAGTGCATCACGCAAGAAAAAACTTCTGCCGTTTCCCCTCCTCACCTTCGGCAACCTTTTCAACTGCATTTTTGGCAAAGGAGAGGACTTGGTTATCATCCAAGACGCTGTACACAATTTTGGGGTCAACCTTACGCCAGGCCGGTTCGTGAACACCATCACGGCCATACTCCCCGGCGGCACCCGCAGCACCCAACCCGATAAAATCACCATAACGGTGATGCCTTTTTGGTGGCAAACCGTTTGGGTCAAACTGCTCATAATTGCTATGGTGGCATTTGTTGTTTTCCGAATGTTCAAAACAAGGGCAGCCTTCTTGAAATTGCAGAACACCGCATCCGAGCTGCAACTCCAAGCCATCAAGTCGCAAATGAACCCCCACTTCGTGGGCAACAGCATCAACGCCATTCAGCAGTTTTTCTACCCACCAGACCCCGTGAAGGCCAGTGAGTACATCTCCATTTTTTCGGACTTGCTGCGTCGGACAATGTCGTTTTCCGAGGTTGATTTTATTCCGTTTCAAGATGAACTCACCTATGTCAGGGATTATTTGGAAATGGTAAAACTCCGATTTGGGGAGCACTTCAGCTACACCATCAGCGGGGTTGAGAAGATTGGTTCACAGGCCATGTTTCCGGCCATGGTACTACAGCCCATCCTCGAAAATGCAACCATGCACGGCCTCTCGCCCGAAGGCGTATCACACCTGACCGTTCATTTTGATGAGGACAAGCATCGCTTGACCACTACCTTGACCGACAACGGCGTGGGCATCGAGGAATCACAGCGCAGAAAGCGATCCAGGCCACCGAGGCGAACTTCCAAGGGCCTGATTTTGCTGGACAAAAAAGTGCAAATGCTCAACAAGCTCTACGCCGTAGACCTCAAAGTAACCACCACCGACCGCCGCCAGCTAAACGATTCAAGCAACGGTACGCAGGTGATCATCTCCTTCTTGAACACCAGCCCCAGTAATCGGGCAAAGGGTGATCAATGAAAGCTATTTTGACCAACCATTGGGAACTATGACCTATGAAAAAAATCAACACTTTCATCATTGACGACGAAATCAGCGCCATCAACACCTTGCGGGGAATGTTGGAGAGCTATTTCCCACAAGTCCACATCATGGAGGAGGCACGCTCCGTCAGCGACGCACTCTTCAAATTGCAGCGCAGCCAGCCCGACCTCGTCTTCCTCGACATCGAGATGCCGCCTTTCGGCAACGGCTTCGAGTTCCTCGAAAAAAGCCCGAACCCCAGCTTCGGCGTCATCTTCGTGACGGCCTACCCCAACCACGCCGTGAAGGCCATCAACCACGTGCAGCCTTGGGGCTACTTGGTGAAGCCATACAGCGTGGGCGACCTCGCCAAGGCCATCCAAAACGCAACCACAAAAATCGAGGAGTTGAAGAGCGCACAAACGGTAAACCCCGAAACGCAGGGCATTTTGATTTCCGACGCCCGGAAAGGCAACGTCGTCATCAAGGTTGGCGACATTGTTTACTGCCAGGCCGACGGCGCTACCACCGATATTTTTTACCTAAAAGATGGAAAAACGACCCGGTTCACTGCTTCCAAGACCTTGAAAGACATCGAGGAACTGCTGCCTGCCCAGTTTTTTTGCCGCTGTCACCACAGCTTTTTGGTCAACTTCAGTTTCATCGAACGCTACGTTCAAACCGGAAGAAACGGCATCATCCATTTGCGAACAAAGGCGGAGGTGCCCATTTCTGTCGGTAAAATGGAAAGCTTCGAGGTACAGTTCGCCAATTTTTTAAGCGCAAAAGACTAAATAACGCCCTGCAACTTGTCATGCATTGGCGAAACTGCACGGTTATTTGCCCAGATTACAGGGTTATGGTTTAAGCATAGGTGCGTTCGGGTGACGCCTGTACTTTTGGCGATGTTTAAAATTAATATCCTGCTCCAAAGCAGTCGGTTCGGCGAAATACATGCTCTTTAAAAAACATTCTCCAAATCGCACATATCCAAAAACATTAAAAAACCAAGTTGAAGCCGGCTATAATCAATTTTGATTGGCCGGCTTTTTTTACGCCCCGTAAAGAATTTTACACTCGAAATCCTAGCGGGCTGCCATGACTTTCATCGGCAGCCCTTTTTGTTTTTCCTTTAACAAATATTTATCTGCCCAGTACAGCAACGTAGCTGTTGACAGTCGCTAATTTTGGGTCAGCAAAAAAATCCATTGCCGCTTGGCTTGGCCACATTTTTTCACAAAAAAATCTTCAGCTTATGAAAATCACGCACCTGTTTTTCCTCCTGGGTATCGCCTTGTTTGCCGCCTGCAACGACGACGACACAGCCACCCCGAAAAATATCCTTTCCTACGACTACGGCAACGTCTCCGGCCCGCTGCTCGATGCCGGGGAGCACGAGTTGGCCGTGCGCTTTCCCGCCAGCACCATGGCCGACCACGTGGGCAAAAAATTGACCGAAGTACAAGTATTCGTTGGCAATTTGCCCCAAGCTTGCCTCATCAGAATCTACGGAGCGGGCAACACCAGCACCCCTGGCCAGAAACTGTACGAAGGCAACGTGCTCAATGCCATCACCTCCGGCCAATGGAACAATTTCAAAATCACGCCAGGCATCGCTATTACCGGTGAAGACCTCTGGATAGGCGTCTATGTTGAACATGCCCAGCAGCAGCAGTCCATCGGCTGCGACTCAGGGCCCCGCCAAACCAATGGCGACTGGCTCTTTTCCGGCTCCGATCAGGATTGGAAGACTTACCAAGAGCGCACCAACGAAGCCGTAAACTGGAACATCAGGGGCAAGGTGGAGTGATTCGATTTACGATTGGGGACTGACGATTTACGATTGGGGGCATCGTTAAACCACTGAATATCAAGTCAATAAACGCCATTTGGTATCGCCCAGATGGCGTTTTTATTTTTGGTTTTGGCAAAAAAACTAACTTCGCCAAACCTTCAATCAAACGAATGTTAACTGGCAAAAAAATAGTCATCATCGGCGGCACCACGGGCATCGGACTGTCGGCGGCACAGGCCTTTCAGCGGCATGGTGCCGGGGTAGTGGCACTCGGCCTGGACAAAGTCACCTCCATCCGAGCAATGGAAGTGCTGGGCCGCAACGCCCACGTCCTCACCGGCGATGCCACCGAGGAGGGGCAGGCCGAGGTCGCCATCGCCAAGTGCATCGAGCGGTTCGGCGGCTTCGATGGGCTGTACCACGTGGCGGGCGGCAGTGGTAGGCGCTTCGGCGATGGCCCCCTGCACGACCTCACGCTCGAAGGCTGGGAACGCACCCTCCAACTCAACCTCACCTCCGTCATGCTCTCCAACCGGGCTGCCGTGCGGCAGTTTTTGGAACAAAAAACTGGCGGCGCACTGCTCAACATGGGTTCGGCGCTGGCCTTCTCGCCTGCTCCGCAATTTTTTTCCACCCACACCTACGCTGCGGCCAAGGCAGCCATCGAGGGTTTCACCAAAAGCATCGCCGCCTATTACGCTCCGCAAAACATCCGGGCCAACGTCATCGCCCCCGGCCTGACCGACACGCCAATGGCGCAGCGGGCCGTTCAAAACGACGACATCATGCAGTACGTCCGCCAGCGCCAACCGCTCGATGGTGGTCGTGCCGGACAACCCCACGACCTCGACGGACTGGCCTCGCTGCTGCTCTCGGACGCTGCCGGGTTCATCACTGGGCAGGTCATCGCCGTGGATGGGGGATGGAAATTGGGGAATTGAGATATTGAGATATTGAGATATTGAGATATTGATGAGAGCACGGCTTTCAAAAAGTATCGTCGCAGCGGCTATTTTCCTTTAAGATTATTTTCAACCTTTGCTCAACCCTTCTCCAATATCTCAATAACACAATATCCTAATATCTTAATGCACCTTTCCATCGGCCTCGACATCGGCGGCACCAACATCAAAACGGTCGTCATTAACCAAGCGGGAAACAACCTCCACCAGAGCACCCGCAGCACCGGGCAGCACTACCAAGCCGAGGATGAATGGGTTTGGAAGAATGCCGTCCGGGACGTTTTTTTTGAGCTAAAAAAAGAATTTTCAGGGCAAAAATTGGCCGTCGGAATCTCTGCCCCTGGCCTTGCCAATGCCGACAACTCGGCCATCACCTGCATGCCAGGCAGGCTGTTCGGGTTGGAGCACTTCGACTGGTCGGACTACTTTGGTGAGCGAGTCTGGGTGCTCAACGACGGCCATGCGGCGATGGTGGCCGAGGCGAGTTTTGGCGCGGCCACAAACATCAAAAACGCCGTGTTGCTCACCCTCGGCACGGGCGTCGGCGGGGGCATCCTCATCGGCGGCGAGCTGTACCAAGGCCACCACCAACGGGCCGGGCACGTCGGCCACACTACTGTGAACGCCAACGACGTACACTGGGACGCCACGGGTATGCCCGGCTCCATCGAGGAGCATATCGGCAACGAGTCGGTCGTGCGCCGCTCGCATGGCCGCTTCCAAAACACCTACGAACTGGTGGCCGCCTACCAGCGAGGCGACTATTTCGGTACCTGGCTCTGGCTCGATTCTGTGCAAAAACTGGCCGTCAGCATCTGCTCGCTGACCAACCTGCTTTCGCCTGAGGTGGTGGTGCTGGGCGGCGGCATCACCAAGGCGGGAGAGGCGCTGTTCCAGCCTTTGCAGTCGTTCGTTGACTTGTACGAGTGGCGGCCTAGCGGCAAACAGGTACGCATCGTGCAGGCCCAGTTCGGGGAGTTCGCCGGGGCGACGGGGGCGGCGGCGTTTGCGATGGGTCAAAATACATCTCCTCATTAAACACTTGAATATGCGACGCTTATCATCTCTATTACTCCTATGTATTCCTCTAATTGCAGCAGCTCAAGGCAGAAAAGGGGATTGGCTGCTACGTGGCAATATTTGGGTTAATCATTATGAAAATGAAAATGAAAAAAGCTATCGGGTAAATTATCAATACGCTCAAATTGGGTATTATGTGAGAGATGGCCTCAGTATTGGCATTATCGAGGAACTGAGTTTAAATCGAGATTATTGGTCGGTTGCTGGCTTTCAACCCTTTTTAAGGGGTACTTTATTTTTAAAACGATTCAGCCCTTTCTTACAAATCAGTGGTGGTGGGAAATGGTTTAAAGACCGTTTTCCTAGGTATTACGATTACCAGCTTTTCTATTTAAATTTAAGGGCAGGTGCAGGTGTTCGAATAGGCAGTTTCGCAACGATTGATATGTCGCTGAACCTCAGGGTATTGCAACATATCGACCCGTCTAATGCAGATGATAAAATTTCGCCAATATTAGTTTCAGGCTTTCATTTAACCTATCATTTCCCAAATGAAAAAACACCATTTGACAGCATTTCACTTTCAGGTGTTTATTTAAATAAAAGAGTTAAAACTATCGGGCTTGAAATCAGTTCGCTTCCAACTGGAACAGCTTCAATTATGCTAAAAAACCATGTTCAATTAGGCATAATATGGAGTAGTTTTCTTGGTAATGATGGCAGGATAAATTATGCTTGGAATCGCATAGTTGCTGAGGTAAGGCCATTTTTTGAGATGAAGGAAAATACTTTTTTTGTCCCTACAACAGGGGTAAGCCTATCTTCCGTTACCATTGCCAAACCATTTAATTTTGACGGCCTAGCCCAAGTCCATGTCCATCCTAATATAGTTCATTTTTTCAAGCGGTACATACTGGAAATTGGAGTTGAAGCAAGATACCTGCTTGGAGACAGCTCAGGAAATCCAAGCCGTTTTTCAGCAACTAGCATTCTTGGTGCACAATATTTTTTTTCTCAAAAATTGTCGTTAAATACGGAGTTTAGAGGAAGTTTGTCCGGCAATGATTGGCCTGTAAAATCTGATAATTATTGGCGAACAAATGGCGACACCCAGTTTCGGCTTGGCTTCCGTTATTTTTATTAAACAATTTAAGAAAATTGATTTTTCACATGAAAGTCATCCACGACTACCTCCAAAAATGCCAGCAAATACTCCAAGCTGTCGAGCGGCAAGAACACGCCATCCGCCAAGCGGCACAGTGGTTCACGGAAACCATCCTTGCTGGGCGCATGGTACATGTGTTCGGCAGTGGGCACAGCCGCATCATGGTGGAGGAAATGTGGCCGAGATACGGCAGCTTCCCAGGCTTCAACCCCATCGTGGAATTGTCGCTGACCTTCCACAACCCCGTCGTGGGGGCGAACGGGCAGCGACAGGCCATGTTCCTTGAAAACGTGCCGGGGCTGGCCGAGCGCATCCTACGCAATTTCGACATGAAGCCTGTGGACACGGCGCTCGTCGTCTCGTCCAGCGGCTGCAATGTGGTGCCGATTGAGATGGCGGAAGGCTTTCAGCAAAAGGGCATCAAGGTCGTGGCGCTGGTTAGCCAAGCGCACTTGGACGCCAGCACAAGCAAGCGCCCCGACGGCAAAAAACTCACAGACTTCGCCGACCTCGTGCTGGACACGGGCGCTCCTATTGGCGACTCGATGGTGTACGTGCCGGGGCTGGACACGCCCGTTGCGCCCGGCTCCACCGTCGGCGGCGTGCTCCTCGTCAATTGCATCAAAGCCGAAGTTGCGAAGCTGCTGACCGAGGCCGGACAGCCGCCGAAGGTGCTGACCGCCGGGGCGATTGTTGGCTCAGAACGAGCGACGGAATTGTTTGAGGCGGCGTATGATGAACATGCGCATCGGTTGGCGAGGTTGTTTGAAAATGTTTGACTTTATTTGCTCCGCAAAAAAATATACGCCACCGCTTTGCGTCACGGAACACGCCGCTCGTAGTTGTCGCTTTTGTAATTGCGCAGCAACCCGTCCACGTTAGGCGGGCAAACGTGGCTTCCCTTACGACGTGGACGGGTTGCTGCGCAATGACAAAAAGGCACAAAGCGGGGCGACAAACAGGTGTAAAGCACTGTATTTTTTAACTCTTAGATGCTTCGCAAATGATACGAACCACTGTCATCGGCTCCTACCCCTTCCCCTCCTGGTTGGAGTTCGCTTCGCAAAATCTGGACAAATTTGGCAGGGCCGATTTCGAGGAAATCATCGAGGACGCCGTCATCGCCGCCATCCACGACCAAGTGAGCGCCGGGCTGGACGTCATCACCGACGGCGAGCAGACCCGACTGGACTTTAACCTCTCATTCTATGGCCATATCGAGGGCATCTCGTCCCATGCCGACGTGCCACGCCGTTGGGGCCCGCCCGCACACGACCAGCGGGGCAAGCACGCCATCACCGGGGAACTCCGTGCGCCCCGTGGCCTTGGCGTGGTGGAGGAATTCAAGCGTTTGCAACGTCTTGCGCCAGCCGTGCCAGTGCTGAAGGCCAGTGTGCCGGGGCCTTATACCCTCAGTGGCCGCCTCACGCCCAATGCCGACTACCCCGACCGCTACGCCATCACCGAGGCGCTGTTGCCGATGGTGCAGCGGGAACTGGTGGCGCTCGTGGCCGCTGGCTGCAAGGAAATCACCGTGGACGAGCCGAGCATGAGCTGCTATGCCCACAAGGAAAACACCCGCCGCTTCGTGGAAATCTTCAACCGGACGGTAGAGCCTGTGGTGGGCAAGTGCTTCCTGAGCACCCACCTTTGCTTCGGCAACTACAAGGGCCACCCCGTCGGCAAGCGGATGGTAGCGCCCATGCTGCCCGACTTCCTCGACATGAAAGTGGACGAGGTGCATATCGAAATGGCCAACCGGGAGTTCGCCGAGGTGGAACTGCTGGCCGAGTTTGCGAAGCACATGCACGTGGCGGTGGGCATCGTGGACGTGAAGAGCTACTACATCGAAACGGTGGAGGACATCGTGGAGCGCATCCAACTTTGCCTGAAATACGTGCCTGCCGAACGGCTGTCCGTGGCACCCGACTGCGGCCTCAGCCAGACGGCGCGATGGGCGGCAAAGCAGAAGTTGCGGAACATGGTGGAAGGGGCGAAGCGGGTGAGGGAAAATGTGAGTCCCCCCCCTGAATGTATCCCAAATTATGAAAATTTCGCCCATGCTTACTCCCTTCCAAAAAGACGACACCCTCCTCACCGAAATCCGCAACACGGCCACCGACGAACACTCCTTCGCCTGTTGGTGGCTCGGCCAAAGCGGGTTTTTGATAAAATGGGCAGGCAAGCACTTGCTCCTCGACCCTTACCTCTCCGACTCGTTGACCAAAAAATACGCCGCCACCGACAAGCCCCATGTTCGCATGACGGAGCTGGTCGTTGACCCCGCCCGCCTCGATTTTATTGACGTGGTGACCTCCAGCCACAACCACACCGACCACCTCGACGCCGAGACGCTCATGCCATTGATGAAGGCCAACCCCAACCTGAAAATGCTCATTCCCGAGGCGAACCGGGCCTTTGTTGCGGAGCGAATCCAATGCGACCCGGCTTGGCCTATTGGTATTAACCCTCCCCAAGTTGTTGATATTCAAGGCTTTAAATTCACCGCCATACCAGCCGCCCACGAAAAGATTGACAAAGACGAGCACGGCCGCTGCCGCTACCTCGGCTACGTGGTACAGTTCGGCGGCTTCACCATTTACCATAGTGGCGACACGGTGCTGCACGATGAAATGGTTCCGCTGCTCCACCACTGCGAGGTGGACGTGGCCTTCCTGCCCATCAACGGGCGAGACCCCAAGCGGGGCGTGGCTGGCAACCTCAATTGCAAGGAGGCCGCCGAGCTGGGCAAGGCCATCGGGGCGCAGTACGTCGTGCCCTGCCACTACGATATGTTTGAGTTTAATACGGCAGATGTGCTGGTTTTTGAAAAGGAAGCGAAGAAGAAAAAGCAGGCTTATAAAGTGCTGCGGAATGGGGAGGGGGTTAGATTTCAGGAAAAACCTAGCTGAACAAGTTGTATTTCACGATGCAGTAAATCGCACGAACACCATCCACCCAACTAATTTTTTTGCCCTCCGCATACGTGCGCCCGTAGTACGAAATGCCCACTTCGTAAATGCGGACGCCCGGCACACGGGCGATTTTCGCCGTTACCTCCGGCTCGAAGCCGAAGCGGTTTTCCCGTAAGTCGAGTGATTGAATGATGTCCCTTCGGAAAAGTTTGTAGCAGGTTTCCATGTCCGTCAGGTTCAGGTTGGTGAAGGCGTTGGAGAGGGTCGTGAGCACCTTATTGCCGATGCTGTGCCAAAAGAACAGGATGCGGTGGGGGTTGCCGCCCATGAAGCGGCTGCCAAAGACCACGTCCGCCATGCCTTCGAGCATGGGCTGGAGCAGTAGGTTGTACTCTCGTGGGTCGTACTCCAGGTCGGCGTCTTGGATGATGACGAAATCGCCGGTGGCGTAGCGGATGCCCGTGTGCAGGGCTGCGCCCTTGCCCTTGTTCACTTCGTGTTTTACATAAAAAATGGGGAACTGTGGGTTCGCATTTTTATACTTCAAAATGGCCTCCTCCGTACCATCTGTTGAGCAGTCGTTGACGATAACCACCTCTTTTTCAATGCCTTGCATAAGGCCACCGCCTTGATTTTATCCAAAATCAAGTGAATGGTGCGTGCCTCGTTGTAGGCGGGAATGACGATGGAAAGCTTCATGCAGGGAGAGGTGAGGTATGAGGTATGAGGTATGAAGGGCATCGATAATCTCATACCTCCATACCTCATACCTCATACCTCACATTCTGCTGCTATAATTCGGTGCTTCTTTGGTGATGAAAACATTGTGCGGGTGGCTCTCCTTCATGCCGGAGGCGGATATTTTCACGAAGCGAGCATTTTCCTGCAAGTCCTCCACGGTGGCAGCGCCGCAGTAGCCCATGCCAGCCCTCAAGCCGCCGATGTACTGCACCATCACCTCCTCCACCGTGCCTTTGAAGGATACCCGTCCCTCGATGCCCTCCGGTACGAGCTTCTTGATATCGTCCTCTACGTCCTGGAAGTAGCGGTCCTTGGAGCCTTGGTCCATCGCACCGAGCGAACCCATGCCCCGATAGACCTTAAACTTTCGGCCTTCGTAAAGCACCGTTTCGCCGGGCGCTTCCTCCACGCCAGCGAACAGGCCGCCGGCCATGATGGTGCTGGCGCCTGCGGCCAATGCCTTCACGATGTCGCCGGAGTAGCGGATGCCGCCATCGCCGATGATGGGTATGCCGGAGCCTTTCAGCGCCATTGCCGATTCGTGGATGGCGGTCAATTGCGGAACGCCAACGCCCGCCACGATGCGGGTGGTGCAGATGCTGCCTGGGCCAACGCCTACTTTCACGCCATCAACACCCGCTTTTGCGAGGGCCTTGGCACCTTCGCCGGAGGCCACGTTCCCACCGACCACTTGGAGGTTCGGATAGGTTTTCTTGACCAATTTCACGGCATCAAGCACGCCCTTGGAATGGCCGTGAGCGGTATCAATGCAGATGGCATCCACGCTGACGTGCACGAGGGCGGCCACCCGCTCCATCATGTCGGCGGTGACGCCAGAACTGCTGGAGGATGTCCTTTGCCTTCTCCAAATCGGTGCCGACCGGGGCGGTGATGAGGTTGCGGGTCGTCATCACGTCCTTTACGAGTCGGGTGAAGTCCTTTTCAAAGCGGAGGTCACGGTTGGTCAGTATGCCGACGAGCTTGCCTTTTTTGTCAATGATGGGTATGCCGCCGATACGGTGGTGGCGCATCATCTGGAGGGCATCGCCAACGGTTGCCTCGCCGTGCAAGGTAACGGGGTCGAGTATCATGCCGCTCTCGGAGCGCTTCACCCGGCGCACCTGTTCGGCTTGCTGCTTCGATGCTCATGTTCTTGTGGATGATGCCGATGCCACCCTGTCGTGCGATGCCGATGGCGAGCCTTTCCTCCGTCACCGTGTCCATAGCGGAGGAGACCATGGGTACCTGCAACCGGATGCCGGTGGTGAATTGCGAAGAAATATCAACTTCACGGGGAAGAACTTCGGAGTAGGTGGGGACGAGCAGAACGTCGTCGAAGGTGAGGGCTTCGCCCAAGAATTTGTTGTGCGCTTTTTTTACGTTTTCCATGTGCAAAGGTAAAATTTTTGGTTGGTTGAGGATTATGGATTTTAGATTTGTTCCCAAATTCTTGGAATTGCTTGATTGATGGGATTGTTCAATTGCTGTTGGCGCCTCATCAATCCCAATAATTCCGACAATTTTAACCTTCAAACAATCCTAGCAATCAAGCACAACTTTTCCAAAATGAAAATCACCAACCGTACCATTGCACTCCTCGTCAGCCTGGTTTTGATGGCCGCCCTGTTTTGGTATTTATCGGACATAGTCATGTTCGCTGTGATAGCCTGGATAGTGGCCATGCTGGGACAGCCACCGATGCGTTTTTTCAAGAAAATCAGAATCTGGAAATTTCAAGTAGGGCCCAACCTGGCCGCAGCATTGACGTTGATCACCTTTTTCCTGAGCCTTGCCCTCATGGTCACCATCTTCGTGCCCTCCATTATCGAACAGGTGAACAACATTGCCAATGTGGACTTTGCTGCCCTGGCCAAGGCTTTGGAGCAGCCCTTGGCCAACCTGCAGGCACAATTGTCGAGCTATGGCCTCGTGAATGCCACCATTCCCCTCGAGGAGCAATTGCAGCAGAGCCTTTCCAACTCATTTGAACCTGCGACCATTAAAACTTACGTCACCTCCTTCTTTTCGGCAGCGGGCAACATCGGCGTCACCATCGGAGCGGTGGCATTTATCAGCTTCTTTTTCCTTCAAGAACAAGGGATTTTCGTCAATTTTTTGTCCTCGCTGATGCCCAGCCAATATGACGAACAGGTGAAACGTGCCCTGTCGGACATTGCCAAAAACCTCCACCTCTACTTTCGTGGACTAATGTTGCAAATGCTGTGCTTTTCGGTCATGGTCACGTTGGCACTTTGGGCCCTTGGGGTAAAAAATGCACTGCTCATCGGCATTTTCGCTGGATTGATGAACATCATTCCCTACATAGGCCCCATCATCGGAATGGCTTTTGGGGTCGTCTTCACCATCTCCTCCAACCTCGACCACGATTTCTACGACCAGACCATGCCGATGCTTTTTAAGGTAATCGCAGTTTTCTTCGGTGCTCAGCTGATTGACAACAACTTTACCCAGCCCTATATTTTTTCCAGCACCCTGAAGACGCACCCGCTCGAAATTTTCTTCGTCGTGCTGGTTGGTGCAAAAATAGGCGGGGTTATGGGCATGGTCATGGCCATTCCGACGTACATGGTGATTCGGGTCATCGCCTCGGTGTTCCTCAGCGAGTTCCATATTGTGCAGAATTTGAGGGAAAGGATGAAGCGACAGGAAGACCAGAAAATTGAGGAACAAAAACAAGAACTTACAAATGAAAGGAAAAGGAGCAGAGCAAAAACCAAAACCATCATTGATGCCGATGCTCCCGTAAGTGAGGTGAAAAAGGAAAGCAGGAAAGCGGTAGCAAAACCCAAAAAACCCCAAGTCTAATATCCTTCTACATCAATAAACAAATTTATCCGCCATCCCTCGCCACTCCTCAAACGCCTTCAGGCCCTCCTCCCGAAGCAGCGGAAATGCGGGTATTTTTCGCTCCGCAAAAGGCAATTTCAGCTCATCGTAAATGAACTGGTCGTCGAAGTCAATGGCCGCCGCATCGGCCTTGGTGCAGGCGAAGTAGAACGCCTTGGGCCTCGCCCAATAAATGGCGCCGAGGCACATCGGGCAAGGCTCGCAGGAGGTGTAGAGCACACAATCCTCCAACTGGAAATGCCCCAAGTGCTGGCAGGCATCCCGAATGGCGACGACCTCAGCGTGGGCCGTTGGGTCAAGCGTGAGTGCCACCCGGTTGTTGCCCCGCCCGATGATTTCACCGTTCTTCACCACCACCGCCCCGAAGGGGCCGCCCTGTCCACTGCGCATCCCCTCGAAGGCGAGTTGGATGGCGGCTTGCATGAAATATTTATTGTCGAATTGTTGCATGGTTGGATTGTTGAGGGCCACAGCTTGTGCCAAAATTAGGCGATTTGGAACAAAACCCTACTTTAGCGCCCCACACCCCGATTCACTCATTAACTCATTCATTCATCCTCTCATTGAAATGGAACCTTTATTCACCAACAACGCCATCATTTTTGGGCTGCTCGCCGCTGTGCTGGCGCTGGTTTTTTATACCGAAGGACTGAAAACGCCATTCTGGACGAAGTTCTACCGTTTCGTGCCGGGGCTGCTACTCTGCTACTTTCTTCCGGCGCTTCTCAACTGGCCACTCGGCCTCATCGCACCGGAATGGTACGACAACGGGCTGCTCGATGCCCTGCGCCAACTCGGCCACAACCCACCGACCAGCCTCAGCTTTGAGAAAATGACCGGTTGGTTGGAGGCCAACCAGATAGCCCCCGATGTTTATGAAGGCTTCAAAAAAGAAGCCGCTGCTTACAGTGTGGCCACCAACTACTTCCTACCCGCCAGCCTGCTGCTGTTCTGCCTCAGCCTCGATTTGAAGGGCATCATCGGGCTGGGTCCAAAGGCGCTCATCATGTTCCTGACGGGCACACTGGGAGTGGTGCTGGGTGGGCCGATAGCGTTGTGGACGGTGTACAACCTGTTCCCAGACGGCTTCATCCCCGCCGACCGGGGCGAAGTGTGGAAGGGCCTCTCCTGCATCGCTGGCAGTTGGATTGGCGGCGGGCCGAACCAGATGGCGCTCAAGCAGATTTACGAAGTGGACAACACGCTGTTCGGCACAATGGTCGTGGTGGATGTCATCGTCGCCAATTTCTGGATGGGCTTCCTGCTCTACGGGGCGAGCATCACCCAGCGCATTGACAAATGGCTGAAGGCGGACACCTCCGGCATTGACGCCTTGCAGGAAAAAGTGGCCGCCTACCGGGCCAGCATCGAGCGGGTGCCCGGCACACGGGACATGGTGATGATTATGGGCGTCACCTTTGCTGGCGTGGCGCTGTCGCATTGGCTGGCCACCAATTTCATTGACCTGATGAACGCCCACAAGGAAACGATGGTCTCCCTCCGCCTCGATGCGCTCATCAAACCGTTCTTTTGGATTGTGCTTTTTTCCACGGTGATCGGCATCGTGCTGTCGTTCACCCCCGTCAAAAAACTGGAAGGCGTGGGCGCCAGCCGTTGGGGAAGCGTGTTCATCTACCTGCTAGTGGCCAGCATCGGGATGCAGATGAACCTGCTGAAAATCGCCGAAAACATGGGCCTCTTCGCCGTTGGCATCATCTGGATGGCGGTACACGGGCTGGTCATGTTCGGGGTGGCGAAGTTGATACGGGCACCATTCTTCTTCCTCGCCGTTGGCTCACAGGCCAATATCGGCGGGGCAGCCTCTGCGCCCGTGGTGGCGAGCGCCTTCAACCCGGCACTGGCCCCCGTGGGCGTGCTGCTGGCAGTGCTGGGCTATGCGATTGGGACGTATGGGGGGATGTTTTGTGCGGGGCTGATGCGATGGGTGGCGGGGTAGGTTGGAAATTAGAAATTGAGATATTGGGGTAAAACAGAGGCGATAAGATTAATTGGAAATCAACAAAACTATGACCAATGCTTGAGGAAACTTACCAACTGCATGAATTCGAGGACGCCACCGTTTTCTGGTTTATTAGCAAGGGCGAAAAGGGGGACATTACCAAAGTCATCCTTTTCACACCGAAAGAAGGAAATGTCTGGAATCTCGGTTTTGGGGATTATTATGAGGGTGCAGTCCACGATGGCATCATCTCCAACAACCGGGATTTACGGAAGGTCATGTCAACAGTAGCAAAAGCGACTTATGAATTTTTCACCACGCATCCGAACCAAATCATTTCATTCAGCCTGTTGACCATCGCAGAAGAAATCTCTACAACTTGATTTTCCAAAAACGCTGGCATGAAATATCGCCAGATTTCAACGTAGTTGGTTGGATTGCCGACCGAAAAGAAACTTATAACCCCGACAAAATTTACGACGCTTTTGAAGTTGAACCCAGAATCCGCTAACTTTGACTTAAAATCATTTTGAATGAAGCCTTCGTCAGAAAATAGTACAGCCAACCAACCATCGAGAACACTCGAAGCGGCACTCGGTGAACCAGCCTACCGGGAACAACATGAAATGATTGGCTTTTTGTTGAAAAACAAGAGCAAGAACCTATTCCCGGCCAAAGATCTCGCTGAACAAAAACGGCTTTGCAAGGCCAAAATGGAAAGGCTCACCGCACAAAAGCCCGGCCTGCTCCTCAAGGACGCACTTTCCGAAATATTGAAAGACCTACCTGCCAGCTTCCCAAGTGAGCAGTTGCAGCCACTGACGAAATACCTTATTCAGAATTGGATGAAGGCAAATAAAGGGGATTTGGTGGGGGCGTAGGTGTTTGTAAGAGCACGAAATTGGAGTCGTAGTTGCGCCTATAAACGAGTTGGTGGCTACCGCAGAAATCTCAGTACTAACCCATGCATGGCCCCATAACAAAATAGACGTATGAAAATTCAACGCTGTGAATCATCATGTTACCTATCAATCCAAGGCATATTGCTGCCTATTCCCAATGCCCTACAAAAGCATTTTTAATGCTCAAATCGGAAGAATCATTTGAGCAGACAGAATATTACAAATTGTTGCTGAAATTCGAAACAAAGGCTTTTGAAAATTATTGCAACAACTTCGCAGAAATTCAAGATTACAAAGAGGGAGTTCTTAAAAAGGGCTTTGAAATTATTAAAAATTGTAGCTTACACCTCGCAGAGTTTAACCTTCAAAGTAAGGTAATCCTCAAAAATGAAGGAAAATCTTCATTAGGAAAGTTCTTTTACGAGCCTGTTATTTTTCTTGGTTCAAATCAAATATCCAAAGAGAATCACTTAGAATTAGCTTATTTGGGCTTTTTACTTGAAAAAATTCAAAATAAGTTTCCTGACAAAGGTTTGATTATTGATAAAGAGGGCGGCAAACATCGTGTGGAATTAGCCAAACTGAAAAAACCTTTAAAAGTAATTATTAGTGAAATTCAAAGTTTTGACAAAGCACCGCCGAAATTGCTTCTAAACAGACATTGTAGCCAATGTTTGTTTGAAAATAGTTGTAAATCCCAAGCCCAAAAAGAGGATAATTTGAGCCTTCTTGACCGAATTACGCCAAAACAAATCAACAAGTTAGAGAAGAAGGGCATTTTTACTGTCAAACAATTATCTTTTATCTACAAACCTCGCAGGCGAAACAAAAAGGTTAAGAATCCCCCCATTTTGTACAAGCCCGAATTACAAGCACTTGCTATTCGTACCGCAAAAACTTATATTCAACGACTTCCTGCACTTGATAGAAAATCTATCGAAATATTTTTGGACATTGAAGGATTGCCAGATGATGGCTTTTTCTATCTTTTCGGCATTTTGATTTCCGATAATGATATTCAAAATACTCATTCTTTTTGGGCTGATACGCAACAAGATGAAAAGACTATTTGGCAAGGCGTAGTAACTTTATTGGAAAGGTACCCCGGTACTTTTGAGCCTTCGGCATTTGAAAAATTAGCCAAAAGGTATCAGACTGATATTGAAGGCATCAAAAAGCGATTTATCAATATCAATTCATTCATTTATGGCAAAATTTACTTTCCAACCTACTCAAATGGCTTGAAAGATTTAGGAAAATTCATTAGGGGTAAAATGGGCAAACGAAAAAGCATCAGGTTTACAGACAATCATTTGGCGTAATGAATGGGAAGAAGGACAAACGCAACGAAAAGGAAATTTACAGATCTACAACCAAGAAGATTGTTTGGCTTTGAAAATTTTGACCGATGAATTAAGCCGAATCCAAACAAAAGCAAGCATTTCAAACGATGTAGATTTTGTTCAAAATCCTAAGAAAATAGCTTCTGAAATTGGTCAAGGTGTTCATAATCAGTTCAATTACGATTAGGCAGAAAACTGGGTATAATGGACAAAGAAAAAAATGCCCAAACCAACAAAAAAAATTATTATTCCTCATGATGAATTTTGTTATAAGCACCCCAATCAAAAATTAAAATCATCAAAATTGATTTCAAAAAGGCTAATTGTTGATTTAGTCTTTACTAAAAATGGGGTTAGAAAATCTGTAATTTTATACACAGGAGAACGTGGATATTGTCCTATTTGTATACGCAGTCATGCTGGCAAAGAAATAAGAGAAATTCCTCACAATCAAATATATGGATATAACTACAAAGCATGGTTCGTTTACGAAAGAATTACTCAACAATTGTCATACACTAAGATTATGGATAGTGTAATAGAATTATTTGATGATAAAATGGGTTGGGCATATAGTAGTGTTTTTATCAAGGATTTTAGTACACTTAATGAAGATACGGAAAATAGAACAATTCAAAGACTTTTATCAAGTCCTAGCATTCATGCTGCCGAAACACCTATAAGTATTAGAGGTAAAACGCAATATGTTTGGATTTTCACCGACGGCAATCATGTCATACTTAGACTTTCAGAAAGTAGAGAAGCCCAAATTGCTCATGAATTTCTAAAGGAGTATAAAGGTATTTTAATTAGTGATTTTTTTGCGGGTTATGATACTATCGACTGTCCACAGCAAAAATGTTGGGTTCATTTTATTCGAGATTTGAATAATAATTTGTGGAGCAATCCTTTTTGATAAAGAATACGAAAATTTTGTTTCCGAAATTAGAAATTTATTATTACCCATCATTCAAACTGTCAATAAACATGGTTTGAAGAAACGTCATTTATCAAAATATATGTAAATCCGTTGATAAATTCTATAAAATTACATTGACAACAAAATATATAAATCAGAATTTTGTACCCTTTATCAAAAGCGGTTTATTCGTTACAGAAACAGTCTTTTCACTTTTATAGAGCATGACGGTATAAATTGGCATAATAATACAGCAGAACGTGGAATTAGACATATTTGTAAGCAAAGAACAATTTCTGGTTCCTTTTTTGAAAGCCTAACGCCTCATTATCTTCGTTTAGTGGTATCTTTCAAACATGTAGGTTTCAAAATAAATCCTTTCTCCAATTTTTACTTTCAAAAGAGAAAGACGTTGATAGTTTTGGTGTTAGGCAAAAAACGTAACCGAAAATGAATAAATTGCACAACGAAAAAGTGACTGCCACTAACAGCCTATTTGCAATAGACGGGGGTTTCGTCCAGTTCTGTCAAACCTTCCATATTCCTTTCCAGTAAAGACGACAACCCGAACACTTCAAATAAAACGAACCGACAAAACCAACGATTTTTCAACACAATTTTCCTATCTTTGAAGCATGACTTTGGGACTAAAATTTTAAACCAAGATTACTTTAGCGACTACAAAACACAACTGAAAGTTGATGTTGAAACCGCATTTGCGATACTGAAAAATCAACCGCAAAGTTTGGACGACTTCAAATTTTATCTTGCCAACTCCGCTGTGCATTCATCGAACATTGAAGGCAACACCGTAAGTTTTGACACCTATTTGAAGTCAAGCGAATTCAACCTGCACCTCAAGACAAAAGAAATCAAGGAGATTGAACAACTGATTGCTGCTTACCAATTTGCCAGAGAAAATGATTTGACGCTTGCCAACATTCTGAAAGCTCACGAAATTTTGACCCAATCAATTCTTATAAAAAAAGAACGAGGCAAAATCAGAAAAGTAAAAGTGGGTGTAAGAAGCGAAGGACGACTAATCTATTTAGCGATTGAACCCGAATTTATAAAACAGGAATTGGAAAACTTTTTGCTGACATTTCCTTTTTGCTTAAAGCGAAATTGACAACAGCAGAGGTATTTTATTACGCTGCTTACATCCATTTGGTGTTCGTAAACATTCATCCATTTGTTGACGGCAATGGTAGGGCAACCCGACTGATTGAGAAATGGTTTTTGGCAAAGGTGCTTGGCGACAATGCTTGGTGCATCACTTCTGAAAAAAATTATTGGGACAACAGGCAGGCTTACTACAAAAATTTGCAGATAGGTGTAAACTATTATGAAGTGAAATATGAGAAGAGTGTTCCATTTTTGCTCATGCTTCCTAACGCTTTAACAAACGCATTATGACCATGGAAAATAAAAAGGAGTTGTCACCAGAACAACGTTCAGCACTACTCAGCGCATTAAAATCCCGTTTTGAGAAAAACATGAACCGCCACAAAGGTATTGAATGGGCTAAAGTGCAAGCAAGGCTGGAAGCCAACCCGGAGAAACTGTGGTCGCTCAATGCAATGGAAAGTACTGGCGGTGAGCCGGATGTTGTAGGCCATGATAATAAGACGGGCGAATACATTTTTTATGATTGTTCGGCGGAAAGCCCGAAAGGCCGCAGAAGTGTTTGTTACGACCATGAAGCACTGGAGGCAAGGAAAGAACATAAACCAGAAAATAGCGCTACTGAGATGGCTGCTGACATGGGCATTGAGCTTTTAACGGAAGAACAATATCGGGAGTTGCAGCAACTAGGGAACTTCGATTTGAAGACATCGAGTTGGGTGAAAACACCTGCTGAGATTAGAAAACTCGGTGGTGCCATCTTTTGCGATCGTCGCTATGACCATGTCTTCGTGTATCACAATGGTGCAGAATCTTACTATGCCGCTCGGGGGTTCCGTGGCTCGCTAAGGGTCTAAATATTGCACAGACAGCACGGTCATTTTCAAACAGAAACACCCATAGTAGTTATACTCAGCGGCAATAGGTTTGTGCAAACCGCCCTTCCTCGCCGCCTTCGCTCGTCGGGCCTGGGCGTCCGCCCCAAACCCTTGCGAACCGCCCGCCGAGAGGCGGAAAACCTATTGCAGTGAAGCATAGCAGCGGCATGATTTTTTGGAGATAGATTTTGAGGTGGTGAAGCAATGAACGCCCAGCAATAAAATAGGGCAAGACCTAATACCCCTGCAAATCAAACTCATCCGTCTCCACCATCTCCACCCGCCTGCCCATTTTCTTCTGAATCACATAAAAATGCGGCTCTTCGGCTTTGTCAACCAGGGAGATGGCCTTGCCTTCCACGCCCGCCCGGCCTGTGCGACCTATTCGGTGGATGAAATCCTTGGGTGAACGGGGCAGTTCGTAGTTGATAACGACGGGCAGGGCGGGTATGTCGATGCCACGGGACATCAAATCGGTGGCCACGAGCACGTTTATTTCACCCGATTTGAGGTAGCGCAGGGCCTCCGTCCGTGCGCCTTGGCTTTTCTCGCTGTGCAGGGCGAGCGCTTTGATGCCGTTGTTTTTCAGTTTGTGCGCCACCAAATCAGCCTTGTGGATGGAGGAGGTGAAGACGAGGACTTGCTGCATGTTTTGCGATTTAATCAGGTAGCGCAGCAGCGGCCCTTTTCGTGCTTCGGTCACGAAATAGCCCGCCTGATGTATCAAGTCCAGGTTCTCGACTTCCTGCGCTATCTCAATCTTGATGGGGTCGTGCAGCAGCATTTCCGTGATGGTGTTGACCTCCTTGCCGAGGGTCGCCGAGAACAAGAGGTTTTGGCGTTTTTCGGGCAGCAAACGAAAAATCGAGTTCATCTCGTCCCGGAAGCCCATGTTCAGCATCTTATCGGCTTCGTCCAAGACCAAAATGTCGATTTCGGAGAGGCGCATGGCCTTGCTGGACACTAAATCGAGCAGGCGGCCGGGCGTGGCGACGAGGATTTCGACGCCTTGCATTTGTATCATCTGTGGGTTGATGGACACGCCGCCGAAGACCGAAAAGCATTTGACGGGACGGGGCAGGCCCTCGCTGAAAAGCTGGAAAACCTCACCGACCTGCACGGCTAATTCTCGGGTTGGCACCAATACCAAAGCGGTGATATATCGGTTCTTGGCGGGCGGTTTTTGCTGGAACTGCTGCAAGATGGGCAAAGCAAAACTGGCCGTCTTGCCCGAACCCGTTTGGGCGATGCCCAAAACATCTTTGCCTGCCAGAATTGCAGGAATGGCGGCAACTTGGATGGGGCGGGGCGTTTCGTAGCCGTTTTTTTTCACCAAGGCTAACAAAGGGACGGATAATCCGAGTTCGGAAAATGTCATCATCAAATATTTACCACGAAGGTAAGGGCATGTTGGGGATTTGACCCCGGATGGATTGTATACTGCTGGCCGTTGGCTTTTAGCCATTGGCATTTTGCCAGAAGCAAATTGCAAATGAACAAAACCTGGCGTTTGAAAGTGCAACTTCATCTCGATGGGTTTCGGACTGCCGTGAATAAAAAATGACATGTCACCCCCGCCGCAGCCTCGCCCGTTGCATCGCCCCCACCGGGTACGTCTTCACGGGTGGAATCTCCTCGCCATCCACGGTTTGGTTGCCCGTGGTGCTGACGGGCGTTGAGCTACCAGAAATGATTTCCCACAGCAACTCCTCGCCAACCAGTTCCGTGGTGGAGTAAAGCAGTGTTCCTTCCACCTCAAACCACTGAATCAGCTTGCCGTTGATGTAGTACGCCTCCATCTTGATGCTGTTTTTTTCATCCATCAGGTAGAGGCCCTTGGCAGCGTCCACGGTCACGAGTTCGTAGGGGCGGGCGCCCGTCACCTTGTCTTCCCCGTACACAATCTGGAAAGTATAGGCCGCTGGCACCGTGTCCAATGGGTGGATGTGCAGCTCCATCGGCAGTTCCTGCAATTTGCCGGTGGCATTGAAGATTTCGAGGGTGCCGGCCCAGTCGCCCGACCAAGCGGCAGGGAAGGCCGTCTGGCCTGCCCGGGGAAGCCAAGCTGGTTAAAAAGAAGAACAAGAGGGAAAGAATGGCTTTCATTAATGGTTACTTTTGCCGTGAGAAACCCTCACTTTGTGCTCCTCTGTGCCTTCGTGCCTCCGTGTTTAATTTTACCACGGAGGCACGAAGGCACAGAGTAACACGGAGAAAAACACGATATTTTAGATGAAAAAACTACTCCTTTTTGCCTTGCTGGCAACCGCTTTCAACACCGCTCAAGCACAAAGCTACTTCCAGCAGGAAGTCAACTACCGCATCAACGTCACGCTTGACGACGTGGCGCACACCGTCACCGGCGACATCATCATCGAGTACCAGAACAACTCGCCGCACCAGCTCGACTCCATTTGGATGCACCTCTGGGGCAATGCCTTCAAGAACCAAAACTCCGCCTTTGCGAAGCAAAAACTGCGCAACGGCGACACGAAGTTTTATTTCGCCAAAGATAAAGACCTCGGCTACTATTCCAACCTCGATTTCACGGCCTACGGCCAAAAGCTGGATTGGGCCTTTGACAAAAACAACCCCGACATCGCCGTGCTGCGCCTCGCACAACCGTTGCAGAGTGGCGGGAAAATCGTCATCAAGACCCCGTTTACCCTAAAGATACCCGCCTCGTGGAGCCGCCTCGGCCACGTCGGCACCAGCTACCAGATGACGCAGTGGTTCCCCAAGCCCGCCGTGTACGATGCCACGGGCTGGCACCCGATTCCGTACCTCGACATGGGCGAGTTCTACTCCGAGTTCGGCAGTTTCGACGTGACCATCACCCTGCCCGAAAACTACGTGGTGGGCGCCACGGGTGCACTCCAGACAGAAAGCGAGCGCCGTTTTTTGGAAACAAAAGTGGCTGAAACACAGGAGCTTATAAAAAATGGCTTCGCCAAAGGCGAGGAGTTTCCGCCTTCGGCAACGGCGATGAAGACGCTGCACTACACGGCTGAAAAAGTACACGATTTCGCTTGGTTCGCCGACAAGCGCTTCCACGTCGTGAAGGACGAGGCGGTGCTGGCTTCCGGCAAAAAAGTGGAAACCTGGGGCATGTTTACCAACAAAGAAGCTGCCCTGTGGGTGCGGGGCGCTGAGTACGTGCGCCGGGCCGTGGAGTTTTATTCGCAGCACGTGGGCGAGTACCCCTGGCCGCAGGCCACCGCCGTGCACAGCGCCCTGAGCGCCGGGGGCGGCATGGAATACCCGATGATCACGGTCATCGGCAACTCGAACAACGCCCGTGGCCTCGATGATGTGATCACCCACGAGGTCGGCCACAACTGGTTCTACGGGCTGCTGGCCAGCAACGAGCGTGACCATGCCTGGATGGACGAGGGCATGAACAGCTACTACGAGTACCGCTACATGACCCAGTACTACGGCTCCCGTGCCGACTTCGGGCTGCCCAAGTTCATCGCCAAAAGCCTGGACGGCGATGCCTACGAACTGGCCTACGGTTTCCAGTGCCGCCGCCGCCTCGACCAAGCCCCGGACACGCCCTCCGACGATTTATCGGTGATAAACTACGGCCTGAGCGCCTACATAAAACCGGGCACGGCCTTCGGCCATTTGGAGCAGTACCTCGGCACGGCGGAGTTCGACCGCATCATGAAGAAATACTATGACCAGTGGCATTTCAAGCACCCACAGCCCGCCGATTTGCGGGCGATTTTGAGCGGGAAAGTGGGAGGCAGCTCGGCTGGTTCTTTGATGATTACCTCGGCACCAATAAGCAACTGGACTATTCGCTCCGCAATATCAGCGGCGGAAACGGCAGTGATTACAAGGTGTTGGTGAAAAACAAGGGCGAAATCGCAGCGCCCTTCCCCATCACGGCCTACCAGGACACGGTGGCCGTGCATACCGAGTGGTTCACGGGATTCGAGGGCGAGCAGGAGGTCAGTTTTCCTGACTGCGATTGCGACCGCCTCGTGCTGGACGGTGGCCACGCCACGCTGGAAGCTTACCGGAAAAACAACACCATCAAGACCGGCGGTGCGCTGAAAACGGTGGAGCCGTTCCGACTGCGGTTCCTCGGCCCGCTGGAAAGCTCAAAGCGCACCACGCTCAACTTCGCCCCGCTGCTCGCCTGGAACAAGTACGATGGCGCAATGGCCGGGCTTGCCTTCCACAACGGGTTGCTGCCCGCCCGGAAGTTCGAGTACCAGTTGGCGACCATGTACGGCTTCGACTCGAAGGACTTGGCTGGCATGGCCAACTTGCAGTACAATATTTACCCCAAAACCGAGAAAATAAAGCAGTTGAGCTTTGGGGTAAGCTCGAAGGCATTCAACTATCGCTCGCTCGACTCGCTGCGCACGGAGACGGGATTTGCCGCCACGCATTGCAATACCGCCGAATCGTGCCGTTCGTGCGGTTGGACTTGATACAGGCTCCGACCAGCAAATTTTACCAGGAAATTCAATTGCGCAGCATCTTTTTGCAGGAGCAGGCGACTAAATGTGTCAACGGAGCATTTGGGCTATCTTTTACGATGGAAACGTGGGTGGATGCCATGATCAACGAACTCACTGGGAGCTGGGCAGCCGCCGGGCGCTCAACCTGTACAGCCTGCGGCTGGCGCTGGAGCAGCGCAGCTTCGACGATGTGTTCAACTCGAAGCTCAAGCGCAGCTACGTCCGCCTGTCGCTGGAGGCAAACACGGCGTTCACTTACGACGTGAAGCGTAACATCTACCTGCGCTTCTTTTTTGGCGGCTTCTTGAAAAACGACTACCGGGAGCGTGGCTTTGTCGGCCCCGGCGCTTTCAGCCTCACCGGGCAGGGCGCCAACGACTACCGCTACGATGATTACTATTTTGGGCGCACGGAGACAACTGGTGGTTGGTCGCAACAAATCCACCAACGGGAAGGCGGCCTGAAAGTGCCGCTCGGCAGCCCGTACTCGGAGGGAAGGAGCAACAACTTCATCTTCGCCATCAACCTCAAGGCCGACCTGCCGCAGGATTTACCACTAAAACTGCCACTGAAACCCTACTTCGACTTCGGCTACTACGACGATGCCCGCCCCATCTCCGACGACCTTGCCTTCGACGACCAAGTGTGGTGGCAAGGCGGTTTTGCACTGGAGTTCGGCAAGGGGATTTTCGGCGTTTACATCCCGGTCATCAACTCGAAGACGCTGCGTGGCAGCGAAAAGCTGCCCGGCCTGTACGACACCAGCGGACGGGACAAGTGGTACGAGCGCATCGCCTTCACACTGGATTTGGGGAGGTTGAACCCTTGGAAGTTGCGGATGGGATACAGTTTTAATTGAGAATGAGAATTGAAAATTGGGGTGTTAAGAAAACCTCTTTCCCCCCCCGTGGGGCTCCCCCCCCCGCCCCCCCCCCCCGCCCAACCCCAATTCCCTGCCCCTCCCTCTTTCCCCTCTGGCCGGGCCCCTGTCCCCCCCTTCCGGGGGGGGGGGGGGGGGTTTGGGGGGCGGCGGGCGCCCCCAACCCTCCCCCTACACCCCCTGAAATGCAAAACGACGGAACAGCAAATTCGGGTGGCCTTTGGCACTGGCGCATCGTCCAACTCACAGTCGGCTTGTCGGTGCTCTGCTTTGCGGCCTTTTACTTGTTGGGGGGCTTCACGGAGGAAAGCACCCGGCAGTGCATCCGCCTGTCGGCGAAGGTGAGCGTGGTGCTGTTCAGCATGGCCTTCGCTGCCTCGGCAGTGCAGGGGCTGCTCCGCAATGTCCTCACATTTTGGTGGCGGATGAACCGCAAATATTTGGGCATTTCCTTCGCCATCGTACACCTGCTGCACTTGGCGTTTTTGGTGCTGTTGCAGCAGTATTTCCACCCGGTTTTCACGCTGGCGAAAACCACTTCCCTGTTTGCGGGCGGCATGGCTTACCTGTTTGTCGTGCTGATGCTGCTCACCTCGTTTGAGCGTTTTTCTAAATACCTTTCCAAAAAAAACTGGAAGCTCCTGCACACCGTGGGCGGCTGGTGGATTTGGGCGATTTTCGCCAGCAGTTATTTCAAGCGGGTGCTGCATGGAGAGATGGAGTATTTGCCTTGGGCGCTGCTGGTGCTGGCGGTGGGGGTGCTGCGGGTGGTGGCGTTGGTGCGAAAATAAATGATTTCAAGGTCGGGGAGGTTCAGAGCCTCCCCGACCTTCACCCCCTAGTTGGTACCTCGCCTCCCGTGCCGCAATGGCATCCTTGATTTTGTTAGCCACCGCCTTCCAGACCTCGCTGCGTCGTGGTGTTTCATTTGAACGGGAGGTGCGAGATATAAATATCCGGCAAGGACTCGTTGATTCCTTCTTTTTGGTAAAAGTCCTTGAAGCTGAAATAAAACACCGAAGCCCATTCATCTGACCGTTCTACTTTGGGGCCTAGCGTGAGCTTTGTGATTAATGGACGGATGTCGCCTATCTCGATATAGACCTTTGGTGCGCCGTCTTCTTTATGATTTATCTTCAATGGGAAGCCGATTTCACTGTCAACGACCAAGCGAACTTCGTGCTCGTGCTCGTACTCAGCGCCCTTGAAGAGGTAAGTAATTTCATTGAGCAATTTGTTCACATTTTTTTTCCCTCCTCTTTGTCCGCTTCCGGTGACGAATTGAATTCAGCGATTACTTCTTTTAGCTTTTTCATCGCAGCATTCAATTGGGTGGTTTCACCAGCCGCGCACCCGGCAAAACAAACTTATCGTCTTCCTTCTTCCGATAGGCCACTTTGTAGAACTCGAATATCTCGCCAGTATTGGTGGCAATGTCACCCCCATCCGATTTGGATTTGGTAGTTGTTTCTTGCAAGAGTGTTTTCAGTTTCTCCACCTCCACCGTGATGGCACAGCCTTTGGCCTCTTCTTTTGATTCCTTGCCATACATCCGCCATAGCGTAAGGTTATTGTCCTGCTTTTCTTTGACGAAGCTGCCAATAAATGGTCTTCTGGAGAATAGCTCGGCGAGCGTACCGTTGCTTTCGGAAGCAGTATTTTGAAATTCGAGGTACTCGTTCAGATTCCTGCCTTCCGAAGTGTCGTTCAAGAATGCCCCCTCCGACAAGCGGAATGGACTCCCCTCGGAAATCAGAGACTTGGCAGTTGACAAACTGGTGTAATGGGTGATGCAGGTTTCTTTGGAAAGGAGCAATGACTTTATTTCATCCACTATTTTCCTGAGTTTAGGGTAAACACCCTTCTGGCGAATTTTCTTGATCTCTTCGACCTGCTCTTTTGCCCATAAAGTAAAATTATCAGGATTATTAATAGTAAGCGCAATGTAAGTTTCAAATGCTTGAAGGGCTTCTTTGTATTTTCCTGTGTTTTTGTAAACATGACCTATGCTGTAATAAGAGGGGTCGTAATTCGGGTCAGCAGCAATGGCCTTTTGGTAGTACTCGATGGCCTTGTCGTAATCTTCGAGTTCAAAATTGACATTGCCCATGCCTTGATAAGAATTAGTATGATTTGGATCTAAGTGAATGGCTTTTGGAAATATTCAATAGCCATGTTGTAGTCCTTAAGGACATTGTAGACCCATCCCAAGCCATTGAATGTGTATGCATATTTTGGGTCGACAACAATCCCCTTTGATAATACTCGGCTGCATTATTATAGTCACCAAGATAATAGTAAGAATTGCCTATACCATTGAAGGCAGAAACATCATTTGGGTCGGCAAATGGCCTTTTTGTAGCATTCGATAGCCTTGTCGTATTCCCTAAGGTTAAAATAAACATTGCCCAAGCCGTTGTAGGGAAGGGCGTAATTCGGGGCGGCGGCAATGGCCTGTTCGTAGTACGCTATGGCCTTGTCGTATTCTTTGCGGTAATAATTAAACCAATTACCGAGATAATGATTCCCTCTCGCATGACTTGGCTGAATGGAGCATGCCTGCTCAGCCATTTCTTTGCTTTCTGTCACTTTGCCTAAGCGGTAGTAAGCCTGCGCCTTTTCCGCATAGAGGTCGGCATTCTTGTGTTTAGCAAGTACCTCATTGGACAGGGCATCAATGACTTCTTGGAATTTATTTTCCTTGTTGAGGGCTTTTACTTTTTGGAGGAGGGCATCTAGGTTCATGTTTGGTGTCGTTTTGAATGGTTGTAACAGGGCGGTAAGGTAGGGAGATTTGATGGATTTGTAAATCTGTAGAGACGTTGCATGCAACGTCTCTTACGGGCACATGGTCTGAATCACAGATTTTACGGATTATGGGATTGCACGGATTCGTGACGCCAGCCGTCCGTGGAATCCTTAAATCCGTTCAATCAGCGATTCAGACAAATTCGGCGGTCTGTTTGCCTCCCGATGCTCGGGACAGGCGCTGACCCGTAAAAGGGAACCCACGGAATGCAAAGAACTAGGAACTACATTTTTTTGCGGCACTGCCCTGAGCGAAGGATTGGAAAGCCCGACGCTAGGAGGGATTTCTAAGCCTGAACGGGCGATAACGAACAAGCGGGCTTTCCAATCCCTATCGGGCTTAGAAATCCCTTGTGGCGTAGCCTCCCGACAAGACACCCCAATCAGCACATCTCTGCACCAAGAATAGCATAATTTGCTACTTTTACCTTCGCACACCAAAAACTGATTTCACTATGACTAGACTTCTCCTCCTACTGGCGCTGTGTTTATGCATGTTCGAACTATCGGCACAGGTCCGCATCAATGAAGTCTGTGCTTCCAACCTGAGCGGACTTACCGATGGTGACGGCGACCGGGAAGATTGGTTCGAGTTGTACAACAGTGGCCCCACTGCCGTGAATTTAAGCGGGTGGTTTCTGAGCGATGACCCCGCTGACCCCCAAAAATGGGTCATACCGAACGGACAGACCATCGCTGCGGGCGCTTACCGCACGATATTTTGCTCCAGCAAGGACAAAATTGACGGCACCTTTCTCCATACCAATTTTAAGATAACCCAGACGAAAAGCGAATCGGTCGTCTTGACCATGGCGAACGGCACGACTGCCGATACTTACACTTTTGGCATCCCGAACCAAGCCAACCACAGCTATGGACGCACGCCCAATGGCAGCCCGACCTGGAAAATCTATACCACCCCAACCCCGGGTGCTAACAATAATGTCGGTACTTCCTTTGCGGCTATGCCCCGGATGTACTGTCAGACGTGGATGCTGGCTTTTATTCGGGAAGCGTCTCGGTAAGCCTAAGCACCGACCCTGGTTTTACGATACGCTACACGACCAACGGCAGCGAACCCACTACGACTTCTACCCTCTATGCAGCGCCGATTAATTTTTTCAATACGACGGTTTTGAAGGCACGTGCTTTCAGTTCGAACACACAGATTCTGCCGGGCTTTGTAATGTTCCATACTTATTTCATCAATGTAAACCATACGGTTCCGGTCGTTTCCATCGCTGGAAATAATATAATGAGCTTGATGAACGGCACTCAAGGCACTCCTTTTGGCTCTTTTGAATATTTTGAAAACAACATGTTGGAATCTGACGGATACGGCGAACTCAATAAACACGGCAACGATTCCTGGGCCTATCCCCAGCGTGGAATTGACTGGATCACCCGTGACCAGTTGGGATATGATGATGAGTTGAACCATAAGTTTTTTCCAGACCGCACCCGGAAGAAATTCCAGCGCCTCATCCTTAAAGCGGCTGCCAACGACAATTATCCATCTACCACCGGCGCCCATATCCGGGATTCTTATGTCCACACCCTCGCCCTGCAAGGCGGGCTGAATATTGATGTCCGAACGCACTTATCCTGTGTGATGTACGTCAATGGCCAATATTGGGGGGTGTATGACCTGCGGGAAAAAGCGGACGATTCCGATTTTACCAAATACTACTACGACCAGGACGAATTCGATATTGATTATATAAAGACCTGGGGCAATACCTGGGAGGAATATGGCGACTGGACTGATTGGTACACCCTCAAAGCCTTTATTCTTGGTAACAATATGGCCAATCCTGCCAATTATGCTTCTGTTGAACAGGAATTAGACTTTCTGAGCTTGATAGATTATATCATCATCAACCAGCACAGCGTCTGCAAGGACTGGCTCAACTGGAATACATCCTGGTGGCGCGGCAACAACACGGCTGGCGGTGCACTAAAGCTGGCGCTATACCCTTTGGGATATGGATGCCACTTTCGGGCATTATATCAATTATACCGGCATCCCAGACGTAGGCCCTACTGCCGATCCCTGTGATGTAGAGCAGATATCCAACAGCGGCGACCCGCAGAACCATATTGATATATTCATGGCGCTATATGCCAACCCAGCGTTCAAAGACTTGTATATCAACCGTTACGCCGATTTGCTCAACACCTCGCTTTCCTGCGAATACATGAATACCCTGCTGGATTCCATGATTACCACCATTGCCCCTGAAATGGCGCAGCATTGCACGCGCTGGGGCGGAACGGTGAACCAATGGAATCAAAATGTCACTGCCCTTCACAATTTCATCAACACCCGTTGCCAGATATTGGAACCAGCCATCGTGGATTGTTATGACGTTACCGGGCCGTTCCAGCTTACGATTAAAATTGACCCCGCTGCATCGCCCAATCAAGTTGGGGTGAACACCATCACCCCTACGATATATCCGTATGTCGGGGATTACTTTGGTGGGATCATATTGACCTCAGGCCAAACCAGCCCAAGGTTGGCTATTTACCCATTGGGAAGTCAGTGGCAATACGTTTGGGCCTAACCAGTTTGCATCGGCAATTGACCATGGCGTTTCAAACGGCTGGCATAGTAACGGCCTTTTTGTGCAAGTCGCTCCTTGTAACCCGCCAACTGATTTAGATGTTTCCAGCACGTCGGGTTCTACCTTCATGGACTGGACGGACCAGCCATTAGCGATGAATTACCCGATTCGATACCGGAAAGTGGGGGATCTTGTTTGGTCGGAATACGTCACCTTAACCAGCGATTGGGATTTCGATGTACTACCTGGCTGCAGCCAATATGAAGTGCAGGTCCAAACCGCCTGTCCACAAGACACCAGCGATTTTGTTGATTTTACCTTCTCGACGACTGATTATTTGCAAGGTTTCGCCCTCGCCGATGCCGATTTTTGCAATGCTGCCGGAACTGTTCTCGATGCCAACGTATCTGGTGCCACCTCTGAATGGAACGACGGCAGCAGCGCCCCCTGACACTCGGCGTAACTGCCCCCGGCGACTATTGGGTCACCCTTGAACTGGATGGCTGCGTTCGAACTGATACGGCTCAGGTATCGCAGATTATTGCGACAGGGCCATCCAACCCGTCCTTTGTCCAGATGAAACGTTCGTACTGGGCGGTGAGACCTTCGATGCTCAAAATCCCAGCGGCCAGTGCTTTTTCCCAATATGGCGGCCAACGGTTGCGACAGTGTCGTGCAGGTCAATCTGGAATTTCTTTTGCCAAGTGAAACCTATATTTCGAGCACAAATTGCAACCCTGCATCTGTCGGTGTGGACACTGTAATCCTAACGAACGCCGTGGGCTGCGACAGCGTGGTCATCACCACGACTACCTTTGTCCCGCTTAACCCAACCTTTTTGACGGCCACTTCCTGCAATCCCAATTTTGTGGGGATTGATACGGTACACTTGATCAATCAATTCGGCTGCGATAGTTTCGTAATCACTACCACCACCTTTGACGCCAGCGCCATTTCCGTCACCCCGCTTTTCGCAAAACTGCGACCCTGCGGCGGTCGGTGTGGACACGCTCGTTGCTGACCAATGCGGCAGGCTGCGACAGCTTGGTCATCACAACTACCACGCTTGCGCCGTCCAGCCAGACGTTTTTGACGGCCACTTCCTGCAACCCCGCTTTCGTGGGCACTGACACCTTGCTGCTTTCCAACCAGTTCGGCTGCGACAGTTTGGTCATCACCACCACCTCGTTCGACGCCAGCGCCATTTCCATCACGCCGCTTTTCGTGCAAAACTGCGACCCTGCGGCGGTCGGGGTGGACACCCTGTTGCTGACCAGTGCGGCAGGCTGCGACAGCTTGGTCATCACCACGACCACGCTTGCGCCCTCCAGCCAGACGTTTTTGACGGCCACTTCCTGCAACCCAAATTTCGTGGGCACTGATACCTTGGTGCTTGCCAACCAATTTGGCTGTGATAGTTTGGTGATCACCAGCGTTGATTTCGTGGGGCTTGATTTTAACGCTTCGGTGAAGGACGTGCTTTGCTACGCTGGAAAGGATGGATATATCCAGATAAACAGTGTCTCTACCCAATTGCTCCCAGTAGTGTTCGAATTGGAAAACCACGCTGACCTATTATACACGGAAGTCCATTGATATGGTGAAAACCTTGATAATGGCCTTTATTGGATTTCTGCGACCAACTCGGCTGGCTGCACGGTAACCCAAGCAATTGAAGTTAAAGAACCTATACCCTTACCTTGAATTGGAGCAGGAGTCGTTCCTCATTCATTTGGGCGACAGCATTTGGTTGGATCCACAAGCGAATTTCAAATAACAACCGCCCAATGGTCGCCAGTGAATGGTGTGCTTTGCCCGACTTGCACATCTACTTACTTGGTTGCTCCACAAACAGACACTTACACACTGACGACCTTTGACAAAAACGGCTGTGCTACTAGTGTTTCACTGAAAGTTCAAGTAGATATATCTGTGCGGGTATTCGTTCCCAATGCCATTCGCCCGGGCAGTGGCGGCCCGAATGAAGACCTTATCATTTTTGGAGGCCCGGAGGTGGCGCAAATACGGTCGTTGCAATTGTTCGACCGCTGGGGCAACCAAGTTTTCGAACAATATGGCCTGTTGCCCAATGTACCGAGCGCATGGGACGGAACTTTCCGTGGGAAATTAATTCAACCCGGCGTACTCGTGTGGTTTGCTACCGTGGAAACCATAGACGGCCGGGTGGTGAACTTGAGCGGGGATATAACGGTGCTGCGGTAGTTAGCTGCCCAGTGTTGGCGTGACTTTGAGTCTATTGTCGTCAATTGAAGAACTTCTCGCGAGGAGGATAGGAACACGGATTGAACGGATTGAACAGATTTACACGGATTGAATCCGTTTCTATCCGTCTAATCCGTTCAATCCGTGTTCCTATCCTCCTCGCGTGTCACCTAAGTTGACGACATTAGACTTCAAGTCAGGCGGACACTTGACAAGTTATACTGCTTTATTTTTCCTCCTCGGGCGGTCTTTTCCGATGGTCCAACCACACGTAAAGAAAGTAAATGGCAAGGCCAAAGCCCCCAACCCAGTATAGGCCGGATATCATGGTTCCGGTTTCCCTGCCGAACCATGCGATCACAATGGTAAAAGGGATAGCCCCCGTCAGGGTTGCTAGCATGAATTTCATGAAATTCATTTTGGAGAGACCGGTTGCGATGCTGATGGCATCATTGGAAATAAAGGGGCAGAGGTGGAAAATTGCCACCGCCCCGAAGCCATACCGGTCCAGCAACCGTTGCATTTTCTTTAGTTTTTGCTCGTTGAATGCTTTACGGACCTTCGAGCTAAATGTATTGCCAATCCCGTAGCCCACGCTAGAAGCCGCTATGTTGCCAATAAGGGAAATGATGGTGCCCCACACCGGACCGTATGCCAGCGAGGAAACGACGACTAGCAACACGTTTGGGAATATGATGAGGAACATCTGGATGGAAATGAGCACTACAATCAACAAAGGCCCCCAGAGGCCGAACCCCTTGAAATAGTGCCCAATTTTTTCTTCGTCTTTGCTCATGAGCACTGCCCATGTCTCCTGGAGGAAATCCTGAAAGGTGGGCACAAAATAATAGCTCAAGAGCAGCAGGCCAATGAATCCACCTGCCGTAAACCATGGCCAGTATTTTTGCAAAAAAGAATTTGTTCGTCTGTTTGGCATGTTCGGTTTACTGGTTAGTAACTGACCCCGCTGGTGTCCGGCCTTCAGACCAAACATCCCGTGTTCCATTAAGAAGAAGCCTTAAAATGGGGGGAATGTTTAGCGCAGTATAAATTCTTACTCCACCTTCTTCACCTCCGATTTTCCCCACACCCCATTCTCATTCACTGCCTCGATGGCGAAATAGTAAGTCTTCTGCCTATCCATCGCCTTGAACCAGTATTCGTTGAAGTCATGAATCAGGATGCTGTTGTAAAGTTTGTCCGGCGCAGTGCCGTAGTAGAGGTTGTAGGCGAAGGCATTGTCCACGGGGCTCCATTTGATGTAGGCGCTGCGCTTGTCCTTTTCAGTACGCAGCACGATGAGGTCTTTTACCGGGTCTGGCTTGGTGCCGCCGCCGTTGCCGAAGATGCGCAGCCCACTGATGGCATATTTGCCGGTGGGCATGTGTACGTTCACGAGCTTGAGGTAACGGGTTTCGATAGGTTTCGGGAGTTCGATGTAGTCGTGCGGTACGTCGGTTTTGTTTTGGCTTTTATCCACCAACAGCGTCCATTTTTTACCGTCGGTGCTGGCGTAGAGTTCGTACTGGTGGTAAATGCCTGTTTGTTTTCCCACGAATTCGGCATCTTGGTCGGCGTAGTTGATTTGGATGGCATGGACGGTGGAAAGCTGGCCAAGGTCGGTCTGTATCCACTCGCCCTTGTCGGCGGTGCGGGCACTCCAGTAGGTCTTGATGTTCTCGTCCACGGCGTTGTTGGCGTGATAGCTGCCGAGCGTACTGCTCACGGTCACAGGCTTTTTGTAGTTGAGCAGCCACCAGTCGGGGCGGAGTTGGCCGTCCGTGCGGGCGCTGGGCAGGTACATCGGGTAGTCGCCGAAGTCCGTGTTACACCACATCACGTCGTCTTTATCAAACCCAGTGGGCCAGATGCCGATGCGCCGCTCCCAAGTGTTTTTCACACAAACAACCGTCGTGGACGTGTGCCAATAGCGCCCGTTGTTGTCGGGAAAGGTGGCGCCGTGGCCAGCGCCCCGGTTGAAGCCGCCCATTTTGCTGCTCAACGGGTCGCTCTGCGGCGTGAAGGGCTGGAACTGGAAGAGCGGCGCGTGCCCACCACCACGCCGTCGGAATAGCCGCTGAACTCCGTGCCGGGAGCGCCATATTGGAAATAGTATTTGCCGTTGTGCTTCGTCATCCAAGCGCCTTCGGCAAATGGGTCGAGGAAGGTATTGTCCATGTGTTCGCCGAACCGCTGCCAGCCGTAGCGCCAGTCTTCGAGGAGGTACATGGGCGTGCGGGTGCCTTTGGGCTGAAACGTCTTGCGGTCGAGTTCCACGCCATACATCGGGTAGCGGTTGCTGCTGCCGTTGTACATATAAAAGCGACCGTCGTCGTCGGTGAAAAAAGCGGGGTCCCAGCCGCCGATTTCGAAGCTGTCCACCAGCACGAACCACTCGTTGCCCTTGGGGTCGGTGCTGCCCCAGAGTGTAAAGTCGGAGGTGTAGGTGCTGCCGAACACCACCATCGTGTCGCCGATGATGCCGACGCCGGGGGCGCAGAGGTCGTCCTTGGTCTCGCTGTTCCAAGGGCGAAGGAAAGGGCGTTTGTGGAATGTTCCAGTTCAGCATATCGGGGCTGTGCCAGTAGCCGCCCTGGTTGGTGCTGAACAAGTAGAAGTCGCCCTTGTAGTTCACGATGACCGGGTCGGCGGTGGCCCGGTGCTTGCCCCAGGCGGCGAAGCTCTCGTAGGGAGTGTAGCCGTAGTCAATATTGGTGGGGTTGCAGTAGGTTTTTTGCTGCGCAAAAAGGGGGAACATGCAAACGGCGAGGAGGAGGCAAGCAGTGAGTTTTTTCATGTTTTCAATATTATTGCTTGCAAGAATAGGCAGAATTTTATAAACAGTTTGATAAACCATTACGGTCTTTTAACACCGACATTTGAGCCTGAAGAATGGCATGGCGGCGTTTTTGTTTCACTGCCATACGGTGGAATTTCTACCTTTGGCAAAACGAAAATCATGAAACATTTCCCCTTAGTTCTTCTTTTCCTCGCTTCGCAAATCGCCACAGCCCAGTCCGGCTGGCAGCCGCTCTTCAACGGCAAAGACCTCAGCGGCTGGACGGTCAAAACGGCCAAGCCACCTACCGGGTCGAGAACGCCGAAATCGTCGGGACGACCAAGGCCAACACGCCCAACACCTTTCTTTTGCACCGAAAAAACTACGCCGATTTCATCCTCGAACTGGAGGTGAAGGTGGATCCCTCGCTCAATTCCGGCATCCAGTTTCGCAGCAACAGCCTGCCCGATTACCAGAAAGGCAGGGTACACGGCTATCAGGCCGAGATTGACCCAAGCCCCCGTGCCTACAGCGGCGGCATCTACGACGAGGGTCGCCGGGGCTGGCTCGCCGCCCTCGCAGAAAACGAACCTGGTCGCTTGGCCTTCAAAAACGGCGATTGGAACAGCTACCACATCGAAGCCATCGGCGACGAGCTGCGCATCTGGGTGAACGGCGTGCAGACCGCCAACGTCGTGGACGACCTGACGGCAACGGGTTTCATCGCCCTGCAAGTTCACAGCATCGGCAGCCCTGAGCTGGCCGGGCGTGAAATCCGCTGGCGCAATATCCGCATCAAAACCGAGGCACTGGAAGCTGACCGCTGGGCCGTGGAACCAACCTGCCCTGAAGAAAACTACCTTGCCAACACGCTGACGGACAATGAGTTGCGCCACGGTTGGCGCTTGCTCTGGGATGGCAAGACCTCGAAAGGCTGGCGCTCCGCCCGCTCCACTAACTTCCCTGCCACTGGCTGGGCGATGAAGGACGGTGTGCTAATCGTACAACCAAGTTCTGGCGGTGAAAGCACTGGCGGTGGCGACATCGTGACGAGGGAGCAGTTCAGCAATTTTGAACTAAAGCTCGAATTCAAAATCACGGAAGGCGCCAACAGCGGCGTCAAATACTTCGTGCAGCCCGACCTAAACCAAGGCGCAGGCTCGGCCATCGGCTGCGAGTTCCAAATCCTCGACGATGCCAAGCATCCCGACGCCCTGCTTGGCGTGAAGGGCAACCGGACACTCGGCTCGCTGTACGACCTCATCCCTGCCGCCAACCTGTCCGTGCCAAGCCGGGGAAAGGAGTTCAGGGGCGTTGGTGAGTGGAACCAACTGCGCATCGTGGTGCGTGGCAACCACGTGGAGCATTGGCTGAACGGCTTTCAAACCCTTGAATACGAGCGAAATACGCCGATGTTCAACGCCCTCGTGGCTTATTCGAAGTACAAGGACTGGCCCAACTTCGGCAACTGGCCACAAGGGCATATCCTGCTCCAAGACCACGGGGATGCGGTGTCGTTTCGGAGCGTGAAGGTGCGGAGTTTTAAGGTTTTTTTCAACACGGAGGCCCCGGAGACGCAGAGACCCAAGGAGCTCTCGTGTCCTCTGGCTCCCGTGCCCGTGTTGAAATTTATAAGGTAGTTTTGCACCAAATATGAATCTCTACGACGCCATCGTTCAACTCCTCCTCGAAAACAAGCCACTCCTGCTCTTCCTCGTCATTGCCATCGGCTATTTCATTGGCCGGATTAGGGTTAGGGGTTTCAGCTTTGGGGTGGCCGCCGTACTCTTCGTCGGGCTGGCATTCGGGGCCATGCACCCGGACATGGCCTTGCCGGACATTATTTACATCCTTGGGTTGGTGCTGTTCGTGTACACCATCGGCCTTCGGTCGGGACCAAGCTTTTTCGCCTCTTTCAAAAAATCAGGACTGCGTGACAACCTGTTGGTCTTCGGAATTTTGGTCGTTTCCGCTGCATTGACCATTTTGTTGGGCAAGTTGATGGGCATGAAAAGCACGCTCACGGCGGGGCTTTTTTGCGGCTCGCTGACCAACACCCTGCATTGGCTTCCGTGGTGGACATCCTCAAGAACTCCATCACCGACCCAACATCGGAGGCAGCGAGGAACTTGCTGGCCGAACCAGTCGTGGGGTACTCGCTCGCCTACCCGATTGGCGTGATTGGCGTCATTTTTTGTTCCAAATGGGCATCAAGTTTTGGCGCATTGACTTCAAAAAGAGGCAGCAACCACGGCTGAACTCACCGGCATCAGCACCGAGGAACTGGAAAACGTCAATGTCATCGTCACCAATTCCCGGCTGGCAGGAAAGAGCCTGGTGGAAATCGGCAAGTCCGGCGAATTGAACAATATCGTCGTCTCCCGGCGACTCTCAAGGGGTGGAACGGAAATAGAAGTTCCTGGGCCAGAAACCATCATCCTAAAAGGCGATATCCTCACCCTCGTCGGTCACCCGCCGAGCTTAAGAAATTTCAGGCCCATTTTGGCATCCCGTCCGGCAGGGACCTCTCGCTGGACGCAAGCACCGTTGACGTACGCCGCATTTTGTTTCCAACAAAGCGGTCGTTGGCAAAAGCATCCAGCAACTTGACCTCTACCACCACTTCCAGGCCATCATCACCCGCATCCGGCGGGCGACGTGGACTTGCCCACCCATGGCGACATGGTGTTGGAAGCGGGCGACCAGGTGCGCATCATTGCCCCCAAAACCAAGATGAAGGAAATCAGCAAGTACCTCGGCGACAGCTACCAACGGCTCTCGGAGGTGGACTACATCAGCATTTCCATCGGCATTGCGTTGGGGCTGCTCTTGGGCATGTTGCCCATCCCGCTGCCGGGCGGTTCCACGTTCAAGTTGGGCTTTGCGGCTGGGCCGCTCATCGTCGCTTTGATTTTGGGCAAACTGGGCAGGAGCGGGCGCATCGTTTGGGGCATGTCGCTGAATGCAAACCTTACCCTTCGGCAATTGGGCGCCGTGTTCTTTTTGGCGGGCATTGGCCTCAAGTCGGGCTACTCGTTTTATTCCACCTTCCAATCGGCTGGTTTTCAATTGATTGTGTTGGGTGCCATCGTCACGTTGGCGACAGCGTTGCTGGGGATGCTCGTCTTTCGGTTGGTGTTCAAAATGCCGTACAACCTGCTCATGGGCGTGATGTCCGCCCTGCACACGCAGCCCGCCTGCCTCGCCTTCGCCAATGAAAAGACGACACGGGCGCTGCCAACATCGGCTATGCCACGGTCTTTCCACGGCGATGGTGGCAAAAGATTCTGCTGGCGCAGGTGATTTTGGGGTGGTGAGGTTTTTGATATAAGCGATCAGTCAGGCTAAAATCATAAATTTGCCAAGGGTCAATCAAGTTTACTGTTTCTCTTTGCCTCATACCCATTCTTCCTTCCTAATTTGTCTGAATGCGTTGTTCTCGTGCCATAATTGTCTTCATTTTTTATGCTGTTTTGCCGCTGTTGATGCAAGCCCAGGACTTGCAATACAATCACCAATTCCTCAGCGTGGAAGACGGCCTGGCCAGCAGGGAGGTACTCTGTGGGCTGCAGGACCAACGTGGTTTTTGTGGTTCGGGACTCGCAACGGGCTGAACCGTTTCGACGGAAAACGTTTCACACTACTGACCAAACGGGATGGCCTGCAACGCAACCGAATAGTCAATCTGGCCGAAGACCAAGCGGGCAACCTTTGGATCTCCTACGGCATAGCAGAAGGGACTTTCGATACGGACGGGAAGACCGATATTTACAACCCTGTCAGTGGTGAGCTGACGCCGCTGGAGGAAAAATTTCCAGACCTGCCATTTGACCCGAACGAGATTACAAGCATTTTACCCAACCAGCAAGGTGACATTTACCTCTTGGTCAGGAATGCCTTGGTTTACCGTTACATAACTGGAAGGGGTTTTGAACTGGTGGTGGATGCAAGTGAAACCTTGGATAAATCGTGGCGCAACCCGGACTACACGCCACATGCCAACGGCGAAAGCATCGCCTTCAACGAAAGGGTTTCCTTTTTTGGCAACCGCATGGTGATCAACACGGAGCCATCTAAAAAACTGTCCTATTTCAATGAGGAGGGCTTGCTGGAGTTTGTTTCTTTGGACAAAAGAGCAAGGTTCCCATTGATAATAGAAAGCATAGCTTGACGGGGGTTAAAAATGAATACCGCCCCTGTGATTTGCCCACCTTCAACGTTTTTAACAACCTGGAGTTCCATTGGCGCGCCGGAACGACAAATTTGGCCCCGCCATCTGCTGCCGTTGAACAACGGCCTTTTGTTTTAAAGACTATAAGTTTTCTCCCTTATTGACAGGCCCGATGTGGGCAAAGACTTTCGGTGAACCTGTCCTTTTTAGCGACCGGCAAGGCAACTATTGGATTTGCACACCGGGGGTTCATAAGTTCACGCCTTCCAAAAACAGTTTCAGGTACTTTTCAACAAGGCGGCTTTTGATATGCGGGATCCTGGGCAACCAGGTGCAGGGATCTTTGCCGATGCCGTGGCAACATTTGGACGGGGGCATTTCGGGTTGGTTTTTATGATAAAAAGGAAGGGAAATACTTTTCAAGCTCAAGGTGGCCGATGATATTTGGATTCATTGCTTTGATAAACGGGACGACAAAGTCTATTTTTTCGGTAGCGGGTGCCATTCCATTGATTTACCGGGCATGGCGGTTTCCAGTTTGCTGGACTTGAACTTGGACCCAAAGCATACCGGTCAACGATTGGTTTTATATGGGCGCAATATCCTTTGCGGGCGCTACTTATTGGGAATGACCACGGGAAGTTGTTGGTTTGGGACATCCGGGAAAACAGCATCACGCCGGTCGAATCATGCCGACAGGCCATGCCCTTTCGAATTTCATTTACCGGATTATTTTCAGCCCCAAAGACCAGCATTACTGGGCAGTCGGTGGTTCGGGGTGTTACCGCATTCAAAGACCTTTGCATCACCGATTTTTGGGACGGAAATGTGGTGGACGAAACACCGGATGCCGGTTAGCGATTGCGGGATTTATCGAAGACCCGATGGCATTTTTGGTTGGCCACCAACGGAAGGATTGCTCCGGTGGGACCGGGCCAATGGTGCTTTTCAATCGTTTACGATACAGGACGGCATGCCCTCCAATACCTTGTACAACATCCTCCCGGATGACTTTGGCAACCTCTGGGTGAGTACCGACAATGGATTGGTGCGATTTAATTTAAGTACTCATTATATCAATGCATTTTCCGCCAAAGATGGTATCGCCCACAATGAATTCAACCGTGTTTCCAGCTATAAGGGAGCGGATGGTGCTGTTATTCGGTGGGATTGACGGATTGACGGCCTTTCATCCCCGTGACTTTGGAACGGATGCGACAGACGGGCAAATCCCTACCACAAATTTTAATCAGTTTCTTGGCGCGAAAATAAACTGACCAACTTAACGCACGAACTGCTCACCAAACAGGAAATCACCCTTGCATCCGGGCGACAAGTTTTTCAGCCTGGAATTTGCGCTGCTCGACTTTCAATCTCCCGTCAGTTACTACAAATATCAAATCGAGGGTTTTGACAAGGAGTGGCAGTACATAAAGAACCATTGCTCCGCATTAGTGGATTGCCTTACGGCAAATACACCCTCCGCATCGCCGGACAAAGCTATTCGGGTGCATGGTCGAAGCAGGAATTGACCATCCCATCCATGTCCTGCGTCCATACTATTTGAGATGGTGGGCATTCGTATTGTACGGGTTGGCGTTGCTGACCATTTTGTATTTTATCAGGGAATATCAAATCAAGCAGGTGCTGGAAAAAGCGGACAAACTGCGCCTCCAGGAAATTGATTTGCTCAAAACGAAGCTGTACACCAACATCACCCACGAGTTCCGCACCCCGCTGACGGTGATTTTGGGAATGGCGGAACAGTTGGCAGTCGGCAGTTGGCAGTCGGCAGTTGGCAGTGAGGACAGGCAGCTATTGGGCAAAAGTTTTTCGCTGATTCAGCGCAACGGCCAAAACCTGCTCCGCCTCATCAACCAGATGCTCGACCTGTCGAAGCTGGATAGTGGGAAAATGAGCGTGGACTGGGAGTTGGGCGATGTGGTGCTTTTCCTGCAATACCTTTCGAAAGCTTCCATTCCTACGCAGCAACCAAGCATATCCAATTGACCTTTTACCCGGAAGTGAAGTCGCTGAAATGGACTACGACCGGGAAAATTGCAACAAATCATCTCCAACCTGCTGTCCAATGCCGTCAAATTCACACCCGAAAAGGGCAAGGTCATCCTCCATGTCAGCGAGGTGATAAAACCAGGAGTACTGTTAGCACTTCAATTGCTAACAGTACTAACAACCATTTCCTCCAAATCAAAATCTCCAATACTGGAATCGGCATTTCTGCGGAGCATATCGCCAACATCTTCGACCGTTTTTACCAAGCGGACGATGCGCATACCCGTAAAGGCGAGGGCACGGGTATCGGCTTGACCTTGACGAAAGAATTGGTCGAATTGTTGGGTGGCAGCATTTCCGTAAAAAGCGAAATCGGTCAGGGGGCCGAGTTCACCGTGCGCCTCCCGGTCAGGAAGTCGGCGGTTCGCAGCCTGGATTTGCCACAGATAGAAACGGCTGTGCCGGCTTCCGGTACGATGGCCGAAATGATAACTTCCGCCGGGAGTATTGTCGGACTGGAAAACGACGATGCGCCATTGCTGCTGCTCATCGAAGACAATGCCGACGTGGCCACTTATATCCGTACCTGCCTGGAAGGTCAATACAAGATATTGTGGGCAGAAGACGGTCAATCGGGCATAGACAAGGCGCTGGAAACCATTCCCGACATCATCATCAGCGATGTGATGATGCCTGAAAAGGACGGTTTTGAGGTGACGCAGTTTTTGAAAAACGACGAGCGCACCTGCCATATCCCCATCATATTGCTCACCGCCAAGGCAGATGTCGAGTCCAGGTTGGAAGGGCTGGGCGTGGGCGCAGATGCCTATTTGTCGAAGCCATTTTTGAAAGAAGAATTGCTTATCCGGCTGGAAAAACTGGTGGAACTGCGACAGCGTTTGCAGCAAAAATATGCCGCAGTGGACTTCGTTGCCCTCGCCACAAATGCCCCTGCACAGGCAACCGCTTCACTGGAAGCCATTTTTTTTGAAAAAGCCTCCCGTTCTATCCTCGGCCACCTCGACGACGCCAATTTCGGCAACGAGGAACTGGCCCGTGAAATGGCCATGAGCGAATCGCAATTGAACCGAAAATTGAAAGCCCTCACCGGGAAGACCTTGTCCCTTTTTATCCGCAGCATCCGCTTGCAGCAAGCCAAAATCCTGCTCGAAACCACCCACCTGAACATCTCCGAAATCGCCTACGCCGTCGGGTTTGCCGACCCGGCGTATTTTACAAGGACTTTTTCACAGGAGTTTGGGGGAGCGCCGAGCAGGTTTCGAGGGTGAGGGGGTAGTAGTTTGTCCAATTAATTCTGACAGGTTGCAAAGTCCTTGGCCTAAAGTCGGACAGGGTTCAAAACCTCCCCGACTTTGTGCGAAACGACCTGTCATGTTTACCTTGACAGACCATTAAGCTTGTTTTTATTTGCGCTGCAAAGGTTCTTTATATCATTTGCCGGAATTTTTCGGATTGTGCAGTGCATCATTTTTCCCAAACCTTGTAAAAACTTGGTCGTGAACCAAAAATCCTACCTTTACGCTCACACGAAAAACGTCATCAATGATGTATACTATTGACAAAACACACTTCACCCGGTTCGTCGCCGAAGTAAAGGCCAAAATCCGGGAAGCGCAATTAGCGGCCCTCCGGGCGGTCAACAAACAACTAATAGAATTGTACCTGAGCCTCGGCAGGATGATTGTCGAGCGGCAGGAGGAACATGGTTGGGGAACAGCTTTCGAAGGAGTTGCAGTTGGAGTTTCCCGGAGCCAAGGGTTATTCTGCCCAAAACCTGTGGTACATGCGCCAGTTTTACTTAGAATTTGCACGGCAAGAAAATCTCCAACCGCTGGTTGGAGAAATTAGCTGGACGAAGAATGTCGTCATAATGAGCAAGTGTAAAGACAACCTCCAGCGTGAATTCTACCTTCGGATGACCAAAAAATATGGCTGGACGAAAGATGTGCTTATCCACCAGATAGGGAACAAATCCTACGAAAATACCTGCTCAACCAAACCTCTTTCGACCGGGCACTCCCGGAAGCCTTGTGGTACAGGCTAAACTGGCCGTCAAGGATGAATATACTTTCGATTTTCTGGAACTCTCCGATGAACATTCTGAATATGAACTGGAACAGGCGATATTGAAGAACATGCGGTCGTTCCTTATCGAAATGGGCGGCGATTTTGCCTTTATCGCCAACCAGCACCGCCTGCCGGTAGGTAGAAAAGAGTATTCCATTGACTTGTTGCTGTTCCATCGAAGGCTGCGGAGCCTCGTGGCCATTGACCTGAAAATCGGCGAGTTCGAGCCGGAACACAAAGGTAAAATGGAGTTTTACCTGACGGCACTCAATGAAAAGATGAAACTCCCGGAGGAAAACGACGCTATCGGCATCATCATCTGCAAAACGAAAGACAAGACCGTGGTGGAATATGCCCTGAAAAGTGCCGCCCTCCCTATCGGTGTCGCAACTTACACGCTGACCACTGACTTGCCCGCCGGTCTTGCGGGCCTGTTGCCCTCCGCCGACGATATACGGGAGCGGTTGGAGGGATTGGGTTGAACAGGTGAGCGCCCTTTACCATTTGCCAGCATCCTGTGAACCACCGGTGGCAAAAGTGGGGTTCGTTTGTTTGCATTGGTCAAAAGTCGGCGACCCGAATGCCGATGATGAAATCATTTTTCAGTGGGCGGCGCAAAACGGGTATGTAACCTCACCGACAACCCTTTACCGGAAAAGCCGTCGAGTCCCGCCATCTTTTATTGATTTGATAGGGCTTGCTTTTCTAAAAAACCTGTAACATTGTGAAAAAAAGCAAGCCCTTGGCAACTACGCGGACACTTCACATTCACAAGTTAAAGGAAGATTTTCCCAACCTGTCGCCCATTCAATGCGACTATTATGCAGAAAGCTGCGTGATTGCGCTGGAAAACCAGGGGCATCGGACAGGCGTTTCGCTAAAAGTGGAAGGGGACATGGGGGCATCTTTTGAGTTGAACTGGCAGCCAGTTGCTAAACTTGGGGGCTGGCAAGAACCCAGGGATGTGGCAGAAAATGACGCAATCGCCATTTCATTCCTGCTGGTAGCCGACTTGACGGATTACCAAGTAGTCGAGCAAGCCGTCATCGGAACGGGTTTTGATTATTGGTTGGGCCATGGGGAAGGCAGTGCGCAATTTGACCCAGATAATTACCTGAACGCAACCCTCGAAGTTTCCGGCATCAACAAAGGAAGCCGGGGAAAAATGTCCCAAAGAATAAAGCAGCGGCTTCGACGGGTCGGGCTGTCCAATTCGATGAACATCCCTTCCTTTATCATCGTCACGGAATTTGGAGAACCCATCAGCATAATTATTGAAAAATGAGTACCTCGCAACAACTTCATCGCCAAGCCATGGCAACTGCCGGCGAAGCCTTCGCTGCCCAAAGAGCGGGCGAATACAACCGTTATATCGAGTTGACCAAAGCCGCTTTTGAAAAAGAAAAAGAGGCTGCGTGGCTGCTCTTTCATAAATTCGAAGCCGAACCTACCCGTTCCGTTCTGTTCAGGAGCGCTGCGCAACTCGCCTTTAATTGCGGCAAAATCCGGGAAGCCGAGCGGCTCATCTCGGCGGCGCTGGCTGGCAACCCGCCTTCGGAAATCCTTCAACAACTCAGGGCGCTGAACCGGGAAGTTCAGGAAAATATCGAGGCTGTGGCTGCTTGATTTGGCTTGATTGTTTTCAGGAAACCGGGGCAGGGTTGCCATTGTCGAACCGACCATCTTTCACCATGCCACTCATCGCATCAGCCACCAACCACCACCTCGACCTCCTCCACTCATCGCACTTTTCAGCGGAGCTCGCCTTCGTCATTGATTTTTGAAACATAACACCCACCTTCCCGTAGCTTTTCCCTATCATTGTTCGAAAATACTAAACCTGATGAAGCACCTGATTACCCTTGCCTTCCTCGCTTGCTTTTGCCATACATTGCAATATCAGCGTAAAGACTGCTAATCAGGAACCTGCTTTTGCATGTTCTTGCTGGCACAGGGTGTTCTCAAAAGCTGTTTGTCGGTGCATTCTGATAACAATCGGAAGTGACGTAAACCGATTATCAGCCCCTGCTGAAGGCGGGCGAGTTCAGATTTCCAAGCGGGTTAGGTACGTCAAAGACGTGCTAAATATTGGGTTCAAGCCAGAGACTTGAAGCAGCGGGGTTTGCCGACCCGGCGTATTTTACAAGGACTTTCTCGCAGGAGTTTGGGGCGGCGCCGAGTCGGTTTCGTGGGTGATGAGGGTTTGGATGGTTGGAAATTGGGTGGGGTGGTGTCCGGTAGGAACGAGACGGAAGGCATGGATAATTTGGGCGCAAAGGTTAAGCTGTGGAGTGGTTCATCCCTCCATTTGCAGCCAAAGCGCATTTTAACACAATCAATTGCCCCCACAAATTTGCCAACCACTGCTGCATGCATTGGGTATTGGCAAATATCCCCTCACCCCGCCATCGCCGTCCCATTCACCCCTGATAATCGAAACGATGTTCGAGCTGTCCGAGTCATTGAACAGTCCATCCAACCCTTCCGTGTTGATGTCGGTGTAAGGTGCCTCGTATAACTGCTTCGGGTCTAGGACGCCGTTCACCTCGAAATTGTTGATGATGATTTCGAGGAACTTTTGCTGGTCGGCACTCAGCTTGCCCTTTTCCAGGAAGGTGGAAAATGCGGCGAGCGCAGCGCTCGGTCGAGGCCGAGGATGCTGCGGATGAACTGCCCCAATGGCTGGTTGCTGCCCGTGGCCTTCACGAAATCGGCTTTCGTGCCTCGCTCGCTGCCGTCGAAAAGCAGGGACTCTAACTGACTCAACTCCTGCGCCGTGATGGGTTGGTTGTTGCGCAGCTTTTGGATGACCATGTACTCCCGATTGTTGCGGATGAATGCTTTTTACCCGCTCCAGATAATTGGCAGGGGCAGACGGCATCAGCACGTCCAGCGGTTCATGGACGCTCACCAGTTCGTCCTCAAAATTGGTGAATACCGGGTCTTTGCCCTCGGACACCAGCAGCTTCATCAGTTCCCGCAGCTCGGTGCGAATATGCTCCAACCCCGGCAGCGTGATTTCCTTCCAGAATCCGTCCGTCTGGATGCGATTGATGAGGTCGAGCTTTTGTCGCACCACCGGCACGTTGGCCTTGGTGGCCAGGCTTTTCGCCCGACTGACGATATTGGTTTTGCCTGCCTCGAAACTGGGGTCACCCGTGCAGAGCGCCAACTGCATCTTGAACAACAGGGCATCGAACAGCTTGGCCTTTTCGTCCTCGTCGTCGAGCTGGATGAGCGGGCCGATGCGCTCCGAAAGCTCCTGCACCTTGGTCATGCTGAGGGCCTCCCAGCTTTCCCGCTGGAGGAACTTCTCGATGGTGGCCAACCGCATTTTCACCCGAAACAAGTCCCTTTTTTCATACAACGCCTGCACCGACCCGTGCGACAGGTCGAGCAGCAGATTGCGGTAGTCTTGAAAGGATTCGTCCTGGTATTGCGGCTCCCGAAGTGCCTCGGCCAACAGGATGCGCAACTCGAAAATCCGGTGCGAGATGCTCTTCAACGCATTGCCCATGACCCCCATCGGGTTCATGTCGAAGAACTCAAAATTGCCGCAGCAGTCGAACACATAAAAGTCCTGCTTGTGCTCGCCGGGGCCGAACAAATCCTCCCGCAGCCGGGTGCCCCGCCCCAGCATTTGCCAAAACTTCGACTTGGAATAGACAGGCTTGAACAGCACCAGGTTCACGATTTCCGGCACGTCAATGCCCGTGTCGAGCATGTCCACCGAGATGGCGATTTGCGGGTAGCGGTCGGCTATCTTGAACTTGTCAATCAGGTCTTGGGCAAACTTTTGGTCCTTGTAGGAAATGGTGCGCACGAATGCCCCTGTGCTCCGGGTATTGCTCGTTGAATACTTTTTCGATGAACTCCGCATGGTCTTGGCTGTTGGCGAAGATGATGGTCTTCCCGATTTTGTCGCCAGACTCCACCCGGTGGCCGTGCGACGAGCGCATCGAGCACCTTGATGACCGTATCCTTATTGAACAGCCAGGGTTGATGGCCGCGCCGATTTCATCGGGCACCTCCTCGCCCATGCGGGCCAAAGGCGGACTCGTACTCCTGCTGTTCGGCCTCCGACAGCTCACTGTACTTGATGCCCCGGCGCAGGAACTTCGTGCCCGTTTCCAGCTTTTTTGGTGGGACCAAAAAACCATCGCCCACGGCTTGGTTCAGTTCGTAGTAGTAGGTCGGGTTGCCTTGCTCGCACTCAAAAGCCTGGTAGGTGTCGTGGTGCGTTTCGTCCTTTGGCGTGGCGGTGAGGCCGACGATGAGCGCGTCGAAGTAGTGAAAGATGTCCTCGTATTTTTCATAGATGGAGCGGTGCGCCTCGTCCACGATGATGAGGTCGAAATGCCCAACGCCGTACACCACCCCGTCGGGATTGCGGGCGGCACGATGCAGTTCATGATGGTGGGGTAGGTGGAAAAAACGAGCCTTGTGGTCGTGTCTTCCCGCTCCTTGGTCAGGTCAATGGCCGTGAGGTTGGTGAGCAGGTTGCCAAATGCCCGCTTCGCTTGCGTCACCAGTGCATTTCGGTCGGCAAGGAAGAGCACCCGCTTGGCCCAGTTTGCCTTCATCAAAATGTCCACGAGGGCAACGGCCATGCGGGTCTTGCCCGTGCCGGTGGCCATCACCACCAATGCCTTGCGGCGCTTGCCCGTGATGCCCAACTGCCCGTCGTTGGCCACGAAGGTCTCGGCGATGCGCTGGATGGCCTCCTTTTGATAGTAGCGCCCAGCGATGGCGGGGTCGGGCGTGTACTTCCGCAAATCCTTTCGGGTGCTGCGACGGTCAATCAGCAGTTGCAGTTCGGCTTTCAAAAAACCATGCACTTGCCGGGGCGGGTAAAACTGGTCGTCCCAAAGCCAGGTCTCGAAGCCGTTGGTGTAGAAAATGATGGGCCGCCTGCCGTGCAGTTGCTCAACGCAGTCGGCATAGACCACTGCCTGCGCTTTGCCCTCGGCGGCGCTGCGGCAGGTCTTTTTGGCTTCCGCGATGGCGAGCGGCGGGCCGTCGTCGCCCCAATGCACGTTGTCCACGTAGGCCTTTCCGGTTGGGTTGATGTGGCGGGGCAGGTTGCCCAGTTCGTACTCCGTGGAGCGGGCATCGTCGAGTTCCCAGCCCATGGCTTTCAGGTCGGCGTCAATGTAGAGGCGTCGGGTTTCGGCCTCCGAAATGCCCGCTTCCGGCACGGGGATGTGCTTGTTCTTGTCCTTGATGACTGCCAGTTCCGACTGCATGGCAGCATGTGCGGCCTGTTCGGCAGTACTGGCCTCCAACTGTTTAAGCTGCGAAGCGATAAGCTCCTGTTGCTGTTTTTGGGCCTCCTCCAGCCGGGCGATTTCCCGAAGGGCCACCTTCACGGGATCGTCCTTGGGGATGTGGTTTTCGTCAAAATCCTTGGGCCAGGGGTCGTCCGTGTAGGTGCGGGCGATGTACGGCAAGTGGAAGAGGAATTTCAGGCTCGCCAATGCCTCGTTGGAAGTGATGGGCAGGCTGTGCGTGGCGTTGTTGCCCACCTTGCGGGATGGCCCCAACTCCCTACCATCGAGGGCTTCCAAGTCCTGCACACAAAGCAGTCGGCCCAGCTTGGCGGCGATGGTGTTCTGGTAGGGCACGGTGTACTCCGCATCAAATTCATGGAGCCAGTTGACCACGAGTTCCATCGCCTGTCGGCAGTACATGCTTGCGGTGACGGACTTGGTGAAGACCTGTTGCTCGGCCTCCGTGGCCGCTTCGTATATCTCCGGCCAACGGGCGTAGAGGAAGGTGAAATTGGAGTTTTTCATGTAGAATGGGCGTCTTATGGAATTGGGAATTGGTTCTGGAAACGAAGTTACAATTTGTTGACAATGATGTATCACTGACGAGCGTCAGAGAGCAAGTAGCCACAGCAAGCATCAATATTTTTTGATACCTTTCAATGGGTACGGACTGATAAACAGGTATTTCAAACTGGGCATTGTCCTGAATAAACTTCCTCACCCAAGACCTAAAAAAGTTTCTGATGGCCTTCGGTTTAAGGTCGTTGAAGTAAGCTCCGTTTTCATCCTTCCAACGAAGCGAAAAATGCCAGTAATTGCAACGAATTGGCGTATGAAGCACATCGCAAATCACAATAATGGTTCTGTACCTGACGCATTGACCCTGCTGCCAGCACATTTGCCAATCGGCAAGTAAAAAGCACCTCTTTCCTCGTGGAGTTCACAATCATTGGAACTGGGGAATTTAACCAGCTCGCCCTCTTCCCATGCTTCCCCAAAATATCCATCCATTCCGTCATTTCTCAACTTCCAATAGCAGTCCTGTGGCTGAAAGGTGCCGATGAGATTAGTAGAAAAATCACGCAGGTGGTCAGTGTTGATAACGATGTAGTCCAGTTTTAGCAGGTCAGTCTCTGGATCCTTCAGGTCCTTATCTTTGGTATGATGTTGAAAGTAGCAGGAATCCATCCATGCCCCATATGACATTATGATGAAATTGGGTTTAGGGAGCAAATGTGGAGGGTATTCCATTCGCTGTGTTCAGGTATTAAGCTGGGATTTGGATGCTGATTGGCGACATTGCCTGCATGAAAGCGGAAAGCCCTTGGTCAGACGCGCTCCATTGTAGGCGAGACACATTTAACGTTCTCGGAAATAAGTACAACGCTTTGAACCGGCTCCACAGCATTTGGCTCAAAATACAGTTCAAAATAGGCGTCCTTGCCATCAGCATACCGCAACGTCAGCACCAGAGGTATCTGCCGTAAAGTCAACAGTGAGGCAGGTTGTGGATTGGTCAACAGGCAGAATTGCGCAATGAAATAGGTGGACTTCCCTGACCAAGTTCAAGTCAATGCCCTTGGAAATTAGCAAGCTGGGTCGGCAGCTTCTGCTCGAAGAATTTCGACAACCTCAAAAGCTGCTTCGCCAAGTGCTGCATAAAACGCTCTAACACCACGTCCGAAGAGGGCGTTTTGCCCATTCTTTATACAACCCAATTGCGTCAAGGCCTTCCCCACTTCTGTGCCCCTTCGTGGGGTTGATGTGAGATACTTCCGTTACAGGCTGGAAGTAGGTGGGCGTATAATCGCAGGTAGTAGCTTGCATACGGTACAGGTCATTGATACTGAGGGTTAAGAGTAGCAAGATATTCAGGCTTCAAGACGTTGAAAAAGAACGCTTTCTCTACCTCATGCAGCAGCTCGGTTTCTGATTTAAGCCCATCCATCGCCGTAATCGGTGATTTTTTCGGAAATATCTTGTAGGTGATGATGTCCACAAGCGAAAATACGAATCACCGATGCACCGCCATGCCGGGCACTTTGTCCGCTACACTAAAAACCTAACCTCACAGCCATTATGGTTCATTTCGGTTCGATAGAGTCGTGTTCTTACTTGTCGTGCCAGGCAGCGCTATTTGCGGGTTGCCTTTCATTACGTCGAAAATGCTTTGACCTGCGAACTCGCTGATGTACCGAACGCCAATCCGCAGCACTTTCTGTACAAATCCTGCATTGTAAAGGCGGGTCATCGTGTCGAAAATGCAATTAGAATACTGCTCCCAACCCGGATAGCTGCCAACGGTATTGAAAATAATGGATTCTTTCCTTAGATGGATTTTGGCCAAATCATCCGTCAGAAGCATCCCGTCTTGTGTCTCCAGTTTTAGGAAGTTGGCAGGGTCAAGCTGCCAAGGAGAAGTGGGCCGGGGGACAATCTTGAAACTGCCCTTCAAAAGCTCAAAAACCAATCCCGGCAATACTTCATGCGGCACCTCACTTTGATAGTGGAACTCAACAATGGTATCTTTCAGGTTGTCAGGCTCTATCTTGAAGGGCAACTTTCCACACTGGTTCGTTGATGCAAAAGCAAATTGATGCCTTGGGTCGGCAAAGCTATCAAAGGATTTCATCTTGAAAAGATTTACCTTATTACTATCCTCACTCCTTCACCACCTTCCCCATCTCAGCTCCATCACCGATTCAATTGCACGAAATAAGCGCCGCTCGGCAATCCGTCGAGGCTGACGGAAAACGCTCCCAATTCCCCTGTTTTGATGGACAGACCGCCGCACCACTTGCCCCATGCTGTTCAGGACGGCTATTTCATACTCGCCAAGTTCGAGGCTGCTCCATTGGACTTCAAAATCCCCGGTGGTCGGATTAGGGAACAGGGACAGCCCATTGGCCGCCACGACATCCTCCACCGCCGACGGGCTGGATGGCGTGAACTTCCACCACTCCAAGACGGATGTTCCAACTGTTCGGCGTCAGGATACCGCAGCTTCGAAGGTAGTAGGTGCGGCGACTTGTTTGGAAAGGCTGATGGCTTGCTCTTGCCTTCGAAACCACTTCCTTCAGCGGGTCATAGTTGCTCTTCAGCAAGAACAGGCCGAAATCCTTCACGGGGATGTCGTACAGGTTCACTTCCAGCTGGCCATTGGTCGGGATGTTCAATCGATAATCGTCCCAATCTTCTTCGCGTAAGGACTGTTGGGTGCCTGCTCGGTGCTCCAACCATAGTTGAAGTAGTTGAACGGAATCGGGTAAGCCAGTTCGTAGTCATCTGCTTCGTCCAAACCCCTCACCATGGCGTTTGGGTTTTCTTTGTGCATGTCGGTATGTGCAGTGGTGACATCAAACCGCTCTGCATCAAGTTGGCCAAGTGGTGGCTGCGCAAAAAGGTAATTGTTCAAATCTGCCCTTTCATCTGCCACGATGCCATCCCCATCAAATCCCCGGAAAGTTGTTGCCCACCCCAACGATGCAGGCATAATTGATGTCCGACGGTGCGGTTTTTCATTCAACCCTGTAATCAAACCGCCCACCGCACCGTTGCAATCCACGTCGTTGTTGTAGAAAATAGAAAAATTATCCTCGTAGCCACATCAAATATTGCCCATAAAAATGATGGATTCGTAACGCAAGTCTCGTACAGCTTCTGAATGTTCGTCAAGACCTATTAAGCCCGATAGGCCCGCAAGGTTGATATTACTCCCCATTCGAAAACGTACCAATCGTCAAGCAACTTGGCCACATGGTGCGCCACCGTCAGCCTGCCAATTCTCGGGGTTTTGCAGGTACTCACGGAGGCAAGGCCGCCCATGCTGTGGCCTACCAAAAATGACCGTCTCGCACCCGTTTTCGCCAATATCTTTTTCACTGCGTCGCTCACCGCCCAGCCCTGCTTTACAGCTGCCGCTTGATTGCTCAAATCATCGTTGAATAGGATGCCATCATCGCTGACGAACAGCGCACCATTTGTTCCCATCAAAATTCATCGTAATAATCCCCTTTGCTCAAATTGGCTGCGTAACGAAGAGTTTGATGATACCATCCGACGATGTACTGGTTGCCATCAGGGTTGAGGCAATATGGTCAAGGCGACCGCCAAACGACCAGCCATAACGGAACTCTGCCTCCACGCTGAATTCGTCCCAGGTATGGCTATTGCCCGTCCAACCATGCACGAACAGCACCGGGTACGCAAATTTTTGCGAAGCCACCACTGAGTTGGTGAGGTTGAAGGTCAGGCAGTTATTGCCGCTTTTTACGCAGAAGGCGTTGTTTTCGTTCGACTCTGGTATTTGCCCCAGGGGGTCAACCATAAAGGCCACATGGTAGTTGCCAGCGAACAACAACGGCGACACCGGATACCGGAAATCCACCTCCCTGGCTCTGGCCCGGCCCCAGTTCCTGAATGGAAACCCGGCTTACGATTTCCGCATCTGACACCGTCAGGTCTTGCGTGAAATAGACATACATGAAATTGGCCGCCGCCGTCGAATTGCTCACGTTCTTCACCGTGGCCTGCACCTGAAAAATATCGCCCGGGCGATGCTGTTGGAGCGAAAAACTGGCAGTGGAAACCACCAAGTCGGCTTGGCTGAAAACAAGGTTGGGAGATGCACAGGAATAGTGCAAGCGAGGATAGATTTCTTTTTCATTGGTTGCGTTTAAAGAAGTGAAACCATGCGATGCCATCCCCTTCCTGTATCCAGCGGGATGCGGCAAGAGCGCAGTGGGAAGCTACCGGAATGACAAGTTGGAAAGGGAAACACAAAGGCCGGGGCTGCCTCGTTATTGGGGCTTTCAATTCATTAGCTGGCAAAAACCGTGACATTTTGGGCGCACTGCCCCTGAATCTGAAAAGGCAATGTCATCAACTTAATTCTACTGGCACTTTAAACAGCCCAAAGGACGGCGTTAATCGAGAAAAATCGTCCCATCAGGACGGCATCTTTGTAGCATTGATTAAATTAGCCTGGGTCTCCGTTCCATCGGAACGGTATCTGCCGATGGATACCGTTCCGATGGAACAGTTAGCCTGTGGTTGGACATTTCTACAAAGATGCCGTCCCGATCAGGACAACCTCACTCAATAATCAATGCTAAAAGGGGCTAAGGGCAAACACCCTCACCCAAACACCCGCTGCAACAACCCCCCAAACAGCGCCTCGCTCTCCGCCAGCGCCGCTCGCAGCACCACCTTCTGCGCCTCGATGTTCTCGATGATGGCGGCGAAGTGGGAATTCACCCACATGGTTGGGTATATGCGGCAATTGAGTTACTTTTGTAAAAAAAAGCCATGACCGCAATAGCTGAAAACAGGCCCTTGGTTATCCCTCCAGATGTCCTGCAATCCATCGGGCTGTCAGAACAATCCATCAAATTGGAGCTGGCCATTATCTTCTACAAGAATTCCAGTTATCTTCCGGCAAAGCCGCCCGTTTTGCGGGCATGCCGTGTTGCTTTCCTGCACGAACTTGGGCTTCGAAAATCGCCATCAACTACGACGAAGCAGATGCCCAGCGCGACGTTAAAGCCATCAACAGATTCAACAAAAAATTCCCCGCAAGCCCCAATGATTGTCGTCAGCGATACCACGGCCATCTCCACC